>JAUYQZ010000042.1 GCA_030695415.1 Hylemonella sp.
GCTGACCCGGGTCGACGACTCGGCGATCAGCTGCCGCACCTCGGCCGCCGCCTGTTGCGTGCGCCCCGCCAGGCTGCGCACCTCGGACGCCACCACGGCGAAGCCGCGCCCCTGCTCGCCGGCACGCGCCGCTTCCACCGCAGCGTTGAGCGCCAGGATATTGGTCTGGAAGGCGATGCCGTCAATGGTGCCGATGATCTCGGACATGCGGGTCGTCGTCTGTTGCAGCGGCCCCAGGCTCTGCACCGTGGCCTGCATCAGCGTGCCCGCCTGCTCCGCCTCCTTGTGCAGGCTCTTGGACATCAGGCTGACCTCGTTGGCCGCATCGGAGTTCTTGGTCACGTCCTCACTGATATTGCCCACATTGGCCGCGGCTTGCTCCAGGCTGGCCGCCTGGGCCTGCGTGCGGTCGGACAGGTCGTGTGCGTCTTCGACCAGCGAGTCACCCACATGGGTCACCAGGGCCGCGGCACTGCGCACATCGGCCACCAGGGCCGAAAGCATCATCAGCATCTTCTCGAACTCGCGCGCAATATCGGCCAGCTCGTCACTGCCCTGGATAAGCACCCGCTCGGACAGGTTGCCGGCGCTGCCTTGTTGCATCACCCCGCGCATATTGTCCAGGCTGTTGATCGTGGCCGTGAAGAAGGTGGAGATCAGGTAGATGGTGGTCGCCACCGCCAGCGCGGCCAGCAGCCCCAGCACGATCATCAGCCGCAGGTTGGCCTGGGCCCGCTCCTCCAGCAAAGTTTCCAGCCGCACGGAAAGACCCTGGCGGTACTGCATGGCCGCATCGATGGCCCGGGTACCGGCCGCGAAGAAGGCGGCGGAATCCCCACTGGGCACGCCGCTGCCCAGCGTGCTCTGGATTTGCCCGGTGAAGGCCTTCACAGCAGCCTGCGTTTCCAGCCAGGCGGCGGGCGTCTTCTCGCCCGCCCGCTCCAGGGCCTGCATGGTTTCGTTCAGGCGCACCGACTGGACTTCAATGATGGAGGCGCGCGCCGCCACCGGCAGCACCTGCTGCGGCGTGGTGTCGGTGCGTGCCAGCAGGCCGGCGCCGGCGCCGCGCGCCAGCCCCATCTGCTCGACCCAGGGAATCAGCCGGTCCACCAGCACGGTCATGATGAAGAAGGTCTTGGCCTCCGGGTCCAGCAGCAGGCCCGAGGTCTCCCCGGCATACAGCACCAGCTGGCGCAAGGCATCGATGCGGGCACTGTGGTCGGCAAAGGCTGCCGCGCGGTCGGCCCCGGCGCCCAGCTGCAGCAGCTGTTCCAGCCCGGGCTTGAGGTCCCTCCACCGGCTCTCCAGCAGCAGCCCGGGTTCGGCCCGGACTTGTGCATCCAGCGCCTCGATGGCCGCCGCCAACTTGCGGCGGGTTTCCTCGCGCGCCGCGCTCGGGCCGGCATTGCCGGACAGGATGAGGTTGGTCTGCCCGCGGTGCGTCTGCACGTGAACCACCACGTCGGTCGCGCGATGGACCAGCACGGCGCCCGCCAGCTCGGAACGGGCCAGCGCCACATTGCCCGACAGGGTCTGGAACAGGTACCAGCTCACCGCGGCCATGGGCACCAGCAGGATGGCCGCCAGCGTGTAGAGCTTGACGGGCATGGACAAGCGCTGCATGAGCGCCGCGCCCGGGCGAAGGATACCGGCGATCTGTTTGGGCGCAAGGGTCGAGGACATAAAAGGTCAAGTATTGAGAGTAAGGGCCATCCAGCTTCGGGACATGATAGGGCAGGGTCGAGGGCTTGAGCGCCTAAACAGCACCCAGAACACGCGTGATTTCCTTGTTAAGCACTTCCACATCCACCGGCTTGGCCACGTAGCCATCGGCCCCCTTCTGGGTGAAGCGCAGGCGATCGCCCGGCAGGTCGTTGGCGGTGACCATGATCACCGGCAGGTGCGGCTTGCCCGCCTGTTCCTGGGCCCGGATCTCGGCCAGAACCTGCAGGCCGTCCATCACCGGCATCTGCACATCCAGCAGCACGAGGTCAAACTGCAGCTGGCCCAGGGCCCGCAGCGCTTTTTCGCCATCGTTGACCACCACGCCGGTATGCCCCAGGGACTTGAGCGCGGCGATCATGAGCTTCTGGTTCACCGGATTGTCATCGGCGGCCAATATGCGCAGGTTTCTGGAATGGATCGCGTTCATGTGTCTGCATACTATCCCAGGCCCGGCCTGCGCTGAGGCATGACCGCGGTGTGTTTGCGGTCAATGTTGTCCGAAGTCAACAACCGTCAGAAACAGCAGGGTAGTTCCGGTCTTATTCCACAGCTATGGACTTGCTGGCGTGACCTCTGAGCGGTTAAGCTACGTTGGAGACCAAAGAACTGTTCGGCGGCAAGCGGTGCGAGACTCAAGCACCGCGCCGAAGAATCAGCGAGGAGCCCTTCCTGTCCGGTCGGGCATCCATCGACAGACCAGTCAGGGCAGGCTGATCCTTAAAACCTTGGAGTGCCGGGGCAGGAGCCGGCAACATCATGAAGCAAGACTCTAGGTCGCTCACCAATACCGAACTCGCTGCGCCTCCCAGCCCGCCGGCTGCGTCCAGCATCTTCTACCCGCACGGCATCTGGGCGCCGGGGGTCAAGCTGATGCGCAATCTGAATTTCGGCGCCAAGGCCATCCTCATCAGCCTGATGTTCCTGCTGCCGCTAGCACTGACGTCCTACCTTTCGCTGAGTTCGCTGGGCAGCAACATCCGGTTTGCACAAGACGAGATACAAGGCGTTGAAGCGCTGCAGCAATTCAGCCCGGTGCTCCAGGGTTTGAACACCCTACGCGGCGCGATGCGCGCCAAGATGGGCGGCTACGCGGGCGCCGACGCCAGCTTCGAGGCCGGGCGCCGGCAAATGGACACCGGCCTGAAAGACTTTGACGCTCACCTCAAGCGCACCGGCGACCCCCTGGAACTGCGCGCCGAGTTCGACCAACTCGCTGGAGCCTGGAGCAAGGCAGCCCCCACCACGCAAACCACGGGCGACACCGGTTACGGCGAGGTGTCCCGCACGGTCACCCCCCTGCTACGCAAGATCGGTGACAAGTCCAGCCTGGTTCTGGACCCGGATATCGATTCACTGTACCTGGTGCTGACCCTCGTGATCGAAGCCCCGAAGCTCATCGAGGACCTGGATCAGATGTGGGGCTGGAGCGTGAATGCCCTGGCATCGGCCCAATTGGAAGAGCGCAATGCGCGACGCTATGTGGTGTGGCAAGCCAACGTGCTGAGCAGCCTGAACAGCATGCGCGACAGCATGCAACGCGCGGGCGCCGCCAATCCAGCCCTGACAGCGAAGCTGCCCACCGCCCAGCTCACGGCGCTGGAGGCTTACCACAAGCAATTCCAAAACCCGGACCAGCTGATGGCTGCCAACCTGCCGCCCGCGCAGGCCTATGCCAGCGGCGAACAGGCTCTCAAAGAAGCCTTTACCCTCTACAACGTGGGCCTGAGCGAACTGGACCGGCTGTTGATGGCACGCGAGGCCTTTTTGAGCACCGAGCGTAATCTCGTTGCGGCACTGATCGCCGTGTCGGTCCTGCTGGCCAGTTATTTCTTCTACAGCTTCTTCCTCGTCACCCGCGGCGGCCTGCGCCTGATCAGCCGGCACCTGCAGGACATGTCGGCCGGCGATCTGCGCCAGGCGCCCAGCCAGCCCTGGGGCAAGGACGAGCCGGCGCTGGTGATCGTCGATCTGCGCAAGACCTATGACGCCCTGCACCACCTGATCCGCCGGGTGAGGCATTCGGCCCGCGAACTCAATATCACCGCCAAGGAAATTGCCTCGGCCAGCACGGACCTGTCGGCCCGCACCGAGGCCGCCGCAGCCTCGCTGGAAGAACAGGCCGCCGCCATGGAGGAGATCGGCTCCACGGTGGGTGCCACGGCCGACCGCGCGAAAAGCGCTTCTCTGTTCTCGGGTGAAAACGCCCAGGTGGCCGAAAAGGGCGGCGCGGTGATTGGGCAGGTGGTGCACACCATGCGTGATATCCACGCCTCCTCGTCCAAGATCGGCGACATCATCGGCGTGATCGACGGCATCGCCTTCCAGACCAACATCCTGGCGCTCAATGCCGCGGTGGAAGCCGCGCGCGCGGGCGAGGCCGGCCGCGGCTTTGCCGTGGTGGCGGCCGAGGTGCGCACCCTGGCGCAACGCAGCGCTGAAGCGGCGCGCGAAATCAAGAACCTGATCACGGAGAGCGTGAGCAAGGTGGACAGCGGCACCCAGGTGGTGGAAGAGGCCGGCTCCACCATGGTCAGCGTGGTGACCAACGCCAAACAGATCAACATCTACCTGACCGAGATCGCCACCGCTTCCCGCGAGCAGGCCTCGGGCGTGGGCCAGGTGGTGCAGGCCATTCAGGCCCTGGACCATGACACCCAGCAGAACTCGGCCCTGGTGGAGGAAACCACCGCCGCGGCCGAGGCCCTGCGCAGCCAGGCCGACCTGCTGATGCAGGAAATCTCCAACTTCCGGGTGGCCTGAGCCTCCCACCCAAGCGCTCCCAAGCCCAAGCAGGAACCACCCGCCATGCCCCTCGTACGTACCGTCTACGTCAGCACCGTTGCCGACAGCAAGGACAGCGCTGCTCTGCCGCAGATCATGAAGCTGGCGCAGGCCAACAACGAGGTGCACAACCTGACAGGCCTGCTGGTGTTCAACCACAAGTACTACCTCCAGGTGATCGAAGGCGGACGCAAGGCCGTCAACAGCCTGCTCAGCAACCTGTACCGCGACCCGCGCCATGTGGACATGATGGTGCTGGGCTTGGAGGAAATCACCCAGCGGGCGTTTCCCGATTGGGGCATGCAGTTCGTGCCCGCCGCTTCGGCCACGCGGGAAATCATGCTGCGCAACGGCGTGGCGCGCGAATTCGATCCCTATGGCATGTCCGCTGCCAGTGCACTGGGCTTCCTGCGTGACATGCACGGCGTGGCGCTCGCCAAGTCTGCGGTCTGAGTACCGCCCTCGATGCCATCCCGCAAACCCGAACAAGCCGCCACTGCGGCAACGCCATCCTCTGACTCCTCTTCCGCTGCTGCCAGCCCCGGTGCCATGGCGCCGGGCCCTGCCGGCGGCGCGACCCTGATCGCAAGGGTGGTCGCCGTCGGCGCCTCGGCCGGTGGGCTGGAGGCCCTGGAAGGTTTTTTCAACAGCTTGGGAGACTGCCCGCAGGCGGCCTTCGTGGTGATCCAGCACCTCTCGCCGGATCACAAAAGCATGATGGAGCAGCTGCTCGCGCGCCACACCCCCATGCCGGTGACGGTGGTGGAAGACGGCATGCTGCTGCAGGGCGGACGGGTCTATCTGCTGCCACCGGCGCACGTGATGAGCGTGGACAAGGGGCGGCTGCGGCTGGCGCCCAAGCCCAGCAAGGTGCTCACGCTGCCGATTGATCTTTTCTTCAGCAGCCTGGCACGCAGCTATGGGCCTGCCGCCATCGGCGTGGTGCTCTCCGGCACGGGCTCGGATGGTTCGCGCGGGGCGCTGGAGATCAACGAGGCCGGTGGCATTCTCATGGCGCAGACGCCGGAGCAGGCCAAGTTCGACGGCATGCCGCGCAGCGCCATCGGCACGGGGGTGATGGACTTCGTGCTGCCCATCGAGGAGATGGGCCCCCGGATCAAGGCCTTGTTGCAGGCGCCCGTGCCGCTGGAGACGGCCGCAGAGCCGGAGGTCACGCTGGACGAAGGTGGCGCCATTTCGGCCATCCTTGCGCTGGTGCACAGCGCTGGCGGGGTGGATTTCCGCTTTTACAAGCCGAACTCGCTGATGCGGCGCATCGAGCGGCGCATGCGGGTGCGCGAGACGATCTCCTACGCCGCCTATGCCCGCTTCCTGGAGAAGGAGCGGGAGGAGTTGGACCTGCTGCAGCGTGAAATCCTGATACCGGTGACCAGCTTCTTTCGCGACCCGGATCATTTCGAGTCGCTGGCGACGCAGGTGATCCAGCCGCTCGTACAGAACACGCCGCACGGGGAGGAAATCCGGGTCTGGGTCGCCGCCTGCTCCACCGGCGAGGAAGCCTATTCCATCGCCATACTCTTTCTGGAAGCCTTTGAGCAGGCCCAGCGCTGGCCCAACCTCAAGGTGTTCGCCACCGACGTGAACCGGCTCAACATTGACACCGCATCCGCCGGTCTCTACCCGGAGTCGATTGCCAGCGAAGTCCCGCCAGAGCGGCTGGAACGCTACTTCACCCGGCGCGACAACCGGTACGAAGTGCAAAAGAAGCTGCGTGAAAAGATCATCTTCGCGCGCCACAACGTGCTGGAGGATCCACCCTTCACACGCATCCACCTGGTGACGTGCCGCAATATGCTGATCTACGTGCAGCCCGTTGCCCAGCTGCAGATCCTGCGGCGCTTCCAATACGCCCTGGTGCCCAACGGCAGCCTCTTCCTGGGCTCCAGCGAGTCCCTGGGTGAGGTGGCGGGCGACTTCGCGGCAGTGGTGGGGCGCCACAAGATTTACCGCGTGCTGCGTCGCAACGAACTGCCCATGCAATTCAGCAGCCAGCTGATAGTGGGCAAGGACCGCCCCGGTCGCAAGGCCAAAGCCCGGCCGGCGCCGCTGACTCCCGTGCCGGATGAAACCGTCATCGACAAGGCCTACGACGTGCTCATGCAGGCCTACGTGCCCCCGGCGGTGCTGATCTCGCCGGAGCGTACGGTGGTGCACATGATCGGCAACGCGCGCCGCTATCTGCAGCTGTCGGAGGGCCAGGTGACGCTGGAGATCGCCAAACTGCTGCCCGACAGCATCTCGCCCATCGGCGTGGCGCTGCTGCACAAGGCCAGCCGCGAGCGTGCGCCCATCGAGTCCACCCCCATACGCCTGGACTTGATGGACGGCTCCCAGGTCCAGATCACCTTGAGCGCCCGCACCCTGCCCTGCCCCCCGGAAGCGCAACCCTACCTGCTGCTGACCTTCGAGGCACTGCCCCTGGCGGAGCCGGCATCGGGGCAGGAGAAGCTGGACCTGGGACGTGAAAGCCAGGCGCACATCCGGCTGCTGGAGCAGGAGCTGTCGGCGACCCGCGAGAGCCTGCAGACCACCATCGAGGAGCTGGAGGTCTCCAACGAGGAGTTGCAGGCGACCAACGAGGAACTCATGAGTTCCAACGAAGAACTGCAGAGCTCGAACGAGGAGCTGCAGTCGGTCAACGAGGAGCTCTACACCGTCAATGCCGAGCATCAGGAGAAAAACGAGATCCTGCACCGGCTGAACGCCGACATGGACAATATGGCGCGCGCCGTGTCGATCGCCACGGTGTTCGTGGACCCGGCCATCCGCATCACACGCTTTACCACGGAGGCGCGGCGCTTCTTCCGGGTGCAGGACAGCGACGTCGGCCGCCCGCTGGACCATTTCGCGCACAACCTCACCTATCCGGACTTCATCGCTGAAGTCAGATCCACCATGGGCAGCGGCCAGATGGCGGAACGGGAGGTGCGCTCCAGCGACGGCAACACCTACCTGATCCGCATCCTGCCCTACACGGTGCGCGAGGGCGAGCCCAGAGGCGCGGTGATCAGCGTGATTGACACCACTTCACTGCACACCAGCAAGCGGCTGCAGGCGGTGCTGGACTCGCTGCCCGAACACATTGCCGAGATCGATACCAAGGGCCAGATCCTGCTGGTGAACCGGGCCTGGGAGAGGTTCGCCGGCGAGAACGGGGACGAAACCCTCGGCACCACCGGCCTGGGCGTGAACTACCTGGAGATCTGCCGGCGCTCGCAAGACCCCTATTCCCAGAAAGCCTTCCTGGGCCTGACCCGGGTGCTGCACCGGGACGAAGACTTTTTCTTCATGCAGTACCCCTGCCATTCCCCCACCGAAAAGCGCTGGTTCCTGATGTACGCCGCGCCCATCGACCAGGCCAGCGGCGGCGCCATTGTGAGCCACATCAACATCACGGAATGGATGCGGGACCGGCCCGACACTGAATGACTGATGCCATGAATTCCCGCCTTGACACTCTGGTCCCAGGACCGCCCGACACGGAACCGCCCGCACTGCGCAAGCGGGCCATCGAGCGGTTGCAG
This sequence comes from Hylemonella sp., assembly GCA_030695415.1. Classification (GTDB taxonomy): domain Bacteria; phylum Pseudomonadota; class Gammaproteobacteria; order Burkholderiales; family Burkholderiaceae_C; genus Hylemonella. Next base: position 8,052 of record JAUYQZ010000042.1, read on the forward strand.
GAGCAGGCCAAGGCCTCCGACGCGCGGACCTTAGCCGCGGGCGCCGCAGGACAGGACCTGACCCATCTGGTGGAGGAGCTGCGCATCTACCAGGCCGAGCTGGAGGTGCAGAACGATGAACTGCGCGGCGCGCAGACCCGCACCGACCGCCTGTTGCAGCGTTTCTCGGCGCTGTTCCGGCAGGCGCCGGTGTGCATGGTGCTGGTGGATCGCTTTGGCGTCATCCTCGATGCCAACGAGCATGCAACCCTGAGCCTGGGCCTGGGCCACCAGCGCCAGCGCCACCATCTGTTCTACCGCAGTGTCGCGGAGGGTAGCCGCCACAAGATGGAATCCGCCTTTCTGCGGGCTGGCGATGAGCGACAGGCCATGGCGGCCAAGCAGGCGACTGACGTGGAGATGATCGACAGCATGGGCAACGTGCTGATCGGCGATCTTTCGGTGTTGCGGATGCCGGAATCGGAGCCGGGCCAGGAAAGGGAGTTCCTGTGCATCTTCACCGACCACAGCACGCTGACGCGCTATGCGCGCGAACTGCAGGAGCAGCAGAGCAGCCTGCGCCTGTTCTCCAAGGCCTTTGAGCAGATCAGCGATGCGGTGCTGGTGACCGACCTGGAAGGCACCATCCTGTCGGTGAACCGGGCCTTCACCCGCATCACCGGCTACACGGAGGCGCAGGTGATGGGCAGGAACCCGCGCATGCTGGCCTCGGGCCATACGGACCCGGCCGTGTATGAGGCCATGTGGGAGAGCCTGCGCGAAGTCGGCCACTGGGAGGGAGAGCTGAGCAACCGACGACCCGATGGGAGCATCTACCCGGAATGGATCTCGATCGACACCCTGCTCGACGAGAAAGACCAGCCCCTGCGCTACGTGTCGATCTTCCACGACCTGACCCAGACCCGGGCGCAGGAGGAAACGCTGCGTCGACTGGCCAACGAAGACTCTCTCACAGGTCTGCCAAACCGCAACATCATGCTGACCCTGGTGCAGCAGGCCTTCGAGCGCGCACGACGCACCGGGACCAAGGTGGGCATCATGTTCCTGGACCTGGACAACTTCAAGAACATCAACGACAGCCTGGGTCATTTCGCCGGCGACCAGACCCTGATCCAGTGCGCGCAACGCATGCGCCAGCGCCTGCGCGACACCGATACCCTGCTGCGCATGGGGGGCGACGAGTTCCTGATCATCGCCGAGCACCTGCATACCGCCGGGGACGCCAACCGGGTGGCCCAGTCCCTGCTGGAGACCGCCAAGACGCCGATCGAGCTTGGCACGGGCCAGCAGATTTTTGTGACCTTCAGCATCGGCATCTGCCTGTATCCGGATGACGGTATCAAACCCGAGCAGCTGCTGCAGGAAGCCGATACCGCGATGTACCGCGCCAAGTCCATCGGCCGCAACCGGGTGGAGTTCTACTCGCCAGCGCTCATGGAGCGCGTGCAGGAGGAGCTGAGCATCGCCAACGACATGCGCTTCGCGCTGAAGCGCGATGAGCTACGGGTGGAGTTCCAGCCCGTGGTGCCCACGCGCGCGGATCTGCCCATGGAGTTGGAGGCGCTGGTGCGCTGGCAGCACCCGAGCCGGGGGCTGCTCTATCCGGACAGCTTCATTCCCATCACCGAGCGCTCGGGGCTGATCCACGATTTGTCCCTGGTGGTGCTGGAGAAAAGCTGTGCGGCCCTGCGCCGACTGCTGGATGCGGGCGCCGCCATCGGCTCGGTGGCGGTCAATGTGTCGTTCCGCGACATCGACCTGCCCGACCTGCCCGATCAGATCAGCCAACTGCTGGCGGCGCACCGGCTCACCGGCAATCAACTGAAACTGGAACTGACCGAGAGCGACATCATGCGCCACCCGCAGGAGAGCCTGCAAACCCTGGAGCGCATCCGCGCGATGGGCGTGCGCATCGCGGTGGACGATTTCGGCACCGGTTTTTCATCGCTGGCCTACCTGCGCACGCTGCCGCTGGACACGCTCAAGATCGACCGCAGTTTCGTCAATTCCCTGCTGGTGGACGACAACTCCCAATCCATCGTGACCATGATCGTGAGTCTGGCCAAGTCCTGCGGCTACAACATCGTCGCGGAAGGTGTCGAAACCCAGGAACAGTCCGACGCGCTGCGTGCACTCGGCGTGGAGTATCTGCAGGGCTGGCTGTATGCGCGCTCGGTGCCCGAGGAGCGACTGATCGAGGTTCTGGCCGCGCTGCCCAGGCTGAACTGAGCCCTGTGCTGAAACTTGACCCAGATCAATGCCGGCAGGCAGCGGGGCATGCCATGCTCCTGCAGGCTTCAGCGTAGGCCGTCAAGGATCCGAACAAGGCGTCGATGCACCAACCCCCTGCCGAGCGAGCCCACGCTCGAGCCCTCCAGCTTGGACGCTCTCCATTCAATTCAGGCAAGCGGCGCTGGCTCGACTGGCGTTCCTCCGTTCGCCTTCATTGGCTGCTCCTGATCGCACTGCTGATTCCGCCGCTGGCGGTCGGCGTGGCCTACAGCTGGTCGCAGCATCAGCAGATCGAACAGCAGGAGCGGCAACGCCTGCGCACCATGCTGCAGGTGCTGGACAAAAACCTGTCCAGGCAGATGCAGGCCGCAGACGCTGCACTGGACACCATACAGGGCGATCTTGCTTACCTGATGTCCCAGGCCTCCGGGCAGGAATTCATGAACCGTCGGATGGAGGCGCTGACCAAGGCCCTGCCGGGCATCCGCACGATCCTGCTGCTGGACGTCAAAGGCATCGCGATCGCCAGCGGTCGCCGCGAGCTGATCGGGCGCGATCTCAGCGAGAGGGAGTATTTCACGCGTGCCATGGCGGCTGAAGGTACCCAGCGGGGATTGCATCTGTCACCGCCGTTTAGCACGGTGCTCGGCGTCTATGCCATGAACATCAGCAAGGTCGTCGTGAACGAACGCGGTCGGGTCGCAGGGGTGTTGAGCGCCACCATCGATCCCGACTTCTTCCAGACCCTCATGTCATCCGCGCGCTACGAAGAAGACGTCTGGGTGGCCCTGGCGCATGGCGAGGGGCAACTTGTGATGACGAGCCCTGCGCGCCCGGAGCTCGACGGGTCGAACCTGGCCCAACCGGGCAGCATGTTCTCCCGCCACATGGCGACCTCCGGGTCGGTCAGCATTTTCAAGGGGCAGGTGATGAACACCGGGGAAGATCGCCTGGTGGCACAGCTGACGTTCTTGCCGGAAAGTCTGAACATGGACCGTCCGATGGTGCTGGCGGTGACGCGCGGCATCACGGACCTCTACGCGGGCTGGTGGCGCGAAACAGGGCTGCTGGCGACCGCCTATCTGATCACCCTGGCTCTGGCTGTGGCGATGATGTGGATGTTTCAGCGGCGGCAACGGGAACTCGCCGTGCAGCATAAAAAGGACGAGGCCTTGAACCGGGCGATACAGGCCCAGGTGGAGCTCGCGGCCACGGCATTTGAGTCGCAGGAGAGCATCCTGATCACCGATGCCCGCCAGAACATCCTGCGTGTGAACCAGGCCTTCGAACGCAGGACAGGAGGCGAACCGGAGTCAGCCATCGGTCAGTCCATCACCTCCTTTTTCCAGAGTCCGGCGAATGATCTGGGAGAACAGGCCTTCTGGGACCGGGTCGCCCTCCAGGGCGGTTGGCACGGTGAAATGCGGGGACCGGGACAGGCCGGCCAAACCACGCCCTACTGGGCGACGATCAGCGCGGTCACGGACCACCGCGGTACGCCTACCCATTTCGTCTGCCACTTCAATGACATCTCCGAGCGCAAGGCCGCAGAAGACAAAGCGCAGGCCCTGGCAAACTTCGACCCCCTGACCGGTCTTCCGAATCGACGACTGCTGATGGACCGACTGCAGCATGCGCTGGACATGTGCTTGCGCAAGGGCTGGTTCGGCGCCCTGATGTTCATCGATCTTGACAATTTCAAGGTACTGAACGACACGCGAGGTCACCACCAGGGCGACTTGCTGCTGGAGCAGGTGGCGCAGCGCCTGCGCCGGACCGTGCGCAACGAGGACACCGTCGCCAGGCTGGGCGGCGACGAATTCGTGGTCATGATGGAGGCGCTGGGAAGCGACATTCATGCGGCGTCGCTCCAGGCGAAGACAGTCGCCAACAAGATCATGACGGAGCTGAACCAGGCTTACCAGATCGACGCCACAGCACACCACAGCACACCCAGCATCGGGATCACGCTTTTTGGGGACGTGCCCGAGTCCACCGACGAACCGCTCAAACGCGCGGACATGGCCATGTACCAGGCCAAGGCCGCGGGGCGCAACTGCTTGCGCTTCTTCGACGCGGAGACGCAGGCCAATCTGAATCGTCGCTCGGAGCTTGAGGCAAGCCTGCGCGAGGCCATCGCCAAGGGGCAGCTCTCGCTGCACTACCAGGCCCAGATCGGCGAAGGGGGACGCGTCATCGGCGCGGAGGTGCTGCTGCGCTGGCAGCGGGAAGATGGCCAGTGGATATCACCCGCTGAATTCATACCGGTTGCGGAGGAGACGGGATTGATCGTCCCGATCGGAAACTGGGTCCTGCAGCAGGCCTGCCAACAGCTCACCCGCTGGCAGCAGACGGAGAGTTTGCGGAACCTGACCTTGTCCGTGAACGTCAGCGCCAGACAGTTCAAGCAGGATGGCTTTGTGCATGATGTCAGCGAAGCCTTGCGATGGACAAAGGCCGATGCCAGCCGCCTCAAACTGGAAGTCACGGAAAGTCTGCTCATCGCGAACGCAGAGGACGTTGCCGCCAAGATGGCCGTGCTGAAAGGCCTCGGTATCGGCTTCTCCCTGGATGACTTCGGCACGGGCTACTCGTCCCTCGCCTACCTGAAACGGCTCCCGCTGGATCAGCTCAAGATCGACCAGGGCTTCGTCAGGGACATCCTGGTCGACGGCAACGATGAGGCGATCGCGAAGATGATCACCGCCCTGGGAATCAGCATGGGGCTGATGGTGATCGCCGAAGGCGTGGAGACCGAAGAGCAGCGCGAACGGCTGTTTGAACTCGGATGCACGGCCTATCAAGGCTATCTGTTTTGCCGCCCCATACCCATCGACGCATTTGAATCATTTCTGCACGATGTCATTTTGAAATGAGTGCAGGGCTCCCCCGATCGCGCGCGCCCGCGGCCGGGCTGACCACCGCGAGGCCTGCGCCCCAGCGCCAGGGCCGGGCTTGCCAGACTGAACGCGCTACGCCGCTTCCAGGCGACTGAAAGCCACCACCACCTCGGGCGGCGCCTGCACCAGCTCGATCAGCACGCCCTCGCCGGCAATCGGGAACTCCTCGCTGGCTTTGGGGTGCAGGAAGCAGATGTCATAGCCGGCGGCTCCCTTGCGGATGCCACCCGGCGCGAAGCGAACGCCCTGGGCGGTCAGCCACTCCACGGCCCGGGGCAGGTCGTCGATCCACAGGCCCACATGGTTCAGCGGCGTAGTGTGCACGGCGGGCTTCTTCTCGGGGTCGAGCGGCTGCATCAGGTCCACCTCGACCTTGTAGGGCCCGGAGCCCATGGCACAGATGTCCTCGTCCACGTTCTCGCGTTCGCTCCTGAACGTGCCGGTCACCTCCAGACCCAGCATCCCGACCCAGAGCTTGTGCAAGCGGGTCTTGTCCGGTCCGCCGATGGCGATCTGCTGGATGCCCAGCACCTTGAAGGGGCGCACTTGATTCATCGGATCCTCCACCTTTGTCTTCAGGAAAACTCGATGATGGGCTGATCCACCGTAAGCGACTCGCCCTTGCTGGCCAGCACCTTGCCGACCACACCATCGGCCGCGGCGAACAGCACGTTCTCCATCTTCATGGCCTCGATCACGGCCACGCGCTCGCCGGCCTGCACCTTCTGCCCGACCTGAACCGCCACGTCCACCAGCAGGCCCGGCATGGGCGAGAGCACGTAGCGGCTCATGTCCGGCGGCGCCTTGTGAGGCATGAGCCGGTGCAGCTCGGCCATGCGGGGCGAAATCACCAGGGCCTCGATGAGCGTGCCATTGTGTTGAAGCTTCAAGGCCAGCGGGTTCCTGGCGGTACCACGCTCGACCTGGGTCGTGAAAGGTTTGCCGTCCACCGTACCGGTGATGATGATGTCGTTCAGGCGCGAGGTGCTGCGGATCTCGTAGCTCTTGCCGCCCACGCGCACCCTGGCCTTGCCCGTCTCGCCGACGAACTCGTCGACATGCACGGGGGTGTGCACGTGCTGGCCGTCGGCCCCCAGCGTGATGACGACGTAGTCCTTGCCCGCATCGACCGAGTAACCCGGCAGCTGGCCGGAAATCGTCGTCGCGCGTTCCCGTGATTTCCGGCGCACGAAAGCCGCCAGGGCCACCAGGAAGCCCGGATCGGCGTGCGGCACGTCCTCGGAAGAAAAACCCTTGCCGTAATGCTCGGCGATGAAGCCCGTGTTGAAGTCACCCGCCACAAATTTCGGGTGCGCCAGCAGCGCCGCCTGGAAGGGAATGTTGGAGCTGACGCCACGGATGACGAAGCCATTGAGCGCCTCGCGCATCTTGGCAATCGCATCCAGGCGATCCCGTCCATGCACGATGAGCTTGGCGATCATCGAGTCGTAATACATGGGAATCTCGCCGCCGTCCTGCACGCCGGTGTCGACGCGCACGCCCTGCAGGCTCTTCGTATCGGACTGCCACATGCTCTGCACCGGCGGCGTGAAACGCACCAGGCGGCCGGTGGAGGGCAGGAAGTTGCGGAAGGGGTCCTCGGCGTTGATACGGCACTCGATGGCCCAGCCATTGCGCTTGACGTCGGCCTGGGCCAGCGGCAGCTTCTCGCCCGCGGCCACGCGGATCATCAACTCCACCAGGTCCAGACCGGTGATGCACTCGGTCACCGGGTGCTCCACCTGCAGCCGGGTGTTCATCTCCAGGAAGAAGAAACTCTGGTCCTTGCCGACCACGAACTCCACCGTGCCCGCGCTCTGGTACTTGACCGCTTTGGCCAGCGCCACGGCCTGCTCGCCCATGGCCTTGCGGGTGGCGTCGCTGATGAAGGGGCTGGGCGCCTCCTCGATCACTTTCTGGTGGCGGCGCTGGATGGAGCACTCGCGCTCGTTCAGGTAGATCACATTGCCGTGGCTGTCGCCCAGCACCTGGATCTCGATGTGGCGCGGCTCCTCGACAAACTTCTCGATGAAGACCCGGTCGTCGCCAAAGCTGTTGCGCGCCTCGTTGCGGCAGCTGGTGAAACCTTCCAGCGCTTCCTTGTCGTTGAAGGCCACGCGCAGGCCCTTGCCACCGCCGCCGGCCGAGGCCTTGATCATCACTGGGTAGCCGATGCCCTTGGCAATCTCCACGGCGCGCTCGGCCGACTCGATGGCCTCGTTCCAGCCGGGGATGCAGTTGACCTTGGCTTCGCCCGCCAGCTTCTTGGAAGCGATCTTGTCGCCCATGGCGGCAATGGAGTAGTGCTTGGGGCCGATGAAGATCAGGCCCTCCTCCTCCACGCGTTTGGCGAAATCCTCGTTCTCGGACAGGAAGCCGTAGCCCGGGTGGATGGCCTGCGCGCCGGTCTGTTTGGCCGCCGCGATGATCTTGTCGGCCACCAGATAGGACTCGCGGCTCGGCGCCGGGCCCAGCAGCACGGACTCGTCAGCGAGCAAGACATGGCGCGCGTCGCGGTCGGCCTCGGAGTACACCGCCACAGTGGCGATGCCCATCTTCTTCGCGGTGGCGATGACACGGCAGGCGATTTCACCCCGATTCGCGATCAATATCTTTTTAAACATAAGCCTTCTCCATCGGGGTGAAATCGCCTGCGCACGCTGCGCGTGCCATGCAATTTAGCTTCGCTGCTGCGCCGCTACGCGGCTGGTCGCCGCGGTTCGCAATCAGAATTTTCTTGAACATGTTGTCGTCCTGTTCTCTCTTAATGTTGTCCGGCCAGCAGCGCCTTGCGCCGGGCGGTGAAACTCCACCACGGCTGGCTGGGCCCGCCATTCATGAAATCGTGTGCGGCCAGAAAGGTATCCAGCACGCAGGGGTCATGGCGCTTCCCCATGGGATCGCGCAGCTGCTCGTAGGCCGCCAGCGGCTCCATGTCGCGCACCTGCAGCGGCGTCGTAATGCCCAGACCGCGCAGTTCGGCCGCCAGCGACTTCCCGATGTTCGGGATGTCGGTCAGCGTGCGAACCTGTTCGGCGTGCAGGGCTTTAGGCATGGCCAGACTCGTCAAAACCGGTTCAAAGCGGGATATTGCCGTGCTTGCGCCACGGGTTGTCCAGCTTCTTGTCTTTCAGCATCACCAGCGAACGGCAGATGCGCTTGCGCGTCTCGTGCGGCAGGATCACGTCGTCGATGTAACCGCGCGCGCCGGCCACGAAGGGGTTGGCAAAGCGCGCTTTGTACTCGGCTTCCTTGGCGGCCAGCTTGGCCGGGTCGCCCTTGTCCTCGCGGAAGATGATCTCCACCGCGCCCTTGGCGCCCATCACGGCGATCTCGGCGTTGGGCCAGGCGAAGTTGACGTCGCCGCGCAGGTGCTTGGAGGCCATCACATCGTAGGCGCCGCCGTAGGCCTTGCGGGTGATGACGGTGATCTTCGGGACCGTGCACTCGGCGTAGGCGTAGAGCAGTTTGGCACCGTGCTTGATGATGCCGCCGTACTCTTGCGAGGTGCCGGGCATGAAACCGGGCACGTCGACGAAGGTGATGACCGGGATGTTGAAGGCGTCGCAGAAGCGCACGAAACGCGCGGCCTTGATACTGCTCTTGATGTCCAGGCAGCCGGCCAGCACCAGCGGCTGGTTGGCCACGATGCCCACGGTCTGGCCGTCCATGCGAGCGAAGCCGATCAGGATGTTCTTGGCGTACTCGGGCTGGATTTCGAAGAAGTCACCATCGTCCACGGTCTTGACGATCAGCTCCTTCATGTCATAGGGCTTGTTCGGGTTGTCCGGCACCAGGGTGTCCAGGCTGCGCTCCATGCGGTCGATCGGGTCGCCGCTCTTGCGCACCGGGGCCTTTTCCCGGTTGTTCAGCGGCAGATAGTTGTAGAGACGGCGCAGCATGAGCAGCGCTTCCACGTCGTTCTCGAAGGCCAGGTCGGCCACGCCGCTCTTGGTGGTGTGGGTGATGGCACCGCCCAGCTCCTCGGCGGTGACCTCCTCGTGCGTGACGGTCTTCACCACCTCGGGGCCGGTGACGAACATGTAGGAGCTGTCCTTCACCATGAAGATGAAGTCCGTGATGGCCGGGCTGTAGACGGCGCCACCGGCACTCGGCCCCATGATCATGCTGATTTGCGGGATCACCCCGGAAGCCATCACATTGCGCTGGAACACCTCGGCGTAACCGCCGAGCGAGGCCACGCCTTCCTGGATGCGGGCGCCGCCCGAGTCGTTCAGGCCGATCACCGGCGCGCCCGCCTTCATGGCCTGGTCCATGATCTTGCAGATCTTCTCGGCGTGAGGCTCGGAGAGCGAACCGCCGAAGACCGTGAAGTCCTGGCTGTAGACGAAGACGAGGCGGCCGTTGATCATGCCGTAGCCGGTGACCACGCCATCGCCCGGCACCTTCTGCTCCTCCATGCCGAAGTCCACACAGCGGTGTTCGACGAACATGTCCCACTCTTCAAACGTGCCCTCGTCGAGCAGCACCTCCAGACGCTCGCGCGCCGTCAGCTTGCCCTTGGCATGCTGCGCGGCGATGCGTTTCTCGCCACCGCCCAGGCGGGCTGCGGCGCGTTTCTGCTCCAGTTGTTCCAGGATGTCGTGCATGGTTCGTCCTTCTTTGACTCGATCGTTTAGGTCTTTTGTTCGTAGGCCTGCAGCAACTGCCGCGCGGCGGTGGATGCGGCCAGGCGGCCCGTCGTGACTTCGATACCCAGCTTCGGCAGCAACTTGCGCACCTGCGGATGCGCGCGAAATGCCAGCCTGAGGCCCGACTCGATGCGCTCCCACATCCAGGCCTGGGCCTGGCCCTCACGCCGCGCCGCAAGCTTGCCGCTGGCGGTCTGCAAGGAGCGGAACTGTGTGACCGCCGCCCAGAAGCTGTCCACGCCCTGGCCCAGCAGGGCACTGAGCTGGATCACCTTGGGATGCCAGATCTTTTCGTCGTGATGAACATGCTCGGGGTTGCCATGCAGGCCGAGCAGACGCAGGGACGACGTGATCTGCGCCTGGGCCCGCGTGGCCGCAGCAGCGTCCAAATCCGCCTTGTTGATCACCACCAGGTCGGCCAGCTCCATCACGCCCTTCTTGATGGCTTGCAGGTCGTCACCCGCATTGGGCAGTTGCATGAGGCAGAACATGTCCGTCATGCTGGCCACGGCAGTCTCGCTCTGGCCCACGCCCACGGTCTCGACGATCACGATGTCGTACCCGGCGGCCTCGCAGACCAGCATGGCCTCACGCGTCTTCTCGGCCACACCGCCGAGCGTGCCGCTGGCCGGGCTGGGACGGATATAAGCTTTCTCGTGCACCGAGAGCTTCTCCATGCGGGTCTTGTCGCCGAGGATGGAGCCGCCCGAGACGCTGGAGGATGGGTCCACCGCCAGCACCGCCACGCGATGCCCATGGTCGATGAGGTACAGGCCCAGCGTCTCGATGAAGGTGGACTTGCCCACCCCGGGCACACCGCTGATGCCCAGTCGAAACGCACCGCCGGTGTGCGGCAGCAGGGCTGTCAGCAGCTCGTCACCCTGTGCGCGGTGGTCGGCCCGCGTCGATTCGAGCAGCGTGATCGCCTTGGCCATGGCACGGCGCTGCTGGGCCGGGTTGCCCTGCAGGATGCCGTCCAGTAGTGGAGGATGGCTCACCGCCGCCTCTTTCAAACGTGCGCTTTCTTGATCTGCTCCAGCACATCCTTGGCGCTGGCCGGGATCGGGGTGCCGGGGCCGTAGATGCCCTTGACGCCCGCCTCATAGAGGAAGTCGTAGTCCTGCCGCGGGATCACACCGCCGACGAAAACGATGATGTCGTCCGCGCCCTGCTTCTTCAGCTCGGCAATGATGGCGGGCACCAGGGTCTTGTGGCCAGCAGCCAGGGTGGAGACGCCCACCGCATGCACGTCGTTCTCGATGGCCTGGCGCGCGCATTCTTCGGGGGTCTGGAACAGCGGGCCCATGTCCACGTCGAAGCCCAGGTCGGCAAAGGCCGTGGCCACCACCTTGGCGCCGCGGTCGTGACCGTCCTGGCCCAGCTTGGAGATCATCACGCGGGGTCGCCGGCCATGCGCCTCACCAAAGTCGGCGATTTCCTTCTTGAGAGCTTCCCAGCCCTCGGCCGAGTCGTAGGCAGCTGCGTACACACCGGTCACCTTTTGCGTATCGGCGCGATGGCGCCCGAAAACCTTCTCCAGCGCATCGCTCACCTCGCCCACTGTGGCGCGCAGGCGAATGGCCCGGATGCTCAGGTCGAGCAGATTACCACTGCCTTGCTCGGCCGCCTCGGTCAGCGCATCCAGCGCCGCCTGCACTGCCTTGCCATCGCGGCGGGCACGGATGGCCTGCAGGCGGGCGATCTGCCCGTCACGCACCGCCACGTTATCGATGTCGCGCGCCTCGATCGGGTCTTCCTTCTTGAGCTTGTATTTGTTGACGCCGACGATCACGTCCTTACCGCTATCGATGCGCGCCTGCTTTTCGGCCGCCGCCGCCTCGATCTTGAGCTTGGCCCAGCCGGAGTCCACCGCCTTGGTCATGCCACCCATGGCATCGACCTCTTCGATGATGGTCCAGGCCGCATCGGCCATGTCCTGCGTCAGCTTCTCCATCATGTAGCTGCCGGCCCAGGGGTCGATCACATTGGTGATGTGGGTCTCTTCCTGGATGATGAGCTGGGTGTTGCGCGCAATGCGCGAGCTGAACTCGGTGGGCAGGGCAATGGCTTCGTCGAAGCTGTTGGTGTGCAGGCTCTGGGTGCCGCCGAAGACCGCAGCCATGGCCTCGATGGTGGTGCGCACCACATTGTTGTAGGGGTCCTGCTCGGTCAGGCTCCACCCCGAGGTCTGGCTGTGCGTGCGCAGCATCAGGCTCTTCGGCGCCTTGGCGTTGAAGCCCTTCATGATGCGGCACCAGAGCAGGCGCGCCGCACGCATCTTGGCGATTTCCAGGTAGAAATTCATGCCCACTGCCCAGAAGAAGGACAGGCGGCCCGCGAAGTCGTCCACGTCCATGCCCTTGGCGATGGCGGTCTTTACATACTCCTTGCCATCGGCCAGGGTGAAGGCCAGTTCCAGCGCCTGGTTGGCGCCGGCTTCCTGCATGTGATAACCCGAGATCGAGATCGAGTTGAACTTCGGCATGTGTTTCGCCGTGTACTCGATGATGTCGCCGATGATGCGCATGCTCGGCTCAGGCGGGTAGATATAGGTGTTGCGGACCATGAACTCCTTGAGGATGTCGTTCTGGATGGTCCCGCTCAATTGGTCTTGCGATACGCCCTGCTCTTCGGCCGCCACCACATAGCCCGCCAGCACCGGCAGCACGGCGCCATTCATGGTCATGGACACGCTCACCTTGTCCAGCGGGATCTCGCTGAACAGGATCTTCATGTCCTCCACCGAGTCGATGGCCACACCGGCCTTGCCCACGTCGCCGGTCACACGCGGGTGGTCGCTGTCGTAGCCGCGGTGCGTGGCCAGGTCAAAGGCCACACTCACGCCCTGCCCGCCGGCCGCCAGGGCCTTGCGGTAGAAGGCGTTGGATTCCTCGGCGGTGGAGAAGCCCGCGTACTGGCGGATGGTCCAGGGCCGCACCGCATACATGGTGGCCTGTGGCCCACGCAGATAGGGCTCGAAGCCGGGCAGCGTGTCGGCGTGCGGCAAACCCTGCGTGTCGGCGGCGGTGTACAGGGGCTTGACGGTGATGCCGTCGGGGGTGACCCAGTTCAGGGCATCCACGTTGGCGCCGGGCGCCGACTTGGCGGCGGCCTTGTGCCAGGCCTCAAGGCTGGCGCTCTCGAATTCGGTTTTTTTCTGGCTCATGGCAAACATTGTCCGTGCGGGCCGAGCCCGTCGACCAGATCTTGAGTGGCTTTTCGCAGGGCTCCGGGCGAAGGGCTGGATTGTTGTGGCGCGGAGTTTACATCATTCATAATTATTGATGCAAAATATTCTTTGGGCTTACAATCCCGGCCATGTCCGCCGTTTCCCTCTCCCACCGCGCGCTTTACGAGGAAGTGGCCGAACTGCTGCGTCAGCGCATTTTCAGGCGCGAACTGGAGCCCGGGAGCTGGATCGACGAACTGAAGATCGCCGAAGCCTACGGGATCAGCCGCACACCCCTGCGCGAGGCACTCAAGGTGCTGGCCGCCGAGGGCCTGGTGACCATGAAGGTGCGCCGCGGCGCCTACGTCACCGAAGTCAATGAGAAGGACCTCAGCGACGTCTACCACCTGCTGGCCCTGCTGGAGAGCGACGCCGCCGCCGTGGTCGCCGGGCGTGCCACCCCGGCCCAGTTGCAGGATCTGCAGGCCCTGCACGAGGAGCTGGAAGCCGCCGCCAGGGGTACGCCGGACCGGGATCGCTTCTTCGAGATCAACGAACGCTTCCACATGCGCCTGCTGGAGATCGCCGACAACCGCTGGCGCGACCAGATGGTGGCCGATCTGCGCAAGGTCATGAAGCTCAACCGGCAGAATTCCCTGCTCAAGTCGGGCCGCATCGTCGAGTCACTGGCCGAACACCGCGCCATCATGGCCGCCCTGCTGGCCCATGATCCCTCCGGCGCCATGCAACGGATGCAGGAGCACTTCCGCAACGGGCTGCAGGCTGCTGCCTGAGCAGCCCGATCCCGGGAGCTTGCGTCTGCGATACCATGACGCGACCCACGTCAACTAGGCTTCCAACCATGATGATCTCTTCACGATTGATATGGATTGCAGCTCTTCTGACCGTACCCTTTGCTATGGCCCAAGAGCGCGCCACTGTCTCCGCGACGTTGCCCATCGCGGACGTTCACTTCCACCTGATGCTTTACATGACACCGGCAGAGTTGAAGGAGCGGATGGACCGCAACAATATCCGCTGGACCATCAGCGCCGGCGCGATTGGCAGTCCTTCAGCCGGCCATCCCAACACACGCGATGCAGCCGTGCGCGAGCTTCTTGCCGGACGCTTTGTGCCTGCCACTGGAGGTGCCGAGGCACGTCAAGCAGAACTGCGCGTCGGTGCCCGCTTTTATACCGATGTGCCCGGTACAGACCGTGATGCCGCCCTGCGCCGCATTGACGAACAGATGGCAATTCAGCCCAGGGTTCTTGCAGAGACATTCCCAAATGCCGAAACCTCCAGTTCCGACCCCGTCCGCCAGCGGCGTGTAGCCACGGATGGCCCCTACTTTCGCAGCCTGATGGCTATTGCCAAGCGAGAAGGTCGGCCAGTGCCCATGCACATGCAGTTCCATCGGGATTCCGTCGCCGAGCTTTCGCGGTTGTTGCAGGACCATCCTGACGGTCAGGTTCTCTTATCGCACTGCGGCAAGGACGCCCGGGCCTCGGATGTGAGAGCCATGTTGGACAAACATGCCAACCTGTTCTGCGATCTCAGCTACCGGGGCGCACCCCTCGCTTCGAACGAAAGCCGGCGTGATCCTGATCGTCTGATATTCTGGGGACCAAGCCTTATACAGTCCGCTGGGATGAAGGATGACTGGCGGCAGCTGATCGAGGATCATTCCGACCGCTTCATGGTGGGTATTGACGATGTGCACACATGGGAGATCTACGACCAGACAGTCATGGCCATTAGGCAAGGCGTGCTGGCTCAGCTGTCGCCAACGACAGCCGAGAAGGTGGCATGGCGCAACGCAGTACGCGTTTTCCGTCTACACCCGATCGATACACCAGCGTCTAACTAGCTGCTGGCCAGACAAGAACTCCATGCTCAAGTCGGGCCGCATCGACGAGTCACTGACCGAACACCGCGCCATCATGGCCGCCCTGCTGGCCCATGACCCGGCCAGCGCCATGCAACGGATGCAGGAGCACTTCCGCAACGGGCTGCAGGCTGCCACCTGAGCCCTGGGGCTTTTTCACTGGCACACAGACGCAAATTCCACTATCCTGCCCGGCATGACGCCCTCCGCCGCCGCCGCGCAAGACATCGAGCAGACCCTGCTCGAGTACCAGGCCATTCTTGAGAACGCCTCGGTCGGCATACTCTTCACGCGCGACCGCAAGGTACTGCACTGCAACCCCCGCTTCTCGGAAATCTACGGCTGGCCGCACGGTGAACTGGTCGGCCAGCCCGGCTCCGTGTTCTACCTCTCCGAGCAGAGCTATGCCGAGATGGGCCGCGAGGCCGGCCCCTTGCTGGCACGGGGCGAACTGCTTGATGTGGAGCTCCCCATGCGCCGCAAGGACGGCAGCCAGGTTTACTGCCACTTGCGGGCCAAGATCATCAACCCGGCCAACACGGCCGAAGGCACGATCTGGATCATCGAGGACATCAGCGAGCGCCAGCGCGAGCGTCAGCGCATGGATGAGCTGCTCCAGCGCCAGCAGGCCATTCTGGAGAATGCCTCGGTCGGCATCCTGTTCACGCGCGACGGCAAGATCATCCACAGCAACCCGCGCATGGAAGTCATCCTGGGCTGGCCGACTGGCACCCTGATCGGTGAGTCGGCCGCCGTCTTCTTTCGCGACGAGCAGGACTATGGACGTTTCGGCGCAGCGGTCGGTCTGCAGCTGGGCACGGGCGAACGGGTCGACATCGAATGGCGCAATGCCCGCAAGGATGGCTCGCTGATCTGGTGCCGGCACCTGGCCAAGGCCCTGCCCACGCGTGACGGCAGTCGCAGCACCATCTGGATCACCGAGGACATCTCGGCGCAAAAGGCCACCCAGGCCGATCTGGAGCAGGCGCGACGGGAGCTGGAGCGCCGCGTGGAGGAGCGCACCCTGGAGCTGGCCTTCATGAATGACCAGCTCCAGAACGAGATTGCCGAACGCACGGGGATTGAACAGCATCTGCGTGCCGAAGAGGCGCGTTTTCGGGACCTGTCGGAAATGTCCTCCGACTGGTTCTGGGAAATGGATGCAGAACTGCGCTTCACCGAGATGTCGGGCGGCCTCATGCCCACCCGGCTCAATCCGCGTAGCACCCTGGGCCTGCAGCGCTGGGAGCTGCCGATCGTCGGCGTCACGCCCGAACAGTGGGCGGAGCACCGACGCCTGCTCGATGCACGCCTGCCTTTCAAGGACTTCACCTACCAGATGCAGACGCAACCCGGCGAGCTGCACTGGTTTTCGATCAGTGGCAAGCCGGTGTTCGAGAACGGCGTCTTCAAGGGCTACCGCGGCACCGGCGCGGACATCTCCGAGCGCAAGCGGGCCGAGCAGAAGATCGAATTCCTGGCCTACCATGACCCGCTGACCGGCCTGCCCAACCGCGTGCTGCTCGAAGACCGCCTGCAGCAGGCTATCGTGCAGGCCGAGCGCAGCCGCAGCAGCCTGGCCCTGGTCTTCCTGGACCTGGACAACTTCAAGAACATCAACGACTCGCTCGGACACGCCACGGGCGATGCGCTGCTGATGGAGGTCTCGGCACGGCTCAAGCGCTGCGTGCGCGACAGCGACACCATCAGCCGTCAGGGGGGCGACGAGTTCGTGCTCATCCTGCGCGAACTGCACGGCGCCGAGACCTGCCTGCCCGTGCTGACCAAGATCATGGAAACGCTGCAGGAGCCCTACCTGCACGAGGGCAACGAACTCACCACCTCGGCCTCGATCGGCATCGCCGTCTATCCCCAGGACGGCAGCGACTTCGACATCCTGCGCAAGAAGGCCGACATGGCCATGTACCGCGCGAAGGAAGCCGGTCGCAACACCTACCGTTTCTTCGACGAAGCCATGGATGACGAGGCGGTGGAACACCTGCTGATGCGCAGCGGACTGCGCCGTGCGCTGGAGCGCGGCGAGTTCGTACTGCATTACCAGCCGCAGATCGACCTGGGCTCGGGCCGCATTATTGGCGCCGAGGCCCTGTTGCGCTGGCAGCACCCTGAGTACGGCCTGGTACCCCCCGGGCGTTTCATTCCGGTGGCCGAGGAGAGCGGGCTGATCGTACCCATCGGTGCCTGGGTCATGCACCAGGCCTGCCGCCAGGCCGCCGCGTGGCAGCACTCCGGCCTGCCGGACCTGGTGATTGCCGTCAACCTGTCAGCCGTGCAATTCCGCCGCGGCAATGTCGAGGAAACCGTGAGCGAGGCCCTGGCGGCCACCGGCCTGAACCCGGCGCTGCTGGAGCTGGAGCTGACGGAGTCCATCCTGATCCAGAACATCGAGCAGGTGCTGGCCTCGGTGCAGCGGCTCAAGAAGCGCGGGGTCAAGCTGTCGATCGACGACTTCGGCACCGGCTACTCCAGCCTGTCGTACCTGAAACGCTTCGACATCGACAAGCTCAAGATCGACCAGAGCTTCATCCGCGACCTGGCGAGCGACCCCGACGATGCGGCCATCGTGCGCGCCATCATCCAGATGGCCCACAGCCTGGGCCTGCTCACCATTGCCGAGGGCGTGGAGACGCCGGAGCTGCTGCGACAGCTGCAAAGCTTCGGCTGCGACGAGGCCCAGGGCTACCATTTCGCCCGTCCCATGCCGCCCGAGGAGTTCGAGCGCTATCTTGCCGGCCACCTGGCCGGCATGCCTTGAGCCGCGGCGGGAGTCAGGCGGCCGCGCGCGCCGGCCCGTGCGCCAGCGCCATCACCTCACGCGGATCGACCGCCTTGAGCCGGTGGTCGCTCCAGACCTGGCGCCAGCGTCTCGCGCCGGGCAGACCGTGGCGCAGGCCCAGCATGTGGCGCGCGATGCCGTACCAGGACGTTGCGTTGGCTGCCGTCTCGCGCAACATGTAGTCCACCATCTGCTGCTCCACCACTTCGCGTGTCAGCACCGAGGGCGGCGCACCGAAATACTGTTCATCCCAGGAGGCCTGCCACCAGGGGTTGTGATAGGCCTCACGGCCGATCATCGCGCCGTCGAGCAGGCGCAACTCCCGCGACACCTGGTCGTCGGTGGTGAGTCCGCCATTGATCACGATGTTCAGTTGGGCAAAGTCGTGCTTGAGCCGGTGCACCAGCTCGTAGCGCAGCGGCGGAATCTCGCGGTTTTCCTTCGGGGACAGGCCCTGCAGCCAGGCATTGCGCGCGTGCACGATGAAGGTGGTGCAGCCCGCCTCGGCCACGGTGCCGACGAAGTCGCGCACGAAGTCATAGCTCTCGGTGCGATCGATGCCAATGCGGTGTTTCACCGTGACGGGCACGGACACCGCGTCCACCATGGCCTTGACCCCCTCGGCCACCAGCTTCGGCTCGGCCATCAGGCAGGCGCCGAAGGCGCCGCGCTGCACGCGCTCGCTGGGGCAGCCGCAGTTGAGATTGATCTCGTCGTAGCCCCATGCTTCACCCAGCTTTGCGCAGCGGGCCAGATCGGCCGGCTCGCTGCCACCGAGCTGCAAGGCCACCGGATGCTCCTCGGCGTTGAAGCGCAGATGCCGCGCCACGTCCCCATGCAGCAGCGCACCGGTGGTGATCATCTCGGTGTACAGCCGCGCATGACGGCTCAGCAGGCGATGGAAATAGCGACAGTGGCGGTCAGTCCAGTCGATCATCGGCGCGACAGAAAGACACCACGGGTTCGGTTTAGACATTTTTCTTTGCCGTGAATTTGTGCGTGATTTTCGCAGATGGATGTCTTCGCAATTTCATCGACAGGGAAGCCCTTACCGGACTCGCCGCTGCACGCTGTGATCGCTGACCGTCCGCTACCGCACGGACGGCCGGCTTTCGCGAACCTAGGATCACCTGATATTCCACGGTGCGTCTCTCGCACCCGTTCCACCGTCAACTCAATCAGGAAAACGCCATGAACCCACGCGCCCCCGCAACGACCGACCAGGACCTTGCCGAGCAGGCTGTCCCGGGCCACGGCGTTCCCTCGCAGGACCCGAATCCCGCCGCGCAGACCCTGCTGGAGCCGCAGGAAGCGGAGCGCGAGGCCAGCTCGGCGCTGATGGGGGGCGGCATGGTGGCCGGTATGGCCACGGGTGCCGTCGTCGGCGTTGCTGTGGCCGGCCCCGTGGGGGCGGCGGTCGGGGCCACGCTGGGCGCCGTTGCCGGGGCCATGGGTGGCGCCGCGGCTGGCGCGTCGGCGAACCCGGAGGATGTCAGCCTCACAGAGGCGGCCCCAGCGGGCGGCGTGCGCCTGCACATTGAGGACAGCGGTGGCGGCGGCCGACCGCTGGTGCTGATCCATGGCTGGCCGCTGTCGGCCAAGGCCTGGGAGCCGCAGGTGTCGGTGCTTCAAGCGGCCGGTTACCGCGTGGTGGCCTATGACCGTCGGGGTTTCGGTCGTTCGGACAAGCCGGCATCAGGCTACGACTACGACGCCTTGGCCGATGACCTGCAGCGCGTCATGGAGCAGTGCGGGCTGCAGGATGTGACGCTGGTGGGTTTCTCGATGGGCGGGGGCGAAGTGGCGCGCTACATCGCCCGGTGCGGCGAATCGCGCCTGCACAGCGTGGTGTTTGCCGCGGCCGTGCCACCCTACCTGATGAAGACGGCCGACAACCCGCAAGGACCGCTCACGCCCGAGCGGGCACAGCAGACGAGAAAGGCGCTGGAGCAGGACCGCAGCGCCTTCTTCGACCAGTTCACCCGAAGCTTCTTCTCGGCCCATGGCGCACTGCAGGTGACCGAGTCGCAGCGCCTTGACGCGGTCGCCCTGTGCCAGCAGTCGGCGCAGCATGCTGCGCTGGCCTGCATGGACGCGTTCGGCACGACAGACTTCCGCGAAGACCTGAAGAAGGTGACCGTACCCACGCTGGTGATCCACGGCGAGGCGGACGCGATCGTGCCCATCGAGGGCTCGGGCCAGCGTACGCACCGCGCCGTGCCCCACAGCCAACTGGTCAAGTTGAGCGGTGCGCCGCACGGACTGAACGTGTCGCACGCGCAGGCGTTCAATGAGGCCTTGCTGTCCTTCCTGCGCGCGTGAAGCATGCCGCGGTGGGCGGTGCGGCCGCCTGCATGATGCAGCCCTCCTCCCGCGCGGGACCGGCTGGCATCCGGGCCCGGGGCGGCAGACGAGGTGGGGTGGGTGTGCGCCCATGGGACCGGGCGGACCGGTAGAATGACGGGCTGTCCTGCGAGCACCCTCCGTGGCTCGGCCCCCCCGTCCAGCCCGTCACACGCCACCATGAGCATCATCGACACCCAGACCGAATTCGAACAGGAGATTGCCCGGTTCATCGTCACCGCACTGAACCTGGAAGTCAGCCCCGAACAGATCGCTCCGCTGGACCCGCTGTACGGCGACGGCCTGGGCCTGGACTCGATCGACGTGCTGGAGATCGCCCTGGCCGTGTCCAAGCAATATGGCTTCCAGATGCGCTCGGACGACCCGGACAACGCCAACATCTTCAGTTCCCTGCGCAGCCTGGCCGCGCACATTGCGTCCCACCGCGTCTGAAGACCGCTGGCACGCCCTCGCCATGAAGATCGGGCTGTGGCTCAAGCTGGTTCTGGCAGCCCTGGTGGTGCTGGCTTACCCCCTGGGCATGCACTGGCTGCTCACGGCGTCGACCTGGTCGCATGAGGCCCTGGTCTGGTTCAGCCTCTTGCAGAACGTGGGCATGCAGCTGCTGCTGGCCCTGTTCTTCGGCCTGACCCTGCGCCCGGGACACGAGCCCCTGATTGCACGTTTTGCGCGCCGCATCCACGGCGCCGACTACAGCCCGCGCATCGCACGCTACGCGCGCCAGGCCACCTGGGCCTGGACCCTGTTCTTCGCGGCCATGGTCCTGATCCCCATCCTGCTCTTCGCCTGGACGCCGGTCCAGACCTTTTCCTTCTTCGTGAATGTGCTCTCGCTGCCCCTGCTGGGTCTGATGTTCGTGGCCGAGTACGCGGCCCGCCGCTGGTGTCTGCACGACATCCCGCACGTGCCGCTCTCGCGCAGCTTCACGCTCTACCGCGAAGAGCACATCGCGTCCGGCGCGCGCCCCGCATCCAAACCCTGACCGGTCCCATGCCCGCCCTGATCTCGCACCGCTCGCCCCAGGCCCTGATGGCCTGGTCCAGGGGCCGTGGCATCACGGCGCTGGATTACCTGACGGCGGTGCGCCACATGGCGGCTCGCCTGCCCCCCGGCGCACCGGTGATCAACCTGTGCAGCCGACGCCACCACTTTGCCGTGGTTCTGGGCGCCGCCCTGCTGCGCAACGTGCCGCTGCTGCTGCCCTCAACGCGCACCCCCGAGATGCTGCAGCGCCTGGGCCAGCGCTACCCCGGCCTGCACGCCGTGGTGGACGCCCCCGGAGACGGCGGTGGTCTGCCGCAGATTGTCTTTGAGCGCGGCCCCATCCCCGCCGCCGACGCGCCTTTCGAGGTGCCCGACATCGCCGGGGAACAGATCGCCGCCTACGTCTTCACCTCGGGCTCCACCGGTGAGCCGGTGCCGCACGCCAAACACTGGGGGCCGCTGGTACAGAACGCGCAAGGCGCCGGCCGCCGGGTGCGCGAGTGGCTGCGCACGGATCAGCCTTTCACCGTCACCGGCACCGTGCCACCCCAGCACATGTACGGCTTCGAATCCACGGTGCTGCTGCCCCTGCTCAATGAAGGCGTGATCGACGCCAGCCATCCCTTCTACCCGGCCGACATCGCGGCCGCGCTGCAGGACACGCCTGGCCCGCGGGTGCTGGTCAGCACGCCCTTTCATCTGCGCACCCTGGTCGAAGCGCAACTCGCCGTGCCGCCGCTGTCCCTGCTGCTGTGTGCCACCGCGCCGCTGGCGCCGCAGCTGGCACGCCAGGCGGAAGACGCACTGGGTGCACCGCTGCTCGAGATCTACGGCAGCACCGAGACCGGCCAGATTGCCGCGCGCCGTTGCGCAGCCGGCGATCTGTGGCAGACCTTCGACGGCATCGAAGTACAGGCCGAGCCGATGCTGGACGGTGAACCCCGTTTCAGCGCGCACGGTGGCCACGTGGAGGGCGTGGTGCCGCTGAGCGACGTGCTGGAGCTGCAGTCCTCCACCCGCTTCGCCCTGCTGGGCCGCCATGCCGACATGGTCAACATCGCCGGCAAGCGCACCTCGCTGGCCTACCTGAACCACCAGATCAACAGCATCCCGGGGGTGGTGGATGCCGCCCTGTACTGGCCGCAGGACGCCGTGCAGGATGCGCGGGGCCATATCCAGCGGCCGGTGGCCTTCGTGGTGGCACCCGCGCTGAACGAAACCGAGCTGCAGCACGCGATGCGCGCGCGCATCGACCCGGCCTTCCTGCCGCGCCCCATCCATTTCGTGCCCGTCCTGCCGCGCAACGCCGCCGGCAAGCTGCCGCAGCAGGCCCTGGCCGAGCTCGCGCAGCGCTGCCATCATCCGACCCATGCCTGAAACCTTGCTGCACCTGCAGGTTCCGCAGGACCATCCCAGCTATGCCGGCCATTTCCCCGGCCAGCCCATCGTGCCCGGCGTGATGCTGCTCGATCTCGTGCTGCAGGCCGCCGAGCAGTGGCCGCAGGGGCTGGGCCCCGATGGCCCGCCCTTCGAGATTCCGGTCTGCAAGTTCCTGCAGCCGGTGTTGCCCGGTGCCGTGCTCACGCTGACCCTGAGCGAGGGCGCCAGGGCCGGCGCACTGAACTTCCGCCTGCAGCAGGGCGCCCAGCTGGTGGCCAGCGGCAGCCTGCGCCGTGCGGTGAGCGCGCCATGAGCACGAAGCGCGATGCGAACTGGACGCAGCAGCCCGAGCGCGGCAGCGTCGGCCTGATGCGCCTGATCGCCTGGATCGGCCTGCATCTGGGCCGCCCCACGGCCCGTGTGATCCTCTATCCGATCTGCCTGTACTTCATGAGCTTCGCGCCTGCGCCGCGCCGCGCCGGTCGTGCCTATCTTGCGCGGGTACTCGGCCGCCCACCCAGCTGGGGCGAACAGTTTCGCCACATCCACACCTTCGCCAGCACCATCCTGGACCGCATCTTCCTGCTCAACGACCGGCTGGACCTGTTCGAGTTCCGCGTCCACGGCGAAGAGCTGGCCCGCGAGGCCAGCAGGTGTGGCCAGGGCCGGCTGGTGCTGGGCGCGCACATGGGCAGCTTCGAGGCGGTGCGCGCCATCGGCCACCACAATCCCGATGCGCCGCCCGTGGCCCTGCTGATGTACGAGACCAATGCGCAGAAGATGAGCCGGGTCATGCACGCCATCAACCCCGCCGCCACGCAGGAAATCATCGCCCTGGGCGAGCTCGATGCCATGCTGCGCGTGCAGAGCCGCCTGGCCGAGGGCGCGTTCATCGGCATGCTGGCCGACCGCAGCTTCCAGAGCGACGAAGTGCGCTGGCTGCCGCTGCTCGGCACGCCGGCGCCCTTCCCGCTCGGGCCCTTCCGTCTGGCCGCGCTGCTGCGCCGTCCGCTGCTGCTGATGCTGGGCCTCTACCAGGGCGGCAACCGGTACGACATCCACTTCGAGCTGCTGGCCGATTTTTCCCGGCCCGGTCTGGACCGCCAGCAAAGCATCGAGCAGGCGCTGGCCCTCTACGTCGCCCGCCTCGAACACCATTGCCGGGCCAGCCCCTACAACTGGTTCAATTTCTACGACTTCTGGAACACCGGACATGCACCGCGCTGAAACGACGACTCGAACGCTGACCCGAATCCTGTTGCTCGCCCTGCTGCTGAGCGGCATGGGCCTGGCGCAGGCACAGGCGACCTTCGGCGTGGAGCAGCTGTTCGCGCTGATGGCCGGGCAGAAGCGACTCACCACCACCTACACCGAGCAGAAGTTCATCAAGGGACTGGACGCCCCCGTCGAATCCTCGGGCGAACTGCTGTTCGAGGCGCCCTCGCGCATGGTCAAGCGCACCCTGCTTCCCAAACCCGAGACGCTGATGCTCGACGGCGCCCAGGCCACGGTGGAGCGCGGCCGCCAGCAGCGCACCGTCACGCTGGAAGACCACCCCGAAGTTGCCGTGCACGTGGAAGGCCTGCGCGCCTGCCTGGCTGGCGACCTCGGGACCCTGGTGCGCATCTACTTCGTCTCCCTCTCGGGCACCGCCGCGCAGTGGAAGATGACGCTGGTGCCCCGTGATGCGCAGGCCGCCGCGCAGGTACAGGCCATCACCCTGGGGGGCGAGCAGGCCGACATCCGCACGGTGCAGGTGCTGCTGAGCGACGGCGATTCGTCGCTCACGCGCATCGCCAGGCCGCAGGTCACGCGCTGAACACCATGCGCAGCCGGGTCGCCTCGCACTGCTTGGGCCGCGCGCTCTGGGCGCTGGCCATGCTGCTTTGCGCGCTGGTGGTGATGCGCACCGAGTTCCGCGCCGACTTCTCGGCCTTCCTGCCGCGCCAGCCCAGCCCCGAACAGCAGATCCTGGTCGAGCAGCTGCAGGATGGCGCCGGTGGGCGCATGCTGCTGATCGGCATCGAGGGCAGCGACGCCAGGGTGCTGGCCGCCTTGAGCCAGCACATGGCGGCCGCGCTGCGCCGTGACCCCCTGCTGCGCCAGGTACAGAACGGCGAGCGCGACGGCTACGCGGCCGACCAGGCCCTGCTGTTCTCGGCGCGCTACCTGCTGTCGCCCCGGGTCCAGCCCGAGCGCTTCAGCGCCGCCGGCCTGCACCAGGCCTTGCAGGAGAGCCTGGACGAACTGGGTGCCTCCACCGGGCTGCTGACCAAGGACCTGCTGGCGCGCGACCCGACGGGCGAGATGCTGACTCTGCTGGACGTGCTGCTGCCCGACGGGGGGCCTCGCCTGCGTCACGGGCACTGGTTCAATGCCGGGGGCCAACGCACCCTGCTGCTGATCGAGACGCAGGCCTCCGGCGCGCAGATGGATGCCCAGGAACAGGCCATGGCCAGCGTGCGCTCGGCCTTCGACCAGGCACAGCGGGACGTGCCGCAGGCGCAGGACGCCCGGCTGCTGGTCAGCGGCCCGGGCGTGTTTGCCGTGAGCGCGCGCGACGCCATCCGCAACGAGGCGACGCACCTGGCGCTGATGAGCAGCCTCATCATCATCGGGCTGCTCTATGCCATCTACCGCTCCTTCACCGTCCTGGCGCTGGGGTTGCTGCCGGTGCTCAGCGGGGCCCTGGTGGGCGTGGCCGCCGTCAGCGTGGGCTTTGGCGCGGTGCACGGCATGACGCTGGGCTTTGGCGCCACGCTGATCGGCGAGGCCGTGGACTACGCCATCTACCTTTTCGTGCAGCGTGGCCCGTCCGGCCAGGACCCGGACTTCATGCAGCGCTTCTGGCCCACCATCCGCCTCGGCGTGCTCACCTCGACCTGCGGCTTTGCCGCCCTGCTGCTCTCGGGCTTCAACGGCCTGGCGCAGCTCGGCCTGTTCTCGCTGGCTGGCCTGGTGGCCGCGGCGCTGGTCACACGCTGGGTGCTGCCGGGCCTGCTGCCGACCGGTTTTGCCGTACGCGACGTGACCCCGCTGGGCCTGCGCCTGCAAGCCCTTGTGCCCACGCTGCGCCGCGGCCGTGTTCCGCTGCTGGCGCTGACGCTGGCCGCCGCCCTGCTGCTGGGCCTGCGCCACGAAACCCTGTGGAACCACGAACTGGCCGCGCTCAGCCCGGTACCGCTGGCCACCCAGCAGCTCGATGCCGAACTGCGTGCCGACATGGCGGCCCCCGATGTGCGCCACCTCATCGTGCTGCGGGCCCCCGACGTGCAGGCAGCCCTGCAACGCTGCGAGGCTCTGCTGCCCGCACTGGACGCCCTGGTGCGCGATGGCGAACTGGCTGGCTATGTGGCACCCTGCCGCTATCTGCCCAGCCTGGCGATGCAAGCCGCGCGCCAGCAAGCCCTGCCTGATGCGCCCACGCTGCGTCGCAACCTGGAGCAGGCGCTCGAGGGCCTGCCGATCCGCGCCGACTTCCTGGCGCCTTTCCTGCTGGAGGCCGAAGCAGCCCGGACACGCGCCCTGCTGACGCCGGCTGACCTGCAGGCCGCCTCCTTCTCCTCGGCGCTCAACGCCACCCTGACGCAGTCCGGCACTCACGTCAGCGCGCTGATCCAGTTGCGCGCCACGGCCAGCGGCCCGCGGGCCTACGCGATCGACCCGCAACGCGTGCGCGCCGCGCTCGGCCCGCTGCTGGATGAAGGCACCGTGCTGCTCGACCTGAAGGCCGCGTCCGACCGCCTGTACCACCAGTACCTGAACGAGGCCCTGGTGCTTTCCGGGCTCAGCCTGTGCGGCATCGTGGCGCTGCTGGCCTGGCAGCTGCGCAGCGCACAGCGCGTGCTGGCCGTGGTTTTGCCGCTGCTGTCCGCCGTGCTGCTGGTCGCCGCCGGCCTGCATCTGGCCGGCGTGCGCATGAACCTGTTGCATCTGGTGGGCCTGCTGCTGATCGTGGCGGTGGGATCGAACTACGCCCTGTTCTTCGATACCCGGGAGCCCGGTGGCCAGAGCCCCCAGACCCTGGCCTCTCTGTTGTTCGCCAACCTGACCACGGTGGCCGGTTTCGGCCTGCTGGCCTTCTCCAGCGTGCCGGTGCTGCAGGCCTTCGGCACCACGGTCGGACCGGGCGCCATGGGGGCTTTGCTGTTCTCGGCCATACTGAGTCGGGACGCCCCCGCACCCCTCCGGCCATGAACGACGCAGCCCGCCCCCGCTGGAAACCGACGCCCCTGGTGCAGGCGTCCATCGGCCTGCACGCCGTGGCCGTGGCCGGCCTGTTCACGCCGGCCTGGCCCTGGAGCCTGGGGGCCCTCGTGGCCGACCATGCCCTGGTCACCGCCACCGGCCTGTGGCCGCGCAGCACCTGGCTGGGGCCCAATCTCACGCACCTGCCACGCGATGTGCCCCAGGTGGCGATCACCATCGACGACGGCCCCGACCCGGACGTCACCCCCGCGGTGCTGGACCTGCTGGAGGCGCGGCAGGCCGTGGCCACCTTCTTCTGCATCGGTGAGCACGTGCGGCGCCACCCCGCCCTGGCGCGCGAGATCGTGCGCCGCGGCCACGCCATCGGCAACCATAGCCAGCACCACCGCCATCATTTCTCGGTGATGGCTCCCGCGCAGCTACGTCGGGAGATCAGCAGCGCGCAGGCCACGATTGCCGATGTCACGGGCGTGCAGCCCGCCTTCTTCCGCGCGCCGGCCGGGCTGCGCAATGTCTTCCTCGACCCGGTGCTGCACAGCCTGGGCCTGCAACTGGCCAGCTGGACCCGGCGCGGTTTCGACACGCGCACGGGAGACGCCGCCCTGGTACTGCAACGCCTGACGCGGGGTCTGGCTGCGGGCGACATCCTGCTGCTGCACGATCACCATGCGGCGCATACGCCCGCAGGTCTACCCGTCCTGCTGGAGGTCTTGCCCGCCTTGCTGGACGCGATGCGCGCCGCAGGCCTGCAACCGGTGCGACTGGGCAGCGCACCGCCACGGGGCCTCACGTAAAATCCGGCCTGCTCCACGCCTCACCACCCCATGTCTGCAGACAAGCTGCCGGCGGCACTGCTCGAACAGGCCACGGATCCCTATCGCCCCCTCGGAAAATTCGCCTGGCATTTCGCCCGCGGCAAGCTCGGCGGCGACCCGGTGTTTGCCGGGCTGCTGCGCCGCGGGCTGATTCCCGCCGGTGCCCGGGTGCTTGACATTGGCTGCGGCCAGGGCTTGCTGGCCGCGCTGCTGGGTAGCCTGAGCGGGGACTCCTCGGCCGAACGCGCCTGGCCGCCGGGCTGGGCGCCGCCGCCGGCCGGTGCCCGGGTGCACGGCATCGAACTCATGCCGCGCGACGTCGAGCGCGCGCAAGGCGCGCTGGCCCCTCTGGGCGACCGCGCCCGTTTCACGCTGGGAGACATGTGCAGCACCGATTTCGGCCAGGCCGATGTGGTGGTCATCCTCGACGTGCTGCACTATGTGAGCCATGAAGCGCAGGAGGATGTGCTGCGCCGCGTGCGCGATGCGCTGACGCCGGGCGGCGCGCTGCTGCTGCGCGTGGGCGATGCCGCCGCCGGCCTGCCCTTCAGGATCAGCAACTGGGTCGACGCCATCGTGACCTTCGCGCGCGGCCATCGCCTGTCGCGCCTGTACTGCCGTCCGCTGTCGCAGTGGCAGGAGCAGCTCCAGGCCCTGGGCTTCAGCGTGCAGGCCATCCCCATGCACGAGGGCACGCCCTTTGCCAACATCCTGCTGGTTGCACGCCGGCCGGACGGTGCCACATCATGAGCCTGCTGCTGTCGAGCTATACCGCCAGCAGTTGCCTGGGGCTGGGCCTTGACGCCACCTGGCAGGCGCTGCAATCGCAGCGCAGCGGCCTCAAGCCCTGCGACTTCGAGACCGTGGCCCTGGACACCTGGATCGGCGAAGTGCCGGGCGTGGATGCCGTGCAGCTCCCGGCCGCGCTGCAGGACTGGGACTGCCGCAACAACCGCCTGGCCCTGCTGGGCCTGCAGCAGGACGGGTTCGAGCTGGCCGTGCAGGAAGCGGTGCGTGCCTGCGGGGCCCGGCGTGTCGGCGTCTTCCTCGGCACCAGCACCTCGGGCATGCTGCAGACCGAGCTGGCCTACCGGGAGCGCCATGCCAGCCGCGGGCCGCTGCCCGACTGGTTCCACTACCGGGAAACGCAGAACACCTATTCCGTGGCCGCCTTCGTGCGCAGCCATATCGGGATCGAGGGACCGGCCTTTGTCGTCTCCACCGCCTGCTCGTCCAGCGCCAAGGTCTTTGCCAGCGCCCAGCGCATGATGGACATGGGACTGATCGACGCCGCCGTGGTCGGTGGTGTCGATAGCCTGTGCCTGACCACGCTGTACGGATTCCACTCGCTGCAACTGCTCTCCCCGCAACCCTGCGCACCCTATGGCGCCGGCCGCAACGGCATCTCCATTGGCGAGGCCGCTGCCTTTGCCCTGCTCGTTCGCACGCCAGAGCAGCCGCCGGCCGGCAGCGTTGTGCTCAAGGGCGTGGGCGAGTCCAGTGACGCCCACCACATGTCCGCGCCCCACCCGCAGGGCCTGGGCGCGCAGCTCGCCATGCGGTCTGCACTGGACCGGGCCGGCCTGCGTGCCGACCAGATCGACTACATCAACCTGCACGGCACGGCCACGCCCAGCAACGACGCCGCGGAGGACCAGGCGGTCTGTGCCGTGTTCGGCCAGCACACGCCCCCGTGCAGTTCCACCAAGGGCCACACCGGTCACACCCTGGGTGCCGCCGGCGGCCTGGAGGCCGTGGTCTGCGCCCTGGCACTGCGCCACCAGACCGTGCCGGGCGGCTGCCACACGGCGGCGCTGGATCCGATGCTGCACGCCAATTACCAGCGCAGCAATGCCCCGCTGGCCATGCAGAATGTGCTGAGCAACTCCTTTGGCTTCGGCGGCTCCAACAGCTGCCTGATTCTGGGGCTCGCACCATGAGGTCTGAGCCGCTCAGCGTCTACCTCGAAGGCATCGGCCTGCTCGGACCGGGCCTCAACGGCTGGAGCGCCAGCGCGCCCCTGCTGGCCGACCCCGGGCGTTACACCAGCGCAGCGCTGGCGGTGCCGGTGCCCGACTGCCTGCCGCCCGCCGAGCGCCGGCGCGTGGGCACGCAGATCAGGCTGACACTGGCCGTCGGCCGCGAGGCCGTGACACAGGCGCAGCGCGATGCGGCCTCGCTGGCCAATGTGTTCAGCGCCTCCTCGGGTGACGGTGATAACTGCCACGCCATCTGCGAAGCCCTGGCCGACGCGGACCGCCTGATCTCGCCCACCCGCTTCCACAACTCGGTGCACAACGCACCGGCGGGCTACTGGGGCATCGCCATGAAATGCATGGCGCCTTCGACCAGCCTGTGCGCCCACGACGGCAGCTTCGCCGCCGGCCTGCTGGAAACCGCCGTGCAGGCCCGCAGCAACAACGATGCCGCCCTGCTGGTCTGCTGCGATGCGCCCTACCCCGAGCCCCTGCACGGGGTGCGCCCGCTGGCGCATGGCTTTGCCGTGGCGCTCGTGCTGGCCTCGGCCCCCGGGCCACGCACGCTGGCCCGCCTGGATCTGGCGCTGGCGAGCGGGTTGCCGAGCCATCCTGGCACGGCGGCGCTGGACGCCCTGTGCCAGGGCAACCCGGCGGCGCGTGCCCTGCCGCTGTTGCAGGCCCTGGCCACACAGCACCCGGGCCCGATCCGCTTGCCCTACCTGGACGGCTGCACGCTGGCCGTCACGCTGCGGCGGGATTGACAGGCGCCATGGCCCTGGACCACGCTGCCATCGCCCGCTGCATTCCGCACGCCGGACGGATGTGCCTGCTGCACGCTGTGCAGGGCTGGGATGAGGGGCAGATCCAGGCCAGCGCCATCAGCCACCGGGCGCCCGACCACCCCCTGCGTAGCGGGGGCGGCCTCGGTGTCGCAGCCGGCATCGAATACGCCGCGCAGGCCATGGCCGTACACGGCAGCCTGCTGGGCGGCAGCGTGCCGCGCGCCGGCCGCCTGGCCAGCGTGCGCGGCGTCCAATGCCACGTGCGCTGGCTCGACCGCGAGAGCGATGAACTGTCGATCACGGCACGCCGGATTTCCGGCGATGATGCGGGCATGGTCTACGATTTTGAAATCCGCGCTGCAGGCAAGCTGCTGCTGAATGGCCGCGCCTCCGTCGCGCTGCTTCCTGCCGGAGCCGGGGCAGCATGAGCGCCCCCGGCTTCGCCCTGGTCACCGGTGGCAGCGGCGCCATTGGCCAGGCCATCTGTCGCGCGCTGGCCCAGGCCGGCCACCATGTCTACGTGCATGCCAACCACAATCTGGCCTCGGCGCAGGCGCTGGCGCAGCAGTTGCAGGCCGAAGGCCTGCGCGCCAGTGCCCTGGCATTCGATGTCACCGACGCACCCGCGACGCGGGCAGCGCTGGAGGGACTGCTGGCTGCCGGCCCCATCCAGGTGCTGGTGAACAACGCCGGCATCCATGACGACGCGGTCTTCCCCGGCATGAGCGAACAGCAGTGGCACCAGGTGATCGACGTCTCGCTGCACGGCTTCTTCAACGTGACCCAGCCGCTGACGCTGCCCATGATTCGCACCCGGCATGGGCGCATCATCAATATCTCCTCGGTCGCCGCCATCATGGGCAACCGGGGCCAGGTCAACTACGCAGCGGCCAAGGCGGCGCTGCATGGTGCCAGCAAGTCGTTGGCGCAGGAACTGGCCAGCCGCGGCATCACCGTCAATGTGGTGGCGCCGGGCATCATCGAGTCGCCCATGATCGAGGGTAACTTCCCGGTCGAAAAGATCCGGCAGATCGTGCCCATGCAGCGTAGCGGCCAGCCGCAGGAGGTGGCCGACCTGGTGGCCTTCCTGGCTTCGGACAAGGCGGGCTACATCACCGGGCAGGTGATCTCGGTCAACGGCGGGATGGCCTAGTTGGCAGCACCCTCACTGCGTGCGGTCGCTGCCCCCTGAAGGGGCCTGCGTCGCCTTGGGGCGGCCCGGCGGCAGCAACTCGCCCCCCACGCTCCCTCACTGCGTGCGGTCGCTGCCCCCTGAAGGGGCCTGCGTCGCCTTGGGGCGGCCCGGCGGCGACGGGAATCGGCGCAGCAGCAACCAGGGCAGGCGCAGCAGGAAGCCCAGCACCAGGCGCGTGTGCATCCAGGTCAGCAGGGCGTTGTCGCGCAGGTAGTTGAAGTGCGAGACGCCGCCCTCCTCGGGCCGCAGGTATTTGACCGGCGCGTCGATGTTGACAGGCCAGACCCCGGCCCAGCACAGGCGCACCGCCGCCTCGATATCGAAGTCAAAGCGGCGCATCCAGCGCTGGCGGCGCATGATGCTCAGCAGCGGCGACACCGGGTAGACGCGAAAACCGTAGAGCGAGTCACCGATGCCCATCCACAGCGTCTCAAGATTGGCCCAGGCATTCGAAACCTTGCGGCCCTGCACACGCAGCGCCGGCGCGCTGGCATCGAACACCGGCTTGCCCAGGACCATGCGGGCCAGGTCGTCTCCCGAAGCCTGCATGAAATCGGGGATCAGGTGGGCCGGGTGCTGGCCGTCGGAGTCCATGGTCAGCGCGTGCGTGTAGCCAGCCGCCTCGGCCTGCGCCAGCCCGTGCAGCACGGCTGCGCCCTTGCCCTGGTTCTGTTCCAGCACCATGACTTTCAGGTCCGGCTCGCTGCGGGCCAGGGCCTGCAGCTGCTCCCCCGTGCCATCCGTGCTGCCGTCCACCACCACCCAGACTGGGGCCCACTGACCCAGGGCCTCGCGCACGGTTTCCAGCACCTTGGGGCCGGCGTTGTAGGTGGGGATCAGGACGAGATGGGTCCGCGAAGGCGCGGCGCCGGAGAGACGTGACATGGGGATGGATTATGGCAAACGACCCCAAATGGGCCGGCAGCAAGGCCAGGTCAGCCCGCCGGCGTGACGCACCACGGTGCGGTGTCGTGCACCAGGCCCATCCACAAGGCCCAGGCCGAGCTCGCGGCCAGCGCCAAGCCAGCCAGGCGCACGCCCCAGTCCCCCGAGCCGCTGCCGCGCAGGCGCAGCCAGAGCCAGGGGCCCGCCATCATGGACACCGCCGTCCCGGTGGCAAACAGGGCCATCACGGCCGCACCCTCGAAGGCGCTGCCCGTCATGGCCGCCACCAGCAGGGCCGAGTACAGGAGGCCGCAGGGCAGCAAGGCCCACAGCATGCCGACCACCAGCGGGGCGCCGCGACCGCGGCCGGCCGCCAGTGCGCGGGCGCCGTTCCAGAGCCGGCGCGCGGCATTCTCCAGCCAGACCGGCTGTTGCGCGCGGATCAGCAGCAACAGGCCCAGCACGAGGGCCGCCACGTGAAAGAGGGTCCAGACCGGGCGCAGCGCGGCCGACTGGATGGTGAGCCAGCCCAGGCCCTGGATGGAGGCTGCAGCCAGACCGCCGAGCACGGCGTAGCCGATCACCCGGCCGACCTGGAAAACCCACAGGGCCTCGTTGCGCCGCGGCCCCGCCGCCTGGCCCAAACCGGCGCAGGCCGCGCCACACATGGCGATGCAATGGGGGCCACCCGCCAGGCCCATGAGCAGGGCCGTGACGGCCAGAGAAGTCTGCATGCGCGCAAGTCTAGGGCAAAGCTAGATGATCTTGGAGAAGCGGGCGCGATTGCGGTCGGCCTGCAGGTAGCGGTCGAAGGCCATGGCCACGGCGCGCACGAAATACCAACCGGTGGCGGTGACCTGGATGCCGCTGTCGTCCAGCGTCACCAGGCCCTGCTCGGCCAGCTCCTGCATGGCCTCCAGTTCGGGCGCGAAGTAGGACTTGAAGTCGATCAGGTAGGCCGGGTTGAAGCACTCGTAGAGCACCTCACCCTGGCACATCAGCGCCATGATGACGGCGCGGCGCACGAGGTCATCGCGCGAGAGCGCCAGGCCGCGCACCACCGGGAAGCGGCCGCGGTCGATGGCGTCGTAGTAGTCCTCCAGCGTCTTGGCGTTCTGGCTGTAGGTGGCACCAATGCGGCCGATGGACGAGACGCCCAGGCCGATCAGGTCGCAGTCGGGCTGGGTGCTGTAGCCCTGGAAGTTGCGATGCAGGCGCCCCTGACGCTTGGCCACGGCCAGGGCGTCGTTGGGCAGGGCGAAATGGTCCATGCCGACGTAGACGTAACCGCCCTCGGTGAAGCGCGCCATGGCATCGGTCAGCATGGCCACCTTGCCTGCCGCGCCCGGCAATTCGTTGATGGCGATGCGGCGCTGCGGCTTGAAGCGCTCGGGCAGGTGGGCGTAGGCGTACAGGGCGATGCGGTCCGGCCGCAATTCCTTGACCTGCTGGATCGTGCGGGCAAAGGACTCCGGCGTCTGCTGCGGCAGGCCGTAGATCAGGTCAACATTGACCGAGTCGAAGCCGCGCTCGCGCGCCGCCTGCACGAGCTCGAAGACCTGCTCGACCGGCTGCACCCGGTGCACCGCTTTCTGCACGGCGGGGTCGAAGTCCTGCACGCCGAAGCTCAGGCGGTTGAAGCCCAATTCGGCCAGGGTGTCCAGGCGCTTGGCATCGATCGTGCGCGGATCGACCTCGATGGAGTATTCGCCGCCCGGCGCCAGGGTGAAGCTGCGCTTGAGCATGGCCATGAGCTCACGCAGCTCGGCATCGCTCAGGAAAGTCGGGCTGCCGCCGCCCAGGTGCAGCTGGGTGACGGTCTGGCCCACGCCCAGGTGGGCCGTGTGCAGGTCCACCTCGCGGCCCAGATAACGCAGGTACTCCGCGGCGCGACTGTGGTGCTTGGTGATGATCTTGTTGCAGGCGCAGTAATAGCAGAGCGACTCGCAGAAGGGAATATGCACATAGAGCGAGAGCGGCAACACCAGGGCCGCAGCGCCGGTGCGACGCTGCTGCAGGGCGCGCACGTAGTCGTCGGCACCGAAGGCCTCGACAAAACGGTCCGCGGTCGGATAGGAGGTGTAGCGCGGACCGGCCACGTCGTGGCGGCGTAGCAACTCTGGGGAAAGGGGTTCGGCGGTATCGGCGTTCATGGAGAGCCCTCGTATGCCGTGCCACTGTGCCGCATGGGGGAATTGTCATCTTGATGTGAATCAAATGCTGGTAAGGTAGAGGTCCTTCCCCAGGGATGCCCACCTGTCCCCCAGGGATCGCCACATGACCGATGCCAAAATACAAAGCATGAATCCGCAAACGATCAAGGTTGCCTGCTCTAACTGCAACCTGCGCGAGCTCTGCATGCCCCTGGGCCTGAGCACCGAGGAAATCGACCGCCTGGACGAGATGGTCGCCACCCGCCGCAAGATCAAGCGCGGCACCGCACTGTTCCGCAACGGCGAGAAGTTCAGCTCGCTCTACGCCATCCGCACCGGCTTCTTCAAGACCTGCGTCGCCTCCGAAGATGGGCGCGACCAGGTGACAGGCTTCCAGATGGCCGGGGAGATCATCGGCCTGGACGGCATCGTCAACGACCACCACACCTGCGACGCCGTGGCGCTGGAGGATGCCGAGGTCTGCGTCATGCCCTTCGACCGCATCGAGGATCTGTCGCGCGAGATCAACGGTCTGCAGCGCCATGTGCACAAGATCATGAGCCGCGAGATCGTGCGCGAGCATGGCGTCATGTTGCTGCTCGGGAGCATGCGGGCCGAGGAGCGGCTGGCGGCCTTCCTGCTGAATCTGGTGCAGCGCCTGCATGCACGGGGTTTCTCGCAGTCCGAACTGATCCTTCGCATGACGCGCGAGGAAATTGGCAGCTATCTGGGGCTCAAGCTGGAGACGGTCAGCCGCACGTTCTCCAAGTTCGTGGAAGACGGCATCGTCGATGTCAAACAGCGACATGTACGCATCCTCGATACCGAGGCACTGTCCCGCCTGGTCAACCCCCAGACCGAATGCCACTGAGGCCGAACGGCCCCCGGTCTTGCGGCCTTCCCGCTGGAGTTACCCCTCAGCCTGATCGCCGCGCGACACGGTAGCCTGGTTCACCTCAAAGGGCGACATGGCCAGCAAGGTTGTGAGCGCGCTGGAGAGCATGGTGATGCCCCAGAAGACAAAGAAGGCCAGCGTGTAGATGCCCTGACGAGACAGTTCAAGCGGGCGGCCAAACCAGTGCAGGTCCTGCGGATCGACCATGGCAAACACCAGCATTTCCAGCAGGCCGGCGACCAGAAAGGCCGGCCAGGCGATCCACATGAGTTTTTTCAGTTTCATCGTGCCCTCCTTCGTCTCAGGTGGCCGCACTCAGGGCTTGGTCGCCGGCTGGGCTGGAGGCGGCGCGCCCGTGGCCGCGTGATTGCGCCCTTGCACGGCGGGCGCCAGGCTGGCCGGATCGGCCGCCAGCGTCTTGTTGATCTCGATGCCCTTGCGGTAATAGTCGGTGCTGATCACCGGATCGGGCCGGCTCACGGCCAGGTAGAGCGTGATGAAACCGGCGATCACCACGATGATCGGGCCGGCCAGCACCAGCCAGACATAACCGAACTTCCACCAGGGCGGACTCGTGACAGCAGGTTCAGTCTTGTTCATAGCGCGAGGCTCCTTAGCGGGGTACCAGAAACACCGACCTCTCGCGCAATTGCGCCGAACTGTCACGGGCGGTGATCTCGAATTGGATGGGATGGGTCCCTGCGGCGGCCGCCTCATAAGGCAGTTGCAGACGCACCGCGACCCAGCGTGACTGTGTGGAGTCGACCACCACGTCGGCCTCGGTGGCCACCGACAGACCCGGCAGGCCGCTGGCCGTGATGCGGTAGCTCTGCTCGGCCTCGGTGGCGTTCATGATCTGCAGCCGGTAGACATTCTCGATCACGCCGCCGGCCACGACGCGCGCCATCACGCCACGGTCGCGCACCACGTCCACCTTGAAGGGTGTGCGCATGGCCAGGCTGACCAGCATGGCCATGCAAACCGCCGCCAGAATGGAGGTATAGACCAGTACCCGCGGACGCAAAACGTGTTTCAAGGTCTGGGCCTGCGTCCACTTGTTCTTGATGGCGTTCTCCGTGGAGTACTTGACCAGACCACGCTCGTAGCCCATCTTGTCCATCACGGTGTCGCACACGTCGGCGCAGGCGCCGCAGCCTATGCACTCGTACTGCAGACCCTTGCGGATGTCGATGCCTGTCGGGCAGACCTGCACGCACAGGCTGCAGTCGATACAGGCGCCGAGCCGCAGCGCGGCCGGGTCAGCCTTGCGCGAGCGAGCGCCGCGCGGCTCCCCACGCTCGGTGTCATAGGTGACGATCAGCGTGTCCTTGTCGAACATGGCGCTCTGGAAACGCGCATAGGGACACATGTACTTGCAGACCTGCTCGCGCATGAACCCGGCATTGC
This sequence comes from Hylemonella sp., assembly GCA_030695415.1. Lineage (GTDB taxonomy): Bacteria > Pseudomonadota > Gammaproteobacteria > Burkholderiales > Burkholderiaceae_C > Hylemonella. The sequence continues at coordinate 44,738 of JAUYQZ010000042.1, forward strand.
CGTAGGTGGCAAAGCCGTAGAAAATCACCCAGAACACCTCCCAGGACGTCATGCGCCACTGGACGAACTCCTGGCCCAGCTCGTGGATGGGCGTGAAGTAGCCGACGAAGGTAAAACCGGTCCACAGCGCCACAGCCAGCCAGACCAGATGCTTGCCGCCCTTGCGCGCGATCTTGTTGAGGGACCAGCGGCTTTCGTCGAGCCGGATGCGGGCCGAACGGTCGCCTTCGATCCGGTGCTCGATCCAGAGGAAGATTTCGGTATAGACCGTTTGCGGGCAGGCGTAGCCGCACCAGAGGCGACCGGCCACTGCCGTGAACAGGAACAGCGAGAGCGCCGAGATGACCAGCAGGCCGGTCAGGTAAATGAAATCCTGCGGGTACAGGACCAGGCCGAAGATGTAGAAGCGACGCGCCTCCAGGTCGAACAGAACCGCCTGGCGCTGCCCCCACTCCAGCCAGGGCAGGCCATAAAAGACCAACTGGGTGAGCCACACAAAGACCCAGCGCCAGCGGCTGAACAGGCCGCTGACGCTACGGGGATAGATTTTCTTGTGGGCCTCGTAAAGCGAGACCAACTCCGCATCCTCCGCGATGGCGGCCGTATCCGACGCCTGCGCGGTGATGGGGATGATCTTGCGGCCAGCGGTATCAGAGTCGTTCAACGAAACTTCCCGCCTTTATTGGGCCGCTACCTTGGCGCCGCCGGAACGGCTCCACACATAGGCCGTCAGCACATGGATCTGGGCGGCACTCAGCCGAGCTTCCTGCGCCGGCATCTGGTTGACGACACCGTTATTCACGATGGAGATGATGGCGTTCTCGCCGTAGCCGTGCAGCCAGGTGTCATCCGTCAGATTGGGCGCGCCCAGGGCGATGTTGCCCTTGCCATCGATGCCGTGGCAGGCCGCACAGGCGCCGAACTTCCCCTTGCCCAGCGAGGCGCGAAGGGAGTCATGCGGGCTGTTGGACAGGCTCAGCACGTAGTGGGCCACGTTTTTCACGTCGTCGGGCGTGCCCACAGCGGCCGCCATCGGCGGCATGTTGCCGATACGGCCCTTGACCAGCGTTTCCGTGATCTGCTCGGGCGCACCGCCCCAGAGCCAGTCGGCGTCGGCCAGGTTGGGGAAGCCCTTGCTGCCGCGCGCGTCGGAACCATGGCACTGCGCGCAGTTGTTCAGGTACAGACGTTCGCCGATGCCCGCGGCCTGCGGATCCCGCGCCATGTCCTGCACGCTCATGGCACTGAAACGGGCGTACACGGGGGCAATTTCCTTCTCGCCCTTGGCCATCTCGGCTTCGTACTGCCCCTGCTGGCTCCAGCCCAGCTTGCCAGGGCTGCTGCCCAGGCCCGGGTACATGGCCAGGTAGACCAAGCTGAAGACCACGGTGAGAATGAAGAGCCAGACCCACCAGCGCGGCAGGGGGTTGTTCATCTCGCGCAGGTCGCCGTCCCAGACGTGGCCGGTGGTGTTGTCGTTGGCGGTCATGGCCTTGGCCTTGCCGCTGACCCACAGCAGAACCAGGCAGGCGATGATGCCGATGATGGTGACCGCCGTGACAAAAACCGACCAGAAGTTGCTTGTGAAATCGCTCATTTTTCTTCCTTTGACGGCGCGTTAATCCTGATCGAAAGGCAGCTGGGCGGCCTTTTCGAAATCAGCCGCGTTGCGGTTCGACCAAGCCCACAGCACGATGCCGATGAAGCAGATCAGACCTGCCACAGTCACGGCGGAACGAAGGGTGTTGACGTCCATGATGGTGTCTCCGTCTTACTTGAGGGCCGTGCCCAGAACCTGCAGATAGGCGATCATGGCGTCCATTTCGGACTTGCCCTTGACCTCCTCGCTCGCCTTGGCGATCTGCTCGTCGGTGTACGGTACGCCCACGGTGCGCAGCGCCTTCATGTGACGCGGCAGGGAAGCCGCATCGACCATGTCAGTGGCCAGCCAGGGGTAGGCCGGCATGTTGGACTCGGGCACCAGATCACGCGGGTTGATCAGGTGCAGGCGATGCCATTCGTCGCTGTACTTGCCGCCCACGCGTGCCAGGTCCGGACCGGTGCGCTTGCTGCCCCACTGGAAGGGATGGTCATAGACCGACTCGCCGGCCACCGAGTAGTGACCGTAGCGCAGGGTTTCAGCCCGGAAGGGGCGGATCATCTGCGAGTGGCAGTTGTAGCAGCCCTCACGCACGTAGATGTCGCGGCCCGCCACCTGCAAGGCGGTGTAGGGCTTGAGGCCCTCCACCGGCTGGGTGGTGGACTTCTGGAAGAACAGTGGAACGATCTCCACCAGTCCACCGACCGCGATCACCAGCACGATGAGCACGATCATCAGGAAGTTGTTGGTCTCGATCCGCTCGTGCGTGAAACCCTGGGGCTTGTCTTGGTTGGCCATGTTGTTGTCCTCAGGCGTGGGCGGGGCTGACGGCTGGAATGCGCACTTCGGGCACCTGTCCGTTCCTGACCGTCATGAATGTGTTCCACGCCATCAGCACCATCCCGCCGAAGTAGAGCGTGCCGCCGACCAGCCGGATCACATAGAAGGGATAGGTGGCCTTGACCGACTCCACGAAGGTGTAGGTCAGACTGCCGTCCGGGTTGATCGAGCGCCACATCAGGCCCTGCATCACACCGGCGATCCACATGGCCGCGATGTAGAGAACGATGCCGATGGTGGCGACCCAGAAGTGGATTTCGATGGCGGGCACCGAGTACATCTTCTTCTGGCCGTACAGGCGGGGAATCAGGTAGTACATCGATCCCATGGTCACCAGACCCACCCAGCCCAGGGCGCCGGAGTGCACGTGGCCCACAGTCCAGTCGGTGTAGTGGCTCAGGGCGTTGACCGTCTTGATCGACATCATCGGACCTTCGAAGGTCGACATGCCGTAGAACGAGAGCGAGACGATCAGGAAACGCAGGATCGGGTCATCGCGAAGTTTGTGCCAGGCGCCCGAGAGCGTCATGATGCCGTTGATCATGCCGCCCCAGCTGGGCGCCAGCAGGATGAGCGAGAACACCATGCCCACCGATTGGGTCCAGTCGGGCAGCGCGGTGTAGTGCAGGTGATGTGGGCCGGCCCACATGTAGGTGAAGATCAGCGCCCAGAAGTGCACGATCGACAGGCGATACGAGTACACGGGGCGTTCGGCCTGCTTGGGAATGAAGTAATACATCATCCCGAGGAAGCCGGCGGTGAGGAAGAAGCCCACTGCGTTGTGGCCGTACCACCACTGCACCATGGCGTCCTGAACGCCGGCGTATGCCGAGTAAGACTTGAAGCCGTCCACCGGCAGCGCTGCGCTGTTGACGATGTGCAGCATGGCCACGGCCAGGATGAAGGCGCCGAAGAACCAGTTGGCCACGTAGATGTGGCGCACCTTGCGCTTGCCGATGGTGCCGAAAAACACCACGGCGTAGGCCACCCAGACCACCGCGATCAGGATGTCGATAGGCCATTCCAGCTCGGCATACTCCTTGCCCGAGGTCAGGCCCAGCGGCAGCGTGATGGCCGCCAGCACGATCACCAGTTGCCAACCCCAGAAGGTGAAGGCAGCCAGACCGTCGGAGAAGATCCGCGTCTGGCAGGTGCGTTGCACCACGTAATAGCTCGCGGCGAACAGGCCGCAACCACCGAAAGCAAAGATCACCGCGTTGGTGTGCAGCGGCCGCAAGCGGCCGTAAGACAACCATTCAATGCCCAGATTGAGCTCGGGCCAGGTGAGCTGGGCGGCAATGATCACACCCACCAGCATCCCCACCACCCCCCACACCACCGTCATGATGGTGAACTGCCGCACCACTTTGTCGTTATAGACCGCCGACTGGCTGGCCTTGTTTGTCACGGACATACAGAACTCCTCACAAATGTCACTGATGGAAGTGTCTTCACTGGCCAAGCTCACCGCCTTGACCTAAGTCAAGCGGGCTCAATCGCTTTTGAGAATTCGTTCGCCTTCGCGCTCGATGTTGTCGAACTGCCCCGACTGCAAGGCCCACCAGAACAGGCCGATGATCCCGAACACAAGCAGCACGGACAGGGGGATCAGGAGGTACAGGACGTCCATGGATGGTGGTTCTCGTCAAAGTTGCAATGTTTCGGGCCATGCTACGCCGATGCGGGCGCAGGAACCGGGTTGGTCGATGAGGAATGCGGGGCTTTCCCGGCCAGGCGAAGGGCATTGCCGATCACCAGCAGCGAGCTGCCGGCCATGCCCAGGCCGGCCAGCCAGGGTGGCATCCAGCCCACGAGGGCCAACGGCACGGCCACCACGTTGTAGGCGCCGGCCCAGATGAGGTTCTGCCGCACGATGCGCAGCGTGGCGCGCGCCTGGATGAGCGTGTGCACCACGTCCATCACCTGCCCGCCCTGGATCACGTAGTCCGACTGGGCCTGCGCCAGCGGCGCGGCCTGGCCGAGCGCAAATGAGGTGTCGGCGCGCGCGAGCACCGGTCCGTCGTTGAGGCCGTCGCCCACCATGGCGATGGTGAGGCCCTGCGCCTGCAGCCGGGTCACCTCCACCAGCTTTTGCTCGGGCGTGGCGCCGGCAATCACGTGGTCCACCCCCACCGCCTGGCCCACGGCCTCGGCGGCGGCGGCGCGGTCACCCGAGAGCAGCCAGCTGCGAACGCCCAGCGCGCGCAGGGCCTGCACCGCTTCGCGAGCGTCTTCCCGCAGGCCTTCTTCCAGCGTGAAGCTGGCCATCCAGCCCTCGTCGTCGCTGAGGTGGGCGCGTGGCGCGTCTTCCCCTGCGGTGGCCACGGGTGCCCCGCAGAACTCGGCCGAACCCAGCCGCACGCCGCTGCCGTCCGGCAAACAGGCCTGCATGCCCTGCCCCGCCACCTCGGTCACGTCCACCAGAGTCAGCCCAGTGGAATGCTGCGCCAGCGCACGGGACACCGGGTGCAGCGAGCCCGCTGCCATGGCCCCTGCCAGGGTCAACGCCTGCTCGCGACCGACACCGGCTCGCGTGCTCACTTCACGCAGCACCAGCCGGTCGTGGGTGAGCGTGCCGGTTTTGTCGAACACCACGGCGTTGATGTTGGCCAGCGTCTCGAACGCCTGCAGCCGGCGCACGAGCACGCCGCGGCGCGCCAGCGCCCCGGCCGAAGTCAGCATGGCCGCCGGCGTGGCCAGCGAAAGCGCACACGGGCAGGTGACGATGAGCACCGCCACCGCCACGGCCAGCGCGCGGGTGTGGTCGATCTGCCACCAGTAAACGCCAGCCACTGCTGCGGCCAGCAGCACCAGCACGAGGAACGGCGCGGCGATCCGGTCGGCCAGGATGGCCAGGCGCGGTTTCTCGGTGGAGGCCTGCTCCATCAGCTTGACGATCTGGGCAAAGCGCGTGTCGCGCCCGACCTGGGTCACGCGCACGCGCACCGGGCCACCCAGGTTGAAACTGCCGGCCACCACGCCCTGCCCCTGTTCACGCGTGACCGGACGCGATTCGCCAGTGAGCAAGGCTTCGTCCACCGTGGCCAGTTCGCTGAGCAGCTCGCCGTCGGCCGGAAAGGCCTGGCCGGCCTGGAGCTGTACCACGTCGCCGACCACCAGGCGGCGGATGGACACCGTCTCAAAGCCTTTCGCGGTCTCGCGCTCGCACACTGCTGGCAAGCGATTCATCAGGCTGTCGAGCGCACCGGCCGTGCGGTCGCGCGCCTTGAACTCAAGGTAACGCCCGCCGAGCAGGAAAAACACAAACATGGTCAGCGAGTCGAACCAGACCTCGTAACCCCAGGGCCCGGTGGGGTCGAAGGTGGCGGCCGAACTCACGAGAAAGGTGACCAGGATGCCGATGGAGACCGGCGTGTCCATGCCCACGCGGCCGTGCTTGAGGTCGCGCCAGGCACTCTCGAAAAACGGTCCGCTGGCGAAAAACACCACCGGCAGGCTGAGCACCCAGCTGGCCCAGCGCAGCAACTGGTCGATGTCGGCCGGGATCTCGCCCGGCTCGGTCACATACGCAGGCCACGCGTACATCATCACCTGCATCATGCAGAAGCCCGCCACGAACAGGCGCCACAGGCCTTGCCGGGTTTCACGCAAGCGCTCGCTGATGCTCAGGGCCTGATGCATGGGCAGCAGGCGGTAACCGCGTTCGCCTACCACCTGTGCCAAGCTGGACATGCGGGTGGCAGCAGGGTCCCAGCGCAGCGTGAGCCGTCGCGTGGCCGCGTGCACCCGTGCCTGCTGCACGCCCGGCAGCCCTTGCAGGGCTGATTCCACCGTGTCGGCACAGGCGGCGCAATACATCCCCTGCACCATCAACACCGACTCAGCGACATCCCCGTCTGCCAGTTCAATGCGCTGGGTGAAGGTCTCCTGCTCCACCGGATCGTCGAGCACGGCGAAATTGTCGGTGACGGTGAGCTGGCCGCGGTGGTCGCCCAGCCAGTCGGTCGCGGGGGTTGCAGGGGTGGGTTCGGCAAGCACAGGCCGCACCGGGAGCACGGACGCGGCCTGGTTCATGCCTGAAGCGTAATCGGGGTCTTGTTTCATGGGCTTGATCCAAGTCAACCACAAGTGGGCCACCTGCGCTACTCTGCGGACTCGAACAACAAACTTGAAGGAGCAAGCCATGTACAAGCGCATCCTGGTGGCCACCGACGGCTCGAAACTCTCCAAGATGGCGGTGGAACACGCCATCAACCTGGCCGACCTCACCGGTGCCGAAGTGGTTGCCCTGAAGGTGGTGCCGCGTTATCCGCAGACGTACTTTGAAGGCGGCGTGGCGCTGGCAGCGGCAGAAATTTCCCGCATCGAAGCCCAGTGGAACGAGGAAGCCATGACCGCCGTGAACGCGGTGAAGTCGGCCGGGCAGTTGCGCGAAGTCAAGGTCAAGCCTGTCACCGTGAAGTCGGACCTGATCGCCGAGGCCATCATCGCCACGGCCAAGCGCAACAAGTGCGACCTGATCGTGATGGCTTCGCATGGCCGCCGTGGCTTGAAGCGCCTCTTGCTGGGCAGCGAGACCCAGCAAGTCCTGACGCACTCACACACGCCTGTGCTCGTCCTGCGCTGACTTGACCTCGATCTCACAGGGCTGAGGGGCCCGGTGTAGAGTGGGCGCGCATTCACGCCCACCGCCATGCCGCCTTCACCGCACACGACGCCGAAGTTCGTCACCGGCTCCACGCTCAGACACGTCATCAACATGACCGCCACCGGCTCCATCGGGCTGGCGGCGGTTTTTTTCGTGGACGTGCTCAACCTGTTCTACATCTCGCAGCTGGGCGAGAAGCAGCTGGCCGCTGCCGTGGGCTACGCGGGCACGCTGCTGTTTTTCCTCACATCATTGGCCATCGGCCTGTCGATCGCGGCCACCGCGCTGGCCTCGCGCGCCCTGGGGCGCGGCGAGCGCGACCAGGCGAAGGTGATCGCTGGCGCATCGCTGGTGCTCATGGCCTTGTTCATGGGGGTCGCGGTGGCCCTGGTCTACCCGTGGTTGGCCCAGCTGCTCGCCGTGCTCGGAGCCACCGGCGAAACCGCCGACCTCGCCCTGCGCTTCACGCGCTGGGTGTTGCCCTCGGCCATTCCACTGGGGCTGGGCATGTGCCTGGCGGCGCTGCTGCGCTCGCTCGGTGATGCCCGCCGGGCCATGTACGTGACCCTGGGTGCGGGTGCGGTGTCGGCGGTGCTCGACCCACTGCTCATCCTGGTGTTGGGCTGGGGGCTGGACGGTGCTGCGGTGGCCACGGTGGTTGCGCGCTGCTCCATGGTGTTCATCGGCCTGCACGCCCTGCTGCGCGTGCACCGGCTGTTTGCTTGGCCCGATGGAGATGTGCTCCGAAACACCCTCAAGCCCTTTCTGGCCATCGGCGTGCCGGCCGTGCTCACCCAGGTGGCCACGCCGGTGGGCAATGCCTTCGTCACCGCGGCCATCGCGCCCTTTGGTGACAACGCGGTGGCGGGCTGGGCGGTGATCGTGCGCTTGATCCCGGTGGCCTTTGTGGCCTTGTTTGCGTTATCGGGCTCGGTCGGCCCGATCCTTGGCCAGAACCTGGGCGCCCGCCGCTTTGATCGCCTGCGCAGCACGGTGCGCGACAGCCTGAAGGTCACACTGGTTTATGTGCTGGTGGTGTGGTTGCTGATGGCGCTGGGCAGCGGCTTCATCGCCACCGCGTTCGGTGCGCAGGGCGAAGCGCGCGAACTCATCGTGTTCTTCTGCGTATTCGTGGCGGGCAGTTTTTTCTTCAACGGCGCGCTGTTCGTGGCCAACGCGGCGTTCAACAACCTGGGCTTTGCCTTCTATTCCACGGCGCTCAACTGGGGCCGCGCCACGCTGGGCGTGGCTCCTTTCATCTGGATCGGTGCGCAGTGGTTTGGTGCGCGTGGTGTGTTGGCGGGGTACGGTCTGGGGGTGGTGGTGTTCGGGGTGGTGGGCTTGTGGTTGAGTCGACGGGTTCTGAAGCGATTGGAGCGGGAGGCCACTTCTTCCGGCCTTGCTTCTCGTTAACTTGAGGTTGATCGCCTGCGCTTCTTCGAATGCTTGCGGACGTGGCGTGCACCCTTGCGCGCCACTGCCAACACACCCTTCGCGCGCCAACGAGGTCGGCGGCAGCCGGGCTGTCCGGCGCAGCGGCATAAAGGAGGAGCACGGGGCGCAGCCCCGGGCGGGGGACAGCCGCGGAGCCGGTCAGCCCGGTTGCCGCCGACCGGAGCAGGCCAACGAAGCGAAGCTCAAGCAAACAAAGACTTGTGCTGATCGCGAAGCAGGTTCTTCTGCACCTTCCCCATCGTGTTCCGCGGCAACTCAGTCACCAAAAAACACCGCTTGGGAATCTTGAAGTTCGCCAGACGCGACTTCAGCGAAGCGAGCACCTGAGCAGCGTCCACCTGCGCACCCGGCTTGGCAATCAACAAAGCCACCCCCACCTCACCAAAGTCAGGATGCGGCACACCGATGACCGCACTCTCCACCACACCGGGCATCTCGTTGATGTAGCCCTCGATCTCGGCCGGGTAGACGTTGTAGCCGCCCGAGATGATCAGGTCCTTGCTGCGACCCACGATGTTCACGTAGCCCCGCTCGTCAATGCGACCCACGTCGCCGGTCTTGAAAAATCCGTCGGCGGTGAATTCTTCGGCAGTCTTCTCCGGCATGCGCCAGTAACCCTTGAAGATGTTGGGCCCGCGCACCTGAATGCCGCCGATCTCGCCCGTCTGCACCAGGTTGCCGTCGTCACCCATCACACGCAACTCCACACCCGGCAACGGAAAACCCACCGTGCCGCCGCGCCGCTCGGTGGCGCCGCCATGGCGCGCGTCGGCAGTGCAGGGGTTGGAGGTCAGCATGGCAGTCTCGCTCATGCCGTAGCGTTCCAGGATGGTGTGACCCGTGCGGGCCTTCCAGTCGTTGAACGTTTCGATCAACAAGGGCGCCGACCCCGAGATGAACAAACGCATGTGTGCCGCCTGCTGCGCCGTGAGTGTGGGCTCGGCCAGCATGCGGGTGTACAGCGTGGGCACGCCCATGAACACCGTGGCTTCGGAAAACTTGGCAATCGCCAGCTTCGGGTCGAACTTCGACATCCAGAACATCTTGCTGCCGTTGATCAGCGCGCCGTGGATGGCCACGAACAGGCCGTGCACGTGGAAGATCGGCAGCGCGTGGATCAACACATCGTCGGGACGCCAGCCCCAGTAGGTCTTGAGGACTTCTGCGTTGCTGCGCAGGTTGCCGTGCGTGAGCATGGCACCCTTGCTGCGGCCGGTGGTGCCGCTGGTGTAGAGGATGGCGGCGAGGTCGTCGTCCTTCCGAACGACGGGCGTGTGACGGTCGCTCATGTGGGCGGCACGCTCCAGCAGGCTGCCGGTGCGGTCGTCGCCCAGCGTGAACACGTGGCGCGTGCCGGCGGTGAACGCGATCTTGCTGACCCAGCCAAACTGGCCCGGGCTGCACACCACCACCGCAGGCTCGGCGTTGCCGATGAAGTACTCGATTTCCGCGCTCTGGTAGGCGGTGTTGAGCGGCAAAAACACATGGCCCGCGCGCAGCGTGGCGAGATACAGCACCAGCGCTTCGACCGACTTTTCCACCTGCACGGCCACGCGCGAGGCGCTCGGCAGCGCCAGCGAATCGAGCAGGTTGGCCACCATGGCCGAGGCGCGGTCGAGGTCGCGCCAGGAGTAGTGCAGACCGTCGTCGGTCTCGATGGCCACGCGGTCAAGGTCTTGCGGGAAGGCCGCGCGCAGGGCGGCAAAGAGGTTGGTGTTGTCCATGTTCTGGTCAGCAATGTGGTGTGACAAAAAAATCAGAAGACTGCAGGCCGTTTGGCCAGAAAAGCCGTGATGCCCTCGCGGTGTTCGGCGCTGTCGGCGTAGCGGAAGGCACCGTCTCCCGTTGGAGCCGCAGCGCCCTGCGTGGCCCGCAAGGCCTGTTTGTTGAGCCGCGCGGCCTGCGGCGACAACGCAACGATGCGCTGCGCACGCGCCAGCACGGCGCTGGTGAGCGTGCCGTCGGGCAGCACGGTGTTCAGGAAGCCGCGCGCCTTCATCTCGGTGGCGTCGAACACCGCAGCCTCCAGCAGCATTTCGCGTGCGGTCGCTGCACCGGCTTCGCGGGCCACGAGCGCGGTCTCGCGCGGCGCCATGGGAAAACCCAGCTTGGCGATGGGGGCGCCGAAGCGCGCGCCGGCCGAGGCCACGCGAATGTCGCAACAGCTGGCCATCTCCACCCCGGCGCCCATGCAGTTGCCTTCGATCTGCGCGAGCAGCGGCAGGTCACACGCGAGCATCGCACCCAGGCCACCCCACACTTCGTCTTCGTGAAAAGCGCGCAAGGCGACCTCGTCGAATCGGAAGTCGGGGTACTCGGCAATGTCGCCACCCGCGCAAAAATGACCGCTCTCGCCAGCCACGATCACGCAGCGTATGTCGGCTCTGCCCTGCAAGTCCCCGAAGACTGCCTTGAGTTCACGCCACATCGCGCGCGACATGGCGTTGAACTTTCCCGGATGAGAAAGGGTCACTTGCGCCACCTGACCATGCATGGTCAGGTGGACTCGTCCGCTCACAGAGGTCAACTGATCAGTCCAGCTTGGCGCCCGATGCCTTGACCACGGCGGCCCACTTGCGCACTTCACCCTTGACGAACGCGTCAAACTGCGCACCGCTCACGTTGGCGAACTCGGCGCCCTGGTTGGCCCACACCGCCTTGGCTTCGTCGGTGCTCACCGCCTTGCGGATCTCTTCGATCGCACGAGCCTGGGCATCGGCCGGTGTGCCCTTGGGCGCCCACACGCCGTACCAGGTGGTCACGTTGTAGTCGGGCATGCCGAGTTCGGCGGCGCAAGGCACGTCGGGGAAGGCCGGGTTGCGCTTGGGGCCCGAGACCATCAGCGCCTTGATGCGCCCACCCTTGATGTGGCCCGCCGATGAACCCAGACCGTCGAACATCATGTCGACCTGACCGGCGATCAAGTCGTTGAGCGCGGGGCCTGCGCCGCGGTAGGGGATGTGCGTGATGAAGGTGTTGGACTGCTGCTTGAACAGCTCACCCGCGAGGTGGTGCGAGGTGCCGCCACCGGCCGAGCCGTAGTTGAGCTTGCCGGGGTTGGCCTTGACCTGCGCCATGAACTCCTTGAAGCCGGCGCCCGGGATGTTCTTGGGGTTGACCACCAGCACCTGCGGCACGCTGGCCACCAGGATCAGCGGGATCAGGTCGGTCTCGATGTTGTAGTCGAGGCGGGGATACATGCTCGGAGCGATGGTGTGGTGCACCGCGCCCATGAACAGGGTGTAACCATCGGGCACGGCCTTGGCCGCGATGCCGGCACCCAGCGTGCCGCCAGCACCGCCACGGTTGTCGATCACCAGGCTCTTGCCTGCCAGACGCGTGAACTGCGCGGCCATGGGGCGGGCAAACGCATCGGTGCCGCCGCCAGCGGGGAACGGGACGATCATCGTCACCGGCTTGGTGGGCCAGGTGGACTGGGCGTAGGCCGCAGTGCCGGTACCAAAAACGGCGGCGCCCGCGACGGCAGCGCGCAGGACATCCCTGCGATTGAAGTTGTCGGTCATGTTTTTTGTCTCCTGTGGTTTTGAAAAAAACAGCGTCAAAGGTACAGGTCTTCGATCGCTGCGGCTATCGGGATCTTTCCCTGCGCCAACCAGGCGCGGTGTTTCTCCAGGCGTTTAATGTCATAGAGGTAATTGACCATCAAGCCATACGATTGTTTGGAACCTTTGTTCGACGGATCGCCTGCCCAGTTCAGGCGCTCAACCCTCGCGCCGTTGCCGAGGTGGAAACGCGCCACCGGGTCCAGCGGCTTGCCGCCCTGCATTTCCTTGCCCAGGTAGCGCGCGGCCCAGCCCAGCAGGGTCTTGCGCTCGGGCGCGGACTCGGTGAGCTGCTCCAGGCTCTCCCAACTTTTGAGCAGTTCTGCGGGTGCGTTCTTGTTGAGCCAGGCGCGCAGTCCCGGTATGGGCGAGAGCGTCACGAACACCTTGAGCCTGGGAAACTCCTGGTGCAGCGTCTCGACCACGCGCTTGATGAGCGAATCGCCAAAGCTCACACCACGCAGCCCGTTCTGGGTGTTGCTGATCGAATAGAAAACGGCGGTGTTGGCCTTGGCAATGTCGACCGGCGCGGCCTCTTCGTCCAGCAGTGGCGTGATGCAGTCTGCAATCTCGTTCATGAGCGCGACCTCGACAAAGATCAGCGGCTCCTCTGGCAGGCGCGGATGGAAAAAGCCGTAGCAGCGCCGGTCGCCATCGAGCCGGTTCTTCACGTCGGCCCAGCTGCGGATGTCGTGCACCGCTTCGTACTTGATGAGCTTTTCCACCAGCGAGGCCGGTGAATCCCAGCTGATGCGGCGCAGCTCCAGAAAGCCCACGTCGAACCAGGTGGAGAACATGTACTCCATCTCCACGTCCAGCGCCTGCAATCGTTTGTCCCCCTTGAGGTGGGACTGCATCTCGGCACGCACATCAACGAGAAAGCGGATGCCCTCGGGGTGCGCGCTGAAACGCTGCAGGATGCGCCGGCGCGGCGACACCGTGGCTCGGCGGTACAACACCTCGGCCGCGGCTTCATCGGGCGTGCCCACGGCGGCGGCAAACTGGGATTGCGCTGCCTTGATCTGTTCGGCGTCGGCCACGAACTGTTCGCTCATGAGCAACCACAGGTCTTTGCGCTCGGGCAGCGAGGCCTTGGCGTACCAGGCCATCAGGGCTTGAGCGCGGCTGCCGCCTTCCACCTCGCTGAGCAACGGGTCCACGATTCCCTTGAGCTGATCGAGCAGGCGGCGCAACTGGCGCGGTGACAGGGCTTCCTCGTCGTGGCGCAGCGCGCCCTTCAGGCGTTCCTGGGTCGAGCGAACGCCCGCCTTGGAACCGGGGCGCAGCATGGCGGCGCCCTTCTCCAGCCACTCAGCTGTGTTCATGCCGTGATCCTCGACGTGTTGCTGCGCGCGAGTTCGCGCAAGGCCACGCGCTGACGCGTGAGGTGGGTGCGCATGGCGGCCTCGGCGCCTTCGGCGTCGCGCGCCTTGAGCGCAGCAAACACCGCCATGTGTTCGGACAGGCTTTGCTCCAGCCGACCCGGCGCGTGCAGCTGCTGCAGGCGCGCAAGCTTCACGATCTTGCGCAGGTCGCCGATCACTTGCGCCAGCCACCGGTTGTTGGCCAGGGTGATGATGGCTTCGTGGATGGCGAAGTTGGCCTGGTAGTAGTCGTTGATGCGGCGGTTCCTGGCACACCGGTTGAGGCGGTCGTGCATCTGCTCCAGTGCAAGCAGATCGGCGTCGGTGGCATTGCTCGCGGCCTCGAACGCGCAACGCCCTTCGAGCAGGGCGATGACGGGAAATATCTCGTCGAGGTCGCGCTCGGTGATCTGGTTGACGAAACACCCGCGGCGCGGCTCGTGACGCACCAGGCCCTCGGCAGCCAACACCTTCAGCGCCTCGCGCAGCGGTGTGCGCGAGATGGCCCATTCGCCGCAGAGTGCGAGCTCGTCGATGAAGCTGCCTGGCGCCAGCACGCCGTCGAAGATGCGCTCGCGCAGCTTGGCGGCCACTTCGTCGTGCAGGGAGTTGAGCACCAGTCGCATGGTTGGGAGTCTGTTCGTAATCACCTGTAATTACGGCAAATCATAAAAAATCCCCGGCCATCCGTACCGGGGATTTACCCTTGCTGGCGACGAAGGGTGAACAGATCCGCCGCCGGGCCGCCCCCAGGCGGATCAGCCCCACGGACCCGGCAAGGACGGGGCCCTCCCCGTCCTGGGGCAGCGACCCGCGAAGCGGTGGAGCGTGGGGGCAGCGACCTTAGCTGCGCCGACCGAACCACCACCACATGAAGGCACCCGCGCCGATCATGGGCACACACAGCCATTGCCCCATGCTCATGCCCATCGCGAGCAGGCCCAGGTGGGCGTCCGGCTCGCGGAAGTACTCGGCGATGAAGCGGAACACACCGTAGCCCATGAGGAATACGGCCGACACCTGTCCACGCGCGCGCGGCTTGCGCGCATACAGCCAGAGCAGCGCGAACAGCAGCAGGCCTTCGAGCAGGAATTGGTAAACCTGCGAAGGATGGCGCGGCAGGTCGCCCGCGCCCGGAAACACCATGCCCCAGGGCAGCGATGGGTCGGCCACACGGCCCCAGAGCTCTCCGTTGATGAAGTTGCCCGCGCGTCCTGCGGCCAAGCCGGTGGGAACGCAGGGCGCCACGAAGTCCATGACTTCCATGAACGGGCGTTTGCGGCTGTGCGCGTACCAGACCATGGCCAGCATCACGCCGATCAGGCCCCCATGAAAACTCATGCCGCCCTGCCAGATGGCAAAGATCTCCAGCGGATTCGACAGGTAATAGGCCGGTTTGTAGAACAGGCAATAGCCGATGCGCCCGCCCGCCACCACGCCGAGCACACCAAGAAAGAGGATGTCTTCCACATCGCGCCGCGTCCACGGCGGGTTGGTGATGCCGGCAAAGGGCTGGTGGCGCAGGCGCAGGTTGGCCAGCCACATGAAGAGACCGAAGGCCGCCAGGTAGGTGAGGCCGTACCAGTGGATGGCCAGCGGGCCGATCTGCAGGGCGACAGGGTCGATTTGGGGATGTTGAAGCATCGGGCTATTGTGCCTTTGGCTTGCTCCGAGCCGAGGGCTCAGGCCTTGCGGCCTGATCTTGGGCAAAGTGGATGAAATGCGCCAACGCCGGGCTCACTGCGTCTGCCTTCCACAGCAGGCTGGTCTCGCACGCAGGCACTGCCCTGCCCCGCGGCCAGGCCACCGAGCGATACACAACGCCAGGCCGCTGGAACTGCCGCACGCTCTGCGGCACCCAGGCCATGCCCAAGCCGGCGGACACCATGTTCACGATGGTCTGCATCTGGATGGCCTCTTGCGCCACCTGCGGCACGCGACCGGATGTGTTGTACAGAGCAAAGATCGCATCGAACAGCGAAGGGAGGATGCGCCGGGGAAAGATCACCAGCGGCTCGTCGAGCAGGCGCTTGAGCGCGGGACGCTCCTCGGCCGCCAAGGGGTGCGATTCGGGCAGCGCCACCACGAGCGGTTCGCTGGCGATCAGTGCCTGGGCCAGACCGGGCGCGATGAAACCGGGCGAGTGCAGCACGAAGCCGGCGTCCACCTCGCCGCGCGACAACAGCTCCAGCTGCACATCGCCCGTGGCTTCGATCAGCTCCAGCGCCACCTGCGGCCACTGCTCGCGGAACGCCCGAACCCAGCGCGGCAGCAACTCAAAGCCCACCGTGGACACGAACGCCAACCGAAGCCGCCCCAGCTCGCCCGCGGCGGCCGCCCGCGCCAGCTCGGGCAAGGCCTGCGCGCGGGCGAGCAACTCGCGCACCTCGGGCAGCAAGGCCGCGCCGGCCGGCGTGATGTGCACGCTGCGCTGCGTGCGCTCAAACAGGCGCACGCCCAAGGCGGCCTCCAGACCGGCAATGGCCTGCGTCAGCGGCGGCTGGGTCATGTGCAGGCGTGCGGCAGCCCGGCCAAAGTGCAGTTCTTCGGCCAGCGCCACGAATTGGCGCCACTGGCGCAATTCAATGCGCAGCGATCTGGATGGTTCATTCATACGATGAGCGTATCAAAGCAAGCCGTCAAAGCAATTGGAAACCCGACAGGGGCTGCCGCATACTTGGCTCTCTTTTCCCCACCCCACGAGACAAGACCATGGCCGACAGCAAAACCATTCCGATCAAGCCCATCAACAGCCGCAGTGCCAACATCACGCAAGGCAAGTCACGCGCGCCCAACCGCTCCATGTACTACGCCATGGGCTACGAGGAAGGCGACTTCGTGAAACCCATGGTGGGCGTGGCCAACGGCCACAGCACCATCACGCCGTGCAACTCGGGCCTGCAGAAGCTGGCCGACGCGGCGATTGCCGGCATCGAGGAAGCGGGTGGCAATGCGCAGGTGTTCGGCACCCCCACCATTTCCGACGGCATGGCCATGGGCACCGAGGGCATGAAGTACTCGCTGGTGAGCCGCGAGGTGATCTCCGACTGCATTGAGACCTGCGTGGGCGGCCAGTGGATGGACGGCGTGGTGGTCGTGGGCGGGTGCGACAAGAACATGCCCGGCGGCCTGATGGGCATGCTGCGCGCCAACGTGCCAGCCATTTACGTGTACGGCGGCACCATCCTGCCCGGTCACTGGAAGGGACAAGACCTCAACATCGTCAGCGTGTTCGAAGCCGTGGGCCAGAACGCCGCCGGCAACCTCAGCGACGAAGACCTGCGGGAGATCGAGATGCGCGCCATCCCCGGCACCGGCTCGTGCGGCGGCATGTACACCGCCAACACCATGTCTTCGGCGTTCGAGGCGCTGGGCATCTCGCTGCCCTACTCCAGCACCATGGCCAATCCGCACGACGAAAAAGTCAACTCGGCCAGGGAGTCCGCCCGGGTCCTCGTCGAAGCGGTCAAAAAAGACATCAAGCCGCGCGATATCGTCACCCGCAAATCGATTGAAAACGCCGTGGCCGTGATCATGGCCACCGGCGGCTCGACCAACGCGGTGCTGCACTTCCTGGCGATTGCCCATGCGGCAGGCGTGGAATGGACGATTGACGACTTTGAGCGCGTGCGCCAGAAAACGCCGGTGCTGTGCAACCTCAAGCCGTCGGGCGAATACCTGGCCGTGGACTTGCACCAGGCCGGCGGCATCCCGCAGGTCATGAAAATGCTGCTGGTGGCCGGTTTGCTGCATGGCGACTGCCTGACGATTTCGGGCCAGACCATTGCCGAAACGCTCAAGGATGTGCCCGATGCGCCGCGCGCCGATCAGGACGTGATCCGTCCCATCAGCAAGCCGATGTACGCGCAGGGCCACCTCGCCATTCTGAAGGGCAACCTCTCGCCTGAAGGCTGTGTAGCCAAGATCACCGGTCTGAAAAACCCGGTCATGACGGGCCCGGCCCGCGTGTTCGACGATGAGCAGTCCGGCCTTGCCGCCATCCTGGCCGGAAAAATCAAAGCCGGTGACGTGATGGTCTTGCGCTACCTCGGCCCCAAAGGCGGCCCCGGCATGCCTGAAATGCTGGCGCCCACGGGGGCGCTGATTGGCGCAGGCCTGGGCGAAAGTGTGGGCCTGATCACCGACGGGCGATTTTCGGGCGGCACCTGGGGCATGGTGGTGGGCCACGTTGCGCCTGAAGCGGCGGCCGGTGGCAACATCGCGTTCATCCGGGAAGGCGACTCCATCACGATTGATGCGCGTCAGCTGCTGCTGCAGCTGAACATCAGCGATGCCGAACTGGAAAGCCGCAAGGTCGGCTGGAAGGCGCCGGTGCCGCGCTACATCCGAGGTGTGCAGGCCAAGTTTGCCTTCCACGCGTCCAGCGCCAGCAAGGGTGCGGTGCTCGACGACTATTGATACCTGCCTTGCAATGCAAAGAGCCCGCGACAAACTTCACGGGCTCTTTGCATTTGTA
>JAUYQZ010000008.1 GCA_030695415.1 Hylemonella sp.
CTTGGGGCGCCCGCTGCTGCGGCTCCAGGCCAGGAATCACTTCCGGCTTGAACTGCTGCTTGCTGTAGGCCTCGATGTCAAAGATCTTGCGGCGATCACGGAATTCGGCGAACGTGATGGCCAGGCCATCGCGGCCGGCACGGCCCGTGCGGCCGATCCGGTGCGTGTAATCCTCGGCCTTCATCGGCAGGCCGAAGTTGAAGACGTGCGTGATCGTCGGAACGTCGATGCCACGTGCGGCAACGTCAGTGGCCACCAGGATCTGCACATGACCCTGGCGCAATGCCATCAGGCGGCGGTTACGCAGACCCTGATTGAGCGCGCCGTGCAGGGCGACAGCGTCGAAGCCGGCCT
This sequence comes from Hylemonella sp., assembly GCA_030695415.1. Classification (GTDB taxonomy): domain Bacteria; phylum Pseudomonadota; class Gammaproteobacteria; order Burkholderiales; family Burkholderiaceae_C; genus Hylemonella. The sequence continues at coordinate 355 of JAUYQZ010000008.1, forward strand.
GCTGCAGGTCATTGGCGAGGCCGTCGCACTCGATCTGGGTGCTGGCAAACACGATCGCCTGATTGATGGTCGTGTCGCGAAGCCAGTGATCGAGCAGCTTGCGCTTGTGCTGTGCGTTGTCAGCCCAGAACAGAACCTGCTTGATGTTGACGTGCTTGTCCTGCGGCGAATCGACCTGGATCTTGCGCGGCTGGCGCATCACGCGCGATGCGAGCTGCTGGATGCGAGGCGCGAACGTGGCGCTGAACATCATGGTCTGCTTGCGCTCGATGGTGAGCTGGTTCACTTCAGCAAGATCATCGGCAAAGCCCAGGTCCAGCATGCGATCGCCTTCATCGACGACCAGGAACTGCACCTTGTCGAGCTTGATCTGCATGGAACGCTGCAGGTCGAGCAGTCGACCCGGCGTTGCGACAACGAGGTCGGCATTTTGCAGGCGCGCGAGTTGAAGCTGGTAGGGCATGCCACCCACGACGTTCGCAATCCGCAGACCGCGGCAATGCCTGACGAGGTCGATCGCGTCGTTGGCGACCTGCTGCGCGAGTTCGCGCGTCGGGCACAGGATCAGCGCACCAGGAGTCGCTGGCTTGAAGTTACGCGAGCTGGTGGGGTCGAGCCGCTTGGGGCGCTTGGGCGCAGGCTCGCCCTTGGCAAGCGCTTCCGCGGTGAGGCGTTCGAACTCGGCCCTGGACTTGGCTTCTGCATCGGCTTGTTGCTTGAGCAGGGTGTGCAACACCGGCAGCAGGAAGGCCGCGGTCTTGCCGCTACCGGTCTGGCTGGAGACCATCAGGTCGATGTAGCGCTGGGCTTCGCCGGCAGCACCGGTGGGCATGGCCAGGGGAATGGCACGCTCCTGAACGGTGGTGGGCTGGGTGTAGCCGAGATCGGCCACGGCCTGCACCAGCTCGGGCGCCAGGCCCAGCTGCACGAAACCGTTGGGCACGGCCTCAGCGGTCACTTCGGGCTCGACCGCCACGGCGGTGTCGGTGGAAAGAGTGGATTCGACAGGCGCAAATTCGCCCGTCACTTCAAAAGCGTCGGTCATTTAGATTTTTCTCACACGCGAACGCCGCAGGGACTGCGGGTGTTTCGCTGATGGTTAAAAGACATCAACCATCAAACAAAACCTGCACCGGTTGGGACCGGCACCGGGGACTCATTCAGAGTAACGATCGTGAGGATCGAAACCGGAGTCCGGTGTGTGAGGGGAGATGCACGAAAAGCGCTGCCGTTTAGCGGCGCAAGTCGAATTATGGCACAGATCAGGGTTTCCACCTAATCGCCCGCGGCCCACCCATTTCAGGCCAGCTTGAGGAAGTGCTCGCGGTAGTGCAGCAGCTCGTCGATCGACTCGTGCACGTCGGCCAGCGCCGTGTGTTTCTGCGCCTTCTTGAAGCCGCTGTAGACATCGGGCCGCCAGCGGCGTGCCAGCTCCTTGAAGGTGCTGACGTCCACATTGCGGTAATGGAAGAAGGCCTCCAGCTTGGGCATGTACTTGGCCAGGAAGCGCCGGTCCTGGCCAATGCTGTTGCCGCACATGGGCGCGACGCCCTTGGGCACGTACTTGGCCAGGAAGGCTATCAACAGCGCTTCGGCTTCCGCTTCGGCCATGGCGGAGGCCTTGACCTTGTCGATCAGCCCGCTGCGCCCATGCGTACCCTTGTTCCAGGCGTCCATCTTGTTGAGCACGTCGTCGCCTTGATGGATCACCAGCACCGGGCCTTCGATGCGCGGCTCCAGATTCGGGCCGGTGACGATCACCGCGATTTCGATGAGGCGTTCTTTTTCGGGGTCCAGGCCGGTCATCTCGCAATCGAGCCAGACCAGGTTGAGATCGGATTTGCCAAGTGGGGTTGCGTTGTCGCTCATGGACCTGATTGTCGCCGATGACCTAAACTTCCCCCATGAACCCAGTCTCCCCTTCCCTCTTCAACCCCAGCCTGACCCTCACCCTGCTTTTCGCTGTTGCCCTGATGCTGGGGCTGCTGGTCAAGTTCTGGTTGGCCACGCGCCAGGTGCGCCACGTGGCGCAGCACCGGGCCGCCGTGCCCGCGGCCTTTGCCGCCACCATGCCGCTGGCTGCACACCAGAAAGCCGCCGACTACACCGTGACCAAGGTGCGTTTCGGCCTGCTGGAGACGGCAGTGGGCGCAGCCCTGCTGCTGGGCTGGACGCTGCTGGGCGGGCTGGACGCACTGAACCAGGCACTACTGCAGGCGCTGGGCGGCGGCATGTGGCAACAGCTGGCGCTGATCGCCGGTTTTGTGCTGATCGGCGCCCTGATTGAGTTGCCGCTCACCCTGTACCAGACCTTCGTGATCGAGCAACGTTTCGGCTTCAACAAGATGACGCTCAAGCTCTGGCTGGCCGACCTTGTGAAATCCACCGTGCTGGGCACGCTGATCGGCCTGCCCATTGCCGCCCTCATCCTCTGGCTAATGGGTGCTGCCGGCCCCAGCTGGTGGCTCTGGGCCTGGTGCGCGTGGATGGGCTTCAACCTGCTGCTGCTGCTGGTCTATCCGACCTTCATCGCCCCCCTGTTCAACAAGTTCCAGCCCCTGGAAGACGAAGCGCTGAGGACGCGCGTGACCGCGTTGATGCAGCGCTGTGGCTTCTCGGCCAAAGGGCTGTTCGTGATGGATGGCAGCCGCCGCAGCGCGCATGCCAACGCCTACTTCACCGGCTTCGGCGCCGCCAAACGCGTGGTCTTCTTCGACACCCTGCTGGCCAAACTCAGTCCCGACGAAGTGGACGCCGTGCTCGCGCACGAGTTGGGTCACTTCAAGCACAAGCACATCCTCAAGCGCATCGTCACCCTCTTCGCCCTGAGCCTGGCCGGGTTCGCGCTGCTCGGCTGGCTCGCCACGCAGGCCTGGTTCTACACCGGCCTGGGTGTCACGCCCAGCCTGCACCTGCTGGTGCCCACGCTGGATGCGGCAGCAGCCGTCCCCAACGATGCCCTGGCCCTGCTGCTCTTCGTGATGGTCTCACCGGTGTTCAGCTTCTTCATCGCGCCCCTCATGGCGCTGTCGTCTCGCAAGCACGAGTTCGAAGCCGACGCCTACGCCGCCACCCAGACCCAGGGGGTGGCGCTGGCCAGCGCCCTGCTCAAGCTCTACGAAGACAATGCCTCGACGCTGACACCCGACCCGCTCTACGTGGCTTTCTACTACTCGCACCCGCCGGCCAGCCAGCGCCTGGCGCGGCTGGGCCTCGCATGAGCAGCGCGCCACAGGCCAACGCGCGCCGTCCCCTGGGCCCGACCGAGCTCGTGACCCAGCTGGCGCAGCACCCCGGCTGGACGCTGCAGGGCGACGGCCCGGCGCTGACCATCGCCCGCCGGTACGAGTTCGCCAGCTACCCCGAAGTCATGGCCTTCGCCAATGCCGTGGCCTGGATCGCGCAGGGACAAGACCACCATCCCGACATGCACGTGGGCTACGGGCACTGCACAGTAGCCTGGCGCACGCACGATGCCGGCGGGATCACGCGCATCGACTTCGACTGTGCGGCCCGCGTTGACGCGCTGCGGGACTCGCCTTGAGCACGCCCCCCGGACTCGAACGTGGCCTGGTGGTGGCGAGCCACGGCCGCCACGTGGTGGTGGAAACGCCGGAAGGCCGTCAGCTGATCTGCCACCCGCGCGGCAAGAAAAGCCAGGCCGTGGTCGGTGACCGCGTGCTCTGGCTGGCCAGCACGGATGAGGGCAGCATCGAGAAGGTGGAGCCGCGGCGCAACCTGTTCTACCGCCAGGACGAGATTCGCACCAAGAGCTTCGCCGCCAACCTGGACCAGGTGCTGATCCTGATCGCGGCGGAGCCCGAGTTTTCCGAGAGCCAGCTGGCACGCGCGCTGATCGCGGCCGAGGCCGAACGCATTCGCCCGCTGATCGTACTCAACAAGAGTGACCTGCCCGAGCTGTTCGCACGCGCCTGGGCCCGGCTGGAGCCCTACCGGCGCATGGGCTACACCGTGCTACCCCTGAGCCTGAAGGCACAGGGCGCCGGCAGCGACGGCACGCTGGCCGCCCTGGAGCAGGAACTCGACGGGCGCGCAACCCTGGTGCTGGGCCCTTCGGGCGCGGGCAAAAGCACGCTGATCAACCGGCTGGTGCCAGGCGCGCAGGCCCCGACCGGTGAGATCTCCACCGCGCTCAACTCCGGCAAGCACACCACCACCAGCACCCGCTGGTACTGGGTCGATGCGGCCCATCGCACGGCCCTGCTCGATTCACCCGGTTTCCAGGAATTCGGTCTGCAACATATTGAAGCGGCGCAGTTGGCGGGCCTAATGCCGGACCTGCGGGAGCATGCGGGTGCCTGCCGCTTCTACAACTGCAGCCACCTGCACGAGCCGGGCTGCGGCGTGATCGCCGCAGTGGACACGGCAAAAGGGGGAACGGGCATCAGCCCATCGCGCTACAGAATTTATAGCGAGCTACACGCCGAGCTGTCACAGGCGCCGCGTTACTGATACGTCGGAACTTGCGAAGATATCGTAGCGAGCGGCCCGAGAGCAAGGCGGACGGAGCACAGCCACCGGAACGTACTTCAGGTACGTGAGGATGGCGAGCACTGTCCAACGCGGCTATCGGGCCGCACAGTAGGTTTATTCGTGAGTTTTCAGCCGATCAGGCGGGCCAGCGTCAGCAGCGCCAGCAGCAGCATCCACAGCACGACCGAGCGCCAGACCAGGCCCACGATGCTGCGCAGATGGGCCAGTTGCGGCTCGTTGCGGGCCGAGGCGGCCGGCATGTCGGACTGGGCGCGAGTCGCTTCCTGGGCCATGGTCGCGGTGCCCAGACGCACGTTGATGGCGCCGGCCGTGGCCGCCACGATCAATCCGTCGTTGCCAGCGGCCCCCTCACTCTCGGGCAAAGACTCATAGCGACGCCAGTTGTCGACGGCATCCTCGAAGCTGCCGACCACCGCAAAACACAAGGCTGTGATGCGCGCGGGCAGCCAGTCCACCCATGACCAGGCACGCGCGGCTGCACCGCAGGCGGCATCGCTGACCGAAGGCGCCTGACGCTGCGAAACGTGCGGCCAGTAACGCGTGACGAACTCGGCCAAGCGGTACAACACGGCACCCGCCGGCCCCAGACCGAGCACGGCCAGAAGGATGAACCAGGTCAGCACGCCGAACACGTGGCGGTGGGCCGCCAGCACGGAGAACTCGATGACGTGACGAACGATCTCGCGCGGTGGCAGCTCACTGGCGTCAATCTGCCGCCATTCGGCCAGCAGACGACGCGCCTCCTCCTCGTTACCGGCTTCGAGTGCGTCGCGGATCGCGGTGAAATGGTGACTGAACTGGCGAAAACCCAGGGTGACGTAGAGCACGACCACGTTCCAGAGCATGGCCAGCGGCCAACCCACGGACTGGTACAGCAACCAGTAGATCAGCAGGGCGATCGCGCTGGGCAACAGGACGGCAAAGCCCCAGGCCAGCCAGCCGTGAGACTTCTCGCCAGCGTCGAGCTTGCGCACAACCCAGCGCAACCAGCTGCGCATGCCGACGTGCACCGCGTTGCCACGGGCAAGCGGACGCGCCTGCTCGATCAGCAAGGCCAGCAGGATGGAGAAGAAACTCATGCCACGATCATAGCGGCGCCCTGCGCCTGTCGAGGCCCGGGTGGCGACTCAGGCCGCCATGAAGCGGTAAAAATTGCGCAGCATGCCGGCTGTCGCGCCCCAGATGTAGCGCTCGGTGCTGGCGTCCTGCCAAGGCATGGAAAACCATTCGCGCCGCACCCCTTCGAACTCGTAGGCATGGCGCCGGTGATTGGCCGGATCGAGCAGGAAGGACAGGGGCACCTCGAACACGTCAGCTACCTCGCCCGCATTGGGCGTGAGCGTAAACCCCGGCCGCACCAAGGCCACGACCGGCGTGATGACAAAAGCCGTGCCAGTCGTGTAGACGGGCAGTGTGCCCAAGACCTGGACAAAATCACGCGCCAGACCCACCTCTTCCTCAGCCTCGCGCAGCGCGGCATCCACCACATCGGCATCGGTCGGATCGACCTTTCCGCCCGGAAAGGCGATCTGTCCTGAGTGGTTGGCCAGATGGCTGGTACGCAGGGTCAGCAACAGGGTGGGCTCGGGTCGGGCCACCAGGGGCAGCAGCACGGCGGCCTGCGCCGTCTTGCGCTGCGTGAAACGAGGCTCGGCCCGCACCTCGGGCTCCCAGGCCGGCGGTGTCGCGAAGCGCAGGCGCAAGGCCTGATGCTGCAGTCGCTCGGCAGGTACCGCAGGCAGGTGTGTGTCCACTCCGACCACTGGCACCGTGCGCGGGTCGAAATTCGGCAGCTTGGACAGGGGGGTGACGTGATCGGAGGACGACATCGCAGCTCAACGGGAATAAAAAAGCCGCCCGGGCAGATGCGAGGGCGGCTAGTTCGGGCAGTGCGCCGGAGATTACTGGGCGGCAGCCTTGGTGAACAGCTTTTCCTTGATGCGTGCCGACTTGCCGCTGCGATCACGCAGGTAGTACAGCTTGGCACGGCGCACGTCACCGCGGCGCTTGACTTCGATGCTGGCGATCAGCGGGCTGTAGGTCTGGAACGTGCGTTCCACGCCTTCGCCACTGGAGATCTTGCGCACGGTGAAGCCGCTGTTAAGGCCACGGTTGCGCTTGGCGATCACCACACCCTCGTAAGCCTGCACACGCTTGCGGGTGCCTTCGACCACGCTCACGCTCACGATGACGGTGTCACCGGGGGCGAATTCGGGGATTTTCTTGCCCAGGCGGGCGATTTCCTCTTGCTCGAGGGTCTGGATCAGGTTCATGTTTACCTCTATGGATCTTGTCCGCGCTAGTGTTTCGAGCGCATCGGCTTGATGCGCCATGCCAACTCCACCATGGAATCAGCAGCCGGCCAGAGGATCGGAAAGCCTGCAATTATAGCAGGTAGCGCCCGCTTCAAGCCGGGGGCGTGCCCAGACCGGCCAGAAACGCCTCGTCCTGGCGACTCAGGCGAGCGGCCGCACGGGCCTGCGCGATCAGCTCCGGGCGCAGCCGGGCGGTGAGCGCGAGCCGCTGCTCACGGCGCCAACGCTCAATCTGACCATGGTGGCCGGACAGCAGCACATCGGGCACGCCCTGCCCCTCCCAGAGCTCGGGTCGGGTGTAGTGCGGGCAGTCCAGCAGGCCGTCCAGCGCCGGGTTGAAACTGTCCAGCGCGTGGCTGTCGGCATCCCCCAGCACGCCGGGCTGCAGGCGCGCCACGGCGTCGAGCAGGGCCATGGCGGCGATCTCGCCGCCGGAGAGCACGAAATCGCCCAGGCTGATCTGCTCGTCCACCTGGGTGTCGATGAAGCGCTGATCGATACCCTCGTAACGGCCGCAGACCAGCACCGCGCCATCGCTGGCGGCCCAGCGCTCGACCATGCGGTGGTTCAAGGGCTGGCCCAGGGGGGAAAACAGCAGGACGGGAGCGGGTGCGACCCGCTGGGCCTGGGCCTGCTGCAGGCAGCGTGCCAGCGGCTCGGCCATCATGAGCATGCCGGGGCCGCCGCCGAAGGGCCGGTCATCGACCCTGCGATAGTTTCCCTCGGCATGGTCGCGCGGGTTGTGCAGTTGCACCTCCACCAGCCCGGATTCGTAGGCACGGCGCGTGATGCCGCTGCTCAGCAGCGGTGCAAACAGTTCGGGAAACAGGGTGAGAACGTCGAAGCGCATGGACCGAACCTCGCGCTCAGTCGCCGCCAGGCCGCCCCAAGGCGACTACGGTCCCCTCAGGGAGCAGCGCAGTACACGCAGAGACAAGCGTGGGGGCCATTTTTAATAGTCGGGCTGCCAGTCGACGCGGATACGGCGGGCCTTCAGGTCCACCTCGTCAACGTAAGTGGCCACGAAGGGAATCATGCGCTCGGCCAGCTTGCCATCCTGCTGGTAAGCGATGACCAGCACGGTCTGCGGACCGGTGGACAGCAACTCCTGCACCGTCCCCAACTGCACTTCTTCCCGGTTGACCACGTCCAGGCCAATCAGGTCGACCCAGTAGTATTCGTCCGCATCGGGTGTGGGAAAGCTGGAACGGGCCACGAAGATGCGGGCACCGCGCAACGCCTCGGCGCTATCGCGATCGGTCACCTGAGGCGAGGTGGCCACCACGGAGTCCGAGTGCTCTTTCGCTTCCTGGATGGACAGCATGACCGGTCCGGTGAAGGCTTTGGCACCTCTTTCGGATGGCAGCAGAAACCAGCGCCGGGAAGAAAACAGCGCCTCCGCAGAGGCGCTGTAGGCTTGAACCTTGAACCAGCCCTTGATGCCCCAGGCATCAAGGATGCGCCCGACTTCGATGGCGTCCGCTGGCAATTCAGCGGCTACGAGCTCGAGCGGCATGGAACGAGGTATTAAGCAGCCTTCTTGGCGGCCTGATTGATCAGGCGTTCCACGGTGGGGGAGGCCTGGGCGCCGACGCCCAGCCAGTAGGTCAAGCGGTCCTGGGCAATGCGGATGCTTTCCTCGCTGGCGGTGGCAATCGGGTTGTAGAAACCGATGCGCTCGATGAAGCGGCCGTCACGACGGGTACGCTTGTCTGCCACAACGATGTTGAAGAACGGACGGGCCTTGGCGCCGCCGCGGGAAAGTCGGATCACGACCATGATTTGTCCTTTGGGTGGGTGAAGCGTGCCGCATGAGCTGCACGCCGCGATTCTTCCGATGTTTGAGACACGCGACTGGCCACCCGGCCAGCGACACACCGAAGAGCCTGCGATTATAGCCTGTCCTGCCGGGGTGGTGAATCCTTGGCCAGGCCCGGGACGCAAACACCCCCCGATCCCGGCACAATAGGCGCATGCTGAAAAACAAGACCCTGGCCACCTGGCTGACCTTTGTGCTGGGCCCGCTGGGCCTGCACCGCTTCTATCTGCGCGGCTTTGACGACCTGATCGGCTGGGCCCTGCCAATCCCGACGGCACTGGGCATCTATGGCATCGAACGCGTGCTGCAGTACGGCGTGGACGACCCGTGGAGCTGGGTGCTGATCCCCCTGCTTGGCTTCACCATGTCCGCCTGCTCGCTCAATGCGATCGTCTACGGGCTGATGAGCCCCGAAAAATGGAACGCCCGCTACAACCCTCGGGCACCGAGCGATGCCCCGGCCGGCCAAACCGGCTGGCTGACCATCGGCGCCGTTGTCTGCGCATTGCTGGTGGGCACCACAGTGCTCATATCGAGCATCGCCTTCAGCTTTCAGCGCTATTTCGAGTATCAGGTTGAGGAAGCACGCAAGATCAGTCAGTGAGCCTTGCCGGCAGGGTGATCCAAGCCCACGCCAGCAGGGGCTTACGCGCTGCGGAAGATGAAGTACACCGCACCAACCATGCACAGTGCGGCCCACAGGTAATCGAGCTTGAAGGGCTCCTTCAGGTACAGCACGGCGAAGGGCACGAAGACGCTGAGCGTGATGACCTCCTGCACGATCTTGAGTTGCCCCACCGTGAAGCCCGCCTGCTGGAAACCGATGCGGTTGGCCGGCACCTGCAGCAGGTACTCGAACAGGGCGATGCCCCAGCTCAGGAGGGCCGCCCAGTACCAGGGCGCCGTGGCCAGGTTCTTGAGGTGGCCGTACCAGGCAAAAGTCATGAAGATATTGCTACCGATCAGCAACAACACCGTCTGCAGGGAGAAAGGGATGGACGGGAGGGTGTTCATGGCGGAATTATCGATGGCACCATGAAAAAAGCCCTGCGGCTCGCGCCGCAGGGCTTCGGATCAACAGACTGCCTGGATCAGGCGGTGACCTTGTCGGCCACCTCCTTGTACTCGCTGATCTGGTCGAAATTCAGGTACTTGTAGACCTTGTCGCCGTTGGCAGACAGAACACCCATATCGGCCTGGTACTCGGCCTTGGTCGGGATGCGCCCGAGCTTGGAGCAGATGGCAGCCAGTTCGGCCGAACCCAGGTAGACATTGGTGTTCTTGCCCAGGCGGTTGGGGAAGTTGCGCGTACTGGTGGACATCACGGTGGCGCCCTCCTTCACCTGCGCCTGATTGCCCATGCACAGGCTGCAGCCCGGCATTTCCATACGGGCACCCGCGGCACCAAAGGTCGCGTAGTGCCCCTCATCGTTCAGCTGCTGCGCGTCCATCTTGGTCGGCGGAGCCATCCACAGCTTGACCGGGATATCCCTCTTGCCCTCAAGCAGCTTGGACGCAGCGCGGAAGTGGCCGATGTTGGTCATGCACGAACCGATGAAGACCTCGTCGATCTTGGCGCCGGCCACGTCGGACAGGGTCTTGGCATCGTCCGGGTCATTGGGGCAGCAGACGATGGGCTCGGTGATCTCGTTCAGATCGATCTCGACCACGGCGGCGTACTCCGCGTCCTTGTCGGCCTTGAGCAGGTCCGGCTTGGCCAGCCAGGCCTCCATGGCCTTGATGCGACGGGCGATGGTGCGCTCGTCGTGGTAGCCCTGGGCGATCAGGTTCTTCAGCAGCACGATGTTGCTGTTGATGTACTCGATGATCGGCGCCGGATTCAGTGCGACCGTGCAACCGGCAGCCGAGCGCTCGGCCGAGGCATCGGCCAGCTCGAAGGCCTGTTCCACCTTGAGGTCGGGCAGGCCCTCGATCTCAAGGATGCGACCGGAAAACTCGTTCTTCTTGCCCTTCTTCTCGACCGTCAGCAGACCCTGCTTGATGGCGTACAGAGGAATGGCATGCACCAGATCACGCAGGGTGACGCCGGGCTGCATCTTGCCCTTGAAACGCACCAGCACCGACTCGGGCATGTCCAGCGGCATCACGCCAGTAGCGGCCGCAAACGCCACCAGGCCGGAGCCGGCCGGGAAGGAGATGCCGATGGGGAAACGGGTGTGGCTGTCGCCGCCGGTGCCGACCGTGTCGGGCAGCAGCATGCGGTTGAGCCAGCTGTGGATGATGCCGTCGCCGGGTTTGAGCGAGATGCCACCGCGGTTGCTCATGAACTCAGGCAGTTCGTGGTGCATCTTCACGTCCACCGGCTTGGGGTAAGCGGCGGTGTGGCAGAAGGACTGCATGACCAGATCAGAGCTGAAACCCAGGCAGGCCAGGTCCTTGAGCTCATCGCGCGTCATGGTGCCGGTGGTGTCCTGCGAACCGACCGAGGTCATCTTGGGTTCGCAATAGGTGCCGGGCACCACGCCCTTGCCTTCAGGCAGGCCGCAGGCGCGGCCGACCATCTTCTGGGCCAGCGTGAAGCCCTTGCCGGTGGCCTTGGGCACTTGCGGCAGGCGGAACAGGGTGCTCGGGGGCAGGCCCAAGGCCTCGCGCGCCTTGCCGGTCAGGCCGCGGCCGATGATCAGCGGAATGCGGCCGCCGGCGCGCACCTCGTCGAACAGCACCTCGCTGCGCACCGTGAACTCGGCGATGACCTTGCCATCCTTGAGGGCCTTGCCTTCATAGGGGCGCAGTTCAATGGTGTCGCCCATGTTCATCTGGCTCACGTCCAGCTCGATCGGCAGGGCACCGGCGTCTTCCATGGTGTTGTAGAAGATCGGGGCGATCTTGGAGCCCAGGCAGACACCGCCGTAACGCTTGTTCGGCACGAAGGGGATGTCCTCGCCGGTGAACCACAGCACGCTATTGGTCGCCGACTTGCGCGAGGAACCGGTGCCCACCACGTCGCCGACGTAGGCCACCAGGTTGCCGCGAGCGCGCAGGTCTTCGATGAACTTGATCGGGCCGCGCTTGCCGTCTTCCTCGGGCGTGATGCCGTCGCGCTTGTTCTTCAGCATGGCCAGTGCGTGCAACGGGATGTCCGGACGGCTCCAGGCGTCGGGCGCGGGCGACAGGTCGTCGGTGTTGGTCTCACCGGTCACCTTGAGCACGGTGAGCTTGATGCTCTTGGGCACTTCGGGACGGCTGGTGAACCACTCGGCATCGGCCCAGCTCTGGACCACGGCCTTGGCGTTGGCGTTGCCCTTGGCGGACTTTTCCTGCACGTCGTGGAACTGGTCGAACATCAGCAGGGTCTTCTTCAGGCCTTCAGCGGCGACCTTGCCCACCTGGGCGTCGTCCAGCAGGTCGATCAGCGGGGTCAGGTTGTAGCCGCCCAGCATGGTGCCCAGCAGTTCGGTGGCCTTCTCGCGGGAGATCAGCGCGCATTTTTCAGTGCCGTGGGCCACGGCAGCCAGATAGCTGGCCTTGACCTTGGCGGCGTCATCCACACCGGCCGGCACGCGGTGCGTGATCAGCTCGACCAGGGTAGTCTCTTCGCCCTTGGGCGGATTCTTGAGCAACTCGATCAGCTCGCCGGTCTGCTTGGCCGTCAGCGGCAGCGGGGGGATGCCGAGTGCGGCTCGTTCAGCGACATGGGCGCGGTAGGCTTGCAACATGGTGACTCCTTCTTAGCAAATTCAAAAAATGCGCTCCCGCCTCAGGCGGGAACCGCGGGGGCTTTCGGGGCGACCGCCGGGGTCGCGAAATAAGCGTGCATGGCGGCGGGCAGCGCGCGCCCGGTCTGGTGGGCGCGCTCCAGCACCTGCCAGAAATAGCGGTAGCTGGCGCGATCATGCAGTTGCCCCTCGTAACTCACGGGGGCCCACTGCGCCTGTTCGGCCGCCTGGACGATGGCAGCGGCGCGCTCGATGTCGGCCCCACTGGGCGCCAGCGCCTCCAGGATGGGGCGGATCTGGCTCGGGTGGATGCTCCACATGCGGGTGTAGCCGAACTCGCGCGAGGCCTTGCGGGCAGCAGCCTTCATGGCTTCAGTGTCGCTGAATTCGGTCACCACACAGTGAGAAGGCACTTTGCCGTGGGCGTGACAGGCCGAGGCGATCTCCAGCTTGGCGCGTAACACCAGGGGGTGCGTGAACTGGCCGAGCTCCCCCGTGGCATGGTCAGGCCGTGAGCTCATGGCGCTGTCTGGGATGGCGCCACCATGCGCCGAGACAAAATCCATCAGCCCGAAACTGATGGACTGCACACGGGGATGGGCCGCTATGTCAAAAGCCCGGTGCACGGCCGCCGGTGACTCCAACAGCACCTGCAGGGGCAGTGGATCGGCACGACCGGCCGTGCGGGCCGCCGCATCGACGGCCGCTACGGCACGCTCGACATCGGCCACCGTCTCGACCTTGGGGATCATCAAGTGGCACAAGGCCTGCCCGGCGCCGCCGACGATGGTGGCCACATCCGCCCCGAAGGCGGCATGGTCTACCGGGTGCACACGCACCGCGACGCGCGGCGCGACCGGCAGAGCCGTCTTGCGCGCAGCGGCCTGCGCCTCATTGGCCAGCGCCACCACCATCTGGGCATGGTCATGCTCGCCGCCAACCGGCGCGCCGTCTTCACAGTCCAGCGAGACATCGAAGACGCAGGCACCGAACTCGGCCGTCATTTCGGCCTGCAGTTGCAGGCTCTTGCGCATACGGACCTCGACGCCGCTGTAATGGTCGCAGACCGGCAGGAAGCCGGCCGCGGCCTGGGCGCCGAGGAGGATGTCGCGCGGGTGGGCCATGGCGCCGGCTTACAGCAGGTGTTTGACGCCGTCTTGTTCGCCGACCAGCTCGGCCAGGGTCTTGTCGATGCACTTCTGGCTGAAATCATCGATCGCCAGGCCTTCGACCAGCTTGTACTCGCCGCCTTCGCAGGTGACGGGGAAGCCGAACATCACGTCCTTCGGAATACCGTACTGGCCATCCGACGGAATGCCCATGGTGACCCACTTGCCGTTGGTACCCAGGGCCCAGTCGCGCATGTGGTCGATGGCGGCATTGGCAGCCGAAGCGGCGGAGGACAGGCCGCGCGCCTCGATGATGGCCGCGCCGCGCTTGCCCACGGTGGGCAGGAACACATTGGCGTTCCATTCCTGGTCGTTGATCATCTTGGCCACGCTCTCGCCCTTGATGGTGGCGAAGCGGTAGTCGGCATACATGGTGGGCGAATGGTTGCCCCAGACCGTGAGTTTCTCGATGTCCGCCACGGCCTTGCCGGTCTTGGCAGCGATCTGGCTGGCGGCACGGTTGTGGTCCAGGCGCAGCATGGCGGTGAAGTTCTTGCGCGGCAGGTCCGGCGCACTCTTCATGGCGATGTAGGCATTGGTGTTGGCGGGGTTGCCGACCACCAGCACCTTGACCTTGCGCGAAGCCACGGCATTCAGGGCCTTGCCCTGGGCCGTGAAGATGGCGCCGTTCACAGCCAGCAACTCGGCGCGCTCCATGCCCGGGCCGCGGGGACGCGAACCCACCAGCAAGGCGTAGTCGGTGTCCTTGAAGGCGGTCATCGGGTCGCTGTGCGCCTCCATGCCGACCAGCAGCGGAAAGGCGCAGTCGTCCAGTTCCATCATCACGCCCTTGAGCGCCTTCTGGGCCTTTTCGTCGGGAATTTCCAGCAGTTGCAGGATGACGGGCTGGTCCTTGCCCAGCATCTCGCCAGAGGCGATGCGGAACAGCAGGGCGTAACCGATTTGGCCGGCGGCGCCGGTGACGGCAACGCGAACGGGCTTTTTGCTCATGTTGGAGGCTCCAGATGGTGATGTGAGATCGACGACCAAGGGACCGCGCGGGACAGTGCAAGCGCTGCCCGGCACCTCGGATGCATCCGGCAGTGTAGCGCGAAAACACCAATTTATCAATTTGTCTTATGTCTTATATAAGATATGATCCCCACTGACGATGCCTCACTTCCTCATGCTTTGGCCACCCTCATGATCCCCAGCTCGCCCACCTTGGTCGACACGCCCCTGGCCGCTGCGGACAGCGGTACGCCGGGAAGCGCCGCGCCCGCCTTCAGCCCGCTGTACCAGCAAATCAAGGGGCTGATCCTGCAAAGCCTGCAGTCGGGCGAATGGAAACCTGGCGAGGTGATCCCCAGCGAAATGGATCTGGCCGCGCGTTATCGGGTCAGCCAGGGCACGGTGCGCAAGGCCATTGACGAACTGGCGGCCGAGAACCTGCTGGTGCGCCGTCAAGGCAAGGGCACCTTCGTGGCCACCCATGCCGAGCAGCATGTTCAGTACCGCTTCCTGCGCCTGATGCCCGACTTCGGCGACCGCCAGAGCGAGGGCCCGGCCGAGCGCAACATCATCGACTGCAAGCGCCTGCGAGCCAGCGCAGAGATCGCACGGGCCCTCGCCCTGCGCACCGGCGACAGCGTGCTGCAGGCGCGACGCGTGCTTTCCTTCGGCGGCCGCCCGACCATTCTGGAAGACCTGTGGCTGCCCGGCACACCTTTCAAAGGTCTGACGGCCGAACGCCTGAGCGACTACCACGGCCCGATGTACGCCCTGTTCGAGACCGAGTTTGGCGTGCGCATGGTGCGCGCCGAGGAAAAAATACGCGCCGTGACGCCCGATGCCGACCAGGCCCGCTTGCTCAACGTGGGCAAGAACACGCCCTTGCTCAGCGTGGAGCGCATTGCATTTACCTATAACGACGCGCCCATGGAACTGCGCCGTGGCCTGTACCTGACCGACACGCATCACTACCGCAATGTCCTGAGTTGAGAAACTTGATTACGAACTGGAGGCTGAAGAATGAATCCGCCGCCACAGAGCAAGTAATGCTGCATTGCAATAGAATTTGGCGCTCGCCAAGCCCGAAAATTACAAAGCGGTTACATCCACTGAAAGCCCAACCATGACTGAGCTTGCCACTCCCTCCCGGCCGAAGCGGCCCGAGTTTCGCAACATCAACGCATTCAAGGATCTTCCGACTTACCGGCTGCCCCTGGCTGGCTGGGTGTCGATTCTTCACCGCGTCAGTGGTGCCCTGATGTTCCTGCTGCTGCCCTTCATCATCTGGCTATTCGACACCTCGGTGTCCTCCGAGTATTCGTATGCCCGTTTCAGCGCCCTTTTCTCCGCGGGCGTCGGCTTCGTACCCGGCTGGTTCTTCAAACTGGTGGCTCTGGCCCTGATCTGGGCCTACCTGCATCACATCATTGCCGGCATCCGCCACCTCTGGATGGACGTCGCACATGCCGTCAGCAAGGAGTTCGGGCGCATTTCGGCCGTCGTCACCCTGACACTCAGCGTGGCCCTGACCGTTGTGCTGGGCGCCAAGCTGTTCGGCCTCTACTGATCTCAAGGAGCAACACATGTCGGTTAATTACGGCTCCAAGCGTGTCGTCGTTGGTGCGCACTACGGTCTGCGCGACTGGCTGAGCCAACGCATCACCGCTGCGCTGATGGTCCTGTTCACTTTCGCGGTGCTGGCCCAGGTGCTGCTCACCCGAGGCCCCATCGGCTATGAAAGCTGGGCCGGCATCTTCGCCGCCCAGTGGATGAAGGTGCTGACCTTCTCGGTCATCATTGCGCTCGCCTGGCACGTCTGGGTCGGCATGCGCGACATCTGGATGGATTACATCAAGCCGGTCTGGCTGCGCCTGTCCCTGCAGGTATTCACCATCGTCTGGCTGGTCGGCTGTGCCGGCTGGGCCATCCAAGTCCTGTGGAGACTCTGAGTCATGTCCTATTCCATCTCCAAGCGAAAGTTTGACGTCGTCATCGTCGGGGCCGGCGGCTCGGGCATGCGCGCCTCGCTGCAACTGGCGCGCGCCGGCCTGAACGTGGCCGTGCTGTCCAAGGTCTTCCCGACCCGCTCGCACACCGTCGCCGCCCAGGGTGGCATCGGCGCCTCGCTGGGCAATATGTCCGAGGACAACTGGCACTTCCACTTCTACGACACCGTCAAGGGTTCCGACTGGCTCGGTGACCAGGACGCCATCGAATTCATGTGCCGCGAAGCGCCCAAGGTCGTCTATGACCTGGAGCACATGGGCATGCCCTTTGACCGCAATCCCGACGGCACCATCTACCAACGCCCCTTCGGCGGGCACACGGCCAACTACGGCGAGAAGCCCGTGCAGCGCGCCTGCGCCGCGGCCGACCGTACCGGCCACGCCATGCTGCACACGCTGTACCAGCAGAACGTTCAGGCCCGCACCCAGTTCTTCGTCGAATGGATGGCGCTGGATCTGGTGCGCGATTCCGAAGGCGATGTGGTGGGCGTGACTGCGCTCGAGATGGAAACCGGCGAGCTGCACGTGCTGCAGGCCAAGACCGTGCTGCTGGCCACCGGCGGCGCCGGGCGCATCTATGCCGCATCCACCAACGCCTTCATCAACACCGGCGACGGCCTGGGCATGGCGGCGCGCGCGGGCATCCCGCTGCAGGATATGGAGTTCTGGCAGTTCCACCCGACCGGCGTGGCCGGCGCCGGCGTGCTGCTGACGGAGGGCTGCCGCGGTGAAGGCGCCATCCTGCGCAATGGCAATGGCGAACGCTTCATGGAGCGTTATGCGCCGACGCTCAAGGACCTGGCTCCGCGTGACTTCATATCCCGCTGCATGGACCAGGAGATCAAGGAAGGCCGTGGGTGCGGACCGAACAAGGACTACATCCTGCTCGACATGACCCACATCGGCGCCGAGGACATCCACAAGCGTCTGCCTTCGGTCTACGAGATCGGCCATAACTTCGCCAACGTGGACATCACCAAGGAAGCCATCCCCGTGGTGCCCACCATCCATTACCAGATGGGTGGCATCCCGACCAACATCAACG
Organism: Hylemonella sp.; assembly: GCA_030695415.1. Classification (GTDB taxonomy): domain Bacteria; phylum Pseudomonadota; class Gammaproteobacteria; order Burkholderiales; family Burkholderiaceae_C; genus Hylemonella. The sequence continues at coordinate 17,852 of JAUYQZ010000008.1, forward strand.
GCCAGGTCGTTGTCCCCGATGGTCAGGGCGCTCAGAAGGTCGTCAATGGGCTGTACGCGGTGGGCGAATGCTCTTGCGTGTCCGTGCACGGCGCCAACCGCCTGGGCACCAACTCGCTGCTGGACCTGCTGGTGTTCGGGCGCGCAGCCGGCAACCATATCGTGCAGTTCAACGACCAGAACAAGAACCACAAGCCGCTGCCAGCCGATGCGGCCGACAAGACGCTGGTCCGACTCAACCGACTGGACAGCTCGACCAGCGGTGAGTACGCACAGGATGTCGCCAACGAACTGCGCGCGACCATGCAGCAGCACGCCGGCGTCTTCCGCACCCAGACCAGCATGGACGAGGGTGTGGCAAAGATCAACGCCCTGCGCGATCGGGTCGGGAATATCGCACTCAAGGACAAGTCCAAGGTCTTCAATACCGCGCGCATCGAGGCGCTGGAAGTCGAGAACCTGATCGAATGCGCCCAGGCCACGATGACCTCGGCCGCAGCACGCCACGAGTGCCGCGGCGCCCATACGGTGAACGAGTACGAGCGCCCGGCCGACGACGCCCACTTCCCCCTGGGCCGCAATGACGTGGAGTGGATGAAGCACACCCTCTGGCACAGCGCCGACAACAGCCTGTCCTACAAACCCGTCAACCTGAAGCCGCTCACCGTGGCATCGGTGCCTCCGAAGGTCCGCACCTTCTGAAGTACCGGCACCCAGCATCCAAGACGCCCGGAGAAAACACCATGGCCAAACGCACATTCCAGATCTACCGTTACGACCCCGACAAGGACGCGAAGCCTTATATGCAGACCATCGAGGTTGAGCTCGATGGTCATGAGCGCATGCTGCTCGATGCACTGATGAAGCTCAAGGCAGTCGACCCGAGTATCACTTTCCGTCGTTCCTGCCGCGAAGGGGTCTGCGGTTCCGACGCCATGAACATCAATGGGAAGAACGGCCTGGCCTGCCTGACCAATATGAACACGCTGCCCGGCGTGATCACCCTCAAGCCGCTGCCCGGCCTGCCCGTGGTGCGCGACCTGATCGTGGACATGACGCAGTTCTTCAAGCAGTACCACTCGATCAAGCCCTACCTCGTCAACGACAACGTGCCGCCCGAGAAAGAGCGCCTGCAGAGCCCCGAGGAGCGTGAAGAGCTCAACGGCCTGTACGAGTGCATCCTGTGTGCCAGCTGCTCCACCAGCTGCCCCAGCTTCTGGTGGAACCCGGACAAGTTCGTCGGTCCGGCCGGACTGTTGCAGGCCTACCGCTTCATCGCCGACAGCCGCGACGAGGCGACCGCCGAGCGCCTGGACAATCTGGAAGACCCCTACCGCCTGTTCCGCTGCCACACCATCATGAACTGCGTCGACGTCTGCCCCAAGGGCCTGAACCCGACCAAGGCCATCGGCAAGATCAAGGAAATGATGGTCGCACGCGCGGTGTAAGGGCGTAAGCAAATCAGCAGACTCGCAGTGGACAATGAACTGATCGATGAACGGGCCTTGAGCAAGCTGCGGTGGCGTTGCCGCCGGGGCCTGCTTGAAAACGACCTCTTTATCGAGCGTTTTTTCCGCCAGTTCGAGTCCACCCTGACTGTGCGCCAGTCGCAGGGTCTGAATGCCCTGATGGAGCTGAGCGACAACGACCTGCTCGACCTGCACCTCGGCCGCAAACCGCTGGCCGAGGTCGCACCTGAGCTGGATCGAGAAGATGTAAGCGAAGTACTGAAGATGTTGAGAACTACCTGTTGAAAGGGTCTAGAAATGAAACTTGCGGACAACAAAGCCACCCTGTCGTTCAGTAACGGCAAGCCCAGCATCGAGCTGCCGGTCTACCAGGGCAGTATCGGCCCGGATGTCATCGACATCCGCAAGCTCTATGGCCAGACCGGCATGTTCACCTACGACCCGGGCTTTCTCTCGACGGCCTCCTGCCAGTCGGCCATCACCTACATCGATGGCGACAAGGGCGAGCTGCTCTACCGCGGCTATCCCATCGAGCAGTTGGCCACGCAGTGTGACTACCTCGACACCTGCCATCTGCTGCTCTACGGGGATCTGCCCAACGAAACGCAGCAGAAGTCCTTCCACAAGCTCGTGACCAACCACACCATGGTCAACGAGCAGATGCAGTTCTTCCTGCGCGGCTTCCGTCGTGACGCCCATCCCATGGCCGTGCTCACCGGCCTGGTCGGCGCCCTGTCGGCCTTCTATCACGACAGCACGGACATCAACAACCCCGAGCACCGCGAGATCGCGGCCATCCGCCTGATCGCCAAGATGCCGACCCTGGTGGCCATGTCCTACAAATACGGCGTCGGCCAGCCGTACATGTATCCCAAGAACGACCTGAGCTACTCCGGCAACTTCCTGCGCATGATGTTCGGTACACCCTGCGAGGATTACAAGGTCAACCCGGTGCTTGAGCGCGCACTGGACCGCATCTTCATCCTGCACGCGGACCACGAGCAGAACGCCTCCACCTCCACGGTGCGCCTGTGCGGTTCGTCGGGCACCAACCCGTTTGCAGCGATCGCTGCCGGCGTCGCCTGCCTCTGGGGCCCGGCCCACGGCGGCGCCAACGAGGCCGCGCTCAACATGCTGGGCGACATCCAGAAAAGTGGTGGCGTCGAAAAAATCGGCGAGTTCATCAAACAGGCCAAAGACAAGGACTCCGGGGTCAAGCTCATGGGCTTCGGCCACCGCGTCTACAAGAACTACGACCCGCGCGCCAAGCTCATGCAGGAGACCTGCAAGGAAGTGCTGCAGGAGATGGGCCTGGAGAAGGACCCCCTGTTCAAGCTGGCCATGGCCCTGGAAAAGATCGCCCTGGAAGACGACTACTTCGTGCAGCGCAAGCTCTACCCCAACGTGGACTTCTACTCCGGTATCGTGCAGCGCGCCATCGGCATCCCGGTCAACCTGTTCACCGGCATCTTCGCCCTGGCCCGCACCGTGGGCTGGATCGCCCAGCTCAACGAGATGATCAGCGACCCCGAGTACAAGATCGGTCGTCCGCGCCAGCTCTTCACGGGCTCGACGCGCCGCGACGTACCGCCGCTGGCCAAGCGCTGAACCGCGCATCCTTGCAGCCCGCCGCACGGCAACGTCGGCGGGCTTTTTTCTTGAAGGCCCGTGCCGCATGAAACTCATCCGACTCGCCTCTGAACTGCGCGCCCTGCAGGCCGACAGCCCGCTCGCTGCCCACTGCAGTTGCGGGCTGGGGCCCTGCCCCGGCTGGACCAGCCTGACCGAGGAACGCTGGCCTGCCGCCCAGATGCAGCCGCTGGTCACGTTGCGCGATCCCGAGGCCCACGAGCCGACCTTCGAGGAACGCCACCCGCAGGGCACCCGCTACGACTCGCCCGCCGCACCGGTGGCGATCCAGTTCTTCCCTTACAACCGTTGCGAACTCTGGCGCTGCCAGTCCTGCCTGCGACAGCTGCTGCGCTACACCGAGTACGGCGGCTACTACGTGGACCACCGGGTGCGTGAGCTCTCGCCCACGCTGGATATCCTGGACTGAGCCCCTCCTGGCAGCGTCCGCATAAAATGGCAGATTGCCTAGAACTGCAACGCGGACAACAGCCATGGGACGCACCCTTTACGACAAGATCTGGGACGAGCACGTCGTCCACACCGAGGAAGACGGTACCGCCGTCCTCTACATCGACCGCCACCTGGTCCATGAGGTGACCAGCCCGCAGGCCTTCGAAGGCCTGCGCCAGGCCGGCCGCAAGGTCTGGCGTGTGTCCTCCATCGTGGCGACGGCCGATCACAACACCCCGACCACGGGCTGGGAACTGGGCTACGACGGCATTGCCGATCCGATCAGCAAGGAACAGATCACCACGCTGGATGCCAACATCAAGGAATCAGGCGCTGCTGCCTTCTTCCCCTTCCTGTCCAAGCGGCAAGGCATCGTGCACGTGATCGGGCCCGAGAACGGCGCCACCCTGCCCGGCATGACGGTCGTGTGCGGCGACTCTCACACATCCACCCATGGTGCCTTCGGCGCCCTGGCACACGGCATCGGCACCAGCGAAGTCGAGCACGTGATGGCCACGCAAACCCTGCTTGCCAAGAAGGCCAAGAACATGCTCATCAAGGTGGAAGGCACCGTGACCAAGGGCGTGACCGCCAAGGACATCGTGCTGGCCATCATCGGCCGCATCGGCACGGCCGGCGGCACAGGCTACACCATCGAATTCGCCGGTTCGGCCATCCGCGCCCTGTCCATGGAAGGCCGCATGACGGTCTGCAATATGGCCATCGAAGGCGGCGCGCGCGCCGGACTGGTGGCCGTGGACGAGAAGACCATCGAGTACGTTCGGGGCCGCGCGCTCTCGCCCACCGGCGTGGAGTGGGAGCAGGCCGCGGCCTACTGGAAGACCCTGCAATCCGACCCGGACGCGAAGTTCGATACCGTGGTCGAACTAGACGCTAGCCAGATCCTTCCGCAGGTCACCTGGGGCACCTCGCCCGAGATGGTGCTGGGCATCGATGGCCGCGTGCCCGATCCGGACAAGGAGAAAGACGCCAACAAGCGCGGCGCCATTGAGCGCGCCCTGACCTATATGGGCCTGGAGCCGGGCAAGCCGCTGGCTGACATCAGCATCGACAAGGTCTTCATTGGCTCCTGCACCAACAGCCGCATTGAGGACATGCGCGAGGCCGCTGCCGTGGTGAAGAAGCTGGGCCAGAAAGTCGCCAAGAACGTCAAGCTGGCGCTGGTCGTACCCGGCTCGGGCCTAGTCAAGGAGCAGGCTGAGCGCGAAGGCCTGCACGAGATCTTCAAGGCCGCTGGTTTCGAATGGCGCGAGCCCGGCTGCTCCATGTGTCTGGCCATGAACGCCGACCGGCTGGAGCCGGGCGAACGCTGCGCTTCCACCAGCAACCGCAACTTCGAAGGGCGCCAGGGCGCCGGCGGCCGCACTCATCTGGTCAGCCCGGCCATGGCCGCCGCTGCCGCCGTGCACGGCCACTTCGTCGACATCCGCAAGTTCAGCTGAGGTTCGCCATGCAAAAGTTCACCGTGCACAAGGGGCTCGTGGCCCCGATGGACCGCGAAAACGTCGACACCGACGCCATCATCCCCAAGCAGTTCCTCAAGTCCATCCGCAAGACCGGCTTCGGCCCCAATCTGTTCGACGAATGGCGTTACCTGGATGCCGGCTACCCGGGCCAGGACCCGGCCAGCCGCAAGCTGAATCCGGACTTCGTGCTCAACCAGCCGCGTTATGCGGGCGCCTCCGTGCTGCTGGCACGCAAGAACTTCGGCTGCGGTTCGTCCCGCGAACACGCGCCCTGGGCACTGGACCAGTATGGCTTTCGCGCCATCATCGCGCCGAGCTTTGCCGACATCTTCTTCAACAACAGCTTCAAGAACGGCCTGCTGCCCATCGTGCTGCCCGAGGCCACGGTGGCCCAGTTGTTCGATGAATGTGCAGCGTTCCCCGGCTACCAGCTGACCATTGACCTGGAGCGCCAGGTGGTCGTCAAGGCGCAGGGCGAGGAGATTCCTTTTGAGGTGCAGGCCTTCCGCAAGTACTGCCTGCTCAACGGCTTCGACGACATCGGCCTGACCCTGCGCCACAAGGACAAGATCGCTGCCTTTGAGACCGAGCGTCTGGCACAGAAGCCCTGGCTCGCTCACACCATGATGGGCTGATTGCTCTTAATTCAATAGCAAACCAAAGATATGAAAATTGCAGTTCTGCCGGGTGACGGCATCGGGACCGAGATCGTGGCCGAGGCCGTCAAGGTCCTCAAGGTGCTTGACCTCCAATTCGAGATGGAGACCGCTGCCGTGGGCGGTGCGGCCTATGAGGCCGCCGGTCACCCGCTACCCGATGCCACCCTGAACCTGGCCAAGGCGGCCGACGCCATCCTCTTCGGCGCCGTCGGCGACTGGAAGTACGACAAACTGGATCGCCCCCTGCGACCCGAGCAGGCCATCCTGGGCCTGCGCAAGCACCTGGGCCTGTTTGCCAACTTCCGTCCGGCCATCTGCTACGAAGAGCTGGTGGGCGCCTCCAGCCTCAAGCCCGAGCTGATCGCCGGCCTGGACATCCTGATCGTGCGTGAGCTCACCGGTGACATCTACTTCGGCCAGCCGCGCGGGCGCCGCACCGCGGTGGACGGCGCCTTCCCCGGTGCCGAGGAAGCGTTTGACACCATGCGCTATAGCCGCCCGGAGATCGAGCGCATCGCCCACGTCGCCTTCCAGGCCGCACGCAAGCGCAACAAGAAGGTGACCAGCGTGGACAAGGCCAATGTGCTGGAAACCTTCCAGTTCTGGAAGGACGTGGTAACCGAAGTGCACAAGGAGTACCCGGACGTGGAGTTGAGCCACATGTATGTGGACAACGCCGCCATGCAGCTGGTCAAGGCACCCAAAAGCTTCGACGTGATCGTGACCGGCAATATGTTCGGAGACATCCTCTCGGACGAAGCTGCGATGCTGACCGGCTCCATCGGCATGCTGCCCTCGGCCAGCCTGAACAGCAAGAACCAGGGCCTGTACGAGCCCAGCCACGGCAGCGCCCCTGATATCGCCGGCAAGGGCATCGCCAACCCGCTGGCTACAATACTGTCCGCTGCCATGATGCTTCGTTTCTCGCTCAACCAGGCCACGGCCGCCGACCGTATCGAGTCGGCCGTCAAGAGCGTGCTCGCGTCCGGATTGCGCACGGCAGACATCTGGTCGGCAGGCACCACGAAGGTGGGTACCCGCGACATGGGCGACGCAGTGGTCGCCGCCATTACGAAAACCAAGGGCTGAAGCAGTTCCCGGTTCGTCACGCCCTCCCGGCCGACGAGCCGGGCAAACCAAATTCGAATCTGATTTAGAAGGGCATGTGATGAGCAAGGTAGGCAATGTGGTGGGCCTCGTCGGCTGGCGCGGCATGGTGGGCTCGGTCCTGATGGACCGCATGCAGGCCGAAGGCGACTTCGCCCTGATCGAGCCCGTGTTCTTCTCCACCTCCAACGCCGGCGGCAAGGCCCCGGCGCAGGCCAAGAACGAAACCATCCTCAAGGACGCCAACAGCATCGAGGACCTCAAGAAGTGCGACATCGTCCTGACCTGCCAGGGCGGTGACTACACCAAGGAGGTCTACCCCAAGCTGCGCGCCGCCGGCTGGAAAGGCCACTGGATCGACGCTGCCTCCTCGCTGCGCATGGCCGACGACGCCGTCATCATCCTGGACCCCGTCAACCGCCACGTGATCGACCAGTCGCTCGCCCAGGGCGGCCGCAACTGGATCGGCGGCAACTGCACCGTGAGCCTGATGCTCATGGGCATGGGTGGCCTGTTCAAGGCGGGCCTGGTCGAATGGGTGAGCGCCATGACTTACCAGGCCGCCTCCGGCGCCGGCGCGCAGAATATGCGCGAACTGCTGAGCCAGATGGGCGCCCTGCACGACGCCGTCAAGGCCGAGCTGGCCGATCCGGCCTCCGCCATCCTGGACATCGACCGCAAGGTGGCCGCCACCATGCGCGACGCCAGCTTCCCCACCAAGAACTTCCGCAACACGGCGCTGGCCGGTAGCCTGATTCCCTGGATCGACGTGCCGGTCGAACACGGCCAGAGCAAGGAAGAGTGGAAAGGCGGCGCCGAGTGCAACAAGATCCTGGGCAACCCGGCCTTCCGCAGCGCCGGCAGCATACCGATCGACGGCCTGTGCGTGCGCATCGGCGCCATGCGCTGTCACTCGCAAGGACTGACGGTCAAGCTCAAGAAGGACGTACCGCTGGCCGAGATCGAAGGCCTGCTGGCTGGCGCCAACGACTGGGTGAAAGTGATCCCCAACCAGCGTGAAACCACGGAACGTGAGCTGACCCCCGCCGCCGTGACGGGCACATTGACCGTGCCGGTAGGCCGCTTGCACAAGCTCGCCATGGGGAATGACTACCTGGGCGCCTTTACCGTGGGCGACCAGCTCCTGTGGGGTGCTGCAGAGCCGCTGCGCCGCATGTTGCGCATCCTCTTGCAGGCCTGATCACGGTACAGATATTCGTTGTCCCTTAACAACAAATGAAGCCTGAAGCAGAGCAAGGACCTTAGGTCGAGAAAGTTAAGCGCTTTCTCAGCTTGTCAGGCTAACATATTGATGTTAAGGTACTTTTCCAGTTTCACCATCATGGTTTGGGACTGCAAACCATGACGTTCACCCCTACCTCGCCCGAGCACCGGAGGCCCCTAAATTGATTGCTAAGTCACAACGCTGGCAAAGAACCGCCCTGGCGATTGCCTCCGCCACGGTACTGGGTTTGTGGGGCTCGCAGGCAGCTGCGCTGTCCCTGGGGCGCGTCTTGGTCCAGTCGGCGCTGGGCGAACCGCTGCGCGCCGAGATCGAGATCCTTGACATCAGCGAGGACGAAGCTTCCTCGCTGCGGCCCCGGGTGGCCTTGCCGGACACGTTTCGCGCCAGCGGCATGGAATACAGTTCGGCCCTCAATGGCTTGCAGATCTCCCTTCAAAAACGCGCCAACGGACAGCAGTACCTGCGCCTGAGCAATTCGCGCGCCGTGAACGAGCCCTACGTCGACCTGATCCTGGAGGCCAGCTGGTCGTCGGGCCGCATCGTGCGTGACTACACGATGCTCTTCGATCCGCCGGTCCTCGGTGGAGCGCAGACCGTCACGCCTCAGGCGCCCCAGGTCAGTTCCGTGCCCATCCGCATTGCACCGCCTCCCGCAAGGACTGAGGCTGCGGCGCCTTCACCCGCGCCTGCGCCGCAAACACCGGTCAGCCCGGCGGCCGAACCCGCGGCCACACCGGCCCCCGCCCAAACGGCCACCGATACTGTCACTACGCCTGCCCCCGTAGCAGCTGCCCAGCCGCAGAAGAGTGTGGAGCCATCGCCTCCTGCCGTGGTCGGCCGTCAGCGCATCACCGTCAAGGCCGGCGACACTGCAGGCGAGCTGGCACTGGCCCAGAAATCGGCTGCCGTATCGCTGGACCAGATGCTGGTGGCCATGCTGCGCGGCAACCCGGACGCCTTCATCGGCGGCAACGTCAACCGTCTGCGCAAGGGCGCGGTGCTGGACATGCCCGGTTCCGAAGAAGCGCAGTCCACCCCGGCCGACGAGGCCCGCCAGATTCTGCAGACCCAGAGTAGGGACTTCAACGAATTCCGCCGCCGCCTGGCCAGCAGTGCTCCCGCCAGTCCGGAAGCCACTGCGGACCGCAAGACCAGCGGTACCGTGCAGACCCAGGTCGAGGAAAAGAAAGCCGCCTCGGCTGCACCGGACAAGCTGACCCTGTCCAAGGGTTCTGTCCAGGCCAAGGCCCCCGAAGACAAGCTGGCCAAGGAACGCAGCGCCAAGGAGGCCGCAGCCCGCACCGAGGAGCTGGCCAAGAACGTCGCCGAGCTGGAGAAACTCAGCAAAGCCGCCGCCCCCGCTCCTGCCGCCTCAGCTGTCAAACCGGCGGCGCCCGCCGTGCCGGCGGCAGCGCCAGTCGCATCTGCACCCGCTGCAACTCCTGTACCCGCGCCCCAAGTCGCCGCGGCACCCGTGGCACAGGCTGCCAGTGCTCCGGCAGCGCCAGCGCCTCGTGCGGCAGCCTCGGCACCCGTGGCGACCCCCTTCGCCGAAGAGCCATCTCTGATCGACGAACTGATGGACAACCCCTTGATCCCGGCGGCAGCCGGCGGTCTGGTGGCCCTACTGGCCGGTCTGGCCTTCTATCGCAGCCGTCAGCGCAAGAATGCAGGGCAAGTCGACAGCGCCTACCTGGAGAGCCGTCTCCAGCCTGATTCTTTTTTCGGCGCAAGCGGCGGACAGCGAGTTGACACCAATGACAACGGTGCCAGCAGTTCCTCGTCCATGGTCTATTCGCCCAGCCAGCTTGATGCTGGCGACGATGTCGACCCCGTCGCTGAAGCCGACGTCTACCTGGCATATGGCCGTGACCTGCAGGCCGAGGAGATCCTCAAGGAAGCGCTGCGCAATCACCCGAGCCGCGTCGCGATTCACCAGAAACTCCTGGAAATTTACGCCAAGCGGCGTGATGTCAAGAGTTTCAGCGTGATCGCCAAGCAGGCCTACAAGGTCACCGGCGGCAGCGGTCTCGAGTGGGAGCACATCTGCGAGCTCGGCCAGGGTATCGACCCTGGGAACGAGGCCTATCACCCCGGCGGCGAGCCACCCGCCTCGGCACCCGCCCCCCTGCAGGCCAGCCCCGCCAGCTACGCCAGCCAGCCAGCACGGCAAGCCGCGCCGGCGGCCGCTGCAGCCGCCGCCGGTATGGATCTGGACCTGGATCTGGATTTCTCGCTCGATGAAGCGGAATCGCGCGCTGCCGCGCCTTCCGCCTACACCATGCCTGCACCGATCGCCTCGGCACCCGACAACAGCATGGCCTTCGAGGCCCCGCCCCTGCCGCAGATCAGCCCGGCGGCATCCGCACCTGCGCCCGCCGCGGACAACATGATGAACTTCGACATGGGCGGGCTCTCGCTTGACTTGGGCACACCCTCTGTAGAACCCGGCACGGGTACGGACGATCCGCTGGGCACCAAGCTGGCGCTGGCGGACGAGTTCAAGGCCATCGGCGACACCGACGGTGCCCGCGCCCTGATCGAGGAGATCATCGCCGAGGCCTCGGGCGAGATGAAATCCCGGGCACAGAAGGCCTTGGCCCAACTCGGCTGATCCGGCCGGGTTCGACCGCGCAGGCCATGTCGTGAGGGTCGCCCTCGGCGTCAGCTACGATGGCCACCCTTACGACGGCTGGCAAAGCCAGCCTTCGGGTCGCACGGTGCAGGACCAGCTCGAAAAAGCGCTGAGCCAGTTCGCCGACCAGCGTATCTCCACCCTGTGTGCCGGACGCACGGATGCCGGCGTGCATGGCCTCATGCAGGTCGTGCACTTCGACACCACGGCCGAGCGCACGCCGCATGCCTGGGTGCGTGGTACCAACAGCTTGCTGCCCCGGGACATTGCCGTGCAATGGGCACAGATCGTCCCTAAGGAATTCCATTGCCGCGCCAGCGCCACGTCGCGCCGCTACGCCTATCTGCTGCTGGATTCGCCCGTGCGCCCCAGCGTCGACGCACACCGCGTGGGCTGGGTGTTCCAGCCCCTGGACCTGGAACGGATGCTGCAGGCCGTGCCTCATTTGCTGGGCGAGCACGACTTCAGCTCCTTTCGTGCCTCGGCCTGCCAGGCTCTTTCACCCATCAAGAACATCCTGCGGATCGACATCAGCCGGCGCGGCGCCTACTGGCGTTTTGAGTTCGAGGCCAATGCGTTTCTGCACCACATGATCCGAAACCTCATGGGCTGCCTGGTGTTCATTGGCCAGGGCCGGCAGCCACCAGACTGGATGGCCGAGGTGCTGGCCGCCCGCAACCGTGACGCCGCCGCTCCGACCTTCGCGCCCGACGGCCTGTACTTCCTGGGGCCACGCTACGACCCCAACTGGGGCCTGCCGGACCGCACGCCTGCGTATGATTGGCTGCCATGACCAAGGCCTCAACGCTTGTGACGGCGCCTGCCCGTACCCGAATCAAGATTTGCGGCCTGACGCGTGAGCAGGACGTGGACTCGGCCGTCGCTGCTGGCGCCGACGCCGTGGGCTTTGTACTCTACGCAAAGAGCCCACGCCATGTCACCGCCCAACGCGCTGCCGAGTTGGCGCGCCGCTTGCCGGCCTTCATGACGCCGGTGCTGCTCGTGGTCAACGCCACCCCGGAGCAGGTCCAGGCTGCCTGCGCCCTGATCCCCAACGCCACGGTGCAATTCCATGGCGACGAGACACCGGAGCAATGCCTGGCGACGGCCGGCAGCCGTCCTTTCCTGCGAGCCGCCCGCATTCCCCTGGGCGACGCCGGCCGCAGCTTCGATCTCGTAAAATACGCTCAGCATTACTCGGCTGCCCAGGCCGTCCTGCTCGACGCGCATGTTGAGGGGTTCGGCGGCGGCGGCAAATCGTTCGAATGGTCACTTCTACCTCCAAGCGTCGACGCTCACCTCGTCTTGAGTGGTGGACTCACGCCTGCAAACGTGACCGAAGGCATCCGGCAACTACGGCCGCGCTGTAAGTCGCTGGCCGTTGATGTCAGTTCCGGCGTCGAGCTCTCCAAGGGCATCAAGGACGCCTTCAAGATTCACCAGTTCATAGCGGCCGTGCGTACGGCTGATGAACAACCCGCAGGTTAACCATGTTTGACTACCACCAGCCCGACCCCAAGGGTCACTTCGGCATCTATGGCGGCAGCTTCGTCAGTGAGACGCTGACGCACGCCATCAACGAGTTGCGCGCGGCCTATGCCCAGTACCAGCATGACCCGGCCTTCATGGCCGAGTTCAAGTACGAGCTGGCGCATTTCGTGGGTCGTCCCTCGCCGGTCTACCACGCGGCACGCATGAGTCGCGAGCAGGGCGGCGCGCAGATCTTCCTCAAGCGCGAAGACCTGAACCACACGGGCGCCCACAAGATCAACAACACCATCGGCCAGGCCATGCTGGCCCGCCGCATGGGAAAGACGCGCATCATCGCCGAGACTGGCGCGGGCCAGCACGGCGTGGCCACGGCGACCATCTGTGCGCGCTATGGCCTGGAATGCGTGGTCTATATGGGCTCCGAAGACGTCAAGCGCCAGAGCCCCAACGTCTACCGCATGAAGCTGCTCGGTGCGACTGTGGTGCCGGTGGAATCCGGCAGCAAGACCCTGAAAGACGCGCTGAACGAGGCCATGCGCGACTGGGTCGCCAACGTGGACAACACCTTCTACATCATCGGCACGGTGGCCGGCCCGCACCCTTACCCCATGATGGTGCGCGACTTCCAGAGCGTGATCGGCGAGGAATGTCTGATCCAGATGCCCGAGATGCTCCAGCGCACCGGCTGCCAGAGCGCCCAGCCCGATGCGGTGATCGCCTGCGTGGGCGGTGGCTCCAATGCCATGGGCATTTTCCATCCCTACATCCCGCACGACGCGACGCGCCTGATCGGCGTGGAAGCGGCTGGTGAAGGCATGGACTCCGGCAAGCACTCGGCCTCGCTGCAACGCGGCAGCCCGGGCGTGCTGCACGGCAACCGCACCTATGTACTGCAGAACGAGGACGGTCAGGTCACCGAGACCCACAGCATCAGCGCCGGCCTGGACTACCCCGGCGTCGGCCCCGAGCACGCCTACCTCAAGGACATCGGGCGCGCCGAGTACGTGGGCATCACCGATACCGAAGCCCTGGCCGCCTTCCACTACCTGTGCCGGACCGAGGGCATCATCCCTGCGCTGGAATCGAGTCACGCCGTGGCCTACGCCATGAAGCTGGCCAAGACGATGCGTGCTGACCAGTCCATCTTGGTGAACCTCTCCGGCCGGGGCGACAAGGACATTGGCACCGTGGCCGACCTGAGTCACGGTGACTTCTTTTGCCGTCCCAGCTGTCAAGGCCAGGCCGTCAAAGGCGGCCATGTCGAGCAGAAGATCGAGTTTAAAAAATGAGCCGCATAGCCTCCACTTTCAATGCGCTGCGAAAGAGCCAGCGCAAGGCCCTGATCCCCTTCATCACGGCCGGCTACCCCTACCCCGATATCACCCCCGAACTCATGCACGGCATGGTGGGTGCCGGTGCCGACGTGATCGAGCTGGGCGTGCCCTTCTCCGACCCAAGCGCTGACGGCCCGGTCATCCAGGCGGCGGGTGACAAGGCCCTGGCCGCCGGCATCGGCCTGCGCCAGGTGCTGGAGATGGTGCGTGTCTTCCGCCAGAACAACAGCACCACGCCCGTGGTGCTGATGGGCTATGCCAACCCGATCGAACGCTACGACCAGCTGCATCAGGCTGGCGGCGCCAACGCCTTCGCGCGGGATGCCGCCGCCGCTGGCGTGGACGGCGTGCTGGTGGTGGACTACCCCCCCGAAGAATGTGAAACCTTTGCCGCTGCCCTCAAACAGCACGGCCTGGATCTGATCTTCCTGCTGGCGCCGACCAGTACCGATGAGCGCATGGCCCAGGTAGCGCGCGTGGCCAGCGGTTATGTCTACTACGTCTCGCTCAAAGGCGTGACCGGTGCCGGCACGCTGGATACCGCCGCCGTGGAAGCCATGCTGCCGCGCATCCGCCAGCATGTGAAGGTGCCGGTGGGCGTGGGTTTCGGCATCCGGGACGCGGCCAGCGCCAAGGCCGTGGGCCGGGTGGCCGACGCGGTGGTGATCGGCAGCCGCATCATCCAGCTGATCGACCCACTGCCCCGGGCACAAGTCGTTACCGTGGCCTCGGATTTCCTGCGGGAAATCCGCCAGGCTTTGGATACATAATGCCGGGCTTGCACCTCGCAGGCGCAGGACTCTGACCCCATTTAAAGAAGGAGGCAAACCATGAGTTGGCTCGAAAAACTTCTGCCCCCGAAAATCCAGCACACCGACCCGGCCGACCGCCGCAGCGTGCCCGAGGGCCTGTGGATCAAGTGCCCCAGCTGTGAGTCGGTGCTGTACAAGACCGATCTGGAGCAGAACCAGAACGTCTGCCCGACCTGCAGCCACCACCACCGCATCGACGCGCGCACGCGCCTCAACCTGTTCCTGGACAACGAAGGCCGCTTCGAGATCGGTCAGGAAGTGCTGCCGGTCGACGCACTCAAGTTCAAGGACAGCCGCAAGTATCCGGAGCGACTGAAAGAGGCCCTGGAAGCCACGGGCGAGACGGACGCCCTGGTGGTCATGGGCGGTGCCGTGCACGGCATCAGCCTGGTGGCGGCCAGCTTCGAGTTCGGCTTCATGGGCGGCTCCATGGGCTCGGTGGTCGGCGAGCGTTTCGTACGCGGCGTCGAGGCCGCCATCGAGCAGAAAGTGCCCTTCCTGTGCTTCACCGCCACCGGCGGCGCCCGCATGCAGGAAGGCCTGCTCTCCCTGATGCAGATGGCCAAGACCAATGCCGCCCTGACCCGCCTGGCCAAGAAGAAGCTGCCCTACATCAGCGTGCTGACCGACCCGACCATGGGTGGCGTGAGCGCCGGCTTCGCCTTCCTGGGGGACGTGGTGATTGCCGAGCCCAAGGCCCTGATCGGCTTTGCCGGCCCGCGTGTGATCGAGTCCACCGTGCGCGTGAAACTGCCCGAGGGTTTCCAGCGCGCCGAGTTCTTGCAGGAAAAGGGCGCCGTTGACTTCATCTGCGACCGCCGCGAATTGCGCAAGACCGTGGCCAACACCCTGGCCATGCTGCAACGCCAGCCGGCCGATGCCGTGATCTGAACACCACAGCCCTCCCCCGAAGCCGGCCTTGCGCCGGCTTTCTCTTTACAGGAGCGCCAGACCCTGCAGATGGCCCAGCACGATGGCCGCCACCTGCAGCAGGACCAGCAGCACCAGGGGCGACAGGTCCACCCCGCCCACAAGTGGCACGAGACGGCGGATCGGTGCCAGGAAAGGCGCCACCAGGCGTTCGATGATGTCGGACAGCACCGTATGGGACTGTACCCAGGACAGAACGGCATAGACGATCACCAACCCGGTCAGGCCGGAGATCACCAGCCGCACCACGCCAAAGCCAGCGAGGATCAACACCGACACATAGCTGTGGACGAAGCTGGTGAAAGCCCACAAGAGCGAAAACATGGCCAGCTCGATCAGCCAGGCCGCCAGCAGGCTGGAAAGATCCCAGCGGCCGGCGGGGGGCACAAAACGGCGCAGCGGCAGCACCAGCCAGTCGGTCAAGGCAAAGACAAAACGGCCCAGCGGATTGCCCGAGCGCGCCGACATGGGGATGCGCTGGTACTGCATGTAAAGGCGCAAGAGGCAGGCGCCACCGAGCACGCCGGCCACGACTTCGAGCAAGAGAGAAAAGATCTGGAACAGCATGACGGGCCCGGACAGAAGGGAAAAAGCTGGAAGGATGATAGCGTCATTAAAATAGCGGGTTCTGGCCCTCTCTCAGGGCCACCTCCTACCCGGCCCGCCCATGTCAGAACAACACACCGCTGCCCCCGCCCAGGATGAAAACCAGCTGATCGCGGAACGCCGCGAAAAGCTCAAGGCCATCCGCCAGCGCCAGGCTGAGGGCAAAGGCCCCGCCTTCCCCAACGACTTCAAGCCGGCCGACCGCGCCGCCGACCTGTTTGCCGCCCACGCCGGTCAGACCCCCGAGGGCCTGCTGGAGCAGGGCAGCCGCGCCAGCGTGGCCGGTCGCATGATGCTCAAGCGTGTCATGGGCAAGGCCAGCTTCGCCACCCTGCAGGACAGCAGCGGCCGCATCCAGATCTACGTCAAGCGCGACGAGATCGGCGAGGAAGTCTACGAGACGTTCAAGCACTGGGACCTGGGCGACATCGTGGCCGCCGAAGGCCTGGTCTTCAAGACCAAGACCGGCGAGCTCTCCATCCAGGCCAGCAGCGTGCGTCTGCTGACCAAGAGCCTGCGCCCCATGCCCGACAAGTTTCACGGCGTGGCCGACCAGGAGGTCAAGTATCGCCAGCGCTACGTGGACCTGATGACCGACGAAGAGGCCCGCAAGCGCTTCGTCGCACGCAGCAAGGCCGTGAGCTCGATCCGCGAGTTCATGGTGACGCACGGCTTCCTCGAAGTCGAGACGCCCATGCTGCACCCGATTCCCGGCGGCGCCAACGCCAAGCCCTTCGTCACCCACCACAATGCGCTGGACCAGGAAATGTTCCTGCGCATCGCGCCCGAGCTCTACCTCAAGCGCCTGATCGTGGGAGGCTTCGAGCGCGTGTTCGAGATCAACCGCAACTTCCGCAACGAAGGCATCTCGGTGCGCCACAACCCCGAGTTCACCATGATGGAGTTCTATGCGGCCTACTGGGACTACCAGGACCTCATGACCTTCACCGAAGGCCTGGTGCGCCACGCCGCCCAGCAGGCCACCGGCACGCTGCAACTGACCTACAGTGGCAAGCCGGTGGACCTGGCCCGGCCGTTTGAGCGCCTGACCATCCGCGAAGCCATCATCCGGCACAGCGAAGCCGGCAGTGCCTATGTCGACGACAGTGCCTGGCTCATCAACGCGCTCCGAAAACTAGGCCTGAACGAAGAGAAGCACAAGCTCTCGACCCGTACCTTGTCCTCCCTGCAGGTGCTCTACTTCGAAGAGGTGGTGGAGGAGAAACTCTGGCAGCCCACCTTCATCTGCGAACATCCAGTGGAAATCTCGCCGCTGGCGCGCGCCAGCGACACGCGCCCGGACGTCACGGAGCGCTTCGAGCTCTACATCACCGGGCGCGAGTTCGGTAACGGCTTCTCCGAGCTGAACGACGCGGAGGAGCAGGCCGCACGCTTTCATGGCCAAGTCGCGGCCAAGGACAGCGGCGACGACGAAGCCATGTTCTTCGACCACGACTTCGTGCGCGCGCTCGAATACGGCATGCCGCCTGCGGGCGGATGCGGCATCGGCATCGACCGCCTGATGATGCTGCTGACCGACAGCCCCAGCATCCGCGATGTGATTCTCTTCCCGGCCTTGCGCCGCGAAGGCTGAGCGCGGCGAGGTGAAATACCTGAGCGGCTACCCTGAACCCGTCCTGGCGCAGGTACGTCATCTGCTGGCTCAGGACCGTCTGGGCGAGTCGCTGCGCAGCCGCTACCCCCAGCGCCATGACATCCGCAGCGACCGGGCGCTGTTCGACTATGTTCAGGGCTTGAAAGCCGAGTACCTGCGCAGCGCCGAGCCGCTGAACAAGGTCTGCTTCGACAGCAAGCTGCACGTGATCCAGCACGCCTTGGGCACACACACCAGCATCTCACGCGTACAAGGCAGCAAGCTGAAAACGAAGCGCGAAATCCGCATCGCCACCCTGTTCAAGGACGTTCCACCCGAATTTCTCAAGATGATCGCGGTGCATGAACTGGCCCACCTCCGGGAAAAGGCTCACGACAAGGCTTTTTACCAGCTCTGCGTCCACATGGAGCCGAGCTACCACCAGTACGAGTTCGACCTGCGTCTGTACCTGACGCAGCTGGAGATCGCCGGCCGCATGGACTGGGCGGCGCCCAGGACGGACTGAGGCCGCAGGACGCGCAGCGCCTACTGCGGCCCCGGCTTCAGGGGAGCAGATCCAGCGCGTGCATATAGGCCGCATTCACCATGAGTTCGTCCCAGTCGGGTGCCGGTGTATGGGGCAGCAGGGCCAGGCGCCGGGATTCGCCCACCTCATCGGGCTGCCACTGACCCTTGACCTGCGCCTCGGTCATGCCGGCGATGAGTTCGTCCACCGCCTGCCCGCCATCGAGCGACTGGTTGCACAGCAGCACCAGGTCGCAGCCGGCGTTCAGCGCTGTCACGGCCGCCTCGGTGTAGCTGACCTGGCGACCATCGATCATGCGCGCGCCCGCCATGCTGAGGTCGTCGCTGAAGACGGCGCCCTGGAAACGCAGACGACCGCGCAGGATCTCGCCCAGCCACTTCTCGGAGAAACCGGCCGGCCGCGCATCCACCTTCGGGTAGATCACGTGGGCCGGCATCAGGCTGTCGAGTGAGGTGCTGAGCCAGCCATAAGGCGCGGCATCGTCGGCCAGGATCGCCTTGAGACTGCGTTGGTCCACCGGGATCTCGGTGTGCGAGTCGGCCTTCACGAAACCATGGCCGGGGAAATGCTTGCCGCAGCTGGCCATGCCCCCGAGGCGCAGGCCATGCATCAGGCTCTTGGCCAGCAGGGTGACGACACGCGGGTCACGGCCGAAGGCCCGGTCGCCGATGACGCCGCTCCCGCCATGGTCGAGATCGAGCACCGGGGTGAAGCTGAAGTCCACGCCACAGGCACGCAGCTCGCTGGCCAGCACCAGGCCGCAGGCGGTCGCGGCGTTGGTAGCGCCCAGTTGATCCTTGACCCAGAGTTCGCCCAACGCCCGCATCGGCGGCAAATGGGTAAAGCCGCCGGTCTTGAAGCGCTGCACGCGACCGCCTTCGTGGTCGACACAGATCAGCAGATCCGTCCGTAACCGCTTGACCTCAGCACAGAGGGAAACCAGCTGGGACCGATCCTGCCAGTTACGCGCAAAGAGAATGATGCCTCCGACCAGCGGGTGGGCCAGCCGGCGACGGTCGTCGGCATTCAAGGCCGTGCCGGAAATATCGATGATCAGGGGCGCGTGCTGGCTCATACAGGTCTTTCGCAGGAGATCAATGGCGAGGCAACTCGTCAGGTGTAGCGGATATTCTCTCGACCACCACAAAGCTGGCGGCGTAATCGGTCTCGTCGGTCACGGTGACATGGGCGCTCAGGCCCTGAGCCTCAAACCAGCTCTTGAGTTCGCCGTGCAGCACGATGACCGGCTTGCCGCTGGGCAGCTTGCCCACCTCGCACAAACGCCAGCTCATGGGCATGCGCATGCCCAGGCCGATGGCCTTGGAGAACGCCTCCTTGGCGGAAAAGCGTGTGGCCAGGTAGCGCAGGCCGCGCTCGGGCCAGCGCGCACTGCGGGCCTTCCACGTGGCAAATTCGGCATCGCTCAGAACGCGCTGCGCGAAACGTTCGCCATGCCGCTCCACGCTGAGGCGGATGCGGCGGACGTCGCAAATGTCCGTGCCAATGCCGTAGATCATGGGGCGGCGTCCGCGATGCAGCGCAGGTAGTCCCTGACCGTGTCGCCGTAACCCAGCTCCAGCGCGTCGGCCATCAAGGCATGGCCAATGGACACCTCGGCCACGCCCGGCACCTGCCGCAGGAATGGGGTGAGGTTGTCGCGGTTCAGGTCATGGCCGGCGTTCACACCCAGGCCGGCGTCCAAGGCCGCCCGGGCTGCTGCGGCGTAACGCTGCAACTGGACGGACTGATCGGTCTTGCCCCAGGACGCTGCATAGGGCTCGGTATAGAGCTCCACCCGATCGGCGCCCACCGCCTTGGCGGCTGCCATCTGCTCAGGAATCGGGTCCATGAACAGGCTGACGCGCACGCCCAGCGCATGGCACTCTGCGATCAGCGGACGCAGGCGGTCCGCATCCTGCGGGAAGCTCCATCCATGATCGCTGGTGAACTGGCCCTCGGCATCGGGCACGAAGGTGGCCTGCTGCGGGCGCACCTGACGGATGAAGCCCATCAGGTTGTGGAAGGGGTTGCCCTCGATGTTGTATTCGCGACCTGGCCAGTCCTGCATCAAGGCCGCGATGTCGAACACATCCTGGGGACGGATGTGGCGCTCGTCAGGTCGCGGGTGCACAGTGATGCCATGCGCCCCGGCCTGCAAGCACAGAGTGGCCGCGCGCGTGACGCTGGGAATGCCCAGATGACGCGTGTTTCGCACAAAAGCGACCTTGTTGACGTTGACGGAGAGTGCGGTTTTGGTCATGTTCTACAGGGACTGGAGGTCTACCATCATCTGCCGGGTGCGCAGCGTGGGAACCCCGCAATGGTAATGGAGCAAGGCGCGCAGCTGCGGTTTCAGCTCGTTCATGACTGCCGCACACGCGCGCAGCGTATCGGTGAAGGCTGCCCCGGATTCCAGCGCCCGCTGCAAGGCCAGCCAATGTGCACCACTCAGACCAGCACGATCTGCCTCGTTGCTCGTGCGCAAGCCGCCCTCCGACACCAGGGTGTAACGGACATCGTCGACCAGCGGGGCCAGCGTCAGGGTCTGGTGATCCAGCCGGGGCAACAGACCGATCTCTCGCAACAGCAGAAGCTCAAACGTGCGCAGGGCGGCCTGCAGCACCTCGTCATGTTCGGATGCCAGCACACGCACCACCTTGGCATAGACATCGAACAGAACCGGGTGCGGGTCATCGCGCGCCAGCAGCAGCAACAGCAGTTCGTTAAGGTAGTAACCCGACAGCAGGGATTCACCAGTGGGCATCACATGGCCGCCCATCCATTCCGCCGCCTTGAGCGTACGGATCTCGGCGTCGCCGCCATAGTTCAGTTGCAAGGGCTGCAGCGGCAGGAGGACAGGACGAAAACTGGAACTGGGCCGCTTGGCGCCCTTGGCCACCAGGGCGATACGGCCATGGTGGCGCGTGAACACTTCCAGGATCAGACTGGTTTCACTCCAGTCGTAGCGGTGCAGCACATAGGCTGGCTCGTCGGAAATGCGTTTCGTCGCCATCGCGCTAGCCGGCCTGACGGCCACTCACTCGTAGCCGAAACTGCGAACGCGAGCCTCGTCATCCGCCCAGCCGGAGCGAACCTTGACCCATAGCTCCAGAAAAACCTTGGCATCGGCCAGCTTCTCCAACTCCACCCGGGTTTCCATGCCGATGCGCTTGATGCGCTCGCCCTTGTCGCCGATGACCATGGCCTTGTGGCTGTCGCGCTCCACCACGATCGTGGCAGCAATACGCAGCAAGCGCTTCTGCCCTTTCTTCTGCGGTGGTTCTTCTTCGAACTTGTCGATGACCACGGTGGAGGTGTAGGGTAGTTCATCCCCCGTGAGGCGAAACAGTTTTTCGCGAACCAACTCACTGGCGAGGAATTTTTCGCTGCGATCGGTCAACTCGTCTTCGGCGTACCACCAGTCCTGCTCGGGGAGGTATTTCTCGCAAATGCCCAGCAGACGCTCGATGTCCTTGGGGTTCTTGGCCGACATGGGCACGAACTCGGCAAAGGAATGCTTGGCCTGCATCTCCTGCAGCCAGGGGGCGATGTCACCGCGGCGGTGCACATTGTCGAGCTTGTTGGCCACCAGCAGCGTGGGAATACCTTGCCCGATGAGGGACAGCACGCGCGCATCTGCCGGGGTGAAACTGCCGGCCTCCACGACCAGCAAGATCAGGTCCACATCGGACACCGCGCCCACCACCGCCTTGTTCAGCGATTTGTTGAGCGCATTTCCATGCACGGTCTGGAAGCCCGGCGTATCCACAAAAACAAACTGGGTTGCACCCTGCGTTCTCATGCCCGTGATGCGATGTCGTGTGGTCTGCGCCTTGCGGGAGGTGATGCTGATCTTCTGCCCCACCAGAGCATTGAGCAGAGTCGACTTGCCGACGTTGGGCTTGCCGACGATGGCGACCAGGCCGCAGCGCTGCTGCGCTTCGGGGGAAGGGGTTGTAACTGTGTCTTCCATGGGGTTCAGGCCTTGTCCCGGGTCTTGAGGCATTGCAACATGGCGGCCGCTGCCGCCTGCTCACCGGCACGGCGCGAGTTGCCGATGCCTCGTTCGTTGAGGTTCAGGTCGGGAACTTCGCATTCAATATCGAAGGTCTGTCGATGGGCGGCCCCGAGGGTGCCCACCACACGGTACAGCGGCAGCTTGAACTTGCGCGCCTGCAACCATTCCTGGAGTTCGGTTTTGGCATCTTTGGCACTGGCCTGCATCTGCGGATTGATCTCGACCGCCTGGAAGAGGCGATGGACGAGCCCCTGGGCAGCGCCATAGCCAGCATCCAGATAGACCGCGCCAATCAAGGCCTCGAGGGCATCGGCCAGGATGGACGGCCGCCGGCTGCCGCCTGAGCGGACTTCACCCTCACCCAGACGCACCACCTCGGACAAACCGATCTCCACGGCGAGTTGGTGCAGCGTATCCTGCTTGACCAGATTGGCCCGGATGCGCGAAAGGTCACCTTCCGGCAGGGCACTGAGTCGCTGGTAGAGCAGGTCGGCCACCGCCAGGTTGAGGACCGAGTCCCCCAGAAACTCCAGGCGTTCGTTGTGGTCGGCAGAGAAGCTGCGATGTGTGACCGCGCGCGCCAGCAGGCCCGGGTCGGAAAATGGATGCTGCAGTCGTTCCTGCAACGCGGTCAAACCATCAGCCACGCTATTTGGTGCTTCCTTCGTACTTGAGCGTCAACCAGGCCGGACCGGCCAGATGGATCTCGCGCTCATAGGCGAAGCTGACCACCACCTTCTCGCCATTCTTGGTCACGTTCAGATCTTTGCCACTGATGGATTTGATGTCGTCAATCGACGCCGCCCTGTCGAAGACAGCTTTCACATCGGCGACCGTGCCGCCCTCGGAGGCGGCCTTCTTGGCCGCCTTGTGGATCGCCTGCAGCTCAATCACTGTCGGGACGACCTGTGCCAGGACGACCCCGCTGACCGCGAGGATGCCGCCGATGAAAAGCAGACCGATAAAGGTGATGCCTCGTTGTCCAGACTTCAGTTGCCTTGCCATAATTTTCCCCGTCTAACAATCTTCAGACTTAGTTGAACGAACCAATGCGCTTGAGATTGCCAAAGTTCATCCAGACAAAGAAGGCTTTGCCCACGATGTTCTGGTCTGGCACAAAGCCCCAGTAGCGCGAATCCAGTGAATTATCGCGATTGTCGCCCATCATGAAATAGTGCCCCTCCGGCACCTTGCAGACTACCCCCTCCACGCTGTAGCGGCAGTTCTGCCGGGAAGGGAAGTCGCCGATCTCGGCCTCCGAAAAACCACCACGACGCTCGCCGTCGACGATCATGCGGCTGCGCTTATCGCCCAGGGCCTCGCCATACTGCTTGAAGTAGCGCATGGCGTCCTCATCGAAAAACTCGGGCAACTCGCTGGTCGCCACCGGCTGCCCGTTGATCGTCAGCCGCTTGTTCAGGTAGGCGACCTCGTCACCGGAGACACCGACAACGCGCTTGATGTAGTCCTGGCTGGGCCGCGGTGGGTAGCGGAAGACCATGACGTCACCGCGCTGGGGCTTGTTGCCCTCGGTCAGCTTGATATTCACCACCGGCAGGCGAATGCCGTAGTGGTACTTGTTGACCAAGATCAGGTCGCCCACGAGCAGGGTGGGAATCATGGAACCCGAGGGGATCTTGAACGGCTCGAACAGGAAGGAGCGCAGCAGGAAGACCACCACGATCACCGGGAACAGGCCGGCCGTCCAGTCCAGCCACCAGGGTTGCATCAACAGGCGTTCACGGGCTTGGGCCAGTTCGCCCCCTTCGTCCACGGCGATGCCCTGCTGCTGCAGGCCAGCGCGACGCTGTAGCGCCTCGGCTGCCAGCCGGGCCGCCGCTGCCTGGCGCTGCGGCAGGAAATAATAACGCTCGGCCAGCCAGTAAAGGCCGGTCACCACCGAGGCCAGGAAAAGCAGCAGGGCGAAATTACCCTCGATCGCCCCGAAATACCAGGCTCCGATATAGCCGGCGAAAGCCGCCAGCACCATTGCGGTGAGGATCTGCATCAATCCTCCACCTGCAAAATGGCCAGGAAGGCCTCCTGCGGCACTTCCACCGAACCGATCTGCTTCATGCGTTTCTTGCCTGCCTTCTGTTTTTCGAGGAGTTTCTTCTTGCGGCTGATGTCGCCGCCGTAGCATTTTGCCAGCACGTTCTTGCGCAAGGCCTTGATATTCTCGCGGGCGATGATGTTGGCGCCGATGGCGGCCTGGATGGCGACATCGAACTGCTGGCGGCTGATGATCTCGCGCATCTTGGCGGCCACGGCCCGGCCGCGGTAGGCGGCCTGGGTGCGATGCACGATGATGGACAGGGCGTCGACCTTCTCGCCATTGAGCAGGATGTCGACCTTCACCACGTCCGACGCGCGGTATTCCTTGAACTCGTAGTCCATGCTGGCGTAGCCGCGGCTGACGGACTTGAGCTTGTCGAAGAAGTCCAGCACGATCTCGCCCAGCGGCAACTCGTAGGTCAGCATGACCTGGCGGCCGTGGTAAGCCATATTGAGCTGCAGGCCACGCTTCTGATTGGCCAGCGTCATGACCGGGCCCACATATTCCTGCGGCATGTACAGGTGCACCGTCACGATGGGCTCGCGGATTTCCTGGATCTGGCTCTGGTCCGGCATCTTGGAAGGGTTCTCGACCATGATGACCTCGCCGTCGCCCCGCAGCACCTGGTAGACCACGCTGGGCGCGGTGGTGATCAGGTCCTGGTCGAATTCACGCTCCAGCCGCTCCTGCACGATCTCCATGTGCAGCAGGCCCAGGAAGCCGCAGCGGAAGCCGAA
>JAUYQZ010000026.1 GCA_030695415.1 Hylemonella sp.
GAAGACCGTGGACGGCCCTTCCAACAAGGACTGGCGCGGCGGGCGCGGCATCCTGGAAAACATCATCCCCAGCTCCACCGGTGCGGCCAAGGCCGTGGGCGTGGTCATCCCCGCCATCAAGGGCAAGCTCACGGGCATGGCATTTCGCGTGCCCACCAGTGACGTGTCGGTGGTCGACCTGACCGTCGAGCTCGAGAAGGAAGCCGACTACAAGGACATCTGCGCCGAGATGAAGGCCCAGAGCCAGGGGGCCCTGAAGGGCGTGCTGGGGTATACGGAGGACAAGGTGGTGGCCACCGACTTCCGCGGGGAAGTCTGCACCAGTGTGTTCGACGCCGAGGCTGGCATTGCCCTGGACAAGACCTTTGTCAAGGTCGTGGCCTGGTACGACAACGAGTGGGGCTACTCCAACAAGTGCCTGGAGATGGCGCGCGTCGTGGCCAAGTAAGCCAGCCGGTCTCAGCCGACAGAAAAAGGCGGTGCGATGCACCGCCTTTTTTCATGCCGGGGCTCAGCTGAGGTGTTTTCCGATCAGGCCCGCGATCTCGAACATCGTCACCTTGTCCTTGCCGAAGACGGGCTTGAGCTTGGCGTCGGCGTTGATGCTGCGCTTGTCCTTCGGGTCTTGCAGGCCCTGGGCCTTGATGTAGTCCCAGAGCTTCTTGACGACCTCGGTGCGCGCCACCGCTGCGCTGCCGATCACCGCGGCCAGCTCGGCGCTGGGGGTGAGACCGGCAGCTGTTTTGCGCGGCGCCTTGGGGGTCGCGGTTTTGCTGGCAGCCTTCTTGGCGGGTGCTTTCTTGGCAGCGACTTTCTTTGCCGCTGCTTTCTTGGCAGCCGGGCCCGTCGCCTTGGCCACTGCTGCGCCCAAGGACTTGGCCGCTGTCTTGCGCGGCGGAAACTTGGACGGTGCGAACTCGAAGGCGACCTTGTCGGCCTCGGCACTCCAGGCCAGGAAGGCCTTGAAGGGGCGGCGCGTGCGCATGGAGACGAACTTGTCCAGCAGATCGGTCTTGCCGGTGGCAAGCAGCTTGCTCATCTGCTCGCGCTCGATGGGCTGCTGCAGGATGATCTGGCCGCTCTTGAAGTCACAGCTCGGCGTGGGTTGGGCCAATGTGGGCACGGTTTTCTCGCAGACGTAGTTCTTGCCGTGCTCGTAGACCGCGCCACCGCACTTGGGGCAGGCGCCCAGCGATTCCTTGGCCGAGAAGTCCACCAGCTCGCCGGTTTCCTCGGCCTTGTCGTCGCCGAAGTCGAACTCGAGCTTGTAGTTCTTGCTTTCCTCGTCAAACTTGATGACCATCTCGGCCGTGAAGGGCCAACCCGCTTTGGAGCGGAAGCCGTCCAGCGGCCCGATGCGTTTGTCACGTAGGAACTGCTCCACCTCCGCTACCTCGAAGGTGCGGCCGGCGGGGGTCTTGCCGAAGGAGAAGCCGCATCCCTCGCCATCGCCCTTCTTGCCGGTGCAGGTGTAACGACGGTAGTTTTCCTTCACCACGCCGCCGCAGTTCGGGCAGGGGGTGACAAGCGTGGCGTAGTCACCGGGCACGGTGTCGCGGTCGTATTCCTTGGCCTTCTTGACGATATGCTCGGTCATGGCGGCGATCTCGCGCATGAACTCCTCGCGCGAGAGGCGGCCATGTTCCATCTCGGACAGCTTGTACTCCCACTCGCCGGTCAGCTCGGGCCTGGAGAGCTCCTCGACGCCCAGGCCGCGCAGCAGGGTCATGAGCTGGAAGGCCTTGGCGGTGGGGATCAGTTCGCGGCCTTCGCGCAGCATGTACTTCTCGTTCAGCAGCCCTTCGATGGTGGCTGCGCGCGTGGCCGGCGTGCCCAGGCCCTTCTCGTGCATGGCCTCGCGCAACTCGTCGTCTTCGATCATCTTGCCCGCGCCCTCCATGGCGGAGAGCAGCGTGGCCTCGGAATAACGCGCCGGAGGACGGGTCTTGAGACCCTTGGGCTCGACGCTGTTCGTTTTGACCTTTTCGCCGGCCTGCACCGGCACCAGGGTCTTGCTGCTGCCCTCGCCCGGTGCCAGCTCGTCTTCGGCTTCCTTGCCGTAGATGGCCAGCCAGCCCGGCTTGACCAGCACCTTGCCTTCGCTCTTGAAGTTGTGGCCGGCGGCTGTGGTGATGCGGGTGCTCACCTGGTACTCGGCGCTGGGGAAAAAGATCGCCATGAAACGGCGCGCCACCAGGTCGTACAGTTTCTGTTCGGCGTCCGAGAGGCCGCTGGGCGCCTGCAGCGTGGGGATGATGGCAAAGTGGTCGCTGACCTTCGCGTTGTCGAAGATGCGCTTGTTGGGCTTGACGTAACCACCCTTGAGCGCTGTGGCGGCGTGCGGCGCCAGATGCTTCATGCCGGAGTCGGCCAGCATGCCGAAGGTCTCCTTGGCCACGGCGAGGTAGTCCTCGGGCAGGTGGCGCGAATCAGTCCGCGGGTAGGTCAGGGCCTTGTGGCGCTCGTACAGGCTTTGCGCGATGGACAGCGTGGTCTTGGCCGAGAAGCCGAACTTGCCGTTGGCTTCGCGCTGCAGGCTGGTCAGGTCAAACAGCATGGGCGAGGCCTGGGTGCTGGGCTTGCTTTCCTCGCTGACGGTGGCGGTTTGGCCGCGCACGGCATCGGCAATGGCCGTGGCCTCTTTCTCGTTCCAGACGCGGTCGGCGCGCTTCTCCACGTCGTCCTCGGTTTTCTTCCACTTCGGGTCGAACCATTTGCCCGGGTAATCGCCGGCCTGGGCGCCGAAGCTGGCGTGCACCTCCCAGTAGTCTCGGCTGACGAACTTGCGGATCTGTTCCTCACGTACGACCACCACAGCGAGCGTCGGGGTTTGTACCCGGCCCACCGTGGTCAGGAAGAAACCGCCGTCGCGCGAGTTGAAGGCGGTCATGGCACGGGTGCCGTTGATGCCCACCAGCCAGTCAGCCTCGGAGCGGCTGCGCGCCGCATCGGCCAGCGGCAACATCTGCTTGTCGCTGCGCAGCTTGTCGAAGCCGTCGCGGATGGCCTGGGGCGTCATGCTCTGCAGCCACAGGCGCGAAACCGGCTTACCCAGCGGTTTCGCGCCGCCGGCGTACTGTTCGATCAGCCGGAAGATCAGCTCGCCCTCGCGGCCTGCGTCGCAGGCGTTGATGATCTGGCCGACGTCCTTGCGCTTGGCCAGCTTGACCACGGCGTTCAGGCGCGTCTTGGTCTTGTCGACGGGCTTGAGATCGAAATGCGGGGGAATGACAGGCAGGTGCGCAAAGCTCCACTTGCCGCGCTTGACGTCGTATTGCTCGGGTGCCTGGATCTCGACCAGGTGGCCCACGGCGCTCGTGACGACATAGTTCTCGCTCTCGAAGTGCTCATCGTGCTTCTCGAACTTGCCGGCGGTGGGCGTGAGCGCGCGCACGATGTCCTGGGCGACCGAAGGCTTCTCGGCGATAACCAGGGTTTTACCGGAAACGGCGTTTTTGGCGGAAGCTGTGCTTTTCATCTGACTACAATCCAGTTTCTCGCGCGCATACGCGCACGCACACACGGGCGCGCCCACGCGCGCCCATACGAGTTCACCTTACCAAATTTTTCAGCAGTGTCCAAGAATCCCGTTTCCGACCCCGGCCGCCGTATCCAGACCCGACGCTCCGGCGTGCATGGCAAGGGGGTCTTCGCCGTCCAGGACATCCCCAAGGGCGAAACGCTGATTGAGTACGTGGGCGAGGTCATCAGCTGGAAGGAGGCCCTGCGCCGCCACCCCCACGACCCCAAGGATCCGAACCACACCTTCTATTTCCACGTCGATGAAAAGCATGTGATCGACGCCAAGGTGGGTGGCAACTCCTCGCGCTGGATCAACCATTCCTGCGAACCCAACTGCGAGGCTGACGAGGAAGCGGGCCGCGTCTTCATCAAGTCGCTGCGCAAGATCAAGTCCGGTGAAGAGCTCAACTACGACTACGGCCTCATCATCGACGAGCCCTACACCAAGAAGCTCAAGGCGGAGTACCCCTGCTGGTGCGGCAGCAAGCTCTGCCGCGGCACGCTGTTGGCGCCGAAGGACGACGACAAGCCCAAGAAGGACAAGAAGTCCAAGAAGAAGAACAAGTCCAAGAGCGACAAGCGCTGAAGGATATCCCCATGTTGCGCTGGCCGGCCGAAGCGATTTGGGAAGCGGTAGCGCCTACCTTGCCGGGGTTTACGGTCGAGGTGCTGCCGCAGGTGGACTCCACCAACACCGAGCTGATGCGACGTGCCCGTGCCGGCTGGCTGGAGCCCGTGCTGCTGGTAGCCGAAGCGCAGACCGCCGGCCGCGGTCGCCTGGGGCGGCTCTGGAGCAGCGGCGCACAGCCCGGCGACGTGCTGACCTTTTCTCTGGGCCTGCCCCTGAAAATGGCCGACTGGTCCGGCTTGTCGCTGGCCGTGGGCCTGAGCGTGGTGCAGAGCCTCCATCCCGACCTGCGCCTCAAGTGGCCCAACGATGTCTGGCTGGCCGACCGCAAGCTGGCCGGCATCCTGATCGAAACCACCCAGGTCGACGAGCTGCGATACGCGGTGATCGGCGTGGGCATCAACATCACGCCACAGGAGGTCGCCGGGCTGGCCACGGCGCCGGCGTGGCTGCAGGAGCTGGATCCGGGCGCGACAGCGCCGCTGGCCTTGGAGCGCGTCGCGGCGGCACTGGCAGGGGACGTGAAGCGCTTCGAGCTTCAGGGTTGGGGGCCTTTCCAGCCAGCCTACGCAGCACGCGATGCCCTGGCGGGGCGCGAGGTGACTTTGAGCGACGGGACCCGTGGGCAGGCCCGGGGCGTGGACGGTCGCGGCGCGCTGCTGGTGCATACTTCCGGCGGCTTGAAGAAAATCTCCAGCGCTGAAGTCAGCGTCCGCCCATCGAACTGAAGACCATCTCTCACCATGCTTCGCCTGTTCGTCCTGCTGCTGGTCCTTTTGAATGCGGCTTATTTTTCCTGGTCCCACGGCATGCTGCGAGCCTATGGCTGGGCACCGGCCGATACGAGTGAGCCACAACGCCTGCAGCAGCAGATTCGTCCCGAGGCCATCCGCATCCTGCCCACGGACGAGGGGCGCCGCGCCGAGCAGGTCGCGTTGACGCCGCCCAAGCCGCCGGAGTGCCTGCAGGCCGGCCTTTTTGACGAGGCCCAGACCGAAGTTGTGCGCAAGGCCCTGGAAGCGTCCTTGCCTGCCGGCGCCTGGTTGCTGGAGCCGGTCGTGGAGCCCGCGCGCTGGATCGTCTACATGGGCAAGTTCCCCAACGTGGCCGCGCTGGACAAGAAACGCGCGGAACTGGAGAAGATGAAGCTCAAACTGCAGCCCCTGGACAATCCTGAGCTGCAACTCGGTCTCGCTCTCGGGCGTTTTGAGACCCAGTCGCAGGCCCAGACCGAGCTCAACGCACTGCAGCGCCGCGGCGTGCGGACGGCGCGTGTGGTTCAGGAACGGCCGGAGATCCGGCAAAGCCAGCTGCGTATTCCAGTGGCCGACGAGGCCTTGCGCCCCAAGCTGGAAGAGATCAAGTCCGCGCTGGGCGAGAAGACGCTGCGCAGCTGCCGGTGACTCGACAGGCCTGGCGCTCCGTGCCCCGGGCTGCTTATTCTGAGCTGAGATCGAAGCGCACCGTGAAACGGGCGCCGGGGGGTTTCTGGCCGGGGCGTGTGTCTTCGACGCCAATGAGGGCGCGATGCTGGCGGGCGATTTCCTGTGCAATGGGTAGACCCAGGCCCGAGCCATCCACGTCATTGCCAAGGGCCCGGTAAAAGGGCTGGAACACCAGCTCGCGTTCAGCCGGCGCGATGCCCGGCCCCGAATCCTCCACCTGCAGCACGATGATCTTGCCGAAGGGGTCGGCCAGCACACGTGCGGTGATCACCCCCGGTTTGTCGATGCTGGACGGCGTGTAATTGATGGCGTTGTCCAACAGGTTGCGCACCAGCTCCTTGAGCAGCGTCGAATTGCCGTCGAGCATGACGCCGGGCATGCCTGGTTGGGCGCCTTCGTAGCCCAGGTCGATGTGCTTGTCCATGGCGCGCGGGACCGAGTCCTGCACGACTTCCATGGTGATGCGGGCCATATCGCAGGGCTGGCGGCTCATCGCCGTGGTGCCCGCCTCGGCGCGAGCGAGCGCCAGCAACTGATTGACCGTATGGGTGGCGCGGATGCTGGCGCGGCCGATCAGTCGCAAGGACTGCTTGAGCTCCTCGGTGCTGGTGCCTTCGCGTTGGGCCAGGTCGGCCTGCATGCGCAGGCCGGCCAGCGGTGTCTTGAGCTGGTGTGCGGCATCGGCCAGGAAGCGCTTCTGCGTGCCAATCGAATCTTTCAGGCGCAGCAGCAGATCATTGACCGAAGACACCAGCGGGGCGACTTCCAGTGGAACGGCCTGCGCGTCCAGGGGGCTGAGGTCGTCGGGGCGACGGGCGCGGATGCGCTCCTCCAGGCGACGCAGGGGTTTGATGGCCTGCACCAGCGCCAGCCAGACCAGCAGCACGGCCAGCGGCAGGGTCACGAACTGAGGCAGCATCACGCCCTTGATGATCTCGGCGGCCAGCACCGATCGCTTGTCCAGGGTTTCGGCGACCTGGATCAACACGGCCTTCGCGGCTTGCTCACGCACTGGAACCCATGTGTAGGCGACACGGATGTCCTGGCCTTGAAACGAGTCATCCCGCAGGCGCACCACGCCGGTTGCCTGGGCCTCGTCATCGGGTGGAAGAGGGAAGTCGCGCTCGCCACTCAGGTAGACCCCGTCCGCGCCCAGGACCTGGTAGTAGACCGTGTCGATGTCATCGGCGCGCAGCAACTCGCGCGCCGGCAGGGGCAGGTTGAACTGAATGTGCTGCTGGTTGACCATGACCAGTTGGGCCAGGGCGTTGACGTTGTACTCCAGCGTGCGATCGAACGGTTTGCCGGCAATGCCCTGCGCCACCAGCCAGGTCAGCACCAGGCTGATCGGCCACAGCAACAGCAGCGGCGTGAGCATCCAGTCGAGGATCTCACCGAAGAGCGAGCGCTGCTCGCGCTGGAAGAGTTTCATGGAAGACGTCGGCCTTGCGTGTTTGGCGTTGAGCGTGGATGAGACGGAGGCGCGCGCTCAAGACCGAACGCCTGAGGCTCAATCCTGGATTTTTTCGAGGCAATAGCCCAGGCCGCGCACAGTGGCAATGCGGATGGGGCCTTTCTCGATCTTCTTGCGCAGGCGGTGGATATAGACCTCGATGGCGTTGTTGCTCACCTCTTCGCCCCATTCGCACAGGCGCTCGACCAGCTGGTCTTTGCTGACCAGGCGACCGGTGCGCTGCAACAGCACCTCCAGAAGACCCAGTTCGCGCGCCGAGAGCTCGACCATCTTGCCGTCGATGGCGGCCACGCGCCCCGCCTGGTCGTAGACCAGGGGGCCGTGCTTGATGTGGTTGCTGGTGCCCCCCATGCCGCGGCGCACCAGCGCGCGTACGCGGGCCTCAAGCTCCTGCAGCGAGAAGGGCTTGGCCATGTAGTCGTCGGCGCCGTAGTCCAGGCCCTTGACGCGTTCTTCCACGCTGTCGGCCGCCGTGAGGATGAGAACGGGCAGGCTGGAGCCGCGAGAGCGCAGCTTCTTCAGCACCTCCAGCCCGTGCAGCTTGGGCAGGCCGAGGTCCAGGATCAACAGGTCGAACTCGTTGTTCGTCATGAGCGCCGCATCGGCCTCGGAGCCGCTGGCCACGTGGTTCACGGCCGCACCTGAGCTGCGCAGGGTCCGCAGCAGGCCATCGGCCAGCACCTGGTCATCTTCGGCGATCAGTATCCGCATGCATGTCTCCTCAGAGCTGCCGGCTGTGAACCGCCGGCTTGCTTGTCATGAAACCATTCTAGGCGCTGGCATAGGCCTCAAGCCCAAGGGCAATCACGGTGGCCACCTCGGGGCTCACGGCCAGTCTGAGTTCGGCTTCGGCCTGGATCACGGCCCGCTGGAAGCCGCCCAACCACGCGAGGCCGGCGGGCGTGAAACGCACCAGCTTGGCGCGGCCATCACGCCCATCGGCTTCACGCGTGACCAGGCCCCACGCCTCGCACTGGTCGACCAGCTTGCCCATCGCCTGTTTGCTCATGCCCGCCGATTCGGCGAGTTCCTGGAGGCGCGAGCCTTGCAGGCCGAGATGGCGTGTGATGTGGATGTGGGCCGCACTGACTTGGCCGCGCGCGGCCAGATTGGACAGCGCCAGGGGGATGTCGACGTCGTGCGCCATCAGGTGCAGTACGCGCTGGTCGAAGCGGCGCATGGCGTGGCCCAGCAGGCGCCCCAGATGCGTCTGGCGCCAGCCGTCATCGTTTGGAAAAGTGGAAGTATTCGTCACGGGAAAATAGTAATCCAAAATGACTAATTTATGGCTTTACTCGGGAGTACGAGGCGGATAAATTACTGGTCAAGCATCCAGCCTGTGATTAAAAACACTGGAAAACAGTCAACCCCCTCAAGGAGTCATCATGGACGTATCCGGCAAATCCATCAGCGTCGCCAACAGTGAAAAAGCCAAGGCCCTGGCGGCCGCGCTGGCCCAGATCGAGAAGCAGTTCGGCAAGGGCACCATCATGCGTCTGGGCGAGGGCGAGGCGATCGAGGACATCCAGGTCGTCTCCACCGGCTCGCTGGGCCTGGACATCGCGCTGGGCGTGGGCGGCCTGCCGCGCGGTCGTGTGATCGAGATCTACGGCCCCGAATCCTCGGGCAAGACCACGCTGACCCTGCAGGTCATCGCCGAGATGCAGAAGATCGGTGGCACCTGTGCCTTCGTGGATGCCGAGCACGCGCTGGACGTGCAGTACGCGCAGAAGCTGGGTGTCAACCTGCCCGATCTGCTGATTTCCCAGCCGGATACGGGCGAGCAGGCGCTGGAGATCGTCGACAGCCTGGTGCGCTCCGGCGCCGTGGATCTGATCGTGATCGACTCGGTGGCGGCGCTGACGCCCAAGGCCGAGATTGAGGGCGAGATGGGCGACTCCCTGCCCGGCTTGCAGGCGCGTCTGATGAGCCAGGCCCTGCGCAAGCTGACCGCCACCATCAAGAAGGCCAACTGCATGGTGATCTTCATCAACCAGATCCGCATGAAGATCGGCGTGATGTTCGGTAGTCCCGAGACCACCACGGGTGGCAACGCGCTCAAGTTCTACGCCTCGGTGCGCATCGACATCCGTCGCACCGGCACCATCAAGAAGGGCGAGGAGGCCATCGGCAACGAGACCAAGGTCAAGATCGTCAAGAACAAGGTGGCGCCACCCTTCAAGACGGCGGAGTTCGACATCCTGTTCGGTGAAGGCATCAGCCGTCATGGCGAGATCATCGACATGGGGGTCAACGCCAAGATCATCGAAAAATCCGGCGCCTGGTATGCCTACAAAGGCGAAAAGATCGGCCAGGGGCGCGACAACGCGCGGGAATTCCTGCGCGAGAACGCGGAGCTAGCGCACGAGATCGAGAACAAGGTGCGCGAGTCGCTGGGCATTCCGCTGCTCAACGAAGTGGCAGAAGCTGCCGCCGAATAAGGCCGAGGGCAGGAGGCGGGTCATGGTCACAGCCCGGCTGGCGTTCCAGCCCACGCTCAAGGGGCGGGCGCTGCGTCTGCTGAGCCAGCGCGAGCACTCCCGCCGCGAGCTTGAGCGCAAGCTCCACCCTTACGAGGAAGAGCCAGGCACGCTGGCGCTGGCCCTGGATGAGCTGCAGGCCCGGGGCTTCATCAGCGAGGAGCGGGTGGCGGAGTCGGTACTGAACCGGCGGGCGAGCCGCTTGGGGGCGACGCGCATCCGCCAGGAGTTGCAGGACAAGGGGCTGGACGGGGAATTGATCGAGCGAACCCTGTCCGGCCTCAAGGACAGCGAACTGGCGCGGGCGCGAGCCGTCTGGCAGAGAAAATTCGATGCAGCACCGCAGACGCCCCAGGACCGCGCGCGGCAGACGCGCTTTCTTCTGGCGCGAGGTTTCGCTGGCGAGGTGGTGCGCCTTGTGCTGGGCGGCGACCCGGCGGACGAGCAGGACTGACTACAGGCCCAGCATCAGTTGGAGATTCTGCACCGCGGCGCCGCTGGCACCCTTGCCCAGATTGTCCAGGCGCGCGACCAGCACGGCCTGGCCCAGGTCGTCATTGCCGAAGACGCTGAGCTCCATCTTGTTCGTGCCGTTGAGCGCGGTCGGCTCGATGCGGCCGCCCGCAGCCGGTGCGACCACGCTGATCCATTCGCTCCCGGCATAGTGCGCCCGCAGTGCGTCTTCCAGTTGCCGGGTACGCGTGACGCCGCTCATCAAATCAAACTGCAAGCCGATCTGGTCGATCATGCCGGCGTAGAAATTGCCGACGGCAGGCACGAAGATGGGCCGGCGTGTCAGGCCGCTGTAAAGCTGCAGCTCGGGCAGGTGCTTGTGCATCAGGCTCAGGCCGTAGATTTCCAGCGGCGGCGCAGTCTTGGTGACTTCGTAGGCCTCGATCATCGGGCGCCCACCGCCGGAATAGCCCGAGTAGCCGGACATGACCACCGGATAGCCCGGCGGCAGCAGACCGGCATCCACCAGAGGGCGCAGCAAGGCAATGCCGCCGGTCGGGTAGCAGCCCGGGTTGGCGACGCGGCGCGCCTGAGCCACCGCTGCGGCCTGGCCGCGGGTGAGCTCGGGGAAGCCATAAACCCAGCCCGGGGCGACCCGGTGCGCGGTCGAGGCGTCAATGATCTTGGGGCCGGGCCGGCCGGCCGACTTTTCCAGTGCGTCAACGAGGGCCACCGTCTCGACGGCGGCATCGTCGTGCAGGCAGAGGATGACCAGGTCTGCGTCAGCCAGCAATTCGAGCTTGGCGGCCGGGTCCTTGCGGCGCTCGGCCGCAATGCTCAGCAGTTCCACCTGCGGCATGGCCAGCAGGCGTTCACGGATCTGAAGGCCGGTGGTGCCGGCTTCACCGTCGATGAAGATCTTCTGGAGGGACATGGCGGATGCCTTGTTTGACGGAAATTGTGGAAGACGACAGGAAACCGTCAGGTTTGGTGCGGATCATCATGATACATTCCAAGGCTGTGCTGGAATCAGCACCAGTTGCGGGACATGCCGGTTCCGCAGCAGGACAGAAATCCATTTCCTGAGAGAGCCCTCATGAAGATCCACGAGTACCAAGGCAAGGAAATCTTGCGTCAGTTTGGTGTGCCTGTGCCCCGCGGCATTCCGGCCTTCACCGTCCAGGAGGCGGTCGAGGCTGCCCAGAAACTCGGCGGCCCGGTCTGGGTCGTCAAGGCGCAGATCCATGCCGGCGGCCGTGGCAAAGGCGGCGGTGTCAAGGTGGCCAAGTCCATCGACGACGTCAAGCGCCTTGCGGGCGAAATCCTGGGCATGCAGCTCAAGACCCACCAGACCGGCCCCGAGGGTCAAAAGGTGCGCCGCCTCTACATTGAGGACGGCGCTGACATCCAGAAGGAATACTACCTGTCGGTCGTGACCGACCGCGCCACGCAGAAGGTGGCCTTCATCGCTTCGAGCGAGGGTGGTATGGACATCGAGGAGGTGGCCCATGCCACGCCCGAGAAGATCGTCAAGCTCTTCGTTGACCCGCTCACCGGCCTGAGCCCCGCACAGGGCGTCGAACTGGCCAAGGGAGTGGGCATGCCGGCCGACTCGCAAGCCCAGTTCATCGATATCTGCCAGAAGCTCTACAAGTGTTACATGGACACGGATGCCTCGCTGGTTGAGATCAACCCGCTCAACCGCGATGGCAAGGGCAACGTCGTCGCTCTGGACGCCAAGTTCAACTTTGACGCCAACGCGCTGTTCCGCCACCCCGAAATCGTCGCCTTCCGCGATCTGGACGAAGAGGATGCTGCTGAGATCGAGGCGTCCAAGTTCGACCTGGCCTACATCTCTCTGGACGGCAACATCGGCTGTCTGGTGAACGGTGCCGGCCTGGCCATGGCCACCATGGACACCATCAAGCTGTTCGGCGCCGAGCCGGCCAACTTCCTGGACGTGGGGGGCGGCGCCACCCCCGAGAAGGTCACCGAAGCCTTCAAGATCATGCTCAAGAACGACAAGGTCAAGGCCATCCTGGTCAACATCTTTGGCGGCATCATGAAGTGCGACACCATCGCCACCGGCGTGATCACGGCCTGCCGCGCCGTGAATCTGAGCGTGCCGCTGGTGGTGCGCATGAAGGGCACCAACGAAGATCTGGGCAAGAAGATGCTGGCCGAATCCGGCCTGCCCATCATCAGTGCCGACACCATGGCCGAAGCCGCCCAGAAGGTGGTTGCAGCCGTCAAGGCTGCCAAGTAAAGCTACCCCAAGGAACCGTCATGTCGATCTATATCAACAAAGACACCAAAGTCATCACCCAGGGCATTACCGGCAAGACCGGCCAGTTCCACACGGAAAAGTGCCAGGAATACGCCAACGGCAAGAATTGCTTTGTTGCCGGCGTGAATCCGAAGAAGGCTGGCGAGGCCATCTTCAACATCCCGATTTACGCATCCGTCAGGGAGGCCGCCAAGCAGACCGGCGCCACCGTGTCCGTGATCTATGTGCCGCCGGCGGGTGCCGCTGACGCCATCTGGGAGGCCGTCGAGGCCGATCTGGACCTGGCGATCTGCATTACCGAAGGCATCCCGGTGCGCGACATGCTGATGGTCCGCAACAAGATGAAGGCCAAGGAAGCGGCAGGCGGCAAGAGGACCTTGCTGCTCGGCCCGAACTGCCCCGGCCTGATCACGCCCGAAGAGATCAAGATCGGCATCATGCCCGGTCACATCCACCGCAAGGGCCGTATCGGCGTGGTGTCGCGCTCCGGCACGCTGACCTATGAAGCCGTGGCGCAGCTGACCGAAATCGGCCTGGGCCAGTCCAGCGCGGTCGGCATCGGTGGCGACCCGATCAACGGCCTCAAGCACATCGACGTGATGCAGGCCTTCAACGATGATCCGGACACCGACGCCGTGATCATGATCGGTGAGATCGGCGGCCCGGACGAGGCGGAGGCCGCCCGCTGGTGCAAGGCCAACATGAAGAAACCCGTGGTCGGCTTCATCGCCGGCGTCACGGCGCCCCCCGGCAAGCGCATGGGCCACGCTGGCGCCCTGATTTCCGGCGGCGCCGACACCGCGGATGCCAAGCTGGCGGTCATGGAGGAGTGCGGTTTCAAGATCACGCGCAACCCCTCGGAGATGGGTAAGCTGCTGAAAGCCCTGCTCTGATCCTGGGAACTGCGTCGGCCACGTTTCATTGAGCGCGGTCAAGAATTGCGGTTTTCCACAATACCAAGCCCGATGGTCCACTTGGACAATCGGGCTTATTCGTTTAACCCTTGGCGCTGTTTGCGCTGACCATTAAAAAGAGAGACAGCCATGGAAGCATTCATGACAGCCCATTTCTGGGTTGCCGTAGGACAGATCATCCTGATCGACATCCTGCTCGGGGGTGACAACGCTGTGGTGATCGCCCTGGCTTGCCGCTCTCTTCCCCCGCACCAACGCACCAAGGGCATTTTGTGGGGCACGGCCGGCGCCATCATCCTGCGGGTGGTCCTGATTGCCTTTGCTCTGACCCTGTTGCAGGTGCCCTATCTGAAACTGGTCGGCGCAGCTCTGCTGCTGTGGATTGGCGTCAAGCTGCTGATCCCCGAGGAAGAGGACGAACACAGCAATATCAAGGGAAGCGACAAGCTCTGGGGTGCCGTCAAGACCGTGATCGTGGCCGACCTGGTCATGAGCGTGGACAACGTGATCGCCATTGCCGGTGCCGCGCAGGGTGCTGGTGAGGAGCACCAGATGGCTCTGGTGATCTTCGGTCTGCTGGTCAGCATTCCCATCATCATCTGGGGAAGCCAGCTGGTTCTCAAGTTGATGGATCGCTTCCCCATGATCATTACCGTGGGCGGCATGCTGCTGGGCTGGATTGCCGGCACCATGGCACAGACCGATCCGGCGGTGGTGGCCTATGTGCCCCAGGAAAAGGTCTGGGGCTATGCTTTCGGCATTGCTGGCGCCTTGCTGGTGCTGGTCGTTGGCAAGTTTGCCCAGAAGAAGCCGGTCGCATCCGGCGCTTGAGTCTCGCTCCGCTTCGTCTCGCCCGCCCGGAATCATCCGGGCTGGTGGTGTGCCTTGTTGTTTTACAGAAAAACGACAGCCGATGACCCAACGCAACCTTGCCTGCGGAAGCCTGCTCTGCTAACGTCAGGGGGTTCATGGCGTATGCTTTGAATGCTCTGCGGCTGCGTTCCTGGCAGCGTAGGCCCCTTGGATCTGAACAGGCACGAATTGGCAACATCATCTTCCAGCAAACAGCCTCTATCCCAATCGAGGCTGGCGTTTGAAGTGCCTTTGCTTTCCGTCCTTCAGAACAGAGGGCTGATGTCGCGGGCTTTATGCGCAGCCCGATTGGTACACAGGTAAATCACTGAGCTATGCCGACAGACGCCCCGATGTACAGGTTTTGTGCGCAGACAGACTCCGGTCTGATGCGGGAAAACAACGAAGACGCGTTCACCTTTGAAGAGGCCACCGGCGTTGCCGTCCTGGCGGACGGCATGGGTGGCTACAACGCAGGCGAAGTTGCCAGCGGCATGGCGACTTCGATCATCAATTCCGAAATGAGCCGCTGGCTCACGGCGTCTGCGGCGACGGCGTCGGTACAGGATATCCGCCGGGCGCTTGAAATCTGCGTGGGCAATGCCAATGCAGCTGTTTTCAAGGCGGCACACGCGAACGTGAGCTACTCGGGCATGGGCACCACCCTGGTGGCAGGCGTTTTCCGGGGCTCGGACCTCGTGATCGGTCATATCGGCGATTCACGCTGCTACCGTTTGCGCCAGGGGGCGCTGGTCCAGATCACCCGTGACCATTCGCTGTTGCAGGAACAGATTGACGCCGGTCTGCTGACGCCCGAGCAGGCGGCCTTGTCGATCAACAAGAATCTCGTCACGCGTGCGCTGGGCGTGGACGACGCCGTGCTGCTGGAAGTGCATGAGCACGCCGTCGAACCCGGCGACGTCTACCTGATGTGTTCGGACGGCCTGTCCGACATGGTCAAGGACCAGGATATTGAGAAAACCCTCCAGATGCCACTGTCGCCGGAACAACAAGCGAGAGCCCTGGTCGATGCGGCCAATGCCCATGGCGGCCGTGACAATATCACGGTCCTTCTGGTTCACGCCGAGGCCGGCGCGGAAAAGCGCGGTCTGATGGCCAGATTGCTGGGAAAATGACGAATGTATATTTATAACGAGCAACAGGAATAGGAGTCGGGCATGCCGAAAATGATCGTGTCGATCGACGGTGTTGTCATCAAGGAAGTGCAGCTGACCAAGGAGCGCACGACCTTGGGGAGGAGGCCATACAACGACGTGGTGATCGACAATCTGGCCGTCAGTGGTGAACATGTATCACTGCAGATGTCGGGCAGCGAGGTCATGCTGGAAGATCTCAACAGCACCAATGGCACCTATGTCAACGGCAAGGCTGTCAAGAAGCAGCCGCTGCAGAATGGCGACACCATTGAGGTTGGCAAGTACAAGATCAAGTTCGTGAACGAGGCCGAGGCGCCGGGCTTCGACAAGACCATGCTCTTCAAGCCCGGTCAAAACGGTGTGCCGCCCGCTGCCTCGGAGGGCGGCAACCTCAATGGCGTGTTGCGTGTGCTCTCGGGTACGGCCTCCGGCCGCGAAGTTCCTCTGACCAAGGCCGTCACGACCGTAGGCAAGCCGGGTGTGGCTGTGGCTTCGATTTCGCGCCGTTCACAGGGTTTTGTCGTGGCGCATGTGGAGGGCTCAGGTATTCCGCTGCTCAACGGCGCGCCGATCGGCAACGAGCCCGTGGCGCTCAAAAGCGGCGACGTCATCGAACTGGCGGGCACGAAAATGCAATTTATCCAGAATTGAGCCTGTGCGGCGGTCCCGGTCGGGCTCGCCAAACCCTGCAAGCCTGCGTACCGCGCAGGCAGACAAAGGAGTGGTCATGAAGGTGCGCGTGTTGGGCTGCTCAGGCGCGATCGCCAGGGAGTGCCGCACCACGTCCTTTCTGGTCGATGACGACGTTCTTGTAGATGCAGGCACGGGCGTCGGCGACCTCACCCTGGAAGAAATGCAGCGGGTCGACCATGTGCTGTTGACGCATTCGCACCTGGACCATGTGGCCGCCTTGCCTCTGATGCTCGACGCGATTGCAACCCGTCGTGGCACCCCGGTGCTGGTCCATGCATTGGCCGGCACCATTGAGGCATTGAGGGCGCACATCTTCAATGACGTCATCTGGCCCGATTTCACCCGTCTGCCCACGGTCGACGCCCCCTTCATCCGCTTCGAGGAAGTCCGGGTGGGGCAGGTGCTTCGCCTTGGGGGCAAGAGCATCGAGGTGCTGCCGGCCGTGCACACGGTGCCGGCCGTGGGCTATGCCGTCCGGGCGCAACAGGCCTGCTGGGTGTTTTCTGGCGATACAGGGCGCAATCCTGCTTTCTGGCGCAGGGTCAATCAACTGGACGTCAGCATGCTCGTGATTGAAACGGCTTTCAGCAGCCGAGAGAGCGCGCTGGCCGAGGCGAGTCAGCATCTGTCGCCCGAAGTGCTCGCGCAGGAACTGGATTGCATCGCTATGGACAAGACCTATCCGATCTACATCACCCATACCA
Organism: Hylemonella sp.; assembly: GCA_030695415.1. Classification (GTDB taxonomy): domain Bacteria; phylum Pseudomonadota; class Gammaproteobacteria; order Burkholderiales; family Burkholderiaceae_C; genus Hylemonella. The sequence goes on from JAUYQZ010000026.1 coordinate 16,610, forward strand.
AACCAGCAGAAACCGAGTTGATCATGTCTGAAATCCGCAAACTGGAAGGCCATCGTCCCAGCGCCAGACCGGCAGCGCATGACATTCGCTGGTTGCAGGCGGGGCAGGAGTTTGACCTATGAGTGCCGTCATGAAACCACCGGGCGCAGGTACGCCTGCCGAGCAGGCCTTCCGCGATTCCCAGCAGCCTGCATCGGACACGCAGGACAAGTCTTTCGAAGCGCTGTTTGTACGTCAGCTCAAGCAGGTGGTGCTGCGCATCCACGAGACCGAGAACGTCGAGCAGATCATGCTGGAGGTCAGCCCCGAGATCTGCAAGCTGTTCAACGCCGACCGGTTGACCCTGTATGCGATCAGCGATGACGAGACATCCATCGTCTCCAAGATCAAGACCGGCCTGAGCAGCAGCCGCGAACTCAAGCTACCCATCAGCCCGCAAAGCATTGCCGGCTATGTGGCCTTCAGTCGCAAGCTACTGAACCTGGCGGATGTCTACGAAGAGGAAGCGCTCAAGCAGATCCATCCCCAACTGGCGTTTCTGAAGGAGGTCGACAAGCGCTCCGGATACCGGACCAAGCAGATGCTGGTGTCGCCCATCCTTGAAGGGGGCAACCTCTACGGCGTGCTGCAGGTCATCAACAACAAGAGCGACCAACCCTTCGGCGAGCTGGATATCAAAGGCGTGATCCAGCTGTGCAAGACGCTGGCCACGGCCATCCGGCAACGTCTGCAGAAGGTTGATGAGCCCCAGCGTATCCGGGCCACGAAGTACGACGGCCTGGTCGCCGACGGCGTCCTCAGCGGTGTCCAGTTGCAGGATTGCGTCCAGGAAGCGCGCAACGAGGGCCAGCCGGTGGAGCACCTGCTGCTGAGCAGGCACCAGATTACCCCCGCCCAGGTCGGCCCTTCGCTGGCCAAGTTTTTTGGTGTGCCCTACGAGCCCTTCAACGCCGGACGCATCCGTTCCGAAATGCTGCACGGCTCGCTCAAGCGAGAGTTCGCCGAAGGCCAGGGCTGGATCCCCCTGGAGGAGTCGCCCGAGGGCTTGGTCATCATGTGCCTGGACCCCGAGGCCACGCGCGGCGCGCGCGTCGTGCCGCAGGTGTTCCCGCGCATCAACAAGTTTTCCTACCGCGTCACGACACAGACCGAGTTCGAGCAGACGCTGGCCCAGCTGTTTGGTGCCGTCGTCGATGGCACCACGATTGACCAGCTGCTGGCCGACATGGGCGGTCCACTTGACGATGATGGGAGCAACGACGACTCACTGGAGTCGGCTGCGGCCGACAACGAGCTGGTCAAGTTCGTCAACAAAATCATCATCGAGGCGTACCAGCAGAAGGCCTCGGACATCCACATCGAACCCATGCCGGGCAAGCTGAAGACCGGCATCCGCTTCCGTATCGACGGTACCTTGGCGCCCTATATTGAAGTGCCGGCGCATTTCCGCCAGGCCATGGTGACGCGCCTGAAGATCATGTGCGACCTCGACATCTCCGAGCGGCGCAAGCCCCAGGACGGCAAGATCAAGTTCAAGAAGTACGGCCCGCTTGACATCGAGTTGCGGGTGGCGACCATTCCCTCGGCAGGCGGTGTCGAAGACGTGGTGATGCGTATCCTGGCCGCGGGCGAACCGATCCCGCTGGAGAAGCTGGGGTTGACGACGCACAACCGTGAGCGGCTGGAGTCCACAGTCAGCAAACCCTATGGCCTGTTCTACGTCTGCGGCCCGACCGGCTCCGGCAAGACCACGACCCTGCACTCCATCCTGAAATTCCTCAACACGCCCGACACCAAGATCTGGACGGCCGAGGACCCGGTGGAAATCACGCAAAAGGGCTTGCGCCAGGTGCAGATCAACAAGAAGGCCGGCATTGACTTCGCGTTGATCATGCGCGCCTTCCTGCGCGCCGACCCGGACATCATCATGGTCGGCGAGTCACGGGACAAGGAAACCGTGTCCATGGGCGTGGAAGCCTCGCTCACCGGCCACCTGGTGTTCTCCACCCTGCACACCAACTCCGCGCCGGAGTCCATCACCCGACTGCTGGACATGGGCATGGACCCGTTCAACTTTGCCGACGCGCTCTTGGGCATCCTGGCCCAGCGCCTGGCCAAGAAGCTGTGCGACTGCAAGGAGCCCTATACGCCGGGCACCTCTGAGGTCAACAGCTTCATCTCGGAGTACGCCCAGGAACTGCGTAACACCAAGGCCTGGAAGGCCGATTTCAGCGGTGAAGCCCAGAAACTCTATGAGGAGTGGGTCGTCAACTACGGCGAAGACGGCAAGCTGCGCTTCTACAAGCCGGTGGGCTGCGACAAATGCAACAAGACCGGCTACAAGGGCCGCTTGGGTCTGCACGAACTGCTGATCGCCGACGACCATATCAAAAAGCTGGTGCAGGAACGTGCCCGGGTGGCCGAGATCTTCGCTGCCGCCGTGGAAAGCGGCATGCGGACCCTGAAAATGGACGGCATGGAAAAGATCATGCTCGGCGTGACCGACTTGAAGCAGGTGCGGCAGGTCTGCATCAAGTGACAAGGCGAGTGAATTCACAAACTGTGGCGAGATAGGGGAGAAGCAATTGTCGGTGCTCGGAAAGATACTCAAGGACGTCATTCAAGGAAGAGCGAAGGCTGGCGCGACAGGACCGCTGAGTTCAGAACTCCCTCCGCCCGAGCTCATCGAATCCGCAAACTCCAGCCTGGACTCGGGTGACGTGGCGAGCGCCGAAATCGCTTTGGCGCAAGCGATGTCTCGTTACCCAGAGCAGCCGGCGACCCAGCAATTGTTCGCCCGCATGGAATTTGTTCAATGCCTCGCTGCCGCAGAAGCCAAGCTCCCGGGGCCAAACTATTTGGATTGGTTGAAGTGGTTCCAACAGCGACTCAAGCCAGCTTCTTACGTGGAGATTGGCGTCGAGTCAGGACAATCGCTTCAGTACGCGCAAGCACCAACCCGCGCCATCGGAATTGATCCCGCATTGCGCATCGTTCATTCCCAGACGGCCTGGATCAAGCTGTTTCAACTGCCCAGCGATGAGTTTTTTCAGCGCCACGACCTCCGCCAGATCCTGGGTGCCGATGCGGTGGATCTTGCTTTCATCGATGGCCTGCACACCTTTGACCAGGCCCTCAAAGACTTCATGAATGTGGAGCGCTATGCTGATGCGGGAACGATTGTTCTGTTCCACGACATCTTTCCTGTGACAGCCAAGACGGCCGAGAGAGAGAGAGTGACAACGTTCTGGGTGGGGGACACCTGGAAAGTCATGATGATTCTAAAGAAGTACAGGCCAGATCTGACCCTCTTCACGATTCCAACTCACCCAAGTGGCTTGGGCGTGGTGACAGGCCTGAAGCCAAACGAACAACTTCTGTGGCGCGACTTCGAGTCGATTTGCGCCGAAGCAATGGCTCAAACGCTAGACGATTTCCCACCCCAAATTGACGACCATCTGAATCTTGTGCCGAATGACTTCAATGCTGTGGCGAGTCTGCTGGACCGGCGCCACCATTCAGCCTGATTCATTCGCCGATGCGCGCTCAGTCGCGCACCACTGGATCCACATGGTGCGCAACGCCTCTTCCAAGTGGCGAGCAAAGCGGGGGGCATCATAGATAGGTGATGTAAGGACTTGGTCACGAAGCCTGGCACGAAAAGCCGCCAGGGACTTTAGATCACTGGTGTGCCGGACAGCACGCGCGACGTAGTCGTCCGCGTCGGCGGCGACCCAGTCGTCTAATCCCGCGTTCATCAGCAAGCCGACCCCTTGGCGCGCCAGAAAGCGCTCGCCCTCCAGGGTCAGCACCGGAACGCCCATCCACAGCGCCTCGACCGTTGTGGTGCCTCCTGGGAAGGGGAAGGGATCCAGGGCGATGTCGACCCGATGGTAGGCAGCAAGATAGTCGCTCCGCTCACTGTGCCCTTCAAGGATCAGACGCTCAGCCTGGATGCCTTGTGAGGCGAAGCGCTCAAAGGTGCGTTGCCGCAGGTGATCATCGGCGAGTTGACCACATTTGAGAAACAGCCGGCTGCCCGGGACCGCCTGCAGTACCCGTGCCCACAACTGCACCACTGAATCGTTCATCTTGCCCAGCTTGTTGAAGCAGCCAAACGTAACGTAGCCTTGTGAAAGCGCTGGCAACGTGCCCACCTGCACCCTCGAGCGGGGCGGCGTAAAGCACAGGCGCGTTTCGGGCAGGCGCCAGACCTGCTCGGTGAAAAAGGGTTCCTGCCCGGGTGGCAGAGTCCAGGGGTCCGCCAGAAAATAGTCCATGGCGCTCAGGCCCGTGGTGGCGAAATAGCCTAACCAGCTGACCTGCAATGGAGCTGGCTTCCAGGCAAACATGGCCAAGCGGTTTTCACTCGTGTGGCCAGCCAGGTCGATCAGGATGTCGATGCTATCGTCGCGCACTCGCTGAGCGAGCGCCTCGTCGGAGAGAGCAACGGTCGAATACCAGCCGTCGCACAAGTCTCGAAGCCGTTGGGTCGTTTCGTCTCCAGCAGCATTGTTGTCATAAGCGAAAAACTTAAGCTGCGAATGCTCTAGGGCAGCAAACGCTGCAAGCACACCTTCCAGGAAATAGCCTACGGGATGGGCGCGTAGATCACCGGAAACCAAGCCCACGCGCAAGGGCCCTTGGGGATCGGCAGTACTGGGCCAGTCGGTGTAGGGTCTTGCCACGTCCGCGGCTACTTCGCCAAAGCGCCGAGCATCGGCCAGCACCTGCCCGCTTGGCTGATCCCCAAGAAAATTTTGAGTATGCAAGAGGCTGCTGTGGGCCAACAAGTCGTCTGGCCGGATCTCCAGCGCGCGTCGGACGCAGATCAGTGCACCTGCCACATCCCCAATATCCTTCAGGAGCAATCCCATACACAAGTGGGCATCCGCATGGTCAGCTTGCAGCTCGAGCGCCTGCCGATAGCTCTCCGCCGCTTCAAGCGAGCGGCCAATCTTGGCCAGCGTCATACCAGTCTGGATGTATCCAGCGGGGTTGTCAGGCTCCAGTGCGATGGCCCGCGCAAGACATTCGAGCGCCTCATCGTGACGTCCAAGATCACTCAGAGCCGCTGCCAAACTGATGTGAGCATCAATAAGATCAGGCTTCAGGCGGATGGCCAGGCGCAGTGCCGACACACTGGCCTCCAGCTCGCCCAGTTGCAAAAGCGCGTTTCCCAGATTGCAGTGAGCTGCAGCAGAGTCAGGCTTGAGTTCAACCGCTCTTCGATACGACAGCAGTGCCTGTGCGGCGTCGCCCCGGTCAAGCAGGATGTTGCCGCGGTTGAAGTGCGCTCGCGCCAAGTCCGGAGACAACGCAATCGCCTCGTCGTAGCAGCGCAATGCCGCCCCATGATGACCCTCCCGCTCCTGCGCCATGCCCTCGTTCAGCCGGTGCTCAGCGTCAGCCAATCGCTGGGCTGCCGGTCCAGCTCCCACGGCAGGCAGGCGCGGCGCGCGCCCGAAGAGCGTGGCGATCAGCCCCATAGCCTAGGTCTGGCGCGGTGCGACCTGAACGCCGGCGCGCTCGCACCAGTTGATCCACATTGCCCGCAGGGCGTCTTCGAAATGACGTGCAAAACGCGGGGCATCATAAACAGGGGAGGCGAGTACCTGTTGTCGCAGACGCGTTCGCAAGGCGGCCAGCCCACCCAGGTCACTTGCGTGCTGTACGGCCCGATCAACATAGTCGTCCACGTCCGTAGCAACCCAATCGGGCAGGCCGGCGTTCATGAGCAAGCCGACGCCCTGGCGGGCGAGGAAGGTCTCCCCTTGCAGTGTCAGTACCGGCACGCCCATCCACAAGGCCTCCACGGTGGTTGTGCCACCCGGGAAGGGGAAGGGATCCAGCGCGATGTCGATGCGGTTGTGGGCGCTGTGGTAATCCGCTCTTGAGCTATGCGCTTCAAGTATCAAGCGCTGCGCAGTGACTCCGTGGGCCGCAAAGCGGTCGAGCGTGCGCTGCCGGACCGATTCGTCATCGAGTTGCGCGTACTTGAGGAAGAGCTTGCTGTCGGGCACCGCTTTCAGCACCCGGGACCAGACCTGCACCACCGCATCGTTCATCTTGCTCAGGTTGTTGAAACAGGCAAAAGTGAGGTAACCATTCGTCAAAGCCGGGAGAGGACCCACCTCGATCGACGTGCGCGGAGGTGTGAAGCACAAGCGTGTTTCTGGCAAGCGCCAGACCTTCTCCGAAAAGAAAGCTTCCTGGTCAGGTGGCAGCGTCCAGGGGTCAGCCAGAAAATAGTCCACGGTCGGCAGGCCCGTCGTGGCGAAGTAACCCAGCCAGCTGAGCTGCACGGGTGCGGGTTTCCACGCAAACAAGGGCAATCGATTGTTGGCCGTGTGCCCGGCCAGATCGATCAGGACATCGATGCCATCGTCATGAATCCGCCGCGCCAAGGCCTCATCGCTCATGCCAACGCATGGCAACCAGCGGGTGCAGCAGGAACGCAGACGCTGGCTGGTCTCGTCTTCATCCGAGCGGTTGGAATACGCATGGAACTCAAGCTGATGCGCCGGGGTCGCGGAAAACACGTCAAGAACGCCTTCCAGGAAGTAGCCCACCGGGTGGTTGCCCAGGTCCCCTGAGACCAGACCCACCCGAAGAGGTCGTTGTGGCAACGGTTCATTGGTCCAACAGGTATACGGACGCGCCAAGGACAGCGCGGCGGCGCCAAAACGTTTCGCATCAGCCAACAAGCGCTCACCCGACTGCTGCGCCAGGTAGTTCTGGTTGAAAAGCAGGTTGTTGTGGGCGACCATGCAGGTGCTGTCGAACTCCAGTGCCCGTTCCAGCGAACGTAGTGCCGCGTTCAGGTCGCCAAGGCCGATCAATGCACCGGCACGGTTGGCATGGCCCGCGGCGAATCGAGGGTCGAGCTCCAGTGCGCGTAGAAAAACGTCGTCCGCTTTCCGGTATTCGCGCTTGTGCGTTAACAGCAGCCCCAGGTTCACGTGCGCGGCAATCAGCTCGCCGTCCAATGCCAGCGCCTTGCGGTAGGAGTTTTCGGCGGCAACATGCTGCCCGGAGCGCTGCAGGAGCGTGCCGACACCGCAATGCGCAGCAGCCGACCCCGGCTGCAGGGCCAAAGCCTTTTGATAGCAGACGCTTGCTGCATCAAAATCCCCGGTTTCTTGAAAAGCGGCCCCAAGATGGATGTGTGCCTCCACGAGATCCGGCTGCGTTGCCAGTGCCTTGCGGAAACAGGCCATTGCATCGCTGCCATGCTGGCGCTTCCTGTAGATCAGCCCGCGCAGGATGTTGGCTCTGGCATTGTCGGGGTCTAGCGCCAATACCTGCAGGCAGTGCGCCTGCGCAGCGTCCAGCTCGTCGCCGTCAATCAGGATGGCGGCCAGTCCCAAAAAGGCCCCAAGCTGCAGCGGGTCGATCTGCAAGGCTTGCCGATAGGCGGCGGCAGCCTCGTCCGGTTTACGCGCAGCCCGTAAGGCATCGCCAATGCGCAGCGGCGCCTGGACGTTGCCGGGATCGAGCTGGCCGGCGCGTTGATAGCTTGCGACAGCCTCAGCCCATCGACGCTGCAAGCACAGCGCATCCCCCAGATTCAGGAAGATGGCAGTGCTGTCCGGCGCCAAATTGGCGGCGTGCAGCAAGAGCTGCACGGCCTCATCCTTCTCGCCGGATCGCACCAAAATTCCGGCCAGATTATTGAGAGCATCGACGTGCTCGCAGTTCAGCGTCAATGCCTGGCGGTAGGTGCGGATGGCTTCGTCTTCTCGGCCGCCTTCCTGTGCAGCCAAGCCTTGTCCAAAGAAGGCCTGCGCTTGTTCGCTCGCGAGCTGTTGCGCCGCCTGCAAGCCGGCTATCGCGTCGGGCAGGCCGGGTTTGAGGGCCAGCGCCTGCGTGAAGGCTGCGGTCGCCTGCAGCGGATCAGCCAGCTGGAGATGCGCGTTGCCGAGGTTGCAATGTGCGCCAGATGAGTCCGGTTTGTAGCGCACGGCCAAGCCGTAAGCGTCAAGCGCAGCGGCCGCGTCGCCACGGTCCAGCAGGATGTTGCCGCGCAGGAAATGCGCGCGGGCCAATTCGGGTTGCAGCTGGATGGCCTTCTGGTAGTGCGCAAGGGCTTCTTCGAGCCGTGCTTGCGCTTCAAGCTCCAGGCCCGACTCTACCCAGCGTTCGGCGGCGTCTGGTTCGCCGGGATCGACGCCCGCGCGCGGCGTTGCGTCCGTCGCCTGGTCCCGGCTGCGCTTATCCCAAAACGCCATATTCCATCTCCAAAAGCAGCAAGGATCGTGTCATGAGCGCGCTACTATAATCAAGCCCCCACTGACACTGACGGAGGCGCAATGATTTTTGCTTGGTTTGACGCGTCTGAAGCGAAGAAGTTTGGCGGCGACCTGGCAAAGTTTTTTCTGGAGCGGGTGCCGCGGGCCATTGATAAGTCTGACAAGCAATTTGCGCAGAAGGTGGACGCTGCGTTGGCGAAGATGCTGGTTCAGATCGTCCAGTTCACGCGGGAGCATTCGCTGAACACCTATAAAAAGGCCCAATTGGCCAACGAATTCAAATGGACCTTGCTGGACGCAGGCATCCCTCCGGATTATGCGGACGACATCACGAAATGGCTGACGCAGAAAGTAGGATGATTCGTTCTTAGGCTGCATCTGAGTCTTGCACGCTTGTCCGTGACAAAAAAGTCTGACAAATTTGTCGGTCCTTCGGCCAATAGGCTCTTGCGAATGACCATAAACGCTGCAAGGCGTGAGTTTTCCACAAAAAGCCCGCAGTTCAGCCGCGATTTCGATCTGGCACGAGATATGCTGACCTCCCTCTGCATCGTGCAATTTTCAACCTAGGAGCTTTTATGAAACGCACTCTCCAAAAGGGTTTTACCCTGATCGAACTGATGATCGTCGTCGCGATCATCGGTATTCTGGCCGCCGTGGCCCTGCCCGCCTACCAAGACTACACCGTCCGCGCCAAGATGTCGGAAGTCATCCTGGCCGGCTCGTCGGGCCGCACTGCTGTGGCGGAAGCCTATTCCCAGTTCGGCACCATGCAGAAGGGCTTCGCCTCCATGGGCGTCCAGGACCAAGTGTCCAAGTACGTTGCTTCTGTGAGCTACCTCTCTACGGCATCGAACTCGGGTGACATCATCGTGACCACCGCGGCAGCTGCCACCTCCGGACTGCCGACCGACGTCGCTGGCCGCACGATCATTCTGCGCGGCAATGCTAACGCGGCTGGCCAGGTGATCTGGAGTTGCGGTACCGGCACTGGCGCCTCCCAGATCAACCCCAAGTACCGTCCCAGCTCCTGCAAGGACTTCTGATCACTCCGGTCAGCTGAACCAAAGCCCCTTGGCTTCGCTAAGGGGCTTTTTTTATGGGGCTGTGCAGATGAGCAAGTATTTATCACCATGGCTGGCTGCCGCTCTGCTGGGCGCATTGGCATTGGCCGCCTACTGGGCGGGGCTAGCGGGTGGGTTTTTCTTCGATGATGGCCCCAGCATCCTCAACGCACCCGGCTTGCGGATGAGCGAATTCACCTGGGAGGCGATCGGCCAGGCCTGGTTCAGCGGAGGTGCCGGTCCGACGGGCCGCCCTGTCGCCCAGCTGAGTTTTGGTTTGAACCACTACCTCAGCGGATTCAACCCCTGGGCTTTCAAGCTCACCAACCTGGCTATCCATGGCCTGTGCGCACTCATGGCATATGGTGTCGTACGCGAGCTGCTTAGAGGTCGTGCCGAGATCAAGTCCTACGATGAGCGCTGGGTAGCGCTTGCAGTGGCGGCGCTCTGGTTGTTGCATCCCTTGCAACTGTTACCGGTGCTGCATGTCGTGCAGCGCATGACCAGCCTCTCGGCTCTTTTTCTCCTGGCGGCCTTCTGGCTGCACATCGTGGCACGCCGGCGTGACGGCCCCCTGAAGCCGGGCCTGCTGCTGCTGGCCTGGTGCGTGGCCTGGCCGCTGTCCATCCTGAGCAAGGAAACCGGCCTGTTGCTGCCTTTGTTCGTGCTGGGCTGGGAGCTTTTGCTACGCCGGTCTGAGGTGGGTCGGCTCGACAAATTCGCGAAGATCTACACAGGTATCTGCCTGGTGCTCGTTGCAGGGGTAGCCTGGTATCTGCTTTCATCGCGTTCGCAGTGGCTTTGGGCAGGCTATGAGTTGCGTCCGTTTGAGGCAGGCCAGCGTCTGCTGAGCGAGGCGCGGGTCCTCTGGTTTTATGTGGGGCTGGTGGTGTTGCCGCGCTGGTCTGCACTGGGTCTTTACCACGACGACTTCGCGATCTCCACCGATTGGCTCACCCCTTGGACGACGCTGCCCGCTGTCCTGGGCTGGGTGGTCGTGGTGGTACTTGTCTGGCGCTTGCGCGCACGCGCACCGCTCGTTGCCTTCGGCCTGGCCTGGTTCTTGATCGGTCATCTGCTGGAGTCCACCGTCCTGCCGCTGGAGCTGGTGCACGAGCACCGGAACTACCTGCCGCTGCTGGGATTGCTGCTGGCGGCAACAGCAGCGTTGCTGCGGTGGACTCAAGACCGGACGAAGCCGACGACTTTAGGCATCATCGCCGTGGTCCTCCTGCTACTCTGCGCTGCGCTCACCGCCTTTCGGGCCCACCAGTACGGGGACGACTTGCGCCGTGCTTTCGGACAGGTACAACACCACCCGGATTCGGCGCGCAGCCAGTACGAGGCGGGGATGCTGGTGGCCGGTTTGCCGGCCGCTGCGCAGCCCGGCTCTTTGGCCTACAAGACCGCGCATCATCATCTTGAACGTGCGCTGGCAGTGGACGCCCACCACAAGATGGCGCTGTTTGAGATCGTGACCCTGGATTGCAAGGCAAATCTGGGTGTCAACCAGCCAGCACTGGACGAACTGATGCATCGATTGCGTGTTACCCGCTTCGCGCCGGGAGACCGCAACATCCTCTACTACGCCAAGGAGATGGCGGTCGCGGGGCAACGCTGCCTGGATCGTAGCCAGATGACGGAGCTGTTCAGGGCGGCATTGGCCAATCCCAAGGTTACTGCCTCCGTGCAAGCCATCCTCCATTCATGGCTGGCCGACTATCTCTGGCTGAGCGAGCGGGACCTGGCTGGAGCCCGTGAGGCGCTGGCCCGGTCCCTGGCTCTGAACCCGGGGCACCCGAGCAATCGTTTGAAATGGGCGCAACTCTTGTGGATCAGCGGTGAGCGGCAGGCTGCGCGCGAGCTGCTGCTCAAATTACGTGCAGACCGCCTGACCGGGGAGGAGCGCCAAACCCTTGAGCAGCTCCTCGCAACAGGTAATATAGAAAAACCGTGATTCACTGGCAGACCTTCGCATGAACTCCTACGCCCATCTGTCGGTGATCATCCCCGCCAAGAACGAGGCAACGGGTCTGCGCAGCCTGCTGCCAGCGCTGCTGGCCCTGCTGCCGGGCGCCGAGATACTGGTCGTTGACGACGGGTCGAGCGACGAAACTCCGGATGTCTGCGCGCATTTCAAAGTTCGCAGTCAGCGTCATCCCTATTCCAAGGGCAATGGAGCCGCGATCAAGACCGGTGCGAGAGTCGCGCGCGGTCAGGTTCTGGTCTTCATGGACGCCGATGGCCAGCACCGACCTGAGGAAATTCCCAGATTGCTGGAGCAGTACAGCCAAGGATATGACATGGTGGTCGGCGCCCGGCAACGCGGTTCACATGCGGGAACCCACCGTGCGGTTGCCAACGATGTGTTCAGCCGTTTTGCCAGCTGGATGGTCATGCAACCCATCGCTGATTTGACCTCGGGCCTTAGGGTGGTCGACGCGGCGCGATTCCGGCAGTTCCTTTACCTCCTGCCCAACGGCTTTTCGTACCCGACCACGATCACCATGAGTTTTTTCCGCGCAGGGTACAGCGTGGCCTACGTTCCCATCCACGCACCGCCGCGCAGCAGTGGGGCGAGCCATATCAATCCCGTGCGCGATGGCTTGCGTTTTTTGCTCATCATCATCAAGATCGGCACCTTGTTCTCGCCGCAGAAGCTTTTCCTGCCCATCAGCGCGACCTTCTTTGTCACCGGCCTGGCCTACTATCTCTACACGTATCTGAGCAGCGGGCGCTTCACCAACATGAGCGCGCTGCTTTTCATTTCTGCCATCCTCACCTTTCTGATCGGGATCGTCTCCGAGCAGATCTCGGCGCTGCACTACAAGAACATCGACACCAACGACAACGACGACAGCGCCGGCTGACACTTCATGGGCAAACCCAGGCTGCTGGTCCTGACGACCACCTATCCCCGTTGGCCGGGTGATACGGAACCCCCCTTCGTGCACAGGCTGTGCGTCCAGCTGTCGACGGATTTCGAGGTTCGCGTGCTCGCCCCCCACACGCAAGGCGCGAAGACGCAGGAGCTGATCGATGGGGTGCAGGTTCAGCGCTACCGTTACTGGTTCGAGCGCTGGCAGGCGCTGGCCTACCAGGGTGGGCTGGTCGCCAACCTCAAGCGCAACAAGTGGCGCCTGCTGCAGCTGCCGTGGCTGCTGCTGGCGCAGGCGCGTGCCATCCGGCGCGCCGTGGCCCGTGGGGAGGTGGATGTGATCCACGCGCACTGGGTCTTGCCACAGGGCCTGGCAGCACGGATGGCCTTGTTGGGCCTGCGCCGTCAGCCCCGGCTGGTCTGCACCTCCCATGGAGGCGATCTGCTCGGGTTCGATGGTGGCGCGATGCGCGCGCTCAAGCGTTGGGTACTGCAGCGCGCGGTCATGCTGACCACGGTCAGCCAGCTCATCGCCGACAAGGCGCAGGCGATCGGGGTGGGACCGCTCAAGCTGCAGGTCATCCCCATGGGTATCGATACCGTTCAGATGCAAGCGGAATCGGGCGTGCAGCGGGCCGCCCAAGAGCTCCTGTTTGTGGGCCGCATGGTGGAGAAGAAGGGCCTGCCCAACCTGCTGGAGGCGATGGCCAGCGTGCGTGCCCTTTGGCCTCAGGTCACCCTGACGCTGGTGGGCGATGGGCCGCTGCGGCCAGCGCTGGAGGCGCAATGCCAGACCCTCGGGCTGCAGGCTTGCGTGCGCTTCGTCGGCGCCCTGCCCAATGCGCAGCTGCCTGCCTACTACAACCGTGCCACCGTGTGCGTCGCGCCGTCGGTGGTCACCGCCGAGGGTGACCAGGAAGGTCTGCCGGTGACACTGATGGAGGCCATGGCCTGCCGCTGTCCGGTGGTGGCGAGCCGGCTGGGCGGTATCGCCGAAGTGATCGAGCATGAGGTCTCGGGGCTCTTGGTTGCGCCGGCCGACCCGGCGGCATTGGCCTCTGCACTGGAGCGCATGTTGCAGGATGCGCCGCTGCGCGGCCGTTTGGCCGCTGCAGCCGCTGCCCAGGTGCAAGGGCGCTTCGACTGGTCAGGCATCACGCGTCGCCACCGAGACGTGCTGATGCCGGCGGGACGGGGGACCGATGCGCACGAGGTCTGCGCGGTGATCGTGGCATTTCATCCGGACGCGGGCTTTGCCGAACGCCTGGCTAAGGTGGCCGGGCAGGTGGGCGCGATGGTGGTGGTAGACAACACGCCCGCTACGGCGCGCAAGGCGCCGATCGCACTGCCCCCGACGTTGACGGGCCGGACCCTGCTGCTGGAGAACCAAGACAACCTGGGCATCGCCACCGCGCTGAACCAGGGCCTGCAGCAGGCCCGCGACTGGGGCTGTAGCTGGCTGTTGACCATGGACCAGGACAGCGAACCTTACGCGGACATGGTCGCCACCCTGTTGGGCGTTGCCCGTGGCTGCGGCGCCGAAGTGGCCGTTATCGGAGGCAATTACCTGGACGCACGCAATGCACGAACCAAGGTGCCCGTCCAGGGCCGCGGAACATGGCTGGAACAGAAGACCGTGATTACATCGGGCAGCCTGGTACGCGTGAGCGCCACCGAGGTGACCGGTGGATTCCGCGACGACTACTTCATCGACCAGGTGGACCATGAATTCTGCTTGCGCGCAAGGAGGCACGGGGGACGGGTGGTGATTACGCGCAAGGTGACCATGGCCCACAGTGTTGGAGAGTCAGGTGGCGTGCGACTTCCGCTCTTGGGCCACTTGCCAAACCACAATGCACTGCGCAAGTACTATGTTGCCCGCAACTCAGTAGTCACAATCACTGACTACTGGCAGTTGGAGGCCCAGTGGTGCGTCCGCCGCTTAGCTCGGCTTCTGCTGGGCTTTGGCGTGATGATGATTTTCGAGCGGAACAGATTCGCCATAGCACGTGCTTATGTCGCAGGCGTGCTGGATGCCCTCAATCGGCGCATGGGCCCTTGCGCGCGCAACTGGTTGCCGGACTAGCCCTGTGCATCATGAGCGCCATGGCCTTTCGGCGCGGGGAGGGAAAGCGGGCAAGGGATAGCTGAAGTCCAGGCTAAGGTTGGGGTTGTAGGCGGGGTCGTAAGAGAGCAGATCCGACCAGCGCTCTCGCATAAACCCAAACTCGCGTACAAACCGCTTCTGCTTTTCAGGGGTATCGTCAAGACCGCGTGTTGCAGACTCATGGTGGATGAGCGTGGAATACGGGGTCCAGATATTGCGGTATCCGTGCATCAAAAGGCGCAGACAGAAATCCACGTCGTTGAATGCGACAGGCAAATTGACCTCGTCGAATCCGCCAGCGTGATCAAACGCGTGCCGGGTCACCACAAGGCAGGCTGCAGTCACGACGGAAAGGTTCTGCACATGCACTGCGCGTCCACCCATGCCGCACTCCGAGGGTTCATAGCCAGCGTAAATATGCGCCGCGACACGTCCCATGCCTAAAATTACCCCAGCGTGCTGAATGCGGCCGCCAGGATAAAAAAGTCGTGCACCCACGGCTCCGTTGCCGAGCCGTACGGCGTGCGACACGAGCTCAGTAAGCCAGTGCGAATCCACGATCTCCACATCGTTGTTCAAAAAACAAAGCACGTCGCCGCGCGACTGAAGGACAGCTGCGTTGTTGATCGCCGAATAGTTGAACGGCGCGTCAAAGCGGAGCACACGAATTTTGCCATTCGCTGATTGCTCAGTCAGGAGCTCTAGAGTCGCAGGATCGTCGGACTGGTTATCAACCACGATTACCTCGTAGTTTTTGTAGTCGGTGATCTCTTCAAGTGTCGTGAGGCATCTATCGAGCAGCGCCCGCCCATTTCGCGTCGGAATGATGATTGAAACGAGCGGAAGAGGTTCTACGATCGCATACCGAACCCGATGTTGCCCAGGGAGGACTGGGTGGGGTAGCACCTCAGCCGAGACCTGGCAGCGCGCAAGGTGGTCCTGCACGGCTCGCTGAGCGGCGGCAATTGCGTAGCCTTTGACCTTGATGTCAATGGAGGTGGAGCCGGGATGGGTGCGCCAATGATAAAGCACGTGGGGGATATGAAAAATCCGGTCGCCATCAAAGCTTTGTTCGGCGACCCTCAGCGCAAGATCCCAATCTTGCGCCCCCTCATATCCTTCCCGAAAACCACCCAGCGCGCGAACCAGCTTAGACCTATAAACCCCAAGATGACTGACCAGGTTCTGGCAGCGAATCAACTCGGGATTCCAGTCAGGCTTGAAATAGGGGTCGAAGCGACGCCCCTTGATGTCGATCTTGTCTTCGTCACTGTAGATCAGATTGACGCTCGGATTCACGTTGATGGTGCTAGCTACCAAGTAGAGTGCGTGCTCAGCCAAGACATCATCCTGGTCGAGAAGCGTGATGAACTCACCCTGGGCCATCTCCAGCGCAGTGTTGGTCGCTGCCGAAATATGCCCGTTCACCGATCGGTGGGTTACACGGATACGCGCGTCGCTATACACAAGATCTGCGAGTAGTATTCGCACCCGCGCATCAGACGACGCATCGTCTGCGATGCATAGTTCCCAGTGGGGATAGATTTGCCTTTGGACGGACGCGACTGCCAGCGTTAACCAATGTGGATCGCCGTTGAATGTTGGCATGAGGATGGAGATCAGAGGCTTATGCTCGAACCGGGAAATGTGTTCCCTCATCTGGCGGCGATCGACATCTGTCAAGGTATCGTACGCTTTGATCCACTCCTGGTAGTTGGCGCGGATCAACGCAAGCCGGCGCCGCACCGCCGGCAAGCCCTCTCGACGCAGCAGCCGGTAGGCCTTAAGGATCAGAGTGCCAAAACCTCTTTCCCGAATCAGGTGCGACAGCGTCTTTAGCAAAAGAGGTCGAATTTCGGGGCGCCCAGACACAGGAGTTTCCCACTTCATAAAACCGTCCGAGCGAGCAAGTTGTACGAAAGAAACCTGTGTGGAGTTGCATCCAAACGATAGGGCCGCAGGCGCAATTGGCGCAGAGCACCGCATTCGTATGGTGAGTACTGAGCGGAATTGCGACTTCGATCAACACACCTTGACAAGAGTTCGAAACGACGCCGGTGCAGCAGTGACGAGGGTGCAACACCTTCGGCAGACAAAAGGAGAAGCCCACTCATCGGCTGATGCGCTTCAGAAAGCGCTTGGGGATGTTCCACAGCAATCGGAGGGGTGCTGTGATACGCCACGACACGGTGCTCTTGATGCGCTGGACCTCATTGACGAATGCATCGGCGCGCGTCCTCTGCACACGGTAATTGCCCAAATCTTGACGCGCCAGAGTCGATGCAAATGCAATCGGAGGGGTCGATGTTTCAGGAACAGCCGCGGGGTTCGCGATCACTTCGCGGTGTAACTTCATAAGTTCACCAATATTCGAAGAAAGACTGAACCGGCGCTCAGCGATCTCTCGCAGGCGGAAGCCGAAGGATTGCTCGTACAGCAGCAGCTGATCTACCAACTCGGCGACAGAACACTCGCGGCGGTACAGGCGGCCGGAGAAATTGACCTTCATCAACTGCTCAAGGTTGTCCGGTGTAACAAGGCCGTCACCGCCGTGAACGTCAAAAACCAAAGGTACTCGGCCGCAGAGCATGGCTTCAATGACGCCCCGACCAAGAGAAACGACCACATCAGCATCATTAATGTGTGTGACAACGTCATCCTGGCTTGAGGCGCGAACATCGCCAACAAAGGTGATCGAGGCACCAATCACTTTGGCGGCTGCTCGCAACACTATCTTCCTAGCATCATCCACCTTGTAGCTCAGCACCAGAATCCTTTCTGGACGGGAGCGGATCTGAGATTGGGGGCGAAAGCGTTCCGAGCAGACTAGATTGCGCAGCACGCTAATCCTCGCGGACGGGACGCCCTGCGCCGTCAGGTTGGACTCGACTTCCTCGCTGATCGCCAGGTAATGAGTAACCCCCATGGCGAGCGGAGGTGGCTGTTCAAGGAAGGGCAGCACGCCGAGCGATGAAAAGAGCACGGGCATGCGCGGAAACAAGGAGCGCACGTCGACCAGGCAAGACGCGTGTTGCACATGAGCCAAATCAAAGCGCAATGGGCGCAGCGCATCGGGGTCGTCCACCAGCAGAACGTCGGGCCTGACCCACGGTCTCACCCAGTCGCGGTCCAGGTAGCGGGCATACACTGCGACGCGGCAGCCCCCGTTCAGAAGGCTATCGATCAGCGCCAGCAGAAGCGTCTCCGAGCCGGTCCAGCCCTGCAGATGGTTGGTGGCCAGCAAGATGTCATAGCCGCCCGCGCCCAACTCGGTTGTCGGCCAGTCCGTTTGCACATGGCTGGCCGACATGGGAAGGGCAGCGTTGAAGAGTTCCGGCCCCCAGGGCGTAAGGGGGTATCCGAAGTCAGACAAGATGTGTACGGCATGCCCCTTGCGGCGGGCCCATTTGCGGCCGTAGGTTTCGGCCGGGAAGTGCGCCATGTAGTAATCGCAGGTTGCTTCCCATTGCTCGACGGAAATGGCTTTCCCGTAGTGCTGACAACGCAAATACGTGACCGTTTGGCCAACGCCCGTGGGCTCGCGCGCATCGAGCCCTTCGAACCGTACCCCGGGCAAGTTGCGCCATAGCATGAGGATATCCCGCCGCTCGGGGCCGAAGAATCTGCGTCCATCGCATAGCTTGTTGCCTGGCCCCAGCGGGGCATGGTCATCAGGTGTCAGATATGCGTCGAACAAGGAGACGCGGACGCCGTCGCATTCATCGCGGGGCGCTGCCGTGAGAAACCCCCGAACGTCTCCAACTAGGCGCTCATCGGCATCGAAGCAGTAAATCCATTCGCACGGCAGCCGCTGCCGCACGACATCAAGCAGCAGACCGCGATGACGGGTCTCCGCCAACAGACGCGCCTGGATGCCTGCCTCCCAGTGGTCGCTTTGAATCAGGATCGCAACTTTCGGATGGCTTCGCAGGATCTCCCGCGTCGCGTCTGTGCTGGCGTCATCAAAGGCGACGATGGCATCGACGAATGCACCCACGTGGTCTAGGGTGTCGCGCAAGATCCCGTCCTCGTTGCGCACGCGAGTGATGCCGACGAGAAGATGACTTTTGTCCAGCAAAGCTGGACGGCAGATCGAGAGTGTCTCGGCATCGCCGAGCACCCAGCTACCACTCCCAGGCATGGGCACACGCCACCTCGCCTTCCCAGCGGGGCAGCCCCAGCCGGCTCAGAGCCGACCGCACTTCGAAGCGCAGGCAATGGTCCTGGGCGTCGAAGGGGAACAGCGCTGCGCTGTCGCAAACGTTCACAGAAATCGAGTACTGGCCGGGGATGAAGGCTGTCCCGGGTAGGCGCAGGCGTAGCTGGCGCATTGCGCCCGTCAGTGATAAGTCATCGCGCAGTGTGTTGAAGAGGGCCACGATCCGGCCCGCCGCGCCATGGACAATGACGCCGACGCCGAAAACCAGACCCTGGGGAAACTCGGGGCCGTAGTCCAGCTCGATCGAGAGTGTCAGATCCTCCCCAACCTCGATCGCGGGACTGCTAAGCGTCACAGCCTTGATCGAGATCGTTTTCTCCTGACCCGAGGGGTGGAATCGGCGTGTGCTTGCCGTGGACTGCGCGCGCGTACCGCTGGTGAGAGATGCCTGGTCTACTTCGTCTAGGTAAGCTTGGCACACCATGCTGGACTCGCCGGCAAGCCGGAGTTTGCCGCGGTCCAGCCAAATGACGCGCTCGCAGAAGTTTCGGACGACCGGAATGGAATGACTCACCAGCAGTATAGTGACCCCATGGCCTTGCAAGGCCTTCATGCGAGAAATGGATCGCGCCTGGAACTCAGCATCTCCCACTCCCAAGGCCTCGTCCACAACGAGGATCTCCGGGTCGACGTGGACAGAGACCGAAAAGGCCAGTCGAACGAACATCCCGCTGGAATAAGTACGCACCGGTTGGTCGATAAAGTCCCCAATGCCAGCGAATCCGATGATGTCCCCGAGCCGTACGTCCATCTCCCTTCGGGTAAAGCCCATTACAGCGCCCTGGAAGTAAATATTCTCGCGGCCGGTAAACTCGGGATTGAAGCCGGCGCCTAGTTCGAGCAGGGCTGATATGCGACCGGTCACGTCGAGCCGACCCGCTGTCGGGCGCAGGATTCCGCAGACCAACTGCAGCAATGTGCTTTTGCCAGATCCGTTGCGGCCGATGATGCCCACGGTCTCACCCTTGTGTATATCGAAAGATATATCCTGAAGCGCGGTGAACTCCCTGTGCAGGTGCAGCCTGCCTAGCGACAAGGCCTGCCGGATGCGGTCGCCAGGGTGGCCAAAAAGACGGTACGTCTTTGCGACCCCGCTGCAGGTGATGGCAAGCTGCTCAGAGCGCATCAGCAAACTCCTCGCGGCTGTGCTCGAAGAAAGCATAGCCGGCAAGCGCTGCAGCCAGACTCACGAGAACAGTCCACGCCCAGCCTAGCCATAAAAGAGGTTGTCCCGTGACGGCGTCTCGAAAAACCTCAATCGCCTGACCAAGTGGGTTGTAAGCATAGAAGGGCTCCAGGGCCGCAGGCACGGCGCTGGCTGGGTAGAACACCGGAGACATGAACAGCAGGATCTGCACTAAGACGGGCACGATCTGCCCCATGTCCTTGATAAAAACACCCCAGGCAGCGACGAACCAGGCCAGGCCGACGGCCAGCAGGATGACCGGGACGAGCAAAAGTGGCAGCCACAGGACGGCGAGCCTTAGTTCGCCCAGCCATGCAAGTACGCCCAGCAGGATCAGCGTGTTGAAGGCCGCATGCACCAGCGCCGCGCCCAGTGGAACGAGCGGAAGGATGTGGACGGGGAAAACGATCTTTTTGACGAAGCTCGGAAAGCCGCGCACCGCTGTCGGTGCCCTGGAGACTGTTTCGCCGAAAATATTGAACGCAATCAGCCCGCAATACAGCAGCAACCAGAAAGGCAACGTCTCGCTCTGCTGCGGCCAGCGCGCCTGGAAGATCTGGCCGAAGATGAAGGCGAAGATGGCCAGCATGAGCAACGGGCTGAGGAAAATCCAGGCCACGCCGAACATCGCGCCCCGGTAGCGCAGCAGCACATCACGTTTGATCAACTGGCCCAGCAGATATCGGTGGGGCCAGATGTCAGAGAAGATCTTCCAGGGATTCAGAACGAGGGAGCTCATGGACATCTCGCCTTACAGGCGCCACACCCGAAAACCTGCAGCTCGCAACGCATGGGCGTCGAAGCGAGACTTCACATCCACAAAGCAGCCCTTTGGTTTGATCTTGTCCAGATATTCGTCCAAGGGCTTGTTCAGCAGGGCAGCGTGCGATACAGCGACGACGACGGCGTCCGCTTGCGGCAGCGCGTCCCAAGGCAGCAGCGTCAAGCCATATTCCTGCTGCGCATCAAAAGGATCAGCCACTGGATCGTGCACGCAAACGTCGACATCGTATGAGCGCAGTTCCGAAATCAAATCCCAGATCTTGGAGTTACGCAGATCGGGCACATTCTCCTTGAACGTCAGCCCGAGTACATTGACCTTGGCACCCTTGATGGGGCTACCGGCCTGGATGAGCTGTTTGACCGTCTGTTCGGCAATGAACTTGCCCATGTTGTCGTTGATTCGTCGACCTGCCAGGATGACCTGGGGATGGTAACCCAGCATCTCGGCCTTGTGGGTGAGGTAGTAGGGGTCGACGCCGATGCAATGCCCCCCCACCAGACCCGGCCGGAACGGCAGGAAGTTCCATTTGGTGCCCGCGGCCTCCAGAACCTCCAGGGTATCCAGTCCCACCATGTTGAAGATGACCGCGAGTTCATTCATCAGCGCGATATTCAGGTCGCGCTGGGTGTTCTCAATCACTTTGGCGGCCTCGGCCACTTTCAGTGAGGACACACGATGCAGCCCAGCCGGCACGACTTTCTCGTACAAGGCGGCAACGCGCTCGAGCGTGGCCGGGCTGTCGCCAGCGACGACCTTGATGGTGTTGGCAAGCGTGTGCTGCAGGTCGCCGGGATTGATGCGCTCCGGCGAGTAGCCCACGTGAAAGTCACGCTGCCATTTCAGCCCTGACGCGCGCTCGAGCACCGGGATGCAGACCTCCTCCGTCGCACCGGGGTACACCGTGGATTCATAGATGACCGTCGTCCCCGGAAGAAGCTGGGCGCCCACGCTCTCGCTGGCCTGAATCAGCGGTCCAAAGTCTGGCTTGCGGGCGGCATCGATCGGTGTAGGCACAGCGACTATGATGTACCCCGCCTGGGCCAAGGCGCTGGCGTCTGAGGTGAATCTCAGTTGCGAGGCGGCACGCATGTCATGCTCGCTCACGGTGCCGCTGGGATCGAGGTGGCGGCGATAGCTGTCGAGCTTGGCGCTGGACAGGTCGTAGCCGATCGTCGGCATGATCTTTCCGAATGCGACGGCCAAGGGCAGGCCCACATAGCCCAAGCCCACGACAGCCACTACATCCATGTTGAACAGCTCCAGCACATCAATCAATGATAGACGAAGGTGGGTCGCTGTCGTCCTCATGGTGCTGCCCTGGGTCTGGCCCTATGCCGGCGGGCCCACCCCTGAAGTTCAGCCCTGGTTGGCCAGCGCCGCCTGCTCCAGCCTTCTCTTGCTGTTGCGCTCCCATTTGACGCCGCGTCTGCTGGCTACGGCGTGGGCATCGGCTGCGCTCATCAGCAGCGCCATGGGACTGCTCCAGTACTTCGGCGCGGCGCCGCATTTCAGCCCCTGGTTCCATGGGGGCAGCTTTGGCGAAGCCTTCGCCAACCTGCGCCAGCGTAATCAGCTGGCCACCTTGTGCGGCATCGGCCTCGCCGCCCTGCTTTGGTGGGCGCAGGACCAGGACATTCGGCCAGGGCCGCATCGGGCTGCCCTGCTCGGCTCGGGGGCCATCTTGCTGGCGCTCGGCAACGCTGCCACAGCCTCGCGTACCGGTCTGCTGCAGCTGCTGCTCATTGCAGGCTTGACGTTCGTATGGGGGGCCTGGCGCAGGCCAGGCGTGCTCCGCCTGCTCTTCGCCGCGCTGGCGGCCTACGTCGTCGGTATCCTGGTCCTGCCGGCCCTGCTGGGCCAGGATCCGAACGCGCACGGCACGTGGGCGCGACTGCAGGCGGGTGACGTAGCCTGCGCCAGCCGCCTGACCCTGTGGTGCAATGTCGCCCATCTCATCAGCCTGCAGCCCTGGACGGGGTGGGGCTGGGGTGAGCTGGATTACGCGCATTTCACGACGCTCTACGACGGCATACGGTTCTGCGAAATTCTGGACAACGCCCACAACCTGCCTCTGCATCTGGCGGTTGAGCTGGGGATCCCCGCCGCCCTGCTGCTCTGCGGGGGGGCGCTCTGGCTGGTGCTGCGCGCCCAACCCTGGTGCGAGAAGGACCCCAGCCGCCAGCTCGCTTGGGGCGTTTTGGCGGTGATTCTTCTGCACAGCATGCTGGAATACCCTCTGTGGTTCGGACCGTTCCAGCTGGCCCTGGGGCTTTGCGTGTGGCTGCTGTGGCCGGCGCGCAAGATGAGGCCGATCATGCCCGTCGTTTTGCAGGGGTCAACCTTGTGGGCGGGCGTTCTGGCGGCTAGCCTGCTGGTGGGCGCTGCCTACGCCGCCTGGGACTACCACCGCGTCAGCCAGATTTTCTACCCGTCGGATTTCAGGGCGACGGCGTACCGCGAAAACACACTGGAGAAGATCCGCGGTTCATGGCTTTTCAAGGACCAGGTCCGGTTTGCCGAGTACACCCTCACGCCATTGACACAGAACAATGCTGAGCAGCTTCACGCCATGGGTTTGCAGGTGCTGCACTTCTCGCCCGAGGCCCAGGTGGTGGAGAGGCTGATCGAAAGTTCGGTCCTGCTGGGTCGGGACGAGGAGGCGCGTTTCTATCTGGCACGTTACAAGGCAGCCTACCCGCAGGCGCATGCCCGCTGGGCGGCAAAGCAGCGGGAGCCAGCCGGGGCGCAATGACCCAACCTCAAGAGGCCAGGTAGCTGCCCGACTTGCCCCCGTGCTTCTCCAGCAGATGGACGCAGGTCATGGTCATGCCGCGGTCCACCGCCTTGCACATGTCATAGATGGTCAGCAGGGCCACCTGCACGGCCGTCAGCGCTTCCATCTCGACGCCGGTCGGCCCGACGGTCTCCACGGTGGCGGTACAGACCACGTGGGCTGGCGCCGCGGTCACTGCAGGATGCAGCGAAAAATCCAAGGCGACCCGTGTGAGCGCCAGCGGGTGGCACAAGGGAATCAGATCGCTGGTCTTCTTGGCAGCCTGGATGCCCGCGATGCGGGCGATCCCCAGCACATCCCCTTTTTTGGCCGTTCCGGACTCGATAATTGCAAGAGTGGCCGATAGCATCTCAATGCGGCCGGTTGCGACCGCGATGCGGTGGGTGCTGGCCTTGGCGGCCACGTCCACCATATGGGCCTGGCCTTGGGCGTCGAAGTGGGTCAGAGAACTCATGGAAAATTCCGGGTTTACAGAACCTCTACATAACTCAAGCATCATACGTCCATGCCGCAGACGAAATCATTCCACTGGCAAAGCCGCCTTCAAGCCAGTGCCATCCACCTGGGCTTCAGCCTGATCATTGCAGCGCTGGCGGCGCTGCTGGTTTTCGGGCTCTGGTACCCCTTCCCCTACCGCGATACCTCGGGGGGGCGTGAACTGTTTCTGATCGTCATCACGGTCGATGTCATCCTGGGGCCGTTGATCACCTTGGCCGTTTTCAATCGCAACAAGCCACGCAGTGAGCTGGTGCGGGATCTGACGTTGGTTGGCCTGATCCAGCTGGCGGCCCTGCTCTACGGTCTATGGACCGTCTCTGTCGCCCGACCGGTCCACCTGGTGTTCGAGTACGACCGTTTTCGAGTGGTGCATGCCATCGAAGTCCCGGAAGAGTTGCTCGACCAGGCTCCGGGCGACGTGAGGAAAATGCCGCTTACCGGTCCTACGGTGCTGGCCTTGAGGCCCTTTCGGGATGTCAATGAGGAGGGCACAGCAACGCTCATGGCCTTGCAAGGCCTTCCGCTAAGTGCCATGCCCGACCTATGGCAGTCCTATCCGCAGGCACGCGTGCGCGTCCTGGCCGCCGCCCGGCCCCTGAGCGAATTGAAGACACGTTTTCCGCTGCAGGCGGCGATGATCGACGCCGGCGTCGCGCAGACTGGCAAGAATGCGTCGGATCTGGTGTATCTGCCCATGGTCGCGCGCAAGTCCTTCTGGACGGTGCTGCTCGACGCCCAGAGCGCAGCGCTGCTCGGTTTTGTGCCGCTGGATTCATTTTGAGTAAAGACAGAACGTCCAGCGCCAAGGCGGGCCGGCACCTACTGGCCGGACTGCTGCTGCTCGCGCAGCTCGCAGCGCCCGTTGCCGCACAGTCCTCTTTGCCCGCACTGGGCGATGGTGTGGAAATGAGCACCAGCGCCGAGCGCCAGCTGGGTGACCGGATCGCGCGCATGCTCTACCGTGATCCGGACTACATTGATGATCCCGTTCTTGGCGAATACGTCCAGGGTATCTGGCAGCGCCTGATGGCTGGGGCACGTCAACGGGGCGAGTTGCCACCCGAGCTGGATGAGCGTTTTGCCTGGGACGTCGTGCTGGGACGGGACCGCAGCGTCAATGCCTTTGCCCTGCCTGGCGGCTATATGGGCGTGCATCTGGGCCTGGTCGCTGTGGTGAGCAGTGAAGACGAACTGGCCTCGGTGCTGGCGCACGAACTCAGCCACGTGACGCAGCGTCACATCGTGCGCATCATCAGTCGTCAGGGCAACCAGGCGCCCTGGCTCATCGGCGCCATGATTCTGGGGGCGCTGGCAGCTTCCAGCAACCCGGGGGCAGCCAGCGCCATGATCGTGGGCGGACAGGCCGCGGCCGTTCAGGGGCAGCTCAATTTTTCACGCGACATGGAACGTGAGGCCGACCGCGTGGGTTACAGCGTGATGACGCAGGCCGGTTTTGATCCCCGGGGCTTCGTCGGCATGTTCGAAAAGCTGCAGCAGGCCAACCGGTTCAACGACACCGGGGCCTTTCCCTACCTGCGCAGCCATCCCTTAACGACCGAGCGAATAGCCGATATGCAGGCACGCCAGCAACTGCAGACGCGTCCTGACCCACTCCAGCTCACCATGGCGCACGCCATGCTGGCCGCACGCGCTCGCATGCTGGCCAATCCCGAAGTGGACAGCCTGCGCGCCGCCTTGTTGCAGGCGCAGGCAACGACCGTGGCGCCGATGTCGCCGGCACAGCAGGCGGGCGTGATGTATGCGGCCGTGCTGGCCGCCATGGGCCTGCGTGAATACGAACAGGCGCAGCGCTGGCTGGAGCGTTTGCAGGCCGTGGTGCGCAGCGATGAGAGGGCGGCTTACCAGGCCCGCCTGCTGGACGCCGAACTGGCTCTCGCCGCCGCAGATCCGCGTCGCGCCAGCACGCTGCTGCAAGCGGCAGCTCCCGATGCGGGGCTTGCGGTGACCCGCCCTGTGCTGTTCCTGCGGGCGCGCGCGTGGACGCAAAGCGGGCAGGCGCGCGAGGCCGCCGAGCGGCTACAGGTCTGGCTGGCCAGCCGGCCGCGGGATGCGCAGGCCTGGCAACTGTTGTCGGCAGCTTATGTGGCCCAGGGCCAGACTTTGCGGGCCGTGCGGGCCGAGGCCGAAGTGCATGCGGCCCGCCTGGACTATGTTGCAGCCCGCGACCGCCTGCGTGCGGCGCAGGAATTGGCGCGGCAGGGCACCGGCGTGGATCACGTGGAGGCGTCGATCATCGACACGCGCAGCCGGCAGATCGATCTACTTTTGCGGGAACAGGCGCTCGAGCGCTGAGTCGATCAGGAGGCTGAATATCGAGTAGAGCAGCGAACCGAGCAGGGCGGCGGTGAAGTCGCGGACCTGGAAGTCTTCCAGCACACTCGCCGCAGCCCAGAAAAGCAGGGCGTTGATCACGAAGATGAAAAGGCCCAGGGTCAGCAGCGTGACTGGAAGCGTCAGCAGGACGAGGACGGGCCGCAGGAAGACGTTGAACAGGCCGATGACGAAGGCCGCCAGCAAGGCGGACGTGAAGCTTTGCAGCTCGACGCCACTGTAAAGGTGCGCGACCGCCAGCAAGGCCGTCGCGCTCAGCAGCCATTTGGCGAGGAGTTTCATGGCGGGCAAGCATAGCACCCGCGCATCAGGCCCCTCGGAGCGCTACTCGGTGGCCAGAACAAGGAGAGCGCCCATGCCGGCCACCGCACCCGGGACGGCCCACGGAGAGCCTTGGCGACCGGGTTGCCCAGGCGTGACGGCTGCCGGGTCGTTGCCGAATCTCGGCCGGCGAAGGTCAAGAACACGCGCGGCTTCATCTCTGTTCAACAGTGTGCGGGTCATTTCGGTCAGCGGGCTGCTGGCCAGCAGGGTGCTCACCACGTCGCCTCGTGCCTGAAGCTCGGGCGTGATCTGGGCGAAGATCTTTTCAGACCATTTCCTGCGCCAGTTTTCGCGGGACGTGTGGTTGACCCACTTGCTTAGGTGTCGTGTCATGCGTGGGGGGCATGCGACCAATACCCAGTGTGTAGCCGCGCGGCGTGAGGAGGAGGCGCCCACGACGTGGGCGAGCTGATGGCGTGCATAGTCACTATCGTCGAGATACACGATGATTTTGTCCATGATGTGTTCCTGGCAGGTGAGGGACAAGGGAATGGCGAGTAGGTCGCTCAGGGGGTTTGGCCAGAGCGGCTGTGAGGCTGGCGCGGAGTCGTCCACCAAGGGCCCGCCAGCGCGATCACGATGGCCTTGCCCCCTGCGGGTACGAGCTCGCTGAGACTGATGGCCAGCCGTGCCGACCACCAGGGAGCAGAAAACAGTTCGATGACATCACTCCGAGTTCTTTCGATCAAAAACCTGGTACCGGAAACGTCAACGGGGTGTTGGGCCGGGGAACGCCCATGACGCAAGTCGACGAAACCTGAAACAGGTCCCAATAGAAGGTCTTGCTCGGCATGGAGTCATGCAGATCTATTGCCCAGCAAGCCGGAAGTCATGCTTCGTAATGACGACTTGCTGATACCTGCTGCAACGACGCTCTACTGAGCGCCTCCCTGTCTCGCAGCAAATGGGAGCTACTCCCCTTCGTTCGAAGGATTGAAACACGTAAGACAACAACCCCGCGTGATCTATGGGTTAGGCCAAGTTGAGCCGCGTGGGTACGTGCGCGCGCAGGCGCTATGATCCGTCTCCCTTCTAGAGCGACCATGGCAGGCATACACATCACCGATATCGAGGCAGCCATCAACTATTGGCGTGACCGCGAACCCTCTCCCGATGGCATCACCTTGGCCAGGCCGGTGCGCGCATTGGCCGAGGTGTATGCGCTGATGGTGTACTGGCGGGAGCAGGAGGCCGACGACTCCACGATGCCGCGAGCGGCCATGGAGGCCTGGCTGGCGTGGTATGCCACGACGGCGGACACACCCTGCATTGCGATCTGCTCGACCAGCCAGGGCGATCCCCTGTGCAAGGGCTGTGGCCGAACCTTTGAAGAGGTCCAGCACTGGACCGAACTGAGCCCGGCCGAAAAGCGGAAGACCTGGCTGCGCATCACCCTGCACGGCGACGCCTGGCGTTTCAACCGCTATGCTGAGCGCGCGGCGTAGCATCTCCAGGCGTCTCTGGCGCGGCGATCTGGATTCCCGGGCAGGAAGTGAATCATCTTTGTGACAAGAGAGGACTTGCGACACCCATGCTGAACCAACTCAGGGCCTTGCTGGAGCGAAGACTGGAGAAGTTGACTGGGGCGCCGTCTGCGGCCCAGGCGGGGGCGCGGCTGGAGGCGGCGTCCGATGCGCTGCGCCGCCAAGGAAATGGTCATCTCGCCGCTGGCGAAATGGCACAGGCCGAGAGCTGTTTTCGGGAGGCATTGAAGGCGGACCCGAACGACGTCAGTTGCGTGGTCTGCCTGGGGTATGCGCTCAAGGAACAAGGGCGTTTTGACGAGGCTTATGCGGTGCTGCAACAGGCCAACGGCCTGGCCGTCGGCACCCCGCAAGCCTACGAGGCACACTATCTGCAGGGGGAGATCTCGAAGCAGCAGGGCGATACTCCCCGTGCCGTGATGCACTTGCAGGCGGCGCTTCGATCAAAGCCGGATTTCACGCCGGCTTGCAAGGACCTCCTGGAGATCCACCGGGCGCAAGCCGATGCAGCGGCTGCGCGGGAGGTGCTGAAGGACTGTGTGCGACGGCAACCCGAGTGTCTGGAGTATCGCCTGTGGGCAACGGAGCAATGCCTGAGCGATATTGACTACGCGGGCGTTGTTGAACACTTGACCGTCGCGATGCGACTCGGGGCGACGGCACCAGACTCCTATCTGACACTCGGGGCAGCTCTTTGCCGGTTGGGCAGGGTGGCCGAGGGTGAACAGAAGATGGATATCGGGGTGGCCCTCGACCCGACGCTTGCAGCCGCGAGACACTATGAACTTGGCTGCCAAGCGCTGAAAGCAGGCAGTACCCCATCGGGCCTTGAACACATGGCGCAAGTGCTGCAATTCGATCCCGAAAACCTGGCTGCCTATTCAGCGATTCTCATGACGATGAGTTCTGCGGAGGATCGGGACGACACTCGTTATCGGGCTGTTGTCGAGAGCTTCGCTGCAGCGGTTCGACGGCGAGTCGCACTTCAGCCGCTAACGAGATCAGCGCCTAGCGTCGAATTGAAGCAGCCCGGCGATCAAAGGCTACGCGTAGGGTTCGTGTCCGGTGACCTGCTGGAGCACCCGGTCACATTCTTCTTGCTGGATGTTCTGAGGGAGTTGGACCGGCAACGCGTTTATCTTGTTGCTTATTCAAATAATGTGATCGACCACGCGATCACAGCATCCGTCAAATCTTCATTCGACGAGTGGCATGAAATCAATCGACTCACCGATGCCGCTGCGGCAGACCTTGTTCGCTCCCATCGGATGGATGTCCTGATCGACCTGGGCGGGCATACCGGTGACAACCGTCTTTGTCTGTTTGGGTGGCGTCCCGCACCGGTGCAGGTCACCTGGCTGGGGTACTGGGCCAGCACAGGGCTGGACGCAATGGATTTCATCCTCACGGACAAAGTCAGCGTTCCCGAAGACAGCGCCGAATGGTTCAGCGAAAAGATCTACCGGCTGCCCCATACGCGACTTTGTATGAGCGTGCCGAAAACCTCAAGACACATTCCGTTGGTGTCGCCACCCTGCATGAACAGGGGCTATCTAACCTTCGGATCATTTCAACAAGTGGCCAAGATCAGGCCGCAAGTGCTCAAGGTCTGGGCTGCAGTCATGGGGGCTGTGCCAGATTCGCGTTTGCGGATCCAGACCCGGGGACTCGATGTCCCTGCTGTAACGGAAAAACTATCGCAGGAGATGGTTGCCGCAGGAATCGACCTGTCGCGAGTCCATCTGCTGGGGGCGGTCGACCTTGATTCGTATTTGGAGGCCCACAATCAAGTGGACATCCTCTTGGATACCTTTCCCTATCCCGGCGGTACGACGACCGCCTTTGCGCTCTGGATGGGTGTTCCTACCATCACCATGACCGGACGCACGATGATCTCGCGGCAGGGCATGACCATGCTTGCCTGCGTCGCCCTCGATGACTGGATTGCGCAGGATGAACGGGATTACGTGGCCATCGCGAAGCGCATGGATGCAGAGCGCGCCAGCTTGGAGCCCTTGAGGGCGGACCTGCGGGGGCGGGCACTGGCCTCACCGCTGTTCAATGCAAAACGTTTCGCCATCGATTTCCATCGAGCGCTGGAGGAGATGGTCGGGCCCTGCACGTCCGACGTGGCGGGGCGGGAACCCGCACCGCCGGCCTGACTCATTTCCAGCGCAGCGCCTCCACGTTCACTTGATGCCGGCTGTTGCCCAGCATGAGCACGCCTTCCTGGATGGTGGCCTGCAGCTGCATGCTGCGCTCGGCCATGGCGGCCAGTTCCTGGGAGGCTTCGGTGGGCACGCGCCAGACCTGAAGCTTGTCCAGCCGGGTGAGCTTGTTGCCAATGCCGCGCCACCAGACTTCGGCTGCATGGGCAAAACAGTAGACGACGACGGCATCCGACTTGCTGCAAGCCTTGGCCAGGGGCTTGTCCTCAGGCTGGCCCACTTCGATCCAGAGCCGGGTCTGACCCGTGTAGTCGCGCAGCCAGACATCGGGTTCGTCCGGGTCGGACAGGCCGGCACCAAAGGCCAGGGTGCCGTCGCCACCGAGCTCGGTCTGCAGGCGGTGCGCCTGCAGGGCCAGCGCAACCAGCCGGATCATCATGCGCTCGTCGGTCTCGCTCGGGTGCCGCGCCAGTGTCAGCGCATGATCGGCGTAATACCCATGGTCGATGTCGGCGATCTGCAGATTGGCCTTGAAGATGGTGGATTTGATGGCCATAGGTGCAGTAGGAGTGAGGGGGAGTTGTCGAGAAACGCCGCGGAACCGGCTTCGCCGGGCCGCTGGCGTTGTCCCCCTTGGGGGATGCGGCGTCAGCCGCTCAGGGGATTAAACCCTTTTCGCGAGTTCGACAGCCTTGCCGGTGTAGCTGCCCGGGGTCATGGCCAGCAGGCGCTGCTTGTCGGCTTCGGGGATCTCCAGGCTGCGGATCAACTGATGCAGATCTTCTGCCGTGACCGTCTGACCACGCGTGACTTCCTTGAGCTTTTCGTAGGCGCCCTGCACACCGTAACGGCGCATCACGGTCTGGATCGGTTCGGCCAGCACCTCCCAGGAGGCGTCGAGGTCGGCAGCGAGCGCTTCGTTGTTGAGCTCCAGTTTGCCCAGACCGACGGACAGTGAGTGGTAGGCAAGCACGGCGTAGCCCAAAGCCACGCCCATATTGCGCAACACCGTGGAATCGGTCAGATCGCGCTGCCAGCGGCTGACAGGCAGTTTTTCGCTCAAGTGGCGCAGCAGGGCATTGGCCAGGCCCAGGTTGCCTTCGGCATTCTCGAAATCGATGGGGTTGACCTTGTGCGGCATGGTCGAGGACCCGATCTCGCCGGCCTTGAGCCTCTGCTTGAAGTAACCCAGCGAGACATAACCCCAGATATCGCGGGAGAAGTCGATCAGGATGGTGTTGGCGCGCGCAATGGCGTCGAACAACTCGGCCATGTAGTCGTGGGGCTCGATCTGGATGCTGTACGGCTGGAAGCTCAGGCCCAGTCCCAGGGGCTCGGGCGTTTCCACCACGCGGCGAGCGAAGGCCTCCCAGTCGAAATCGGGCCAGGCGGCCAGGTGTGCGTTGTAATTGCCGACGGCGCCGTTCATCTTGCCGAGGATCCTGACGGCGGCGATCCGGTCGCAGGCCGTCTGCAGCCGCACCACGACGTTGGCGATTTCCTTGCCCACGGTGGTGGGGCTGGCAGTCTGGCCATGGGTGCGGCTGAGCATGGGTACTTCAGCATGGGCCTGGGCCATGTCGCGCAGCTTGAGCAGCAGCTTGTCCAGCGCCGGCAGGACCACCGTGTCGCGTGCACTGCGCAACTGCAGGGCGTGGCTGGTGTTGTTGATGTCTTCGCTGGTGCAGGCGAAGTGGACGAACTCGCTCGACTTTTCCAGTTCGGGCCGGGCCTCGAACCTGGACTTGATCCAGTATTCAACCGCCTTGACGTCGTGGTTGGTGGTCTTCTCGATGTCCTTGATGGCGTTGCCATCGGCTTCGGAGAAGTTCTTGACCAGATTGAGCAGGTAGGTGCGCGCGCCGGGCGACAGCGGCGTGAACTCCTTGAAGCCGGCATCGCTCAGGGCGATGAACCAGGCCACCTCGACCTGAACGCGCCGGTGCATATAGCCCTGCTCGCTCATGATCGGGCGCAAGGTGGCGAGCCTGGTGGCATAGCGCCCGTCCAGCGGGGACAGGGCTGAAATGGTCGAGAAAGTCATGACCGGATTGTAGTTTGGTGGCCGCGCGGCTTGGAGGCTGGGCGCATGATCGGGCCCGAGTCGCTAGAATGCGCCCCCTGGACTACCAAAAAGCCCCATGAAACTGATCGGCTCCCATACCAGCCCCTACGTGCGCAAGGTGCGCGTCGTGATGGCCGAGAAAAAACTGGAATACACCTTCGTTCTGGAGGATGTGTGGTCTGAGCAGACCCGCATCGTGGATGCCAATCCGCTGGGCAAGGTCCCCTGTCTGATCATGGAGGGCGGCGAAGCCCTGTTTGATTCGCGCGTGATTGTCGAATACCTGGATACCCTGTCGCCGGTGGGCAAGCTGATCCCGCCGCTCGGCCGCGAGCGCGCCGAGGTCAAGACGTGGGAGGCCCTGGCCGATGGCGTCATGGACGCCGCCCTGTTGGCCCGCATGGAGGCCGTGTGGCCGCAGCGCACGGAAGCCCAGCGCAGCTCGGCCTGGATTGACCGCCAACTCGGCAAGATCGCAGCCAGTTTGGACGCCATGAGCCGCGGCCTGGGTGACAAGCCCTTTTGCGCCGGCACCCACTTCAGCCTGGCCGATGTCGCGGTCGGCTCGGCCCTGGCCTACCTGGATTTCCGTTTCCCCCAGGTCGGTTGGCGCGAAATGCACCCCAGCCTGGTGCGCCTGCAGGACAAGCTCATGCAGCGCCCCAGCTTTGCGGATACCGTGCCGCGCTGAAGCCGCGCGGCGCCAAACCCCCGTCCGGCGTGCGGTCACACGTCAGCCTGTCAGGCATCTGTCATTGCGTCGTCCTAGAATCCGCGGACCGTGAAGGAACGCCATGCTTTACCCTGAATTGTTCAAGCAGCTTGAAGCCGTGCGCTGGGACATGGAGAAGGACATCCCCTGGGACAAGTTCGATGCCTCGATGCTCAGCGACGAGCAGGCTCAGACCATCAAGATGAACGCCATCACCGAGTGGGCGGCCCTGCCGGCCACCGAGATGTTCCTGCGTGACAACCGGGACGACAGCGATTTCTCGGCCTTCATGTCGATCTGGTTTTTCGAGGAGCAGAAGCACTCGCTGGTGCTGATGGAGTACCTGCGCCGCTTCCGGCCCGATCTGGTGCCGACCGAGCAGGAGTTGCACGACATCCGTTTCGAGTTCGATCCGGCCCCGGCACTGGAGACGCTGATGCTGCACTTTTGCGGCGAAATCCGTCTCAACCACTGGTACCGCCGCGCCGCTGAGTGGCACACCGAGCCGGTCATCAGGCACATCTACAACACGCTCAGCCAGGACGAGGCGCGCCACGGGGGTGCCTATCTGCGCTACATGAAACGTGCCATTGGACGCTTTGGCGCCGAGGCCAAGACCGCCTTTGCCAAGGTCGGCGTGCTCATGGCCAGCGCACGGCGCACCGCGCAGGCCCTGCACCCGACCAACCTGCATGTGAGCAAGGCCCTGTTCCCGAACGACACCATCCAGAGCCGCCTGCCTGATCCCGCGTGGCTGGAGCACTGGCTGGACAAGCAGATCAATTTCGACGCCGCCTGGGAGAGCCGGGTGGTTGAACGCATCCTGCACAACCTCAGCCTGCTGTTCGGACGCAGCTTCCAGTCGGTGCAGGATCTCAACCGCTTCCGCAAGGAGCAGATGGCGTCACTCGCCCCGCTGAGCGCTTCAGGCGCGGTCTGAGCCGGTCCCCGTCGTCAGCCCGAGCATGCGCTGCAGGTTGAGCTGGACCTTGACCTCGCGGTGCGGCACGCTGGCCACGATGCGGTAGTCCCGCAGGCCGGTGTCGCGTATCACCGGTTCGACCAAGGGCATGCCTTCCCTGTTGATCAGCACGGCCACCCTGGGTGTGGTGGTGTTGGCGCCACGCCGGATCACGACCGCCACCTCATCGGTGGCGAGCCGCACGAAGGAGCCGGGTGAATAGATGCCCACCGCCTTGATCAGCGCGGCGCCGGCCTCGTCGACCTGCCGGTTCTCATCGAAATAGCTGGCCTGCATGGCCGCAGCCGGCGAGGTCGGTGTGCGCGAGGCGCGTGGTGCCAGCCGTGCGCCGAACATGTCGGCGCGCTGGATCAGGCGCGCCATGCGCTGGCCCTCGGTCTTGGCTGCCAGCGGCCCGGGAGCCACGCTGTGATGATGGCGCACGGCCTCCAGCCAGTCCGCATCGTTGACCCCGATCTTCTGCAGCATCGCCACCGAGCGCAGGGCGTGCTGGTCGATCAGCTGGCGCTGTTCCGGTGAAGGCGGCGCCAGCTGCTGGGCCAGCTTGTCCTGCAGATCGGTCATGCCCAGGTTCATGGTCAGTGCGGCCAGGCACATGACCTGCTCCTTCTCTGCGGGCCAATTGAGTACCTCGCGCGCGGCCAGGCCGCACATCACGCTGACCAGCATGGCGTGGGTGGCGCTGTACATCCTGAGCTCGCTGGCCGAGAGGTGAAACAGCGCAAAAAGGACGCCGTCCGCGTTGCTGATGGAGTGCTGGCGCAGTTGCTTCTGGAGGAGGACCAGGCGCTGCAGGAACTGCGGCGAATCGCAGTCGCGCAGGATACGGTTGGCCTGCGCCTGGTAGTCCAGCCAGTCCGACGGGCCGTCCGCAGGGTCCGGTTCATTGCGGGCGGCGTCGACGTCGGCGCGCGATACCTGGACGCCGGCAATCTGCCCCAGCGTCTTTTCCTTGCGCACCAGGTCGTGCAGCATGCCCACATAGGCGCGGTGATGGGCCTCGGAATCGGCGACATCGATGAAGAGCGAAACACCGCGACCGACCAGGCCCTGCAACTCGCTGCGCGAGGAGATCACGTAGCCCTTGCCGGCCAGCAGCGTGCCATCGGCATCCATCAGCGGAAAAGGCAGGGGTTCTCCGATCCGCAATGAATCAAGGCTGACGGAGACGAGTTTGGTCGACATGAGTCGGGCAATTATGCCCTTGCAGATTGCGCGCAGGGGCTGGATT
Source organism: Hylemonella sp. (assembly GCA_030695415.1). Lineage (GTDB taxonomy): Bacteria > Pseudomonadota > Gammaproteobacteria > Burkholderiales > Burkholderiaceae_C > Hylemonella. The sequence goes on from JAUYQZ010000026.1 coordinate 51,710, forward strand.
GAGGGGTAAAGCGCGGCTGTTTTCACGCTTTGACCGCGGGCATGGGCGGCGCTGCTAGGATGCGTGCCATGACGCAAGCGCCCGCCTCGTTCCCCTTACCGGACTTTCTCGCCAAGCTCTGTGCGCGTGCCGAACTCGGCATACGGCTGGCGGCCCTGCCCCGTCCGCTGGTCTTCACCAACGGCGTGTTCGACGTCATGCACCGGGGACATGCCATCTATCTGGCACAGGCCCGTGCCCTGGGGGCCAGCCTGGTCGTGGCACTCAACACCGACGCGTCGGCGCGCCGCCTGGGCAAGGGGCCGGAGCGGCCCCTGAACAACGAGCAGGACCGCGCCGCGATGATGGCGGCCCTGGGCGCGGTCGATCTGGTGACCTGGTTCGACGAGGACACGCCGCAGACGCTGATCGCGGAAATTCGACCCGACATCCTGGTCAAGGGCGGCGATTACGACATGCGCAAGCTGCCCGAGACGGCCTTGGTCGAATCCTGGGGTGGGCGGGCCCTGGCCCTGCCTTTTGTCGATGGCTATTCCACCACCGCGTTGGTGCGCAAGATCCGCAGTACGCCCTGATCCCGGGCCGCTCAGGAGGCGTCGAACACGGCCTTCCATAGCGCCAGCACCGCGGCGCGTTCGCCGGCCATGGTTTCGGTCGGGACCTGGGTGGGCTCTTCGTTGAGGCGCGCGCGGTGCTGCACGCGGCGCAGCTCGCGATAGGCGTCGGCGGCTGCACTGCCAACCCCGGTGGGCAGCAGGCCAGCCGCTTCAGCGGCGCGCAGCAGGGCGATGTTGCCGACATTGGCGACCAGTTCGGGGTGGCCCGCCGACTGTGACAGCACGAGGTACTGCACGGAGAACTCGGCATCCACCATGCCCCCCGGGCTGTGCTTGACGTCGAACTGCTCCCCGTGCACCGGATGCGCCTGGCGCACCTTCTCGCGCATGGCGACGATCTCCCCGCGCAGGGCCTGCGCGTCGCGCGGCGAGGCAATCACGGCCTGACGCACGGCATCGAAGCGCTGCCGCAAAGCGGCGCTGCCCAGCACGAAGCGCGCACGCGTCATCGCCTGGTGTTCCCAGGTCCAGGCGGTATTGCTGCCGCGCTGCTGCTGGTAGTTGGCATAGGCCTCAAAGGTGGTGACCAGCAGGCCGGAACTGCCGTTGGGACGCAACGCCGTGTCGATTTCGTAGAGGTCGCCCTCGCCGGTCTTGACGGTCAGCCAGTTGATCAGCTTGCGCACCAGCAGGGCGTAGACCTCGGGGGCATCCTCGTGCTCGTCCTCGTAGACGAAGACGATGTCCAGGTCGCTGCCGTAGCCCAGTTCCTTGCCCCCCAGCTTGCCGTAGCCGATGACGGCGAACTGCGGTTCCTCGCGGTGTTTCTTCTTCAGGCGCGCCCAGCACCAGCGCGTGGTGATGCGCAGCACGGTGTCGGCCAGGGCGGAGAGGTCGTCAGCCACCTGCTCCACCGTCAGCACGCTTTCCACGTCACGCGCCAGGGTGCGAAACACTTCTGCGTGGTGGGCCCGGCGCAGCAGGTTGAGCAGTGACTCTTCATCGTCATCACCGGAGGCCTGCAAGGCCTTCTGGCGCGCGTCGAGTTCGGCCTCGAAGGCGGCCGGGTCGAAGCGCTCGTCCATCATGGTGCGGCTGGCCAGCTCGTCGATCACGCCCGGGTGTTGCAACAGGTAGCGTGCCGGCCACCGCGCCGCACCCAGCAGGCGCAGCAGGCGCTCGTGCACGGCAGGACGCTCGAGCAGCATGGCCAGGTAGCTTTCCCGGCGCAGCAGCGGCTCCATCCAGTCGACCAGCCGGCTGGCGGCCTCGTCGCTGCCTCGGCCTTCGCGCAGCCAGTCGCCCGTGCGCGCCACCAGGCGGATGAGGCGGGCGCGGGATTCCTCGCGCAGGGCCAGCACGCGCGGATGCGTGCGCCAGGTGCTGACCCGTTCGCGGAACAGCGGCGGCAATTGCTCGATCAGGCTGTCGAAGTCCGGGGTGGCGGGGCCGGAGGCGCCGTTCTTGCCATTGCCGTTGTTGCAGCCCTTGCACTCCTTCTGACCGGACCCGCCGAGCAGGATGTCGAACTCCTGGGCGACGACCTCGCGATGGGCGTCGAGCTGGGTCAGGAAGCGGCAGGCATCGGGGTAGCCCATGCTGCGCGCAATCCAGTCCAGGTCTTCATCGCGCGTTGGTAGCACATGGGTCTGCTGGTCATCCAGGTACTGGATGCGGTGCTCTACCCGACGCAGGAATTCGTAGGCCTGGGCCAGCGCCTCGGCGGTGGCCGCCGGCATGAGCCCGGCCTTGACCAGGCGTTGCAGGGCGTCGAGCGTGGGGCGGGTGCGCAACTCGGGGAACTGGCCGCCGCGTACCACTTGCAGCAGCTGGACGGTGAACTCGATCTCGCGGATGCCACCGCGCGAAAGTTTGACATCGTTGCTGCGCTCCGGGTGGCCGGCACTGCGCTTGGCGGCATGCTCGCGGATCTGCCGGTGCAGCACGCGCAGCGAATCAAAAACGTTGTAGTCCAGATAGCGACGGAAGACGAAGGGCACGACGAGGTTGCGCAGCTGCATGACCGAGCCGTCCTGCAGCTGGCGCCGCGGCGCCACCGTGCGGCTCTTGAGCCAGGCAAAACGCTCCCACTCGCGTCCCTGTACCTGGAAGTACTCTTCGAGGGCGCTCAAGGAGACGGCCGGCGGACCCGAGTTGCCGTTCGGGCGCAGCGCCAGGTCGACGCGAAAGACGAAGCCGTGCTCGGTGGTGTCGCCCAGCAGGTTGTAGATGGCGCGTACCGCCTTGGCGAAGTATTCGTGGTTCGAAATGCGGCTGCGACCTTCGGCGTTGCCGGCGGTCTCGCCGTCCTGGTCGTAGATATAGATCAGGTCGATATCGCTGGACACATTGAGTTCACGCGCGCCGAGCTTGCCCATGCCCAGCACCCAGAACAGGGCCCGTTTGCCCGCGGGTGTCAGCGGCATGCCGTGGGTCTCGTCCAGGGTCTGCATGACCTCGGTGCAGGCGATCTCAAGCGCGAACTCGGCCAGTTCGGTCATGCTGGCGGTGATGTCGCGCAGCGGGGCGTGCTGTTCGCAGTCAAGCACGACCAGACGCTCCATGACCAGCTGACGCAGTACGCGCAGGGCCGCCGCGCTATCGTGTCCGTTGCCGCGCAGGTGGGTGTAGAGCTGCTGCAGGGCCAGCGGGTCGGGGCGGCCTGGGGGCAGCTGCGTCAGCAGCGTGGCATGACGGCGCCTGATGCGCTGGACAAAGCGGGAGTGGTCGGCACAGACCGGGGGCACTGCCGGCTCGGTGGCCGCGCCCGGCATCGGGCCGCATGCATCGTTGCGGGTCATAATTCCTGTCGAGTTCTCGATCTGCAAAATGGTTACCCTGCCGCGCCGTCCATCCCTGTCGCTCAAAGTCCTGACGATTTCGACGCGTGCTCTGCTGTGGCTGGTTCTTCTGGCGTGGCTGGTCTTCGGCGCCGCCTGGGCAACGCTGCACTTTGTCATTGTGCCGCGAATCGACGCGCTGCGCCCGCAGCTCGAAACCCGGGCCAGTCAGGCCCTGGGCGTGCCGGTTCGCATCGGCGCCATCGTGGCGCACGCCGACAGCCTGTTCCCCTCCTTCGAGCTGAAAGATGTGCAGCTGCTCGACCGCGATGGGCAGGCCGCACTGCAGTTGCCGCGCGTGACGGCCACGCTTTCGCCGCGCTCACTCTGGAACCTCGGCTTCGAGCAGCTGGCCATCGAGGGGCCCGAACTCGACGTGCGGCGCGCGGCCGATGGACGCATTTTTGTCGCCGGCATCGAGATCCCGCAGCAGCAGGACGGTGAGGGTCAGGCGGCCGACTGGGTGTTCTCGCAGACGGAATGGGTGATCCGGGGCGGTCGCGTGCAATGGCGGGACGAACTCCGCGGTGCGCCGGTGCTGCAGCTGCAGGAGGTCGACTTGCGCCTGCACAACGGAGCGCGCCTGCATGAGTTGCGGCTGGACGCGACGCCGCCGGCGGAACTGGGTGGCCGATTCAGTTTGCGCGGTCGCTTTCGCCAGCCGCTGCTCTTCAGCCGGGCCGGCGAGTGGCAGCGCTGGCAAGGGCAGCTTTATGCCGTGTTCGAGCGCGTGGACATCGATCAGCTGCGCCGCCATGTTCCGCTGGAACTGGACTTGGCCGGCGGCAGCGGCGCCCTGCGCACCTGGATCGACGTGGACGCTGGGCGCGTCACCGGGGTCACGGCGGACGTGGCGCTATCTCAGATCGGCTTCAAGCTGGGCCCGGAACTGCCGGCCTTGGATCTGGCCCGGCTCACCGGCCGGCTCGGTGGTCGTCGGCTGGACGATGGCTTCGAGGCCTATACCCAGGGGCTGAAGTTCGATACGCAGGACGGTCTGCGCTGGCCGGGCGGCGACGTGCGGGTCAGCTACCGCGCCGGCGCCACGCCGTCCGCGGCGGCCGGTGAAATCCGGGCCACCCGGCTGGACCTGGCCATCCTGGCCCAGCTGGCACAGCGCCTGCCCTTCGAGCGGCGCCTGCACCAGGCGCTGGCCCTTTATGGCCCGAAGGGCCAGATCGAACAGATCCAGGCCCGCTGGCAGGGACCTTGGGAGGCGCCCACGCGTTTCGATGCGCGCGGCCGCCTCAAGCAACTGGAGGTCGCGGCGCGGCCCCACCTGGACCCGCGGCTGCCCGACACCGAACCGCCCTCCCCCATCGGTTCTCCGGGCGTGCGCGGTCTGAACGTCGATTTCGACTTCACCCAGGACGGCGGTCGTGCCACCGTGGTCCTGCAGCAGGGGCATCTGGAACTGCCGGGCGTGTTCGCGCAGCCGCGCATCGCGCTGGAGCAGCTGGCGGCCGAGTTGCAGTGGAAGCAGCAGGGCGACCAGACCAGCCTGCAGATCAACAATGCACGCTTCGCCAATGCCGATGCCCAGGGCGAGTTCCAGCTCAAGTGGCATACCGGGCCGGCGCCCGGCGCCCATCTGCCGGGGGTGCTGGAACTGCAGGGCAGCATGAGCCGGGCCGAGCTCGGGTCACTGCATCGCTACCTGCCGCAAACCATCAATGCCGATGTGCGCGACTACCTGCGTCAGGCCCTCCCACAGGGCCGCGCCGGCGGGGCGCGTTTCCAGGTCAAGGGGGATCTGCGGAAATTCCCCTTCAGCCAGCCCGGGCAGGGGGAGTTCCGCATCACCGCCAGTGTGTACGACACGGACTTTGTCTACGTGCCGGCCAGCCTGCAGCCCGCGCAGCAGCTTCCCTGGCCCGCCCTGACGGACCTGCGCGGTGAGTTGCTCATCGATCACGCCAGCCTGCAGTTGCGCAACATCAGCGCCAGGGTCCAGGGGGCGCCGCAGTTGCGCATCAGCCAGGGCGAGGCCCGCATTCCGGACATGGGTCACGAGGCCCGGGTCCTCACCAGTCTGCAGCTTGGCGGGCCGCTGGACGACTTGTTGCGGGGCCTCATCGGCAGCTCCCCGCTGGACGCCATGCTGGGCGGTCTGCTGGGCAAGGCCCGGGCCGCCGGGAATGCCGACGTGCAGCTCAAGCTGGATTTGCCGCTGCTGCATCTGGAGCGCTCCGCCGTTCAGGGGCAGATCAAGCTGGCCGGCAACGACCTGCAGCTCGCACCGGAGTTGCCGCGCCTGACCCGAGCGCGTGGCCTGCTGCATTTCACCGAGGGCGGCTTTGCCCTGGCGGGCGTGCAGGCGCGCTTGCTGGGTGGCGATGTGCGCGCCGAGGGCGGCACCATCTCCCTGCCGGGCGAGGCGACCAACGTCCCGCCTCGCCTGCGTGTGCAGGGTACGGTGACGGCCCAGGGGCTGCGCCAGGAGACGCAACTCGGTATCGTGTCGCGCCTGGCGCAGCAGATGAGTGGCAGCACCGCGTACACGGCCGAGTTCAATCTGCGCCAAGGTGTGCCGGAGTTCCAGCTCGTGTCCAGCCTGCAGGGCCTGGCACTGAACCTGCCGGCGCCGCTGGCCAAGCCGGCCGAGGCGACCTTGCCTTTGCGCCTGCAGGTCGCCCTGATGGGCGCCGATACGGGGGAGCTTGTGAAGGGTGCACGCCGGGACCTGCTGCGTTTCGATCTCGGACGCCTGGTGGCGTTGCGGTATGAGCGCGACCACGCACCGGACGTGACCCGGGTCCTGCGCGGCACCATCGGCATCGGCCTGCCGGTGGGTGACAGCCTGCCAATGCCGGATGCGGGCGTGCTGGCCAGCGTGCAGTTCGACGGACTGGACCTCGACGCCTGGCGCAAGGTGGCCGATGCCCCGGTCAATCCGGCTGCCGCACCCTCTGCGGCTGGCGGTGGCCCGCCCGTGCCTGCCGTCGTTCAGGACTACCTGCCCACCAGCCTCATGGTGCAGGGAGGGACACTGCGGATGGGGGGCCAGACCTTTACCCAGTTGGTGGCCGGTGGCTCCCGCGAAGGTCAGACCTGGCGCGTCAACCTGGATGCGCGCGAACTCAGCGGCTATCTGGAATACCGCATGCCGACCAATGTCGGGCCTGGCAGTGTCTATGCGCGTCTGGCGCGTCTGGTGCTGGCGCAGGAAAACGCAAGCGGTGTGGAGAAGCTGCTGGACGAGCAGCCGGTCAGCATCCCCGCGCTGGATGTGGTGATCAACAGCCTGGAGTTGCGCGGCAAGAATCTGGGCCGGGTGGAGGTCGAGGCCGTCAACCGCGGCATGGCGCGCCGTGATGCGGGTGCGCGCGAATGGCGACTCAGCCGTCTGCAGGTCAGCATGCCGGAGGCCGAGTTCACGGCCAGTGGCAGCTGGGCCGTCTACCAGGAAGCCGGCGAGCCGGTCGGCCGTTTGACCGCACCGCGTGCCCCCGTGGGCACCGTGCGCCCCGAGCGCCGGCGCACCGCCATGAATTTCCGGCTCGACATCAGCAATGCCGGCGGCTTGCTGACGCGCCTGGGCATGCCGGGCCTGATTCGCGCCGGCAAGGGCCGCATGGAGGGTGAGGCCAGCTGGGTCGGTTCGCCGCTGGGTCTCGACTACCCCAGCATGGCGGGCAGATTCAACGTCAATGTCGAGACCGGCCAGTTCCTCAAGGCCGAACCTGGCATTGCCAAGCTCATGGGCGTGCTCAGCCTGCAGTCCCTGCCGCGGCGGCTGTCGCTCGATTTTCGCGACGTGTTCACTGAAGGCTTTGCCTTCGACTTCGTGAGAGGCGACGTCCAGATCGAGCAGGGCATCGCCAGAACCAACAACCTGCAGATGAAGGGCGTCAATGCCGCGGTGCTGATGGACGGCCAGGCCGATCTGGCGCGCGAGACGCAGGATCTGCGCGTCGTGGTGGTGCCCGAGATCAATGCCGGCACCGCCTCGCTGATCGCCACCTGGATCAACCCGGCCATCGGCCTGGGCTCCTTCCTCGCACAAATCCTGCTGCGTGGGCCGATGATCGCTGCGACCACGCAGGAATTCCACATCACCGGGAGCTGGAGCGACCCGCAGATGAACAAGGTCGAAACGCCAGCACCGGCGCCCAGCAACCCGGTCGGGAACACGCCGTGAAACTCGCGGCGATCCAGATGGTTTCCGGTGTCGATGGCGATGCCAACCTGTTGCGCGCGCGAGCCCTGCTTGAAGCCGCAGCACGCGAGGGCGCCGAGCTGGCCGTGCTGCCCGAATACTTCTGCCTGCTGGGCCGCCAGGACAGCGACAAGCTCGCCCTGCGCGAATCCCTGGGCCGCGGTCCGATCCAGGATTTCCTGGCGCGGGCCGCGCGCGAACTGGGCCTGTGGATCGCCGGAGGTACCCTGCCGCTGGACGGTGGCGCGCCGACGGGCGACGAGCCGCCGCGGGCCTACAACAGCACGCTGGTCTACTCGCCCGGCGGGGAGCGGGTGGCTCGTTACGACAAGATCCATCTCTTTCGCTTCGACAACGGGCGCGAGCGCTACGACGAGGCGCGCACCCTGCTGGCCGGTCACCAGCCCGTCACCTTCGACCTGCCCTCGCGTGACGGGCATCGCTGGCGGGTCGGCCTGAGCATCTGCTACGACCTGCGCTTTCCCGAGCTCTACCGCGCGCATACCCTGGCCGGCGCCGATTTGTTGCTGGTGCCCAGTGCCTTCACCCACACCACCGGCCAGGCGCACTGGGAGCTTCTGCTGCGCGCACGCGCCGTCGAGAATCTGGCTTTCGTCGCGGCAGCGGCGCAAGGCGGGCTCCATGAAAACGGGCGACGCACCTGGGGGCACTCCATGCTCGTCGACCCCTGGGGCAAGATGCTGGGCGTGCAGCCGCAAGGCGAGGGCGTGGTGCTGGCCGAGCTCGATGCCGAGGTGTTGCGCTCGTGCCGCCAGCAGCTGCCGGCCCTGGCGCACCGGGTGCTGTGAGCATGGCCCTGACCGAGACCCGAAGGGAGCGCTGGCGGGCGCACTGGCGCCGTCGCCTGCTCTGGTCGGCGCTGGCGGCGCTGGTGCTGGCCTTGCTGGTCACGCTGGTGTGGCTGGCTGGCCGTTACGAGGCCAGCCAGTTACAGAGCAAGCTGGATCGCGATGCGGCCGACGCGGTGAGCGACATCCGTTCACGCCTAACGCGCAACCTGCAGAGCCTGCAGGCGCTGCAGTTCGGTGAACCCTTGCCGGCGAGGTGGGCGGCGGAGGCGGCGGTCCTGCTGCGCGAACGCCGCGAACTCTTGCGGATCGAATGGCGCGACAGCCAGCACCAGATCCTGGCCCAGGCCGGCACACCCTACCGGCCGGCGGTGTTTGACCGGCTGGGGCGCGACAGCGTGCATTCCGAGGTGGTTCAGGCCTGCAATGCCGCGCGGCGCATCAGCGGGCCGGCCTATTCGCGCAGCTATTTCGTGCCCATGACCGACGGCCTGGGCGTTGAAGTCATGGAGGTGTGCCTGCCCCTGGCCAGCGCCGGCGTGGTCATGGGCTACCTGGTGGCCACCTATTCCCTGCAGGACCTGCTGGACGACCTGGCGGGCCAGCTCACGCGCAGCCAGGAGGTGTCGTTCACCGAGGGGGATGGAACCCGCCTGGCCATGCGGGGGATGGCGCGCCGCAGCAGCCGCGTATTCAAGGCCCAGCAGCTGCTGGACCTGCCCGGCACCACCCTGGTGTTGCGCATCGACAGCTGGCGTGGCGCGCCCGACCTCTTCCCGAATGTGCTGACCGCGCTGGTCACGGCCATGTCGATTGCCCTGGTCTCGATCCTGCTGCTCTTGGGCAAGGACATGCGCCGGCGCCTGAAGGCCGAGAGCGACCTGGCCGATGCGCTGGCCTTTCGCAAGGCCATGGAGGATTCGCTGGTCACCGGTCTGCGCGCCCGTGACCTGGAGGGGCGTATCTCCTACGTCAATCCGGCCTTCTGCCAGATGGTGGGCTTCAGTGCCGAGGAACTGATGGGACAGAGCGCCAACGCGCCCTATTGGCCGCCCGAACTGGCCGACGAGTACAAGAAGCGTCAGGACATCCGGCTGGCCGGCAATGTGCCGCCGCGCGAGGGCTTCGAGTCCGTCTTCATGCACAAGGACGGCACGCGCTTCCCGGTGCTCATCATTGAAGCGCCGCTGATCAATGCCCAGGGTGTGCAGACCGGCTGGATGAGCGCCTTCCTCGACATTCGCGAGCAGCGCCGCGTCGAGGAGCTCTCACGCGCCAGCCAGGACCGCTTGCAGGCCACCGCCCGCCTGGCCATGGTGGGAGAGATGGCGTCGCTGCTCAGCCACGAACTCAACCAGCCGCTGGCGGCCATCTCGAGTTACGCCACGGGCATGCGCAACCTGCTGCAGCGGGGCGCGCACACCCTGGCCGACGTCGAACTGGCCATGCACCGCATTGCCGAACAGGCTGAGCGCGCTGGCAAGGTCATCAAGAGCGTGCATGACTTCGTGCGCCGGCGCGACCAGGCGCGCGAGGCCGTGGCGCCCCTGGCCCTGTTCGATGCCATTCTGCCGCTGATCAATCTGCAGGCGCGCAAGCTGGGCGTGCAGGTCCAGCTGCGTCTGGAGTCCGGCTTGCCGCTGGTGCTGTGTGACCGCACCATGGTCGAGCAGGTGCTGCTCAACCTGGCGCGCAATGGCATGCAAGCCATGGACCGGCCGGAGATCCGGCGGCGCGTGCTGCAGTTGGGCGCAAAGCATGCGTCGCCCGACACACGCTGGGTCGAGTTCTTTGTCGCCGATGTCGGGCCCGGTATTGCGCCTGAAGTGGCGCAGCAACTGTTCACACCCTTTTTCACCACCAAGGCCGAAGGCATGGGCCTGGGCCTGAGCCTGTGCCGTACCGTGATCGAACAGCACGGCGGCGCACTGGCCTTCGAGCCGCATCCGCCGCAGGGCACCGTGTTTACCTTCACCCTGCCGACCGGGTCGCCCCAGGCGCCACTGCCGTAACATCACGCCATGCAACCTGTGATCGACGCTTCCGTATACATCGTGGACGACGACGCCAGCGTGCGCGAGGCCCTGGCGTGGCTGCTGCGTTCGCGTCGCCTGGGGAGCCAGGCTTTCGACAGCGCCGAGGCGTTTCTCGAGATGATCGACGGCCCCCGCCGGCCGCCGCGCCCGGCCTGTCTGCTGCTGGACGTGCGCATGCCCGGCATGAGCGGGCTGGCCCTGTTCGACCGCCTGGCCGAGCGGGGTCTGCACCATGCCCTGCCGGTGATCTTCCTGACAGGCCATGCCGACGTACCCACGGCGGTGGATGCCGTCAAGCGCGGCGCCTTCGACTTCTGCGAAAAACCGTTTTCCGACAATGCGCTGGTGGACCGCGTCGAGCAGGCGCTGGCCCAGTCGGCCACCATCGTGCAGGCGCAACTGGCCCGCGAACGTTTGCGCCAGCGCCTGGCCGAACTGACCGACCGTGAGCGGGCCGTGATGCAGCTGGTGGTCGAAGGCCTGCCCAACAAGCGCATCGCCGACCAGCTCGACATCAGCGTGCGCACGGTGGAGGTGCATCGCGCGCGCGTGTTCGACAAGATGGAAGTCAAGTCGGCCGTGGAACTGGCCAACCTGCTGCGCGATGCCTAGGGTCCCTAAGGCCTATGGCTGTCCCGGTTCGCGTGGCGGTTTGTCGTCCTCCGAGGCGGGCGGCTCGCCCTTCTTGCGACCGGAAAACATGGTCCACCAGACGATCAATATCAGTATCAGCAGCGCTCCGAGCGCCTCCAGCAAAAGCAACCACATGAAACAACTCCATCGACGTGTCGCGGTATTCGGGCTCGCCATTGTAGGAACGCTGGCGGGCTGCGGCGGCTTTCCGGTCTCGGAGCCGGCGCCGGAGTCCGGGGGGCCGCTCATTGCGGTGGAGCAAGCTGCAACCTTGCCCCCGAAGATGTCCGTGCCGACCCAGCCGGCCAGCCGCGCCGTGCTACAGCAGGCGCGCAGCCGCTGGACGCCGGTGGCCTGGGCCGAACTGCCGGGCCTGGGCGAAGACCCGCTGGGTGAGGCCTGGTCGGCCTGGGTGCGCAGCTGCGATCGACCCGGCCCGGCGTTCGCACCCCTGTGTGCCGATGTGCGGCGCCTGGGCCAGGGCAGTGACGAGGCGCGGCGCAACTGGATGCTGGAACGTCTGCAGCCTTATCGCGTGGAAGATTTTCAAGGCGAGCCCGTGGGTTTGCTGACGGGCTATTACGAGCCGGTGGTCGAGGCCTCGCGCCTGCCCACGGCGCGCCATACCGTGCCGCTGTACGGCGTGCCGGCCCAGCTGCATATGCGCAAGCCCTGGTACAGCCGGCAGGAGATCGACACCCTGCCCGAAGCCCGGGCCGCACTGAAGGGCCGGGAGATTGCCTGGCTGGCCGACCCGGTGGCTGCGCTCAATCTCCAGATCCAGGGCTCGGGCCGTCTGCTGGTGAGCGAACCCGACGGCCGCCAGCGCATGGTGCGCCTGGCCTACGCCGGCACCAACGACCAACCTTACCGCAGCGTGGGCGGCTGGCTGCTGCAGCGCCGCGAGGTGCGAGATGCGTCCTGGCCGTCGATCCGCAACTGGGTGGCGCAGAACCCGGGGCGGGTGCAGGAGATGCTGTGGAGCAACCCGCGCGTGACCTTCTTCGTCGAGCAGCCCCTGCCCGAGAGCGAGACCGCCGTGGGCCCGCGCGGCGCGCAGGGCGTACCGCTCACCGCCGGCCGCTCCATCGCCGTGGACCCCGGCAGCATCCCCTACGGCACGCCGGTCTGGCTGGCGTCTCCCGGCCCGCAGCTGCAGCTGCAGCGCCTGGTGCTGGCGCAGGACACGGGCAGCGCCATCACGGGCGCGGTGCGTGCCGACTACTTCGTGGGTACCGGGCCCGATGCCTCGCAGATTGCCGGGCGCATGAAGCAGCCGCTGCGCATGTGGGTGTTATGGCCGCGCTGAGGCGGCGCATCGTCCTTGGCTCTCGACGAGATTGCTGTTCGACGAAAAGGCAAAAGACAAGACCTGACCCTGGGGCGCTTCCAGCCAATTTCATCTAGCCCCTGCGGGAGGCTCCTTGTATGTCAGCTTATTCGTGCACGTTTTTGTTTCTTCGGGCTGAGCGAGTAAAAAAAGATTTTTTTCAGTTTCCTCTGCATTGGTGACCACATAATTGCAGTCACCTAGTTTCAAATAAGCTAGCGGCATGTAGTAATGGAATTGATCGGGTACTTGCTGGATTAAGCTATAGCCAGCGCTATGCCGACTCGTGCCATTGCCGAGCAAGAACACCGTCACGCTCCAACTGGCAGTGTTCTTTTCTTCTTTCCTTGTAGCTTTCGATCGACGAGGGTCCGTTGCGCGTAGGCCGACCGCTGCGTCCAGCAATCCGTCTCCGTCCATGTCCGCGAGCAGGATCTGGCCAACTTTCGGATCAGTCAGCTCAGTAGCGCTGTTGCTCTCACTGGATGAAGGCCGTTGACGATCACTCTTAACACTGCCCTCCGGTTCGGGTTGGCGGCACGGCCAGATCACAACCCTCCCTGGATCGCAAATATAGGCCAGCGCCCTCGCCACGAACTGTCGCGCAGTAGCCTCAGCCACATTTTGTACGGGCATCAACCGTCCCAGTAGCTCAGCATTTCTGGATGTCAGGAAATAGTGCTTGGGTCCCCAAAAACGCTCTCTTCCCGCAATTTGCAGGTTAGGGCCTTCGACGCCGGTTATCAGTGCCTGACCGGACTGGGGCATCTGCGGCGGCATGATGTATCTCGAGCGCTCGCCTTCGTCAGTGAAAGTGATATCACCCAGCCTGAGGCGGGTACCCAGGCTACTAACTGTGTCATAGTTTTCGCCCTTGAGACGGAAACTTTCGTACGCGCAAAAGTGGCGTATCGCCACAAGGTCTTCCGCTCTCATCTCGTGATCAGCCAAACCACGCAAGCCAATATATTTCACAGGCAGTTTGGCCCTTTTTTTGTGCGTGCGCTCATACTCTCGCCTGCAGTAGTCATACACAAACACAAACTCCTTACCATCAGTAAAAAGTATGGGCTCGACGAAAACCTGCACGCCGGGCTTGAGTTCTGCTTCCTCCACGCCAACTAGGAACACCAGATCAAACTTGCTGGCCTTGGCCAGTTCGGCTGCCAGGCTTGGCACTGAGCAGAGCCCCGCCAGGCAAGCCAAGAAGACCACGAGTTTTCGAATGTCCAATCCTGTTGCCATTTCTTCCTCATTTTCTTGCCACGTCAACTTCCATCGCCTGACGATTGAAGACCCGGCTACCTCTGCCGCCACCTTTCATGACCCGCTCTTTGCACCGAGCCCCGCGGCCAGGTCTTGCCTTTTGCCATTCATCTGATAACTCCTTCTCTTCGCATCGCCACAATTCGGCTCACCCTGGAGTAGTGCAAGCCGAAGCGCTCTCCGATCTCCTGCAGTAGGCATGCACGGTCCAGTTGCATGGCTCGACCCGTAGTGCGAACACCGCCAGGAACGCAACACGGTCTGGGTCGTCCAGGAATATCTCCTCCCGACCATCACCGCGCACCGTGAAACTCAAGTCGCAATGGGCGGGACATGGCATCACACGCCTAGCGCAGGCTCACGCGCACTTGCACGCGCAGACGCCGGCTAGTGCTGTTCTGGTCGCGCCCGCCACCGGCCAGCCCAACGGCATTTTGCTGCTGGTCCTGCGCGTCGTCGCTGTCGGCGACCGTCATCCATTCATCGAGTGGCAACAGCAGTGTGGTGGTGGTGCTCGCGCTTGGGCCCAGGGGCTGGCGGCCCTGTGTGGCGGCCAGTTCCAGATAGACCGTGTCGGCACCCTGCCAGACCGGCGTGGCCGTGAATCCGGTGCCGGCCTGCAGCCAGACCGTGCCGGGCACGCTGCGCCGCACGCCCCCCTGCGTGACGAGCTGGCGCAGGCGCAAAGGCACGCTCACACCGAGCGCGATGGCCACCGGCCGGCCATTGAGCACCAACACCTGTTGCTGGGTGCGGCCACTGCGCTCGCTCTGGCGTGAGCGCGCGTCGATGGCGACTTCCGCTTCGGTGCGGCCCGGCTGCACGCGGGCGTTCACGTCGGCGGCCACGCGTTCGCGCGAGTTGCTGTCGCCGTCATCCTGCCGAAGTTCGATCAGCACGTTGCGCATGGGCAGGGGCGGCGGGGCGGTCATCGGGGCGGTCTGGGCATACAGGGCCGAGGCCAGGGCGAGCAGGGCGAGAGTCAAGGTGCGGCGCTGTTTCATCATGATCTCCGGCGGGCTTTGGGGGCAGGCGGCGCCGATGTGGGCGTAGGCGCCTGCAAGTGCCCCAGGGGCAGTGTAGGGCTGGCCTTGACCTCGCCCAGCGAGAAACTGGTGTGCAGGTCCTTGACGTTGGGCAGGTTGATCAGGCGCTGCAACGCGAAGCGCGAGAAGCTGTCCAGGTCCTGCGCCACCACCTGCAGCTCGAAGGTGCCGGTGCCGCTGATGTAGTGGCAGGCCACCACCTCGGGCAGGGCGCGCACGGCCTCTTCCAGCACGCGGGTGGCATCGCCCGTGTTGCGCTCCGCGTCCAGGCGCACGAAGGCCAGCACCCCCAGGCCGATCTTGTGGCGGTCGATCTCGGCGTGGTATCCCCGTATGTAACCCTGCGATTCGAGCGAGCGCACCCGGCGCCAGCAGGGCGCGGGCGACAGGCCCACGCGGCTGGCCAGTTCGGCATTGGTCAGGCGGGCATCGGCCTGCAATTCAGACAGGATGGCCAGGTCGAACTTATCGAGTGTTTCCATTTTTGCAATCTTCGCGCAATATCCTTTCAAAATCCAGCCTGAATGGCGCAAAGAAAGCAAAGACCTATCAGGCCGTCCCGCATACACTTTCCCCACAAAACAGGCTCGAAGCCTTACGGAGACACGCCGCGATGAACGCCCCCCTGCCCGAATCCGTCCGCCAGGCGCTGGAAACCGTCACCCTGGACGACAAGTACTCGCTGGACCACGGCCGCGCCTTCATGAGCGGGGTGCAGGCCCTGGTCAAGCTGCCCATGCTGCAGCGCCTGCGTGACCAGCAGGCCGGCAAGAACACGGCGGGTTTCATCAGCGGCTACCGCGGCTCGCCTCTGGGCAGCTACGACCAGGCCCTGTGGAAGGCCGCGCCGCACCTGAAGGCGCAGAACATCGTGTTCCAGCCCGGCGTCAACGAGGAACTGGCCGCCACCGCGCTGTGGGGCACGCAGCAACTGGGCTTTGCGCCACCGGGCACGAACCGCTTTGATGGGGTGTTCGGCATCTGGTATGGCAAGGGCCCGGGTGTGGACCGGACGTCCGACGTCTTCAAGCATGCCAACAACGCCGGTACCACCCCCTGGGGCGGTGTGATCGCGGTGGCCGGGGACGACCATGTGGCCAAGAGCTCCACAGCCGCGCACCAGAGCGACCACATCTTCAAGGCCTGCGGTCTGCCGGTGTTCTTTCCGGCCTCGGTGCAGGAGATCCTGGACCTCGGTATCCACGCCTTCGCCCTGAGCCGCTACGCCGGCGTCTGGGCCGGCATGAAGACCATCCAGGAGATCGTCGAGTCCAGTGCCTCGGCCATGATCGATCCCGAGCGCGTGCAGATCCAGCTGCCCACCGATTTCCAGATGCCGCCCGGCGGCCTGCACATCCGCTGGCCCGACCACGCACTGGAGCAGGAAGACCGGCTGTTCCACCACAAGTGGTACGCCGCCCTGGCCTACATCCGCGCCAACCGCCTGAACCACAACGTCATCGAAGGCCCGAACGACCGATTCGGCCTGATCGCCAGCGGCAAGGCGTACAACGACACGCGCCAGGCTCTGCTGGACCTGGGCCTGGACGACGCCACCTGCCGCCAGCTGGGCATCCGTTTGCACAAGGTGGCTGTGGTCTGGCCGCTGGAGGCGCAGAGCGCACGCGACTTCGCCACCGGCCTGCAGGAAATCCTGGTGGTGGAAGAAAAGCGCCAGCTCATCGAGTACCAGCTCAAGGAGGAGCTGTACAACTGGCGCGACGACGTGCGCCCCAACATCCTGGGCAAGTTCAACGAGGGCGACCGCGCCGGTGGCGAATGGTCGCAGGCCAACCCGTCCAGCAACGAGCTGCTGCGCGCCAATGCCGACCTGACGCCCGCCATGATTGCGCGAGCCATTGCCGGCCGCCTGAGGAAGCAGGGCATCCTGCTGGCCGGCAGTGACATCGCGGCGCGCGTCGACGAGCAGCTTGCCGTGCTGGACGCCAAGGATAGGTCCATGCAGGCCCTGGTGCTGGGCGGCCCGGCCGCTGAACGCCAGCCCTGGTTCTGTTCGGGCTGTCCGCACAACACCAGTACCCGCGTGCCGGAGGGCTCGCGTGCCCTGGCCGGCATCGGCTGCCACTTTATGGCGACCTGGATGGACCGCAACACCATCGGCTTCACGCAGATGGGTGGCGAGGGCGTGCCCTGGGTGGGCCAGCAGCCTTTCAGCACGGAAGGCCATGTGTTCGCCAACCTGGGCGACGGCACCTACTTCCACAGCGGCAGCCTGGCCATCCGCCAGAGCATTGCCGCCGGCGTGAACATCACGTACAAGATCCTCTACAACGATGCGGTGGCCATGACGGGTGGCCAGCAAATCGGCGAGCGTCCGGAGGGACATTCGGTCGTCCAGATCGCGCAGAGCATGCGGGCTGAGGGTGCGCGCAAGATCACCATCGTCACCGACGAGCCCGAGAAATACGAAGGCGTGCGTGATCTTCCGGCTGGCATCGCGATTGAGCATCGCGACGAGCTGGACCGCATCCAACGCGAGTTTCGTGAGCTCCAGGGTTGCACCGTCATCATCTATGACCAGACCTGCGCCACCGAGAAGCGCCGCCGCCGCAAGCGCGGCACTCTGGTCACGCCCGCCAAACGTGTGGTGATCAACGAACTGGTCTGCGAGGGCTGCGGAGACTGTGGTCAGCAGAGCAACTGCCTGTCGGTGGAGCCGCTGGAGACCGAGTTCGGCCGCAAACGCACCATCAACCAGAACAGCTGCAACCAGGACTTTTCCTGCCTCAAGGGCTTCTGCCCCAGTTTCGTGACGGTCGAAGGCGGGCAACTGAAGAAGAAGGCCAAAGGCCAGGCGGTGTCTCCGTATTCCCTGGGGGAGCTTCCAGAGCCCGTCTTGCCGCAGATCGGCGCGGTTGGTGCCTACGGCATCGTGGTGGCGGGTGTGGGTGGCACCGGCGTCATCACCATCGGGCAATTGCTGGGCATGGCCGCGCACATTGAGGGCAAGGGCATCGTGACGCAGGACGCAGCTGGCCTGGCGCAAAAGGGCGGTGCCACCTGGAGCCATGTGCTGATCGCCGAGACGCCCGAGGAGATCCGCACCACCCGTGTGGGCATGGCCGCGGCCGACCTGATCCTGGGCTGCGACCCCATCGTGACGGCAGCGAAGGAAAGCACGCTGCGCATGCGCGAGGGACGCACGCGCGTGGTCCTCAACGGCCACAGCGCACCCACCGCGGCCTTCGTGAAAAATGCCAACTGGCAGAACCCGACGGATCGTTGCGTGGCCGACATCAGCGCGGCCGTGGGCGCGGGAGGCCTGGGCCTGTTTGACGCCGACGCCGTGGCCACCCGGCTCATGGGTGACTCGATCTATGTGAACCCCATGCTGCTGGGCTACGCCTGGCAGAAGGGCTGGATCCCGCTGCGCCGTGAATCGCTCTGGCGTGCGATCGAGCTCAATGCCGTGGCGGTGCCGGCCAACCAGGCCGCCTTCGAATGGGGTCGCCAGGCGGCGCAGGACTGGGCGCGCGTGCAAGCGCTGCTCACGCCGGCGCAAACCATCCAGTTCCAGCCGCGCGAGACGCTGGAGAGCCTGGTGGCGCGCCGGGTCGAATTCCTGGCGGCCTACCAGAATCCGGCCTACGCCGAGGCCTACCGCGCCTTCGTGGTCCGGGTGCAGGCCGTCGAAAGTCCCTTGGGCAAGACCGGGCTGAGCGAGGCGGTGGCCCGGTATCTCTTCAAGCTCATGGCCTACAAGGACGAGTACGAGGTCGCGCGCCTACTGACCCAACGGACGTTCACTGACCGGGTCGGGGAGATGTTCACGGATCCTGTGCGCATCAGTTTCCAGCTGCAGCCGCCTTTCATGCGCCGGTTCGGCCTGAAGCGCAAAGTTGGCTTCGGCCCGTGGATAGTTCCGGTACTGAAAGGGCTGGCACACCTAAAATTCCTGCGCGGGACTATCCTTGACCCGTTTGGAGGCGTGGCCTTGCGGCGGCAGGAGCGGCAACTCGTAGGCTGGTATCTCGATCTGGTCGATGACGGAATCCGTCATCTGACAGCAGCCAACCGGGAAATGGTGCTCGATCTACTCTCGGTGCCGGACAGGATTCGTGGCTATGACGACATCAAGGTAGAAGCGGTTCGCATGGCAAAGAACAAGGCGGCACTGCTCCGCGAAGGTCTGCGGCGAGACAATGTCCCGATGTCGGAGAAGGCGGCGGCGTAAGTGGCCCCTGATTGAAGGAAAGACATGAGTGAATTCCTGCAGTTCCTATTTTCCGGCATCACGGTGGGAGCCACCTATGCCCTGGCGGCGCTGGGGTTCACGCTGATCTACAACGCCAGCACGGTGATCAATTTCGCCCAGGGAGAGTTCATCATGCTCGGCGGCATGCTGACTTTCGTCTTCCTGCAGTCGGGGATACCGATGCCGCTGGCTATCCTGCTGGCGATCGCGATTCCGGCGCTGGTCGGCATCGCGCTGGAGAAGCTGGCGATCGAGCCGGCGCGGGACGCCGAGGTCGTGACGCTGATCATCATCACCATTGGCGCCTCGCTGGTCATTCGCGGACTGATCCAGATCTGGCTGGGCAAGGGCGCGCACACCTATCCCGCATTCTCGGGCAACGAGCCGATCCAGATCGGCGGCGCCACGCTGCTGCCGCAAAGCCTCTGGGTACTCGGCATCACGGCCCTGGTGGTGATCGCCCTCTGGTATTTCTTCAGTCGCACGCTGGCCGGCAAGGCCATCCTCGCCACCTCGTGCAACCCATTGGCCGCGAAACTCGTCGGCATCAATACGCAATGGGTGCTGCTGGTCAGTTTCGCCCTGTCGGCGGCGCTGGGGGCAATCGGCGGCGTGCTGCTGACCCCGATCACCCTCACCTCCTACGACGTCGGCATCATGCTGGGGCTCAAGGGATTTGTCGCCGTGGTCGTCGGCGGCCTGGGCAGCGGGCTGGGCGCCGTGGTTGGCGGGCTGCTGGTGGGCGTCATCGAAGCCATGGCGGCCGGCTACATCTCTTCCGCCTACAAGGACGCGATTCCCTTCATCCTGATCCTGTTCATTCTCTTCTTCATGCCGCGCGGAATTTTCGGCGCAAAAGTGACGGAGCGGGTATGAGCGTGCCAAGGCGACATTTTCCGCTCCTGATCCTGGCCGTGGTGGTGCTGCTGCTGCCGCTGGTGCTGCCCAACAACTACTACTACGACATTGCCATACGCATGGCGATCAATGCGATCATCGTTCTCGGCCTGAATCTGCTGATCGGATTTGCCGGCCAGATCAGCCTCGGCCACGCTGGTTTCGTCGGCATCGGTGCCTATGCCTCGGCGATTCTGCCGACCCATTTCGGTTGGCATCCGATACTTGCGATGCTGGCCGGCGCGGCGATTGCGAGCGCGATCGCGGCAATTGTGGCACGGCCGATCTTCCGCCTGAAGGGGCATTACCTGGCCATGGCAACGCTCGGCCTGGGAATCATCATTGCGATCGTGATCAAGAACGAGGCTGCCTATACGGGCGGGCCGGATGGCATGCCGGTTACTGCGCTCGGCCTGATGGGTTTCGAGATATCCGGAGAAAAGCAATGGTACTGGGTGCTCGCCGCGCTGCTTCTGTTCAGCTTCTGGGCATCGAGGAACCTGATTGATTCGCCATTCGGGCGCGCCTTGAGGGCATTGCACGGGTCCGAGGTCGCATCGCAAGTGATGGGGGTCGATATCGTGCGCTACAAGGTGGCCATTTTCGTCCTGTCAGCCTTCTTTGCCAGCCTGATGGGCAGCGTTACCGCACACTACATCGGCTTTGTCACGCCCAATATTGCCGATTTCTTTCATTCCATCGAATTGATGACCATGGTCGTAGTCGGCGGCATGGCGTCGATTTACGGTTCGCTGATCGGGGCCGTGCTGTTGACCGCATTGCCCCAGGCGCTATCGACCTTCGAGGGCTGGGAAACAGTAGCTTTCGGCTTCATCCTGATACTTTGCATGATCTTCATGCCCAAGGGACTGGTGCCCACCCTGGCGGCGCGCTTCGGCCGCAACGGGCAGGAGGACCGCTGATGGCACTGCTCGAAGTCGATAATCTTTCCATAGCCTTCGGCGGCGTCAAGGCCGTGCAGAACGTGAGTTTCTCGGTCGATCGCGGGCTGGTCTATTCCGTGATCGGACCGAACGGGGCCGGCAAGACCACTTTGTTCAATCTGATCACCGGAGTTTACACGCCGAGCGAAGGCGACATCCGGCTCGACGGCAAGTCCATCGCCGGCACCGCGCCACACCGGCTGGCCTTGAAGGGCATGGCCAGAACTTTCCAGAACCTGCAGATCTGCATGAACATGACGGCATTGGAGAACGTCATGGTCGGGGCGCATCTGCAGCTTGACCGCAACATGGTCAAGGCCATGCTGCGCTTTCCGGGCATTGCCCGGCGTGACCGGGAGCTGAAGGACGAGGCTCGCGAACTGATGCGATTCGTCGGCCTGGAGAGCTACTGGAACCTTGGTGCCAACTCGATGCCCTATGGTGCGCTGAAGCGGCTGGAAATCGCCCGCGCGCTGGCCGCCAAGCCGCAGATACTTTTTCTCGATGAACCGGCGGCGGGCCTCAATACCCACGAAACCGCCGAGATCGACGAACTGGTGCGCAAGGTGGCCGACAGTGGCGTCACCGTGGTTCTAGTCGAGCACGACATGAAGATGGTGATGAACATTTCCGATCGTATTCTGGTGCTTGACTATGGCAAGAAGCTGACCGAGGGCACTGCCAGGGAAGTCAGGGAGAACCCTGACGTGATCGCCGCCTATCTGGGTAGCAACGCATGAATACGGCACGGAGGAGGGGTGCATGACACAGGCGCTGCAGATCATCAGCAACGAGCATCGCAACATGTGGCAACTGTCAGTGGTGCTCGACGACTTGTGCAAGCAACTGGTCGAGGGGGACGAGAAGCCCGATGCCGAGTTGTTCGGGATGATTTTCGACTATATCGAGCAGTACATCGAGCGGGTGCATGAACCGAAAGAGGAAGCCCACCTGTACCAGGCGGTGCTCCGGCGCAGCAGCGAAGGCAGGGAAATGATTGCCCAGTTCCAGAGCGAGCATGCCGAAACGCCTGCGGCGGTGGCCCGGCTGCGCAGCCAGTTAGGCACCCTCATGCAGACCCATCCGCAAGGCGTTTCCCAGTTCAGGAAGGTGGTGGAACGCTACGTTTCGCTGTTGCGGCAGCACATCATGAAGGAAGAGAGCGAGCTGTTCCCCCTGGCGCGCAGGACGCTGACTGACGCCGACTGGGACGAAATCAATTCGGCATTTGGCGACAGTAGCGATCCGCAATTCGGTGACGAGTCGCGCGCCGAGTTTCGCGTCCTGCTCTCACGCATCGTCAACCAGGCCCCCGAGCCGATCGGCTTCGGCCTTCGGGAGGCGATGCCCGAACCCGAAGCGCATCCCGTGCTGCTATCGGTTCAGGACCTGAGCAGCCACTACGGGCGCATCCAGGCTTTGCGTGGCGTCACGCTCGAGGTCAGGCAGGGCCAGCTGGTGGCCCTGGTCGGCGCCAACGGTGCCGGCAAGAC
>JAUYQZ010000036.1 GCA_030695415.1 Hylemonella sp.
GAGGTGGTGAACGTCAAGGCCAAGACGGCCGAGCGGCTGGGGCACGTGGGACAGGGAATGGCCATCGAGGCGCGCGCGATTGTGTTGTTGACGTCTGACTTCTGATGCCTGGGGCCAGCGGGCCCCGGACGTTATGCGACAGCTGGCTCGATGGTCGAATCCGGGTCTGCGGACGGTGAGTGCGTCCTGGGCCGTTGCAGCTTGATGTGCGCAGCAAGCCCGCCCGAGGTGGTGTTAGCCAGGGCAAAGATCCCCCCCATGCGCTGCACAGTCTTGTCAACGATGGCCAGTCCGAGTCCGGCGCCGGTGGCTGCGGTGCGCGCAGCATCACCGCGAAAAAATGGCTTGATGAGATTGGGCAGGGCATCGGGCGCGACACCCATTCCGTGATCCCTTACTTTCAGAAGCACCCACTCGTTGCGCGCCTTGGCCGCGATATCGACCACCGCGATCCCGGTCTCGGGCGTCTTGCCGTAGCGCCGTGCGTTTTCAAGCAGATTGGAAATCACGCGTGCAAGCTCCACCTCGTCGGCCAGAACCATCAGGCCTTTGGACACATCGAGATTGATGCGGATGTCGCCCTGGTCTTGCACCGAATAGAGGCATGCCTCGATCACGTCGTTGAGCAGCACGGGCTTGAGCTCGGCATGGTCGGGCCTGGCGTAGTCAAGAAACTTGTCGATGATCGCGTCGAGTTGCTGGATGTCAGCAGCCATGTGGTCGCGCGCATCCTGGTCGGCAACGCTCATCTCGGTTTCCAGCCGCAGGCGCGCCAGCGGCGTACGCAGGTCATGCGAAATGCCGGCCAGCATCACGGCCCGGTCCTGTTCGATCTTGGCCAGTTGCTGCGCCATTCGGTTGAAGCCGATGTTGACCTCGCGTATCTCGCTGGTCACGGCTTTCTCGTCCAGCCGGCTTGCATCGAAGTCGCCGTCGCGAACCCGGCTCGCCGCAAATGACAGCTGCTTCAAGGGTCGGTTGATCAGGCGCGCGATGAGCGCAGCGCCCGCGAGCGACAGGCCTGCTGCCGTGATCAGCCAGATGAGCCAGGTCCGCCCACCTACCTTGGTGAGGCGGGACCGGTCGAGCAGCATCCAGTACTGGTCGGGGTCGATCTTGAATCCAACCCACAGGCCCTCTTCGCCATTGACGCTCGACGCCATGATGGTGCCCGCGCCCAGCCGGTTGACCAGCTCGTCCATCACGCCGGTGTCCAGCTCCGATGGCGTGAAGCTGGTGTAGCGGTCCCTGGGCTCGCGCATGACAACCCGCAAGCCTTCCTGATCGGCGAGCGTCTTGATGAGCGAGACGCGCGCGATCGAGTCCGCATGGACCAGCGCCGCACGGCTCAAGTTGACCAGCGATGCGATTTGCTGGGCTGTCTGCACGGCGCGCGGCTCGATCTCCAGCGCGCGAAATGTCTGCAGCCAGGCCACGATGCTTCCGATCAGAAGCAGCGAGAGCAGAAAGAACGTGCGCCAGAAAAGCGAGAGGCCCAACCGCGGCCGCATTTCCAGGGGAGCGGGCGCGGTTTCGAGCGGAGCTGGGCCGGTGATTTCGATGCTGTGATTCGTGCCGCGGATCATTCCTGCATTCTCACGCTACATCCTGTGTTTGTCATCGAAGCGCGAGCCTGCCGACAAGTTGGCTGCTTCAGCCCGCGCCGTCCGGCACGAAGACGTAGCCCACGCCCCACACCGTCTGGATGTAGCGCGGAGCGGCCGGATCCGACTCCACGAGCTTGCGCAGGCGCGACACCTGCACATCGAGGCTGCGGTCGAACGGCTCGAACTCGCGCCCGCGTGCCAGCTGCGCGAGCTTCTCGCGTGAGAGCGGCTGGCGTGGATGGCGCACCAGCGCCTTGAGCATGGCGAATTCGCCGGTCGTGAGCGGCAGTTCGTCGCCGTTCTTGCGAAGGGTGCGCGCACCCAGGTCGAACGCGAACGGACCGAAGTTCACCACCTCGTTGTCACTGGAGGGAGCGCCCGGCGCCTCCTGGGCAGGACGGCGGCGCAAGACGGCATGCACCCGGGCGAGAAGTTCGCGCGGATTGAAAGGCTTGCCCAGGTAATCGTCGGCGCCAACTTCCAGGCCGACGATGCGATCGACGTCCTCGCCCTTGGCGGTGAGCATGATGATCGGCGTACGGTCATTCGCTGCGCGAAGACGCCTGCAGATGGACAGGCCATCTTCGCCGGGCATCATCAGGTCGAGAACAATCAGGTCGGCCGTCTCGCGAAGCATGAGGCGGTTGAGCGCCTTGCCGTCTTCGGCCAGGATGACCTCGAAACCCTCCTGGGTGAGATAGCGGCGCAGCAGGTCGCGGATTCGGGCGTCATCGTCAACGACCAGGATCTTGTCGGTTCGGGCTGCAGCTTGGGACATGGTGCTCCATCGAAATTTGTAACAGAGCCAATTCTGAGGGCCTTGGCGCTGCATTTCAGCTGTTTCGGCCCGGCTTTTCACGTTGTTACAAATGTTGCCGCAACCATCGGTGGTTCACATTGCAGCAATCGACCTGCAGGCATGATCGGGCTGTCGTTTCCACCTCTGCAACAAGACAACATTCATGAATCATTCACTCATCCGGCATCCGGCGCTGGCAGCCGCAGCGATTGCCCTGGCCATGCTCACCACCTGGCCCGCGTCGGCCCAGGTCGTCCCTGCGCCGCAAAACGTCTTGCAGCTCAGCGCGAGCGGTACGGTGGAGGTCCAGCAGGACCTGCTGAGCCTGAGCCTGACGACTTCGCGCGACGGCACCGATGCCAATACGGTCCAGACGCAACTCAAGACGGCGCTCGATGCCGCGCTGACGGAAGCGAAGAAGTCGGCCCAGCCGGGGCAACTCGACGTGCGTACCGGCCAGTTCAGCCTGCATCCGCGCTACAGCCCGCTCGGAAAGATCAGCGGCTGGCAGGGCACGGCCGAGCTGATTCTGGAAGGTCGCGACTTTCCGCGCATCACGCAGACGGCCGGGCGCATCCAGACGATGACCTTGGGCAACATCTCGTTCGGCCTCAGCCGTGAGGCTCGCGCGAAGGTCGAGACCGAGGCGCAAACGCTGGCGATCGAGCGATTCAAGGCCAGGGCCGCGGAACTCGCGCGAGGCTTTGGCTTTTCGGGCTATACGTTGCGAGAAGTGTCGGTCAATTCAAACGACGGGGGCTATCCGCAGCCGCGGGTGATGGCGATGCAGGCCAAGGGCGCGCAGGCCGAGATGGCCGTGCCGGTAGAAGCCGGCAAGAGCAACGTCATCGTGAACGTGTCGGGGTCGGTGCAGCTGAAGTAGATCGGAAAAACCGGCAGGCCTGGTTACTGCGCCGCCCAGCCGCCGTCCATGTTCCAGGCCACGCCGCGCACGTTGTTGCCGGCCGGCGAGCAGAAGAAAACCGCGAGTTCGCCCAGCTCGTCGGGTGTCGTGAACTGTAGCGATGGTTCTTTCTCGCCCAGCAGGGCGGCCTTTGCTTGCTCATTGGTCCAGCTGTTGGCGGCGGCCTTTGCATCGACCTGTTTTTGCACGAGGGGGGTCAGAACCCAGCCGGGGCAGATCGCATTGCAGGTGACGCCCGTGGTTGCGCTTTCAAGTGCGGTTACCTTGGTCAGCCCGACCAGTCCGTGCTTTGCTGCAACGTAGGCGGATTTTTGGGCCGAAGCCACGAGTCCGTGAACAGACGCCACATTGATGATGCGGCCCCAGTTGGCCGCTTTCATCGCCGGCAAGGCCAGGCGCGTCGCATGAAACGCGCTGGAGAGGTTGATGGCGATGATGGCGTCCCACTTGTCGGCAGGAAAATCCTCGATGTTCGCCACGTGCTGGATGCCGGCGTTGTTCACCAGGATATCCACGCGGCCGAACGTGTCGGCGGCGAACGTCATCATGGCCTGGATCTCGTCGGGCTTGCTCATGTCGGCGCCGTGATAGGCGACCTGTACACCCAGTGCACGAACCTCGGCCTGCGGGCCCTCGACATCGCCAAAGCCGTTGAGAACCAGGTTCGCGCCCTGGCGCGCGAGTGCCTTTGCAATACCCAGGCCGATGCCACTGGTTGAACCTGTCACGAGCGCAGTCTTGCCTTTGAGCATGAGGGTCTCCGTCTTGAATTAGGATGTGTGAAAGCACAAAAAACGACTGCCGCAGAGTATGCGGTTTTTTAATCGCCATGCCCGAACCTACGCTGAACTACGTATCCTGCCCTGATGCCTCGGGCGGGCACCGCATGGCGTATTGGCAATGGGGTGATGCAGCGGCTGCGCACGTGGTTGTCTGTGTTCATGGACTTTCAAGACAGGGGCGTGATTTCGACGTTTTGGCCCAGGCGCTTGTCGAACGCGCGGCGCAGCCGGTGCGCGTTGTGTGCCCCGATGTCGCGGGCCGCGGGCGCAGCGACTGGCTGAAGGACCCGGCCGGGTATCAGATTCCGACTTATGTCGGCGACATGCTGGCACTGATGGCGCAGCTGCACGGCCAGGCGCCGATCGCCACGCTCGACTGGGTTGGCACCAGCATGGGAGGCCTGATCGGCATGGGGCTGTGCGGTACGCCGAAGTTGCCGCTTCCAGTTGCGGTAAGACGACTGGTACTCAATGACGTGGGGCCGGCCATCCAGTGGGAAGCCTTGCAGCGCATCGGCACGTACCTTGGAAACACCGGCAGATTTGATTCGGTCCAGCAGGCCGCCGATGCGATGTGGGCTGTCTCGACGAGTTTCGGGCCGCACACGCCCGGGCAATGGCTCGCGCTGTCGCAGGCGATGGTCAAGCCTTTGCCAGGTGGCGGTGTCACGCTGCATTACGACCCGAGCATTGCCGTACCGTTTCGCAGCCTGACGGCCGAATCGGCGCAGCAGGGTCAGGCGGCGCTGTGGCAGCTCTACGACAACATGGCCGCGCAGACCCTGTTGCTGCGCGGCGCACAGTCGGATCTTCTCAGCGCGCAGACAGCGTCTGAAATGACCCGGCGGGGTCCGCGTGCGCGTCTGGTCGAATTCGAGGGTATTGGACATGCGCCCACGCTCGTCGCCGGCGAGCAGGTCGATGTGGTCACCGGCTTCCTGCTGGACCAGAAGAATCCACCATGAAAAGTCTCGTCGCGGAAAACCCGGATAGCTCCGCCGTCCCCGAGCTGATTGCCGCGACCGAGCATTCGATGCCTCAGCAGGCGCACGCGTTGTCGCGGGCCCGCGCGTTTGCCGAGCCCTTCATTGCAGGCGAGACGCTCGAGACGGGCGAGAACACGCTCGCGCATGCCGATGCAGTGGCCGCTATCCTGAAGTCGATGGGCGGCTCCGAGGCCATGCAAGCTGCGAGTTATCTGGTGTATGCCTGGTCGCACCTGAACAAGCCACAGGAGGTCATTTCCAAGGCGTTCGGCGAGAACTACGCAGCGCTCGCGATGGAAACCACCAAGCTGGTTCGCGTGCAGCGGCAGGCGCGCGACGCAGGCGATGTCCAGATGGTCAGTGCGGCGCAACTGCAGACCGAGAACGTGCGCAAGATGCTGCTGGCTTTTTCGCGCGACCTGCGCGTTGTCATGTTGCGGCTCGCGTCCCGCCTTCAGACATTGCGCTGGCATGCCGCCAGTAAAACGCCGGTCCCTCCCAGCGTGGCGCGTGAGGTGCTTCATGTGTTTGCGCCGCTGGCCAACCGGCTGGGCATCTGGCAGCTGAAGTGGGAAATGGAAGACCTTGCGTTCCGCTTCCTGGAGCCGGAAACCTATCGGCAGATTGCAGTCCAGCTCGACCAGAAGCGCATCGAGCGCGAGGCTTATGTCGAGGAGCTGCGCTCGCGGCTGGAAGCCGAGCTCATCGCACAGGGCATCAAGGCAAGCGTGGCCGGGCGGCCCAAGCACATCTACAGCATTGCCAAGAAGATGCGGGGCAAGTCCCTGAATTTCGATCGCGTGTTCGATATCCGTGCGCTGCGCGTCATCGTGCCCACGGTCGATGACTGCTACGCCGCGCTGTCGTGGGTGCATGAGAAATTCACCCCGCTGGTCGAGGAGTTCGACGATTACATCGCCAGGCCCAAGGCCAACGGTTACCAGTCGCTGCACACCATCGTGCGCGACCAGGAAGGCAGGCCGATCGAAATCCAGATCCGCACGCAGGCCATGCACGATCACGCCGAGCACGGCGTCGCGGCGCACTGGGCCTACAAGGAAGCGGGAAGCAAGGGTTATTCAGGTGTCAGCGCCAGCGGAGAGTACGACGCCAAGATCGCGGTGCTGCGGCAGCTGCTGGCGTGGGAGCGCGATCTGGCAGGTGGCAGCGAGGGTTTGTTCGAAGACCGGATCTATGTGCTGACCCCCGATGCGGCGATTGTCGAACTGCCGCGAGGTGCGACGCCGGTTGACTTCGCCTACACCGTGCATACCAGCCTGGGCCACCGGTGCCGGGGCGCCCGTGTCGATGGTGCGATGGTGCCGCTCAATACCCCATTGCAAAACGGCCAGACGGTGGAGGTGACGGCGGCAAAGGAGGGCGGACCTTCACGCGACTGGCTCAACGCCGATCTCAACTTCCTGGTCAGTCATCGGGCCCGGGCCAAAGTGCGCGCGTGGTTCAACGAGCAGATTCGCCACGAAACGATTTCGCGCGGCCGTGAGTCGGTCGAAAAGCTGTTGCAGCGCGAGGGCAGAACAGCGATGAAGCTGGAGGACCTGGCGACACAGCTCGGATTCAAGTCAGCGGAAGACCTGTTTTTTGTCGTTGGCAAGGACGAATATTCGCTGCGCAACATCGAGACTCTGCTCAGCCCGCCCGAAGTAGCGCTGCACCCGGACGAAGTGCTGCTGAAGAAGGCGCGCAACCCCGGCGGTGGGCCCAAAGGCGGCGTGCTGGTGGTGGGCATCGACTCGCTCATGACGCAGCTCGCGCGCTGCTGCAAACCCGCGCCGCCCGATGCCATCGGCGGATTTGTCACGCGCGGCAAGGGCGTGAGCATCCACCGGACCGATTGCAGCAATTTTCGCGAGCTGGCCGCCCGCAATGCCGAGCGCGTGATCGAGGTGGAGTGGGGCAGTGGGCCGGCTTCCGGCAAGACCGACGGCGGCGCGGTGTATCCGGTCGATGTGGGCATTGAAGCATCCGACCGGCAGGGACTCCTGCGTGACATCTCGGAAGTGTTCGCCAAGGAAAAGATGAATGTGATTGGCGTGCAGACGCAATCAGTCAAGGGCACCGCATGGATGACGTTCACCGTGGAAGTCACCGATTCGGGGCGCGTGAACAAGGTGCTTTCGCTGGTGGCAGACGTGCAGGGCGTGCGATGGGCCAAACGCCGCTGATGACCGGCCAGGCGTGTTGGCCGATCGCGGATTTTTGGCTGCTATACTTGAGGGCTCGAATACGATTTTCAGGCGCGTAGCTCAGCTGGTTAGAGCACCACCTTGACATGGTGGGGGTCGTTGGTTCGAGTCCAATCGCGCCTACCAATATTTACAGGGCCGGGATGGCCAGTTTCAAGAGGGGCTGAACGGCCCACGGAGGTTGCGAAATGTCACCGCGAACTTGCAGGGATGTCACTGGTTAAGCCCCGGCGCATTGCTGTTCGCAGATAATTTCTGCATCTTCTTGTAGTATCCGAAAGCGCGGCCGGTCCGCGCTTTTTTTCATTCTGGAGTTGGGTTCATGGTCAACGTCACGCTTCCCGATGGTTCGGTCCGGCAGTTCGAGGCGCCGGTCACGGTCGCACAGGTCGCTTCCAGCATTGGCGCGGGTCTCGCCAAGGCAGCGCTCGCCGCCAAGGTCAACGGCAAGCTGGTCGATACCAGCCACCTGATCGACACCGACGCGGCGCTGGCCATCGTGACCGCCAAGGATGCCGAAGCGCTGGACCTGATCCGCCATGACGCCGCGCACGTGATGGCGCAGGCGGTACAGGAGCTCTACCCCGGCACCCAGGTGACGATCGGCCCGTCGATCGAGGACGGCTTCTACTACGACTTTGCGCGCGAGACCCCCTTCACGCCTGACGATCTGGCCGCGATCGAGAGGCGCATGGACGAGATCGTCAAGCGCGACCTGCCGATCCAGCGTGAGGTATGGGAGCGCGAGGACGCCAAGCGCGCGTTCGCAGCATTGGGCGAGAGCTACAAGGTGCAGATCATCGACGACGTGATCCCGGCCGGCGAGGAACTCAGCATCTACCGCCAGGGTGACTGGTTCGACGTCTGCCGCGGTCCGCACCTGCCGTCGACCGGCAAGCTGCCGCGCGCGTTCAAGCTGATGAAGCTCGCCGGCGCCTACTGGCGCGGCGACTCGAAGAACCCGATGCTGCAGCGCATCTACGGCACGGCGTGGGCGAAGAAGGAAGACCTCGACGCCTACCTACACCGGCTGGAAGAGGCCGAGAAGCGCGACCACCGCAAGCTCGCCAAACAGCTCGACCTCTTGCACATGCAGGAGGAGGCGCCGGGCATGGTGTTCTGGCACCCCAAGGGCTGGATCGTGTGGCAACAGATCGAGCAGTACATGCGGCAGAAGTTCGTCGACTACGGCTACCAGGAAGTGCGCACGCCGGCGGTGATGGACCGCAGCATGTGGGAGAAATCCGGCCACTGGGAAAACTACCGCGACAACATGTTCACCACCGCGTCGGAAAACCGCGACTACGCGGTCAAGCCGATGAACTGCCCGGGCCACGTGCAGATCTTCAACAGCGGGCTGCATTCCTACCGCGACCTGCCACTGCGCCTGGCCGAATTCGGCTCGTGTCATCGCAACGAGCCCTCGGGCGCGCTGCACGGCATCATGCGGGTGCGCGGCTTCACCCAGGACGACGCCCACATCTTCTGCACCGAAGACCAGATCGAGCAGGAAGTGGCCGACTTCATCGTCATGCTGCAAAAGGTCTACGTCGACTTCGGTTTCCATGACGTGCTGGTCAAGCTGTCGACCCGGCCGGACAAGCGCGTCGGCTCGGACGAAAGCTGGGACACGGCCGAGGCCGCGCTGGCGGCGGCATTGGACAAGAACGGTCTGGCCTACGACCTGCAGCCGGGTGAGGGCGCCTTCTATGGCCCCAAGATCGAGTTCACCCTGAAGGACACGCTCGGCCGGCTGTGGCAGTGCGGCACCATCCAACTCGACTTCAACCTGCCGGTGCGGCTCGGCGCCGAGTTCGTCGACGAGGATAACAGCCGCAAGCCCCCGGTCATGCTGCACCGCGCCATCCTGGGTTCGATGGAGCGCTTCATCGGCATCCTGATCGAACACCATGCCGGCAACTTCCCGCTGTGGCTGGCGCCGGTGCAGGTGATGGTGATGAATATCAGCGAAAACCAGGCCGGCTATGCGCAAAAAGTCACCCAGGCGCTGCGCGAGGCAGGCATCCGGGCGGTTTCGGACTTGAGTAATAACAAAATTAACTATAAAATCCGGGAACATAGCTTGCAGAAGCTGCCTTATCAGGTGGTCGTTGGCGACAAGGAAATGGAAACCGGTGTGGTTTCCGTCCGTGCCCGCGGCAACCAGGACCTGGGGCAGCTCAGTTTGGATGACTTGATTGCGCGCCTGAAAGCGGAAACGCTGGCGCGACAGTAATAGCGGTCAAACAAGGCGTTGGGCTCCCCGTGATCGGGATATGCCCCGCGCCTTCTTTATTTGTTTGGCCTTTTTGCCTCGGCGCCTGGCGTCAGGTTTTTATTTGGAGAACGGCTCATCGCGACAGAAAAGAAACAGACACGCATCAATGGAGAGATTACGTCCCCTGAAGTGCGTTTGGTCGGTGTGGAAGGCGAGCAGCTTGGCATTGTGAAAATTGCCGATGCGCTGCGTCAGTCTGAAGAGGCTGACCTGGACCTGGTTGAAATTGCCCCGACGGCCCAGCCGCCCGTGTGCAAGATCATGGACTACGGCAAGTTCAAGTACCAGGAAAGCAAGCGGCAGCACGACGCCAAGCTGAAGCAGAAGCAGGTTCAGATCAAGGAAATCAAGTTCCGTCCGGGTACCGACGAAGGCGATTACCAGATCAAGCTGCGCAACCTGATCAAGTTTCTTGAAGAAGGCGACAAGACCAAGATTACGCTGCGTTTCCGGGGCCGTGAAATGGCCCACCAGGAAATCGGCATGGCCCAGCTGAGACGCGTCTCGGCGGACCTGGCGGAACTGGCGGTGGTCGAGCAGTTCCCCAAGATGGAAGGCCGCCAGCTGGTGATGATGCTGGCGCCGAAGAAAAAGATTTAAGCAGCACGGTTTTCGAGATCGGCGTTTCTCGGGCCCAGGTTGATCAAGCCGGGGGCCAATAACGCCACAATACGTGCAGTCGGGTTGGTGAAGCATTCCGCGTCGCGGGGTCACCTGGCCGCATGAGATAAAAAAGGAAGCATCATGCCTAAGATGAAAAGCAAGAGCGGCGCCGCCAAGCGGTTCCGTGCGCTGGGCGGCGGCGGATTCAAGCGCTCGCACGCGTTCATGCGTCACATTCTCACCAAGAAGAGCACCAAGCGTAAGCGCCAGTTGCGCGGCATGGAAACGGTCAATGCCAGCAACCACAAAGCGGTTGCCCGCATGTTGCCCTACGCATAAGGAGAGATTAGATGCCACGCGTCAAACGGGGCGTAACCGCCCGAGCCAGTCACAAACGAGTCCTCGATGCCGCCAAAGGCTATCGCGGTCGTCGCAAGAACGTATTCCGCGTCGCCAACGAAGCGGTGATGAAAGCCGGTCAGTATCAGTATCGTGACCGTCGTCAGCGCAAGCGCCAGTTCCGCGCACTGTGGATTGCCCGTATCAACGCGGCTTCGCGTCAGCACGGCCTGACCTACAGCGTGTTCATGAACGGGTTGTCCCGCGCCGAGATCGGGATCGACCGCAAGGTGTTGTCCGACATCGCGATTTTCGACAAGGACGCTTTTGCCAAGATCGTCGAACAGGTCAAGGCCAAGCTCGCTGCATAAGCACCACCGAAAGCAACAAGAAAAGGCCGCAAGGCCTTTTTTTGTTGGTGTTGGTGCGGCCCTAACAACAAAAAAGTTTATCCACGAAGCACACGAATAAACGCTGGAACGCTATTGTTTTGATTCGTGATTTCGTGCCCTTCGTGGACACATTTGAGATTTTCCAGAACCGCCATGCGCAATCCAAATGAAATCGTTGCCGACGCTCTTGCCGCAATCCAGGCCAGTCCGGACCTGCCGGCGCTGGAGCAGGTCAAGGCGGCGTATCTGGG
The DNA here is from genome assembly GCA_030695415.1 of Hylemonella sp. GTDB lineage: Bacteria > Pseudomonadota > Gammaproteobacteria > Burkholderiales > Burkholderiaceae_C > Hylemonella. Next base: position 11,170 of record JAUYQZ010000036.1, read on the forward strand.
CAAAAGCGGCCAGCTCACCGAGCTGCTGAAAAGCTTGGGCGCGATGCCGGCCGAGGACCGCAAGACCGCCGGCGCCCGCATCAACGAGGCCAAGCAGGCAGTCGAGGCGGCGCTCAAGGGCCATCGCGATGCGCTGCAGCACGCCGAGCTGGACCGACAGCTGGCGGCCGAGACGCTGGACGTGACGCTGCCGGGGCGCGGGGCAGGGTGCGGTGGTCTGCATCCGGTGTCGAAGACGCTGTCGCGCATCCAGGCGCTGTTCCGCTCGATCGGTTTCGAGGTGGCGACCGGCCCGGAAATCGAGACTGACTTCTACAACTTCACCGCGCTCAACATCCCGGAAGACCACCCAGCGCGCGCGATGCACGACACCTTTTATCTGCAGGGCGGCGAACTGCTGCGCACCCACACTTCGCCGGTGCAGGTGCGCTACATGGAAAGCCACCAGCCGCCGCTGCGAATCATCGCACCGGGACGGGTATACCGCTGCGACTCCGACGTGACGCACACGCCGATGTTCCACCAGATCGAAGGCCTGTGGGTTGACGAGTCGGTGTCGTTTGCCGACCTCAAGGGCGTGCTGGCCGATTTCATGCGCAACTTCTTCGAGCGCGACGACCTGGCGGTGCGCTTCCGTCCCTCGTTCTTCCCGTTTACCGAGCCGTCGGCCGAAATGGACATCGGCTGCGTGATGTGCGGCGGCGAAGGCTGCCGCGTCTGCTCGCATACCGGCTGGCTCGAAGTGCTGGGCTGCGGCATGGTGCACCCCAATGTGTTCAGGCACGTGAATATCGACACCGAACGCTATGTCGGCTTTGCCTTCGGACTTGGCGTCGAGCGGCTGGCGATGCTCCGCTACGGCGTCGACGATCTGCGACTTTTCTTCGAGAATGATCTTCGCTTTCTCAAACAATTCAATTAATTAGAGCGAATACATCATGCAATTTCCAGAATCCTGGCTGCGCAATCTCGTTGACCCCGGGCTCGATACCGCCCAGCTCGCTCACGTCCTCACCATGGCCGGCCTGGAAGTGGAGGCGCTGGCGCCGGCCGCGCCACCGTTCAACAACGTGGTGGTGGCCCGGATCTTGTCGACTGAGCCGCATCCCGACGCCGACCGTCTGCGCGTCTGCCGGGTCGACGTCGGCGAGCCGGCGCCGGTCACGATTGTGTGCGGCGCGCCCAATGCCGCCGCCGGCCTCAAGGTACCGTGCGCGCGTCCCGGCGCCGTGCTGCCCGGGTTCGAGATCAAGGTGGCCAAAGTGCGCGGCGTCGAATCCTTCGGCATGCTGTGCTCGACCCAGGAGCTGGGGCTGGACGGCGCAGCCGACGGCCTGATGGTGCTGGACGACGATGCGCCGGTGGGCATGGATTTCCGCAGCTGGCGCAATCTGGACGACACGCTGATGACGCTCAAGCTCACCCCCAACCGCGCGGACTGCCTCTCGCTGCAGGGCCTGGCGCGCGAGGTCGGCGCGCTCACCGGCGCTGCGGTGCGGTTTCCGCAGGTGGGTGAAGTCGCCAACCAGATCGCCGATGCGGTGCCGGTCAGCGTGTCGGCGCCTGCGGCCTGCCCGCTTTATCTGGGGCGCGTGGTGCGCGGCATCAATGCGCAGGCGACCACGCCGCGCTGGATGGCCGAACGGCTTGAGCGCTGCGGCATCCGCCCGCTGCTGGCGCCGGTCGACATCACCAATTACGTCCTGCTCGAGCTGGGCCAGCCGATGCACGCGTTCGCCCTGTCGCGGCTGAACGGCGGCATCGAGGTGCGGCTGGCACGCGCGGGCGAAACGCTCGAACTGCTCAACGGCCAGACCGCCGAACTCGCACCCGACATGCTGGTGATCGCCGATGCCAGCGGGCCGGTGGCGCTTGCCGGCATCATGGGCGGGCAGCCGACCAGCGTGACCTCGGCCACCGTCGACATCATGCTCGAAGCGGCGTTCTTCGCACCGGCGGCGATTGCCGGGCGCGCGCGGCGGCTGGGCCTGTCCACCGATTCGTCGCACCGCTTCGAGCGCGGCGTCGATTTCGGCGCCACCCTGCAGGCGATGGAGCGCGCTACCCAGTTGCTGGTCGACATTTGCGGCGGCCAGGTCGGGCCCATCCGCGAAGCGGTGGCCGACCTGCCGGACCGTCCGCCGATCACCTTGCGGCTGGCGCGCCTCGCGCGCGTGGCGGGCATCGCGTTCGATGCCGACCAGGTGACGCGCGGCCTCGCCGCGCTCGGCGCCCGGGTGGAACGCCAGGGCGACAGCCTGATCGTCAATCCGCCCAGCTTCCGTTTCGACCTGGCGATCGAGGAAGACCTGATCGAAGAAGCGGTGCGCCTGTTCGGCTACGACAACATTCCGGCGCAGCCGCCGGCCGCGCCATCGCGCATGCTGCCGCAGGACGAAACGCTGCTGGCCGACGACAGCCTGCGCCAGACGCTGGTCGACCTCGATTACCAGGAAGTCATCACCTACAGTTTCGTCGATCCGGCGTGGGAAACCACGCTCGATGCCAACGCCCGGCCGCTGCCGCTCGCCAATCCGCTCGCCAGCCACCTGTCGGCGATGCGCACCACGCTGTGGGGCGGCCTGATCGACACGCTGCGCCACAACCTCAACCGCCAGCAGACGCGCGTGCGCATTTTCGAACTGGGGCGGGTCTACGCGTCGCTCGCCGCGCAGCCGATGAAGCTGGGCGGGCTGGTCTATGGCGACCTGCTGCCTGAGCAATGGGGCGCGCCGGCACGGCGCGTCGATTTCTTCGACCTCAAGGGCGACCTCGAACAGCTGGCCGGCATCGCGCTGGATACGCGGCGCGGCGTGCATCCCGCGCTGCATCCGGGGCAGAGCGCCGAGGTGTGGGCCGACGGCCGCGCCATCGGCTGGATCGGCGCGCTGCACCCGCGTCTGGTGCAGGCCTTCGACCTGGCGTCCGCGCCGGTGCTGTTCGAACTCGACAGCAGCGCGCTCGCGCAGCGGGCCTTGCCGCACCATGGCGGGCTGTCGCGTTTCCCGCAGGTGCGGCGCGACCTGGCCTTCGTGCTGGACGTGCATACCCCGGCCGGCGAACTGCTGGCGGTGCTGCACGAGGTGGCGTCGGCCCAGGTTCGCTCGATCGACGTATTCGACGATTACCGCGGAAAAGGCCTGGGCGAAAACCAAAAAAGCCTTGCAGTCCGGGTAGTTATGCAAGATACTGAACGCACATTGACGGATCAGGAAGTGGACGGGGCCGTGCAAAAACTGGTCGATGCTGCGCTTCGTCAGTGCAATGCCAGCTTGCGTACTTGATTGAAAAACCCGCTTTCCGGCGCGATCCTGACCTTTACTTATTACCAGCCATTCTGCTTACACGACCATGACCACCCTCACCAAAGCTGATCTGGCCGAACTGCTGTTCGAGAAAGTGGGTTTGAACAAGCGCGAGGCCAAGGACGTCGTCGAGTCCTTCTTCGACGAAATCCGTTCAGCCCTCGAAAAAGGCGACATCGTCAAATTGTCCGGATTCGGCAATTTCCAGTGTCGCGAAAAACCGCAGCGTCCGGGCCGCAATCCCAAAACCGGCGAGGAAATGCCGATCTCCGCGCGGCGCGTGGTGACGTTCCACGCCAGCCAGAAACTCAAATCGCAGGTTGAAGGCGCCCAAATTGGAACGCCCAGCGAGGAGTGAACTTCCGCCGATTCCGGCGAAACGCTATTTCACCATCGGTGAAGTGTCGGAGCTGTGCGCCGTCAAGGCGCACGTGCTGCGTTACTGGGAGCAGGAATTCACCCAGCTGCGCCCGGTCAAGCGGCGCGGCAACCGCCGCTACTACCAGCACCACGAAGTCCTGCTGATCCGCCGCATCCGTGAACTGCTGTACGAAGAAGGTTTCACCATCAGCGGCGCGCGACAGCGCCTGGAACACGACGCCGACGCCCCGGCAGAGCCCGCAGCCGCGCCGGCCAGTGGCATCGCGGATGTCGCCAAGCTGCGCACCGAAATTACCGCGATTCTGAAAATCTTGGGCTGACACTTCCGTCGGGTGTCGCTCCTCTGTTAGAATCTCGGGCTTCGTCGGGGCGTAGCGCAGTCTGGTAGCGCACTTGTCTGGGGGACAAGGGGTCGCAGGTTCAAATCCTGCCGTTCCGACCAATAAATTAAAGAATCAGGGTCGGCTCATGCCGGCCCTTTTTCTTTGCGGCGGCCGAAACCCTGTTGCCATTGCGGCATCTGCAATTCCTGGCCGAGCCACTATCATTTAACGATCCTTTAACGTTTGTTCAATATCAGGAGAAAGCTATGGAACACACCTTGCCCGCACTGCCCTTCGCCATGGACGCGCTCGCGCCCCACATGTCCAAGGAAACCTTCGAGTACCACTACGCCAAGCACCACCAGGCCTACGTCACCAACCTCAACAACCTGATCAAGGGCACCGACTTCGAGAGCAAGTCGCTCGAGGATATCGTCAAGTCCGCACCCGCCGGCGGCGTCTACAACAACGCCGCGCAGGTGTGGAACCACACTTTTTTCTGGAATTGCCTGTCCCCCAACGGTGGCGGTGCACCTGCCGGCGCGCTGGCCGACGCCATCAACAAGAAATGGGGCAGCTACGATGACTTCAAGAAAGCCTTCCAGACCAGCGCCGTCGGCAACTTCGGTTCCGGCTGGACCTGGCTGGTGAAAAAGGCCGACGGCTCGGTCGACATCGTCAACATGGGCGCAGCCGGCACGCCCCTGACCACCGCCGACAAGGCCCTGCTGACCGTGGACGTCTGGGAGCACGCCTACTACATCGACTACCGCAACCTGCGCCAGAAGTTCGTCGAGACCTTCCTGGACAAGCTGGTGAACTGGGATTTCGCGGCCAAGAACTACGCCTGACCCGCGCGCTTTACCCGCCAGGGGCTCGAAGGTTGGACCTTCGGGCCCTTTTTCTTTTTGTCGGGCCCGTGCTCAAGGGCCTCCCTCGCCGGTCGAGGCGCCCAGTCTTGTGTCTTTTATAAGACTTGCTGCAAAAAATCCCGGCTTTTTTTGATCGGTATTTTGTATTGCGGGATTTCGATTCAAAAAAAGGAGACGCGACCAGAGCCCCCAAAGCAAAATCGCTCATGGCCGAATGCCTGAAAAAGTTCGAAGAGAAAAAAGCCACCGGAAGCACCCCGACCCGATTTTCTGGAGATAGAACATGAGCACCCAGCAACCCACCATCATCTACACCCTGACCGACGAGGCGCCGCTGTTGGCGACCAGTGCCTTTCTGCCCATCATCCGGACCTTTGCTGCGCCGGCTGGGGTCAACGTGGCCACCAGCGACATCTCGGTGGCGGCGCGCGTGCTGGGCGCATTCCCTGAATATCTGACCGAAGCGCAGCGCGTGCCCGACAACCTGGCCGAACTGGGCCGACTGACCCTCCTGCCCGAGACCAACATCATCAAGCTGCCCAACATCAGTGCCTCGGTGGCGCAGCTGGTGGCCTGTATCAAGGAGTTGCAGTCCAAGGGCTACAAAATTCCCGACTACCCGGAAAATCCCAAGACGGATGAAGAAAAGGCGCTCCGTGCGCGCTACGCCAAGTGCACCGGCAGCGCGGTCAACCCGGTGCTGCGCGAAGGCAACTCGGACCGGCGTGCCCCGGCGGCCGTGAAGAACTATGCACGCAAGAACCCGCATTCGATGGCCGAGTGGAGCCAGGCCTCGCGCACCCACGTCTCGCACATGCACCACGGCGATTTCTACCACGGCGAGATGTCCATGACCCTGGACAAGGCGCGCGACGTGAAGATGGAGCTGATCACCAGGAGCGGCAAGACCATCGTGCTCAAACCCAAGATTTCCCTGCTCGACCGCGAAGTGATCGACAGCATGTTCATGAGCAAGAAGGCGTTGCTCGAGTTCTACGAAAAGGAGATCGAGGACGCCCACAAGACCGGGGTGATGTTCTCGCTGCACGTCAAGGCCACCATGATGAAGGTTTCGCACCCCATTGTGTTCGGCCACTGCGTCAAGATCTTCTACAAGGACGCCTTTGCCAAGCACGGCAAGCTGTTCGACGAGCTGGGTATCAACGTCAACAATGGCATGGTTGATCTCTACAACAAGATCACCTCGCTGCCGCAGTCCAAGCAGGAAGAGATCAAACGCGACCTGCACGCCTGCCACGAGCATCGCCCCGAGCTGGCCATGGTCGACTCGGCCAAGGGAATCACCAACTTCCACTCGCCCAATGACGTGATCGTGGATGCCTCCATGCCGGCCATGATCCGTGCCGGCGGCAAGATGTACGGCGCCGATGGCCGGCTCAAGGACGTCAAGGCGGTCATGCCTGAGTCCACTTTCGCCCGCATCTACCAGGAGATCATCAACTTCTGCAAGTGGCATGGCAATTTCGATCCGCGCACCATGGGCACCGTGCCCAACGTGGGCCTGATGGCCCAGCAGGCCGAGGAATACGGCTCGCACGACAAGACCTTCGAGATTGCAGAGGATGGCGTGGCCAATATCACCGACCTTGCCACCGGTGAGGTCCTGATGAGCCTGAACGTGGAGCAGGGCGACATCTGGCGCATGTGCCAGGTCAAGGACGCCGCCATTCGTGATTGGGTCAAGCTGGCCGTCACGCGTGCGCGCAACTCGGGCATGCCGGTGGTGTTCTGGCTCGACCAGTACCGCCCGCACGAGGCACAGCTGATCACCAAGGTCAAGATGTACCTGCACGAGCACGACACCGCGGGCCTAGACATCCAGATCATGTCCCAGGTGCGCGCCATGCGCTACACGCTGGAGCGCGTGATCCGCGGTCTCGACACCATCTCGGCCACCGGCAACATCCTGCGCGACTACCTGACCGACCTTTTCCCCATCATGGAACTGGGCACCAGCGCCAAGATGCTGTCCATCGTTCCGCTGATGGCCGGCGGCGGCATGTACGAAACCGGTGCTGGGGGCTCCGCGCCCAAGCACGTGCAGCAGCTGGTGGAAGAGAACCACCTGCGCTGGGACTCACTGGGCGAGTTCCTGGCGTTGGCCGTGTCCCTGGAAGAGCTCGGCATCAAGGCCGGCAACGCCAAGGCCAAGCTTCTGGCCAAGACCCTGGATGCCGCCACCGGCAAGCTGCTCGACAACAACAAGAACCCTTCCCCGAAGACTGGTCAGCTCGACAACCGGGGCAGCCAGTTCTACCTGGCCCTGTACTGGGCCCAGGAGCTGGCCGCGCAGACCGAGGACAAGACTATGGCTGAACAGTTCGCAGCGCTGGCCAAGCAGCTGGCCGATAACGAAAAGACCATCGTGGCCGAACTGGCGGCCGTGCAGGGCAAGCCGGCGGACATTGGGGGCTACTACATGCCGGACTTCTCCAAGCTGGATACCGTCATGCGACCGAGCAAGACCCTCAACGCTGTGCTGGCGTCCGCGAAGGCCTAAGTCGGGTCAGTATCAGGTCAGCCGGATGTCCGGCACTTGCGAGGCGATCAGGGTGGCCGCGGCCGACCTGATCGCTTTTCCTTTTGGGGTGGCGGGCAATCGGGGCACTGGCGTGGAATGCGCGCGCCACTCATTTGCGCGTGCTGAACAGCGGTCCCCCCAGCTTGCTCCCCGCCTTGATGCCGCGTTTGGCGAACCATCCCTGGTTCATCTCCAGGACATAGCGCACGGGCTTGGCCGAGCAGTGCGAGGTGGTCGTCTGCGGCTTCATGTCGGCAAGATTCACGATGGTGCCGTCATCGTCGATGAAGGCGGCGGTCAATGGCAGCAGGGTGTTCTTCATCCAGAAGCATTGGCTGGATGGCTGCTCGAAAATGAAGAGCATGCCTTCGCTGGTGGGCATCTCCTTGCGGAACATGAGCCCGATCGCGCGCTGCTCAGGGGTGGCTGCTACCTGGGCCTGGACCAGGTGCATGCCTGCCGTGAGCGTGACGCGAGGCAGATTGACCTGGGGTGACTCCTGCGGCCAGGCGGCCCCAGGCAGCGCGAGGAGCAGGAAGGACAGGCGAAAGAGCAGACGGTTCATGAGGGGGTTGCGAAAATCACAGGCCGTCGCATTGTCCGTCATTCCTGGTGATGCAAAGAACCCGGTCGACCCGCTGCAGGGCGTCGGGAGCCCCTGGCGTTGAGACTAGAATTCATGCATCTGGCTCGGTGCGAGAGCCGTTCAAGAAAGTGGCATCGCTGTTTGCTGTTCGCTCGTATGCGAGGCAACGTTGGTCGATACGTGAGAGGCTGCACGCGTGGCCAAGTGCCCTGCCGGTCCTCGCCAAGCGACCTGGTGTCGCTGCCAGTCGTTTATTTTTCATCACGGACCCGTTTTCAGGCTTGAAGGTGGGCCTGACGCCTCCAATTCAATTCAACCCCATGGACGCGTACCCGGTGCACGGTCGATAGAATCAATCCATGGCCACGAAATCTCCCGCCAAACCGCCAGTCCCGCCCGTTCAGCAGCCCCGCCGGGATGAGGGCGGGTCGGTCGTGCTTGAGCGACGGACGCAGAAAGTCAAGCCGCCGCAGATGTATCAGGTGGTCATGCTGAATGACGACTACACCCCGATGGAGTTCGTGGTGGTCATGATCCAGGAGTATTTCAGCAAGGATCTGGAAACGGCAACCCAGATCATGCTCAAGATCCACCTGGACGGCAAAGGAGTCTGTGGCGTCTACAGCAAGGATGTGGCAGCGACCAAGGTTGACCAAGTGCTGGAAGCGGCGCACAAGGCGGGGCATCCGCTGCAATGCCTGTGCGAACCGGTGGAATGAACAAGTGAAGAAGTGAAGAAATCGATTAAGCAGTGAAAAGTTACTTTTCTTTTATGGCTGGAACTGTTGGACAGTCAGGCGAATCGGATTAAAGTAGATTTGTAAGCAAGGCAAAAGGAAATCACATGATTGCCCAGGAATTGGAAGTCAGTCTGCACATGGCGTTTGTCGAGGCGCGTCAGCAGCGCCACGAGTTCATCACCGTGGAGCATCTGCTGCTGGCCTTGCTCGACAACCCCAGTGCGGCCGAGGTGTTGCGCGCCTGCGCGGCCAACATCGACGACCTGCGCAAGTCGCTGTCGAACTTCATCAAGGACAACACGCCGCAGGTGGCCGGGACCGACGATGTCGACACCCAGCCCACGCTGGGGTTCCAGCGCGTGATCCAGCGCGCGATCATGCACGTGCAGTCCACGGGCAGCGGCAAGAAGGAAGTGACCGGCGCCAACGTGCTGGTGGCCATCTTCGGGGAGAAGGATTCCCACGCTGTCTACTATCTGCACCAGCAGGGCGTCACGCGTCTGGACGTGGTCAACTTCATCGCCCACGGCATCAAGAAGAGCGATCCTCCCGAAACCGGCAAGTCCAGCGAAAGCTCGGGTGAGGCGGAGGAGGGCGCTGCCGCCGACAAGGGCGACAGCAAGGCCTCCCCGCTGGAGCAGTACACCCAGAACCTCAACCAGGCAGCGAAGGAAGGCAAGATCGATCCGCTGATTGGCCGCGAGTACGAGGTCGAGCGCGTGATCCAGATCCTGTGCCGCCGCCGCAAGAACAACCCGCTGCTGGTGGGTGAGGCTGGCGTGGGCAAGACGGCGATCGCCGAAGGCCTGGCGTGGCGCATCGTCCAGAAGGACGTGCCCGAAATCCTGGCCGAGGGCAATGTCTATTCGCTGGACATGGGCTCCCTGCTGGCGGGCACCAAGTACCGCGGCGACTTCGAGCAACGCCTCAAGGGCGTGCTCAAGTCCCTCAAGGACAAGCCCAACGCGATCCTGTTCATCGACGAGATTCACACCCTGATCGGGGCGGGTGCCGCTTCGGGGGGCACGCTGGACGCGTCCAACCTGCTCAAGCCGGCGCTGTCCAGCGGTCAGCTCAAGTGCATCGGCGCAACCACATTCACCGAGTACCGCGGCATCTTCGAGAAGGACGCTGCACTGTCGCGTCGATTCCAGAAGGTCGACGTGGTGGAGCCCACCGTGAGCGAGACCATCGACATCCTCAAGGGTCTGAAGTCGCGCTTCGAGGAGCATCACAACGTCAAGTACGCCAATGCGGCGCTGCAGGCTGCGGCTGAGCTTTCGGCCAAGTACATCAATGACCGCCATCTGCCTGACAAGGCCATTGACGTGATCGATGAGGCGGGTGCCGCGCAGCGTATCCTGGCGCCGTCCAAGCGCAAGAAGACCATCGGCAAGACCGAGGTCGAGGAGATTGTGGCCAAGATCGCCCGCATCCCCCCGGCCAATGTGTCCAACGACGACCGCAGCAAACTGCAGACCATCGAACGTGATTTGAAGAGCGTGGTGTTTGGCCAGGACAAGGCACTGGAGGTGCTGGCGGCGGCCGTCAAGATGGCGCGCTCGGGTCTGGGCCGTGCCGACAAGCCGATTGGCTCCTTCCTGTTCAGCGGTCCCACTGGCGTGGGCAAGACCGAGGCTGCCAAGCAGCTGGCCTACATCATGGGTATCGATCTGATCCGCTTCGACATGTCCGAGTACATGGAGCGTCACGCCGTGAGCCGCCTGATCGGTGCGCCGCCCGGCTACGTCGGTTTCGACCAGGGCGGCCTGCTGACCGAGGCGGTCACCAAGAAGCCGCATTCCGTGCTGCTGCTTGATGAAATCGAGAAGGCACACCCGGACATCTTCAACGTGCTGCTGCAGGTGATGGACCATGGCACGCTGACCGACAACAACGGGCGCAAGGCCGACTTCCGCAACGTTATCATCATCATGACGACGAATGCGGGTGCCGAGACGATGAACAAGTCGACCATCGGCTTCACCAACCCGCGCCAGGCTGGCGACGAGATGGGTGACATCAAGCGCCTGTTCACCCCCGAGTTCCGCAACCGCCTGGACGCCATGGTCAGCTTCAAGGCGCTGGATGAAAACATCATTCTGCGGGTGGTCGACAAGTTCCTGCTGCAGCTCGAGACCCAGCTGGCCGAAAAGAAGGTGGAGGTCACCTTCACCGACAAGCTGCGCAAGCACCTGGCCAAGAAGGGCTTTGACCCGCTGATGGGCGCTCGCCCCATGCAGCGGCTCATCCAGGACACGATCCGTCGTGCGCTGGCCGACGAACTGCTCTTCGGTCGCCTGACCGATGGCGGTCGCCTGACGGTGGATCTGGATGACAAGGACAAGGACGAAAGCAAGACCGAGGTCATCCTCGATATCCAGCCTTTGCCCAAGAAGGAAGGCAAGGCCAAGCCCGAAGAGGCTACGGCCGATTGATCGGCAGTCGCCCAAAGAAAAAGCCGGCCTGAGGCCGGCTTTTTTCATGCGTGCGGGGCGCTCAACGGAAGCCTGCGCGGTCCAGCATCTGCTGTACCTTGACCGAGTTCTTGCCGACCACGCTGATCGGGATGGTCTCGCTCTTGAAGCTGTTGCCCCCCATGGCCTGCAGGGCCGGGTTGTCCAGCTTCACGCCCTTGGCCGCCGGCCATTCATTGTTGCCGTTGGCGAAATGCTCCTGTGCCTGCGGGCTGGCGAGGTACTCCAGGAACTTCACCGCATTGGCCGGGTTCTTGGCATGCCTGGCCACGGCGCCGCCGGCGATGTTGACGTGCGTGCCCCAGCTGGACTGGTTGGGGAAGACCACACCGACGCGCTCAAGCACGGCCTGGTCTTCGGGCTTGCTGGAGCGCATCAGTCTTGCGAGGTAATAGGTGTTGGTCACGGCGACAGCGCATTCGCCCGAGGCCACAGCACGGATCTGGTCGGTGTCGCCGCCCTTGGGCGCGCGCGCCATATTGCTCACCATGCCCTGGAGCCACGCCTCGGTCTTCTGCTCGCCCAGGTGCTCGAGGACAGCGCCGAACAGGGAGAGGTTGTAGGGGTGCGAGCCGGAGCGAATGCACAGGCGGCCCTTGTTCTTGGCGTCTCCCAGCTCCTCGTAGGTGTCGACGTCCTCGCGCTGGACCTTCATTTTGTCGTAGACGATGACACGCGCGCGGGTCGAAAAACCGTACCAGGCGGATGTGCCGTCGCTACCTGTTTCGCCGCGCAGTTGCGCTGGAATCGCGGCGTCCAGGACGGCTGATTTGACCGGTTGGAAAAGGCCTTCAGCTTGGCCGCGCCACAGACGGGCCGCATCGACCAGCAGAATCACGTCAGCCGGCGATGCCGTGCCTTCTGCGCGCAGTCGGGCCAGGATGCCGGCATCATCGGCGTCAACGCGATGGATGCGGATGCCGGTGTTGCGGGTGAACTGGCTGTAGAGGGCCTCGTCGCTTGGGTAGTGACGGGCGGAATAGATGTTGAGTACCTGGTCCTGGGCCAGTGCCTGGCCGGTGGCAAGCAATGTGAAGAGGGAGAGGGAGAGTATTCGTTTGAGCATGATCTTTCCTGCTTGGAGCGGAAGCCAGATGATATATCAAATGCAAATCATTCGCAATACGATTGCTTGAGTGTTGAACCATCGAGGCCAGGGCAGGGTGTTGCCGACCCGGCAGGTCGTGCTGGCAGACCGGGTGTTTGACCCAGCAGGAGGCGCGGTCTCCGTTGAGTCGGGTGATCGACACGGGCATGCGCCCGGTAATCCGTTCGGATGCAAAAAAAAAGCCCCGTCAGAGACGGGGCTTTGAAGGGATCCCTGAACCTGATGGTTACGAAAGGACCCGAGGAGACAAGCAGCGGAGAAACAGAAAGAATCTGTCAAACCATGGATAAATTATGTCAGGGTTTTCCCTTGATGTAAAGGCTTCGAAGCGACGCCTCTACAACTTGGGTCTGCCCCGCGTTAAAAATTAACGCTTCTTGGCAGTTGACTTGGCAGCCTCGACGGTCGCCGTGGCGGCCTTGAAGTTCGACTCGGCCAGCGCGGCAGCTTGCTTGGCCGATTTCTGAGCCGTTTCCATCACATTGCTGGCGGCAGCCACGGCGCTCTTCATCAGGGCGACGGCGGTTTCCGAGCCGGCCGGGGCGTTTTGGGACGTGCTGTCGACAACATCCAGAAATTTCTTCTGGGCTTCTGCGATCTGGGCTTCAAAGGACTTGCCGAATTCGGCGCTGGTGGTCGCGGCGATGTCATAGATTTCGCGGCTGTAGCTGGCGGCCTTTTCGCTCAGCGGTTGCAGCAGGCCGGACTGCAGGGACAGCATTTCTTGCGGGTCCTTGGCATTCAGCACGGTCTGGACCTGGCTGGCGGACTCGGCCAGCAGGGCGCGGGAGGCGGCCAGGTTCAGTTCAACCAGCTTTTCCACGCCTTCGAAGGCTTTGCCGGTCAGACCAAAGAGGGTTTCAACGTTGGCTTTGTTGGTGGCCATAACTTGTTCGACGGTCAGCATGGAGAACTCCTTGAAGGATGGGTTGAGGAAACATGATTGCTGCGGTGCAGCATGGGTTGAATTTTAGGCCAAGCGCTTTCGATTGCAAGCGTTTTTTGTTGCATTGCAGCAATTTAGGGGCGAGTCCCTAGAAACCCGTGATCTGGGCCTGTCGGTGCCGGAACGCTGGTGGCACGGTATGGGTGGCAGGGCTGACGCAGCCGGGCTGGCAGAATCTGGCCTGAGCATGAATACCCAGATTGAAAAACCGGGACCCGAGCGACGCACCGCCTACAAGGCCTTTCGGAGCATCACCACACGCTGGATGGACAACGACGTCTATGGCCATGTCAACAACGTCGTGTATTACAGCTGGTTCGACACGGCCGTCAACGCCTGGCTGATCGAGCAGGGCGCGCTGGACATCCATGGTGGCGACACCATTGGCCTGGTGATCGAGACCCAGTGCAACTACTTTGCCTCGCTGTCGTTTCCGCAATCCGTCGAGGCGGGCATCCGGGTCGCCCGCTTGGGAAACTCCAGCGTGCGCTATGAAGTAGGCTTGTTTGCCCAGGGCGAAGAACTCGCCGCAGCGCAGGGCCATTTCGTCCATGTCTACGTGGACCGGCAGACCCGCCGGCCCGTCGCACTTCCGGCTCCCCTGCGGGCTGTACTTGAAACATTGAATTGAGACCTATGACTGTCGACGAAGCGATCCAGACCCGCATGTCCGTGCGTGCGTTCACGCCCCAAGCCGTGGCGCCCGAACTGATCCAGGGCATCCTGCAGGTGGCCAGCCGCGCCCCATCGGGGACCAACACCCAGCCCTGGAAGGTCTATGTGCTGCGCGGCGCCAGCCGCGACAGCCTGGTGGAAAAGGTCTGTGCCGCGCACGAGGCGCTGCGGGTCGACCCGACGCTGGCCACCGAGTACCGCGAGGAATACGACTACTACCCGGAGAAATGGGTCAGCCCCTACATCGACCGGCGGCGCGAGAACGGCTGGGGCCTGTATGGACTGCTGGGCATCGGCAAGGCCGACAAGGACAAGATGCATGCGCAGCAACAGCGCAACTTCCGCTTCTTCGATGCACCGGTGGGCCTGATGTTCACGCTGGACCGCGTCATGGGCCGGGGCTCGCTGGTGGACTACGGCATGTTCCTGCAGAACATCATGCTCGCGGCGCGCGAGCGCGGCCTGCATACCTGCCCGCAGGCGGCCTGGAACGGTTTTGCGAAGATCATCCTGCCGCATATCGGGGCGGGACCTGAGGAAATGCTGGTTTGCGGCATGGCGCTGGGGTATGCCGATGCGTCCGCCGTCGTCAACAGTTTTCATACGCCGCGTGTACCGGCCGAGCAATTCACCCACTGGTTGGAATAACAAGAGAAACAACAATGAAAAGATACCGTTGGGGCCTGGCCCTGGGATGGCTGGCCCTGTGTCCCGGCCTGGCGATGGCGGCCGAATTCGATGGCAGCCGGCTCTCTGCTGTCTGGGGTGTTCCCTTTGCCGCCCTCCTGCTGTCCATCGCGGTCATGCCGCTGCTGGCGCCTAACTTCTGGCACCATCATTTCGGCAAGGTGGCGGCGGCCTGGTCGCTGGCCTTCCTGCTGCCCTTCGCGCTGGCCTTCGGTCCCGGAACGGCGCTGGTGAACCTCGTCCATGCCTTGCTGGCCGAATACATCCCCTTCATCATTCTGCTGACCGCGCTGTTCACGGTAGCCGGCGGCATCCATATCCGCGGCAATTTGCACGGCAGCCCGGGCCTGAACACGGCCATTCTGGCCATTGGGGCTGTGCTGGCCAGCTTCATGGGCACCACCGGGGCCTCGATGCTGATGATCCGTCCGCTGATTCGCGCCAATGACAATCGCAAGCACAAGGCGCATGTGGTGGTGTTTTTCATCTTCATCGTCTCCAACGCCGGCGGCTCTCTCACGCCGCTGGGCGATCCGCCCCTGTTCCTGGGTTTCCTCAAGGGGGTGGACTTCTTCTGGACCCTGAGCCATATCTTCCCGGAAACCCTGTTCCTGGTCGGCGTGCTGCTGGCATTGTTCTACGCCATGGACAGCTGGTACTACCACCGGCGCGAGGAGATCCTTCCGGTCGATCCCACACCCGACAGCAAGCGCATCGGCTTCGAGGGGGCCAGCAACTTCTGGCTGCTGGGGGTCATCGTCGGCCTGGTGCTGCTCAGCGGTTTCTGGAAGTCGGGGATCGTCTTTGACATCCTGGGCACCGAGGTCGGCCTGCCGGGGCTGGTGCGCGATGTCGGACTGATCGTCGTCACGCTGCTCTCGCTGAAGATCACGCCGCTGGATGCGCACGTCAACAACCAGTTTTCCTGGGCCCCGATGCAGGAGGTGGCCAAGCTGTTCGCCGGCATCTTCCTGACCATCATTCCCGTGATCGCCATGCTCAAGGCCGGCGTGAACGGCCCTTTCGGTGCCGTGGTGGCCGCCGTGACGCGCCCGGACGGCTCGCCCGATCCCGCCATGTATTTCTGGGCGGCCGGCGCCTTGAGCTCTTTCCTGGACAACGCGCCGACCTACCTGGTGTTTTTCAACACCGCTGGGGGTGACCCGGCCATCCTGATGACCACGCTGGCACCGACCCTGGCCGCCATCTCGGCGGGTGCCGTGTTCATGGGCGCCAACACCTACATCGGCAATGCGCCCAACCTGATGGTCAAGGCGATTGCCGAGGACCGCGGCGTGAAAATGCCGAGTTTCTTCGGTTACATGCTCTGGTCGGGCGCCATCCTGCTGCCCCTCTTCGTCGTCATGACCTTCATCTGGTTCCGTTAATCTGAAAGCCCAAGCCATGAGCAAGCCCCGCATTCTTGTTGCCCGTTCCGTCTTCCCGGAAACCCTCGCTTATCTGTCACAGCATTTCGAAGTGGAATCCAATTCGGCTGACGCGGTCTGGAGCAAGGCCGAGCTGACCGAGCGCCTGCGTGACAAGGATGGCGCCTTCACCACGGGCAGCGATCGCATTGACGCCGAGGTGCTCGCGGCCTGCCCCAGGCTCAAGGTCTGCGCCAACATGGCGGTGGGCTACAACAACTTCGACCTCGACGCGATGACCGCACATGGCGTGCTGGGTACCAACACGCCCGACGTGCTGACCGAGACAACAGCCGACTTCGGCTTTGCGCTGATGATGGCCACGGCGCGGCGCATCACCGAGAGCGAGATCTACCTGCGCGAAGGCAAATGGACCAAATGGAGCTACGACATGTTCGCCGGCTCCGACATCCATGGCGCCACGCTGGGCATCCTGGGCATGGGCCGCATTGGCCAGGGCATTGCCCGGCGCGGTGCGCATGGCTTTGGCATGAACGTGATCTACCACAACCGTTCGCGTCTCGATGCGGCCACCGAAGCCGAATGCAAGGCGCGTTACGTCAGCAAGGAGGAGTTGCTCAAGACGGCGGACCACCTGGTGCTGGTGCTGCCGTACTCGGCGGCTTCGCACCACACCATCGGTGCGGCCGAGCTCGCGCAGATGAAGCCGACGGCCACGCTGGTCAACATCGCGCGCGGCGGTATCGTCGACGACGCTGCGCTGGCACAGGCCCTGCGCGACAAGCGCATCGCCGCCGCCGGCCTGGACGTGTTCGAGGGCGAACCCAAGCTGCATCCGGACCTGCTGACCGTGCCCAACGTGGTGTTGACGCCGCACATCGCCAGCTCCAGCGTCCCGACCCGCCGGGCCATGGCCCAGCTGGCAGCCGACAACCTGATCGAGTTCTTCAGCAAGGGCAAGGGCCTGACGCCGCTGAACCCGCAGGTTCTGAAGGCCTGAGTCAGCCCGAGAGGGTTCGGGTCTGGCGAAACTGCAGGCCGGCCTGGCGCGTCACCTCGCCCAGCAGCTGTTCCTTGGCTTGCGTGTCACGCAGCCAGCGCGCATCGTTCAGCCCGCGCTCGGTGCTGCTTCGCAGCAGGTCCAGCGCCGCCCCCGAGCCCGGCGTGATGGCGTGGCGCTGAACGCGGTCCAGCGTGGCCAGGATGTGCTCCTTGAGTGGCAGGTGGGTGCCGCTGGCCGGGTCCACGTAGACCGCGTCGAGCCCGAAGCGGCAGGCCTGGAAGCGGTTGTAGGTGTACACAAGGTAATCGTCCTCTACCGGCTCGAACGGCGCTTCCTTCAGGAACCAGGCGGCCAGCGCCTGCACATAGCCCGCCAATGCGGCCGCGCGCTCGATGGAAAGCGGCGTGTCGAAGACGCGGATTTCGACGGTGCCGTACTCCGGCTTGGGCCGGATGTCCCAGTAGAAGTCCTTCATGCTGCGGACCACGCCGGTGCGTGTCATCTTGTCGAAGTAGGCGTTGAAGTCGTCCCAGTTCAGCACGAAGGGCGCCCGCCCCGACAGCGGGAAGGCGAACACCGAGTTCAAGCGCGCCGAATCAAAAGCCGTATCGTGCCCCTGCACGTAGGGCGAGGAGGCCGACAGGGCAATGAAATGCGGGATGTAGCGCGACATGCGGTGCAGCATGAGCAGGGCGCTGTCGGCGTCCGGGCAGCCCACGTGCACGTGCTGGCCGAAGATGGTGAACTGCTTGGAGAGGTAGCCGTAGAGCTCGGACAGCTGGCGAAAGCGCGGCTTGTCGTAGATGCGTCGCTCATGCCACTGCTGGAAAGGATGGGTGCCGCCGCCGACCACGGCAATGTTGAGCTTGTCGGCGCATTGCACCAGCGCGTCGCGGATCTGGCCCAGTTCCTCCTGTACGTGCGAGGGCGAGTGGCAGATGCCGGTGGAGATCTCGATCATGCTCGAGGTCATCTCCGGCACCACGCTGCCGGGCAGCTTGCGCTTGGCCATCAGGCGCAGCATGTCGTCGGCATAGGGCGCGAGGTCGTAGTCGTGGGTGTTGACGAGCTGTAGTTCCAGTTCCACACCCAGCGTCAGGGCCTCGGAATGGTTGAAGGCTTCAAGCGGCATCGGTATTCTCCCCCTCGGGTTTGACGCGCCGGACGGCCGGCGTACGTCCGGCTTCGCCGGCACGCTGCAGGGCCAGCATGGCCATCAGCGCGCCCAGCACTTCCATGAAGAGGATGAGGGGGAGCGCGATGGCGGCCACCGGCTGCCCGATGGCGGGCGCAAACTCGGAAAATTGCGACACCAGCAGCAGGGCCACGGCCGACAAGGGCCACAGTGCACTGGCTGTCCACAAGGCCTGCTTCGGGCTGGCGCCACTGCCAAAACCCGCCAGGGCGATGGCGCCCAGCTTGGCCAGGGCGCGCACCAGCACCAGGGCAGCGATCAGGCTCCAGGCTTCCCAGTTCCAGGGGGCCTGTGCGGCCGCCATGGAGACCAACACGAACATCAGGATGGTCAGGATGGCCGAAGCCGTGCCGAACTGGCGCGGCCAGGACCAGGGGCGCGGGTGCAGGGTCTTGAGCAGGACGCCGGCCAGCAGGGCGGCCAGCGGTGCCGAGCCGCCGAAGTGCGCGGCCAGGGCCGTGCCGGCGGCGATCAGCGAGAGCTGCAGCACGGCGGTGTTTTCGCTGGTGGGGCTCATGAGCTGCAGGGCCTTGCGCAGGGCGTAGGCCAGCAGGGCGCCCACCACCACCGATGCCACGACCAGCAGGATCACCGGGTAGATGGCATCGACCAGGGTGGCTTGCGAGCGGCCCAGCAGGCGCGCCATGACACCGCCCAGGGCCAAAACATAGAACGTATTGAGGGCAGCCAGTGTGATCACCCGGTCGGTGACCGGACCGCTGGCGCGGATGTCGCTGGCCACACGCATCAGCACGGCGGGTGAGCTGGCCATCAGCAGCAGGGCCAGCGGCACGTGCAGCGACGGATCCACTTCGAAGAGGATGAGCACCCACCAGGCGCCCAGATAGGTGGCCACAGCCTCCCCCAGGCTCTGGGCCAGCAACATGGGGTTGTGCCGGAACCAGCGTAGCGACAAGCGGCCACCAGCTTCAAAAAGCATGATGGACAGGCCCAGCTCCACCATGAACTGGGCGATGCCCTCCAGCGGCCAGCTGGCCGCGGTGTAGCCCGAGAAGCCGGCCAGGGCACCGACCGCTGAATAGCCCAGCACCTTGGGCAGGCCCAGGTGGCGTTGCAGCAGATGGCCGGCAGCAGCGGCCAGGGCCAACAGCAGGGCCCACTGCACGGTGGGCAGACCGGCCGAGGGTTTGATCCACTCGGACCAGTTGAGCATCAGATCGATCATCGTTCCTCCTGGACAGGTAATGGCCGCCCTTGTCCCGCGCAGGCAGTGCGGCGGCCCGGAATCAGAGCGAGGCCAGCGGCGACTTGGCAGCCGCGTCGTCCGCCTGCATGGCGGTCAGTAGCAGGTCGAGGTCGGCGTTCATGCGTTTGAGCACGCGCGGGGACAAGGTCTGCAATGCCTGGGGCAGCACGCCGATATAGTGCTGCCCCTGCAGGCGTTGCAGCACTTTCTCACCCGCCGGTAGCAGGTTCAGGTGCAGCACGCGGGCGTCCTTGCCGCTGCGCAAGCCGCTGACAAGCTTGCGGTCGACCAGGGTCTTGACCAGGTTGCTGGCGGTGGATTGGTGGATGTCCATGGCAAGGGCCATCTCGCTGATGCGCAGCCCCGGTCGCTCGCGCAACAGGCTCAAGGCGCGCAATTGCGCAGCACCTGCTCCCGTGATTTGCTCGACCTGTCGGAAATGCGTGCGCACCGTCGCGAAGATCTGCCGGAAACGCCGCAAGGATTCGATCGCCGGATCGTCGCTGGCTTCAGACGCTGGTTTCTTCGGGCCTGGACGCGCCGCGATGGGGTGAGGTGCCACTTTCATGCGGATGATTATATTTGTACAAATGTATTAAAGTCTTTGGCGCCCGCGGCGTACGGGCCTTCATGACAGACGCGCATGAATCACAATAGCGGCCTGGAGGAAAACGGTGTGAACTCTGTCGTGTTTTGGGCCCTGCTGGTGCTGGGCGTCTTGAATCTGGTGCTGCTGCTGGCCCTCGTGCTGCGTCGCGAGGATGCGAAATCGGCACAGGCTGGCGACTTGCTGCGCGCCGAGTTGCAGGCCGGCAGCGAGCGGCTGGGGCGCGAGTTGCGCCAGGAGATCAGCGAATCATCCCGTAGCTCGCGGCTGGAGTTGACGCAGAACCTAGCGACTTTTCAGCAGACCCTGGTGCAGCAGGGCGCCGAGGCCACCCGCACGCAGAACACGCAGATTGACGCTTTCGGTCAGCAGCTGGCTCTGCTGCAAAAGACCCTGTCGGATACCCTGGCGCAACGCCTGGAAGCCCTCAGTGAATCCAACGCCCGGCGCATGTCCGAGGTGCGCGCCACGCTGGAAGCCCAGCTGGCCCAGTTGCAGCAGACCAATGTCGCCAAGCTCGACGAGATGCGAGCCACGGTGGACGAAAAGCTGCAGACTACCTTGCACGCCCGTCTGGGCGAGAGCTTCAAGCAGGTGGCCGAGCGCCTGGAGCAGGTACACAAAGGTCTGGGCGAGATGCAGACCCTGGCGGCCGGTGTCGGCGATCTCAAGCACCTGCTGACCAACGTCAAGACCCGTGGCATGTTCGGCGAAGCCCAGCTGGCTGGTTTGCTGGAGCAGGTTTTCGTGCCGGACCAGTACGCCGCGCAGATCGCCACGCGCCCGGGCAGCAAGAACGTGGTGGACTTCGCCATCAAGCTGCCGGGCAAGTCAGAAGACGGCTCGCCGCTGTGGCTGCCCATCGATGCGAAGTTTCCGAACGAGGATTACGAGCGCCTGCTGGATGCGCAGCAGCGCGCCGATGGGCCGGCCGCCGAAGCGGCCGCCAAGGCGCTGGAGGCACGCATCCGGCTGGAAGCGAAATCCATTACCGAAAAGTATGTCGAGCCGCCTTACACCACGGACTTTGCGATTCTTTTCCTGCCCACCGAAGGCCTGTACGCCGAGGTGCTGCGCCGCCCCGGTCTGATGGAGGCCTTGCAGCGCGAGCACCGCATCACCCTGGCGGGCCCCACCACGCTGCTGGCCATGCTCAGTTCCCTGCAGATGGGCTTTCGCACGCTGGCGCTGGAGAAGCGCTCCAGCGAGGTCTGGCAGGTGCTGGGTGCCGTCAAGACCGAGTTCGGCAAGTTCGGCGACGTGCTGGCCAAGGTCAAGTCGCAGACCGAGACCGTGCTCAATACGCTGCAGCAGGCCGAAACCCGCAGCAACGTCATGAAGCGCGCGCTGCGCCAGGTTGAAGCCCTGCCCGAGACGCAGGCGCAGGCCCTGTTGCCCGTGGACAAAGAGGCTGACGAAGGGTGACAGGCGCGACGGCAGGCCCGCGTTTCATGCTGGCGCGCCTCATCGGCGGGCACATCTGCCTGCACGCCTGCATGGCAGGCCTGCGGATGGCGGCACCGCTGCTGGCGCTCAAGCAGGGCTACAGCGCGATGGCCGTGGGTGTGCTGATGGCCCTGTTCGCATTGACCCAGGTCTTTCTGGCCCTGCCGGCGGGTCGTTATGCCGACCGCCACGGCTTGCGCCGGCCCATCACCTTCAGCGTGATCGCCGCGACGGTGGGCACGGCACTCGCCGCCCTGTTCCCCGTGTTCCCCATGCTCTGTCTGGCGGCGCTGCTCAGCGGCGGTGCGACGGGTGCGGCGTCGATTGCCTTGCAGCGCCACGTGGGCCGTGCCGCCCGCGATGCCACTGAGCTCAAGCAGATGTTCAGCTGGCTGTCGATCGGTCCGGCCACCTCGAACTTCATCGGTCCTTTGGCCGCCGGCCTGTTGATCGACCACGCCGGTGTCTGGCTGGGCGGTGAGGCGGGAGACCTCAACGGTTACCGCAGCGCCTTCCTGCTGATGGCGGTGTTGCCCCTGCTGACCTGGTGGTGGGTGCGACGCACGCCGGATCTGCCATCGGCCGCCACGCCGGCCGAGCAGGGCAAGCGACGCGCCTGGGACCTGCTGCGCGATCCCATGATGCGCCGCCTGCTGCTGGTGAACTGGTTTCTGTCCTCCTGCTGGGACGTGCACACCTTTGTGTTGCCGGTGCTGGGGCACGAACGCGGTTACAGCGCTTCGACCATCGGCATGTTGCTGGGCTCCTTCGCGATGGCAGCGACGCTGGTGCGTCTGGCCATGCCCTGGCTGGCGGAGCAT
This sequence comes from Hylemonella sp., assembly GCA_030695415.1. Lineage (GTDB taxonomy): Bacteria > Pseudomonadota > Gammaproteobacteria > Burkholderiales > Burkholderiaceae_C > Hylemonella. The sequence continues at coordinate 33,479 of JAUYQZ010000036.1, forward strand.
CTGCGCGAGTCGCTGGTGATCAGCGGCGCCATGCTGGCCACGGCCGTGCTGTTCGCCGTCTACCCCTTCATGCCCAGCGCGCTGGGCATGGGCGTGTGCTCGGTGCTGCTGGGCCTGGTGCTGGGGTCCGTGCAGCCTATGATCATGAGCACCCTGCACCAGATCACGCCGGCTGACCGCCACGGTGAGGCCTTGGGCTTGCGCCTGATGTCGCTCAACGGCTCCAGTGTGGTGATGCCGCTGCTCTTCGGCAGCATCGGCGCCGCGGTGGGCGTGTCACTGGTGTTCTGGGTCGTTGGCGCGGTCGTGGGCGGCGGCAGCCGCCTGGCCTGGTCGCTCAAGTCGCCCGGCCATCCTCCAGCCGATAGAACGACTGGATAGCCTCCCACGCGTCTTCAGGCGTATCGACGAAGCTGAAGAGCTCGGTGTCCGCGGGCGAGATCACGCCTTCCTCGATCAGCAGGTCGAAGTTGATGAGTCGTTTCCAGAAGCTGCTGCCATGGAGCACCACGGGCACCGGCTCGGACTTGCCGGTCTGCACCAGGGTGAGTATCTCGAACAGTTCATCGAGCGTGCCGAAGCCGCCCGGGAAAGCGACCAGCGCCTTGGCACGCATCATGAAGTGCATCTTGCGCAGCGCGAAGTAGTGGAACTTGAAGCACAGGCTGGGAGAAATGTAGGGGTTGCCCGACTGCTCGTGCGGCAGGGCGATGTTCAAGCCCACATTGAGGGCGCCGGCCTCGTGCGCGCCGCGGTTGGCCGCTTCCATGATGCCCGGGCCGCCGCCCGTGCAGATATAGAGCCGGTCCTCCTGCGGCAGTCTGGCGCTGTGTTCGGCCACCAGACGGCCAAACTGGCGGGCCTGATCGTAGCGCTGGGCATTGCGCATGTCGCGCTCGGCGCCTTGCAGGGCCGTGGCGTCCCCGCTGGCGCGAGCAGCCTGCAGCCGGGCCTGCGCCATCTCGGGCGAGGCAAAGCGCGCGCTGCCGAACACGACGATGGTGTTGTTCACGCCTTGTTGCTGCTGCTCCAGGTCGGGCTTGAGCATTTCGAGCTGGAAGCGGATGCCGCGGGTTTCACGGCGCAGCAGGAATTCAGGGTCGGCAAAGGCCAGGCGATAGGCATCGGGCTGCAGGGGGATGCCGGCATCCGCATGGGCCTTGAGGTCGGCCCAGGCATCGGCCAGGGTGCGGGTGCTGAGATCGTTCCGTGTCTTCATGGGCTGCTCACTGGAGGGCGGCGGCGATGACCGGCGCCATGCTGACCGCATTGCTGGGATGGGCGATGCAATCGGTGCTCCAGACCTGGCGGATGCCGGCGTCCCAAAGCAGTGTTCCGGCATCGCCGGCAAAGAGAGCGTGCGTGACGGCCACGTCGACCGTGGCCGCACCGGCGGCCAGCAGGCCGCGGGCTGCCTGGGCCAGGGTGTGGCCGCTGCTGGCGACGTCGTCGAGCAGCACGATGGCGCGACCGCGCACGTCCAGCGTGGGCAGGGCGATCTCCACATGGCGGTCACCATGGCGCACCTTGCGGCAGACGGCGTGCTCGAAGCCGTGGCGTGTGGCGGCCTGTGCCACCCATTGGGCCGCTTCTTCGTCGGGACCGACCAGCAACGCGTCCGGGCGTCGCCGCGCGATCAGGTCGGCCAGCAGCGGTGCGCCGCTGAGCACCACCGCGCGCGGCACCGGCACGGCCTCTTCGAGCGTGGCCACGCGATGCAGGTGCGGGTCCACCGTGATGACGGCATCGAACAGGCCCGCCAGGAAGCGGCCCACGATGCGCTGGCTGACGGCTTCGCCGGGCGTGAAGGCGATGTCCTGGCGCATATAGGCCAGATAGGGTGCGACCAGGGTCAGCCGAGCGGCGCCCAGCGTGCGGGCCGTCTGGGCGGCGAGCAGTAACTCGACCAGCTTGTCATTGGGCTGGGCCAGCGTGCGCAAGAGCACCACGTGCTCTGGCAGCTCGGCCGGCAGGCGCAGCTTGAACTCGCCATCGGGGAAGCGGTGACGTTCTATGCAGGCATGCGGAATGCCGGCCGCGGCCGCGATCCTTGCGGCGTTGGCGGCTTCGTCGTCGAAATGCAGGAGCAGGGTCGGGCGCATGCTCAGAACTCCACGAAGACGTGCGGCACGTCCTCGGCCCGGCCGATGCGGTAGCCGCTGGCGCGGGCGCAAGCGTGGCGCGCGAACTCCAGGTCGGCCGGGTAGCTGGCATGCACGCGATAGAGCACGTCGCCGTCCTGCACCTCGTCACCAAGTTTGCGCAGCAGGTCGACGCCGGCTTCCTTCACCTTCGGCGCGCCGGCAAAGCCGGCAATGCGCGCCAGTTGCAGGTTGTCGATGCCGCTGACCACGCCGGCGCCATGCGCCCTGACTTCGAGGGTGAGCCGGCCCAGCTGCGGCTGATTGGGGTCGAAGTGATGGCTGCCCTGGGCTTCGATGATGTCGTTCATTTTCTTCAGGGCGCGGCCCGAGTCGAGGATGTCGCGTGCGATCGCAAAACCGTCACCACCGCGTACATCAGGATCGGCCTCCAGCATGCGGCCCGCCAGGCGCAGCGCCTTCTGGCGCAGGTCCATGGGCGCGCGCGGGTCGTTCTCCAGCACGCGCATCACATCGCGCGCTTCCAGCACCGGGCCGATACCGAAGCCGATGGGCTGGCGGCCGTCGGTGATGAGCACGTCCAGCGAGAGTTTCATGCGCCGCGCCACGTACTCGAACAAGCGGCGCAGGCGCTGTGCCTCGGGCATGGAACGCACCTTGGCCGTGGGGCCGATGGGGATGTCCAGCACCAGATGGCTGGAGCCGGCGGCGATCTTCTTGGACAGGATGGAGGCCACCATCTGTCCCGGTGAGTCCAGCGCCAGTGGCCGCTCGACCGAGATCAACACGTCGTCGGCGGGCGAGAGATTGGCCGTGCCGCCCCAGGCCAGGCAGCCCCGGTGCTGGCGCACGATCCGCTGCAGTTGCTCGACGGGCAGCTCCACCTGTGCCAGCACTTCCATGGTGTCGGCGGTCCCGGCGGGCGAGGTGATGGCGCGCGATGAGGTCTTGGGGCAGAGCATGCCGTGTGCCGCCACGATGGGCACCACCAGCATGGAGGTCCGGTTGCCCGGAATGCCGCCGATGCAGTGTTTGTCCACCACCAGCGGCTCCTGCCAGTCGAGCCGGCGACCGGCCTCGACCATGGCCTCGGTCAGGAAGAGCACCTCCTCGCGGTCGAGCTCGTCGCGATTGGCAGCGACGACAAAAGCCGTCAGTTCAATCTTGGAGTAGTGGTGTTGGGTGATGTCACGCACGATGGCTCGGAAGTCATCCTGGGTCAGGCGTTCGCCGGCCAGCTTGCGGTGCAGGGCACCCATGGAGACGGGCGGCTCGGCCTGGGCGACCGTGACGGTATGTCCGTTCTCCACGGCAAGTTGTTCGAACGCCGCCTTGGACAGGCCGAGCTCGCCGCAAGCCACCATGGACGCGTCGTCAACCACATTGAGCGTGGCCAGGATGCTGTGGCCATTGGTGCGCACTTCGACCTTGGACAGGGCCTTGAAGCCCTCGGCCCGGTACACCTCACAGTCCCGGTGCATGTAGGCCACGTTCTCGTGGTAGGTGTCGATCAACACGCGGCGCAGGGCCAGTCGGGACGGCGCGCCGCCAATGCCAGGACCGATGGCGGACGTTTTCGCGTCGGGTTCGTTCATGCGGATAGCCTACACCGAATTCCAGGCCAAAAAAACACAAGGCTCCCGAGGGAGCCTTATGAGGTCAGCGGTCAAAAGACTCAGACGCGCTTGCGGTATTCGCCGGTGCGGGTATCGATTTCGACCTTGTCGCCCTGGCTCACAAACAGCGGCACGGGCACTTCGAACCCGGTGGCGATCTTGGCCGGCTTGAGTACCTTGCCCGAGGTGTCGCCCTTGACGGCGGGTTCGGTCCAGGTGATCTCGCGCTCGACGCTGGTGGGCAGTTCCACCGAGATGGCCTTGCCGTCATAGAACACCACTTCGACGGCCATGCCGTCTTCGAGGTAGTTCAGGGCGTCGCCCATGTTCTCCGCCTCGACTTCGTACTGGTTGTAGTCGGCATCCATGCAGACGTACATCGGGTCGGCGAAGTAGGAGTAGGTGCAGTCTTTCTTGTCCAGGATGACCTGGTCCATCTTGTCGTCGGCCTTGAACACGACTTCGGTGCCGAAGTTGGCGATCAGGCTCTTGAGCTTCATGCGCACGGTGGCGGAGTTGCGGCCGCCACGGCTGTACTCGGTCTTGAGCACGACCATCGGGTCCTTGCCGTGCATGATCACGTTGCCGGCGCGAATTTCCTGGGCGATCTTCATAGTGTTTCCGTAGTGCTGATTCGGTTGGCCGCCTTGTGCCCCGAGTAAACCGGTGTTCGTGCGGCTGGGAAGGGAAACGCACCAGGTCGAGCCAAGGTGGTTTCCGCAAAGCCCTGAATTTTAACGTTTTTTCATGGCGATGGGTGTCAGCTCGGCTGGCCGCCGACAAATTCAAGCAGTCGGCCCAGCAGATCGGACTGCGCCAGCAAGCGATCGCGTGCTTTGCGGGCGCTTGCCCCCCAGCCGGGAAGGTCCGGCAAGGACAGGGCATGGGCGTCCAGGCCGTTCCAGCTCCGGTGCGCGGCGCGCAGGGAGGCCGGGGCCTCGATCTGCGTCAGAAAGGCTTCCAGCTTGCCGTGGTGGGCCTTGTCGTGCTGCGGGTAGATCTGCCAGACGAAGGGCTGGCCGGCCCACAGGGCGCGCACCAGCGAATCTTCCCCGCGCACGAAGTTCAGGTCGCAGCTCCACAGCAGGTGGTCGTAGTCGTCCTGCGTGAGGTGCGGCAAGAAATGCACCGCGAGGCCGGGCGGGCGGGCGCAGCCCTGCACCGCTGCCGCGGTGCGACCGGCGGTGACCAGCAGCTGGACCGGTGTCGGCTGTTGCGCCAGCCGGGCCAGCAGGTCCGGCAAGGCGGCCGGCTCGTAGCAGAACAGCGAGACCCGCTGCGCTCCCGGGATCGGTGGGATTCCCTGCTGGCCGAGCCAGGCGGCGCGGTCGAAGTCGGCCTGGCGCTGCAGCAGACCGGGTTCACGCAGCAGGCCGCCGGTGCGCGCGGTGAAACCAGGGTAGAAGAAACGCTTGCTCAGTCCGCGCCCGGGTCCCTGCATGACGGGTGAGCACAGACCGTGGTTGCGTTCCACGTAGCTTTCGGCCGAAAGGTACTCAAGGTTGAGCCAGGCCGCCGGGCGGCTGTCGGCCGAGCGCCAGGCCGCGTAGCACGCCACGAATTCGTCCGGGATCTCGCAGCCGAAAGCCTCGACCAGCACCTCGCCCGGCGCCAGATCGGCCAAGGCCAGCGACTCAGACCAGGGGCGCACCTCCACGCCGGGGCAACCCAGGGGCGCCATCCAGCGCAGGGCGCTGGCGTCGTCCACCCACAGGCGCACGGCCTGGCCGCAGCCGGCGAGCTGGCGCGCCAGACGCCAGCACACGCCGATGTCGCCGTAGTTGTCGATGACCTTGCAGAAAATGTCCCAGCGCAGCCCGGATGTCATGCCGGGATTGTCCACAATACGGTCCATGCAGAACGAACCAGGCGGCGAGCCCGCACAGGCATCCCAGGAGACGCACAGCGCCCAGCTGCTGGCGCAGGTAGCGGCCCTGCCGTCGCTGCCGGGCGTCTACCGCTACTTCGACGCCGAGGGCGGACTGCTCTACGTGGGCAAGGCGCGCAGTCTGAAGAAGCGCGTGGCCAACTACTTCCAGAAGAGCCACGACGGCACGCGCATCGGCCACATGGTGGGCAAGATCGTGCGCCTGGAGACCACGGTGGTGCGTTCCGAGGCCGAGGCCCTGCTGCTGGAAAACAACCTGATCAAGACGCAGCACCCGCGCTACAACATCCTGTTCCGTGACGACAAGAGTTACCCCTATCTGAAGATCACGGTGGCCCAATCGGCCGATGGCAAGTCCGCCAACGCCTGGTCACGGGTGGCCTACTACCGCGGTGCGGTGGAGAAAAAGCACCACTATTTCGGCCCCTACCCGAGCGCCTGGGCCGTGAAGGAGGGCATCCTGCTGATGCAGAAGGTGTTCCGCCTGCGCACATGCGAGGACACGGTGTTCTCCAACCGCACGCGCCCCTGCCTGCTGTACCAGATCAAACGCTGTTCCGGCCCTTGCGTCGGCCTGGTGACTCCCGAGGCCTATGCACAGGACGTGGCGCATGCGGAAGGCTTTCTGCGCGGCGAGACGCAGCAGGTCTTGCAGCAGCTGGAGGCCAGCATGATGCGGCATTCCGAACAGCTGGAGTTCGAGCAGGCGGCCGAACTGCGCGACCAGGTGGCGGCCCTCTCCAATGTGCTGCATCAGCAGTCCATGGACAACGTGGACGACCGTGACGTGGACATCCTGGCCGTCAAGGTGCAGGGCGGTCGTGCCTGCGTGAATCTGGCCATGGTGCGCGGTGGCCGCCACCTGGGCGACCGCGCCTATTTCCCCGTCCACGTGGAAGATGCCGCAGCCCTGCTGGCCAGCGAGGATGACGCCGTGGCCGTGCCGATCGAGGTGCAGGTACTGGAGGCGTTCATCGCCCAGCACTATGTGGAGGTGCCGGCCGTGCCCACGCTGATCACCAGCGAGCCCGTCAGCAAGGGCCTCATCGAGGCCTTGTCGGAGCAGGCCGGCATCAGGATGCGGGCCGTGCACCAGCCGCGCGAATTGCGCCGCAGCTGGCTGGAGATGGCGCAGACCAACGCCGCCCTGCAACTCGCACGCCTGCTGGCCGAGGAGGGCTCTCAGCAGGCGCGCACGCGCGCGCTGGCCGAAGCCCTGGCCCTGCCACAGGACCGGCTGGACGAACTGCGCATCGAATGTTTCGACATCTCCCACACGGCCGGCGAGGCCACCCAGGCGTCCTGTGTGGTGTTCCATCACCACAAGATGCAGAGCAGCGAATACCGGCGTTACAAGATCGACGGCATCACCCCGGGCGACGATTACGCCGCCATGCGTCAGGTGCTCACGCGCCGCTACGCCCGGCTGGCCCAGGCCCTGCGTGAAGGCAGCGAAGGCGAGGGCGGCATGGTCACCGAGGGCACGGACCGTCTGCCCGACCTGGTGCTGGTCGACGGTGGCAAGGGTCAGGTGTCGATGGCACGCGAGGTCTTTGAGTCGCTCGGACTGGACCTGGCGCTCATCGTCGGTGTTGAGAAGGGCGAGGGCCGCAAGGTCGGCCTGGAGGAGCTGGTGTTTGCCGACGGGCGCGAGAAGGTGTGGCTGGGCCGGGACTCGGCGGCCCTGATGTTGGTGGCACAGGTCCGCGACGAGGCGCACCGCTTTGCCATCACTGGCATGCGCGCGGCCCGCGCCAAGGTGCGCACCGGTGGCAGCAAGATCGAGGATATCCCCGGCGTCGGACCCAAGCGCCGCGCGCGACTGCTCCAGCGCTTCGGTGGCGTGCGCGGCGTGGCGTCTGCCAGCGTCGAGGACCTGGTCTCGGTGGACGGCATCTCGCACGAGCTGGCCGAGGCCATTTATCGCGCGCTGCATTGAACGGACTGGCCGCAGCGGGTCCGCCCTCGCGTCCATGCCACAATCACTCCCATGTTTCTCACCATCCCCACCCTCATGACCTGGACGCGCATCGTCGCGATTCCCCTGATCGTGGGCGTGTTCTACCTGCCGCTGGAGCCGGCCACGCGCAACCTGATCGCCACCGTGATGTTCGTGGTGTTCGCCCTGACCGACTGGCTGGATGGGTATCTGGCGCGCAAGCTCAATCAGATGTCCTCGTTCGGGGCTTTCCTCGACCCGGTGGCCGACAAGGTCCTGGTCTGCGCCAGCCTGCTGGTGCTGGTGGACCTGCAGCGCGCCGACGTCTTTGTGGCACTCATCATCATCGGCCGGGAAATTGCGATCTCGGCCCTGCGCGAGTGGATGGCGCAGATTGGCGCGTCACGAAGTGTGGCCGTGCACATGCTGGGCAAGGTCAAGACGACGGTGCAGATGGTGGCGATCCCCTTCCTGCTGTTCGATGGCACGCTGTTCGGCCTGATCGACACCCATCTGTGGGGTACCGGCCTGATCTGGATCTCCGCTGTGCTGACCGTCTGGTCGATGGTCTATTACCTGCAGAAAGCGTTGCCGGAAATCCGCGCCCGCGTGAAATGAGACCTGGACGCGATGAGGCACCGCAGCGACCGTGACGCCCTGGTGCGGGCCATGCCACTGGTCTTCGTGCTGATCTGGAGCACCGGCTTCATCGTGGCGCGCTACGGCATGCCCCATGCGCCGCCACTGGGTTTCCTGGCCTGGCGCTATGTGTTTTCCATCCTCTGCTTCCTGCCCTGGATCCTGCTGATGCGTGTGTCCTGGCCGGCCACACGCACCCAATGGCTGCATCTTTCGGTGACGGGCGTGCTGATGCACGCGGGGTATCTTGGCGGTGTCTGGGCGGCCGTCAAGGCCGGCATGGGTTCGGGCCTGGCGGCGCTGATCGTCGGTTTGCAGCCTGTGCTCACGGCGATCTGGCTGTCAGGTCGCGGGTCGCATGTCACGGGGCGGCAGTGGACCGGGCTGGTGCTGGGTTTTGCCGGCTTGCTGCTGGTCGTCTCACGCAAATTCGGCCAAGGCGGCGAGGCTGACCTGCTCAGTCTTTCATGCGCCGTCCTGGCCCTGCTGAGCATCACCATCGGCACGCTCTACCAGAAACACTTTGTTGCACCTTGCGATGTGCGCAGCGCCAATGCGGTGCAGCTGATTGCGGCGCTCGCGGTCACACTGCCGCTGGCCCTGCTTGAAACCGAGGCCGTGCGCTGGACGGCCATGACCGGAGGCGTGAACTGGGAGCTGGTGGCGGCCATGGCCTGGTCGGTGCTGGGGCTGACGCTGGGAGGCAGCTCCCTGCTTTACCTCCTGATACAGCGTGGCGCAGCCACCAGCGTGACCAGCCTGCTCTACCTGGTGCCACCGACCACCGCCCTGATGGCGTGGCTGCTGTTTTCCGAACCGATCACGCTGCTCACCATCACAGGCACGGTGCTGACGGCCGTGGGCGTGAGCCTGGTGGTGAGGCCGGCGCGCTGACGTGGCGCGGTGCTGTCAAGCCGGTGAGCGGCAAGGACTGGACGCAGTCCCAACCCAACTTTCCCGGGGTGGAAAAGCATGACGCATCGCATGGAAGATTTATTTTGTGAGCACGAGCGGGCGGTAGCGTGAAAAATACGACTAGAATTCGCCCCCGCGCTGTTGTAATGCCGCATGCCATGTTGACAGGGGTACCATCCCTCGCTCTAATCGCATGCAGCAGTGCAAGCTGCAGACCCGGCCACCCGAAGCTGGCTTGCCTGACCGGACCGGCAAGCCAGAATTTCTGACAAGACATACTGAACAACGCAGTTTCCATACAAGGGGATCTTTGTGAATAAAACCGAACTGATCGAGCACATCGCCAAGCATGCCGACATTTCCAAGGCCGCCGCTACCCGTGCGCTGGAGTCCACCATTGGTGCCGTCAAGACCACGCTGAAAAAGGGCGGTTCCGTTTCGCTCGTGGGTTTTGGCACTTTCGCCGTCGGCAAGCGTGCTGCCCGTACCGGTCGCAATCCCCGTACCGGCGCTGCGATTAAAATCAAGGCCGCCAAGGTGCCGAAGTTCCGTCCGGGCAAGGCGCTGAAGGATGCCTTGAACTGACCTGTTTCCGGTGGGGTGCTTAGCTCAGTTGGCAGAGCGGCTCCTTTACACGGAGTAGGTCGGCGGTTCGACCCCGTCAGCACCCACCAACCCAGGCAAAGGCGAACGAAGCGTTCGCCTTTTTGTTTTTTTGTCGGAGAGCGCTTCCATGTTTGATTACGTACGCAAGCACACCAAGATCATGATGATCGTCCTGTTCCTGGTGATCATCCCGTCTTTCGTGCTGGTCGGCATCGACGGCTACAACCGTTTCCAGGAGAAGGACCGGGCCGTGGCTCGTGTCGGCAATGCCGAGATCACGCGGGGCGAGTGGGAGGAGGCGCACCGCGAAGAGATCGAGCGTGTACGACAGCTCATGCCCACCCTCGACGCCAAGCTGCTTGACTCCGAGCCGGCCCGCTACGCCACGCTGGAACGCATCGTGCGCGAGCGCGTGCTGGTACAGGCTGCGCAGGCCGCTCACCTGGGCACCAGCGATGCGCGTCTGGCGCGCGAGCTGCAGTCCATCCCCGCCATCGCCGCACTGCGCCGCCCCGATGGCACGCTGGACATGGAGCGCTACCGTCAGCTGCTGGGCAGCCAGGGCATGAGTCCCGAGATGTTCGAGGCCCGCATGCGCAGCGACCTGGCCGCGCGCCAGGTGCAGGCCGGTGTGGCCCAGACCGCCTTCATCTCCGCTGTGCCGGCCGACCTGGCGCTGAACGCCTACTTCGAGCGGCGCGAGGTTCAATGGGCGCGCTTTGCCACGTCCGATTTCGCGGAACGCGTCAAACCCGAAGACGTCGAACTGGAGGCCTTCTACCAGGCCAATCAGGCCCTGTTCCAGGCGCCCGAGCAGGCCAGCGTCGAATACATCGTGCTCGACATCGATGCCGTGCGCAAGACGATCAAGCTCAACGAGCAGGATGTGCGCAGCTACTACGAGCAGAACGCGGCGCGACTGAGCGGTCCCGAAGAGCGCCGTGCCAGCCATATCCTGATCTCTGCGGCCAAGGATGCGCCCGCCGCCGAGCGCCAGAAGGCGCGGGAACGCGCGCAGGAGCTGCTGTCCCAGGCGCGCAAGGCGCCCGACAGCTTTGCCCAGCTGGCGCGCAAGAACTCGCAGGACCCGGGCTCGGCGCCCAATGGCGGCGACCTCGATTTCTTCTCGCGTGGCGCCATGGTCAAGCCTTTCGAGGATGCGGCCTTTGCCCTCAAGAAGGGCGAGATCAGCGAGGTGGTCGAGTCCGATTTCGGTTTCCATGTCATTCGCGTCACCGACATCAAGGCGCCCAAGCAGAGGAGTTTTGCCGAGTTGCGTGCAAGCCTGGAAGAAGACCTGAAAAATCAGCAAGCCCGCGCGCGCTATGCCGAGGCCGCCGAGGTCTTCACCAACGGTGTTTACGAGCAGTCCGACAGCCTCAAGCCCGTGGCGGAAAAGCTCAAGCTGGAGATCCAGACCGCCAGCGGCCTGGGTCGCCAGCCGGCGCCCGCAGCCAAGGGCGCGCTGGCCAGCCCAAGACTCCTGGAGGCAGTTTTCGGTGCCGACAGCGTGAGCAACAAGCGCAACACCGAAGCCGTGGAGATCGCGCCCAGCCAGCTGGCCGCTGCGCGCATCACGGCCTACACGCCGGCGCGCACCCTGCCCCTGGTCGAAGTGCGTCAGACCGTGCGTGAACGCGTTGTTCAGGCGCGCGCCGCTGAACTGGCGCGCCAGGATGGCCTGCAGAAGCTGGCGGCCTGGAAAGCCGCGCCGGCCAGCGCCCGTGTCGGTGCAGCCCAACTGGTGTCGCGTGACCAGGCGCAGAACCTGCCGGCACCCGTGGTGGACGCCGTGCTGCGCGCCGACGCTGCCCAACTGCCGTCCTGGATTGGTGTGGACCTCGGTGCCCAGGGCTATGTTGTGGCCCGCATCAACAAGCGGGTGGAGCGTCCGGCCCCTGCCGCGGATGCGCAGCGTCAGGACCGTGCCCAGTACGCCCAGTGGTGGATGCAAGCCGAGGGGCAGGCCTACTACCAGTTGCTGCGAGAGCGGCTCAAGGTCCAGATCAAGGTGCCGCGTCCGGCGAATGCCCTGGCCGCGCAGCCCAGTGGTTCGTGAGCGACTGGGGTTATAATTCTCGCCTTACGGTGGCTGTAGCTCAGTTGGTAGAGTCCAGGATTGTGATTCCTGTCGTCGTGGGTTCGAGTCCCATCAGCCACCCCAGATAAAGAAATGCCCGCATGCGCGGGCATTTTTCTTTTGTGGCGCTGCGTCCTGCCCGCTGGCTGGACGGCGTCCTTGTTTGGCTGAATAATCGGCTGATGCCCGATCTGCGTTGATCGCAGCGGCTTTGTGATGCAGGGGGAGGGACTCGTATTGGCCATGCCTATCCGTCCAGGGTCTGACGCAAAGGACTCGACGGACGCGCCGGAATCTTCCATTCGGCTCGTCTCTCTGCGCGAGGGGCTCTTCTGGCTGGTTGCGGTCAGCCTGGCGCCGGCCCTGCTGTTTGCAGTACATCTGAGCTACTCCAACTACCAACTGCATAGGGAGCGCATCTACAGCGAGTCGTTGTCGCTGGCGCGCAAGGTGTCTGCGGAACTCGATCACGAGTTCGCCGCGATCGAGTCCGGGCTCCGGCTTCTGGCCACGTCGGAACATCTTTCCAGCGGGAATCTGCGCCAGTTCCATGAGCAGGCCCGGCAGGCGGTGCGCTCGCAGATCGTCTACAACTACGTGCTGACGGATGCCCAGGGCAGGCAAATACTGAATACGCATCTTCCTTTTGGCGCGCCATTGCCCGCGCAAGGGACGCCACCGGAACTGGCCCGTGTGTTCAGGGAGCGCACGACGGTTCTGACCGATCTCTTTGTTGGGCCCGTGGTCAAACGGCCCGTTATCGCCATGGGAGTTCCTGTGTTGCGTGACGGTCAAGTCGTCTATAGCCTGAACATCGGCCTCGACCCGGCAGAAATCCAGCGCGTGGTCGATCGGCAGTCGATTCCGCCGGACTGGCTGGTCGTCATCCTGGACAGTTCAGCCACGATTGCGGCGCGTTCGCGTGAGGCTGACCAGTTCGTGGGAGAGAAGGCCGTTCCGGCGGTGGTAGCGGCGATCCTGCGCGACCGGGAGGCGACGCTGGAGACCCAGACCAAGGAGGGAATTCCCTCCGTCTCTTCCCATGCCCGCTCCATGCGCTGGAACTGGACGGCGGCGGTGGGGGTGCATCGCTCGGTGCTCAGGCGTGACCTGGGAGAGGCTGTCCTGTTCCTGATGTTCTTGGGGGGGCTCATGCTGGCTATCGGTCTGGGTAGCGCCTGGTTCTTCAGGCAGCGCATCCTGGACCATGCCCGCAGCCTTAACGAGGCAGCCTTGGCCGTAGGGCAAGGCCAGCCGGTGCAGTTGCCGAAGGTGGGCTTCACCGAGTTTGATGCGGTCGGCCAGACGCTGCAGAGGGCAGCCCGTGCCATGCATGACTTGCAGCACCTGGCCTATCACGATCCGTTGACCGGGCTGGCCAACCGGAAGTTGTTTCAGGAAATGGCGATGGCCCAGCTGGCGGGCGCGCGCCGAGGCGGCAGCGCCATCGCGGTCATGGTGCTGGACCTGGACGACTTCAAGGGGGTCAACGACAGCGATGGACATGATGCCGGCGACCGGTTGCTGCGCGAAGTCGCCGCACGTCTGCGCGCCACCATCCGCGAGTCCGATATGGCGGCGCGCATGGGGGGCGACGAATTCCTCGTGCTGTCAGCCTGCGCCAGCCCGGACGATGCCGCTGAGCTGGCGACCCGGCTGGCGGCAGTGTTGGCGGCACCCTATCCGGGTATCCGGCAGTCCGTTTCGGCCAGCATCGGGGTGGCCTGCTTCCCCACCAATGGCGACAACATCGAAGAGCTGATGTTGGCCGCTGACCGCGCGTTGTATGAGGCGAAGCACCAGGGCAAGGGTCGGGTGATCGTGAGCCCTGCCAGTCAGGGCTGACGTCCGCCGGGTGGTTCAGTTCACCAGCACCAGCTTGCCCTTCACATCGCGCGCGCCCATGCGCGCGTAGGCGGCCTTGAGTTCGCCCATGGGCAGGGTGCTGTCGATCACCGGCTTGATCTTCCCTTGTGCATACCACTGGGCCAGCGCCATCATCATGGCCGCATTGGCCTGGGGTTCGCGCCGCGCGAACTCGCCCCAGAACACGCCGACGATGGACGCACCCTTGAGCAGCGGCAAGTTCAGCGGCAGGGCCGGTATCGGGCCGGCGGCAAACCCCACCACCAGGTAACGGCCGCGCCAGGCGATGGAGCGCAGCGCCGGCTCGGCCAGGTCGCCGCCCACGGGGTCGTAGACCACGTCCGGTCCCTTGCCGCCTGTGAGCGCCTTGAGTTGTTCTCGCAGGTCCTGAGTGCTGTAGTTGATCGTCTCGTCGGCCCCGAGGGTCTTGCACAGCGCACACTTGTCATCGCTGGAGGCCGCCGCGATCACGCGCGCGCCCATGGCCTTGGCGATCTGGATGGCCGCAGTGCCCACGCCGCCGGCCGCACCCAGCACCAGCACGGTCTCGCCGGCCTGGAGCTGGGCGCGATCGACCAGCGCATGGTGCGAGGTGGCATAGGTCATGATGAAGGCCGCCGCATCGGTGAAGGGGAAACCGGCCGGCAGCGGCAGGCACAGGGCGGCCGGCGCCAGCGTGTGGGTGCCGAAGCCGCCGGTGCCCGAGAGGCAGGCCACGTGCTGGCCGACTTTGAGGTGGCTCACACCTTCACCCAGGGCCTCGACCACCCCTGCGTATTCGGCGCCCGGCACGAAGGGCAGGGGCGGCTTGATCTGGTACTTGTTCTGCACGATGAGCAGGTCGGGGAAGTTCAGGCTGGCGGCCCGGATGGCGATCAGCACCTGCCCGGCGCCGGGCTGCGGCGTGGGCATTTCCTTCCATTCGAGGGCGTCGACCCCGGTGGGGTCCGTGCATAACCATGCGTGCATACCGTGTCTCCTGTGAAGTGCTCAAGCGCGTCGGGCATGATACGTGCAAGGCTGTTTGCGCTCTTGTCCCACGCGTGACGCAGGTCCAGACGGGTCGGCCGGCCACCTACAATCGATGCAGACATGCCCACCATGAAAATCCTGATCTCCAACGACGATGGCTACCAGGCGCCCGGCATCGTGGCGCTGTACGAGGCGCTGAAAGAGGTGGCCGAGGTCGAGGTGGTGGCGCCCGAGCACAACAACAGTGCCAAGTCCAATGCACTCACCCTGCATTCGCCGCTCTACGTGCACCGCGCGGCCAATGGTTTTCGCTATGTCAACGGCACGCCGGCCGACTGCGTGCACATTGCGCTGACCGGTCTGCTGGGCTACCGGCCCGACCTGGTGGTCTCGGGCATCAACAATGGCGCCAATATGGGTGACGACACCATCTACTCCGGCACCGTGGGCGCGGCCATGGAAGGTTACCTCTTCGGCATCCCGGCCATTGCTTTCTCGCAGACCGAGAAGGGTTGGAAGCATCTGGACGCTGCCGCTGCCCGTGCGCGTGAGCTGGTGCAGCAGATGCTGGCCAAGCAGATGGTGGGCACCCAGCCCTGGCTGCTCAATGTGAACATTCCCTGCCTGCCCGCGGGCGAGATCAAGTCCGCCAAGGTCTGCCGCCTCGGGCGGCGCCATGCGGCCGAAGCCGTGATCACCCAGACCAGCCCGCGCGGCGAAACCATGTACTGGATCGGCGCGGCCGGCCCGGCCCTGGACGAGAGCGAGGGCACCGACTTCCACGCCACGGCGCTGGGCCATGTTGCAGTGACGCCGCTCAAGGTCGACCTCTGCGACCACGAGCGCCTGGGTTATTGGGCGCAGTCCGTGGCGCAGCTCAGTCCCAAGGGGCAGGCATGAACCCGCGTCCGCGTCCCGCTTTCCCGGTGCGGCTGGACCGGCCGTCCGATGCCCCGGCACGTTTCGCACGCGCGGTGGCGCCAGCCGCAGCGCGCACTGGCGCGGGGCCCGCCCCCGCGGGTGGTGGACAGCCCCGCCCGCAAGCGGCATCCCTCACCCCTCAGGGCCTGGGCCTGGATTCGCAGGCGGTGCGCCTGGCCATGGTGCAGAAGCTGGCGGCCCAGGGCATCCAGGATGCGCGCGTGCTCCAGGCCATGGGGCGTGTTGAGCGGCATCGTTTCGTCGACACGGCGCTGGCCACCCAGGCCTACGAGGACACCAGCCTGCCCATCGGCCTGGGCCAGACCATTTCCAAGCCCAATGTGGTGGCGCGCATGGTGGAGCTGCTGCTGGCCGGTCGGACCGAGCCCATGGGGCGTGTGCTGGAGATCGGCACCGGGTGCGGCTACCAGGCCGCCGTGCTCAGCCTGCTGGTGAAAGAGGTCTACAGCATCGAGCGCCTGCGCGGCCTGCACGAGAAGGCGCGTGAGAATCTGCGCCTGCTGCGTCTGCCCAATGTTCACCTGCTGTTCGGTGACGGCATGGCCGGTTTTGCCCAGGGCGCGCCTTATGCGGGCATCATCGCGGCGGCCGGCGGCGAGGCCGTGCCGCCGGCCTGGATCGAGCAGCTCGCCGTGGGCGGTCGCCTGGTGGCGCCGGTGGCCCGTGCCGCGGGCGCAGCCCAGGCCTTGCTGGTGCTGGACAAGACCGCCAGCGGCGTGCAGCACACGCTGCTTGAGGCGGTGCACTTTGTCCCCCTAAAATCGGGCATCGCATGAAGGAATCATCTATGACGGTCAATTCTCGAGGAGCCGGGCTGTTGGGTTTGCTGCTGGCAGGTGCTGTCATGCTGGCAGCTTGCGGCACGGGCCCGGGCAGCGCGCCCGTGGAGGATCGGCGCACCTCTGTCTCCCGGCCGGTGATGGACCCCAATACCGTGGCGGTCAAGCAGCCGCCGGGTTTCGAGAACGCCGGCAAGGTCGGCTACTACACCGTCAAGCCCGGCGAGACGCTGATCCGCATCGGGCTGGAAACCGGGCAGAACTGGAAAGACATTGCCGCCTGGAACAACCTGGCCCAGCCCAACCAGATCGAAGTCGGGCAGGTCTTGCGGGTGACCCCGCCCGTCGTGGCGGCTGAAAGTAGTGGCGTCGTGAGCCGGCCCGTCGGTTCGGCCAGCATCGCTTCAAGCCAGGTCCAGCCCGGCCAGGCCTCCAGCGCAGCGGCCAGGCCGTCTGCCGCGGCCGCGGCCGCGGAGCCTGCTGCGGCGGCCGAGTCCGGCCTGAGCTGGATCTGGCCCGTGCCTGGCCCGGTGCTGGCAGGTTTCGACGAGGTGAAGAACAAGGGCCTGGACCTGGGTGGCGCGGCTGGTGAACCGGTGCTGGCCGCGGCCGAGGGGCGTGTGGTCTATGTCGGTGCCGGCCTGCGCGGTTACGGCAACCTCATCATTCTCAAGCACAACAACACTTACCTGACGGCCTACGCGCACAACAAGACGCTGCTGGTCAAGGAGGACCAGGCCGTGCGCAGGGGGCAGAAGATCGCCGAGATGGGCAACAGCGATGCCGACCGCGTGAAGCTGCACTTCGAGGTGCGGCGCCAGGGCAAGCCGGTGGACCCGCTCAAGTACCTGCCGCCCCGCTAGGGGCGCCCTGACGCCGTGAGGAACAGCCATGCCCAGACGCTCCCTCCACGGTAAGACACGCGGCCTTCATCCTTTCGCAGCGGGCACGGACGACGCGGCCCATGCTGCCGGGCATGCTCCCGCCGAGGAGCCCCCTGGCGGCCAGGAACATGCAGCCTTGGCGGTCAACCCGTCGGAACTGGCGGGCGAATCCGGCGATGCGCTGACCTCCTACCTGCGCCAGGTGCGCCGCACCGAACTCTTCACGCCGGCACAGGAATACGAAACCGCCGTGCGTGCGCGCGCCGGCGACTTTGCCGCGCGCCAGAGCATGATCGAGCACAACCTGCGCCTGGTGGTCAGCATTGCCAAGCTCTACCTGGGCCGCGGCGTGCCGCTGTCCGACCTGATTGAGGAGGGCAACCTCGGGCTGATGCATGCGATCGGGAAGTTCGAGCCCGAGCGGGGTTTCCGTTTCTCCACCTATGCCACCTGGTGGATCCGACAGTCGGTGGAGCGCGCGGTGATGCAGCAGGGGAGGGTGATCCGCCTGCCCGTCAACGTGGTCCGCGAACTGCAGCAGGTGCTGCGCGCACGCCGCGAGTTGGAGAACGATGCTGTGTTTGTGGCGCGACGCCCGGACGGTGTGCGGGTCGAGGACGTGGCTGACTTCCTGGGGCGCGATACCCATGACGTGGCCGAACTGCTGGCCCTGGCCGAGACGCCGCGCTCGCTGGACGCCGCGCTGGAGCGCACGGAAGGCGAGCAGACCCTGGGCGACACCGTCGTCGATGAACTGGCCGTCGACCCCAGTGGCATCACGCAGGCGCACGAGGTGGAACGCCTGCTGGAGGACTGGCTGCTGAGCCTGTCAGAGCGCGAGCGCGAGGTACTCGAAGGCCGATTCGGCCTGCATGATCGCGAGCCTGAAACCCTGGACGTGCTGAGCCAGCGCCTGGGCCTCACGCGTGAACGCGTGCGGCAGGTGCAGAACGAGGCCTTGTTCAAGCTCAAGCGCCATCTGGCGCGCCGGGGTATCACGCGCGAAGCCTTGTTGTGAAAGTGCTGGGGTAATATCTCCGCATGGTCTCTCCGGTACTTGTCTTCGACATCGAATCCATCCCCGATATCGCTGGCCTGCGCGCCTTGCGCGGCATGCCCGCCGACAGCACGGACGAGCAGGTCTACGCGGCCTGGCTGGCCGAGCGCAAGGAAAAGGGGCAGAGCGACTTCATGCCCCTGCACTTGCAGCGGATCCTGGTCATCAGCGCCGTGTTCCGCAATGCCGAGGGCCTGCGCATCCATTCCTTCGTCGACCGTGACGGACACAGCGAAGGCAAGATCATCCAGACTTTCTTCAACACGCTGGAAAAGCACGTGCCGCAGCTGGTCAGCTGGAACGGCGGTGGTTTCGACCTGCCGGTGCTGCATTACCGCGGCCTGCAGCATGGTGTCGTGGCCGACAAGTACTGGGATCAGGGCGAGGACGATCGAGACTTCAAGTGGAACAACTACATCAGCCGTTACCACATGCGCCATCTGGACCTGATGGACCTGCTGGCGATGTACCAGCCCAAGAACAACGCGCCGCTGGACGCCATGGCCAAGCTCTGCGGTTTCCCCGGCAAGCTGGGCATGGACGGCTCGGCGGTCTACCCAGCCTATCTGGAAGGCAAGCTGGAGGACATCCGCCGCTATTGCGAGACCGACGTGATGAACACCTATCTGGTGTACTGCCGTTTCCAGAAAATGCGCGGCGGCCTGCTGGAGGCCGAGTACGAACGGGAGATCGCGCATGTCAAGGAAACGCTCGGCACGCTGGCATCCAGCGAGCCGCACTGGGACGAGTACCTCAAGGCCTGGGGCTGAGGTACTTTCGCTCTGAGACAATGTCGGGATGTCAGACACCGTCTCCCCCGTTTCCATTTTCCCCGCTGATGCGCTGAGCATCGAATCCCTCGACATCGAGGCCCAGGGCATCGCACACCGCGCCGATGGCAAGGTGGTGTTCGTCGAGGGCGCGCTGCCCTTCGAGGTGGTCAGCGCCAGTGTCAACCGACGCAAGAACAACTGGGAGCAGGCCACCGTCACGGCCATCCACCGCGAGTCCTCGCAGCGCGTGCAGCCCGGTTGTCCGCATTTCGGCCTGCACGCCGGCGCCTGCGGCGGCTGCAAGATGCAGCATCTGCATCCGGCGGCGCAGGTGGCGGTGAAGCAGCGCGTGCTGGAGGACAACCTCTGGCACCTGGGCAAGGTGCGCGCCGAGACCGTGCTGCGCCCGATCGAGGGGCCGGCCTGGGGCTACCGCTACCGCGCGCGGCTGTCGGTGCGCCATGTGCACAAGAAGGGCACCGTACTGGTGGGTTTCCACGAGCGCAAGAGCCGCTACGTGGCCAACATGGAAGTCTGCCCCGTGCTGCCGCCGCATGTGAGCGCCATGCTGATGCCGCTGCGTGCGCTGATCGGCTCGCTGGAAGCCATCGAGACCTGTCCGCAGATCGAACTGGCCTGCGGAGACGAGGTCACGGCGCTGGTGCTGCGGCATCTGGAGCCGCTGAGCACGGGGGATCTGGCCAAGCTGCGAGACTTTGCGGTCCGCAATCCCGGCGTGCAGTGGTGGTTGCAGCCCAAGGGGCCGGACACCGTGCACCTGCTCGACGCGCTGCCGGACACACCGCAGCTGAGCTATGCGCTGCCCGAGTTCGGCATCACCATGCCCTTCAAGCCGACTGATTTCACCCAGGTCAATCCGCACATCAACCGCGTGCTGGTCTCGCGCGCGCTGCGCCTGCTGGATGCGCAACAGGACGAGCGGGTGATCGACTGGTTCTGCGGCCTGGGCAACTTCACCCTGCCCATCGCCACCCAGGCGCGCGAGGTGCTGGGCATCGAAGGCAGCGAGACCCTGGTGGCACGCTCACGCGATAACTTGCGACGCAACCAGGCCGCGCGCCCCGACGGGCAGGCCCTGGCACCGACGGATTTCGTGGCGCGCAATCTGTTCGAGATGACGCCGGAGCTGCTGGTCCAGGATGGTGTGGCCGACAAGTGGCTGGTGGATCCGCCGCGCGAGGGCGCTTTCGCCCTGGCCAAGACCCTGGCCGACCTGCACCAGCAGCGCGTGAACCCGGCCGAGCATCCTGTGACGCCGGGCAGTGAGTCGTGGACGCCGCCGCAGCGCATCGTCTACGTCAGCTGCAACCCGGCCACGCTGGCGCGCGATGCCGGCTTGCTGGTGCATCAGGGTGGCTACCGCTGCACGCAGGCGGGGGTGGTCAATATGTTTCCGCATACCGCGCACGTCGAGAGCATGGCGGTGTTCGAGCGCGCCTGAGCCTAGGGAGGCTTGCCAAATCCTGGACGACTTCTGTTCGGGCTGAGCCTGTTGAAGCCCTTCGACAAGCTCAGCGTGAGCGGTCAGACTCTCGTGTCAGGAGGTTTTCTTGTCGGCCGCCGCGGGCTTGACGGCCGGGGCCTGCTTTTCCGGTTTCTTCTCGGTCTCAGCCGGCTTCGGCGTTTCGGCCGCTTCCTTGGCTTCGGGGGTGGGCTGCCCTTCGAGTTTGTTGTCCCGCATGTACTGGTCCATTTCGCGCCAACCCTCGAAGACGGCGGTCTTCAGGGCCTTGGGATTGAGCTGGTAGCACTCCTCAATGCCGCGCAGGGCGTAACGACAGGCGCCACCGATCGCCTTGGCCTCGGCTTCGCGCATGGCAATGCGCGGATCCGGGCCCAGCCCGGGGATGTCGCAGGCGGCCAGCAGCAGGGCGAAGGCAGGAATGAGCAGTAGGCGCAGCGTCATGGGTAGGCAATAGGGCGTACTGACCTTATCGGCATGTCAGGGGGCAGATTGAGTGTCGCATACCCTGCAGGATGAAAAAAAGGCCCCGCAGGGCCTTTTTGTGGGGCAGTTCTGCCCTTATTCGCGTTCGCCGCCGAAGATGCCCAGCAGGGCCAGCAGGCTCTGGAACACGTTGATGACGCTCAGGTACAGGGCCAGGGTGGCGCTGATGTAGTTGGTCTCGCCGCCGTCAATGATGCGCTTGATGTCGTAGAGCATGAATGCGCTGAAGATGCCGATGGCCAGCATGGAGATCACGATCATGCCGGTGCTGGAGCCGACGAAGACGTTGATGATGCCGCCGACCATCAGCACGATGGCGCCGACCATCAGCCACTTGCCCATGCCGGACAGATCACGCTTGATCACCGTGGCCAGGCTGGCCATGACGAAGAATACGCCGGCGGTGCCTGCGAAGGCGGTCATCACCAGATCGGATCCGTTCTTGAAGCCCAGCACCATGGCGATCAGGCGCGAGAGCATCAGACCCATGAAGAAGGTGAAGCCGAGCAGAACCGGCACGCCGGCGGCCGAGTTCTTGGTCTTTTCGATGGCGTAGATGAAGCCGAAGGCGCCACCCAGGAAGACGATCAGGCCGACGAAGCCGGTCAGGGAGGCGGTGATGCCGGTGGCCACGCCAACCCAGGCGCCCAGCACGGTGGGCAGCAGGCTCAGGGCCAGCAGCCAGTAAGTGTTGCGCAACACCTTGTTGCGCTCGGTGGCCGACAGCACCTGGCCATAGCCGGTCTGCCCGTAGGTTTGAACTTGTTCGCTCATGGGGTCATCTCCTTGTCAATCTGGCAACAGACGTTGGCCAGTTGCGGACATTCTAGGCGGATTCAAGTCGCCGGCTGCAAGCCACCACACACTCTGTGTATTTGTCATGGCAGTTTTGCGCTGTCGGGCCGCAGAAACCCCGGGTTCTGGGGCTATGCTTGCACCTGTCATTTATTTGCCATTTCCCATCATGCAAACCAAATCCATCCTGCAGCTCGCCGACATCAAGCAGATCGCTGCTGCCGCCGAGGCCGAGGCCCTGAAAAACAACTGGGCCGTCAGCATCTCCATCGTCGACGACGGCGGCCACCTGCTGTGGCTGCAGCGCCTGGACGGCGCCGCTCCCATCTCCGCCCAGATCGCCCCGGCCAAGGCGCACACGGCTGCCATGGGCCGTCGCGAGAGCCGCATCTACGAAGAGATGATCAACGGCGGCCGCGTGTCTTTCCTCAGCGCTCCAGGCCTGGACGGCCTGCTCGAAGGCGGCGTGCCGATCATGAAGGACGGCCAGTGCCTGGGCGCCGTGGGCGTCAGCGGCGTGAAGTCGGTGGAAGACGCGCAGATCGCGCGCGCGGGCATTGCGGCCATTGGCCTGTAAGAGTCCCTCGCCGTCAGGGGTCAGGGGCCCGGCTGGGCCCCTGTTCATTTCGTGAGAATCAGCTTGCCCTGGCGGGTGGCCTGCAGGCGGTAGAGTTCGCCCTTGTGGTGGATCGTCACGGCCTTGCCACCCTGCAGCAGGGCGGCGCTGTCCAGCGCTTCGTGCGGCAGTGTCCGCTCTGCGGCGGCCCGGTTCGTGGCCCGGTCAACGGGCGCGACCCGTGGCTGGTGCGGGGAATCGTTCATCGGTGCCTGGATTCAGCGCTTCGGCTCGGAGACGAAGCCGATCTTGCGCAGCCCGGCCTGGTGCGCCATGGCCATGGCCTGCGCCACGCGCTCGTAGCGCACGGCCTTGTCACCATTGATGTGCAGCTCGGGTTGCGGGCTGCGCGCGCCCTCGGCCTGCAGCAGCGCCGGCAGGGCTTCCTCGCTGACGGGGTTGCCGTTGAGGTAGTAGGCGCCGGCGGCGTCGACCGACAGGCGCAGCGTTTCCGGTTTGATCTCCTCGCGCTGGCTCGTGGCCTGCGGCAGGTCCACGTTGACGGCGTGCTTCATCACCGGCACGGTGATGATGAAGATGATGAGCAGCACCAGCATGACGTCGACCAGCGGCGTCATGTTGATCTCGTTCATCACCTCGTCGGTGTCGTCCTGGGTTCCGAAAGCCATGGCATCAGGCCTTTTTCATGGGCACGACCTTGGCCTCGCCGCCGCCCACGCGGGCGCCGGTGACAAAGTAGGCGTGCAGGTCATGGGCGAAGCTGTTGAGCGCGCCCAGGACGGATTTGTTGCCGCGCACCAGGGCGTTGTAGCCCAGTACGGCAGGGATGGCCACGGCCAGGCCCAGCGCCGTCATGATCAGGGCCTCGCCGATCGGGCCGGCCACCTTGTCGATGGTGGCCTGGCCGGCCATGCCAATGCTCAGCAGCGCGTGGTAAATGCCCCAGACCGTGCCGAACAGGCCGATGAAGGGCGCCGTGGAGCCGACCGAGGCCAGCACCGCCAGGCCGCCCTGCAGGCGTGCGGTGGCGTGGTCGATGCTGTTGCGCAGGCAGCGCGTGACCCAGTCGCTGACGTCCAGGCTGTCGTGCAGGTGCGCCTTGGTGTTTCGGTGGTGCGCTGCAGCTTCGCGGCCTTCCTCGGCAAGATTGCGAAAGGGGTTGTCCTCTTGCGAGCCCAGCCGCAGCAGGCCCTCGGCAAAGTCGGCGCTGTGCCAGAAGCCTTCGGCCTGGCGAGCCAGTCGCTTGTATCGGACGAGGTCCATGACTTTGAGCAGGATCACCATCCAGGTGGCGAGCGACATGCCCAGCAGCAGCAGGGCGACGCCGCGCATGACCCAGTCACCCTGGGCCCAGACGTTGAACAGACCGAATTGCGATTCCATAAGAGACTCCGGAAAACAAGGATTATTCGAGGACGAAATTGATGGGCACGTTGAACCACATGGCCTCGGCCACGCCGTTGCGCTTGCCCGGTACATAGCGCCAGCTGCGCACCGTGGCCAGCGCGGCCTGGTCCAGCCGCTCGTAGCCGCTGGAGCTGCGGATCTCGGCCTGCTGGGCCGTGCCGTCCACGCCGATCAGCACACGCACCACCACCTTGCCCTGTTCGCCCAGGCGGCGGCTCAGCGGCGGGTAGGCTGGCTTGGGGTTGTTCAGATAGGCCGCATCGCTCGCGGGCTGTTCTATGCGTGCCGGTGCCGGCGGGGCCGCTGGCGCCGCAGCGACGGCGCTCGCCTCGATGGCCGCAGGGGCGGCTACCGCGGGGGCGGCCTGCGCCACGGCGGGCGAAGGCGTCAGGGCGGTCACGGGCTGCGGCGTCGGCGGTGGCACCTGGGGTTGGGGCGGGGCCGGTTCCGGCTTGCGCGGCGGCGCCGGTGTCTGCGGCCGCTGGGCCTCGGGGGCGGGGGGGCTGATGAATTCGCTGAGGATTTCGCCAGGGATGATGACCTCGACGGCGCGGCGCATCAGGCCGCTTTGCAGCGCCCACAGCACGCCCACGTGCAGCAGCACCACGCTGGCAGCGATGAGCAGGCGTCGGTTCATGGTCGGCTGGAAGTGTGCGGGCTGGGCAAGGTTCATATTGTCGGGCTTCGTCCGCTGCCTACTTCCGGAAGATCCAGCCGCTGGCCAGCGTGACCAGCGCGAGGCTGCCGAGGAGGATCAGGGGGGACATGATGCTATCGATTATAAATGAGAATTATTCGTATCTGATGGGTGTGAACACTTTTCATGCTGACGGCCAGAGCAGGCCGGTCGGGATCTGCTCCAGCGTCCTGCAGCCGCACAGGGCCATGGCCACTTCGAGTTCGTCGCGCAGCAGGCGCAGCACGTGGGCCACGCCCAGGGCGCCGGCGTTGGCCAGGCCGTAGACGTAAGGCCGGCCGACGAGGACGGCCGAGGCACCGAGCGCCAGGGCCTTGAGCACATCGGTGCCGCGCCGGATGCCGCCGTCGACCAGCAAGGGCAGCGTGCCACCCAGCGCGTCGGCAATGCGCGGCAGCACGGCCGCCGTGGTCGGCGTGGTGTCCAACGTGCGGCCGCCATGGTTGGACACCACCAGACCGGCGACGTTCAGGCCCGCGGCCTGGCGCGCGTCCTCGGGGTGCAGCACGCCCTTGAGCAGGATGGGCAGGCGCGTCTGCGTCTGCAGCCAGGCCAGGTCATCCCAGGTCGGGGCCCGGCGCAGCAGGCCATCGAAGAGCGCGCTCTGGCCCGGGGTGAGCCTGGGCCGCGTTGCCGCGGGCAGGCCTTGCAGATTGACGGCGCGCACACCTACCGGCAATGTGAAGCCGGCGCGGCGTTCGCGGTCACGCGCGCCGTGCACCGGCGCGTCCACGGTGAGCACCAGGGCTTCGTAACCTGCGGTTTCGGCGCGCTGCACCAGTTCACGGGTGCAGCCACGGTCGTCCTGCAGGTAAAGCTGGAACCAGAGCGGGCCGCGGCTGGCTTCGTCCCGCACCGCCCGGGCCACGGTTTCCAGCGAGACGCTGGCCTGGGTGCTGAGGACCAGGCCGGCACCGAGTGCGGCAGCGGCGTGGGCGGTGGCGAGTTCGCCGTCCGGGTGCGCCATGCGCTGCAAGGCCACCGGCGCCAGCAGGATGGGGTGGGCCAGGGGGCGGCCCAGCAGGCGCACGCGCGTGTGGCCGCCGCTCAGGGGCTGCAGCACGCGCGGCAGCAGCTGCAGCGTGTCCCAGCTGCGGCGGTTGGCCGCCAGCGTGAGTTCGTCGGCCGCGCCGCCGCTGAAATAGGCCCAAGCGTTTTCGTCCAGCCGCGTGCGGGCATGTGCCTCGTGGTCGGCCAGGTTGACGAGCCCGGCGGGCAGCGTGTCCAGGGAGGGGGGCGAACTCATGGAAGTGCCTCCGTGTCGCGCACTGCGGCGCGAGCACCTTCGGGCGGCCGGGCGGTGCTCATGTGTCGGCCCACATGCGCAGCAGGTTGTGGTACGTGCCGGTCAGCGCAGTGGTCTCGGCGCATTCGCCATGCTGCTGGCGCAGGCGCAGCAGGCTCATGTCGAGATCGTAGAGCAGACGGCGCTGCTCGTCGCTGCGGACCATGCTTTCGATCCAGAAGAAGCAGGCCAGGCGCTGGCCACGCGTGACGGGGCGCACCTGGTGCAGGCTGGTGCCGGGGTAGAGCACCATGTGGCCGGCTGGCAGCTTGATGGCCTGTTCGCCGTAGGTGTCACTGATACAGAGTTCGCCGCCCTCGTAGTCGTCGGGCTCGGCCAGGAAGACGGTGCAGGAGACGTCGGTGCGCACGCGCTGGCCCCTGTCGGGCAGGGCGCGGATGGCGTTGTCGATGTGTTTGCCGTA
The DNA here is from genome assembly GCA_030695415.1 of Hylemonella sp. Taxonomy (GTDB): domain Bacteria; phylum Pseudomonadota; class Gammaproteobacteria; order Burkholderiales; family Burkholderiaceae_C; genus Hylemonella. Next base: position 59,691 of record JAUYQZ010000036.1, read on the forward strand.
GTGGTTGGCGTCGCCGCCATAGCGGTTGATGCGTGGCGTGAAGACCTTCTTGGGCAGGGCAGCCGAGAAGAACTGCGGGCTGCGGTCCAGCCCGCGCAGCACCATGGCACGGATCTGGCGCGCGGCCTCGCAGTCGTGCGGCAATTGCTCGTTGTTCTTCACCTGCGCGGCCTGAGCGCCGGCGCTGGGCTTGCCGTCGGTCCAGGGCGCGTCGGCCAGCAATGCGCATGCGTGGCGCAGTTCGCCGGATTCCAGGATGTCGGGGATGTGCAGCAGCATGGTCGGTGGCGAGGCCGCGCCCCGCTGGGGGCTGGCCGGTTCAGGGGTTCAGAGCTTGGCGGACAAAGTCACCTGCACGTTGCGGCCCGCACCCGGGATGTAGTGGCCCGAGGTGCCCGAGCCGTACAGCTGGTCCGCGTAGAGCTTGTTGGTCAGGTTGCTGATGTTGCCCTTGAGGCTGTAGCGTTCGTCAAACTTGTATTCGATCATCAGGTCCAGCGTCTCGTAGCCCGGGACTTTCCAGCCGGGGTTTCGGTTGGGGGTCTGCTCGCCGCGGAAGTTGATGCCGGCACCGATGCGCAGGGGCTGGGACAGCTGGTAGGTGTTCCACAGCGTGCCTGAGTAGATGGGGGTGAGCGAGGGTCGCTGTCCCTGGCCCTCGGCGCCCTGGGCGCCCACGTCGATCATGGCGTCGGGCAGCCACATGAAGGAGCCGAAGATTTCCCACTTGGGGCGGGGGCGGCCGGTCACGTCGGTCTCGAAGCCGGAAACATGGCGTCGGCCCGACAGCACCGTGATGCCGGGTTGAAGCGGATCGGTGTTGCGTTCGTTGAACTTGACGGTATGGAACGCGGCCAGGCGGGTCGTGTAGCGCTTGTCGGCCGAGTCCAGCTTGGCGCCGAGTTCGACGTTGTAGCTCTGCTCCGGCGGCGTATTCGTATTGGCCGCGCCCAGCGAGTAGGCCTCGCCCGAAACGTTGTAGGAGTTGCCAGCCGAGAAGTGATACGAGTCCAGGGCGTTGGGCTGGTACAGGGCGCCGATGCGCTGGCTCCAGCCGGCCACCGTCATCTGGTAGCTGCTCACGGTTTCGGGCCCAGGCGCTGCCGTCGGAATGGCGAAGGCATCGTAGTTGCCGACCAGGTGGTCGTAGCGCAGGCCGGCCAGCAGCTTCCACTTCGGCGCCACCTGCATCAGGTCCTGCACGTAGGCCCCCCAGCCTGCGGCGTCATATTGGTTGGTCTTGCGCAGCACCCGCAGGCTCTCGTTGACGTTGGCGCCATCGTCCGGCGTGCCCACCGTGGTGTTGGGTTTGCTCAGATTCACGCCACCTTGCGCGGCCGTGCGTGCGCCGTAGACGCTGCGGTTCTCCATCGCCAGGTCCACGCCGCTCGTCAGCTCGTGCTTGTGGCCCAGCGCTTCGAACTTGGTGCTGTAGTCGCTCTGCGCATGCAGGTTGTTCATGTCCTGGATCTTCAACTGCGTGCCGCGCGTGAGCACGGTGTTCGGGCCGAATGTCGCGAGACTGGCCGCCACGCCACCAGGCTGGCTCGCCGCAGCGGCCAGGCGGACCGTTCCTGCACGCTGGTCTCGCGCGTAGGCGCCCTTGCGCACCTGGGTCTTGAGTTCACTGCCGTCCTCGAAGCGGTGCAAGTGCGACAGGGTGGCATAGCTGGCCGTGCCCTTGTTGTAGTCGCTGGCCATGCCGTAGTAGTTGCCCGGATCAATGGGCAGCAGCGTCGTCTCCGAGACCGGCGAGCTGGCGGTCGGGCGGATCCAGGGCATGCCGTAGTTCATGCCGTTGTTGTTCTCGAGGTGGTAGAAGCCGGCCGAGAACTCATCGCGTTCACCGATGCCCCAGCGGTAAGTGCCGGCGATGCCGGACTTGTCGATGCTGCTGCCGGCGCCGTTGTTGTCGGCTTTCGTATCCATCACGTTCAGGCGCAGGGCGGCGCTGTCGCCGGTCTTGAGGTTGAAGTCGCCGACCACCCGGCGGTAGTTGTAGCTCCCGAGCGTGAGGTCGACCTGGTTCTCGTCGATCAGGCGCGGCACCTTGCTGACCTGGTTGACCGCGCCGCCGGTGGACCCACGACCGAACAGCATGGAGGCCGAGCCGCGAAGCACCTCGATGCGGTCGAGATTGAAGGTGTCGCGGTCGTAGAAGGCGGGGTCGCGCAGGCCGTCGACGAAGACGTCACCCGTGCCCTGCAGCGAGAAGCCGCGCAGGCGGATGTCTTCTTCGCCGCCTTCGGCCGCCAGGAAGCTGATGCCAGCCGTGTTCTTCAGGGCTTCCTTGAGGGTGTCGAGGTTTCGGTCGTCGATCAGCTTTTCGGTCACCACGGTCAGCGACTGCGGGATGTCGCGCAGTTGCTGCCGGCCCTTGCCGATGCCGGACTCGGTGGCGCGGTAGGCGTCCTTGCCTTCCGGCGCTTCGGCCTGCTCCTTGACGATCACGGTGCCCAGCGTCTTGCTGCCGTCGGTTTGCGCCGTCTGGGCCAGGGCGCTCATGGAGCCCGCCAGCAGCATGACGCCCAACGGCAGCAGCCGGGCTGGCGCCGCAGCGGTCTTGTCGGTAGCGGCGTTCGGCGCAACGGCGCTTGATTTTTGACGGAATTGTTTGGAAAGGTTCATGGGTGCAGTGCCTTCAGTCATTTCTTGGGGGTTCTGGCTGGCTGCGACCGCGGCGCCTCGGGGCGACAGGTGATGGCTTGCTGGATAATGCACGCATTATATACAAATACAAATCATTCGCATTAAGATTTTAATCAATGAGTCTTTTGGGGTTTTGCGGTCTGGCTGCCGTTGTCTCGCGAGCGGGGCCGTGGGTGCGGGAATTGGGGCGTTGCCAGCCAGGCGCGGATCGATGCCAGGCCCGCCGGCTGCAGCCCCGGGATACTTGCCTGTCCGGGCCTGGCCCGCCGTGTGTGACAATTTCGGAAAAAGGGATCGTGATTCACCCATGCATCGGACAAGCCAGCGCAGGGGTTTGCGCAGTCTGCGCCTGCTGATGCTGGCGCTTGGGGCTGGTATGTTGCTGCCCGTGCGGGCTCAGCCGGCGGCTGGCGCGGGTGATACAACGCTGGCGCCGGTGACCGTCACAGGCCAGTCCCAGGCGGCCAGCAGCGCCGTCTCGCCCACCAGTGTCCTGAGTGGCGATGAACTGACTCTGCGCTCGCAGTCCACGCTGGGCCAGACGCTGGATGGCCTGCCCGGGGTGAGCAGCACCTACTTCGGACCCAATGCCAGCAGGCCTGTCATTCGCGGGCTCGATGGAGAGCGCATCCGAGTGCTCAGCAATGGCGCGCCCACCACCGACCTCTCAGGCCAGAGCTACGACCATGCCGTCCCGCTGGACCCTCTGGTCATGGAGCGGGTCGAGGTGCTGCGCGGGCCTGCCGCGCTGCAGTACGGTGGCAATGCCGTGGGCGGCGTGGTCAACGTCATCGACAACCGCATCCCGCGTGAGCCGCAGTTTGACGCGGCCGGCGGTATCAGCGGCCGCGCCGATGGCAGCCTGGCCAGCGGCAACCTCGAGCGCGCCGGCGCCCTCGTGCTGGAGGCGGGCAACGAGCGTTACACCGTGCACGCCGACGTGATGTCGCGCAACGCGCAGGACACCTACGTGCCGACTTCGCTGAGCTGTACGCGCGGCGGCGTGACCACCACCGCGCGGCGCCTGTGCAACTCCGCCGCGCAGAGCTCGGGCGGGGCCCTGGGCGTTTCGCTGTTTGCCGACGACGGCTATCTGGGGCTTTCCGCGACCAGCTACGCCAGTGTGTATGGCACGGTGGCCGAGGATGCCGTGACGATCGACATGCAGTCCCGGCGCCTGGCGATCGAGGGTGAGCGGCGCAATCTGCGAGGTCCTTTGCAGTCGCTCAAGGTGCAGGCCAGCCACACCGAGTACCGCCACACTGAACTTGACGCGGGCAGCCCGTTGACACAGTTTCGTCGCGACGGCAGCGACCTGCGACTGCAAGGCCGGCACGCCCCGCTGGGTATGTGGCAGGGTACGCTGGGCCTGCAGTTTGAGCGCAGCCGATACGCTGCGGATGGCAGCACGGTGCTGGCGCCCTTCAGCCGCACCGAGCAGTCGGCGGCCTTCGTGCAGGAAGAGTTGCCACGCAGCTGGGGGCTGCTGACTTTGGGCGCGCGCCTGGAGTCGGTGCAGGTCGAATCCCTGGGGCATCCGACGGCCACCGGGTTTTTCGTCGGAGGCCGCAGCTTTCAGCCCTTGAGCTATGCGCTCGGTTCCATGTGGCAGCTGGCGCCGGCCTGGCAGCTCACGGGCAACTTCTCTTCCACCCAACGCGCACCGCGTGACTACGAGATGTTTGTCAACGGCTTTCACGTGGCCACCAATACCCAGGACATCGGCAACCCCGATCTGGGCTTGGAGCGAGCGCGCAACGTGGAACTGGGCGTGAACTGGAAGCGGGGGGCTGAACGCGTTCAGCTGCAGGCCTACGTGCACGAATTCGGCAACTACATCGGACTGATGCTCAGCGACGCGTCCACCAGTCCGCCCACCTACCGCTACAGCCAGATGCAGGCCCTTTTCCGCGGGCTGGAGGCCAACGCGGATCTGCGCCTGCGCGGCGGTGCGCAGCGCCTGGATCTGGCACTGCGCTGGGATGTCGTGCAGGCGGACAATCTGAGCACGGGTGAGCCTTTGCCGCGGATCGCGCCCATGCGCCTGGGCGCCACACTGGTCCGGACAGGAGGGCCCTGGAGCGCCCGCCTGGGAGCAGACTACCTGGCCGCACAGAACCGCGTGCCCATGGGGCAGCAGTCGACCGGGGGCTATACGCTGTGGCACGCTGGCGCCACCTACCGTTTCAAAGTCCGGCGCTCCACGCTGCTCTGGTACGCCCGGCTGGACAATGCCGGCGACACCCTGGCCTATTCGGCCAGTTCCATCTTGACGCAGTCCGTTCCCGGTCGCGCGCCCCTGCCAGGGCGCAGCCTGAAGACCGGCCTGCAAATCACCTTCTGATGCGCCGCCGCGCTGTGCGGCTCAGTAGCTCAGGCGCTCGGGCCGGATTTCCTGCAGGATGGTGGTGGCGATCTCTTCGATCGACTTGGTGGTGGTGGAGAGCCAGCGAATGCCAGCGCGCCGCATCATGGACTCGGCTTCGCCCACCTCCATGCGGCAATTCTCCAGCGAGGCGTACTTCGAGTTGGGGCGGCGCTCGTTGCGGATTTCGCTCAGACGCTCGGGGTTGATGGTCAGTCCGAAGATCTTGGACTTGTGCGCCGCCAGGGCCGGTGGCAGATGCTGGCGCTCGAAGTCTTCCGGGATCAGCGGGTAGTTGGAGGCCTTCAGCCCGTACTGCATCGCGAGGTAGAGGGAGGTGGGCGTCTTGCCACTGCGGCTGACGCCCACCAGGATCACATCGGAACTGGCGAGGTCGCGGTTGGACTGGCCGTCGTCGTGCGCCAGCGAAAAGTTGATGGCCTCGATGCGGTCGTGGTAGGCCTGGCTCTTGCTCACGTCGCTGAAGCGGCCGATGCGGTGGTGCGACTTGATGCCCAGCTCATCTTCCAGCGGGTTCACGAAGGTGCCGAACATGTCCAGCAACATGCCCTTGCAGCCCTCATTGATGATGGTGTGCACCTCCTCGTTGGCGAGGGTGGTGAAGACGATGGGCTTCTTGCCTTCGACCTCGGCCGCGTGGTTGATCTGGCGCACCGCCTGGTGGGCCTTGTCCACGGTGTCTATGAAAGGCAGGCGCACGTGGTGCAGCTGCACGTCGAACTGGGCCAGGATGGCGTTGCCAAAGGTCTCGGCCGTGATGCCGGTGCCATCGGAAACGAAGAAGACGGTGCGGTTGGGCATGGTGTTGGGGCTGGCGCCAGGAAATTGTTATCGAGTTACATGCAAAAACAGCATGGTTTCCGCTGGGGGGGAATAAAATTGCCGATTCACCCATAGATTCTTCCATGCAACGCAACGCCCCACCAGAAAAAGAGCAAAGGCTGGCCGTTGGCATGGGCGCAAGCGGCATCGCGCCGGCTTGTTCACCCCGGTTTTTAAACTCTGGAGCTTTCCCATGTCTGCACTTTTCAGCCCGACCGCCCTGGTCGTACCGTTTGAAAACCTGAGGATGACCGACGTCGAGGCGGTTGGCGGCAAGAACGCCAGCCTCGGCGAAATGATCTCGCAACTGCCTCAGGGGGTGCGCGTGCCCACGGGCTTTGCCACCACGGCCCACGCCTTCCGCGAATTCCTGAAGCACGGCGGCCTGGCCGACCGCATCAACGCCAAGCTCGATGCCCTGGACACCGAGGATGTGCGTGCCCTGGCCACGGTCGGCGCCGAGATCCGTTCCATGGTCGAAGCGCAACCCTTTCCGGCTGATCTGGAAAAGGCGATCCGCGAAGACTTCGCCAAGCTGTCCGCTGGCAATCCGCAGGCCACCTTTGCCGTGCGCTCCTCGGCCACCGCCGAAGACCTGCCCGATGCCTCCTTCGCAGGCCAGCAGGAAACCTTCCTGAACGTGCACGGCGTCGAGGAAGTGCTGCACAAGATGAAGGAGGTCTTCGCCTCCCTCTACAACGACCGCGCCATCAGCTACCGCGTGCACAAGGGCTTTGCCCACGCCGACGTGGCCCTGTCGGCCGGCGTGCAGCGCATGGTGCGCTCCGACCTGGGCGCGGCCGGCGTGATGTTCACCATCGACACCGAGTCCGGTTTCGAGGACGTGGTCTTCATCACCTCCAGCTACGGTCTGGGCGAGACAGTGGTGCAGGGCGCCGTGAACCCCGACGAGTTCTACGTGCACAAGCCCATGCTCAAGGCCGGCAAGCGCGCCGTGGTGCGCCGCAGCCTGGGCTCCAAGCTGATCCAGATGGTCTTCTCCACCCCCGAGGAGAAGAAGGCCGGCGGCAAGCTGGTCAAGACCATCGACGTGCCGACCGAGCAGCGCAACCGCTATTCGCTGAGCGACGCCGACGTCGAGCAGCTGGCCAAATACGCGCTGGTGATCGAGCAGCACTACGGCCGCCCCATGGACATCGAGTGGGGCAAGGACGGTAGCGACGGCCAGCTCTACATCCTGCAGGCCCGTCCCGAGACGGTGAAGAGCCAGGCTGCCGGCACCGCCGAGATGCGATACAAGCTCAAGGGCCAGAGCGCCGTGCTGGCCGAAGGCCGCGCCATCGGTCAGAAGATCGGTACGGGCCCGGTGCGTCTGGTGCACAACCTCAGCGAGATGGACAAGGTCCAGGCTGGCGACGTGCTGGTCACCGACATGACCGACCCGAACTGGGAGCCGGTGATGAAGCGCGCCAGCGCCATCGTCACCAATCGTGGCGGCCGTACCTGCCATGCGGCCATCATCGCGCGCGAACTGGGCATCCCGGCCGTGGTGGGTTGCGGCGACGCGACCGAGACGCTCAAGGACGGCACCCTGGTCACGGTCAGCTGCGCCGAGGGCGACACCGGCCACGTCTACGACGGCCTGCTCGAGATGGAAGTGACCGAAGTCCAGCGCGGCACCATGCCCGAGATCGACGTCAAGATCACCATGAACATCGGCAACCCGCAACTGGCCTTCGACTTCGCCCAGTTGCCCAACCACGGTGTGGGCCTGGCGCGGCTGGAGTTCATCATCAACAACAACATCGGCGTACATCCCAAGGCCATCCTGGACTACCCGAACATCGACGCCGATCTGAAGAAGGCCGTTGAGTCGGTGGCCCGCGGGCACGCCTCGCCGCGCGCCTTCTATGTGGACAAGGTGGCCGAGGGGGTGGCCACCATTGCCGCAGCCTTCTGGCCCAAGCCGGTGATCGTGCGCCTGTCGGACTTCAAGAGCAACGAGTACCGCAAACTCATCGGTGGCAGCCGCTACGAGCCCGAGGAAGAGAACCCCATGCTGGGCTTCCGCGGCGCGGCGCGCTACCTGAGCGCCGACTTTGCCGGCGCCTTCGCCATGGAGTGTGAGGCCATGAAGCGCGTGCGCGAGGAGATGGGCTTGAGCAACGTCGAGCTCATGGTGCCTTTCGTGCGCACCCTGGGCCAGGCGAAGAAGGTGATCGACCTGCTGGGCCAGCACGGTCTCAAGCGGGGGGAGAACGGCCTGAAGATCATCATGATGTGCGAGGTGCCCAGCAACGCCATCCTGGCTGACGAATTCCTGGAGTTCTTCGACGGCTTCTCCATCGGCTCCAACGACCTGACCCAGCTGACCCTGGGCCTGGACCGCGACTCCGGCATGGAGCTGCTGGCGGCCGACTTCGACGAGCGCGACCCGGCCGTCGAAGCCATGGTGGCGCGCGCCATTGCGGCCTGCCGCAAGCAGAACAAGTACGTCGGCATCTGCGGCCAGGGCCCCAGCGACCATCCGGACTTCGCCAAATGGCTGGTCGAGCAGGGCATTACCTCGCTCTCCCTCAACCCCGATTCGGTGGTCGAGACCTGGAAGAAACTGGCCGAATAACTCATCAGCGTAGACGGAGCCAGGTATAAGCTGGCACCGCCAGAAACGGGCCGTTCCTCCTTGGGGCGGCCCGTTTTTTTCTCGATTACGGGAAAACCCTGTCAGTGTTTTACCTCGGAAGGTCAGCTATTGGTCAGCCCTGTAAGAGAGTCGTAAGCGCTGCCCTAACAATGCCCCCAACCGCATTGTTTAGGTCTCCATGCTCGCTGTCGCGTCCACCCTCAAGCTGATTGCTGAAATCGCCCTCCTGGCCCTGCTCGGTCAGTGGCTGCTGGGCTTGCTGGCCGGCGCCAAAAAGGATCAGAACCTTTTTTATCAGATCCTGCAGATCATGACCCGGCCCTTCGTGTCTGCGGCCCGGCTGCTCACTCCCAAGCTGGTACTGGACCGCCACGTGCCGCTGGTGGCCTTTCTGTTGCTGTTCTTCATCTGGCTGGGTACCACCATCTACAAGATCCAGACCTGCGTCAAGATCGGCGTGGAGCTGTGCAAATGAGCACCCGCCTGGTTTACTACTACCTCAAGCTGCAGGCCATGGCCCTGCTGGTCTTCAATCGCCGGGAAGCCGCCCTGCTGGTGTTCGACCTGATACTGGAGCGTGTGCCGGATGACCGGTACGCCCTGGCCAGCCAGGCCCAGGTGCTGGTTCAACTGGGTCGCCGCGACGAAGCGCTCGCCCTGCAGGAGCGGCTCGTGACGCTCTATCCCGACAACCTGCCCTCCTGGTTCAACCTGGGCTATCTCCTGGAAGAGGATGGGCGCCATGAGCGCGCCGAGGCGGCCTTCCGCCGCGTCATCGAGCTCGACCCCAAGATGGACCGCGCCTGGTATGGCCTGGCCCTGGTGCTGATCAAGATGCGCCGCTTTGACGAGGCGGTGGTGGTGCTTAAGAAGAACACGGAACTGCAGCCCATGAGCCCGTTCGGCTGGTATCAGCTGGCGCGGGTTCATGTGGACCGGCACGAACCCGAGGAGGCGGTGAAGATCATTCGCCATCTCAAGGGGTTCGAGCCCAAAGTAGCCGCCCAGCTGGAACGCGAGACGGGCTTGCATGCAAGCCCGGCCACGCAGCCCAGCTGAGCGGGTACTTGAGGCCTTGGTGCAAGCCGAGGCCGGATAACGATAAGCCGCGATCCGGCAGCAGGCCACCAGGAGACGGGTGGTGATCGCGAAATGCCCGAAAGGGTGACTTTGTTGGAGGTAGGTAAACATGGAGTTGACCGAAAGTCATCGCCAATACTGGCGGAAGAACCTGAACGTCACGGCAATCCTGCTGGCGATCTGGTTCGTGGTGACCTTTGTCGTGGGCTATTTCGCCCGCGACCTGAGCTTCACTTTCTTTGGCTGGCCATTCAGCTTTTACATGGGCGCACAGGGCTCGCTGATCGTGTATTGCGTGATCATCTGGTTTTACGCCCGTTACATGAACAATCTGGACATCGAACACGGTGTCCAGGAAAGCGAGGAGTAAATCATGGCTGGAATGTTTGGTAACGACGCGGGGCCGTCTGATGCCGCCTCCAACAAGGCCTTCAAGCAGGGCTTGAACAAAGTTTACAAGTGGTACACGGGTGGATTCCTGATCTTTGTGGTGGCCCTGGCCATCCTGGAGCAGATGGGTCTGCCGCGCAGCTGGATTGGCTTCATCTTCCTGCTGGCCACCATCGGCCTGTATGCCGGTATCGGCATCATGAGCCGCACCACCGACGCCGCGGAATACTACGTGGCCGGTCGCCGCGTGCCTGCCGTCTACAACGGCATGGCCACGGGCGCTGACTGGATGTCTGCCGCCTCCTTCATCGGCATGGCCGGTACCCTGTACCTGACGGGCTACGGCGGGCTGGCCTTCATCATGGGCTGGACCGGTGGCTACTGCCTGGTCGCGCTGTTCCTGGCGCCCTACCTGCGCAAGTTCGGCCAGTTCACGATCCCCGACTTCCTTGGTGAGCGCTACGGCGGCAACACCGCGCGTTTCGTCGGCATCCTGATCGCGATCCTGGTGTCCTTCGTCTACGTGGTGGCACAGATCTACGGCGTGGGCCTGATCACCGCCCGCCTGACCGGCGTGGCTTTCGAGATCGGTATTTTCATGGGCCTGGCCGGTATCCTGGTGTGCTCCTTCCTCGGCGGCATGCGCGCCGTGACCTGGACCCAGGTGGCGCAGTACATCATCCTGATCGTGGCCTACATGATCCCGGTGGTGTGGTTGTCCGTGAAGCAGACCAACGTGCCGGTGCCGCAAGCCATCTACGGCTCGCAACTGGAGAAGGTCACGGCCAAGGAAAAGCAGCTGACCAACGACCCCAAGGAACTGGAAGTTCGCGAGATCTTCAAGCAGCGCTCCGCCACCCTGGCCGAGAAGCTCAAGGATCCCGCCGCTGCCCTGGCTGCCGACAAGGCCGCCGCCGAGCAGAAAGTGGCCGAGCTGAAGGCCGCCAACGCCCCGGGTGCCGATATCGCCGCCGCCGAGAAGGCGCTGGCTGCCTTGCCCAAGGACGCTGCTGCTGCAAGGGCCGCCTGGACTGCCGCCAAGGCCGGTGCCGACACCAAGTCGCGCCCGCTCAACGGCATGCCCGAGCACGCCAAGCCCTTCGTTGGCGATCCCAACGGCGATGCCAAAGCCAAGGAAGCCTTCGACACCTCGCGTCGCAACTTCCTCGCGCTGATCTTCTGCCTGATGGTGGGTACCGCTGCGCTGCCGCACATCCTGATGCGCTACTACACGGTGCCCAGCGTGAAGGAAGCCCGTGAGTCGGTGACCTGGTCGCTGTTCTTCATCTTCCTGCTGTACTTCACGGCGCCGGCACTGGCCGTGCTGGTCAAGTTCGAGGTCTTCAGTGTGCTGGTGGGCACCCCGTTTGACCAGCTGCCGGCCTGGGTCGCATCGTGGGCCAAGGTCGACCCGACCTTGCTGTCCGTGGTTGACATCAACAAGGACAACATCCTGCAGCTCAACGAGATGAGCATCGGCGGCGACATCATCGTGCTGGCCACCCCGGAAATCGGTGGCCTGCCCTATGTGATCTCCGGCCTGGTGGCCGCTGGCGGTCTGGCCGCTGCGCTCTCCACGGCTGACGGCCTGCTGCTGACCATCGCCAACGCGCTGTCGCATGACCTGTACTACAAGATGATCGATCCGAATGCCTCTACGGGCCGTCGCGTGACCATCTCCAAGGTCCTGCTGCTCGTCGTGGCGCTGCTGGCAGCCTACGTGGCCTCGCTGAAGGTGGCTGACATCCTGTTCCTGGTGTCCGCAGCCTTCTCGCTGGCGGCGGCAGGCTTCTTCCCGGCCCTGGTGCTTGGCATCTTCTGGAAGCGCGCCACCGGTCCGGCAGCCGTGCTGGGTATGCTGGCTGGTGTGTCGGTCACGTTCTATTACATGGCCGTCAATCAGCCGTGGCTGCGCTCGGTGTTCGGTGTCACGGACCCGGTCAGCCTGTGGTACGGCATCCTGCCGATCTCGGCCGGTGTCTTCGGCATGCCCATCGGCATGGCGGTGATCATCCTGGTGAGCCTGGTCACCCCGGCTCCCAACAAGAAGATCCAGGAACTGATCGAGCATGTGCGTTACCCGAACCTGGGTGGCAGCAAGGCCTGATGACGATCTGATCTAGGTCAGAACATGAGCCCGGCAACGCAAGTTGCCGGGCTTTTTTCATGGGGATTGCGCTAAGCTAGACACGTGCGCAACGCATGCTAGGACCTTTTCACATGACACAAGCTACCTCAGCACCCGTCACCACGACGACGGCCCAGATGCCATCGGGCAGCTTGTTGGGCAATCTGCGTCAGGAACTGGCGCGCTACACACCGTTTTCCCAGATGGAAGCGTCCGACCTGGACTTCTTCCTCAGCCACGTGGAGCAGCTTTACTTCGCGCCCGGTGAGACCCTGATCGAGCCGGCCAACGGCGAGGTGAAAGAGCTTTTTTTCATCCGCCAGGGGGCGGTCAGCGGCAAGCGTGGACTGGCCGATCTCTCGGGGGGGGCCTTCCAGTACGAGACGGGCGACCTCTTCCCCATCAGTGCGGCCTTGGCCGGGCGCGCCGTGACGGCCAGCTACGAGGCCACGACCGACACCTTCGTGCTGTCCCTGCCCGTGAGTACCATGCAGGCCCTGGCGCAAAAGAGCGTGTCCTTTGCCGATTTCCTGAACCGGCGCGTGCTCAAGTTCCTGGACCTGTCGCGCCAGGCCCTGCAAGTGGCCTATTCCTCGCGCACCCTGGCCGAGCAGTCGCTGGAGACGCGTCTGGGCGATTTGATGCCGCGTACACCCGTCACCTGCCGGCCAACGACGCCCTTGCGCGTGGCCCTGTCGGAGATGAACCAGCGCCGCATCGGCTCGATGCTGGTGACCAGCGAGCGCGGCGAGCCCCTGGGCATCCTCTCGCGTGACGACGTGCTGGGTCGGATCACGCTGAAGGAGGTGCCGCTGGAGACGCCGATCGGCGACGTGATGGTGCAGCCGGTGCACCATCTGACGCACGAGCACACGGCCGAGGATGCGGCGCTGCTGATGAGCCGCCACACCATCCGCCACGTGCCCATCACCCGCGACGGGGTGGTCGTGGGCATCGTCTCCGAGCGCGATCTCTTTGCCATGCAGCGCCTGAGCCTCAAGCACGTCAGCAGCTCCATCCGCGGCGCGGCCGACGTGGGCATGCTCAAGCTGGTGGCGCAGGACATCCGCCGTTTCGCGCTCAGCCTGCTCAGCCAGGGCGTGCAGGCCCGCCAGCTGACCGCGCTGATCAGCCACCTCAACGACGTGCTGACCGAACGCCTGCTCGAGCTCAAGGCGGCCGAGCACGGCATCGCGCTGGACCGCCTGTGCTGGCTGGCGCTGGGTTCGGAGGGGCGCAGCGAACAGACCATCGCCACCGACCAGGACAATGCGCTGATCCTGCCGGATGACGTCACGCCGGCGCAACGCGAGCAGATTCTGGCCTTCGCGCGCGACGTCAACCAGGCCCTGGACGCCTGCGGTTACCCCTTGTGCAAGGGCGGCATCATGGCTGGCAACCCCGCCTGCTGTCTCACGCTTGGCGAGTGGCGTGAGCGTTTTTCGAGTTGGATCGAGCAAGGCGCGCCGCAGGACCTGCTCAACGCCAGCATCTACTTCGATTTCCGCTCGCTGGCCGGAGATGCCGGGCTGGCGCAGGCTCTGCGCGATGAGATCAGCGCACGGGTGCCGCAGGTCCCGCGTTTCCTCAAGCAGATGGCGCTCAACGCGCTCACCCGCCTGCCACCGCTGAACTGGGTCGGCGGCATCGCCACCGACGAGAAGGGGCGGATCGACCTCAAGCTGCAGGGCACGGCCATCTTTGTCGATGCGGCGCGCCTGTATGCCCTGGCCCAGGGCCTGTCACTCACCGGCACCCGCGAGCGACTCAAGGCGGTCGGTCCGGTGCTGGGCGTGCTGGCCCACGAGTACGAGGCCTGGGTGAGCGGCTTTGAATTCCTGCAGATGCTGCGCCTGCAGATCCAGCTGCAGGGCGGGGCGTCGGCCGAGTGGCCCAACCATGTGGAGCTGCTCAAGCTGAACGATATCGACCGGCGCATCCTCAAGGAGACCTTCCGGGTGGCGCGCAACCTGCAGCAGCGCATCCAACTTGACTACGAGCGTTGACATGGCTTGGCTCAACTGGCTCAAGGGACGGGGCGATTTCGCGGTGAACGAGAAGCGCTGGGTCATGCTGGACGTTGAAACCAGCGGTCTGGACCCGAATGGCGACCGCCTGCTGGCTATTGCGGCCATCGCCATGCGCGTGGACTGGGAGCGCAAGCGTCTGAGTGTGGACCTGGGCGACAGCTTTGAAGTGGTGTTGCGCCAGGAGCAGGTCACGGAAGCCAAGGACAACATCCTGCTGCATGGCATCGGCGTGCAGCGCCAGCGCGAGGGCATGGCGCCCGACGCCGCCCTGGAGGCCTTCGCCGGGTTTGTCTGGCAGTCTCCGCTGCTGGCTTTCCATGCGGCCTTTGACCAGGCCATGATCACCCGCCACATGCGCCACTACCTCGGGCGCACGCTGCCCAACCCCTGGGTGGACATCGAGCAACTGTGCGCCGTCACGCACGAGAAAGTGCGGGCCCGCTCGCTGGATGAATGGATGGCGAATTTCGGCATCGAGTGCGCGGTGCGCCACCAGGCTGCCGCCGACACCCTGGCCGAATGCGAGGTGCTGCTGCGTATCTGGCCTGGCGTGGCGGCCCAGTGCGACAGCTGGCGCGACGTCGAGCGCCTGGCCCGGCAGCAGCGCTGGATCGCCCGCGCCTGATCCCCGGTCGGGGTGGGGGTGGGGCCGGCGGGAGATTGGGCTATAATGCTCGGTTCCCACCTTGCCGCACCCCAGTAGACGCCGGGGGCGGCTTCCATCCACAAGGAGTTTCAATGCGTCATTATGAAATCGTTCTCATGATCCATCCGGATCAGAGCGAGCAGGTTCCCGCCATGCTCGAGCGCTACAAAAGCATGATCACCACCGGCGGTGGCAAGATCCACCGCGTTGAAGACTGGGGCCGTCGTCAGATGGTCTACATGATCAACAAGCTGGCCAAGGCCCACTACCTGTGCCTGAACATCGAGGCTGACCAGGCCGTGATGGCCGAACTGGAGCATGCCTTCAAGTTCAACGACGCCGTGCTGCGTCACCTCACGGTTCTGAAGAAGAAGGCCGACACCGGCCCGTCTTCCATGATGAAGACCGTCGAGCGTGAAGACGCCCGCAAGGCCCAGCAGGCTGAATTCCAGGCCTGATCGTTAAGAGGAGTGAACCCCGGCGCCAACCAGCTGGACTTGAACGCTTCGATCGCAGAGCTCAATGCCATGCGGTACACGCCGGCCGGAGTGCCGGCCCTGGACCTGAGACTCGAACACGAGTCGATGCGCCAGGAAGCAGGTCAGGATCGGCAGGTGAAAGCCAGCGTCAAGTCGGTTGCCTTTGGTGCGCTGGCCGAGCGGCTTGCCAAGCAGGCGGTCGGCAGCAGCTGGAGGTTTCAGGGCTTCGTCGCCACTCCCCGCAACGGCAGGAACCTGGTGTTCCACATCCAAGATTTCAGTCAAGATTAAACAGGAGGCCTCATGGCCACGTTCAAGAAATTCAACAAAGACAAGCGCCCCAAGCGCAACACCCAGTCGCTGCTGTTCAAGCGCAAGCGCTTCTGCCGCTTCACCGTCGCTGGCGTCGAGGAAATCGACTACAAGGACATCGACACGCTGCGTGACTTCGTCGGCGAGAACGGCAAGATCATCCCGGCCCGCCTGACCGGTACCCGTGCCATCTATCAGCGCCAGCTCAACACCGCCATCAAGCGCGCTCGCTTCCTGGCGATGCTGCCCTACAGCGACCAGCACCGCATCTAAGGAAGAACAGACCATGCAAATCATTCTGCTCGACAAGGTCGTGAACCTGGGTAACCTCGGCGAAATCGTCAAGGTGAAAGACGGCTACGCCCGCAACTTCCTGATCCCCTCGGGCCGCGCCCGTCGCGCCACCGAGGCGGCCAAGAAGGACTTCGAAGCACGCCGCGCTGAACTGGAGAAGGTCGCCGCTGCCAAGCTGGCCGAGTCCCAGGCACTGGGCGAGAAGCTTGCCGGTACCACCCTCAAGCTGACCCAGAAGGCTGGCGTGGATGGCCGCCTGTTTGGCTCCGTTACCAATTTCGACATCGCCGAAGAGCTGGTCAAGACCGGCTACCAGGTGAGCAAGGCCGCGGTGCGCATGCCCAACGGCCCGATCAAGATGGTCGGTGACAGCACGGTCAGCGTGGCCCTGCACACGGATGTGGTCGTCGAGATCACCGTCTCCGTGTACGGCGAAACCGCCTGATCCCCTGGATCTCCTGAAAAGCCGCCGGGCCTCGGGCCCTGGCGGCTTTTTTATTGCCGACCCAGTTGTCCTTGCAAGTCCACAGCCTGCCCACAGTTATTCAGTGGCTTGTCCACAGCCTTTCACTCGACGCTGGGCGCGCCGCGTCGTAGGATAAGAGACCACAAGGAACCCCCTGAATGTCAGCCGTATTGACCGCCGTAGACGAGGGCTATAGCCCGGACCGCCAGATCGCGCAACTGCGTGTCCCGCCGCACTCCATCGAGGCCGAGTCCAGCGTGCTGGGGGGGCTGCTGCTGGACAATGCCGCCTGGGACCGCGTCAACGACCTGCTGGGCGATGGCGATTTCTACCGCTATGAGCACCGCCTGATCTACAGCGCGATTGGCCAGCTGATCAACGGCAGCCGCCCGGCCGACGTGATCACCGTCTTCGAGCAGTTGCAGAGCCAGGGCAAGGCCGAGGAAACCGGTGGCCTGGCCTACCTGAACTCCCTGGCGCAGTACGTGCCCAGCGCCGGCAATATCCGCCGCTACGCCGAGATCGTTCGTGAGCGCGCCATTCTGCGCAAGCTCGTCGCTGCCAGCGACGAGATCGCCACCAGCGCCTTCAATCCGCAGGGTCGGCCGGTGGCAACCATCCTGGACGAGTCCGAGCAGAAGATCTTCAACATCGGCGAGGAGGGCTCGCGCATGAAGCGCGGCTTCCAGTCCATGGACACCCTGGTGGTGGACCTGCTCGACCGCGTGCAGGAGATGGCCGACAACCCGAACGACATCACGGGCGTGCCGACCGGCTTTTACGACCTGGACCGCATGACCTCCGGCCTGCAGCCGGGCGACATGATCGTGCTGGCCGCGCGTCCCTCCATGGGCAAGACGGCCTTTGCGATCAACATCGCCGAGCACGTGGCACTCAACGAGCAGCTGCCGGTGGCGGTGTTCTCCATGGAAATGGGCGCCGCCCAGTTGGCGGTGCGTATCGTCGGCTCCATCGGCCGTATCGACCAGGGCCACCTGCGCACCGGCAAGTTGACCGATGAAGAGTGGCCGCGCCTGACCGAGGCCATCGAGAAGCTGCGCACCATCTCCCTGCACATCGACGAGACCGCCGGCCTCACCGCCAGCGAGCTGCGCGCCAACGCACGCCGTCTGGCACGCCAGTGCGGCGGCAAGCTCGGTCTCATCGTGGTCGACTACTTGCAGCTCATGAGCGGCTCGTCCGGCAACGACGAGAATCGTGCGACCGAACTCGGCGAGATCTCGCGCGGCATGAAGATGCTGGCCAAGGAGTTGGGCTGCCCCCTGATCGCGCTCTCGCAGCTCAACCGCAGCGTGGAGACCCGCCCCGACAAGCGACCCATGATGAGTGACTTGCGCGAGTCCGGCGCCATCGAGCAGGACGCCGACATCATCATGTTCATCTACCGCGACGAGTACTACACCAAGGACGCCTGCAAGGAACCCGGTGTGGCCGAGATCATCATCGCCAAGCAGCGTAACGGCCCGACCGGGGTGGTCAAGCTGGCCTTCCTCAAGAACCTCACGCGTTTCGAGAGTCTGGCCGGCGGCTACGGCAGCGGCGATTTCTGAACGGTGATGACAATAAAAAAGGGGCCTGACGGCCCCTTTTTTGTTGGGTTGCCTGCCCGGGCAAGTTCAGAGCACCTCGCTGGCGAAATCCGCGAGGCGCGAACGCTCACCGCGCGCCAGCGTGATGTGCCCGCCGTGCGGCCAGCCCTTGAACTTGTCGACTGCAAAGGTCAGGCCCGAAGAGCCTTCGGTCAGGTAGGGTGTGTCGATCTGCGCGAGGTTGCCCATGCAGATGATCTTGGTGCCGGGGCCGGCGCGCGTGATCAGGGTCTTCATCTGCTTGGGCGTCAGGTTCTGCGCCTCGTCGATGATGACGTACTTGTTCAGGAAGGTGCGCCCGCGCATGAAGTTCATGCTCTTGATCTTGATGCGGCTGCGGATCAGCTCGCTGGTGGCCGCACGCCCCCATTCGCCCGCGCCGGTGTCGGTCTTGGAGAGCACTTCCAGGTTGTCGTCCAGGGCGCCCATCCAGGGGCCCATCTTTTCCTCTTCGGTGCCGGGCAGGAAACCGATGTCCTCGCCCACGCTCACGGTGGCGCGGGTGACGATGATCTCGGTGTAGCGGCGATCGTCCAGCACCTGGGTCAGGCCAGCGGCCAGGGCCATCAGGGTCTTGCCGGTGCCGGCCGTGCCGGTGAGGGTGACGAAGTCCACCTCCGGGTCCATCAGCAGGTTCATGGCGAAGTTCTGCTCGCGGTTGCGCGTGGCCACGCCCCAGACGGCGTGTTTGAGGTGGGTGTAGTCCTTGAGCGTCTTGAGTACGGCGCTTTTGCCGCGGATCTCGGTCACGCGGGCGTAGAAGCTCGGCTCACCCGGCGCCTCGAAGTAGACGAACTGGTTGATCAGCAGGCTGGGCACGACGGGCCCGGTAATGCGGTAGAAGGTGTGCGGGCCCTGCTGCCAGCTTTCCACACTCTGGCCCTCGGTGGTCCAGAAATCGGGCGGCAGCGCCAGCGAGCCCGAGTAGAGCAGGTCGCCGTCATCCAGGGTCTTGTCGTTCTGGTAGTCGTCGGTGGCCAGGCTCAGGGCGCGCGCCTTGACGCGCATATTGATGTCTTTGGACACCAGCACCACCTCGCGCGGCGCGTACTGCTTGCGCAGCGCCTCCACCACGCCCAGGATCTGGTTATCGGCCTTGCCCTGCGGCAGGCTGGTGGGCAGCGTGTAGTCCAGAGGCTGGGTCTGGAAGAAGAGCTTGCCGCCGGCCTCCCGGTGGCCCGTGCTGTCGAGCTTGAGCCCGGTCGTGATGTCGGCGCCCTGGGCGCCGGCCAGGGCATCGAGTGAGCGGCTGGTCTGACGGGCGTTACGCGCCACCTCGGTCATGCCCTTCTTGTGGCCGTCGAGCTCCTCCAGCACGATCATGGGCAGGAAGATGTCGTGTTCCTCGAAGCGGAACAGGCACATGGGGTCGTGCATCAGCACATTGGTGTCGAGCACGAACAGCTTGGCCGGGCCGGTCGGCGCGGTCTTTTTCGAGCGCGGCCGGTCCAGCGGTTTCTCCTGGACGGCGGGAGCGGCGCGGGCCGGCGTGCGCCGGGTCTCCACCTGGATGGCAGGGCCCTGGCTGTCGCTTCCCAAGCTGGTGCCGTGTTCAAACAGATCGCGTGCCTGCGGTTTGTTCAGGGGTTCGGGGGCGTCGAAGGAGGCCGCGGTCTTGCGTCCGCTACGTGGCTTGCCACGGGCTGCGGCTTCGAAAGCCTCAGGGGAGAGCAGGGCGGCGCGCTTGGTGGGGGCAGGAGGCAGGGGCATGGGCGGTGGGGTGGGAGGAGAGTGGGTCGGTTGCCGTGCGGAAAACAAAAAAGCCGCCCGGTCAACCTGGGCGGCTTTGTTTGGGATGAGCAGTTGCGAACCTCAACGGCATGAATTCATTATGCATGAGCCGTATGACAGTCCAGCCCCATGTTGCTCAAAAGCATCAGGGCCGGGAGTGGTTCAGGCGGTAGCGGCGGCTGCAGCTTTCTTCAGGGCCTTGACGGCCTTGAGGACCTCGTCCACGTGGCCGGGGACCTTCAGGCCCCGCCATTCCTGTTTGAGGACGCCGTCGGCGCCAATCAGGAAGGTGCTGCGCTCGATGCCCTTGACCTTCTTGCCGTACATGATCTTGTTCTTGACCACGCCGAACATGTGGCACATCTTTTCTTCCGTGTCGGCGATGAGTTCGAAGGGCAGCTCCAGCTTGGACTTGAACTCGTCATGCGACTTCATGTTGTCGCGCGAGACCCCGAACACGAGGGCGCCAGCCTTGACGAAATCCTTGTACTTGTCACGGAACTGCATGGCTTCCGTGGTGCAGCCCGGGGTGTTGTCCTTGGGGTAGAAGTACAGGACCAGCGTCTGACCGAGATGGGAAGTGTTGGAAACCCGGATGCCAGTGGTGGCGTTGGCTTCGAATTCCGGAATCGCTTTGTTGACAACAATCGCCATAGGACTCAAATCTTGTGTGACAGCAGCTGTCTAGTAAGGGTCGGGATGCTTGCCGTGACAGCGTGGCCTGGGTTCCGACTCAAGCCTGATATTTTAACCTGAAATCCATCCCCCGGCGTCCGGAGAGGGCTAGGGGGTTTCCAGTAAGAGGGCGGCCACCACGTGGCGGCCCTCGCCGGCCAGAATGTTGTAGGTGCGGCAGGCTGCCGCGGTGTCCATGGTTTCCAGGCCGATGCCCAGCGCCACCAGGGCCTGCAGCCATTCTGGGCGGGGAAAACGCAGGCGCGCACCGCTGCCAAAAAGGACCAGCTCCGGTCGCAGTTCGGCCAGCGCTGCGAAATGCACGGCACCCAGGTCGTCGTAACGTGAGCAGTCCCAGACCCGGCGCTCGCCACGCGAGCCGAGCACGAGGCTGGTGCTGAATCTTTCGGCATCGACGGCGATCCAGCCCGGGCCGTAGCCGTTGATGGTCTGTACCGTAGGTTTATCAGGCTGGAGTTTCATGGAACGAGAAAGAACTGTGGTCAAATTATAGGTTTCGCCTCGTCTAAAGCTTGGCTCTTGCACACCAAGCTGTTGTATCCCGGAGGGACTTTGAAGACCATACGCAAATCGGAAAAGCTGGCCAACGTCTGCTACGACATCCGCGGCCCCATCATGGAGCGCGCCAAGCAGATGGAGGAGGAGGGCCACAGCATCATCAAGCTCAACATCGGCAACCTGGCCGTGTTCGGCTTCGACTCGCCCGAGGAAATCCGCCAGGACATGATCCGCAACCTGCCCAACGCGGCAGCGTATTCCGACAGCAAGGGCATCTTCGTCGCGCGCAAGGCGGTGATGCAGTACACCCAGGAGCAGGGCATCAAGGGCGTGACGCTCGACGACATCTATCTGGGCAATGGCGCCAGCGAACTCATCGTCATGGCCACCAACGGCCTGCTCAACGATGGCGACGAGATGCTGCTGCCCGCGCCAGACTACCCGCTGTGGACAGCGGCGGTCAGTCTCTCGGGCGGCAAACCGGTGCACTACCGCTGCGACGAGGCCAACGGCTGGATGCCCGACCTGGCCGACATCCGGGCCAAGATCACTCCGCGCACCAAGGGCATCGTGGTCATCAACCCGAACAACCCGACGGGCGCGCTGTACTCCGACGATCTGCTCAAGGGCATCGTCGAGATCGCCCGTGAACACCATCTGGTCATCATGGCCGACGAGGTCTACGACAAGGTGCTGTACGACGGTGTGCGGCACACCGCACTGGGCAGCCTGTCGGACGACGTGCTCACGCTGACCTTCAATTCGCTCTCCAAGAGCTACCGTTCCTGCGGCTACCGTGCTGGCTGGCTGGTGGTGTCGGGCGACAAGAAGCCGGCCAAGGACTACATCGAGGGCCTGAACATGCTCTCGTCCATGCGCCTGTGCGCCAACGTGCCGGGCCAGTCTGCCATCCAGACGGCGCTGGGCGGCTACCAGACCATCAACGACCTGATCGGCGAAGGGGGCCGCCTGCGCCGCCAGCGCGATATTGCCCACGAGCTGATCACCGCGATCCCCGGCGTCTCCTGCGTCAAGCCGCAGGCCGCCTTGTACATGTTCCCCCGGCTCGACCCCAAGATATACCCGATCGAGGACGACAAGCAGTTCATCCTGGAACTGCTGGAGGAGACGCGCGTGCTGCTGGTGCAGGGCTCGGGCTTCAACTACCCGGACAACCAGCATTTCCGCATCGTCTTCCTGCCGCACGAGGATGATCTGCGTGAGGCCATCGGCCGCATCGCCAAGTTCCTCGAGAGTTACCGCAAGCGCCTCGCGCACGCCTGAAATCTGCATGAAGGCGCCCCTGTGGCGCCATGGACTGAGTCAAAGATGAAAGCTATACAAGTAGGCCTGCTGGGCATCGGCACCGTCGGCTCGGGCACGTACAACGTGCTCCAGCGCAACCAGGAAGAGATCAAGCGCCGCGCCGGGCGCGGCATCGAGATCACCATGGTGGCCGACCTGGACGTGGCGCGTGCCCAGTCCCTCGTGGGTCCCGGCGTCCAGGTGGTGAACGACGCGCGTGCCGTCATCGCCAACCCCGAGATCGACATCGTGATCGAACTCATCGGCGGCTACGGCATCGCCAAACAGCTGGTGCTCGAAGCGATTGCGGCCGGCAAGCACGTGGTCACCGCCAACAAGGCCCTGCTGGCCGTGCATGGCACCGAAATCTTCGCGGCGGCGTCGGTCAAGGGCGTCATGGTGGCCTTTGAAGCGGCGGTCGCCGGCGGCATTCCCATCATCAAGGCGCTGCGCGAGGGCCTCACGGCCAACCGCATCCAGTGGATTGCCGGCATCATCAATGGCACCACCAACTTCATCCTGTCCGAGATGCGCGACAAGGGCCTGGACTTCGACGTGGTGCTGAAGGAAGCCCAGCGTCTGGGCTATGCCGAGGCCGACCCCACCTTCGATATCGAAGGCGTGGACGCCGCACACAAGGCCACCATCCTGTGTTCCATTGCCTACGGCGTGCCGGTGCAGTTCGACAAGGCCTACGTCGAGGGCATCACCAAGCTGGGCGCGCAGGACATCCGCTACGCCGAGCAGCTGGGCTACCGCATCAAGCTCTTGGGCATCACCAAACGTACGGCCAAGGGCATTGAGTTGCGCGTGCACCCCAGCCTGGTGCCGACCAAGCGATTGCTCGCCAATGTGGAAGGCGCCATGAACGCCGTCGTGGTCAACGGCGATGCCGTGGGCACCACGCTCTACTACGGCAAGGGTGCTGGCTCCGAACCCACGGCCAGCGCCGTGATCGCCGACCTGGTGGACATCACCCGCCTGCACACGGCCGACCCCTTGCACCGCGTGCCGCACTTGGCCTTCCAGCCCGACGCCATGAGCAATCTTCCCGTGCTGCCCATGAGCGAGGTGGTGACCAGCTACTACCTGCGCCTGCGCGTGGCCGACCAGGCCGGCGTGCTGGCCAAGGTCACCGGCATCCTGGCCGAGGCTGGCATCAGCATCGACGCCGTGCTGCAGCGCGAGGCTGACGAGGTGGGCGGTGAAGGTTCCACCCAGACCGACCTCATCATCCTCACGCACGACGCGCGAGAGGGCACCATGAACGATGCCCTGCTCAAGCTTCAGGCCTTGCCCACCGTGCTGGCGCCCATCGTGCGTATCCGCAAGGAAGAGCTGGCCGGATGAAGTACTTGAGCACCCGCGGCCACGCGGACCGCAAGCGTTTCTGCGAAATCCTGCTCGAAGGCCTCGCGCCCGACGGCGGCCTTTACCTGCCGGAGAGCTACCCGCAGGTGGACGACGCCACGCTCAACAAGTGGCGCCAGCTGTCGTATGCCGACCTGGCTTTCGAGATCCTCTCGCTCTACATCGACGACATTCCGGCTGACGATCTGCGCGCCCTCTGCCGCAAGACCTATACCGAGGCGGTGTTCGGGACGAAGGAAATCGTGCCGCTCAAGACGCTGGAGAACGGCATCCATCTCGAAGCCCTGTCCAACGGCCCCACGCTGGCCTTCAAGGACATGGCCATGCAGTTGCTGGGCAATCTGTTCGAGTACGAACTGGCCCGTCGCGGTGAACAACTCAACATCCTGGGTGCGACCAGCGGCGACACCGGCAGCGCGGCCGAGTACGCCATGCGCGGCAAGCAGGGCGTGCGCGTTTTCATGACCAGCCCGCACGGCCGCATGAGCCCCTTCCAGCAGGCCCAGATGTTCGGCCTACAGGACGCCAACATCCACAACCTCGCCGTCAAAGGTGTGTTCGACGACTGCCAGGACATCGTCAAGGCCGTCTCCAACGATCTGGACTTCAAGCGCCAGTACAAGATCGGCACCGTCAACTCCATCAACTGGGCGCGCCTGGTGGCGCAGGTCGTGTACTACTTCGCCGGGTATTTCCAGGCGACGAAGAGCAATACCGAGCGCGTCAGCTTCGCCGTTCCCTCGGGCAACTTCGGCAACGTCTGCGCCGGCCATGTGGCACGCATGATGGGCCTGCCCATCGAGCGCCTGGTGGTGGCCACCAATGAGAACGACGTGCTCGACGAGTTCTTCCGCACCGGCGTCTATCGCGTGCGCGGCAGCGCTGACACGCACGAGACCTCCAGCCCGTCCATGGACATCTCCAAGGCCAGCAACTTCGAGCGCTTCGTGTTCGACCTGCTGGGACGTGACGGCGCCAAGGTGAAAGCCCTGTTTGGCGAGCAGCTCGGCAAGACCGGCCGCTTCGACCTCAGCGCGGATCCGGCGTTTGCACAGGCCCGCAGTCGCTATGGGTTTGTCAGCGGCAAGAGCACGCATGCCAACCGCCTCGCTACCATCCGTGACACCTGGGAGCGCTTCGGCGTGATGATCGATACGCACACCGCCGACGGTGTCAAGGTGGCGCGCGAGTACTTGCAGCCGGGCGTGCCCATGATCGTGCTGGAGACGGCGCTGCCCATCAAGTTCGCGGCGACCATCGTCGAGGCGCTGGGGCGAGAGCCCGAGCGGCCGGCCAGGTTCGAGGGCATCGAGCAACTGCCCAAGCGCGTGGCGGTGATCGCGGCCGATGTGCAGGTGGTGAAGGACTACATCGTCAAGGTTTGTGGCTAAGCCCCAGGCGACGCACAAAGGAACAGTGGAATGAAAGTGGTGGGTTTCGCCGGCTACTCCGGTTCGGGCAAGACCACGCTGGTCGAGCAGCTCATCCCCGCGCTCAAGCTGCGCGGCCTGCGCGTGTCCGTGGTCAAGCATGCCCACCACAAGTTCGACATCGATCACCCGGGCAAGGACAGCCATCGCCACCGCGAGGCCGGCGCCTTCGAGGTGGTCATCGCCTCCAACCGCCGCCTGGCCATGATGCGTGAGTTCGAGCAGCAGCACGAGCCCAAGGTGCACGAGTTGATCGCCGAGCTTGACGATGGCGTGGACTGGGTGCTCGTCGAAGGCTTCAAGGGCAGCGACCTGCTCAAGGTCGAGGTCTGGCGCGCCGCCGTCGGCAAGCCCGTGCGTTACCCCGACGACGACTTCATCTCCGCCGTGGCCACCGACGACCCTACCCGACTGCCCGTGCCCACGGGCCTGGATGTGCTGGACCTCAGTGACCCCGACGCCGTGGCCAGCTGGCTGGTCGCGCACGGCGAGCGTTTCGACTACAACCCCGAGGTGTACGCCGCATGACCACACCGCGTGCTCCGCTCAAGAGCCTGGACGAGGCCCTCGCTGCGCTTTTGGCTCACGCGCAGCCACTGGCCGGCACCGAGCAGGTTTCCACCTTCGACGCCGACGGCCGCGTGCTCGCGCAGGACCTGGTCTCGGCCCTGCACGTGCCGCCGCAGGACAACAGCGCCATGGACGGCTATGCCGTGCGCTGCGCGGATGTGGTGGAGCCCGGCGTCGTGCTGCAGGTGACCCAGCGCATTCCGGCCGGCCAGCACGGCCATGCGCTGGAGCCGCTGAGCGCCGCGCGCATCTTCACCGGTGCGCCTGTGCCGCCCGGTGCCGATGCCATCGTCATGCAGGAAGACTGCGAGCTCGTGAACGAATGCGAGGGCGGGGTGCGCGTGAACGCCACGCCCCAGCCTGGCCAGTGGATCCGCCGCGCGGGTGAAGACGTGACCCGCGGCGCCGTGGTGCTGGCGCGCGGCCAGCGCCTGGGCCCCGCCGCGCTGGGCATGGCCGCCGGTATCGGCCAGTCCCAGCTCACCGTCGTGCGCCGCCCGCGCGTGGCCCTGTTTTCCACCGGCGACGAACTCGTCATGCCAGGCGACGTGCCGCCCGAGCAGATGCCGCCGGGCGCCATCTACAACTCCAACCGCTTCTTCCTGCGCGCCCTGTTGCAGCGTCTGGGCTGCGAGGTCACGGACTACGGCATCGTGCCTGACCGGCGAGAGGCCACCCTCCAGGCCCTGCAGGGTGCGGCCCAGAACCACGACCTGGTGCTGACCAGCGGCGGCGTTTCGGTGGGCGAGGAAGACCACGTCAAGCCGTCTGTGCAACAGCTTGGCGAGTTGGACCTCTGGCAGATCTCCATGAAACCGGGCAAGCCCTTTGCCTACGGCAAGCTCTACCGCAGCGGTCCGCAGGACGCCTGCCACTTCGCCGGCCTTCCGGGCAACCCGGTCTCCAGCTACGTTACCTTCATGCTGCTGGTGCGGCCCTTCCTGCTGCGCCTGCAGGGCGTGGCCGATGTGACGCCGGTGCGCATGGCCCTGCCAGCTCACTTCGAACTGAAGCGCGGCGACAAGCGCCGTGAGTTCCTGCGCGTGCGTCGCAACGCGGCCGGCGGCCTGGACCTGTTCCCCAACCAGAGCTCCGGCGTGCTGACCTCGGCCGCCTGGGGTGATGGCCTGGTCGACAACCCGGCGAACACGACGATCGCCAAAGGCGATATCGTGCAGTTCATTTCCTTTGCGGAGCTGATGGGATGAAGGTCAACGTCAAATACTTCGCTTCCATCCGCGAGAGCCTGGGCACGGGCAGCGAGCCGCTGCAGACCACGGCCGCCACACTGGGTGCCTTGCGCGACGAACTGATCGCACGCGGCGGCGCCTATGCCCAGAGCCTGGCCCGCGGCCGTGCCGTGCGCGTGGCACTCAACCAGGTCATGAGCGGCGAGGACGCCGCGCTGACCGAGGGCTGCGAAGTGGCATTCTTCCCGCCGGTGACCGGAGGCTGAAATGGTCGCGCGCGTCGTCATCCAGACCCAGGACTTCGACGTCAGCGCCGAGATCGCCGCCCTGCGTGCGCAGGACAAACGCGTGGGCGCGGTGTGCACTTTCATCGGTACCGTGCGCGACCGCAACGACGGCCAGTCGGTGAGCACCATGGAGCTGGAGCACTACCCCGGCATGACCGAGAAGTCCATCGAGGACATGATCGACGCGGCCTTCCAGCGCTTCGACATCTATGCCGCGCGGGTGATCCACCGCGTGGGTCCTCTCTTGCCGCTGGACCAGATCGTGCTGGTGGTGGTCACCTCGGCGCACCGCGGCGAGAGCTTCCAGGCCTGCGAGTTCCTGATGGACTACCTCAAGACCCAGGCGCCGTTCTGGAAGAAGGAACAGACGCCTGAGGGCGCACGCTGGGTCGATGCCCGCGTCAGCGACGATGCGGCGCTGGCCAAATGGGGCATTGCTTCCGGCAACTCCGCGGCCTGACCCCCGGGGCCGCCTGACGGGCATCGCTGCGTCATCAGTAGAAACCGCAGTGTCGGTGGGTCGGTCCTGACCTTAGGATGGTAAGAGTTCTTATCAATACCCAGGATCGACCGCATGGAGATCAAGCTCCCCAATCTGGCCAACCCGGCCCCCCCGCACAAAGTGCCCTACCTGCGCATCGCCACCGAAGAGGCGTTTGCCACGCAGGAGATGATCGACATCTACAAGAAGATCCTGGCGCGCGGCGACGCTGACGCCGGCTTTCGCGGCCTGATGGGTTTCTACATGAGCAGCCCCAGCGAGCGGGCCCAGCACATCATGCGCGGCCTGCTGGACCTGGACCAGCTGCGCCTGCAGCACATGGACGCGGCAGGGGTGGACATGGCCGTCCTTGCGCTGACCTCGCCGGCCGCGCAGGTCATGGACCCGGCCACCGCGGTGTCTTTCGTGCAGACCGCCAACGACGAACTGGCCGAAGCCGTGCGCCGCCATCCCACGCGCCTGGCCGGCATGATCGCCATCGCTCCGCAGGACCCGGCCGCCGCCGCGAAGGAGATCGAGCGCGGCGTGAGCAAGCTGGGCATGCACTCGGTCATCATCAACTCGCACACCCAGGGCGAGTACCTGTCGGACCCGAAGTTCTGGGACATCTTCGCCGCCGCCGAAGCGAACGATGCTCCCATTTACCTGCACCCCAATGCGTTGCCGCCCGGCATGCTGCAGCCCTTCCAGGAATGCGGCCTGGACGGCGCCATCTACGGCTTCGGCGTGGAGACCGGCCTGCACGCCATGCGCATCATCACCGCCGGCGTGTTCGACCGCTTCCCCAAGCTGCGCATGATCCTGGGTCATATGGGCGAGGCGCTGCCGTTCTGGGCCTACCGCCTGGACTACATGCACCAGGCCACGGTGAAGTCCAAGCGCTACCCGAGCATCCAGCCCCTGCGCAAACGCCCCAGCGAGTACCTGCGTGAGCACTTCTACATCACCAACAGCGGCGTGGCCTGGGAACAGGCCATCAAGTTCACGCAGGACTTCATGGGCACGGAGCGCGTGATGTACGCCATGGACTATCCTTACCAGTACGCGCCCGATGAAGTGAATATGCTCGACGCCATGGACATGCCGCTGGAGCACAAGCGCCAGTTCTTCCAGACCAATGCCGAAGCCGTGTTCAAACTGAAGTAATCCACGAAACGAGGAGACCGAGATGAAGACGATCAAGCATCTGTTCGCAGGCTTGCTCCTGCTGGCCGGCGCCGCCGGCGCGCAGACCTGGCCCGCGCAGCCCGTGCGCATCATCGTGCCCTTCACGCCGGGCACCGGCATGGACACCATCGCCCGCACCGTGGCACCGCGCCTGTCCGAGCGCCTGGGCCAGCCCGTGGTGGTGAGCAATGTGCCTGGCGCCAGCGGCAACATCGGCGCCGACCAGGTGGCCAAGAGCAATCCCGACGGCTACACCGTGCTCATGGGCGCCAACACCATGCTCATGGCCTCGCAGCTCTACAAGAACACGCCCTTCGATCCGGTGAAGGATTTTGCCCCCGTCTCCATGGCGGCCTGGGGCACGCTGATGCTGGTGGCCAACCCCAAGACCGGCATCAAGTCGCTGGCGGACCTGCTGGCGCAGGCGCGCGCCAAACCCGGCAGCATCAGCTTCGGCTCGCCCGGTGTCGGCACGCCGCACCACATGGCCATGGAGCTCTTCAAGGTGCAGACGCAGACCTTCATGCTGCACGTGCCCTACCGCGGCACCGCCGGCTACACCACCGACCTGCTTGCGGGCGAGCTCAACGTCGGCTTCCTGCCGGTGCACGTGGCCCAGGGTTTCGTCAGCAGCGGACGGCTCAACGCCCTGGCCGTGGGCAGCCCCAAGCGCCACCCCGTGTCACCCAATGTGGCCACCTTTGAAGAGCTGGGCGCCAAGGGCGTGGACGTGGACCTCTGGTATGCCTTCTTCGTGCCAAGCAAGACGCCATCGACCGTGCAGCAGCGCCTGAACGGCGAGATCGCAGCCATCCTCAAGCTGCCCGAAGTGCGCGACGCCCTGGGCAAGGCGGGCATGGTGGCCGAGGCCTCCACACCGGCCGAGCTGGGTGACATCGTCCGCAAGGACTACCCGCGCTGGGGCGCCGTCATCCGGCGCAACAATATTTCGGCCGAGTGAGCGGCGGCGTGGCGTCGACGCAGGTCCTGATCGTCGGTGGTGGCCCGGTCGGCATGGGCCTGGCCATCGAACTGGGTCAGCGCGGCATCCGCTGCGTGGTGATCGAACGCTACCGCGAGCCCCAGCGCATCCCCAAGGGGCAGAACCTCACGCAGCGCACCCTCGAGCACTTCCACTTCTGGGGCGCGGAGCAGGCGCTGCGGGCCGCGCGCACCATTCCGCCTGAGTACGGCATCGGCGGCCTGACGGCCTACGGCACGCTGCTGGGCGCGTACCACTACGACTGGCTGCAGCGCGAGCTGGTGCGGCCCTATTACTACACGGCCAACGAGCGCCTGCCCCAGTACGCCACCGAGGCCGTGCTGCGCGCGCGGGTCCAGGCCCTGCCGACGGTTCAGGTGCTGTACGGCTGGCAGGCCGAGGAACTGAAAGACGAAGGGGCGCAGGTGCGGGTGGTCGCGCGCGACCCGGACAGCGCAGAGCGCCGTGTCCTGCAGGCCGACTACGTGATCGGCTGCGACGGCAGCCGTTCCCGGGTGCGCGAGCAGGCCGGTATCACGCAGACCCTGTCGGACCACGACCGCATGATGGTGCTGCTGGTCTTCCGTTCGCACCAGTTGCACGAACTGCTGAAGCGCTACCCCGGCAAGTCCTACTACAACGTGCTGCAGCCCGAGCTCGACGGCTACTGGAAGTTCTTCGGCCGGGTGGACCTTGAGGGTAACTGGTTCTTCCACGCCCCTGTGCCGCCCGGCACCACACGCGACAACTTCGATTTCCGGCACTACCTGCACGAGGCCGTGGGGGCCGAGTTCGATGTCGAGTTCGAGCACATCGGTTTCTGGGACCTGCGTTTCGCCATCGCCGACCGCTACCGGGCCGGTCGCATCTTCGTCGCCGGGGATGCGGCGCACAGCCACCCGCCTTATGGCGGTTATGGCGTGAACACGGGTTTCGAGGATGCGCGCAACCTGGGCTGGAAACTCGCCGCCGTCCTGCAGGGCTGGGGGCAGGCGGCCTTGCTGGACTCCTATGACCGCGAGCGC
This sequence comes from Hylemonella sp., assembly GCA_030695415.1. Classification (GTDB taxonomy): domain Bacteria; phylum Pseudomonadota; class Gammaproteobacteria; order Burkholderiales; family Burkholderiaceae_C; genus Hylemonella. Next base: position 90,342 of record JAUYQZ010000036.1, read on the forward strand.
CGCCCGGTGTTCGAGTCCACCGCGCGCGACTTCATCGCACGCTCCATCGAGACTGATCAGAAGTTCCTGCGCGAGTTTGATCCCGCGCGTGATCGCAGCGCTTTCGAGGCTGCCTGGAATTCGCGCAGCGTAGGAGCCGTTGGCGAGGTGCAGGCCTTCGAGCCCCACTACGAGGGCTTACCCGTGATCGCGGGCCTCAGCCCGACCCAGGGGCGCGGTGGCAGTGCTGTCGGGCAGCATGAGTTCAAGGCCCGAGCCGGTCATCATCTGGCGCCAGCGCTGCTGTCTGATGGCCGCAATGTCTATGAGCGTCTGGGTGCGGGCTTTACGCTGCTGGCTTTTGACGCCGCGCCTGAGCGCGTGCGCGCCTTCGTGGACGCCGCCGCCGAAGCCGGCCTGCCGCTGGCGGTGGTCGAGGACACGGCCGGGGAAGAACGGACGCGTTATGCCGCCGATCTGATTCTGGTGCGCCCGGATCAGTTCGTGGCCTGGACGGATTCGGGCGAGGCCATGAACATCGACGCGCGCGCCATCCTGCAGCGCGTGAGCGGGCGCGACAGCGGCGTCACGGCCTGAGCGCCAGCGCGGGCACTCAGCGCGGCGCAGGCTCCAGCCGCAACAGTCGACCCTGCGGCTGGTCGGTCAGCAGGTAGATGTAGCCGTCCGGGCCCTGGCGCACGTCGCGCACGCGCTCGTCCAGATCGGGCAGCAGCTTGCTCTCGCGTCGCACTCGGCCTTCAAAGGGCCGCTCCAGCTCCAGCCGCGCCACGTAGGCAAACTTCAGCGAACCCACCAGCAGATTGCCCACCCAGTCCTTTCCGTAGCGTTCGCTGGTGACAAAGGCCATGCCTGAGGGCGCGATCGACGGCACCCAGTGGTGCAGCGGCTGCAGTGTGCCGGGCTGACTGCGTTCACCCGTGCCCACCGAGGTGAAGTTGTAGTTGCGCCCATGGCTCACCAGCGGCCAGCCAAAGTTGGCGCCAGCCACCGGCAGGTTGATCTCGTCGCCGCCCATGGGCCCGTGCTCCAGCTCCCACAGCGCCCCGCGCGGGCTCATCACCAGGCCCTGCGGGTTGCGGTGGCCATAGCTCCAGATCTCCGGCAAGGCACCGGCGCGGCCCACATAGGGGTTGTCCGTGGGCACCTTGCCATCCTTGTGCAGGCGCACGACCTTGCCCAGGTGGTTGTCCAGGGTCTGGGCCCGGTCGCGCTCGTTGTAGCGTTCGCCCAGGGCCAGGAAGAGCGTGCCGTCGGCCGCCTCAGCCATGCGGCAGCCGAAGTGGTTGCCGCCGCTGACCTTCGGGTTTTGCTGGAAGATCACCCGCAGATCCTCGAGCCGCGTTGCGTCGTCACTCAGGCGCGCGCGGGCCAGGGCGGTGCCCGCCGTGCGGCCATCGGCCGAAGGTTCGGCATAACAGAGGTAGAGCGTGCGATTGCGCGCAAAGTCGCTGTCCAGCGCCACGTCCAGCAGGCCCCCCTGTCCGCGCGCCTGCACCGCAGGCAGGCCCGACACAGGTGGGCGGATGCGCCCGCCGGGCTCGACCACGCGTAGCGTGCCCGGGCGCTCGGTGACCAGGTAGTTGCCGTCCGGCAGGAAGGCCAGCGCCCAGGCGTGGGTCAGGCCTTGGGCGATGGTGCGGGCCGTGGGCTGGGCCGCCGCGGGGACGGCCAGGTACAGGCCCAGCAGCATGGGGGCCAGCCAGCGGGGCAGGGTGTGCAAAGACAGCTTCATGGTCACTCCCGGAATTTGATCTGCGTCACAAGTATGCTTGCCCGACATGAATGGCTCTTGAAATCCGGCGTGATCACCCTCACGCTGTGGGGCAGTTCAAAAACTTTCATCAGGGGATGCCATGCGGATCGACAAACTCACCACCAAGTTCCAGGAAGCCCTGGGCGAGGCCCAGACCTTGGCCTTGGGGCAGGACCATGCCTATATCGAACCGGCCCACCTGCTGGTGGCCATGCTGCGCCAGCAGGACGGCCCCAAGGCCCTCTTGCAGCGCGCTGGTGTCAATGTGGCCGGCCTGCTGGCCGGGGCCGAGGCCGCCGTCAAGAAACTGCCGCAAGTGGAAGGGCAGGAGCAGGTACAGGTCGGGCGTGACCTGGTCAGCCTGCTGCAGGCCGCGGAGAAAGAATCCATCAAGCGCGGCGACCAGTACGTTGCCAGCGAACTCTTCCTGCTGGCTGCGGCCGACAACAAGGGCGACATTGGCCAGTTGGCCAAGGCCAACGGCCTGACCCGCAAGGCGCTGGAATCGGCCGTGGAAGCCGTGCGTGGCGGCCAGAGCGTGGACAACCCGGAAGCCGAAGGCCAGCGCGAAGCCCTCAAGAAATACACCCTGGACCTCACCGAGCGCGCCCGTTCCGGCAAGCTGGACCCCGTGATCGGCCGGGACGACGAGATCCGCCGTGCCATCCAGGTACTGCAGCGCCGCAGCAAGAACAACCCCGTGCTGATCGGCGAACCCGGCGTGGGCAAGACCGCCATCGTCGAGGGCCTGGCCCAGCGCATCGTCAACGGCGAGGTGCCCGAGAGCCTGCGTGACAAACGCGTGCTGGTGCTGGACATGGCGGGCCTGCTGGCCGGCGCCAAGTACCGCGGCGAGTTCGAGGAGCGCCTGAAGGCAGTGTTGAAAGAAGTTTCGCAGGACGAGGGCCGCATCATCCTCTTCATCGACGAACTGCACACCATGGTGGGCGCCGGCAAGGCCGAGGGCGCCATGGACGCCGGCAATATGCTCAAGCCTGCGCTGGCGCGCGGTGAACTGCACTGCATCGGCGCCACCACGCTGGACGAATACCGCAAGTACATCGAGAAGGACGCTGCGCTGGAGCGCCGTTTCCAGAAGGTGCTGGTGGGCGAGCCCACGGTGGAGCAGACCATCGCCATCCTGCGCGGCCTGCAGGAAAAATACGAGGTGCACCACGGCGTGGACATCACCGACCCGGCCATCGTGGCCGCGGCCGAATTGAGCCACCGTTACATCACCGACCGCTTCCTGCCCGACAAGGCCATCGACCTGATCGACGAGGCCGCGGCCAAGATCAAGATCGAGATCGACTCCAAGCCTGAGGTCATGGACAAGCTGGACCGCCGGCTGATCCAGTTGCAGATCGAGCGCGAGGCCATGAAGAAGGAAAAGGACGAGGCCTCGCAAAAGCGCCTGGAACTGATCCAGGAGGAAATCGGCAAGCTGCAGAAGGAGATTGCCGACTACGACGAGATCTGGAAGTCCGAGAAGGCCCAGGCCCAGGGCAGCCAGCACGTGCGCGAAGACATCGAGAAGCTCAAGGCGCAGATCGCCGATCTGACCCGCAAGGGTGATTTCGCCAAAGTCTCCGAGCTGCAGTACGGCAAGCTGCCCGAGCTGGAGAAGCAACTCAAGGCCGCCGAGGCCCAGGATGAGGCGCCCCCTGCCGCTGGAACGGAAAAGGGCCCGGCGGGCCGTCAGAAGCTGCTGCGCACCCAGGTGGGCGCGGAAGAGATTGCCGAGGTGGTGAGCCGTGCCACCGGCATTCCCGTGGCCAAGATGATGCAGGGCGAGAAAGACAAGCTGCTGCAGATGGAGACCAAGCTGCACGAGCGCGTGGTGGGGCAGGACGAGGCCATCTCGGCCGTGGCCAACGCCATCCGCCGTTCACGCTCCGGCCTGAGCGACCCGAACCGCCCCACCGGCTCCTTCCTCTTCCTCGGCCCCACCGGTGTCGGCAAGACCGAGCTATGCAAGGCGCTGGCTGGCTTCCTGTTCGACAGCGTGGACCATCTGGTGCGCATCGACATGAGCGAGTTCATGGAGAAGCATTCGGTGGCCCGCCTGATCGGCGCGCCGCCCGGCTATGTGGGTTACGAGGAGGGCGGCTACCTTACCGAGGCCGTGCGCCGCAAGCCCTACAGCGTACTGCTGCTCGACGAGGTGGAGAAAGCCCACCCGGACGTGTTCAACGTGCTGCTGCAGGTGCTGGACGATGGCCGCCTGACCGACGGCCAGGGCCGCACCGTGGACTTCAAGAACACCGTGATCGTGATGACCAGCAACATCGGCTCGCACCTGATCCAGGCCATGGTGGGCGAGCCGTATGAGGACGTGAAGGACGCCGTCTGGGGCGAGTTGAAGAACCACTTCCGCCCCGAGTTCCTCAACCGCATCGACGAAACGGTGGTCTTCCACGCCCTCGACGCCGAGCACATCACCAGTATCGCCGGCATCCAGTTGCAGGCCCTGCAGGACCGCCTGGGCAAGATGGAACTGGCGCTTCAGGTGTCCGACAAGGCCCTGGCCGAACTGGCCAAGGTGGGCTTCGACCCCGTGTTCGGTGCCCGGCCGCTCAAGCGTGCCATCCAGCAGCGCATCGAGAACCCGCTCTCGAAGCTGCTGCTCGAGGGCCGCTTCGTGGCCAAGGACGTGATCGCTGTCGATGTCGATCCGATCAAGGACCCGGGGCAGTTCAGCTTCGACAAGGTCTGAGCGCCCCCGGCGCGACGCCCCCAGGAAAACCCGCCCCGGTGAAAGCCGGGGCGGGTTTCTTGCTGGCCGTGGCCGATTCGTGTACGCAATGTTGGTTAACGCACAAACAGGGGCGCAAGGCAAACGTACATTGATTTCAAACGGTCCGTCCCCATGGGCTGATGTGAGATCTGTCGATGGACCACCACTTTCCAAGCGCCACGGGCATGAGGGGCGCGGCCGACGGCTCGGCGCCCTACGGGCACGAACTGGACCGGGACGAGCAACACCGCCTGAGCGATCAGCGCCGATCGCCTGGCTGGCTGCTGATCAGCGCCATCCTCGCCGTGCTGACCCTGCTGCTGGTTTTTCACTATGTCGTTCGCGGGTCCCTGCGCCAGAGCGAATCGCGCCACAAGGCCTTGGCGGTCCACGCCCAGGCCTCCTGGCGCTGCAACAACCTGCAGGGCCGGGAGGTGAGCAGCACTTGCCACTTGCAAGCCAGTGCCGAGGCGCGCAAGGTGGCCCTCTTGCAGCCACGTGCCGCTCCCTAGATCGTGGACCGGATGCAGTACAAGGCACGCAGGTACAGACCCCTATGATTGAAATTCGAAAAGGCCAGGTAGCGGCACCCATCGCGCGGGCGGAGTTCGGCCTGCGTTTTCGTGTCGCTTACACCGACCCCGCCTTCCGTGCCGAGGAAGCCGCCATCGCGCGGCTGGAAGAGATTGCCTGGGCTGCCTACAGCGAGGGCCGCAAGGCGCCGTTCACGCAGAAGGCGGGGTCGGGCTTTGCCGATCCGGACTATCTGTTGTCCACCGAATGGATCGCTGCCCGCCAGCAGATCGATGACGCTCAGCGTCGCCAGGCCGACCCGGCCAGCGCCTCACGCGTTCTGCTCATCTGTGGCTCGGCCCGCAACGACGGCAGTTGTCCCGGCGAAATGTCCAAAAGCTACCGGCTGCTGCAGATCGCCCTGGCGGCGCTTGAGGCGCAAGGCATCCATGCCGATGTGCTGGACCTGAGCCTGCTCACCTCGGACTATGGGCGCAACATCCATCCCTGCAAGGGCTGTGCGTCCACCGCCATGCCCCTGTGCCACTGGCCGTGCAGCTGCTACCCCAACCATGGGATGAACCAGGGCAGCGACTGGATGGCCGAGATCTATGCGCGCTGGACGGCCGCTCATGGCGTGATCATCGTCACCCCCGTCTACTGGTACCAGAGCCCGAGCCCGCTGAAGCTGATGATCGACCGCCTGGTCTGCGCCGATGGCGGCAACCCGGACCCGACCTCGACTTCCGGCAAACAGGCGGCCAAGGCCAAGGCGCTGGAGCTTGCCGGCTGGGACTACCCCCAGCACCTGGCCGGGCGTACCTACGGGCTCGTGGTGCACGGCGACGTGGCCGGTGTCGACGACACGCGCCGCGCGCTCTCGGACTGGCTCGACTGGATGGGTCTCATCGACGCCGGGACCCAGGCGCGCCTGGGCCGGTACATCGGCTACTACGAACCCTACGCCAGCAGCCACGAGACGCTGGACCGGGATACGGCCATTCAGGAAGAAACCCGCCATGTGGCGCTTGCGGTGGGCCAGGCCGTGGCGGAGTTGCGTGCGGGCCGCCTGCAGTCGCTGCGCACGAAGCTGCAACGCCCCCGGCCCAAGTAGGCCTGTCGCCGGCGCACTGTCCCGGTCGGTGCCCCCGTCACACCCCTAAAGCCGGACCTCGACACCGATGCCGCGGTAGCCGATCAGGTCGCAGCGGTTGTTGAACATCGGGGTGCCACTGACACGAAACGCCTGATGACTGCCATCCTGGCGGGTGCGCTCCAGAAGGAAATCGATGAAGGGCATGCGTGATCTGATGCGCTCCTGCATGGCCGTGCGTCCTCCTTCGTGCCAGCCATCGTTGAGCGACGGCGGCGTCACGCCTTCCAGCGCCGCGACGCGCATACCGAGCATTTCAAGTACCGGCCCTGACACTCTCGTGAAGTTCCCCTCGTGGTCCTGTTCCCAGTACCAGTCAGTGGCCAGCTCCGTCAAGGCGCGGTAGCGCGCCTCGCTTTCCTGCAGCTCGGCGGTGCGGTGCAGAACCTGCCGCTCGAGCTCCAGGTTCTGCACCTTGAGTCGCCCGTAGAGCAGCCGGATCTGGATGAGGTTGTGGATCCTGGCCTTGACTTCGACCAGGTCGAAAGGCTTGCTCACGAAGTCCTTGGCACCTGCCTGCAGGGCGCGCAGCTTGTGGCCGGGTTGGGCGGTGATCACGAGCACGGGCATGTAACTGTCAGCGCTGTTGGCCTTGAGCCCTTCCATCACCTGAAAGCCGTCCATGACGGGCAATTGGAGGTCCAGCAGGATCAGATCGAAAGGCGTCTCCCGGTGCATGCGGCACACGACCGTGGGGTCCAGCGTGGCGAAAACCTGCGTGTAGCCGGCGGATGAGAGCATTTCTGTCAAAAGACTCACATTGACCTGCTGATCGTCGACCACCAGGATGCGTGCGTCGTGGATGTCTTTTTCCGTAAGGGTCACAGTGTTTCCTGTCGTGAAGGGGGAGCTGTGTCTGCGTTGGCCTGGATCACTGCCAGTTCAATGGTTTTCATCAGTTCAGGCACCCGGATCGGCTTGGTGATGTAGGCAAAAAAGCCGGCCTGCAGGCCTTTCTGGATGTCGCGTGGCACCGCGTTGGCACTGAGCGCAATGATCGGAATATGGGCCGTGAGCGGATCGGCCTGCAGCACCCGCATCGCTTCGATGCCGCTGATGCCTGGCAGGTTGATGTCCATCAGGATCACTTGCGGCAGATAGGTTCGGGCAAACTCGATGCCGGTGCTGCCGTCTGCGGCGCTCAGCAGGCGGAGGTTGGGGTAGCGAACGATGATCTGTTCGACCAGCTCCAGGTTGGCAGGGTTGTCCTCAACGTAGAGCACGGTCTGGACGGGCTGGCCATCACGGATGAACGCCTCCCTGGCGGGGGCCCAATCGGCGTCGCCATGGTCTGCCTGGGCGGGGGCCACCCGGGTCAGATCCACCCAGAACATGCTGCCCACCCCCGGGGTGCTTTCCACCCCGATCTGCCCGTCCATCAGGTGCACCAGCCTTTGCGTGACCACCAGGCCGATGCCCGTGCCTTCCTCGGCGCCGGCTTCGCGCCCGAGACGATTGAAAGGCTGGAACAGCTTGCCCAGCTGTTCGGTGGACAAGCCGTGGCCGGTGTCACGCACCGTGATGCGAACGACATCGGGAGAAAGAGCCAGGCAGGCCAGATCCACACGACCCGGGTTGCGGTTGTACTTCACTGCGTTGTAGAGCAGGTTCACAAGGACCTGCTTGAGCCGCGTCCGGTCCCCCTTCACGTACAGCGGCGAGTCCATCGGTGCGAAGTGCAGCGACACCTGTCGTTGCACCGCCTGCGACTCGACCAGGGCGCGACACTCGGCGAGCAGATCGGCCAGCGCCACGGGCTCCTTGGACATGATGAGCTTGCCAGACTCGATGAGCGCCAGATCCAGGATCTCGTTGATCAGATCGAGAAGGTACCAGCCCGCCTTCAGAATCTGGTCGACGCTGCGTTGCTGGGCGACCGTCGGTACCGGCGTGCTCGACGCCACCAGCTGCGCGAAACCAAGAATCGCATTGAGTGGCGTGCGCAGCTCATGGCTCATGCTGGAGATGAACTCGGTCTTGGCCAGGTTGGCGCCCTCTGCAGCAATGACCGCGTCCTTGAGCAACAGTTGCGCGCGCTTGCGCGCCGAATTGTCGCTGCCGATCAGAAGGTAGCCGATCAGATCGCCATAGTCGTCACGCAAGGCGGTGATCGACACGATCGCCGGGAACGAGCTGCCGTCCTTGCACAGATAGGTCAGCTCGTAGATGTCTTCGATGCCGCGTGAGGCCTTGAAGGACAGGGCCTCGAATCCGGCGGCGATGGGCGTGCCGAGTTCAGCGCTCAGCGCCTCGGCCCGGGCACGAACCTCCTGCGGATCGTGCATGTCGCTGGGGCTCACGCGGTTGACCACCTCCTGCGCCTGGTAGCCCAGCATACGCTCGGCGCCCACGTTGAACAGCTGGATGATGCCCTTGTCGTCGGTGGCAATGAGCGAGAAATTGGCGCTGTTGAAGATGGCGTTCTGAAGCGCACCAACGGCCAGCAAAGCGCTGGACCCAATCGCCGATCTGAACGGCAGGCGCAGGTCTTCAACCGCTCGATTCAGCGCCTCAATCTGTGTCTCTGACATCTCGGGTCTTTGTTATGTACAGGCGCGGCGCGACTGCCGATGCCCAAAATAGCGGCTCGAGAAGGGCTTGTATGTGCGGTATCGCACATATGGCGGTGCTATGCCCGTCGATAGGCCATTTCGGGCCTTGGGGCCTGCAGGGCGGGTCATTTTCCCTGGGGCGCAAACGGGAAGGCCCAGCCGCTGTACATTGGGTGCCAACGGTCCGGGCTGCGCGGGCTGACACGAGAGTTGCCCATGGATCCCCATTTATCCGATGCCACCGCGGCGAGCGTCCGAATCGCTGGTGCTGCTGCGCTGCGGCTCGAATTGATGCAGGAAGCTGAGCAAGACCGCCTGGCCCTCAAGCAAAGACCACGGCTTTGGCCCCTGGTCGTGGCGATCCTGGCGCTGGTGATTGCCTTGCCGGTTTTTTTCCTCGTCGTGCGTGGCTCCCTGCAACAAAGCGAGTTGCGCCAGGAGGCAGAGGCCCGCCTCGCCGAGGCACTCTGGCGCTGCAACAGCCTGCAGGGGCGCGAAGTGAGCGACAGTTGCCATCTGCGGGCCAACGCCGAGGCGCGCGGGATCGTCCTCGTGCGGTCCCCGGATGCACCTTGAGAGGGCAGGGGCCGTGTTCTTGATGCTTCCAGGCGTAACACCTGCGTGACGCCGCCGTGACGGGCGATAGGCAATTCGTCTCAGGACTTACATCTCGATGAGAAGTTTTGAGGGCGTTCACATACGCTTGTAAAACTCCCATGGGAAGCTATCTCTTCCGAGCGCGTATCCATCCCTGTGAGGCTGCCATGAACACCTTGTCCTACAAGATCGAAAGCTCCTCTCCCATCGTGGCATCGCTGCACCGCACGCAAGTACGCGACGGCGCCCTGCTGGCCAGCCGCGAACTGGCCGTTGCCCTGGCCGCCAAGAGCATCACGCATCCGCCGGGTGGCGTGGTGCGTGTGGTCCATGTGCCCACCGGCGAGGTGCTCTTCAGCAAGGTCAGCGGCTGGGGCGAACTGGACGAGTGAGGGCGACGGTTGCGAGTCTCCTGGGGCAAGTTCGCGTGCGGGCTATCAGGCCCTCAGCAGTCCCCGGTGTGCCTGTCTCGGCTGCAGCTGACCTGGGTCGGCGCGGTGGGAGGCGCCTGCTGCCATTCCCAAGCCCAGTATGCGAGCACACCCGCCAGCAGCAGTGCAGCGAGCCATGCGTGATTGCGCTTGGCCAGGTCCGGCCCCGTGCCTTCCATGCGCCCGGTGAGCATGGGCGTGGCCTGGTTCCTGCGTCGCAGCACGCTCAGCACCAGCAGGAAGGCCAGGTGGCCCAGCACCAGCCACAGCATGAATTCACCCATCGCTTCGTGGATCTCCTCGAGCCATTCGCCACCCCATTCGTGAAAGGCTGCGAAGCCGCTCAGCGTGAGTGGCAGCACCACGACCAGCAGGGCGATCACGGTCAAGGCCATGGCGAGGTACTGGCCCTGGCGCCAGTTCACCGGCGCAGCGTTCGGCCCCGTGCCGAACCAGGCCGCCTTCACGCTGCGCAGCCAGGCCGGCGCGTTTGCCACCTTGCCCCAGAGCAGGGACAGGCGCGCCTGTCGTGGGCCGAACAGGCCGTAGAGCACGCGAAAGACCAGCAGGCCGGCTAGGCTGTACCCCAGCACGACGTGTACCAGGCGCAGGCGTTCTCCGTCGGCCGTGAGGTAGGCCCCCACGAAGCACAGGGCAAACAGCCAGTGGAACATGCGCGTGGGCGCGTCGATGACACGGCGTGTCGCAGCGGCCTGGCGCGGCGCGGCGCTGGCCACGGGGGTGTGAGGGGAGGCGGTGGTATTCATGCTGTCACTCCGGTTGGGGTTCATCAGTCCTGGAAGGCGCGGCGGTAGCGCGCGTCCAGGCCGCGGGGGAATTGAAGTTCGCGCTCGTCAAAGCTGCCCTGCTCGGCGCGGGTATGGCAGGCCGCGCAGTTGGCCGCGCTCTTGACACTGGCGTGTTGCCACACGGGCGCGTCCAGCTGGCGGTGTTCGCGCAGGAACCAGGCCGATTCGGTGATGCGGTCCTGCGGCGGCGGCGCGCTCACGCGCTTGTAGGTGCCGGCATGGGCCTGCAGCCACTGGCTGATCTGCTGCACCGTTGCCGCGTCGAGCGAGGCATCGGTGCCGTAGTGCTGGTCCAGGCCGTTCATGATGCGGTCCCAGGAGCGCGCCGGCAGCAGGCCCGCCGGGTAGGCCAGGTGGCAGGCCGCGCATTCCTGCTGGTAGCTCGGCAGCATCTGGCGCGGGCTCAGCTTGCCGCTGTCGGCCCAGGCGGCGGTGCTGAGACCCAGCAGCAAGGCCTGGGCTGTCAGGCTGCGCAGGCGTGCGAGTCGGGCGAGAAATGGGAATGGGAAAGGCATGGGGTGTCTCCGGTGGGCTCAGGGTTTCAGGCTGGCCAGGTAGGCCAGCACGTCGGCCTTCTCGGCGGCCGTGCACTCGCGGCTCAGCACGTCCTTGCAGTTGCGGCGCAGCCACTTGTCCACCTTGGCGACCTCGGTGAAGGACAGCGGGTTGAAGGCGGGCGCCAGCGGGGCGATGGTCTTGCCCGTGCTGGCGTGTTTGCCCTGGGCGGTGGGCGGCGTGCCGTGGCAGGAGGCGCAAGACCATTCGCCGCCGTGCTGGCTGCCGAAAAAGACCTTGCCCTGGGCCGCGTTGCCGGCTGCACCGGCCAGGGCGTTCCAGCGCGCCAGCTCCTGCGCCAGGCTGGTGTCCGCAGCCTGGGCGGCTTGCAGCATCAGCATCAGCGCCAGCCCGGCGGCGGCAGACCCGTAATGCAGTTTCTTCATGGGCAACTCCTGTTTCTTGTGGGTGGTTTCGGGATGGCGTTGATGGTGCGCCCCGCTGCCTGTACCCAGGCTGAAGCGGCTGTTCATCTGCCGTTCAGCTTCACTGCGCAGAATGGGGGGCCTAAGATCCCAACCTGGATACCCCTGCATGCGCAAAACACTCGTCATCGCCACCTTGCTTGCTGCCGCGGCACTGACGCCGCTGGCCAGCCGGGCCGACGGTGACCACGACCGCGCCCGCGCCGCCTTGCAGGCCGGTGAAGTGCTGCCCTTGGCTGTCGTTCTGGAGCGTGTGGCAAAGGTCCACCCCGGCAACGTGCTGGAAGTGGAGTTGGAGCGCGAGAAGGGCCAATGGATCTACGAGCTCAAGATCCTGCAAAGCGGCGGCAGCCTGCTCAAGCTCAAGGTCGACGCCAAGACCGCCGCGCTCATCCGGCAGCGCGAGGTGCAACGCTGATGCGCGTGCTGCTCGTTGAAGACGAACCCACGCTGGCCGCGCAGCTGCGCCAGGTGCTGCTCGATGCCGGTTACGCCGTGGACCAGGCCGACAACGGCCGCGACGCCTGGGTCCAGGGCGGTGTGCAGGCCTACGACGCCGTGGTGCTGGACCTGGGCCTGCCCGTGCTCGACGGCCTGAGTGTGCTCAAGCGCTGGCGCAGCGAAGGCATGAGCGCGCCGGTGCTCATCCTCACCGCGCGCGACCAGTGGCACGAAAAGGTGGCCGGCATCGACGCCGGCGCCGACGACTACCTGACCAAACCCTTCCACACCGAAGAACTGCTGGCCCGTGTGCGCGCGCTGATCCGCCGTGCGCAAGGATTGGCTTCGCCCACGCTCGCCTGCGGGCCGCTGGTGCTGGACACGCGCAGCGGCCGTGTCACGCTGAGCGGCCACCCGGTCAACCTCACCAGCCACGAGTACAAGGTGCTGGCCTACCTGATGCACCGGCCCGGCGCGGTGGTCTCGCGCGCCGAGCTCACCGAACACATTTACGCGCAGGACTTCGACCGCGACTCCAACACCATCGAGGTGTTTGTGGGCCGCCTGCGCAAAAAGCTGCCGGCCGAACTGATCGAGACCGTGCGCGGCCTGGGTTACCGACTGGTGGCGCCATGAGGCGCTCGCCCGTGTGGGGTTCGCTGCGCTGGCGCCTGCTGGCGGGCACGGCGCTGGCACTGGCGCTGGCCTTGCTGCTGGCCGGCCTGGCGCTCACGGCCCTGTTCCGCGCCGAGATCGAGCGCCAGTTTGACGATGGCCTGCAACAACAGCTCGACCAACTCACCGCACGGGTCGAGTTCGACGCCCAGGGCCAGATCGGCCTGGACGACAGCGCCTTGAGCGACCCGCGCTGGCGCCGGCCGTACTCGGGGCTGTACTGGCAGGTCGATGGCGCGCAGGCGCGCGGCGTGCTGCGCTCGCGTTCGCTGTGGGATGCCACGCTGGACAACGCCGGCGACGTCCTGACCGACGGCCGCGTGCACCGGCACGACGTGACCGGTCCGCAGGGCGCCGCCGTGCGCGTGCTGGAGCGCGCGGTCTACCCGGCCGGGCAACCGCAGCTTGTGTGGCGCCTGCTGGTGGCCGCGGACCGCAGCGCCTCGGCCCAGGCAGTGACGCGGTTTGGCCAGGTGTTGTCGCTGTCGCTGGGCGTGTTGTGGTGCTTGCTGGCGGCAGCGGCGTGGGCGCAGGTGAGCGTGGGCCTGGCGCCCCTGCGTGCCTTGCAGGGCGCCGTCCTGGCGCTGCGTGAGGGCCGTGCGGCGCGCATCACCGCCGACGCGCCCACCGAGTTGTTGCCGCTGGTGTTGGGCTTCAACGACGTGCTGGCGCGCAACGACGAGATGGTCGAACGCGCGCGCCAGCAGGCCGGCAACCTGGCCCACGCGGTGAAGACGCCGCTGGCCGTGATGGCGCAGGCCGCGTCGGGCGATGGGTCGCCGCTGGGCCAGGTGGTGCGCGAACAGACCGAAGCCGCCCGCCGCCAGGTGGACTGGCACCTGGCCCGCGCCCGCGCCACCGCCCACAAGGCCTTTGGCGCCGAGCAGGCGGCCGTGGCGCCGGTGCTGTCCGGGCTGCTGCGGGTGATGGAGCGCGTGTTTGCCGAGCGGGGCCTGCGGCTGCACATGCGCGACATCGACCCCGAAGCCCGTTGCGCCTGCGCCGTGCAAGACCTGCAAGACATGCTGGGCAACCTGCTGGACAACGCCTGCAAATGGGCTCGCCGCGAGGTGGTGGTGGGGCTCGAAGCACACGCTGGTGTCTGGTGTGTGGTGGTGGACGACGACGGCCCCGGTGTGGATGCCACGCGGCGCGACGCGGTGCTGGCCCGTGGCGTGCGGCTGGACGAAACGGTGCCCGGCTCCGGCCTGGGCCTGCACATCGTGCAGGAGCTGGCGCAGGTGTACGGCGGTGCGCTGGCGCTGGACGATTCGCCCCTGGGTGGCTTGCGCGTGCGCCTGACGCTGCCGGTGGCCGCTGTCACCTGATGCCGTTATGCTGTGCGCCGTGGATGAACCACAGGGAGAAAACCAATGGACTTGTTGAAATCGGTGTTGGGTGGCCTGGCCGCTGCGGCACAAGGCAATGCGGGCCAGGCCCAGGCACCTGCCGCTGGCGGGGTGGACCTGGCGGCGCTGGCGCCCGTGCTCATGGAGCTGCTGGCCGGCAAAGGCGGTGGTGCCGGCGCTGCGGGCGGTGGCCTGGGCGGGCTGGTCGAACAGCTCACGCAGGGCGGCCTGGGCGATGCGGTGCAGTCGTGGATCGCACGTGGGCAGAACATGCCGGTGTCGGGCAACCAGCTCGAATCGGCGCTGGGCAGCGACGTGCTGGGGCGCCTGGGCGGGCAGGTGGGCATGAACGGCGGCCAGCTTGGCGACGTGCTGGCGCAGGCGCTGCCCGGCCTGATCGACCGCATGACACCCGACGGCCAGCTGCCGCAGGGTGGCGCGGGTCAGGGCCCCGATCTGGGTGCTCTGCTGGGCCAGTTGCTGCGCTGAACAGGCGGGCTTGTGGACGGGGCCGTGGTTCTATCGGACCACGGCCCCGTCATCGCTTGCATGTATGCTTTTCACATTTGGCTCGCTGTCCCCTTCTTCAGATGAACCCCACCCCCGTTCGCAAAGCTGTCTTCCCCGTTGCCGGCATGGGCACCCGCTTCTTGCCCGCCACCAAGGCCATGCCCAAGGAGATGCTGCCGGTGGTGGACAAGCCGCTGATCCAGTACGCGGTGGAAGAGGCCTATGCGGCGGGCATTCGCGAGATGATCTTCGTCACCGGCCGCCACAAGCGCGCCATCGACGACCATTTCGACATGGCCTACGAGCTCGAACGCGAGCTGGAAGACGCGGGCAAGGCCGCCCTGCTGGAGCAGGTGCGCTCGGTCAAGCCCGACGACATGGTGTGTATTGCCATCCGCCAGCCCAAGGCCCTGGGCCTGGGCCATGCGGTCTTGTGTGCCGAGCCGCTGGTGGCCGGCGAGCCTTTTGCCGTGCTGCTGGCCGACGACCTGATGGTGGGCACGCCCGCCGACGGCGCGGTGCTCACGCAAATGGTGCGCCAGTTCGGCCAGTTGGGCCGCTCCATCCTGGCGGTGCAAGAAGTGCCGGCCGAACACACGCGCCGCTACGGCATCGTGGCCGGCGACATGCTGAACGAGCGCCTGATGGACGTGCGCGAGATCGTCGAAAAACCCGCGCCCGAGGTGGCCCCTTCGCGCTGGGGTGTGGCCGGCCGCTACGTGCTCACGCCCGAGGTGTTCCAGCAGATCCGCGAACAGCCGCGTGGCGTGGGCGGCGAAATCCAGCTCACCGACGGCATCGCCGGCCTGATGCGCAGCCAGAAGGTGTACGCCTTCCGCTACGAGGGCAAACGCTACGACTGCGGCAGCAAGGAAGGTTTCCTGGAGGCCACGGTGGAGCTGGCGATGCAGCGGCCCGAGCTGGCCGAGGGTCTGCGCGAGACCATGCGCAAGCTGCTGGCGGTCTGATCAGGGCTGCCCTGCGGCCCAGGCCAACAGCGCTTGCAGCGCGGGCCGCGCCGCGTGTGCGTTGGGGTGGTTGACGATGGCCACGAACACCAGGCGCCTGCCTTGCGCGCCGTGCACGTAGCCGGCCAGCGCACTCACATCGTTCAGGCTGCCGGTTTTCAAATGGGCCAGGCCCACCGCGTTCTGGCTGCGCCGCAAGGTGCCGTCGTGGCCGCTCAGCGGCAGTGAGGCCATCAGCTCGGGCATGTGGCCGCTGGCGTAGGCGGTGCGCAGCAAACGCCCCAGCGCCTGCGCGGTGGTGCGGGCCGTGCGGCTCAGGCCGGCGCCGTTGTCCACGTCGGGCAGCGGCACGTCGGCGCCCACACGCTCGCGCCACCAGGTGGCCACGCGCTGGCGGGCGGCATCGAACGTGGCCGGCCCGTTGCTTGTGTTCAGGGCCAGGCTGAGCAGCAGGTGCTGGGCCATCACGTTGTTGCTGAACTTGTTGATGTCACGCACCACCTCGGGCAGCGGCACCGAGGGCCAGACCAGGCGGGGGCTGAGGCCGGCGGGCACGGCGCCGTCGCGCACCTGGCCGTCGAGCTGGCCGCCCACGGCCTGCCACATGCCCAGCACCGCACGCTCGGCAAAACGCTCGGGCGCGGCGTAGGCCACGGGCCAGCTGCGTTCGCCGCAGGCCGCGGGGTAGGCGCCGGCCAGGCGGATGCGCAGCGGGTCGGAAAAGTCGGCCTTGAGGCCACCGCGCCAGTCGCCGCAACCGTTGCCGTTTCCATTGCCGATGGGGGCCAGCGGCACGCTGGCGGGCAGGGCCACGCCGCCCAGTGGGGGCTCCACGGCGACCTGCGCCACGCCGCTGGCGGGATCGGGCGAAAAAGTCATCACCACCGACTTGAAGTTGAGCAGCAGCGCGTCGGGCGAGGCGTTGTAGGGCCGCAGCGGTTCGCCGTCGAAGGCGCCGGGGTCCACCGGGGGCAGCTGGAAGGCGCGGCGGTCGAGCACGATGTCGCCCGTGATGCGGCGTATGCCCAGCCCCTGGATGCGGCGCATCAGCAGCCACAGGCGCTCGGTCACCAGCTTGGGGTCGCCGCCGCCCTGGAGGTAGAGGTGGCCCTGCAGCACACCGTCTTTCACCGGGCCATCGGTGTAGACCGGCGTGGTCCAGGTGTGGCCGGGGCCCAGCAGGTCGAGCGCGGCGTAGGTGGTGACGAGTTTCATCACCGAGGCCGGGTTGACCGGCGCCTGCGCCCGGTGTGTGGCATAGACCCGGGCGTCGTCGCCCGCGTCCATCACCAGCACGGCCAGGGCCGAGGCGGGCACGCGCGCCTGCGCCAGCGCGGCGTTGACGGCCGGCGGCAGGGTTTCGGGCGCCAGCGGTGCGGGTTGTGCCAGGGCCGGCAGCGCGCAACTCGCCACGAGTGCGCACACGCAGCGTCGCCAATGGGAAATGGAATGGGAAAGGGATAACGGGGCCATGGGCCGGATTATCCGAGCGCCACCGGGATAATCCCTCCCATGAGCTTTTCCTTTCGCCGGCCCAGCCCGCGTGTGCTGGGGGTGGGCGCGGCGCTGGTGACGGTCCTGATGTGGACCGCCTTCATCGTCGTGGCCCGCGCCAGCGCCCACCGCACCCTGACCCCCTTCGACATCGCCTTCATGCGTTTTGTGGGCGCGGGTGTGGTGCTGCTGCCGGTGGGTTGGTGGATGGTGCGGCGCGCCTCAGCACAGGGTGGGCGGGCGACGTCGTGGCTGGGGTTGTCGCCACTGTCGGCGCGGCTCACGGTCACGGTGGGCCTGCTGGCGGGCATCGCGTATTCGTGCCTGGCCTACAGCGGCTTCTACTTTGCGCCGGCCACCCACGCCTCGGTGCTCATGCCCGGCACGCTGCCGCTGTTCACCACCCTGGTGGCCGCGTGGGTGCTGCGCGACCGCATCACGCCGTCCCGCGCCGTGGGGCTGGCGCTGATCCTCTGCGGCGACCTGCTGGTGGGTGGCGCCAGCCTGCTGCAGGCCTTTGGCGGCGGCACGGTGTGGATGGGTGACCTGATGTTCATGGCCGCGGCCTTCTGCTGGGCCAACTACACGGTGGTGGCGCGCCGCCACGGGCTGGCGGCGGTGCCGGCCACGGTGGCGGTGTCGGTGTTTGCGCTGCTGGGTTTTGTGCCAGCCTACGCGCTGCTGGCCGCCTCTGGGGTGGTCACCAGCCACTTGCTGCAGGCACCCTGGCAGGAGCTGCTGTTCCAGGGTGTGGGTTCGGTGGTCATCTCGGGCATCACCTTCACCCAGATGGTGCGCCACTTCGGGCCGGTGCGCTCCACCATGATCACCTCGCTGGTGCCGGGGCTGTCGGCCATGGGCGCGGTGTGGCTGCTGGGCGAGCCGCTGCACTGGAACCTGCTGGCCGGCCTGCTGCTGGTCACGGCGGGCATCGTGTTCGGCGTGCGGGCGGTGGCGCCACCGCCCGGGGCCGCACGTGCCTGAAGCACAATTGGGCATGGTCAGCGTTTCCCGATTTCTTGCTTTTGACACCAGCACCGACACCCTGTCGGTGGCCGTGGGGGTGGGCGGCCCGCACAACGCGCCCTTGGCCGCCTTCACCGGCGTGGGCGGCGCCCAGGCCTCGGCCACGCTGATCCCGCAGATACAGGCGCTGCTGGCCCAGGTCGGCTGGCGGCTGGACGAGCTCGATGCCATCGTTTTCGGGCGCGGGCCCGGCGCCTTCACCGGCGTGCGCACCGCGTGCGCCGTGGCGCAGGGGCTGGCGTTTGCTGCCCGCCCGCAAGGCCTGCCGGTGTTGCCGCTGGACACCTTGTGGGCCGTGGCCGAAGAAGCCCGCGCCGCCTTGGCCGCCGATGGCCAGACCGCGCCCCACACCATCGCCGCCGTGCTCGATGCCCGCATGGACGAGGTCTATGTGGCCAACTACACCGTGAATGCCGACGCCCTGAAGCCGCTGGACGCCCCGCGCCTGTGCCGGCCCGACGACCTGCATCTGGCCGTGTCACCGGTGGCGGGCACGGTGCTGGCGGGCAACGCGGCGGCGGTGTACGGCGAACGGTTGGATGCGGCGCTGCGTGCCTTGCCGCAGGTGCCGTGTCTGCCCACCGCCGCTGCCCTGCTGCGCCTGGCGCCCGCCGCGCTGGCCCAGGGCCTGGCCGTGGGTGCCGCCGAGGCACAGCCGCTGTACGTGCGCGACAAGGTGGCCCAGACCACGGCCGAGCGCGAGGCCATCAAGCTGGCCCAGGCAGCGGGGTCGGCATGACGCGGCGCTTCGAGTGGGTGCCGCTCAGCGCGGACGTGCTGCCGCTGGTGGCGGAGGTGGAGAAAACCGCCTACAGCCACCCCTGGACCGTGGGCCATTTCAGCGACACCATGAACGCCGGCCACCACACCCAGGTGCTGGCGGGCGAGGCCTTGGCCAGCGATGTGGGTTTGCCGACCCTGGCCGACGGCCGCGTGCTGATCGGTTACCTGGTGGCCATGCAGATTCTGGACGAAGTGCACCTGCTCAACCTCACCGTGGCACCCGCCCTGCAGCGCCAGGGCTGGGGCCGTGTGCTGCTGGACGCCCTGGCCCTGTGGGCGCGCGGCCAGCAGGCCCAGTGGCTGTGGCTGGAGGTGCGCGCCAGCAACGTGGCCGCGCTGGCCGCCTACCGGCAACGCGGTTTTGCCGAAGTGGGCCGCCGCCGCGACTACTACCCGCTGGACAACAGCCGGCGCGAGGACGCCATCGTGATGAGCCTCAACCTCAAGGTGACGCCATGAGCGACACGCCACCCGTGTTGACCCAGGGCCTGCAGCTCGACGAACGCCAGCGCGCCATGCTGGCCGAGATGGGCGTGCGACTGTGGTGGCCTGAAGCCGACGTGTCCCCCGACGCGCTGACCGACACACTCACCGAGGCCGTGCCGCCGCCGGCTGCAGCGCCTGTGGCGCGCCCACCCGTGGCCGCGCCCGCCGCCGCGCCCGTTGTTCGCCCGGCACCTGCCGCTGCGCCCGCACGCCCACTGCCGCCTGTGGTGGCGGCACCCTCCAGCCTGTCCCATCTGGACTGGGCCGCGCTGCAGGACAGCATGAAGGCCTGCACCGCCTGTGCCTTGAGCCAGGGCCGCAGCCACGTGGTGCCCGGCGTGGGCGACACCGACCGCCCCGACTGGCTGGTGGTGGGCGAAGCGCCCGGCGAACAGGAGGACCGCCAGGGCGAGCCTTTTGTGGGCGCGGCCGGCCAGCTGCTCGACAAGATGCTGTTCGCCATGGGCCTGGCGCGTGGCGAGCGGGTGTTCATCACGAACGTCATCAAGTGCCGCCCGCCGCACAACCGCAACCCCGAGCCGGCCGAGGTGGCGCAGTGTTCACCCTTCCTGCAACGCCAGATCGAGCTGCTGCAGCCGCGCATTGTGCTGGCCGTGGGACGTTTCGCTGCACAAAGTGTGCTGGCCCTGGCGGGCGTGGACGAAGCCACCCGTGCCCAGCCCCTGGGCAAGCTGCGCGGCCAGGTCTTCCGCCTGCCCACCGCACAGGGCACGGTGCCCGTGGTGGTGAGCTACCACCCCGCCTACCTGCTGCGCAGCCCGGCCGAAAAAGGCAAGGCCTGGGCCGATCTGTGCCTGGCGATGGCGCAGTTGGAGCGTTCGGCTTGAGTGGTGCTTGAGGCGCCTTGCCTCATGGTGGCTAGGTGGTTGGTATTACGGTTGTTATAACCGTCAGAGGTCGCCATGCACACGCTCAAACTCACCCAGATCGGCAACTCCGTGGGCGTCATCCTGCCCAAGGAGATGCTGGCGAAGCTCAAGTTGGAAAAAGGCCAGTCCGTGTTCGTGACCGAAACACCAGAGGGGTTTGTGCTGACACCTTACGACCCAGCGTTGGACGAACAGATTCAAGCCGGTCGCGCCTTCATGCAGGATTTCCGCGACGCCTTCCACCAGCTCGCCAAGTGAACTGGCGCTCGATAGACCGTGTGGCGCTGATGCTCTTGCAAGACGAAAGTCTGGCCGAGCATGGCGGACGTGCCGGCTTGCGCGATGCGGGCTTGCTCGACTCGGCACTGGCTCGGCCATTGAACCTGACCGCTTGTGGCGAATCTGATTTTGCCGACCTGGCGGCCAGCTATGCCTATGGGCTGGCGCAGAACCACGCTTTTGTGGATGGCAACAAACGGGCTGCCTTCTTGGCCGTGGGCTTGTTTCTGTACCTCAACGGCTACCGCTTGCGCACCACGCAGGCAGACGCCACGATCAACATGCTCGGTCTGGCGGCGGGTGAACTTTCAGAAACCGACTTCGCCGCCTGGCTGCGCCGCCACGTCCAAGCAGTGTGAGCCGTGGCCGGCGAGTGTGCAGCTTGCGTGACAAACCACGCGCGCGTGTCGGGCCCACTTAAGACCCGCTTCAGGCGCACTTCAGGCACCGATAAGCAGCGCCCCGTCCAATCGGTTTTGAGCCAGCCACCCGGCTTGCCAACCGACCGAAAGGACATCTCATGCAACGCACCCTGATCACCTCCGCCCTCATCGCTTTGGCCTCCACCACCGCCCTGGCCGGCCCCGCCTGCAACGTGCCACAAAACCAGTGGATGAAGGAGGGCGACTTCCGCGCCAAGATGGAGCAGCAGGGTTACCAGGTCAAGACCTTCAAGGTCAGCAAAGGCCAGTGCTACGAGATCTACGGTTTCGACAAGGCCGGCAAAAAGGTCGAGATCTATTTCGACCCCGCCACCGCTGCCGTGCTTGAGCAGAAGTGAGCGCGCCCACGCCGCAGGCACGGCCCCGCGCGGTGAAGGTGTGGGACCCGTTTGTGCGCCTGTTTCACTGGAGTGTGGTGGTCTGCGTGCTGCTCAACCAGTTTGTGCTGGAAGCGGGCGAGACGCCGCACGAGTGGAGCGGTTACATCGCCAGCGCGCTGGTGGTGGCGCGCATTCTGTGGGGTTTTGTCGGCACGCGCCATGCGCGCTTTGCCGACTTCTTTCCCACGCCCGCGCGCATCCGCCAGCACCTCATGGCCATGCGCCAGGGGCACGCAGCCGAACACCCCGGTCACAACCCGTTGGGTGCACTCATGATGCTGGCGTTGATGGCCCTGGTGCTGTCCCTGGGCGTCACCGGCTGGCTGCAGGGCACCGACGCGTTTTGGGGCGAAGACTGGCTGCAGGAACTGCACGAATGGCTGGCCAACGGCCTGCTGCTGGCCGCCGGGCTGCACGCGGCAGCCGCTGTGGTGATGGGCCGCATGGAGCGGGTGAACCTGGTGCGCGCCATGGTCACCGGCGTCAAACGGTTTGAGTAAGCGGTTTGAGTGAGGTCGATCACGCCTCGCCGAGCGAGACACCGATCTCGCGCGCCGTCACCAGCAGCGGGTCATCGGGTGCGATGGTGCGCTGCTGGTTGGCCACACGCGCCATGGGCAGGCTGCGCAGTTCGCCGCCCTGCAGCGTGACCATCTCGCCAAAACGCCCTGCGGCCACCAGTTGCGCCGCGTGGTGGCCGTAGCGCGTGGCCAGCACGCGGTCGAAGGGCGTGGGCTGGCCGCCGCGCTGCACATGGCCCAGCACCGTGGCACGCACCTCGCTCTTGAGGTGGGGCTGCAACTGTTCGCGCAGCACATGGGCCACGCCGCCCAGGCGCACCGGGTCAAAGCTGCCTTCCACACGGCCTTGCACGGTAAGGTCGGAACCCCGTGCCTTGGCGCCTTCACCGATGCAGATCACGGTGTAGCGCTGCTTGCTTTCGCGCTCGTGGCAGACCCGCGCCACGGCTTCGATCGCGTAGTCGATCTCGGGCAGCAGCACAATGTCGGCCGCTGCGGCCAGGCCAGCTTCGAGCGCGATCCAGCCGGCGTGCCGGCCCATGGTCTCGACGATCATCACCCGGCTGTGGCTCATGGCCGTGGTCTCTATGCGCATGAGGCCGTCGGTGGCGGTGGCCACGGCGGTGTCGAAGCCGAAGCTGCGTTCGCAGCCCACGATGTCGTTGTCTATGGTCTTGGGCACCCCCACGCTGCGCAGGCCATGTGCCGCCAGGCCGTGGGCGATGGACATGGTGCCATCACCGCCGATGACCACCAGGCCATCGAGGGCCAGTGCGCGCGCATGGACCAGGGTGCGTTCGGTGTCGGCCGGGGTGCGCAGCGGGTTGGATTGGTTGCTGGTGCCCAGGATGGTGCCGCCTCGATGGGCAATGCCGCTGACACTGCGCCAGTCCAGCACGCGGGTGCGCGGGCTGGTGTCCATCAGGCCAAAAAAGCCGTCCTCGATGCCGATGACCTCGGCCCCACATTGCCGGATCAACGATTTGGTGACCGCGCGGATCACCGCATTGAGGCCGGGGCAGTCGCCGCCGCCGGTGAGGACGCCGATGCGCATGGGTTCTCCTATCGGGGCCACAAGGCCCACAACTGCAGAGCTTGCTTGAGTCCGGCGGCCTGCGCAAGCGCGTCATCGCCCCAGCCGGTGAAGTAGTCGGCGCGCACCGCACCCACGATGGCGCTGCCGGTGTCCTGCGCCAGCACCAGCTTGTTGAAGCGCGCGGCCGGCCCTTGTGTGCTCATCCACACCGGCGTGCCGTAGGGCAGGCTGCCGGGGTCCACCGCGATGGAGCGCCCGGGCGTGAGCGCGACACCTTGCGCGCCGCGCGGGCCGAACTGGGCGTCGAGTTCGCTCAGGGCTTCCTTGCGGAAGAACACGTAGCGCGGGTTGCTCCACAACAATTCATTCACGCGCTGCGGGTTGGCACGGGCCCAGGCTTTGGTGGCCTCGGGCCAGGGCGTGATGGGCGCACCCTGTTGCTGCAGCCAGGTGTTGATGCTGCGGTAGGGCTGGCCGTTGGTGCCGGCAAAGGCCACCCGCACGGTCTGTGTGGTCTGCCCGTTCTGCTGGATCAGCAGCCGCCCCGAGCCCTGGATGTGCAGCAGCATCAGGTCGATGGGGTCGGCCAGCCAGGCAATTTCTTGCCCGCGCAGCGCGGCCTGGGCCTGCGGCAGCGTGTCCATCTCTTGCCGGCTGAACCAGGGCTGGCCGTTGCGCACACCAGCGGGCAGCTTGTGCAGCGGCCAGGCAAATTCGGCGCTGGGCGTGCGGCTGGCCTTGAGCGTGGGTTCGTAGTAGCCGGTCAGCAGGCCGTTGGGGTTGCCGTCGCTGGCCGTGATGCGGTAGGGCTGCAGCCGGCTTTCGATGAAGGCGCGCTGTTCTTCTGGTGTGGCAATCGACAGGCGCCGCACCTCGGCGCACAGCGCGCCCACCGTGGGCGCGGGGCGCTCGCAGCTGCGCAGCCAGGCGTTCCAGGCCTCGTGCAGGGCGTCGGCGCCCCAGCCCGGCAGCTCGCTCCAGCGCACCGGCACCCACTGGCTTTTGGCGCGGGTGATGGTGCCGGGCAGCGGCGTGTCGTCGGGAGGGCTGACTGCCCCAGGCGCGGGCACCACCGAGGGGACGGGCGCGCGTGGGGGTTCTGGCAACGGGCGGGTGGCGCAGGCGGCCAGCGTTCCTACAATCGCCACCATCGCCCATCTCGCGTGTGCCCAGGCGCGCGCCCTCGCCATGACCTTGTTGTTGCTCGAAGCCCTGGGGGCTTTGCTGATTTTTGTGTTCATCGTCTGGTGGACCATGTTCTCGGGGCGCAAGAAGGGGGAGTTGCCGCCCGAGGACGAGGACAACACCAAGGGCTGAAATCAGCTCTCCACATCGCGCAGCATGTTGGCCAGCTCCACGGCCGACTTCACGTTCATCTTGTCGAACACGCGCGAGCGGTGCACCTCCACCGTGCGCACGCTGATGCCGAGCTGATCGGCCACCAGCTTGTTGGGCAGACCGGCCACCACCCGCTGCATCACGTCGCGCTCGCGCTCGGTCAGGCTGGCCAGGCGGGCCTGGTGGTCGCGCCGGACCTGGCGCACCGCAATCGCCTCGGCCGAGGCTTGCAGCGCCTGCTCGATGCGGTCCACCAGCGCGTTGTCGGAAAACGGTTTTTCGCAGAAGTCGAAGGCGCCGCGTTTGACCGCGTCCACGGCGGTGGGCACGTCGGCGTGACCGGAGAGAAAAATCACCGGCAACACGCTGCGCCAGGGTTGCGCCAGCAGGTGTTCGAACAGGGTCAGGCCGCTCATGCCGGGCATGCGCACGTCCAGCAGCAGGCAGGTCGGGTCGGTGGGTTCGCTGCGCCAGCCTTGCGCCTCGGCCCAGAAGGCGTCGGCGCTGGGGTAACACTCGCTGAGCAGGCGCCGCGTGCGCAGCAGCCAGGCCAGCGCGTCGCGCACGCTGGTGTCGTCGTCAACGATGAAGACTCGGGCGCGGTGGGGCGGGTTCATGGGTTGGCGATCATACGGTTGATGCCGGCGCCGCCGGCAGCGTGAAGCGGAACACCGTGCCGCGCGGCTCGGCGGGGCCGTGTTCGAGCGCGCCGCCGTGTTGTTCGATCACGGTGCGGCACAGGCTCAGTCCCAGGCCCATGCCTTCGGCCTTGGTGGTGAAAAAGGGCGTGAACAGGCGCGCAGCCACCTCGTCGCTCAGGCCCTGGCCGTGGTCCGTCACCTGGAACTCGACCCAGCGTTTGCCCACCGCCGTGGCCAGGGTGGCGCGCACCGGCGCCACGCGCAGGGTCAGCGTGCGCAGGCCGCTGGCGGCCGGTG
Organism: Hylemonella sp.; assembly: GCA_030695415.1. Classification (GTDB taxonomy): domain Bacteria; phylum Pseudomonadota; class Gammaproteobacteria; order Burkholderiales; family Burkholderiaceae_C; genus Hylemonella. The sequence continues at coordinate 115,424 of JAUYQZ010000036.1, forward strand.
GGTCGCCCCGGGGCATGGCCTGCATGCCATTGCGCACGAGGTTGAGCAGCACCTGCTCGACCATGGTGCGATCACACAGCACCGGCGGGCAGTTGTCGTCCACGATGTCGTGGATGCGTATGTCGGTCTTGCGGGCCTGCAGCTGTGCCAGCGGCAGGATGGCGTCGAGCAGGGCCTGCGGCGCCACCGGTTCGCGCACCTGCTCGCGCCGGCGCACCAGGTCGGCCACGCTCTTGACCACGCGGCCGGCGCGCTCGGCCTGCTCGACGATGCGCTGCATGGCCTGGCGCAGGTCTTGTGAGAGCTGGGGGTCGGGCGGCTGCGTGGGCTCGCCAGACATCAGGTTGAGCGCGCCGGTGGCGTAGCTGGACATGGCCGCCAGCGGCTGGTTGAGTTCGTGGCTCAGCAGCGAGGCCATCTCGCCCACCATGGCCAGGCGGGCCGTGGCCTGCAGGCGCTCCTGGCTGGCGCGCGAGAGCTCTTCCACACGGCGCTGCTCGCTCAGGTCCAGCACGGCGCTCATCCAGCCGGTCTGCTGGCTGAAGGCGTTCACCAGCGGTGCTTCGATGATGAGCACCGGCAAGAGGCTGCCGTCCGGGCGCATGAAGACCGACTCGAAGCCCTCGCGCGGAAAGGTCATGCCGGCCAGGCGCACGGCCTGGCGCTGGCGGTACTCGTCCACCAGTTCGGGCGGCCAGTAGGGCGCGGGTGCGCCGCTGCCCAGCAGCTGCTCGGCGCTCAGGCCCACCATCTGGCAGAAGGCCGGGTTGACGTAGGTGATGCGCCCTTCCATGTCGCGCGCACGCAGCCCGGTGACGAGCGAGTTCTCCATCGCGTTGCGAAAGGCCAGGGCCTCGGCCAGCTCGCTTTCGGCGCGCATGCGCCGGCGCATGTCGCGTGCCAGCAGCAGCAGCACGGCCAGCAGCGCCAGCGACAGCGTGCTGACCATGGCGGTGAGCACGTTGGGAAACAGGCGCGGCACGTCGCGCGCGCTTTCCAGGCGCACCAGCATGGTCACGCCGGGCAGGTCGAGCAGGTGGCTGGCGTGCATCGTGCGGCGGCGCCCGGCCACGCTGCCGAACATGCTCAGCCGGGTGCCGTCCACCTCGGTCAGCGCCACGGCCTTGCCGCGCAGCGTGTCCTTGCTGGTGAACTCGCTCAGCATGCCCTGCAGCGAGTAGGTGGCCACAAAGTAGCCATCGGGCCGCGCCGACACGAACAGCGGCACACACACCTCCATCAGCTCCAGTCCCAGGCCCTGCGGTATGGGCCAGAAATAGCTCTGCGAATAGGACGGCGTGTTGTTGCGCCCGGCGGTGGTGCAGGCCTGGCGCACATCGGCCAGCGACTGGCTTCGCGGCGCGGTGTCGAACAGCGTGGGGTGAAAGCCGCTGTCGCGCGCGGCCAGCAGGCGCAGGTCGTTGCTGCGCCATTCCAGCCGCACCAGCTCGCGGTGCTGGCCCAGCAGCTCGGCGGCCATGGGCTCCCAGGCCTCGGCGCTGGGGCGCGAGGCGTGCAGCGACTGCAGGGTCTGCAGGTTGCGGATCAGGTTGGTGCGTATGTCGCTGCCCAGGGTGGCGGCGTCCTGCTCCAGCGCCTCCAGGCTGCGCGCCTCCTTGTATTCGCGCGCCAGAAACACCAGCGCACCCAGCATCAGCGCCACCAGCAGGCACAGCAGCACCCACAGGCGCCAGCGCCGGGCCTGGCCCGGGCGCGGGTCGTGGGGTGGCTGGCTCGGGTTCAAGCGGGTGTCAAAGCTTGCGGTGTTCCAGGGCCGGCAACTGCTTGCGCACCTGCCGCAGGCGCTCGAAGTCGAGGTCGCACACCACCACGCCCGGCCCTTCGGCGTGCTGGCCCAGCACCTGGCCCCAGGGGTCGATGACCATGGTCTGGCCCCAGGTGCGGCGGCCGTTTTCGTGCTGGCCGCCCTGGGCGCTGGCGATCACGTAGGCCTGGTTTTCGATGGCGCGGGCGCGCAGCAGCAACTCCCAGTGCGCCTGGCCGGTGGTGTGGGTGAAGGCCGAGGGCACCAGCAGCACATCGGCTTGCAGGGCTCGGTACAGCTCGGGGAATCGCAGGTCGTAACACACGCTCATGCCCACCCGCCAGTGCTGGCCGCTGTGGTCGGCCAGATCAAAGGTGGTGGGCGTTTGGCCGGCCTGCAGCACGGCGGCTTCGTCGTAGCGTTCGCGCCCGTTGTCGTAGCGGAACAGGTGGATCTTGTCGTAGCGCGCCACACACTCGCCCTTGGGGCTGTAGGCCAGCGAGCTGTTGGTGGCGTGGGTGGGGTCGTCGGTGGCCATGGGCAGGGTGCCGCCCACGATCCACAGGCCCAGCTCGCGCGCGCTGTCCTGCAAAAAGGCCTGCACCGTGCCCAGGCCGGGGGTTTCGGCCAGTACCAGCTTGTCGCGGTCGCTGGTGCCCATGAAGCAGAAGTACTCGGGCAACACGGCCAGCTCCGCACCAGCCTGTGCGGCCTGGTCCAGCAAGGCGTGTGCCTGGGCAAGGTTGTGGTCCAGGCTGATGCCTGACACCATCTGGAGGGCGGCGGCTTTCATGGCGTGGGTCTCCAGTGCGGATGTGCGGTGGGGCGTTTCATTGTGACGGAAGCGGCAGGCCGGCGGGGGGCTTGCGTTGCAGGCGCTCCACCTGGGGGTCGTCCCAGCGGCCGGTGATGCGGAATTCCTGCGTGGCAGCCTCTTGCAGCGGTTGGCGCAGCAGGAATTGGGCCAGAAAGCTGCCCAGCCCCACGGCCGGGTTGATGGCGCTGGCCAGCAGCGAGGCGGTGCCGGCGTTGAGTTCAGGCACCACCACGGCGTGGATGTCCTGCGTTTCGCGGGCGATGTCGGCCTGGCCCTCGAGCAGCACGGCGGCGTTGATGCCTTTCATCTGCAGGTTGTTGGTGGTGGCAACGCCTTTGTCGATGCGGGCGTCGCCGCGCACGAAGTCGAAAGCGAAGCCTTGCGAAAACACATCGCGGAAATCGAGCGCCAGCCGGCGTGGCAGGGCCTGCAGGCTGAGCACACCCAGCAGGCGCCCGGCACCGGGCTCCACCTGCAGGAACTGGCCGCGCTCGAATTCGGCGCGCAGCTGGCCCGAAAGGCTGGGGTAGTCGATGGAGAGCGGCGAACCGAGCCAGCCAATGTTGCCTTCGATGCGGCCTTTGCCACCGCGCACGGCGCCATCGCGGCCGAAGCGCTTGAGCAGTTCGCCGGAGTCGTCCACATCCAGCGTGAAGTTGAGCGCGGTGCGACGCTGGGTTACCGGGC
>JAUYQZ010000038.1 GCA_030695415.1 Hylemonella sp.
GCGCGGGTCGTAGAAGCGGATCGTGTTGCGCCCGGCGGCCTTGGCCTGGTACATGGCCATGTCGGCGCGCTTGATCGGCTCCTCGATGTTCTCCTGCTGCGCGCCGAACAGCGTGATGCCCATGCTGGGCGTGCTGTGAAAACTCAGCGGCCGGATGTCGTATTTCTCGTTGAGCGCGGCCATGATCTTGTTGGCCACGGCTTCGGCCTGGGGTGCCGCCTCGAGCGCTTCGCCATTCAGGTCCTCGAGCATCACCACGAACTCGTCGCCACCCAGGCGCGCCACGGTATCGCCGTCGCGCACACACTCGACCAGGCGCGCGCCCACCTGCTTGAGCAGCAGGTCGCCCTTGTCGTGGCCATGGGTGTCGTTCAGGGTCTTGAAGTTATCCAGGTCGATGAAGAGCAAGGCCCCCAGGCGCTGGTGACGCAGACACGCCGCCATGGCATGGTCGAGCCGGTCCATCATCAAGCGGCGGTTGGGCAGGCTGGTGAGCGGGTCGTAGAAGGCCAGGCGCTGGATCTGCTCCTCGGCCGCCTTGCGTTCGGTGATGTCGGTGCCGTAGGCCAGGATGCAGGGCACACCGTCGAATGCGATGATCTCACCCGAGATGCTGACGTCGCGCAACTCCCCGTTCTTGTGGCGCCAACGGCTCTCGTAGTTCACGGTTCGACCATGGCGGCTCAGCATCTCGGTCAGTTGCTGGCGCGATTTGGCATCGGGCCAGATGCCGACCTCCAGCGATGTCCTTCCGATCAGGTCTTCCCGGGTCCAGCCGAAGTCGCGCTCGAAGTTGGCATTGACATTCATGAAGCGCCCCTCGCCGGCGGTGGCGATCGAGGCGGCGACCGGGCTGGATGTGAAGGCGGTGGCGAACTTCAGCTCGGACTGCTTCAGGTCTTCCAACTGCCGCCGGTAGGCCTGGACCAGGTAGATGACCATGGCCGCGGTCAGGATGTAGACGAAAACCTGCACCACCCCGTACAGGACCGGCTCTGCCAGGCGCGATGGCGGCAGCCAGCCGCTCGCGTCAGCGAGGATCAGGCTGATCGTGACACCGGAGGTCAAGATCGCCGCGATCACGGCCGCGCGGGGACTGATCATCCAGCCCAGCAGAAAGATGACCAGCGGGTAGACGTAGTAGATGGTGGAGCGGATGCCACCGTAAAAAATGGCGACCACGGTGACGGCCAGCCAGACGCCACAGGCCAGGAAGAGCACGGCGGCACGCTCGCGGCCGCTGCGCAGCAGACCGGCCGAGACCAGCGCCACCGCCGACAGCATGGCCGGCCCGATCGCCCGGGAGATCTGCTCGGGCAGGAAGACGACGATGATGAGCAGAAAGACCGCCGACGCCGCCAGGATGGTGATGACGGTGTAGCGCAGGAAAGCCCGCGTCGGCTGCCAGGCGTAAGGTGTGTCTGCGGCGCTTTCGGCAGGGGCGTGGTCCGGGGCGGGCGGTGTCACGATGGGGTCTGGGTGGTGGCGTCGGGGATGCGGCGGTTTCCCTCATTCTGCGCGCAGCCGCTCCCGCGCTCAAGTCGGGGTAAGCCCCGGGCCGGGCCCGGGTGTGCACAAATGCTCAGTCCAGCAGGGCTTGCGCGAACTCGCGCGCCTTGAAGGTCTCCAGCTCGTCGAGCTGCTCGCCCACGCCGATGAAGTAGACCGGGATGGGCCGCTCGCGCGCAATCGCCGCCAGCACACCGCCCTTGGCCGTGCCGTCGAGCTTGGTGACGATCAGGCCCGTCAGGCCCAGTGCCTCGTCAAAAGCGCGCACCTGGGCCAGCGCGTTCTGGCCCGTGTTGCCGTCGATCACCAGCAGCACCTCGTGCGGAGATGTCTCGTCCGCCTTCTGCACCACGCGCTTGATCTTGCGCAGTTCTTCCATCAGGTGCAGCTGGGTCGGCAGCCGCCCGGCCGTGTCCACCAGCACCACGTCCTTGCCGCGGGCCTTGCCGGCGCTCACCGCATCGAAGCAGACCGAGGCCGGGTCGCCACCGGCCTGGTGCACGATCTCCACCGTGTTGCGCTCGGCCCAGACCATGAGCTGCTCGCGCGCCGCAGCCCGAAAGGTGTCGGCCGCGGCCAGCAGCACCGTGGCGCCGCTGTTGGAGAGATGGTGCGTGAGCTTGCCGATGGAGGTGGTCTTGCCCGCGCCGTTCACGCCGGCCACCATGATCACCGTGGGATGGTGCGCGCCGATGGCCAGCGGCTTCTCCAGTGGCGCCAGCAGATCGGCCAGCGCGTCGACCAGCAGGCCCTTGACGGCCGCCGGCTCGGTGGTCTTGCTCTCTTTCACGCGGCGCTTGAGGTCATCGAGCAGGAACTGTGTGGCCGCCACCCCGGCATCGGCCATCAGCAGGGCTTCTTCCAGCTGCTCGTAGAGCGCGTCGTCGATCTGCGTGCCGGTGAAGACGGTGCTGATGCTGGCACCCGTCTTGCGCAGGCCGCTTTTGAGCTTGCTCAGCCAGCCCTGGCGCTCCGCGGCGGCGGGTGCCGATGACTCAGCAGGGACTTTTTTCTTGAAAAAACTGAACATATGGGGCGTTCTTAGAATCAGAGCATTCTATGAAACGTCTACTCACACTCCTTGGACTCACCCTGGCCGTCCTGGTCACCCCGGTGCACAGCCAACCCCGCGCCCAGCAATACACCCTGGAAAACGGCATGACGCTCATCGTCCAGCCCGACCGACGCGCGCCCACGGCCGTGCACATGGTCTGGCTGCGCGTGGGCTCCATGGACGAGGTGGACGGCGCCAGCGGCGTGGCGCACGTGCTGGAGCACATGCTGTTCAAGGGCACGCGCACGTTGAAGGCCGGCGAGTTCTCGCGCCGGGTGGCAGCGCTGGGCGGGCGCGAAAACGCCTTCACCAGCACCGATTACACCGGCTACTTCCAGCAGATCCCGGCCCAGCGCCTGGAAGACGTGATGAAGCTGGAGGCCGACCGCTTCGCCAACAACCGCTGGGCCGATGCCGAGTTCATCAAGGAAATCGAGGTGGTCAAGGAAGAGCGGCGCATGCGCACCGAAGACAACCCGCGCTCCCTGCTCTACGAAACCCTGCTGGCCACGACCTACACCGCCTCGCCCTACCGCCGCCCCATCGTGGGCTGGATGAGCGACCTGGAGAGCATGACGCCCGCCGATGCGCGCGAGTTCTACAGGAAATGGTACGTGCCGGCCAACGCCGTGGTGGTGGTGGTGGGCGACGTGGACGCGGCCCAGGTCAGGCGCCTGGCCGAGAAACACTATGGGCGCATCGCCCCCCGCGCCGTGCCGGCCCGCAAGCCGCGCACCGAACCGCAGCAGGCCGGCCTGCGCCGCGTGGACGTCAAGGCGCCGGCCGAGCAGGCCTATGTGAGCCTGGCCTTCAAGGTGCCCGGCCTGCGCTCGCTCAGCGAGAGCGACCCGGCCAACGACGATGCGCTGGCGCTCACCGTGCTGGCCGCCGTGCTCGACGGCTACAGCGGTGCGCGCCTGGACCGTGCGCTCACGCAAGGGGCCGACCGCGTGGCCGACAGCGCAGGTGCCAGCAACGGCCTGATGGGCCGCGGCCCGCAGCTCTTCGTGCTCGACGGCGTGCCCGCGCCCGGCAAGACCCCCGCGCAGGTGGAGGCCGCGCTGCGCGAGCAGGTGGCGCGCGTGGCCCGCGAAGGCATCAGCGCGGCCGAGCTGGAGCGCGTGAAGACGCAATGGATCGCCAGCGAGGTCTACAAACGCGACTCGCTCTTCAACCAGGCGCGCGAGATCGGCATCTACTGGGTGCTGGGCCTGCCGCTGGACACCAACGACCAGCTGCTGGCGCGCCTGCGCGGCATCACCGCCGCCCAGGTGCAGGCCGTGGCCGCGCGCTACTTCGGCGATGAGCAGCTCACGGTGGCGCAGCTGCTGCCGCAGCCGCCCGACCCGAACCGCCCGCGCCGCCAGCCCGCTGCCGGCAGCCGCCACTGACGTGAAGTGATCACCATGACAACCAAGATGATTGCTATCAAAAACATAGCTGCCGTGCTGGGGCTCAGCCTCGCCGCTCTGGCCCAGGCCGGCATCCCCATCCAGCATTGGACGCAGGCCAGCGGCGCTGGCGTCTGGCTGGTGGAAAGCCCCACCGTGCCCATGGTGGATGTACGCATCGAGTTCGACGCCGGCGGCCGGCGCGACCCGGCGGCCCAGGCGGGCCTGACCGGTGTGAGCGTGGGCATGCTCAGCAAAGGCATCCGTGCGGTGGGGAATGACAAAGCGCTGGACGAAAACGCCCTGGGCGAAGCCTGGGCCGACCTGGGCGCTTCTTTCAGCGGCGGCGACAGCGGCGACCGTCTGAGCTTCTCGCTGCGTTCACTCACCTATGCCGACCTGCTGGCCCGCGCCGCCGCACTGGCCGCGCGCCAGCTGGCCGAACCGGCCTACCCGGAAGCCATCTGGACGCGTGAGCGCGAGCGCATGGTGGCCGCCCTGCGCGAGGCCAACACCCGCCCCGCCACCATCGCCGGCCGCACGTTCAACCAGGCCGTGTTCGGCGCGCATCCCTATGGGCACGACGTGAACGAGCAGACCCTGGCGCGCATCGGCGTGGCCGATATGCAGGCCTGGCACGCCCGCTCCCTCAAGCCCTGCCGGGCCAAAGTGAGCCTGGTGGGCGCCGTCACGCGCGCCCAGGCCGATGCCCTGGTCACGCAGCTGCTGGCGCGCCTGCCCGCCGGCCCATGCGAGGCCCTGGCGCCGGTGGCCGAGGTGGCGTCGCTGAACGCCGCCGTGGAAAAACAGATCCCCTTCGACTCGGCCCAGGCCCATGTGCTGATCGGCCAGCCCGGCTTCAAGCGCGACGACCCGGACTTCTTCACCCTGACCGTGGGCAACTACATCCTGGGCGGGGGCGGCTTCGTCTCGCGCCTGACCACCGAGGTGCGCGAGAAGCGGGGCCTGAGCTACAGCGTCTACAGCTACTTCAACCCCGGCCTGCACGCCGGCGCCTTCACCATCGGCCTGCAGACCCGGCCCGACCAGGCCGCACAAGCCGTACAGGTGGCGCGCGACACCCTGCGCCGTTTTGTCGCCGAGGGCCCCACCGCAGCCGAGCTCAAGGCGGCCAAGGACAACCTGGTGGGCGGCTTCGCCCTGCGCATCGACAACAACCGCAAGCTGCTCGACAACGTGGCCAACATCGCAGCGCACGGCCTGCCGCTGGACTACCTCGATACGTGGACGCAGCAGGTGGCCAAGGTCACGGTGGCTGATATCATGGCCGCCTTTGCGCGCAAGCTGCAACCCGAGCGCATGGTGACGGTGGTGGTGGGTGGGCGTGATGGCAAGTAAGAAACCCGCACGGGCAGGGAAAATAGCCGCTCGGGCTGAGCCTGTCGAAGCCCCCGCCGTCAAAAAGCCCGCAGGCCGCCACCTGACGGGTAAGCCCGCGGGCGAGGTGCGCATCATCGGCGGGCAGTGGAAACGCAGCAAGCTCCCCGTGGCCGACAAGCCCGGCCTGCGCCCCACGCCTGACCGCGTGCGCGAAACCCTCTTCAACTGGCTGGGCCAGGACCTCACGGGTTGGTCTTGCGTGGACGCCTTCGCCGGCACCGGCGCCCTGGGTTTCGAAGCCGCCTCGCGCGGTGCCAAGGCGGTGTCCCTGGTGGAGCAGGACACGGCCCTGGTGGCGCAGCTGCGCAAGATCAAGGAGCAACTGCAGGCCGCGGCCGTGCAGGTGCAGCGCGGCGACGGCATCGCAGCGCTGAAGGCCTGGCCACCCGCCAGTGCCGACCTGGTCTTCCTCGACCCGCCTTTCGATGCCCAGCTGTTCGAACCGGCCTTGCAGGCCGCCGCCCTCGCCCTGGCCCCCGGTGGCTACATCTACCTGGAGGCCCCCAGCGCGTGGAGCGCAGAGCAGCTGGCGCCGCTGGGGCTCATCCCGTACCGGCACCTCAAGGCCGGCGCGGTGCACGCGCATCTGCTGCAGCGCAACTGAGTCTGCTCGCCTCTGCGCGGGCAACAACGCGGCGTACCGATCGGATATGACCCGCCCCACATGCTGCGCGTGGACAAGCGCGTGGTTCTTGCGCTATTCAGCCTGGCCTGAGCGAAGAGTGATGGCTGGCGATAAGCCAGGCGCCAGCGGCACGGGTGAGGACAAAGGTATAGCGCGCTGGGAGCGATGACCTGCCGCTTGGGAGATTGAGCTGCAGAAGATAGCTGCCGGAGGCCACCGCGACCTCGCCGAGGTGCTGGATAAAAACAGACTCAAGCTCCACTTTCGGCGCAGGCGTTCCTTGCAGCGCCTGCTGAAAGTAGTGGGCCAAGCCAGCGCGGCTCTTGGTCAGTTCGGTGGCGAAGGTACCCCAAAGAACCGCCTCGGGTGCGTAGAGCGCCAGGATGCTCTGTGGGTCAGCGTTATTGAATGCCTGAATCCATGCGTGCACCGTTGATGTTGGGTTTTCATCGGGCTCGTGTGTCATGTCAAAGGCTGATGGCAGCGTGCGTGGGGCGCGAATTCCAACGTCCGAAGTAAGCCGACGCCGAAGGGGATCGGCGCTTGACTGACAAGTTGGGCGTCATGTTCATCGCTTCTTTGCCCAAGCTGCTAACTGAACAATTGCGGATGAGACTAACGCAAGAATGCTATATGGAAACGTGGCCATAGCAAATAGCGCCTCAAACATTCCAGTCTGCGCGTCAGTGGACTCGCTAGCCTTCAAGGATGGCACGAGAACAAACAGGCAAGCCAACAATAGGACCGCCGTTGCGCCGACGATAAGTGGTTGGTATAGAAACCTGGGGCGTATGGAAAGGGCGAGCGCAAGCAAGGAAAAAGAGAGAACAGGCGCAACGACTATGGCTGACAGTGCGGGTGCAGATACTGCAACCGTCGGCCACAAATGGAGTGAACCATTGGCGACCAATGCAAAAACGACGCCGAAACCAAACAGACTCAGGGGCAGCGCAAGCTTCATGACGTCCAACGTACCAATTCAGCGGCGCCCCAATGCGTCCGTTGGAATGAAAGGTTCGGCAGCATTAGCAGCCCTCCGGTACTGCGTTGGACGCCGCTGCTTGCTCAGGCAGTTCCGCCTTCACTAAGATGGCTTTTGCCCACGGCGCATCACACTCGACGCCAACCACGTACTGCTCAATCAGGAACCTGCCCGAGACCCTGACATGGTTCACCCTGCGCTCCAACAGCCGACGAGTCCGTTCTTCACCAGCAGCGATGCGGAGCGCCTTGGCCCCGTTGATGAGCTCGATCGACCTAACCTTGTATTGATTGAAGTACGGCGGCTCACGCAGAACGAAATACGGCAACTGCGCGGCAGCGTCTTGATCTGGCACTAGGAGATAGTCCGGTTCCTTGTAGTTCAGATTCGTCGCGCCTGCGGGCCAACGCCCGACAACAGTACCCGCCACCCAAACCTGCCCCGAAAACTCTGCAAAGAGGTCATTGGTTCGAACCAGCTTGGTTAGAGCGAGTTCCGGCCCCTTCGGCTGGACGAGGTGCATGCGCTGATCCTCACCCGACATGGCGGTGCCTGCAAGACAGAGCAACGCGATCGCGATGATGGTTCTCATGCGGCCGAACGTTTGAAATGAGTGGAAGCCGTAGGCGATCCACTCTCGATTGAACTGTTAGCCTTCCCCTTCGGAAGTTCCATGGATACCGTTTTAACCATCCTCATCGCCGCCTTCTAGGCACCTTGATGGATGGCGGCGCAGAATTACTCTTGGCACTGTCGGGTATCCGCTTGGCCATGCTCCATGCAATACCCTCGAATACAAGCCCGAGAAACGCAAACACTCCACCAGCAGTGCTTGCCGCAGCGATTACATAAAGAAGCAGCGCTACAACAAGGCATGAAATTCCGATGACGTGAAGCGTCTTCATGCTGGCTAACGCCGCGCTGACCGGCACGCTTGCGTGACCGTGTCGAGCAACAAGTTAGAGATCATTTGCACGATGGATAAGTGTACGACCCGCTGCGGGGTACTGCCTTGTCAGCTCTTTCCCCGATTTTTTCATTCCTATCCATAACCGTATTCCTTATGGTTGCGCTTTCTTTCATGTGACTTTGAAGATCAGCGAGCATAGATGTTCTTTGATAGTTGATGAAATCAAGAGCTTCCTTATTGCACCCCCGTTTAATCAAATTCTCCAAGAAATCATATGCTTCAATCCGTCCGACATCATTAAATGAATTCATCTCGGTAGAAACTTTATATGCCAGCGCGAGAGCTCTTGGTGTTTCGCTTTTCTTCGCATAGGTAATAGTTACCAAGTAAGTAGCTAATGCTGCGATAGAAAACGCCAAGATAATTTTGTACCGCTGTTTCATGAGGATCTCTAACGTTTGAGATGAGCGGGAGCCGTAGGCGATCCGCTCTCGATTGAATTGTTAGAACGCATCACATCACCTATGAAGTGCTAAGTAGTACCCAGGAACTGCAAGGCACAAAGCGATTACAAAGACGGTACCGCCACGCCGGCAAATCTCTTTGCCTTCCTGGTCATAACGATCAGCCTCCAAAAACCACCAGAGCGTCCAGCCAACGACTCGGTCTTGTTCCGTGGAGTTGGGAAGGTGCTTCAGCGCAACAATTCCCAATACCGAGTAGTACACACCTGCCACGATTGAGGCGGTGACCAACAGCCAGCCGATAAGCACTGCTGCGTCCATACGTTCTAACGTAAAGGCCAGCGGATGCCGCAGGCAGTCTGATGGGCCGCCAAGTTAGGGGCGTTGATGGCCATATCTTTTCTTGACCAGAATACCGCCCAGATATTGAACGCCAAGTCCAAAGGCGAGTAAGCCTCCCCAAGAGC
>JAUYQZ010000002.1 GCA_030695415.1 Hylemonella sp.
TCCAGCAGCCAGAAATGTTCGCGTTGGATGTAGCGCAGCTCATGGGCCACAGGCGCCAACAGGCCACGCAGTTCGGCCTCATCGGGAAAGTTCTTCAATACGCGGTGCACCGACCCGTCGGGCAGCGGCCGGTGCTGGTAGGTGTTGCCCTGCGCGTCGGTTTCGGCAATCGGCAACTCGCGGCACTGGGCGGTGGTGTTGTCGAGCAGCAGCACGCGGGCGCCAGGCTCCAACCGCTGGTGCAGGCCGCGCAGAAAATCCGCGCGCGCCTCGATGGGCACGTGCGAAAACCACAGGCCGGCAAAGGCGGCGTCGAAGTGACCCAGGTCGTCTGGCAAGGCGTACACGTCGGCCTGGCGGAAGAACACGTTTTCAGCGCCCGGCCGCAGCCGCGCCAAAGCCATGGGTTCTTCGTTGGCATCGGTGGCAAGCACGGACAACGCGGTGGCGGCGATGCCCGGCGTCCAGTAGCCGGTGCCACAGGCCAGCTCCAGCACCCGGCGGCCGGCCAGTCGCTGGGGGATGTGGCGCTGGAAAAACGCAATGTCGTCCTGCCGCTCAGGCCGCCGGTACACCGCGTCGTACATGGGTGCGCGGGCCGCGTAGTAGGCCAGCATGTCGGGGGAGGTGTGGGCGGTCATGGTGGGTTCGGGTGTGGCACTATGCCCACGCTCAACGGGCACCACATGTGTTGCTTGTAGACGAAGCCCTCGCCCACCCGCACGGCCATGGGTTCGCGGCCCCAGGCTTCGAAGCCGGCCGAGCGGTACAGCGCGATGGCGCCGGCATTGCCGTCGGTGACGGTGAGTTGCAGCAGCCCGATGTCGGGGCACACACGGGCGTGAGCCAGCACCGCATCCACCAACAGGCGCCCCAGGCCGTGACCACGCAGCTCAGGCCGCACGTACATGCCAAACAACGTGGCCTTGTGGCGCACTTTCTCGCGCCGTTCGAAGGACAAGCCGGCCACGCCCTGGATGTTTTCGCCCACCACACTGGCCCACACAACCTCGGCGGCGTCCGGCCCTTCGGCCAGGCGGGCCTGCCACCAGGCCAGTGGCAAGGCGGCACGTTCATCGGCGCTGGAGGTGAAGGCGTCGGGGTGCCGGGCATAGGCGTCGAGCATCAAGGCGCGGTAGGCGGGGGCGTGGTGGGGGGTGAGGCGGGCGATGGTCATGGGAGTTTGCACCCGCAGTGTAGGGGCGCCTCAATGGAAATCCCGGCTGGCGCTCACCAGACCGCCCAGCAGGGGCGTGAGGTCCACCAGGTGCTGGGCAATCAGGTGGGTCACGGTGTGGTCGTCTTCGCCGGTGCGCTGCCAGCGGCCGTACACCGCCAGCAGGCGCGCCTGCAGCAGAGGGGCGCGCTGGCGTTCGCGCAAGGCCTTCCAGACGATGACTTGCACGGTGCCGGTTTCGTCTTCCAGCGTGACGAAGACCACGCCCTTGGCGGTGCCCGGGCGCTGACGGGTGGTGACCAGACCACAGGCGCGCACCAGGCGGCCGTCGGGGGCGTCGCGCAGTTCGGCGGCCGTGCGCAGGCGCTGGGCCGCGAGCTGCGGGCGCAGCAGGGCCACGGGGTGTTGACGCAGCGTGAGGCCCAGGCTGGCGTAGTCGTGCACCACGGCTTCGCCCTCGACCGCTTCGGGCAAAGCCAGTGCCGGCTCGTGCACGGGCGCCTCGCGCAGCAGCGCGGGTGCGGCGTGCAGGGCGCTGGCGGCCCACACCTGCTGGCGGCGGTGGCCAGCCAGGGGGGCCAGGGCGTCGGCGGCGGCCAGGGCTTTGAGGTCGCCGGCGTCGAGCCGGGCGCGCAGGGCCAGGTCTTGCACGTCGCGGGGCGTGGCGCTCGCGCGGGCCTCGGTGATGCGCTGTGCCACATCCAGTGACAGGCCCTTGACCAGGGACAGACCCAGGCGCACCGCCGGTGCTTCTGGGCGGCCCGATGCCGGTTCGAGCACGCTGTCCCAGCCGCTCACACACACGTCCACCGGCCGCACTTCCACACCATGGCGCCGGGCGTCCTGCACCAGTTGTGAGGGGCTGTAAAAACCCATGGGCTGTGAATTGAGCAGGCCGGCCAGAAAGGCGGCCGGGTGGTGGCGCTTGAGCCAGGCGCTGCTGTAGACCAGCAGGGCAAAACTGGCGGCGTGGCTTTCGGGGAAGCCGTATTCGCCAAACCCCTCGATCTGGCGAAAGATGGCCTCGGCAAACTCGGCTGTGTAGCCATTGGCCAGCATGCCTTGCACCACTTTGTGGTGGAACTTGTCGACACCGCCCTTGCGCCGCCAGGCGGCCATGGCGCGGCGCAGCTGGTCGGCTTCGCCGGGGGTGAAGCCGGCCGCGATCACCGCAATCTGCATCACCTGCTCTTGAAAGATGGGCACGCCCAGGGTGCGCGCCAGCGCGGGCTTGAGGGCTTCGCTGGGATAGTCCACCTGGCCGCCGGCGCGCACCAGTTCGCGCCGTTGCAAAAAGGGGTGGACCATGCCGCCCTGTATGGGCCCGGGGCGCACGATGGCGACCTCGATCACCAGGTCGTAAAAGCTGCGCGGCTGCAGGCGCGGCAACATGCTCATCTGGGCGCGGCTCTCGATCTGGAACACGCCCACGGTGTCGGCGCGGCAGATCATCTCGAAGGTGGCCGGGTCGTCTTGGGGGATGTCGTGCAAGGCCATCGCCCTGCCCTGCCCTGAGCCTGCCCATGTGCCCACCATGTCGAGCATGCGCCGCAGCGCGCTGAGCATGCCCAGGGCCAGCACGTCCACCTTCATCAGGCCCAGGGCGTCGATGTCGTCCTTGTCCCATTCGATGATGCTGCGGTCCTTCATGGCGGCGGGCACCACGGGCACGGTGGACGTGAGCCGGTCTTGTGTGAGCACAAAGCCGCCGCTGTGCTGCGAGAGGTGGCGCGGAAAACCCAGCAGGGTGCGGGTGATGCTGAGCAGCTGGCGCAGGCGCAGGTCGTCCGGGTCCAGGCCGATCTCGATCAGGCGTTCGTGCAGCAGTTCGGCGCCGTCCCACCACTGCTGGTGTTTGGCCAGGGCATCCACCGTGGCCAGCGGCAGGCCCAGGGCCTTGCCCACGTCGCGCAAGGCGCTGCGCGGGTGGTAGGTGGCCACGGCGGCGGCAAGCGCCGCGCGGTGGCGGCCGTATTTTCCGTAGAGGTACTGGATGATTTCCTCGCGCCGCTGGTGCTCAAAATCCACATCGATGTCGGGCGGTTCGTTGCGCTCCTTGCTGATGAAACGCTCGAACAGCAGGGTGGACTGCGCCGGGTTGACCTCGGTGATGCCCAGGCAGTAGCAGACCACCGAGTTGGCGGCCGAGCCCCGGCCCTGGCACAGGATGTGTCGGCGGCGGGCCTCGGCCACCACGTCGTGCACGGTCAAAAAGTAAGGCTCGTAGCGCAGCTCGGCGATCAGGGCCAGCTCTTTCTCCAGCTGCGCGTGCACATCGGGCGGCACGCCTTGCGGGTAGCGCCTGGCCGCACCGCCCAGCGCGAGCTGGCGCAAATGGCTGGTGGGGGTTTCACCGGGCGGCACCACCTCGTGTGGGTACTCGTAACTCAGCTCGGACAGCTTGAAGTGGCATTGCTCGGCCACGCGCAGCGTTTCTTCCAGCAGCTCGCGCGGGTACAGCAGCGACAGGCTCAGGCGGCTGCGCAGATGGGCCTCGGCATGGGGGGCCAGGGCAAAACCGCAATCGGCCACGGGCCGGTGTTCGCGGATGGCGGTCATCACGTCCAGCACCGGCTTGCGGCTGCGCACATGCATGAGCGCGCCCCCGGCGGCCACCAGGGGCAGGCCGGTGGCCTGGGCGGTGGTGCGCAAGCGCGCCAGCCACACGGCATCGTCCAGCCGGCGGTGCAGTGCCACGCCCAGCCAGGCGCGGCCGGCAAAACGCTGTGCCACCCACTGCGCGGCGGCGTCGATGTCGGCCGGGCTGCTGCCGTGGGGCTCATCCACGAGTTCGCGCCAGGGCAGCAGCAGGGCCAGCACGTCGTCCAGCACAGCGTCCGCCAGCGGGGCCTGTTGCCAGTGCAATTGGTAGCGCTGGCGCCCGCGCTGTTCGCGGCCACGCGCGGCGGTGATGAGTTCACACAGCTGGCCGTAGCCCCGGCGCGAGCGCGCCAGCAGCACCAGGGTGAAGCCGCCACAGGCCAGTGCGGGCGCGGTGATGCGCAGTTCGGTGCCTATGAGCAGTTTCAGGCCTGCGTCCTTGGCGGCCAGGTGGGCGCGCACCACGCCGGCCATGGAGCACTCGTCGGTGATGGCCAGCGCGCTGTAGCCCAAGGCGGCGGCGCGCGCCACCATCTCGTCGGGGCTGGAGGCGCCGCGCTGGAAGCTGAAGTGGCTCAGCGCGTGCAATTCGGCATAGGCGGGGAGAAACGGGCTCATCCGTAAATGCCGTGCAGATACCAGGCGGGGTCTTTTCCGTGCAACAGAAAAATCCACACCAACCCCGCCTGCGGGCTCAGGGCCACGTGGTAGTCGCGCTGCACCGAGGGGGCTTCGCTGCGCTCGTCCACCCACCAGCCGGTCTCGATGCGCTGCGGCCCGGCCAGCAGGCGCAGCGGGCCGTGGTAGACCGGTTGTTCGCGCACGACGGCCAGGCGCAGCGGCTCGCGCAACAGCCAGGGGGGCTGCCAGGCCAGCGTGGCGGGTGGCGGCGTGGCGGGCGCTTTTTTGAGCGCGGTGGCTGGGGACCAGCGCACCATGGCTTCGGGCCTGTGGTCGGCGCACAGCTGCCCTTGCAACACCTGGTTCGGCCCCAGCCGGGCCATCAGCCGCTCCAGCACCTGGCCCCAGCCCTCGCCCACTTCGCCGGCACAGCGCGCGTCGGGCAGCAAGCTCAGCGAAGCGGTGGGCAGCGGCGCCACCTGGTTGGCCACCAGGCGCAGGGCCGTGGCTGGCGCGGCCAGGGTGACGCGGGCCAGGTGTTCGGCCAGCAGGCGCGAGAGGTGGGCCATGTCGCGCGTGGCCTGGGCGGTGCGCAGGGGCACCTGGCCGCCGCGCAGTTCGCTGCGGCGCAGGCGGTCGTGTTCCCAGTGCAGGGTGAGCGCCAGCACGCCGCTCTGGCGCGCGGCCAGCCAGGCCTGCAAGGCGGTCAGCAGACGTTGCGCGCCAAACAGCAGGGCCTGGGCGTGTTCGATGGCGCTGGGGCATTCCAGCCTTTGATCGAAGCGTTCGGGCAGGCTGATCCAGCGCTGGTTGTCGGGGCGCTGGCCGTGGGCCTGGTCGAGCGCGTTCAGCAGGTCGGCGCCGAAGCGCCGGGCCACTCCCTCGCGCGGCAGGGCGCGCACGTCGCCCAGCGTGCGGCAACCGAGCTGGCGCAAGGTGGGGGCATGGGGGCGTGCGGCGCTCAGGTGGTCCAGCGGCAGCGCATCAAGGGTGACGGCCAGGCGGCGGGTGCCGCAGCCGGTGGCAGGCAGCCGGGGCGCTGGCTCGGCACCGGCACCGGCATCGGCATCGGCGTCGGCGTCGGCATCCAGCTGCCGCAGCAAAGCCAGCGCCGCCAGGGCCGTGGGCGCGGCGGCCAGGGCCTGGGCCCCCGCGGCGCCAGCTTGGGCACGCAAACGCTGCAACAACACACGCCGGCCGCCAAACAGGCGCTCGCTGGCGCCCACCTCCAGCAGCACGGCCTCGTCCAGCAGGCACACACGCGGCGTCCATTGCAGGGCCCACCAGGCCAGGGGCAGCGCGGCCTCAGGCAGCGACGGCAACAGAGCGATCCACCACATGCGCAGGCTCGGGTCTGACCAGGGGGATGGCCGCAGGGGCTGGCCAATGCCTCAGGCAGGCCAGCACCGGCAACTCGGCCGCCAGGGTGATGGGCCGGTCCATGGGCGGGCCCCGGCGTTTGAACACCTGGACCTGCAGCCCGCCCGCTGCGCTGCGCAGCAACAGCCGCAGCGGCGCGGGCGAGGCCTGTTGACGTGTCGCCTCCGCGCGCAGGGCAAACAGCAGCGGGCCGGCGTGTTCGGTCGCGCTGGGGACGGCAGCGCGCGCGGCCAGGTGCAGGCGGCGCAACTGTTCGGGCCGGGCCTGGGGCAGCCACACCAACACGGCGCCCGCCGTGCCGCTGCGCAGCACCTGCTCGGCGGCCCACAGGCGCTCGTTGTGGCCGGCCGTGTCCACCCACCACAGCCCCTCGGGCGCCACGCCCTGTGCCGCCAGCGCGGCCAGGTGAGGTGGGTGGGGCGATCCCACCAGCACCAGCGGGCCGTGCCGCTGGACCAGGCGCAACGCGGGCAACAGCAGGCGCCATTCGTGCCAGCCGGCCGGGGGCTGCAGGAGGTCGATCAGTTCGCCCGTGGGCCACCCGCCACCGGGCAGTTCAGCGTCCAGGGCGCCATGGCCACTGGCAACCACCGCACCCGGGCTGCCCGCCCAGGCGTCACCCCGCCACACGCCGGGCAGGGCAAGGGAAGAGAGGGGGGACAACACAGCGGCAGGCATGACAAACAGAACAACAGAACAAGGCCATAAATACTGTTTGTTTATACAGTATTTATGGCCTTGCAGCCAGCCGCCATCAAGCCAGCTCAGGTCAAACCACGGCGGCCATTTCCGGACCTGAAAAGTCCTCGTCGGGCACCACCTCGCCCGACATCAGCCGCTTGCGCCAGGCCTCGATCTGCGGCCCGAACCGGGCCGCCCCATCGGGTGACATCGACAAACCGACATAGGCGGGATCTTCCAGCCCATGCACTTTGAGCGACCCTGGCTGAAAGCGGCCCGCCACAAAATCGTCGATGGCCTCGAACACACACAAGCCGGAATGGGCCAGGGCCGATGCCACAAACACCTCGGGATCGCGAGCGACCCAGTCCAGCACGTTGCCGATCTGACGGATGGGCCATTCGCGGCAGGCACGGCTGACGCCATCGCGCCCGCCATCGATCATGGCAAAGACCAGGTCTGCGCCCTCACGCTGCAAAGCCCGGGTCACTTCGTAGGCCAGTTCGGGGTTGTGCTGTTGGCCGCAGAAGTGGGTCACAAACCGGCAATCGGGCGCGACACTGCGAAGCCCATGCGCAAAGGCGGCCCTGCCCTTGAGGCCCGGCCGCACCTTCTCGCCCGACATGTGCCCCACCACGCGGGTCTGAGAGGCCAGACCAGCCAACACACCGGCCAAAAAAGCCGAGTGCTCCTGAAGCACCTCGTAGCATGCGGTGTTGGCCGAGAGGAAATGACCCTGGGTGATGGCAAAGCGGGTGCGCGGGAATTCGGGCGCCACCGTCCCCACTGGCACGTCGCCCTGGCCACCGTGGGCCACGAGCAAATCCAGGCCTTGAGCACACAAGGCGCGCAGGGCCTCAGCCCGCTGTGCCCCGTCCAGCGGCGCGATCCAGTGCACCTCCAGCGTGTGGCCAGCGGCGCGTGCGCGCTGGGCGCCCTCCCAGCCCGACTCGTTGAAGCTGCCCCGCCCCTCGGGGCCGAACAGCACGACCGCGATGCGGGCGCTCACAGGGTGGCTCCGCTGGACTTGACCACCGGCAGCCATTGCTCGGCCTGCTGCTTCACAAACGCCGTGAAGGCCTCAGGCGACTTGTTTTCCAGCTCGAAACCCATGCCCTGAAGCTTGGCGCGCACGTCGGCTTGCGCCAGCAGCTGTGCCATCGCCTGCACGATGGCCTGCGACGCGGGGGCGGGCATGCCGGCCGGCCCGGAAATGCCGACGAAGTTTTCAGCGACCAGGCCGGACTGGCCCAGTTCTTCGAAGGTGGGGATGTCGGGCGCCTGGGCCACACGGCGCGCCGACGAAACCGCCAGCAGCCGCAGCTGCCCCGACTTCTGAAACTGGAGGTTTTGCGGCAAGGCATCGACCGCCACCTTGATCTGCCCGCCGAGCAGGTCGCTGCGCATGGGGCCTGCACCTCGGTAGGGAATGTGCGAGAGCTTCAGGCCGGCTTTCTGGGCCAGCATCTCCCCAACAATATGGCCGACCGACGCTGCCCCGCCGCTGCCAAAGGCAATCGGGTCCTTCTGGCTGCGGGCCCAGGCCAGGAAACCGGCGAAATCGGTGATGCCGAGGCTGGGATGCACGACGAGCACGGTGGGCACGTCACCGATGTAGACCAGGTGGCGGAAACTCTTGATGGGATCGTAGGTGGGCTTGTCCATCAGCGCCGGCGAGATGGACATGGGCGAGGAGTTCGACATCAACAAGGTGTGGCCGCTGGCATCGCCACCGGCCACAAAGGCAGCGCCAATGGTGGACCCCGCGCCGGGCCGGTTTTCCACGATCACGGGTTGGCCCAGCCGCTCGGACAGCAGGGGGCCGATCAGGCGCGCCACGAGGTCGCTGGAGCCGCCCGGAGGAAAAGTCACGACCAGACGCACCGCCTGGCTGGGCCAGGTGGGCGCTTGCGCCGCGGCCGGTCCGGTTGCCAAAGACAAGGTGGCCAGTCCGGCCGAATGCAGCATGAGTTGACGACGCGTGAGCATGGAATCTCCGTGGGCAGGTTGTGAAAACAGCCGAGGATCGGCTTGTTTCGGCAACCTGCACAAAACGTGCCACGCAGCCACTGCAGCGCGCCAGGCGCGCGCTCAGGGCCCGTTCAGGCCCGCGCCCGCGCCGCGCGCCGGTGCGCGAGCTTCTCGGCGTACATGCGCTTGTCGGCCACCGCCAGCAGGGGCGCCATGTCGTTGCCGTCGGACGGGAACAGGGCCCAGCCGACGCTGGCGCCGGTGGCCACCGAAATGCCCAGCGGCAAAAAGGGCTTGGCCAACACGCCGCGCAGCTTGGTGGCCATGCCGTCGAGGTCGGTGTCGGCGTTGACCTTGTCGATGATGAGTGCGAACTCGTCGCCGCCCACGCGGGCACAGAAGTCGCTGGCGCGTATGACCTTCTGCAGGCGGCTGGCCACGGTTTGCAGCAGCACGTCGCCCACCGCATGGCCGTGGCGGTCGTTCACCGGTTTGAAATCGTTGAGGTCGATGGACATGACACCAAAGCGGCTGCCTTCGCGCTCGGCCAGGCTGCGGGTGCGCAGGAACACCTGTTCGAAGTAGCGCCGGTTGGCCAGGCCGGTGAGTTCGTCGTGCATGGCCATGTGGCTCATGTACTCCTTGGTGCGGCGCTGCTCCTCCACCGCGTCTTTCAGGCGCTCATTGAGTTCGATGGCCTCGATGGCGGTCAGGGACATGCGGCGCGCCTTGAGCAGCACCACCGCCAGCCAGACCACCGCCATGACGGCGAGCAGCAGATGGAAGTCGTCACCGCTGACCACAAACGCATGGCCGTTGTACAAGGCCATGGGCGCCATGCCGATCAGGCCCAGCGTGATGTAGTAGGCCGGCACCACGGCGTAGCTCAGGGCACCCACCGTCACCACCGTGGCAACAATCAGGAACAGGAACGCGACCTCGGTGTGCAGGCCCGGCTGCGGCAGCATGAACACCGCCGTGCCGCACAGCAGCGCCACCAGCGCGCCGAGCACAATGCGCCAGCGCAGCAGGCGGCGCGCCGTGGCCACCGACTCCAGCGGCTGACCATGCACCCAGGCTTCGTAAAAAATCACCGCCACCGAGGCCAGCACCAGGGCCGAGAACCAGGCCATCAGCCAGGTGTCGCCCACGCCCGCCGACCGCAGCACCACCGCGATCAGCACGCCGGCTGCGACGATGCTGAACATGTTGCCAGCGGCGTGTCCAAAAAAGACGCGGATGCGCTCCAGCAGGGTCCGGTCGGACAGGGTAGGCACATCCTCGGGGTGGACGTCGGTCATGGTGGGGGTTGCGTCGCCAAACATCGGGAGAACAGGTGAGCCGGATTATGTCCTGTCACCCGACCCGGCCAGGGCCTGAAAAGACCGGTGGACAGGGGCTTTCTGTGCAGATGCCGACCGACGGTGCCCCAGTCACGCGCTAGAGTTGCGCATGACCCAGGCCAACGCCCACGCCGTCCTGATCGAGCACCTGATCCAGCACCTGCAACAGACACAAGTCGGCACAGAAGGCGTGCAGGTGGTGCAGACCCACATCTCCACCGTGCTGCTGGCGGGCGAATTCGCCTACAAGCTCAAGCGGCCAGTGCGCCTGCCCTTTCTCGATTTCAGCACCCTGGCGCGCCGACACCACTTTCTGCAGGAGGAGCTGCGGCTGAACCGGCGCACCGCGCCCGAGCTGTACCTCGAGGTGCAGCCTGTCACCGGCCGCCCCGACGCCCCCCGGCTGGGCGGCGACGGTCCGGTCATCGACTGGGCTTTGCGCATGCGCCGCTTCGGCCCCGGCGGCGACCTGCGGGCCCTGGCCGAGGCCGGTGCCCTGTTGCCCGGCCACATCGACGCCCTGGCCGACCACCTGGCCGCCTTTCACCTGGCCCTGCCGCCCAGCGCGGCGGTGCCGGGCAGCAGCCCACACCGCTGGGCCAGCGACAGCCTCGACGAAGTGGCCACGTCGGCCCAACGCCCGGCCACCTGCACACCGGCCGACATCGCCCACCTGCGCCAACGGTTGCTGCCGCGCCTGGCAAACCCCCGCCCCAGCGAGGCACAACGCCAGGCCGCCGGCTGGGTGCGCGAATGCCATGGCGACCTGCACCTGGGCAACCTGGTCGAATGGCAGGGCCGGGTGCTGGCGTTTGACGCGCTGGAGTTCGACCCCGCGCTGCGCCACATCGACGTGGTGGCCGACCTGGCCTTTCCCTTCATGGACCTGCTGGCACACGGCCTGCCGGCCCTGGCCTGGCGGCTGGTGAACCGCCACGCGGAGCACACCGGCGACTTCGAAGGCCTGTGCCTGCTGCCGGCGATGGCCGCCTACCGCGCGCTGGTGCGTGCCAAGGTGGCGCTGTTGTCACCCGACGGCACCGCCGACTTCATGCGCTGTTGGCCGCTGGCGCAGCGCCTGCTGCAGCCAACGCGCCCGCAGCTGCTGCTGGTGTGTGGCCTCAGCGGCTCGGGCAAATCCACCCTGGCCCTGATGCTGGCCGAGGCGCTGGGCGCCATCCGGGTGCGTTCGGACGTGGAACGCAAACGCCTGTTCGGCCTGCCCCCCACCGCGCGACCCGACCCGGCGCTGGGTGTCTACACGCCCGAGGCCACACAACGCACCTACGCCCGCCTGGGCGAACTGGCGCACACCCTGCTGAGCGGTGGCCTGTCGGTGGTGGTGGACGCGGCCAGCCTGCGCCAGCACGAGCGCACCGCCCTGCGCGCCATCGCACAGTCATGCGGTGCCCCGTTTGTGCTGGTGAGCTGTGAAGCCACCGCCGAGCGCTTGCAGGCGCGCATCCAGGCGCGGCAAGCCACCCAGCAGGACGCCTCCGACGCCGACCTGTCGGTGCTGGCGCTGCAGCAGCGCGTGGTGGAGCCCCTGCCCGCCGATTGGGCCGCCTTCAGCCACCGGGTGAACAACGGGGGCGACCTCGACGGGCTGGCCGCACAGGTGTCGGCTCTTGTGTCGGCTCTTGTGTCGGCCCTGGTGTCGAACATGGGCCCGTGAATAATCGCGCCCATGCCCACCCACCGCCCCCTGCTCCCTTGTCTGATCACGCTGCTGGCCTGCCTGGTCGGCCTGCTGTTCCCCCCGCCTTCGCAGGCCCAGTCGCCTGATGGCGCGGCATCTCCCGCCCGCCCGCGTGTGGCCCTGGTGCTGTCGGGCGGCGGCGCGCGCGGCTTTGCGCACGTGGGCGTGCTCAAGGCGCTGGAGGCCGCGCGGGTGCCGGTGGACATGGTGGTGGGCACCTCCATGGGCGCCATCATCGGCGGGCTGTACGCCACCGGCCTGAGCGCCGACGAGCTGGAGCGCGAGCTGCTGGCGGTGGAGTGGAACGCGCTGTTCAACACCCGCGAGCCGCGCCAGTTGCTGTCGCAGCGCCGCAAGGAAGAAGACTTCGAGTTCTCGCCGGTGCTGCAACTGGGTTTTCGCGATGGCGAATTCCGTCTGCCCAGTGGCGCGGTGTCCAGCCGCTCGCTGGAAATGCTGCTGCGCCGCTACACCTTGGGCACGCGCGCCCTGCCCGACTTCGACGCCCTGCCCACACCCTTTCGGGCGGTGGCCACCGACATGGAAAGTGGCCAGGCCGTGGTGCTGAGTCGCGGCGACCTGGCCGCCGCCATGCGCGCCAGCATGTCGGTGCCCGGCGTGTTCGCGCCGCTGGAGTTGGACGGCCGCCTGCTGGGCGACGGCGGCCTGGTCAACAACCTGCCGGTGGACGTGGCGCGCGGTCTGGGAGCGCAAGCCGTGATCGCGGTCAACATCGGCACCCCGCTGGCCGGACGCGAGACCTTGGGCAGCGTGATCGGGCTGACCGCGCAGATGCTCAACATCCTGACCGAGCAAAACGTGCAGCGCAGCCTGGCCAGCCTCACGCCGCGCGACCTGCTGGTGGCGCCCGCGTTGGGCCGGCTCACCTCGGGCGACTTCGACAAGGCCGGCGATCTGGTCGCGCTCGGGCTCGACGCCGGCCAGCGTGCCAGCCCCGCGCTGGCCCGCTTTGCGGTGGACGCGGCGCAGTACGCCGCCTGGCGCGCACAACGCCAGCGGGCCAGCGGCGCACACACCCTGCCGGCCCAACTGGCCTTTGTGGACATCGAAGGCGTGAAGCCCGAGCGTGTGCAGCGCCTGCGCACCCAGATCGAGGCCGCCACCGGTCAGCCCATGGACCCGGCCCGCGCCGAACAAGACCTGCAGCGCCTGGCCGCCAGCGGCGACTACATGCGCGCCGACTACCGCCTGGCCCAGCGCGCGGACGGCGAAGGCCTGATCTACCAGCTGACCGAAAAGGACTGGGGCCGCAACCACTTCCGCCTCGGGCTGGACCTGCGCACCGACTTCCGTGGCGCGGGCGATTTCAACCTGCGCCTGAGCCACAACCGGCACTGGGTCAACGACCAGGGCGCCGAGTGGCGCAACCGCATCCAGCTGGGCGAAAAAAGTGGCTTCTACTCGGAGTTCTTTCAGCCGCTGGACCGCAGCGCCGACTACTTCGTGTCCGCCCACTTCGACCACTGGCTGCGCCGCTTCGACCTCTACGGCGACGACGAGAAAGTGGCCGCCGTCTACCGGCGCCGCGAAACCCGCATCGGCCTGGACCTGGGCACCGAGCTGGGCCGCGACGGCGCCTTGGGCGACGCCCGGCTGGGCTGGTTCGGTGCCCGCCGCGTGACCATCCCCGACGTGGTGGCCGGCTTGCGCAGCGACGACCTCACACGCCTGGGCTGGACCGAACAAGGCCTGCGTCTGGCCGTGGTGTCCGACCAGCTCGACCACGCCAACTTCCCGCTGTCGGGCTACCGGCTGCGTTTTGAGGCCGTGACCGGCAGGCGCGACCTGCTGGGGCAGGAGCAGGGTTTTCACCGGCAGGATGTCACCGCCACCCACGTCACCACGGTCGGGCGCGACACCTACAACCTGCACCTGCGACTGGCGCGTTCCAGCTCGCTGCCGCTGGGCGCCATCGACGAGTACTCGCTCGGCGGCTTCCAGCAGCTCTCGGGCTACCGCGTGGGGCAGGTGGTGGGCAACAACCTGGCCTTCGGCCGCCTGAGTTACTACCGCCGGCTCGACCTCAACCCCGGCATCGCGCGCGCCCTGTTTGCCGGCGCCTCACTGGAGCTGGGCAACGCCTGGGCCAAAAGCAGCGCCATGCGCCTGAGCGACCTGCGCCTGGGCAGCAGCGTGTTCTTGGGCGCCGACACCGGCGTGGGGCCGGTCTACCTGGCGCTGGTGCACGCGCCCAAGGGCTTTACCGGGGTGTACTTTTTCCTCGGGCGGCCGTGACCCGGCTATTCCTTGAAGTACACCACCTGGTGTGAGGTGGCGAGCATCACGCCACGCTCGTTCCACACCTGTGCGGTCTGGTCGAAGAAACCGTTGCGGAACTCCTGCGCCTGGGCCTGGCCGAGCAGGAAGTCGGTGCCGGTGGCCGTCAGTTCGGCGCTGCCGGCGTGAAAGTACACGGTGATGGACACCGTGCCGGCCGGCACCTGGGCCGCGCGGCGCAGCCAAACACGCGGAAAAAACACGTCACACATGGCAGCGAGCGCGGGAAAGTCCACCCCACGCGCGGGTTCGTCGCGCATCCACAGTTGCGTCAGGCTGCTGTGGCCACCGCCGTCCCAGGTATGGGGCACCGGGCCGGTGATGGGCCGCATGTCGTAGCGGCGGAGCCATTCCACGCCTTTGAACATCACGCGGCGTTCCAGCGTCTCGGGCAGCGGCACGGCGGGCATGGGTGTGTCGCTCTGGCTCCAGGTTTCGCGCCGCGCCGCCGTCACGGCCGTGGCCGTGGTGGACACCACCGGCAGCCCGGCCGGGTCGTTCTGCAACAGGGTCACCGTCCAGTGCTGGGTGGAGCGGTTGGTGCGCACCGGCGTGACCTGCAGCTCGAACGGGCCATCGGTCAATGCACCGGCGTAGTTGACGGTGAGCGAGAGCGGCTCGCCCAGGCGCTGCGGGTGGTCCATGATGGCCTGCACGATGGCGGCAGCGGTGATGCCGCCAAAGGGCCCGACCATGTTCCAGTAGGCGGGGCTGGTCTGGCCCGTGAAGTGGCCCGGCGTGTCTTGCGACAACGCCAGGGCGGCGTCAAAAGGGTGTGAGGTGTGTGGCTTGCTCATGTGGCAAGTTTGCCAGCCCCACACCCGGGTGCGCTGTCACACGCGCTCAAAAATGCCGGCCGCGCCCTGCCCCATGCCCACACACATGGTCACCATGCCGTA
Organism: Hylemonella sp.; assembly: GCA_030695415.1. Lineage (GTDB taxonomy): Bacteria > Pseudomonadota > Gammaproteobacteria > Burkholderiales > Burkholderiaceae_C > Hylemonella. The sequence continues at coordinate 14,671 of JAUYQZ010000002.1, forward strand.
CTTCTTGTCGTGGCGACGCAGCGCATGCACCACGGTGGCCGAGCGGATGGCGCCGGTGGCGCCCAGCGGGTGGCCCAGGGCGATGGCGCCGCCCATGGGGTTGACCTTGCTCGGGTCCAGGCCCAGGCTGTTGATCACGGCCAGGGACTGGGCCGCGAAGGCCTCGTTGAGCTCGATCCAGTCGATGTCCTCGTGCTTGAGGCCGGCGTAGCGCAGCGCGGCGGGAATCGCCTCGATCGGGCCGATGCCCATGATCTCGGGCGGCACGCCGCGCGCGGCGAAGCTCACAAAACGTGCCAGGGGCTTGAGGCCGAACTGCTTCACGGCCTTCTCGCTGGCCAGGATCAACGCGCCGGCGCCGTCGCTGGTCTGCGAGCTGTTGCCGGCCGTGACGCTGCCGCGCGCGGCGAAGACGGCCTTGAGTTTGCCCAGGGCTTCAAGCGTGGTGTCGGGGCGCGCGCCTTCGTCCAGGCTCACTGTGCGGGTCTTGCTGACGACCTCACCGGTTTCCAGATTGGGGGTGCGCTCGACCACGTCGAAGGGCGTGATCTCGGCCGTGAACTCGCCAGCCTTCTGCGCCTTGATGGCGCGCATGTGCGACTCCAGCGCGAAAGCATCCTGCATCTCGCGCGTGACCTTCCACTGCTGCGCCACCTTCTCCGCCGTCAATCCCATGCCATAGGCGATGCCGACGTTCTCGTCACGCGCAAACACCTCGGGGTTGAAGGAAGGCTTGACGCCCCCCATGGGCACCAGGCTCATGGACTCGGCGCCGCCGGCAATCAGCACGTCGGCCTCGCCCACGCGGATGCGGTCGGCCGCCATCTGGATCGCGGTCACGCCCGATGCGCAGAAGCGATTGACCGTGACGCCGCCGATGGGGTGCGTGAAGGCCAGCCCCACGGCGATGCGCGCCATGTTCATGCCCTGCTCGGCCTCGGGGAAGGAGCAACCGATGATGGCGTCCTCGATGGCCTTGGGGTCCAGCGTGGGCACCTGCAGCATGGCGCTCCTGATGGCAGCGATCAGCAGGTCGTCGGGGCGGGTGTTGCGGAAAAAGCCGCGGCCGGAGCGGCCAATGGGCGTGCGCGTGGCGGCAACGATGTAGGCGTCTTGAACTTGTTTCATGATGATTCCTTTACGGCCGATCAGTTGCGCACGGGCTTGCCCGTCGAGAGCATGCCCATGATCCGCTCTTGCGTCTTGGGGTGGACGATGAGCGAGCAGAAGGCCTGGCGCTCCAGGGCCATCAGATAGCCCTCGTCCACCAGGGTGCCGGCGTCCACGTCACCGCCACAGACCACGTTGGCGATCAGGGTGGCGATGTGATAGTCGTGCGCGCTGATGAAGCCGCCGTCGCGCATATTGACCAGCTGCGCCTTGATCGTGGCCAGGCCGTTGCGACCCGCCACTGGGAATGTGCGGCGGTGCGGGGCGCGCCAGCCGCCCTGGTACATGGCACGCGCCTCATTGAGCGCGGTGTAGAGCAGTTCGTCCTTGTTGGGCACGACGAGGTCGCTGTCCAGCAGGTAGCCCAGCTTGCGCGATTCCAGCGCGCTGGTGCCCACCTTGGCCATGGCCGCGGCAGTGAAGCCCTCGGTCAGGAAGGGCAGGATGTCCTTGCCCGTGGAGGCGGCCATGTTCTCGGCCGCGCGGCGCGCGATGTAGGTCAGGCCGCCGGCGCCCGGGATCAGGCCCACGCCCACTTCCACGAGGCCGATATAGGACTCCATGGCCACCACACGGCGCGCCGAGTGCACGGCCAGCTCGCAGCCGCCGCCCAGCGCCATGCCGCGGATGGCGGACACCACCGGCACGCCAGCGTAGCGGATGCGCAGCATGAGGTTCTGCAATTCCTGCTCGGCTCCGTCGATGGCGCTCACGCCAGCGATCATGAAGGCAGGCAGCATGGCCTGCAGGTCAGCACCCACGCTGAAGGGCTCGTCGCCGGACCAGACCACCATGCCCTGGTAGTCGGCTTCTGCCATTTCGACACCACGCGCCAGACCTTCGGCCACGGCCGGGCTGATCGCGTGCATCTTGCTCTTGATGCTGGCGATCAGCACGCTGCCCGTTGCGGCTTCGCGGTTCTCGTCCAGTGTCCACAGGCGGATGGCCTCGTCCTCGAACAGGGTCTTGCCGGCCGTTCTGTAATCGGGCGAGCCGTCGCCACGCAGGCTTTCGCGGAAGTACTGGATGCCGTAGACGGGCAGCTGGCGGCGCGGCTGGAACTGGCCCGTGCTCGGGTTGAAGGAGCCCTCGGGCGTGTGCACGCCACCGGCCTTGGCCACCGGGCCTTCGAACACCCACTTGGGCAAGGGCGCCTTGGAGAGCGCCTTGCCCGCAGCGATGTCCTCCTGGATCATCTTGGCCACGTCGAGCCAGCCGGCTTCCTGCCAGAGCTCGAAGGGGCCTTGTTTCATGCCGAAGCCCCAGCGCATGGCCAGGTCCACGTCGGCCGCGGTGTCGGCGATGGTGGCCAGGTGCACGGCGGCGTAATGGAAGCTGTTGCGCAGGATGGCCCAGAGGAACTGCCCTTGCGCGCCCTCGGCGTTGCGCAGCAGCTTGAGGCGTTCGCCCGCCGGCTTCTTCAGCATGCGCTCGTAGACGGCGTCGGCCTTCTCGCCGCCGGGCACGTACTCTTTGCCGGCCAGGTCGAAGCGCAGGATGTCGCGACCGACCTTCTTGTAGAAACCGGCCTTGCTTTTCTGGCCCAGGTGGCCCATCTCGATCAGGGTCTTGAGGACAGGCGGCGTGCCGAAGCTGGCGTAGAAGGGATCGCTCCTTTCGTCCAGCGTGTCCTGCAGGGTCTTGATAACGTGAGCCATCGTGTCCAGGCCCACCACGTCGGCGGTGCGGAAGGTGCCCGAGCTGGCGCGGCCCATCTTCTTGCCGGTCAGGTCGTCCACCACGTCATAGCTCAAGCCGAAGTTCTCGACTTCTTTCATGGTGGCCAGCATGCCGGCGATGCCGACGCGGTTGGCGATGAAGTTGGGGGTGTCCTTGGCGCGTACCACGCCCTTGCCCAGGCCGCTGGTGACGAAGGTCTCCAACTGGTCCAGGATGATGGGCTGGGTGGTCGGCGTGGCGATCAGCTCCACCAGGTACATGTAGCGCGGCGGGTTGAAGAAATGGATGCCACAGAAGCGCGGCTTGATGGCTTCGGGCAGCGCCTCACTCAACTTGGTGATGGACAAGCCCGAGGTATTGGAGGCGACGATGGCGTGCTTGGCGATGTGCGGCGCGATCTTCTTGTAGAGATCGAGCTTCCAGTCCATGCGCTCGGCGATGGCCTCGATGATGAGGTCGCAATCCTTGAGAAGCCCCAGGTGCTCCTCGTAATTGGCGGCCTGGATCAGGCCGGCATCATCGGCCACGCCCAGGGGCGAGGGCTTGAGCTTCTTGAGGTTGTCGATGGCCCGGGTGACGATGCCGTTCTTCGGCCCCTCTTTGGCGGGCAGATCGAACAGGATCACCGGCACTTTGACATTGACCAGATGCGCGGCGATCTGCGCACCCATGACGCCGGCGCCGAGGACGGCGACTTTTCTGACTTGGAATCGGGACATGTGTGTCTTCCTGATTGAGTGTTACTGCACGCGGATCCAGACCTGGGTCCGGTAAAAGGGGCCCAGATAGCCGCGGATCTGCAATTGCCTGCCACCGTCGAGCGGCTTCATGCGCAGCCGGTAGCTCTTGCCGTTTTCGGGGTCGAGGATATGACCCCCTTCCCAGTGGTCTTCGCCCTCGACCTGCTTCGCGCCGCGGATGATTTCCATCCCGAGCTTCGGTTTGCCCTTGCGCTCATCGGTACAGAGATCGCAGTTGGGTTGCTCGGACGTGACCAGGGCCTTCTCCACAAAACCCGTCACGACGCCATCGGCGCCCGCACGGATGCGGATCTCGGCCTTGGCCGTGCCGGTCTTGTCGTCGATGCTGCGCCACAAGCCCACGGGTGTAGGTTGTGCCAGAGCCGGCATGGCCGCCAAGGCCAGGCTGCAAACAAGCAGAACGTTGCGCATGACGGGCCTGTGGCTCAAGCCAGTGCGAGGTCCGTGTCCATCAGGACCTTGGAGCCGGCACGCGCGGTGCGCATCAGCGACGCGGTCTCCGGCAAGAGCTTGGCAAAGTAAAAGCGCGCCGTCTGCAGCTTGGCGGGGTAGAAGGGATCCGTGTTGCCCGCGGCGATTTCCTTCAGAGCGACCGAGGCCATGCGGGCAAAGAAATAGCCGAACACCAGGTGACCAGCCACGCGCAGGTAGTCCACCGCAGCGGCACCCACTTCGTCGGGGTTCTGGAAACCCTTGAAGCCGATCTCGGTGGTGAACTTGGTCATCTGGTCGCCCAGGTAGGCCAGCGGGTTGATGAACTCGGCCATCTTCTCGTTCACGCCTTCTTCTTCCACCAGCTTGCCGACCAACTTGCCGAACTTCTTGAGCGTGGCGCCGTTGTTGCCCAGGATCTTGCGGCCCAGCAGGTCCAGCGACTGCACGGTGTTAGTGCCCTCGTAGATCATGTTGATGCGGGCATCGCGCACGAACTGCTCCATGCCCCATTCCTTGATGTAGCCGTGGCCACCGAAGACCTGCTGGCACATGACGGTGGCTTCAAAGCCGTTGTCGGTCAGGAAGGCCTTGATGATGGGGGTCAGCAGGGCCAGCATTTCGTCGCTTTCCTTGCGCACCTTCTCATCCGGGTGGTAGAGATGCTGGTCCAGCAGCATGGCGCAGTAGCAAGCCAGGGCACGGCCGCCTTCGGCGTAGGCCTTGGCGGTCAGCAGCATCTTGCGCACGTCCGGGTGCACGATGATGGGATCGGCATCCTTGTCCTTGGCCTTCACGCCAGAGAGCGAGCGCATCTGGATGCGGTCCTTGGCATAGGCCAGGGCGTTCTGGTAGGCCACTTCGGTCAGGCCCAGGGACTGGTTGCCCACGCCCAGACGGGCGGCGTTCATCATCACGAACATGGCCTGCAGGCCCTTGTTGGGCTGCCCGACCATCGTGCCGACCGCGTTGTCCAGGATCATCTGACAGGTGGAGTTGGCGTGGATGCCCATCTTGTGTTCCAGGCCGCCACAGTAGATGCCGTTGCGCGTACCGAGGGAGCCGTCGGCCTTGACGTTGTACTTGGGCACGGCGAACAGGCTGATGCCCTTGCTGCCCTTGGGCGCGTCGGGCAGGCGGGCCAGCACCAGGTGCACGATGTTCTCGGCCAGATCGTGTTCACCGGCGCTGATGAAGATCTTGGCACCGTTGAGCTTGTAAGTGCCGTCGGCCTGGGGCTCGGCCTTGCTGCGCAGCATGCCCAGGTCGGTGCCGCAATGGGGCTCGGTCAGGCACATGGTGCCGGTCCACTCGCCGCTGACGAGCTTGGGCAGATAGAGTTTCTTCTGCTCGTCGGTGCCGTGGGCGTGCAGGGCTTCGTAGGCGCCGTGCGAGAGGCCGGGGTACATGGTCCAGGCCTGGTTGGCCGAGTTCATCATCTCGTAGATGCACTGGTTCAGCACGAAGGGCAGGCCCTGGCCACCGTAGTCAGGGTCGCAACTCAGCGCAGCCCAGCCGCCTTCCACATATTGGGCGTAGGCTTCCTTGAAGCCCTTGGGCGCCGTGACCTCGTGCGTGGTCTTGTCCAGCTTGCAGCCTTCGGCGTCACCGCTGATGTTGAGCGGGAAGATCACATTGGCGGCGAATTTTCCGCCCTCTTCGAGCACCGCGTTGATGGTGTCGGCGTCGGTGTCGGCGTGGCGCGGGATCTGCTTGAGTTGTTCGGTGACGTTGAGCACTTCGTGCATCACGAACTGCATGTCGCGCAAGGGCGGGTTGTAGGTGGGCATGGCTTACTCCTGATGGGACGGGGTGATTGATCGGGGGGTGGACTTGCGTATCGGTTTGACGATGGCTGGCTTCGATGTCACGGTCTTGACGGCCCGGCCGTCGGCGCCGTAACGCGCCAGGATCTGCTCGAAGGCCTTGTTGGCGCGCGCCAGCGATCCGGGGGTCTTGAGGAAACGTGCCTCGTAGTGCACGGCCAGGATCAGGCCGTGGATCTCGAAACCGATCTGTCGCTCGTCGGCATCGGCCAGCAACTGCCCCTCTTCCTTGGCCTGCACCACGGCGCGCTGCACGGCGGCCAGCCAGGTCTTTACCGAGCTGGCCAGGGCATCGCGCACCGGACCGGGCCGGTCGTCGAAATCAACAGCACCGCTGATGAAGATGCAGCCGGACTGGATTTCGACCGTGACGCGTTGCATCCAGTTGGAGAACAGGGCTTGCAGGCGGGGCAGACCGCGTGGCTCATTCAGGGCCGGGTAGAAGATTTCGTGCTCGAAGCGGCTGAAGTACTCGCGGATCACCGAGATCTGCAACTCCTCGCGCGAGCCGAAGTGGGCGAAGACGCCGGACTTGCTCATGCCCGTGACCTCGGCCAGTACGCCGATGCTCAGGCCCTCCAGGCCGAGCTGAGCGGCCAGGCCGAGGGCAGCGTCGATGATGGCGAGCTTGGTCTGCTGGCCCTTGTGCAAGGCACGGCCATCTTGGCCCGCGTCTCGGCTGCTGCGCTGGGTCTTGGGATCGGGTTCGGCAATGGGCATGAAACAGGAAGAAATCGAACGGTCGTGCTATTTTGCACGAAAAACACCGCCGAGGGCAAGCGCCGGGGCAAAAAGTAACAGTGCCTGTTACCGCTGTTCCAAACTGTGTCTGCAGCATCTCCGCCCTGAACACGGTCGCACCCGCGGGCTTCGGGGCGGAAATGGAAACGTCCTGTGAGAACTCTGTTACGAATTGCGTCGACCGCATGCCCGCCCCCACGGTACAAATGACCGTGTCCACCGCGGCTATTTTTTGGATTGGGTTCGTGAGCCCTTTGAAAAAATACTCCTCACTACGCCAAGCGTCGCCACGCTGAATATCGCGCTTGAGCGCACCTCACCCCAAGGGCATTTTTTTATGGTCGGACTTTTCAAGGCAGTGCTGTTGCCCCTGCTTTTGTCGTTTTCTTTGGCTGCTCAAGCGACGCCGGACACTCCCGCCGGCGAAGAGCTTCATTGGGATCTGTCGAATCGGCCCGCCGTGGCCATCCTGCTGCCTGGCATGAGCCACCATTTCCAGGCGCCCCAGAACACAAACAGGCAATGGAACGAGACCCACGCGGGCCTGGGTCTGGAGACGCGCGCCAAGTGGAACGACAGCGGCTGGTACTTCAAGAAGGCGGCTGGCGTGATGCGGGACAGCGTCGAATCCTGGGGGGCCTACGCGGGCGCCGTCTGGCAGAAACGTGTTTTCGAGAGTGCGTCGTGGACGGTCGACGCCGGTGGCGGCCTGTTTCTTTTTTACCGGGCGCTGCACTTCGACGGTGAACACCTCTGGCTACCCGGCGCGCTACCCGTCGTGTCCGTGGAGTACAAGAACACGGGTACGGGCTTGAACATGCTGTACGTACCCCAATTCAAGACCAACGGGGGTGAAATGCCCGCCGTGATTTTCGCCCAGCTGACACAACGGTTCTGAGGCGATGCGGGTTCGCCGCCAGGGAGCGGCGAGCAGCGCAGCGTGCCGGGACCCGGTTCAGCGCTTGAAAGGCACGACGCGCTGCGTCTGGGTGCCCAGGCCTTCGATACCCAGGGTCATGACGTCACCCGCCTTCAGGAAGCGCTGGGGCTTCATGCCCAGCCCCACACCGGGCGGGGTGCCGGTGATGATGACATCGCCCGGCATCAGCGTCATGTACTCACTCAGGTGGCTGACGATCTTCGCCACGCTGAAGATCATGGTGCGGGTGTTGCCGGTCTGCATGCGCTGGTCGTTCACATCCAGCCACATGGCCAGCTTCTGCGGGTTCTCGATCTCGTCCTTGGTCACGAGCCAGGGGCCCAGCGGACCGAAGGTGTCGCAGCCCTTGCCCTTGTCCCACTGGCCGCCACGCTCAAGCTGGAACTCGCGCTCGCTGACGTCGTTGGACAGGCAGTAGCCGGCCACGTGGTCCAGCGCCGCCTTTTGCGTGACATGGCGCGCCTGCTTCCCGATCACCACGGCCAGCTCAATCTCCCAGTCCCCCTTGACCGAGCCCTTGGGCAGCATGACGTCGTCGTCCGGGCCCTGGATGCAGCTGATGGCCTTGCTGAAGACAATCGGCTCCTTGGGGATGGACATGCCGGCTTCCTTGGCATGGTCGCTGTAGTTCAGACCGATGGCGATGAACTTGCCGATGCCGGCCACCGGGCAGCCCATGCGCGGTTTGCCACGCACCAGGGGCAGCTTGTCGGTCTTGAGCTTGAGCAGTTTGGCCAGCACGGCGTCCGTGAGCTGGGCCGGGCCGATGTCCGGCACCACGGCGCTGAGGTCACGCAGCTTGCCGGCAGCATCGATGAGGCCAGGCTTTTCCTTGCCGGGATTGCCGTAACGCACGAGTTTCATTCTGAGATCCCCAATAGAGCAATAACAAAGACTGCCGCTCACGTTGAGCTTGTCGAAACGCTCTCCATACGGTGCGCCGCCGGGGCTTCGACAGGTTCAGCCGGAACGGTGAAAGCCTGTCAGCGCAGCATCTGGGCCAGGCTGGCGTCCAGGTGCTCGGTCGGCACGCGGCGAAAGCCCGAGCGCGCAAAGCGCTGCAGGCGCCCGACCACGAAGGCCGTCAGCACCGAGGCCTGCACCTGCCCGTCCGCCGTGGGCGTCATGGAGCCGCCCGCCTGGGCACCGTCGCGCAGGCACTGCTTGAGGGTGGACTCGATCTTGTCGAAGAACTGGTTCATGCGCTGCTGCAGGCGCTCGTTCTCGAACACCAGGGCGTCGCCCACCATCACGCGCACCATGCCGGGGTTCTTCTCGGCGAACTGCAGCAGCATGGTGACGACCTTGCCCGCATGGCGGGTACCGGCGGAGGGGTCGGTAGCGGCGGCCTCGCGCTCGGCGATCTGGCCGACCAGGGTGAAAACGGCCTGCTCGATGAACTCGATCAGACCTTCGAACATCTGGGCCTTGCTGGCGAAGTGACGATAAAGTGCGGCCTCACTGACCTCCAGCTTGGCGGCCAGGGCGGCGGTGGTAATGCGCTCAGCGCCCGGCTGCTCCAGCATGCTGGCCAGGGCCTGCAGGATCTGGATCCGGCGCTCGCCTGGCTTGGGACGCTTGCGGACCGGGATTTCGGCGGGGGCAGCGGTGGTGTTTTCGGCGTCAGACATGGTGTTCGGAAATCCCTTTTCTTCATTCTCGCACAGGCCCGCTTAGGGGTTTTTCCTCAGTGGTCGCCCACTCCGGCATGTCGCGTTGTAACCACGCGGCTTATCACCCTCGCCCCTTTGGGGAGAGGGGGTGAACCCGGTCAATGCGAGCGGATCATGGTCCCGTAGGCCTGCTCGGTCAGGATTTCCAGGAGCATGGCGTGCGGCACGCGGCCGTCGATGATGTGCACCGCGTTCACGCCGCTCTTGGCCGCGTCCAGCGCGCCGGCGATCTTGGGCAGCATGCCGCCGGAGATGGTGCCGTCGGCCACCAGCTCGTCGATGCGCTTCATGGTCAGTTCGGTCAGCAGCTGGCCCTGCTTGTCGAGCACGCCGGGGATGTTGGTCAGCATCAGCAGTTTCTCGGCCTGCAGCACGGTGGCCAGCTTGGCGGCCACCACGTCGGCGTTGATGTTGTAGCTCTCGTTGTGCTCGCCGAAGCCGATGGGGCTGACGACGGGGATGAACTGGTCGTCCTGCAAGGCTTTCACCAGGCTGGGGTCGATGCCCACGATGTCGCCGACCTGCCCCACGTCGTACTCCTTGCTGGCGTCCTGCGGGTCGATCAGGCGCAGCTTGCGCGCGTGGATCATGCCGCCGTCGCGCCCAGTCAGGCCCACGGCCTTGCCGCCGGCCTGGTTGATCAGGCCCACGATGTCCTGCTGCACCTCACCGGCCAGCACCCACTCGACCACCTCCATGGTCTCGGCATCGGTCACACGCATGCCCTGGATGAACTCGCCCTTCTTGCCCAGGCGCTTGAGCGCGGCCTCGATCTGCGGGCCGCCACCGTGCACCACCACCGGGTTGATGCCCACCAGCTTGAGCAGCACCACGTCCTCGGCGAAGGCGGCCTGGAGAGCCGGGTCGGTCATGGCGTTGCCGCCATATTTGATGACCATGGTCTTGCCATGGAACTTGCGGATGTAGGGCAGCGCCTGGGCCAGGATTTCGGCCTTGGCGTGGGGGGCGATGGGGGGGGTGTCGGTCATGGGGTTAGGGATTCACGCAGGCAATGGGTAAATTGTGCCGTATCCGCATGACCGCCCGGAGTTCACGCGGCCTGCGGAACGGGCTCGCCATAGCCATGTACACAGGTCTGCAATACCGCCTTGATGGCTGCCACATCGCTGTGCTCGGCGGCTTGGCGCAGGGTTTGCAGATGCTGGTCCAGCACCGGCCAGGGCAAGAAGTCTTCATGCGCCTTCATGATCCGCGGGTGCGGCGTGGGTGTCGGGTTGTCGCCAATCAGCAGTTCTTCATACAGCTTCTCGCCGGGACGCAGCCCCGTGATGGCGATTTCAATATCACCCGCCGGGTGGGCCTCATCCCGCACCGACAGGCCCGACAATTCCACCATGCGGCGCGCCAGATCCATGATCTTCACCGGTTCACCCATATCGAGCACGAACACCTCGCCGCCCGTGGCCATGGCCCCGGCCTGCAGCACCAACTGGGCGGCTTCGGGGATCGTCATGAAATAGCGGGTCACCTCCGGGTGCGTCACCGTCAACGGGCCGCCCCGGGCGAGCTGGCCGCGAAACAGCGGCACCACGCTGCCGCTGGAGCCCAGCACGTTGCCAAAGCGCACCATGCCCAAGCAGGTCGTGCCGTGGCTGGTTTGCGCCGCCAGCGCCTGCAAGACCAACTCGGCCATGCGCTTGCTGGCCCCCATGACATTGGTCGGGCGCACCGCCTTGTCGGTGGACACCAGTACAAACCGGTCGGCGCCGCTGTCGATGGCGGCCTGGGCCATGTTGAGGGTGCCAAACACATTGTTGAGAATGCCCTCGGCCGGGTTGGACTCCACCATCGGCACATGCTTGTAGGCCGCGGCGTGGAACACCGTGGCCGGACGATAGGTCTCGCAGATTTCCCGTAGGCGGCGCAGGTTGGCCACACTGCCCAGCATGGGCACCAGTTCGACCTCCAAGCCCTGGATCTGGCACAGCCCCTGCAACTCCTGGTGAATGGTGTAGAGACCGAACTCGTTGTGGTCCAGCAGCAGCAACTGGCGCGGCGGCTGCAGCAGGATCTGCCGGCACAGCTCGCTGCCGATGCTGCCGCCCGCCCCCGTCACCAGCACCACTTTGTCCGCCAGGTTGCGCGCCAGCAAGGCCGTGTCGGGCGGCACCGGGTCGCGCCCGAGCAAATCCTCGATATCGAGCTCCTTGAAGTCCTGCACCGTCACCCGGCCGCTGGCCAGGTCTGAAAGTGCCGGTAAGGTACGAATGTGCACCGGCACCGAACGCAGACTTTCAATGATCTTGTTACGGCGCTCCCGGCTGGCACTGGGCAGGGCCAGCAGAATGTCGGTCACTCCCAGCCGCGCCACCGCATCCGGGACTTCCGCCGGCGCCAACACCGGCATGCCATTGATGCTGCGCCCCACCTTGGTGACGTCATCATCCACAAAGCCGAGCAGCACAAACTGGTTGGAGAAACCCAGCGCCGACGCCGTCTGCACCCCCGCCGTGCCAGCCCCGAAAATCAGCAAGCGTCCTTCCGCCTTGTGCCGGGATTGATCCAGGCCCGCGAGCCAGAACCGGGCCATGGCCCGGCTGGCCCCCACCAGCAGCAGAAAAATCAAGGGCTGCAGCACCCCCAAGCTGCGCGGCACATTGGGCCAGCGCTGCCACAGCAACACGGCCAGCAGCAAACCGCCATATACCGTAATGGCTTTGGCAGTCGTGATCAACGCCGCCTGGCCGGTGTACCGAAAAATGGCCCGGTATAGGCCAAACTTCACAAATACTGGCACCGACAGTACAGGCGCCAATGCATACACCCACCATTGCGCCTCTGTGGGCTGGTGCAGTTCATCCAGTCGCAGGGTAAAGGCAATCCAGGTGGCCGCCAGCGCCATAAGCACGTCCAGCGCAACGACCACCAGCCGCTTGACCGAACGCGACCAGCCTAATATGGCGTTTTGCATAGACCTCCCTGCAGTCGCACCAACTCGCGCTCAAGCTTTGATCGCAAAGTCTTCCTTCTTTCGCCCTTGCGCCACCAACGTGGACAGCCAACGCGGCGTCAGGCCACGACCGCTCCAGGTTTCACCATTGGGACCACGAAATTTTGGCGCAACGACGGACTTGGCTTTCTTCTTTGCCGCCGCACCAGCGCGCCCGGTCTTGCCGGCAGTTTTCGCCGGCTTGGCTTTGCCGCCACGGCCTTTGCCACCCTGCAAATCCTTGACCGTAATGCCAAACGCCTGCATCTTGCCCAGAATCTCCTGCACCGTCTTGTCAAACTCGCGCGCCTTGATTTCCCCGGCCTGCTTCTGCAGCTTTTGAATCTGACTCTGAATATCGATCAAATTACTCATTGCACATTCCTTGCTGTTAAAAAAACCTGCGAAACCCTGAATATTTTATGAAAATATAACCTCGTCAATGTGAAACACTCTCGCGCCTGATCACCTTCACTGCCGTCAGAAAAATAATCTTCAAATCAAATCCCAGCGATTGACGCTGCATATACTCCACGTCCAGCGCCACCTTTTGCGGAATTGGCAACTCGTCCCGACCATTGATTTGCGCCCAGCCGGTCAGCCCCGGCAGCAATTGATCCACCCCATATTGCTTGCGCAAGGCAATCAAATCATCCTGATTGAACAAGGCCGGCCTGGGGCCGACAAAACTCATGTCGCCTTTGATAATGCTCCATAACTGCGGCAATTCATCCAGGCTGCTCTTGCGCAAAAAACTGCCAATCGGCGTCAGATAGCTTTGCGGGTTATTCAGCAAATGCGTTGCCACTGCCGGCGTGTCCAGCAGCATGCTGCGAAACTTCGGCATCCGATAAATGACATCGTTCCTGCCCACCCGATCCGACCAGTACAGCGCCGGGCCCCTCGATGTCAGCCTGACCAGCAAGGCCACGCCCAGGAGCGGAACACAAAGCAGCATCAAGGCCACCAAGGCCAGGAACAAGTCCAGTACGCGCTTCATCCGGCAGCCCTGGCGTTACTTGCGCCAGACCGTACGGTTCACGTAGCCGGTGTAGCTCATGACCAGCCGCACGATCTTGCGCGACACCGCCGGCGCCAGATAATCCGCCACCTGGCGCATGGGTCCATGATCGGCAAATTGCTCGGAGACCACCTTGACGGCATCGAGCACCTCTGCGGTCTTGAGCCCACACATGATCAACGTGCCTTCGTCCATGCCCTCGGGGCGCTCATGCGCATAGCGGATGGTGATGGCGGGGATATTAAGCAAGGTCGATTCTTCTGTAATGGTGCCGCTGTCAGAAATGACACATTTCGCCTCCATCTGCAGCTTCACAAAATCGAAGAATCCCATCGGCTTGGCGAAGTCCACCAGCCGGTGAATGTCCGTTACACCCAAGGCATCCAACCGTTTGCGAGTACGGGGATGGGTGGAGACGATAACTGGAAATCTGTAGACCTCGGCGATGGCGTTTAGCGTGGCGACCAGATCCCGCAGGTTCTCTGGTGTGTCCACGTTTTCCTCGCGATGGGCGCTCACCACAAAAAACTCACCCCGCTTGAAACCCAGGCGTTGCACCACGTCCGACTTCTCGATGCTCGGCATGTAATGCTTGAGCACCTCGTCCATATGCGAGCCGGTCTTGATAATCGTCTCGGGCCGGATGCCCTCGGCAATCAGATATCGGCGGGCATGCTCGGTCAACACCAGGTTGATGTCGCTCAGGTGGTCCAGCACCTTGCGGTTGAGTTCTTCCGGCACCCGCTGGTCAAAGCAGCGGTTGCCGGCCTCCATGTGAAACACGGGGATCTTGCGCCGCTTGGCGGCAATCACGGCCAGGCAGGAATTGGTATCACCATAAAGCAGCACCGCCTCCGGTTCTTCTTTAGCGAAGATTTCATCGGACTTCATGATGACCTGCGCAATGGTCTGCGCGGCGTTTTCGCCCACCGCCCCCAGGAAATGATCCGGCTTGCGGATTTGCAGATCCTCGAAAAAGATCTGGTTCAGTTCGTAGTCGTAGTTTTGTCCGGTGTGGACGAGCACATGGCGGGTGTGCCGGTCCAACTCGGCGATCACGCGGCTCATCTTGATGAGTTCGGGCCGCGTGCCTACGATGGTCATGACTTTAAGCATGGAGTTCTTCCTTGATGTAATCCAGTTTCAGCAACAGTTTCTTGATTTGTTCCACCGACAGCCGGTCCGTGTTGTGCGAGGTGTAGTCGTCCAGATGGGACAGCTTTTCCTCCCCCTCGCTGAAGTACTGGGCGTAGTTCAAATCCCGGTTGTCGGCCGGGACACGGTAGTAGTCGCCCATGTCTTGCGCCTTGGCCATTTCCTCGCGGGAAATCAGCGACTCGTAGAGCTTTTCCCCATGCCGGGTGCCGATGATGCGGACCGGGTTGTCTTTCTTGAAGATCTCCTTGAGCGCCTGGGCCAGGTCGGCCACGGTGGAGGCTGGTGCTTTCTGCACAAACAGGTCGCCCTGCTTGCCGTGCTTGAAGGCATACAGGACCAGATCCACCGAGTCTTCCAGCGACATCAGGAAGCGCGTCATGTTCGGGTCGGTCACCGTCAGCGGCTTGCCGTCCTTGAGCTGCGACACGAACAGCGGAATGACCGAGCCTCGTGACGCCATGACGTTGCCGTAGCGGGTGGCGCACAGCACGGTTTCGCTTTCGCGCTGGGTGCGGGCTTTGGCCACCATCAGTTTTTCGGCCATCGCCTTGGAGATGCCCATGGCATTGATGGGGTAGACCGCCTTGTCGGTGCTCAGCACCACCACCCGCTTGACGTCATTGGCGGTGGCGGCGTTCATGACGTTTTCGGTCCCCAGCACATTGGTGCGCACGGCTTCCATCGGATAGAACTCGCACGAAGGCACCTGCTTCAAGGCCGCGGCATGGAACACATAGTCCACCCCCTTCATGGCCTGAGAGACGCTATCGTATTCACGCACATCGCCGATGTAGAACTTCAGCTTGCTGTGGTTGAGCGCAATGCGCATCTCTTCCTGCTTTTTTTCATCGCGGCTGAAGATGCGGATTTCTCGCACGTCGGTGGCCAAAAAGCGCTTGAGGACGGTATGGCCAAAAGACCCCGTGCCGCCGGTAATCATCAACACCTTGTTATTGAACATGCTGTCCTCGTTCTGGTTGTCCCGTGTTGTGTTGTCTGAAGGCGTGCATCGCCTGAATCAACGCCGGCCAAGCCGCCGGCTTGTAACCCGTCGCCTGGTTAAAGCGGGCCGAGTTGAGCGAACGATCGATCGAAAATTCATCATCGCGAACGATATCGATCTGCTTGCCATAGGCCTTGGCAATCAGCTTCAGCAGTTCATACTTGCCTATCGGCTCCGCGCCCACATGGTACAAACCATGCAACTCCGGGCGTGGGATCACCACGTCTCGCACCACGCGCGCGAATTCGGTATTGGGCAGGCCGGAGAAAATGGCCCGGTTGAACCCCTTGCAGCTCCCCTGTTGCGACAGGAACCACTCCAGCAAACCGTAGGCGCTCTGCAGTTCATGGCCGATGGTCGAGGTCCGCAAGGTGATGGCGTGGGGGTAGTCCACTTCGCCCAGATGCTTGGATTTGCCGTACACATCCACCGCATCCGGCGCATCGCCTTCCGCATAGTTGCCTTTGGTTCCGGCAAAAACGCAGTCGGTACTCACGTGGATCAAGCGGGCCCCGGCCACCGCGCACAGGTCGGCCATGCGGTGCGGCAGCAGCGCATTGAGCGGCAGCGCCAACTGCGGATCCTCCGCCTCCTTGTGGTGCTTGGTCAAGCCAATGCAGTTGATCACCACATCCGGGTTCACGCGCGCAAACATCCGCACCAGAGCATCGTGCTTTTCCACATCAACACCGGCTACCAGCTTGTCTTGTTGGTCGCCCGAGAAAAATCTCTTGGTCTCATCAGCGCGCAATGTGCCCCACACCTGCCACTCGTTTTTTGCACTGAGCACACGGAACATGGCGCTGCCGATCATGCCGCTTGCGCCGAACACCAAAATCTTCATGCAGTCTCCTCAACCGTCTTGGACATGGCGCGCAAGTGCGCCATCAACTCATCTACCAGATTGTCATGATCAAAATGCGCCTTGAAGTAGCGCCGCCCATTGGCGCCCAGTTGCGCTCGTTCCTCGGCCGGCATTTGGTACAACTGCAACACGGCAGCCGCCAGGGCCTGGGCATCCTGCGCCGGCACGCTCAAGCCGGCCTGCGCCTCCGCCACCAGCCGGGCGCCTTCGCCGTTGAGGCTGGCCAGGATGGGACGGCCCGCCGCCATGTAAGCCTGTACCTTGTTGGGCACCGTCATGGCAAAAATAGGCTCGTCTGCCAAGGTCACCAACAAGGCCCCGGCCTTTTGCATCAAACCCGGCATGGTGTTGACCGGAAAGCGCCCCGGCAGATGCAGATTGGTCAGCCCCCGCGCCTGCACCTGCTCGCGCATCCAATCCCAGCGGCTGCCTTGGCCGAAGACGACGAAACGGATTTGCGGAACATCCTTGAGCAAGACAGCCGCCTCCACCATCACCTCCACCGCTTGGCCCGCCCCCACATTGCCGGCAAACACCACGGCAAAGCCCTCCTCCAGCGCTGGCACCTCGGGCAGTACAACATCTGGGGAAGGCGGCTCGGCAAACGTGCCGTCCACTGAGTTGGGGTAATAGGCAATGGGCTTGCCCGGCGCCAGGGCAGCGACGGGCGCCTCGAACGCGCGCGATTGCACCAGCAGCAGATCGGTGTGGCGGTAGATCCGGCGCACCACCCACTCCACCGCGCGCAGCACCCGGGGGTTGCGCACATAGCCGGTCGCGGAAAGACTTTCGGGCCACAGGTCTTGCACCCACACGATGAGCTTGCGCCGCTTGATCCAGGCCAGAAAGATGGCCGGGATGGCCAGCAATATGGGAGACAAGCCGTAAACAAACACCACGTCATAGTGGCGCTTGCGCAGCAGCCAGGGGCCGAAGATCAGGCCCGTGACAATGAACGACAGGTAATTCAACGCAAGACGCAAAGCGCCGCGCGCGCCCCGAGGAAACAGCGGCACCCGGTAGACTGTGGCGCCAGCCCATGACTCCACCTGGCAACCCCCGGCACGGTAACCATTGAAAACGGCCCCTTCCGGGTAATTGGGCTTACCCGTGAGCACATCGACTTCAACGCCTTTTTCCACCAATGAGCGCACAACTTCATTGATGCGAAAGCCTTCGGGCCAGAAGTACTGGCTGACTACAAGTACCTTCATGCCGCGGCTTGCTCCGTCTTGCCCACGAGCCTGTGAAACAGTTGTTCGAGCTCTTGCGCCTTCACCTGCCTGGACAATGAGTTGATGAACTCATCATCAATTTCGGGCTTGAACTCACCTGCCCGCAAGCGCTCCAGGCCACGGAGAATTTCGGCGGTGTCCTCAGACACAACCACACCCAGGCCCGATTGTCTGATGTACTGCGCCGCCAGCGAACGCGCGGTAATCTCGGCCACGACTGGTTTTCTGGCGGCCAGATATTCAAAGAGCTTGGTGGTCAGCACACCGCGAGCGCTGTGCGACGAAAAATCCGAGGTTTCGATGAAGAACAGGGCGTCTGCCGTCAGCATGCCCTGAATCGCACCCATGTAAGGTAGCTGCGGGCAGAAGCGAACAAAGGGCTCAGCCTGGGGCGCCACTTCAGGCAGCGCGTTGCGCAGCAAAGTGGACTCGCCATAAAACTCGGCCACAACACGCCGCCCGGGCTGTTGATTGATTTGGGCCAACGCCTGAAAAAAAGCCACGGGGATTCTGTCCACCGTAATCGTCCCCATGTAGCGGATGACGAATTCATCTGCTGCAGCCTTGGCAGCTTGATCGCCGATACGCGCACGGGCCATCTCAAACACACCTTCGTCATAGCCATTTTCGATGCAGGTCACTGCTGGGTGAAACAGCTCGTAGTACTCCTTCATCGGCCCCGATATCGCGACCACATGGTCTGCGGTCTTGATCAACCAGCGTTCCAGCCCAACTTCAATGGGTCGGGACAAGGCGCTGCCCCGCAAGATGTGGTTGCCGCTGAACTGGTCACGGTAATCCGCCACCCATCGCCTACCGAATCGGGTCTTGGCCAGCCGGCCAGCCAGATGCGTGGGCCAAGGCGGGCAGGACGACATCACGATATCGGCCTCCTTAATTGCCTGTTTGACCTCACCCGCCAGCCACGGAAACGCGAATTGCATGGAAAACAACAGGCGGTGGTCTATCAGTTGGCCGCCAACCTTCATGAACGAGCGTTTAATTTTCAATAGCAACTGCCCCGCCAGCGACCGGGTCGCCACCGTGCGTTGATTCGCTGCCCTTGTGTTGGCATTTGCTTCGGTACTCGCCAGCTTGCCCCAGCCGCCCAACTCCAAAAGAGTCAGGTAGGAAGGCACGTCCTCCGTCAATAAGCCGTCACGCCCGGTTTTGCGGGTCGTGATCACGGTGATCTGGTGGCCCGTGGCAGCCAGATACTTGGCAAATGCATTAATTCGCCTCGCCCCTGAAGAATTTAGGGGCGGGAAGTAGTGAACAAGAAAAACAACTTTCATTACCGGCGACCCGACAAATCTTCCGAGACAACAGACGGCCTAAGAACCAATACTAGAAAAATGAAAAACAATAAACCACCGCCCAAAAGCACACCTAAAAAACCGCCGCCAGATAATTGAAAAAGAAAGAAATAGAGGCAGGCAACTGCTGCGGCGTTCTGTTGCTTCTTAAAAAACGCAACGCCAAATCCTATAGCCCCCGATAACAATATTACCCCAATGTAACCAAAATTTATAAAACCATCTACCAAGAAATTTGCATTTGCAGCCGCAGACTGTCCCGGAGCGAGTCCAAACTGGTAAGCAAAAATATTTCGCTCCATCGGAAATTGCTCAACCCCAGTTAGCTTGCTGACGAGAAGACTCGTGCTACCCATCGCATAATTTCGCCCCATCTCCTCATCAAAATACTTAAGCCAATCATAAGCCGTAATATATGGTATCCAAAGCATTCTATTAACCAAATATCCCAACCCAGTTTTTCCTCTCAGCGGATAGTACTTAAGAACATGCTGCCGCAGCGTCATCATCTCACCCCCTTGACGCAAATTTATTCGCCTGTTGAAATTAACATCACCAACAGTGGCATCCCCTGAACTGTAATACACATCAATCGTGCTTACCGATATATTTCCACCGGAAGCGCCATTATCGCTTCCTCTCGCCAATTGGTTCATGCCAACCAGGTTCACAATTGCAAGCAAAGGCACTATGTACAGCATTCGCTTTGGTACATATCCATTTGCAGCCAGCAAAAACATGGGGAGCAACGCCTTAAGAATTAGGGCTTTTTCAAGTGAGAGCGTTAAGCTGAGTGCGAATACCGCAAACAATGGCCACGCCATCTTGCTTTGCCGAATAAAGCAAAGCATAACAACATATGGCATGAATGCAGATGAAAGTATGGATGAGAGATAGAGTAGCGAACGCCCATCACTGCGACTGCGAAACAACATCTCCCTTGCCTGCGCAATTTCAAATGATGTCGCCCCCCTTAGCGCCTCCCAAAGTGCGACCTTCTCCGCCGTTACCAACGCGATCAATATCAAAGAAAAATATAAAAAAGAAATAGAACTCACGCAAAATATAAAGAAGTCGTCGCTTCTTTCCTGCGCAAGAAATTGCTTATTTATTTTTATATATTTATCACCAGCCTTGACCGCCATCCAATACACAACCATTCCCAATACAAAAATGGCTAAAAATTCATAGGCTGCTCGACCTCCAAGAAAGGCGATCCCAGCCAATGACTGGAAGCCAAAAAATATGATCATGAGGCATGGGAGAAATATCTCAACCCTACCAAATGACGACGCATTTATTCTATTTAAGATAATTCTTATATTCACAAAATCCCCACCCTTGCAATACTAAAAAAGCAGCCCGAAGTACATTCACGCCAAGCGAAAAACCACGCCTCAAAACATTAGCAATAATTAACCAGCTCCGCTTAGGAGTTGGCTTGTCAACTTACGGCCACACTAAATTTTTTGATCCAGATTCCAAAACTAATCATTCGCCAGATACGATAATCGAAGGGCCTTGTTCCGTCGATCATCCCATCGAGTATTTCTAGTGCCTTTTGATTAATGATTCCACCAGAAATTCCTATTGCATCTTTAAGTGCAACCCTGAATTCAGATGCAGCACCATGCCGCATCCAGTCCTCTTCAGGAGTTACAAAGGCCATTTTATCCATTCGCTTGGTGACACGTTCTGGCAGCAAATCACGCATGCCTTCACGCAGAACGCGCTTAGTTACCCCCTCAAGCAACTTGAATTCATCAGGCAATCCAAGGGCATACTCAACCAGCCTGTAGTCAAGGAACGGGACTCGAGATTCAATCGAATGCGCCATCGAATCGCGGTCTTCCCAATGCAACAACATTTGCAGGTTCGACGCTGTGAGTTGTCCGTAAGAGAACTCCCTTATGGAGTCCGTCTTGCCACCGATCATCGCAAAAGGATCAACAGGAACGGCACCCAGCTTCTCCAGCGAAAGCCAGTCAGGCCTGGCATTCGCCTTGCCGGAATGAGCACGCAATCGCTGTCTCAGCCCTTCGGGCAATAAGATGTTGGCAATGCGCTTCACGGCGTTGAACTCGGAATATCCGTGCAGTCGCTTCACCGCGCGTATTTCCCGATACAAGCGAATCCATCGCCCACGTTTGAACAAGTTTGCAAGGTGTGGAGCAAAGAAATTGTGATAACCAGCCAATTGCTCGTCAGCACCCTGCCCATCGAGCATCACCTTGACGCCATTTTCGGACGCCAACTTAAAGACATGCCATTGCGCATAAATACTGCTTGACGCATAGGGCTCATCTTGATGCCATGTGATTTTTTCTTGTGTGGCAAATAGGTCCTCGAGACGCGGATAAACGTAATGTGCATCAACCCCGGTTTTATGCACTACTTCGTCGATGTACTCCCGCTCATCGAAACGATCTACATTAGCGCAGGCGGAAAAGGTTTTCTGCTGTGAATTGGCGTTTTTCTCACGCAACAGCTGGGTCATGATGACGACTATCGAAGATGAATCAAGCCCCCCCGACAGACAGGATCCGACCGGCACGTCGGAACGTAATCGCAAACGGACCGAATCACGCAGTCGATCACGCAATCCATCCGCCGCTTGGTCAAAGCCACCATCGAACGGCTCGGGCGTCAGTCTGTACCAAGCGAAGACTGGCAAACGCTTCCCAACCAAAGTCGCGAGGGTTGATATATCTGAAAGTGCGAGTTCGAGCGCCTGCCCACCTCGCAACTGGAAGACCCCATCAAATAGCGTCTCATCTGTATGATCAGTGATTGACCAATTCAAAAAATCGTACGCGCGCTGCCCGTTCACGCGGGCCTGCCAGCCAGGCAAAACAGTGAGCTGTTTGATCTCGGATCCGAATCCGATTCCCTCCTTCGATACCCAATAATATAAAGGCTTAACGCCAAAACGATCGCGCGCGGCAAATAGCTTGTTTTCTTGTCTGTCATAAATCAGGAATGCAAACATTCCATTGAACCTGGACAGGCAGCTCACCCCCCATTCTTGGTATGCAGCAAGAATTACTTCAGTATCGGAATGCGAAACAAAACGGCATCCTAAAGACTCCAGTTCCGCGCGCAATTCAATATGGTTGTAGACCTCGCCATTGAAGACTATCCAATAGCGCTGGTCCGACGAGCACATGGGTTGATGCCCTGCGGGCGAGACATCCACAATCGCCAGCCGTCGGTGGCCCAAGCCCACTTGGAATGAAGCCTGTTCTTGTTGGGCGACATGCTCTTTCGGAGCATATGCCAGTTCCGATTGGTACGCGGCCGAGGGGGTGTCCTTCCCGCCCAAAATCTTCATTTCACGACCGTTTGATGTGAACAAGGCGAAGCCTTCGTCATCCGGGCCCCGGTGACGGATGATTTCCGTCATGGCATGCAATTTGTTAGTCGCTTGCCCGGAGAATGCAATATATCCAGTTATCCCGCACATGATTTATTGAGCTACATTGGTTTACTTGGACCACACACCTTTAGGGCCATCCAGAAATACAGCCCATATAGTAGCGCCTCGTGGATGGCGTATAAGAGGAGAAACAGCATGATTGGCAAGCCCGCCCAAGCCGCCAAACCAAGCACCGTGAAGCTCGAGCAGAAATAGATTATCTGCCACAAGGTACCGACCTTGACCCGATGCACCACCATGAAGATGGTCGAAATCGGAGAGACCCCGAGTCTTATCCAATAAGCCAGAGCAACCCAGCGCGCATAGTCGCCTGCTTCATGCCAACTATCCCCAAACACAAATCCAAACACCGCTGGCGCAAAGGCCGCGAACAAAGCAAACAGCGGCAATGAATACAGCAACAGTTTCTTGCTTGTTGTCCACAACAGCGATCGCAAATCACCGCCTTCTCTATAGCATTCTGCAGCCCGTTGATAGAACGTCTGCGCCACTGCAGCTCCAACAAATACCATTGGCACCAGCAATAGACGGTGTGTCAGCGAGAATTGCCCTAATATATCCTGTGAATAGAATCGCCCCAATATGAAAATGCAAGAATACATTGAGGCAATGTCCAGCAGAGCTGCTGGGGCTGAATACATTGGATAATGCAAGTATTGCCTGGCGCGGACCAGGATTTCCTTTTGATTGAATGCTTGAAAATTTACAGTCGTTTTTTTTAAGAAGTACAAGACCGCGAACCAGAGACCGGCGACATGGCCAATCAGCATGCCGCCCCCTCCCATCTTGGTCACTCCCAGCGCAAGACTGGTTGCCGCATTACCCGCATTCTGTATCACTCTCCCACTTGCGATATGGGCATAACTCTTTTGCCAATTTAGACGGTTTGACAGAATTTGCATCATTCCTGTTGCAAAAACAGGTACGGCAATCCAAAACATCCACGGCCCTAACTCCGGCAGCCCCATGAGATTGGCTATAGGCTGCGCCAATACTACGGACACAATACCCAGCACCAGACTCGTCGCCAGTGCGAAGGTCAGCGCCAGCATCGTTAATCTATCAGCCTCCAAGCGGTTGGCTGCTTGCATGATGGTCATCTCATACCGCCCTGCAATCACTACGCCCAACATCGAGACGATCCCAACATACGCCGTCAATAGCGCAAAGTCAGCGGGCGTATAGATCCGGGTCAGGAGTGGCATCACTGCCATGGAAATACCTTGCGCAATAGCGGTACCTCCAACCAGGGTCATTATGTGCCGCCGAAAACTTCCAGCACTGACTTTTCCTATTGATGGATCATCGCTTGCGTTCTTCGCTGGGACTTCTGTTTTGGTCTTTATAGACTCATATTCCAGCTTCATGAAACTTGCTATCCGCAAGGGATCATGCCATCTCTCGACGTAGCGGCGGCTCTCAACCCCCTTTTTATATAACTGCTCCACTCCACTGGTCATCCAATATTCCAGAACGTCGGCAATCGTCGCTGTCGTTGCATTGATGATAGGAAGATCATCCCTCATTTGCTCCGGAATAAATTTAAAGTCCTCCTCGCGGATGTAACAAATAACCGGCTTGCCAAGCGCCATCAATTCAACGGCAAGGCCGCCGTACCAGCCTGCAAATAGTTGATCTATAAGTAAATCGGCACGTTCGTATTGTTTTTTTGCTTCGGAATTGGACATTCCCTCAACCAATACGAACTCGAAGGCTATGCCCTTGCGTTTTAGCCGATCTACCGCCTCAAGAATGAATCTTGTTCCCTTGACGCCTTTGTGGCTCGGTGCATGCAACACAACAGGTAGCCTTCTCTCCATTCTTCTTTCTGGCACCATCGCCCATTTATTCAGATCGATGTGCGAATACTGGAGAAATTGCGCCTTTGGCGGCAGTACGTGCATCAAGTCCGGATTCAATGCGAATATTTTGTCCGCCAATTTTGCAAATTTGGCAATACGTTTTCGCTTCATTTCATCCGCAATTGGACTGTAATAATCCTCACCCACCTCTGTAGCTGCTGTTATTTTGAAATTATTTCGACAATAATCACCTTGTCGGGCATCATCCCCCTGATAAGTGACTATTATTTTCTTCCCTAACAACTTCAACAACCGAACGTCGAGTAGCTCTAATCCATTAGAATATGCATGGATCAAAAACCGAGTTATCAGTGAATAGCCTTTGAGCCGCTTGTCTTTATAGTGAAGCGCGGAAGGCATGATCGATTGCCCGAAGTTATAGTGAATAACGTCATACGTGAACGCACGCCAGAAGAGCTTCCACCTTGCTAATTCAAGTCTTAATCTGCCCGCATTTAAAGGCAGCAGAACTTCATCAGCCTCATAAGCAAAATAGGTCTGCCTGAAAGCGATCGCCTTGCTTTCCAAGCCCAATTCCCTTTCGGATCGGGCAAGTTGCTGGGCATTTCCGGCAACGATCTCCGGGCAGTGCAACACCCTCATTCAATGCTTCTCTTTCCCCGGACAGTTATGCCGTAAAAATCGACACATTCCTGCGTGATCTTGAGCCCCAATTTATCAAACCAGGCCCGTACTTCTTCAAGAGTATGCCTTGAACAAAGTTGTGGGTGATACCAGTCGTAATTAATCACCACATTATCATTTTGATTCAACTCCTCATTCCAATAACACTTCATGAAAAAATGATAAATAAAGCGCTGCAAGTCATATTCGCCCGCCTTGATCTCAAGTAAGTCGACGCCCGGCACCTTGATCTTTATCTTGGCATCAGCCAACGCTTTCCCCAAAGCAGTTATTTGCTCACAGACCTTATATGCACTTTCGTAAGGCAAACCCCCAATCCTGTCGCGAACATAGTCGTCCACAAACTCGCGCATTGGCGCCTTTTGCTTATATACATAAATTGCGATTTCACCGTCATCTGTTAGCTGATTCACCAAGTTAGCAAATGCTTGCTCAGGATCCGCCGTGTGATGCAAAACCTCTTGACAGTAGATGAAATCGAACAGCCCTAGATCGGTCAAATTTCCTAACAGGTCTTTTGTCACGAATGCCATATTCTTGGCATCTCCGAGGTTTTTCTGAGCTATATCAGCAGCCACCAAATCAATTCCAATGACCTGCGTCTTTTCCTCGTTCGAATATTTTCGCAACAAGGCGGTCACTCGACCATTTCCACAACCTGCATCTAGAATTCTTTTTTTAGTGCCAAGATACTCCGCAAGTTGATCCCCATTTTCGAATCCATTACGATTTAATATCCACTCAAAAACACTTGACCCTTCGTCCAACGTTTGATCAAAGGCCAATTCTGGATTGTTCATCCATTTATTTTTGAAACTTCGTTCCGTATTTGTCACAATAACCTCAAATAGTTTTCAATATTTTGGCCGGGTTCCCCGCCACCGTTGCCTCCGATGGCACATTTTTAGTTACCACTGCACCAATCCCAACGAATGCCTTGTCCATTATTTCAATACTATTAATAATTGACACGTTTGGACCGATCCAACAATCACTACCAATCCGAACACTGCCGCTGATCTCAGCACACGCTGTTATCAGCGTTCTTGCTCCAACTTTTACATTGTGTGCAATATGAACGTGGTCATCGGTCTTCACATAGTCGCCAATCACCGTAGGCTCTACTGTCCCTGAAACTATTGTGTTATTTGCACCTATTTCCACATCACTCCCGATCACGACGCCCCCCAAATGAGGCATCGCAATGGGAATTCCAGCCTCGTCCCGCTCAAATCCAAAACCCTTTGCACCTATGGTCGTATTAGACTTGATATGACAATTTCGACCAATCACGACATTCCTGTAAATGACGACATTGTGATCAATTACCGTATTTTCATTAACTGTCACCCCATCCTCTATTACAACGTGATGACCTATTCGCACACCTTTCCCAATATGCGCATTTCCAATTTTCGCGCTACTTGATATTTCAGCCACATTCTCCGGCACAAAGTATTTTTGAACTATTCTTGCAAAGGCTAGGCGTGGGCTATCAACTTGCACACTGGAAAACGGATAGCTTGATATTGCCGAATTATGAATAACCAAGATAGGGGCATTCTCTGCAATTGAAGAGATATGATTTTGATCGAGCTTCCTAGCAAACAAAATCTTGCCCATTTTCGGATTTTCCAGCGTGCATGCGCCGACCACTTCGAAATCCTTTCCATGCAATGCAACGCCAAGAAAAGACGCTATATCGTTAGCCGTTGGTGTCATACATTATCCCGCTCATCAATCTTGATGACTATTTTTCTTGCGCCACCGTAAGCTCCCTCTGTGGCCAAAAATTGCTTTTGTGCCTGCATAAAATTTGACACGATGACCTTATCCCAAACAGCGTATGTCGTTTTTTCATCGCCATACACCCACCACATTGGATGAATCAGCAGTTGAATCCTGCTGAAATGTTTTCGCGCAAACTCTTCAGTAGGATGCATATTGCGCCAACAACGGTTTGAGTCTGATATGTAATGGAATCCCGGAAGATGAGATTTAGAATACGTATTGATCCGTCTTCCGGTCGATACATTGCCTTGGAGAACAGCGCTTCCTGGCTGGTGAAACGAGACCGCTTCAATTGGCATCCCAAACATTCTTTCAATCATCGCCGCTTCTGATTCGATCCATTCCTCAGTTGAGTGTCCACTCATTGGATCAAATCCTT
Organism: Hylemonella sp.; assembly: GCA_030695415.1. Taxonomy (GTDB): domain Bacteria; phylum Pseudomonadota; class Gammaproteobacteria; order Burkholderiales; family Burkholderiaceae_C; genus Hylemonella. The sequence goes on from JAUYQZ010000002.1 coordinate 41,555, forward strand.
GATCATAGTGAAGTCCTATCCAATGCCCTAATGCCAGAATTTCTTGTACAGCCCGATGATTTCCCCTTGCCATAAGGTTATAAATTGGCGACCGTGTCATAAAAAAATAAGTCGACTTGACTCCAAGAGCGTGCTCAATTTTCGCCATTTCTAACGCAGCACAGACATCAGCATCTACATCATGGCGTAACAAACAAATTAGATCAGTACTCGCATCCCGAGCCATTCCAAATGATTTGAATTTGTAGCCAGATTCAAGCCCCACTTTGAGCATGGTGCCATATGAGTTCAAGGTGAAAGACATGGCCTTAACTCTCTCGGATTAGATCTCTGATTCCATCTGCAAACTTTGTATCAGGTGCGCAAAGCATCTTCTTCATGCTTTCGGTGTCTGCGATCAGATTACCCGGTGATGCCGATCTGTTGATCTGGAATATGGGTTGCACACCGACCTTGCTTCCGATCGTGTAGCATATCTCTCGAAGCGAAACGACAGCCGGCCCAGCCACATTGATTCGATGGCAGCCATGTAAATTGAGTGCGGCTTGTGTCGCCCGAACAGCGTCCGATACATGCACCGGGTTGATCCTGATGCCGTCCTCGCCTTGCAGGGTGATGGCCTTTCCATCGCGGATATTGTCCACCAAACGCGGGATTAGCATGCTGCGTTTCTGCCCGGCACCATAGACAAAGAAAAAGCGCAGTATCACGACATCCATGAATGGTGCGTAGTTCTCGGCCAGTATTTCCGCGCACAATTTGGTAGACAGATAAAATCCAAGGTTCCCACTGGCGGGTATGGTGACGTCTTCCGACACGCCTTTTTCCGGGAAGCCGTATACGCCGCCGCTGGAGGCAAATACGAAGTTCTTGATCCCCGTTGTTCGGGCGAAATCGAGCGCCCTCAAGACCTGAACCGTATTGACCTGGAAGATTTCCAGCGCTTTGGCGGGGAAGTCGCGGAAATGATCTGACTGTGCCAGATAGATCAGTGCATCCGCATCTTGCGGCAACGAAGAGTAGTCAACCTCGCTATCCAGATCCACAGCATGCCATGTCGTATTCGAGTTGGTCGGTACGATCTTGCTGCGGGACAGCGCATGAACTTCGTCGGCATGGGAAAGTGCCGCAACAAGGTGCGATCCCACCAAGCCGCTGGCGCCAGTCACGATTATTTTTCTCATCTTAGCTCCTCGCGGGAAATAACACCCCTAGCCATCTTTTGTCAATTATTCCGAGCATCCAGGCGCCGCCAATCACAGCGCCAAGCAACAGCAACTTGCCAATAATCAACACTGTGCTCATCTCGCTTGTATGGATCAAATGAGGGAACAACAGGCCGATGATTACCACACAGCCGCTATAGATCAATTTACGGCGCTCCAGCGGCAATGGGTGTAGTTGCTGCGTCCAATACAAAAAGAAACTCGTCAGTAGCGCATAAGACACCAAGGTTGCGAAAGCCGAACCCAATGCGCCATAAGTTGGTATCAATGCCACGTTTAATAGAAAATTGACCAACGCTGTAAGCCATGCGCCGTACATCAACAGTTTGGTTTTCTTCTCCAGCGAAATACCCAGCGCTGTTACCTGAGTCGTTCCGAACAGCACCACGCCCATAGCCACCACCCCCATCGTTGTTGATGCGGGCCAATATTCTCTTGGCGTGAACAGCATCAAGAATTCATCCGCGAACAGGGCAATGGCACAACCAATGATCGCCAGCAAAAAGAACCAGATCGAGAAAATTCCACTATAGGTTTGACGGTAATTCTTATCGTCCCGCATCAACTTGATCGCAAACGGACTCCAAGCGAGGCTGAAAGCGCCATTTACAAAAGTCACGACGGCCGCAAACTTGAATGCGATGCTGTACAACCCCACCTCCGTCGCATTGCTCAACTCTGCCAGCATCCAACGATCCATGGAGCCGAATATCCAATAGGCCATCCCAGCGAATACAAAAGGGTACCCGAAGTGAAATATTTTTCGCGCGATCGCTTTGTCGAACTGCCACACCAATTCTCGACGAATAAACCACAAAGCTACTGGAACCGAAAGCACAGAGGCAATCAAGGCGCCACCGAAAAAACCGTAGAGTCCTTTATCAAGTCCGACTATCAGCCACAGCCCCAGTGCAACCCCCATAATGTTCTTCAAGAACGACAGGATCATGAAACGTACTGGAGTGAAATGCAACCTTATCGTGTCTAGCGCGTACTGCAATATCTGGTCTGGAAGTATCGTGAGCAATGCAAGAACGAGCAGCCCCCATTCGATGCCGTAGCGCTCATCGATCGATGATCGTACGACGTACAACACGACGAGCAAAGCCAGGAGTGCCACGAATCCGACCCCAACCAGTTGCCGCAAGCCGGTCGATACCAGCACCGCACGCTGACTCTCTTGGGTTTCCGGATCCCAGTAAAACCGCTGCACAGAGTTGTTCACACCCACATTTACCAACATACCGACCAATCCCGCCAAGACGCCCAACAAGGCCATCAGCCCATAGTCAGCCACGGAAAAAACGTGGGCATAGATTGGGAAGACCGCGAAGCCAACTACTTTGAACAAAAAATCAGCGCCGCCATAGATGGCTACATCCTTGCTTAATTTTTTCAGCATCGCCGCAGCTGTTCAGGCGGCAATCTGTTTGCCACCAATGGGTGATCGACGCGCGGCTTCCTTTTGGAAAATTCCGATTTGAGCGGATGAAAAAGATTCATCAAATCTATCTCTTTGCCATTCAAGATCTTGTCGTACACCGCGCCAAACAAGTACTGCGTCGCCTCGTAAGAATGGTACTTTTCTACATACGCTCGACTCGCCCGTCCCAGCTCGCTCCTCAACTGAGGACTCCTCACCAGCAACTCCAAATCATCAATGATTGTTTCTGGTGTCGATGAGAAGATAGGACACTCCTGAAGAAAGGAGAATCGTCTAAAGATGGTCGTGTAACGGTGATCAGACAGATTCGCAATCACCGGGAGCCCGGAAGCCATCGCTTCGACGGCAGACATTCCATAACCGGGCAAAATCAACTGATCCGCGTGAATATCGGCAGACTGCATCACCTCCATTACTTTACTGTTTTGTACACCTTGCAGCAGCACCAGTTCGACCTTCAGTCCCCTCTGTTGCAATACGTTCACCGCATTGAGAATGAATTCACTGCCTTTGACCCCCGTATGGTTCGGGTTGTGCAATATGCGCACTGCATCGCCAGTTCCATCGGCACTAGAATAGGATTGCTTCGCCGACCACTTGGTGCTATCAATGGCAAGCATATTCCCCGCAGGGACATCCCACCTTGCGATGCCCTCCAAAGTAAAGCCCACCAAGATTACGTCCGCATGCTCGACCCAGTAGTTGACGTGAGCACGAACGTTGCGTTCGTTTTTCGCAGCCTGGGGATAAGAAAGCAAAAGCCCGTTTCTTATACATGGGTCAAATATTTGGGAGTACATGTACATGTCACCCCCATATGGAATGATCACCGTCTTGATCTTGGCGAGACGGTATAGGTATGACTCCAGGCGCCACAGCAAAGAATTTCTTAAGACACCGCCATAGAATGGCAGATGCAATACGCGCGCATGCTTTGCCAGATAAAGCATCACCAACCAGGGAAGTAGCAGGCGGTGAAGAATACGCGGCCTTACAAGAGGGAAAATATCATCAAAGTAAAGATCGAAATCCTGCCTCTTATTAATCTTGGAATAAAAACCCGACATCAGCGTCCAGGAGTGAAAGCCGGCTCCGCGCATTGCATCGGACCAGTACTTGTTGTTGATGATGGGTGTGTGCCCCCAGATCAAGCCATTTTTCTCGCCCAAACGGGAGACAATGAATATCAAAAGAACGAAAATTGGGGCCACAAAGATCAGCCCAATATCTCTCATCCAACGATAAACAGTATGTGCAGTCATCACTCTTCCAAGACCGCCAAACCAAAACCATTCTTGCCGAAATTATTGCCGTTGTAGAACATGTATTTTTTGCCTTCATGCCGAACAACGCATGGATAAGCCTGCATCTCGCCATCAAATCCGTCCGGCGTGACATCAATTCCTGAATCTTGATCCTTTCGAATCCAGTTCACGCAATCTGCTGACTCCGCATAGCCAATTCTGTATTTGAAGTGAGGCGCTTTAATATAGGAATACCACATTTTGTATTTCCCAGCCTCTTTGATGACTGCCGATCTGGCAATATTGGATTCATCCGAAGAGGCAAAGTCTATTGCGACTTTGCCCTCTCGACGCCAATCGATTCCATCTGATGATTCTGCATATTTGATGTGGTAGAAAGACTTGAGATTGCCATTCGGTGTCTCTTCCCAGCGCATTCCAGACACGTACGTCATCCGCCAAATTTCACCATCCCTGAAAACATTGGGTGAGGTGACCAAGCAAGGATCAAATTGACTCCGCGCCATGATGGGCGAAGGCCAGTAGCGGGTAAACGTTTCACCACCATCTTCGCTAATGGCCAATCCTATTGATGCATAAAACAAAGGCTGTCTGTTGCCCTGATTCCAGCCTATGTAATAGAGATATTTCTTGTTCCCCACCGTAACAATAGATGAGGGATAAACACCATGTTCATCAAAAAAACCTATTGGCCCAGGGGACAAGACAGGCTTCTGGGAAATTTTCCTTTGAGGCGCCGGATCTTTTATGTCCAGATCAACGAAACCAACATGGGAGTATTGGCGTTTATCGCGGGCAGCAAAATAGACCCGAAAAATATCTCCGCCGATATGATCTGCAACGGGCAGTTGGCAATGGGATACCACCCAATCTAGACCCTTTGGTGGCTGAAATATCAGGCCGAGCTTTTTCCATTTCCCTTGCATTGCGCCCCCTTTTTTATAACTTCACCAACATCGTCCACTCGTACAGTGGATAGTCGTGAATCAGGGTTACCTTACGGGAGAGGTTTTTCTTGCAAAAATTAAAGAACTCCATCGGATCTGCGTAAAAAAGATTCTCCTGTTTCCAATCCACATAGGTCGTCAGCAGGTTGAATGCCAGGCCGCGTGTTGTCTTTTCAGCCAACTTTTGCAGCGTCTCTTTAACATGCGCGCTCCAGGCCTCGTCCGATTCGCTGAATTTAACGTTGAAGGTGCCGGAAACAAAGGTGTAATCGGCACTCGTCGAGACATCTGCTGATTGAATAAGTTCGAGGTCATCGGCCGGATGAAGTTCTCGCGCCTTGTGCAGCATATCGGCACTGATATCGTAGCCGTAGTATTTTTTGCAGCCAGGTTTCTTCTCTTGCAAGAAATCGTACATGGCCGCATAGCCACAGCCCCAATCAGCCACCGTGTAGGAATCTGTGTTTCCAGGTATTACTTCCGCGAGTTTTTCGAAACGAAGTAACTGCGACTCCTGATCTTTCCAGCCAACCGCCTTGGAATTTACGCCATGCTGCGAAAGATTGCCCTCGTACAGATCCTTGATCTTTACCAGGGTTTCCTTGATGCTTTTTTCATCATTCATCGTTAGGCCTCAAAAACTTATCTGGTCGCTGTTTCGGCGAAAAGGTTTGGTTGGGTCTGCCACATAGACTTCCTTTTCCTTGGTGGACTTCATGAGCAAAGTACCTGCGCCGATGATGCAGGACGGCGCTACCGTGATGCCATCGCGAAGCGTGGCATTGACGCCGATGAAACAATAGTCGCCGATCTGGCAACTGCCAGAAATTACGGCATGGGAAGCGATGAAGCAGTGCCGCCCAATTTTGGAATGGTGCCCCACATGGTTGCCACTCCACAAAATGGTGTCGTCACCTATCTCGACAAAAGGCTGTATGGTGTTGTCTTCAAAAATAAAGCAGTTTTCGCCGACCTTATTGTTCGGCCACAGCTTCACACTCGGATGTACATACGATATGAACCCGTACCCTCTTGCTTTTAATTGCAGGAAAAAACCCGCCCGGACAGTATTGACATTTTTATATCCGATGGCAATGAATATCTTGCAACCGTCGGGAGCGAAGTGCTCTTCCAGGTTCTCAAGCGGCACGACCGGCAGTGACAAGAATTCGGGATGCTTGATGTGTTCCTGGCTCTGGGAGAATCCAACAACTTCATACCTCCCGTCGGAGCTCAGATAACAGTGGATGACTTCGGCAAAAAGACCTGCGCCAACAATGACTACTTTTTCTTTCATATCGTCTCGCAATTCTTGAGTTGATTGAATGGCAGTACGTAGAAGTTGGGGTACTCCGAAAGCAATTGCGCCTGCGTCAGAGTGCGGAGCTCGTCTCGATACAGCCTGGAGTAGTAGAAATATGGATGGTCAACCGTCCCCCATCGTTTCTTGAAGTCATACACGCCGCTTTGCGTCAGCCAGGTTCCACCCCAATTCCAATAGCGATAGTGTTCGGCTGCCGCGTCCTTCATGGCCTCAAAAATCACGAGGCTTAACGGCTGTTGTGTTCGATAACCATCGAGGATGGTCGGCGTGAAGTATTCGATCGTATGGTTGTAATAGAACAGCAACAACGCGGCAACCTGCTGGCCTTCGATATCTGCGCAGTAAATTTTGTAATTCTCGGCCGGCGTAGTGGCCAACACTTGATCGAAGAATTTCCGTTCCTTCGGAATTCCACCAATGGCCAGAATGTTTTGGCGATGGGTATCGTATAGAAAATCCATGTCGCCACTGTCTCGTGACCATCTGATTTTCACCCCCGATTTGACAGCCTTTTTGATGTTTCTCGGGCGTGGGTCTGAGAACATGCTGAGAAGATGATTGGCAAGGCTCTCCGACTGCTGAGGCAGGGGTGTAATCTGCCCGATTCTTTGATCTTTGAAATCAAAAACCGCATTTCGCTCGTACAGATCGCCGTGCGGCTCCAGCGGCGAAGTGATGATGGTCGTGGCAGCACACTCTAGTTGTCGGGCCACCTCATCAAAGAACTTCAATAATCCTTTCTGGACCTCGGCGTTGCCTTGGTGTTCGATAACGCCACCATTGCTGCCGTAAAACGGCAGCGAATTGATGATGTTGCCATGCCGTTCGTTCTTTTTCAAAAAGGCTGGCAGCACACCCAGCAACCTGCCATGGACATCCTTGGCGCCGAGATAAACAGGCTCCGCCTCCAGGTAAGCCGTCAGAAGCTTGCGGTAGGCCACCGATGCATATAGCAGCGTCGTGGGGCTTTGATGCAGAAAACGCTCATATTCAGCATCCCAGCTCTCGTCCAGCCTGAAGTACTGCACATTGGTCATGTAAGTTCGTTGGCCTTCAGCCAACTTTCTACATTCAGCAGAGACCAGATAAACAGCCTGCGGTTCTGGGCGCCACTGAGATGCTCGTTCAGCAACGACACCACAGACTCTCTGTCTAATAGCTGGTAGATGGTGGCGTTCTTGTTCAGCAGAGTGCTCTTCACATAATCGATGCTCTCGCCTTTGAACCAGCTTGCGTCTGGTGCGGAGAAGCCCTGCTTTTCGGCATTCACGATGGAGTCTGGGATGTATTTGCTCATGGCGCTGCGAAGCAGTTTTTTGCCATCTTTGTTTTTCTCGAAAAAGATCCGGGTCTTGGGACCGGGCTCGTTCTCGTTGATGCGCACAACTTGCTGCAGGTTGTCCAGTTTCAGACTGACGGGCACCCGCATCGAAAAATCCACCAGGTCATTGTCCAGAAACGGAACCCGACTCTCCAGTCCATGCGCCATGCTGAGCTTGTCTTCCACGACCAGGAGGCCGTGCAAGAAGGTCTTGGCTTCAAAGTAAAGGGAGTGGTTGACGTAGTCCTCGGGTCTGGTCAGCTCCGGCGCATGGTGCTGGAAAACATCGCGGAAGATGTCTCGCGTCCACACGTGCTTGACATCACCCCAAATCGGCGAAAACACCTGCTTGATTTGTGAGTTGGGTATGAGCCGCTGCCAAAACTGGTAATACTTATCAACGTAATGTTCAAAATCATCATTGACCACCGCACGGTAATAGCGCCACGGATAGCCGCCAAACAACTCGTCTCCCCCAGCGCCTGACAACACCACCTTGACGAACTTGGATGCCAGTTTCGCCGCATAGTAGTTTGGGTAACTCTGCCCTACGCGGGGCTCTTCCAGATGCCAAGCCAGCTTGGGCATGACGCGCTCCATATCTCCTGCCTTGAGCACCATTTCATAGTGTTCGGTCTTGAAGATATATGACATGTATTCAGCTTTGGCTCGCTCGTCAAAAACAAGCTCGATGCCGGAGGCTGAGTTGAGGTCAAAGCCACAGGTAAACGTTTTCATGTACGGATACGACTGTGCGGCAATGGCCGTGATCGATCCAGAGTCCATACCCCCACTCAGGTAACTGCCGAGCTCTACGTCGGTCACAAGCTGGCGGTTGACCGCCTGCCTGAAGAGGCGATCCAGCTCTTCCCGGTATTCGTCATCGCTTGCCCGCGTGGTCGGCTCGCGGAAATCGAAGTCCCAGTACTGGGTCAGGGCCAGGGCCGGTTGGCCGCGTGACAGGTCAATAACGCCGTAGTGCCCCGCCGGAAAAAGATTGACCTCTTCCAGGAGCGTTCGGTCAGTGAAAATATTCTGGAAAGTGAAGTATTCGAGCAGGGCCGCTTTGTCGACACGCTTCTGGAAGTTGGGCTTGGCTAGGATGGCCTTCTGCTCCGATGCAAATGCGAAATCACGCCCCTGGGCGCTGTAATACAAGGGCTTGACACCATAGCGATCACGGCCCAAAAGCAGCTTTCGGGCGTGACGGTCCCAAAGACCAAGCGCAAACATCCCATTGAAACGCTCGAACGCTTTTGGGCCCCACTCCACCAAGGCGGTGAGTACGACTTCAGAATCCGAGGCTGTATAGAACCGGTGTCCTTTGGACTCCAGTTCCGTCCGCAGTTCGCGGAAGTTGTAAACCTCGCCGTTGTAGGTCAGGACATACCGTTGATCTTTGGAAACCATGGGCTGATGCCCACCCGGCGAGAGGTCGATGATGGCCAAGCGCCTGTGGCCTATGCCCACATTGCCTTCTATCCACTGGCCTTCACCATCAGGACCGCGGTGGGCAATGGCGTCCGTCATCTTGCGCAACACCACGGGCGAGACCGCCGCTCCGTCGAGGTGGACAAGGCCCGCAATGCCGCACATGATTACCCCAAAGCCTTGATGGCGTTTACAACGTATTGGTAGTCTTCCGCGCTCATCCGGTTATGCAAGGGTATCGCCATGGAGCAATCATTGGCGATTTGGGCGCCAGGATAGTCCGAAGGTTTGAGCTTGTACTTGTTACGGTAGTAGGCCAGCATGTGCACTGCATGGGTGCCGGGCCGCGTGGAAATACCTTGCGCCTGAAGCTGTTCCATGATTTCGTTGCGCGCCATCGGGGCCTTGGCCTGATCTACCAGCGTTACATAGCTTTGCCAGCCGTGCCGGTAGGCAGGCGTATGGCTTGGGGTTCGAAGCCACGAAATCTCGGCCAGTTCCTGGTTGTAATACTTAGCCCAGCGATCACGTTCGTCTATGAAGGTATCCAGCTTCTTCATCTGGACGACACCCACCGCGCCCTGAAGATCTGTCATGCGGTAGTTGTAGCCCAGCATATTGAACTCGGGCAGGATGTAAGGACGCGGCCCCAGATGTCGCTGCTCTTCGGAGACGGAGGCTCCGTGATTGCGCAGCATGCCTATGACTTCAGCAAGACGGTCGTCATTGGTGGTGACCATGCCGCCTTCCCCAGTCGTAATGGACTTCCGCGGATGAAAAGAAAAGCAGCCAATGGCGCCCAGGCCACCCGCTGGCACGTCCCGATAGGCGGCGCCTGCAGCACAGGCCCCGTCTTCCACCAGAGGGATATCGCCCGCGATGGCCCGAATGGCATCCATATCGGCGCACAAGCCGAAAAGATGGACCGGGATGATGGCCCGGGTACGCGGCGTGATGCGTCGGCGCAGATCCGCAGGGTCAATATTGAAGGTCTCCGGGTTCACGTCGACAAGGACGACCTTGGCGCCGCAATATTCCACCACATTGGCCGTTGACACCCAGGTGAAAGCGGGCACGACAACTTCGTCTCCCGGCCCCACACCCAAGGCGACCAGCGCCAGATGCAACGCCGTTGTGGCACTGGTCACCGCAAGCGCATGCTTGACCTGATGGCGCTGGGCAAAGAGCTGTTCAAATTCCCGCACCTTGGGGCCAGAGGTCAGCCAGCCGGTCATCAGTGGCTCACGCGTGGCTTGCCATTCCTCTTCGCCCGTCACGGGCAGGGAGATCGGGATGTTTCGTTTCATGGTCACGCAGCTCTGTTTAATCCGGCAACCCCACCGCGTGGCGACGCGCGGCGACTTCGGCTTTGTGGTTGGCCCGCCATTCGATCAGACGTTTGAGGCCTTCGTTCAGATCCACCTCGGCGGTAAATCCAATCTCAGCGGAAGCACGCTTGGGGCAACCGACACGGTTGCGAACCAGCGTGGCCTGGCTGCGAGGCGCGTAGTTGATGGGCTTGTTGCACTTGGTCAGAACCAGCAGCATTTCAGCCAATTCCTTGAGCGAGGTGCGCTTGCCCGTGCCCACGTTGTAAAAACGATCTGTGGCTTCAGACTTCATGGCACTGACGTTGGCCAGTCCGCAGTCTTGCACGGCCACAAAGTCAAAGGCTTCTGATCCATCACCCATGATGGTCGGACTGTCACCCTTGTCGATGGCATCGAGCATTTTCATGATGACGGCAATGTAGGCACCGTGATAGTCCTGCCGCGGTCCATAGACATTCATGTAACGGAGGCCAACGTAGTTCAGTCCATAGCGATGATGGAATGAGCGCAGGAAAGCCTCACCCGCGATCTTGGTGGCGCCGTAGAAGTTCTTGTTATTAAAGGGGTGGTCTTCGGTCATGGGCTCCTGCACGGCATCGCCGTAGACCGACGCAGAAGAGGAATACACCAGGCGCTTGACGCCTTTCTTGACGCAAGCCTCCATGACATTGAAGGTGCCGCGCACATTGACGTCAAAGGCGCTTCTCGGAAATTCATGACACTGCAGCAACCACAAGGCTGCCAGATGAAAAACCCCATCCGCCCCGTCAATGGCGGCCTCAAGAATATCCGTCTGGAGAACGTCGCCGCCCACGTCGAAAACCTTGACGCGCGGATCTTTCAGCGCATTATTCAGGTTTTCGACCCGGCCCCGGACAAAGTTGTCGTAAATCACGACTTCTTTGACATCTTCCTGAATCAGCCTGTCTACCGTGTGGGAGCCAATCAGACCGGCGCCTCCAATTACAACCAGTTTCTTGCCTTTGATATCCACAATGATTCTCCAAAAAATAATCAAACAACTGACGTGTCAATTTCTCAACAATCAATGCGCTTTAAGCACGGAGACAATCTTGCCGGCAGCATGACCATCTCCATAGGGTTCTGAGCTACTCTGATGCAGAGCACTTTTCATGCTGGCCTCAACAGCTTCAAGAAGGACGGCACGAGACGCCCCGACCAGCCGATTCGCCCCCAACTCAACTGTTTCGACCCACTCGGTCTCGTCCCGCATCGTGACGCAGGGCACCCCATAAAAGAAGGCTTCCTTCTGCACACCACCTGAATCCGTCAGGATGATGCGGGCAGCCTGTTCCAGCGCCACCATATCCAGGAATGGCAGTGGCTCGGTCACGGCCAGAGCCTTCAGGTGGTGAGACAAACCATACTCGCCGACCAGCTTGCGGGTCCGAGGGTGCAGAGGCAATACAAGGGGCATCTGTCCGGCCACATCAGCCAAGGCCGAAAGAATCTCGCCCAGTCTTTGGGGGTCGTCGGTGTTCTCAGCCCGGTGACAGGTAGCCAGGGCGAAGCCCCCGGGGGTTACCCCCAGAGTTCGCAAAATCCTGCTTTGTTGGCGGGCGCGGTCCCGGTAGAACAGTGCGACGTCATACATGACGTCGCCCACGTTATGCACACCTTTGCTGACGCCCTCAAGCTTCAGGTTATTGACTGCCGTTTCCGTGGGGCAAAACAGCAGGTTGGAAACACGGTCGGCAAGAATGCGGTTGATTTCTTCAGGCATGCGCATGTTGAAGGAGCGCAGGCCGGCCTCTACGTGCGCCACCGGGATGTGCAACTTGGCTGCAGCCAGGGCGCCGGCAAGGGTGGAGTTGGTGTCTCCATAGATCAGCAACCAGTCGGGCTTCTCTTGCAGCAGGACGTTTTCAACCGCCTCCAGCATGCGGCCCGTCATGGCGCCGTGTTGCCCACCCGAGATCTCGAGGTTGTATTTGGGCTGCGGGATGTCGAGCTCTTCGAAGAAAACTTTCGACATGTTTTCATCGTAATGCTGGCCGGTATGGACCAGCACTTCTTCGATCTTGCCGGGGTAGCCATCACGGATCACCCGCGATATGGCGGCCGCCTTGATGAACTGGGGGCGCGCCCCGACAACGGTGACGATCTTCACGCCACCGCCCTAGCCAGCGCAGATACGACCGACTGCTGCTCCCGTTCGGCAAGCGACGGATGCATCGGCAGACTCATCACATCACCAGCCACAGCATCACCCATCGGCAAAGATACCGAAGCGTCCTGGACGGCAGGCTGCTTGTTGAGCGGGATCGGATAGTGGACAGCCGTCGGAACACCGGCTTCCGCAAGGCGCCTCTGAACCACGTCCCGGTTCGGCACCCGGACGGTGTACTGTGCCCAAGCACTCATGTTGTGGGGCTCGACGTAAGGCGCGGTACTGATGCCTGCCTCGTTCAGCAGCCTGGCGTAACGCGCGGCGACTTCCTGGCGCTGGGCCATCTCCTCGTCAAGGACTGCCAGCTTGGGCAGCAGGATGGCGGCCTGCAAGGTGTCGAGCCTGCTATTCACGCCGACCCGCACGTGGTGATAACGGCGGTCCTGGCCGTGGCGCGCGATCTGACGCAGCACCTTTGCCAGTTCGTCATCGCTGGTGAAGATTGCACCACCGTCACCATAGCAACCAAGGGGCTTGCTCGGGAAAAAGCTGGCACAACCGATGGTCGTCAGGTTGCAGCTTTTCCGCCTTTTGTAGCTGGCACCGAAGCTTTGCGCAGCATCCTCGATGACGGGGATGCCGTGGCGCGCTGCGATGGCGTTGATGGTGTCGAAATCGGCGCACTGACCGTACAGGCTGACAGGAACGATAGCCTTGGTTCGCGGCGTGATGGCCGCCTCCAGCAGGGCCGGGTCGAGGTTGTAGGTACGCGCGTTGATGTCCACGTAGACTGGCTTGGCGCGCAGCAAAGCCACGGTTTCGGCGGTGGCGATGTAGGTGAAGCCGGGGGTGATGACTTCATCGCCCGGACCGACTCCCAGCGCCATCAGCGCGATCTGCAACGCATCCGTGCCGTTGGCCACGCTGATACAGTACTTGGCACCGGTGTAAGCGGCGAGCTTTTCCTCCAGCTCGGCCACTTCGGGACCGAGGATGTACTGGCCGTGGTCCAGCACGCGCTGGATGGCGGCGTCGATCTGGGGTTTGAGCCGCTGATACTGGCTCTTGAGGTCGATGAATTCCATACTGGCTGTTTCCTGTTCCCGGTCAGGCCACGAGATGACACTTCCCGTTTCGCAATTCGTAGCGTTGCCCCGTGTGCTGGCAAACCGTCTGTGCATCGCCCGTCAGGGGCAAGTCCAGCTTCTCGCCGTGCTCGCTCATCCAGCCGATCTGGCGCGCCGGCACGCCAACCACCAAGGCGTAATCGGGCACCTCGTGGTTCACCACGGCACCCGCGCCAACAAAGGCGTACCGGCCGACCGTCGCGCCACAGACGATGGTGCAGTTGGCCCCCAGCGTCGCGCCCTGCCGGATCAGCGTGCGCCGGTACTCTTCCTTGCGGATGACGGCGCTGCGCGGGTTGTAGACGTTGGTGAACACCATGCTGGGGCCGCAGAAGACATCGTCCTCCAGCGTCACGGCGTCGTACACGCTGACGTTGTTCTGGACCTTGACGTTGTTGCCGATGACCACGTCGTTGCCGACGAAGACGTTCTGGCCGAAGGAGCAGTCGCGGCCGATGCGCGCGCCAGCGCAGATGTGCACCCAGTGCCAGACGCGGCTGCCTTCTCCAATCTGTGCACCGGCATCAACGATGGCCGAGGGATGGACGGTGTAGCTCATGTCGCTCACAGCTCCAGCGGCAGGCCGACGCGCACGCCATCGCGGGCTGAACGATAGGTGGCGATCAGGACCTCCAGCGATTTCAGGCCTTCCCGGCCATCCACATCGGGCTCGGCCTCGCCGCGCAGGACGTCGATGACGTTACGGTAGTACAAAGGATGGCCAAAGCCGTAGACGCTGGTGGTCTCGTAGCTGGCCGCCTTGATTTTTTCGTCGTTGGGATCGCTGTCGGCGAACTGCCATTCCTGGATCTCGTTCACCGCCACGCCGCCCACGCGCACCGTACCCTTCTCGCCCAGGATGGTGATGGAACCTTCCAGGTTCTTGGGGTAGGTCAGCATGGTGCAGTTGAGGGAGCCCAGCGCGCCGTTGCGCCACTTGACGCTCAGCACACCCGTGTCTTCGGCCTCGATGTCACGCGCCAGCGTGGCGGTGTAGGCGTGCAGGGAGTCAATAGGGCCAATAAGCCATTCGAGCAGGTCCACGTAATGACTGGCCTGGTTCATGAAGGCGCCGCCGTCCAGTTCCCAGGTGCCGCGCCACTTGGCCTGGTCGTAGTAGCCCACCTGGGGGCGCTGCCAGAAGACGTTGAGGGTGACCATGTAGATCTGGCCGAAGCGTTTCTGGTTGACAGCCTGCTTGAGCAACTGCAGCGTGGCGTTCTTGCGGTTCTGCTTGACGACGAAGAGGTGCACACCGGCATCTTCGCAGGCGCGCACCATGCGCAGGCCGTCTTCCCACTTGGTGGCCATGGGCTTCTCGCTGAGCACATGGCGCCCCGTACGCGCCACCTCAATGGCCTGCTGCGGGTGGATGCCGCTGGGCGTGGTCAGGATGACGCAGTCAGCCGTAGTCTTCTGCAGCAGCGCCGTCAGGCTGCCATGCCCCGCCGCGCCAGTCGCCTGGACCGCCTTTTGCAAGGCCACCGGGTCGATGTCGCAGACGTCTGCCAGTTCAGCGCGGTCGGCATGCTGGTGAATCGAATCGAAATGGTTCTTGGCAATCCGGCCACAGCCGACCAAGGCGAAGCGGATCTTGCGATCGGTGATCGGGGTGTTGCTCATGGCGGGAATCACAGTCGGAACACGGTAAAGCCTGCGGCCGCCGCGGCGTGGCGGTCATAAAGGCTCTTCACATCGGCTAGCACGGGCTTGGCGCCGCGGCACAGAGTGCGCAGATCTGCCAACTTGGCGTGCCGGTATTCGTTGTGTCCCACCGCGACCACCAGCGCATCCACGGGGCGGGCCGCGTCGATCACGCCAAGCTTCAGGCCGTACTCGTGCTGCACCTCCGCTGCGTCGGCCCAGGCGTCGGCCACCACGACCTCCACACCCCAGGACTCAAACTCACGCACCATGTCGACCACCTTGCTGTTGCGGATGTCGGGGCAATTCTCCTTAAAGGTGATGCCAAGCACACCGACCCGACAACGCGGTACGTCCATGCCACTCTGCAGCATGAGCTTAATGGCATTGCGCGCCACGTAACGCGCCATGTTGTCGTTGATACGACGGCCGGCCAGGATGACCTGCGGGTGGTAGCCCACCTCCTCGGCCTTGTGCGTCAGGTAGTACGGATCCACGCCTATACAGTGTCCGCCCACCAAGCCCGGACGGAAGGGCAAGAAGTTCCACTTGCTGCCCGCGGCCTCCAGCACATCCAGCGTATCGATGCCTAGTCGGGCGAAGATGACCGACAGTTCGTTGATGAGCGCGATATTCAGGTCTCGCTGAGTGTTTTCGATCACCTTGGCAGCTTCTGCCACCTTGATACTGCTGGCCTTGTGGGTGCCGGCCGTGATGATGCTGCGATAGAGCGCGTCGACCGCGTCGGCCACTTCGGGCGTACTGCCACTGGTGATCTTCTTGATCTTGGTCAGCGTGTTGACCTTGTCGCCCGGGACAATGCGCTCCGGGCTGTAGCCACAGAAAAAATCCTGGTTGAATTTGAGACCAGAGAATTTTTCCAGCACGGGCACGCAGACCTCTTCCGTAGCGCCGGGATAAACGGTGGATTCATAAATGACCACCGCGCCTTGGGACAAGACCTTACCGACTGTTTCACTAGCCTTGACCAGCGGCGTCATGTCAGGCCGGTTGGCCTGGTCAACGGGCGTCGGCACGGTAACGATGAACACCTTGCAGGCACGTAGCTCTTCTAGGTCGGTCGAATACCTCAGGTGCCTGGCGTGAGCCAACTCATCGGCGGTTACTTCAAGGGTGCTGTCCCGGCCAGCCTGCAATTCCGCTACGCGCGCGGCATTGATGTCGAAACCCAGCACACTGCCGTGCTTCCCGAACTCCACGGCCAAGGGTAAGCCAACATAGCCCAACCCAATGACAGCAATCTCTTGCTTTCCCAGATTCATACTCTCAACTCCCTTTGTTTGAGTTTACTACCTTCCATATGCGTCCTCGTAGCGCACGATGTCATCCTCGTCCAGGTACGCGCCACTCTGCACCTCGATGATCTCCAGCGGGACCTTGCCCGGATTGGCGAGGCGATGCACCTGCCCGATGGGGATGTAGGTGCTCTGGTTTTCGCTCAGCACCATGACTTTGTCGCCGTTGGTCACCTCGGCCGTGCCGCTGACGACCACCCAGTGCTCGGCCCGATGGTGATGCATCTGCAGCGAGAGCGAGGCCCCGGGCTTGACGGTGATGCGCTTGACCTGATGGCGAGGGCCAAGATCGATGCTGTCGTACCAGCCCCAGGGACGGGCCACGCGGCGGTGCTGCACCGCCTGCGATGCGTCCAGGGACTCCAGCTTGGCCACCACTTCCTTGACGGCCTCGGCGTGGGACGCATCCGCCACCAGCAGCGCGTCGGGCGTGTCGATGACCAGAAGATTCTTCGTACCCAACGCCACCACGGGGCGCTGGCCGCCGGCATGGATGTAGGTATCTTTGGCGCGTAGATGGTGGGCATGCGGCACCTCGCCGCCAGCGCGGTTGCCGTTGGCATCCGGCTCGGCCAGCTGCGCCACGGCGTTCCAGCTGCCCACGTCGCTCCACACGCCAGCAAAGGGGAAGACGCTGACATTGTGCGCGCGTTCCATGACGGCATAGTCGATGGACTGGCTGCGGCAGGTGGCGAAGGCCTTGGCGTCGGGCCGCAGGAAGAGGCCGTCGCGCTGGGACTGCGACATGGCCTGACGACAAACGTCCAGGATGTCCGGTGCATGAGCCTGCAACGCGTCCAGCAGGGCCTGCGCGCGCATCAGAAAGATGCCGGCATTCCAGAGGTACTGGCCACTGGCCAGGAATTCAAGCGCCTTGTCCTGCGCCGGCTTCTCGACGAAGCGGGCCACATCGAAGACATCACCGGCTGCCGCACCCTTCTGGATGTATCCATAGGCTGTACTAGGGAAACTGGGCTGTACACCGAAGGTCACCAGACGGCCCGTACGCGCTGAAGCCGCAGCCCCCCGGACCATCGCGACAAAAGCCTGGACGTCCGGAATGTGATGGTCGGCCGGGCAGAACAGCAGCAGAGCCTCGCCTGGCGCCGCGAGCGCCGCCAACGCCATTGCTGCGGCCGTATTCTTTGCCTGGGGCTCCAGGATCTGCCGCACAGCCAAACCTGCCTGCGCCGCTACATCGGCCACCAGGAAGCGATGCTCTTCGGCTGCCACGCAGGTGATGGCCTCGGCTTCACCCTCGGCCAGCGGCGCCACGCGCTCCAGCGTCAGCTGCAGCAGCGACTTGTCGCCCAGCAGGGGGATGAACTGCTTGGGAAAAGCCTGGCGCGAAAGCGGCCACAGACGCGTGCCGCTGCCACCGCAAAGGATGACGGGACGGATCGCAGGAGGTGCTGTTGCTGTCATGCGTACACCTCGGCCTGCGCCAGCAGCAGCCCCTGCTGGTCCTTGGCTGACAGGGATGGTGTCCCTTCCAAAGGCCACTGGATACCGATGGCCGGGTCGTCCCAAGCGATGCAACGCTCGTGCTCCGGCGCGTAGTAATCGGTGGTTTTGTACAGAAAATCTGCCGACTCGCTGGTGACGAGGAAGCCGTGCGCAAAACCGGCGGGCACCCACATCTGGCGGTGGTTGTGCTCGCTCAGCTCCACGCCGACCCATTTGCCAAAATGGGGCGAGCTCTTGCGCAGGTCCACCGCCACATCAAAGACACTGCCACGAACCACGCGCACCAGCTTGCCCTGCGGCTGCTTGAGCTGGTAGTGCAGGCCCCGCAGCACACCCTTGGCACTGCGGCTGTGGTTGTCCTGCACGAAGGGGAGGTCCAGGCCGGTGGCCTGATTGAAGACGCGCTGGTTGAAGCTTTCAAAGAAAAAACCACGGGCGTCACCGAACACTTTCGGCTCGATGATGAGGACGTCGGGAATGGCGGTGGGGATGATGTTCATGAAAGATCCCTGGCAGCCCTCACCCCTGCCCTCTCCCAGAGGGGGAGGGCGCCTCCTTCAGCAGGCGCTGCAGGTACTGGCCGTAACCGTTCTTGGCCAGCGGCTGCGCGAGCTTTTCGAGTTGCTCGCTGCTGACCCAACCATGCCGCCAGGCAATTTCCTCCGGGCAGGCGATCTTCAGGCCCTGGCGGTGCTCCAGCGTGGCGATGAACTGGCTGGCCTCCAGCAGGCTGTCGTGGGTGCCGGTATCCAGCCAGGCATAACCCCGCCCCATCATCTGCACGCTGAGTTGGCCGCGGTCCAGGTACATCTGGTTGACTGTGGTGATTTCCAGTTCGCCCCGGGCGCTGGGTTTGACGGCCTTGGCGATGTCCACGACCTGCTGGTCGTAGAAATACAGGCCGGTGACGGCGTAGTTGCTCTTGGGCGCCTTGGGCTTTTCCTCGATGCTGCTGGCCTTGCCTTGGGCATCAAAGGCCACCACGCCGTAGCGCTCGGGGTCGTTCACGTGGTAGGCAAACACCGTGGCACCCTGGGTCTTGTCATCCGCAGCGCCCAGCAGGCCCTGGAAGTCGTGGCCGTAGTAGATGTTGTCGCCCAGCACCAGCGCGCTCGGGCTGTTGCCCACGAATTGCTCGCCGATGATGAAGGCCTGGGCCAGCCCGTCCGGGCTGGGCTGCACGGCGTACTGCAGGTTCAGGCCCCACTGGCTGCCGTCACCCAGCAGCTGCGTGAAGCGCGGCGTGTCCTGCGGGGTACTGATGAGGAGAATGTCGCGCATGCCCGCCAGCATCAGTGTGCTCAGCGGGTAGTACACCATGGGCTTGTCGTACACCGGCAGCAGCTGCTTGCTCATGGCCAAGGTGGCCGGGTGCAGCCGGGTGCCGGAGCCGCCGGCCAGGATGATGCCCTTGCGTTGAGTCATATGAAAGTTCTCAGAAAATCTCTTGCAGCATGCGCGCCACCCCGACCTGCCAGTGCGGCAGCGTCAAGCCGAAAGAGTTTTGCAGCAATGTGGTGTCCAAGCGCGAATTGTGCGGCCGTTTGGCCGGTGTCGGGTAGGCCGAGGTCGGGATCGGCAGCACCTGCTCCGGCCCCGCCTTCAAGACCCGGCCCAAATCTTGGGCTTGTTGCAGCACGAAGCGCGCATAACCGTGCCAGGAGGTTTCGCCGGCCGCGGCCACGTGATAGATACCGGAAGGCGTCAGATCGTTACGCCGCATCGGCGGCAACACATGCCGAATGGCATGAGCCGTCACGTCGGCCAGCAGGTCGGCCCCGGTGGGGGCGCCGATCTGGTCGGCGATGACCCTGAGTTCGTCTCGTTCGGCGGCCAGACGCAACATGGTCTTGGCGAAGTTGCCGCCACGCGCGCCATAGACCCAGCTGGTGCGCAGGATCAGATGCCGGCAGCCGCTGGCGGCGATGGCCTGCTCGCCCTCCAGCTTGCTGCGGCCGTAGACGCTCAGGGGCGCTGTGGCGTCGGTCTCCTGCCAGGGCCGGCTGCCACCGCCGTCGAAAACATAGTCGGTGCTGTAGTGGATCAGCCAGGCCCCCAGTCGCCGCGCCTCCTGCGCCAGCACTTGCGGCGCGAGGGCGTTGAGGGTACGCGCAAGCCCGGGCTCGCTCTCGGCCTTGTCCACGGCCGTGTGCGCTGCCGCATTGACAATGACCTGGGGCTGCACGCTGCGCACGGTCTGCGCCAGCGCCGCCAGATCGGCCAGGTCGCCGCACAAGCCATCCGCCCCCTGCCGGTCCAGCGCCACCACCTCGCCCAGCACGGCCAGGGAACGCTGCAACTCCCAGCCGACCTGGCCGTTTTTTCCAAGCAGAAGAATCCTCATATCAATCAGGCACTCCACACCAGGCATCGGAGAGACCCAACACGCCATCAAGCACACACCACGGAACCGGCTTTGCCGGTCCGTCGGTGTGGTCTCCCTGGGGGGAAGACGCGCAGCGGCTCAGGGGGGTCATCGATACTGCTTGCTCACCCAGTCGCGGTAGCTGCCGGACTGCACGTGCGCCACCCAGTCCGGGTGGTCCAGGTACCACTGCACCGTCTTGCGGATGCCGGTCTCGAAAGTTTCGGCCGGCTTCCAGCCCAGCTCCTTCTCGAGCTTGCGCGCGTCGATGGCGTAGCGCCGGTCGTGGCCCGGGCGGTCCTTCACGTAGCTGATCTGCTCGCGGTAGCTCTTGCCGTCGGCGCGCGGGCGCAGCTCGTCGAGCAGTGCACACAAGGTCTGGACGATCTCGATATTGGGTTTCTCGTTCCAGCCACCCACGTTGTAGACCTCGCCCAGCTGGCCGGCGGCCAGCACGCGGCGGATGGCACTGCAGTGGTCCTTGACGTAGAGCCAGTCACGGATCTGCATGCCGTCGCCGTACACCGGCAGAGGCTTGCCGGCCAGGGCGTTGACGATCATCAGCGGAATAAGCTTCTCGGGGAAGTGGTAGGGGCCGTAGTTGTTGCTGCAGTTGGTGGTGAGCACCGGCAGGCCATAGGTGTGGTGGTAGGCGCGCACCAGATGGTCGCTGGCGGCCTTGCTGGCGCTGTAGGGGCTGTTGGGCTCGTAGCGGTGTTCTTCGGTGAAGGCCGAATCCGTGGCGGCCAGGGAGCCGTAGACCTCGTCGGTGGACACATGCAGGAAACGGAAGGCCGCCTTGCCGGCTTCGTCCAGGCCGCCCCAGTGGGCGCGCACGGCCTCCAGCAGCCGGAAGGTGCCGACGATATTGGTCTGGATGAAGTCTTCCGGGCCGTGGATGGACCGGTCCACGTGCGATTCGGCGGCGAAGTTGACGACGGCGCGCGGACGATGTTCGGTCAGCAGGCCTTGGAGCAAGGCGCCGTCGGCGATGTCACCCTGTACGAAGACGTGGCGTGGGTCGCCCTGCAAGGACGCCAGATTCTCCAGGTTGCCGGCGTAGGTCAGCTTGTCGAGGTTGAGCACCGGCCCATCGCTTTGCGCCAGCCAATCCAGCACGAAGTTGGCACCGATAAACCCTGCGCCGCCGGTGACAAGAATCATGGAATCCCCTGTTGCCGGGCTGGCCCGCCTTGTGCCGGCCCCTGGCTGTTTGTGATCGACCAAGTTTATCGCATGGGCGCCCCGCAAAATCCTGCCGCGGACCACTGGCGCCGTCGCCCAACTCGGCGTAAAGTCCGGTCACCACTGTCCATCCGGGAGTCCATGTCCATGAGCAGCAAATCAAGCCCTCGCAGCAGCAACCCGTCCAGCGCCAGCGCCGACCCGGTGCGTGATTCGGCCCACCACATCTGGCTGGCCGGCCTGGGCGCCTTCACCAAGGCCCAGGAGGAAGGCAGCAAGATGTTCGATGCCCTGGTGCAGGAAGGCCAGGCCATGCAGCGCAAGGCCCAGGCCACGGCCGAGGAGAAGCTGAGCGAGGCCAGCCAGAAGATGAGCAGCCTGGCGCAGGAAATCGAGAGCCGGGCCACCGGGCAATGGGACAAGCTCGAGGGTCTTTTCGAAGACCGCGTCGCCCGTGCCCTGCTGCGCCTGGGCATCCCCTCCTCGCGGGACATTCATGCGCTGGCCGATCGTATGAGCGAGCTGGAGAAGCAGTTGGCCGGACGGACCACGCGCACCACCGCGGCCACGAAAGCCCCGGCCAGGAAGACCGCGGCCGCCAAGAAAGCCGCCCCGGTCAAGAAGGCTGCGCCGCGCAAGGCGGCCCGCAAATAAGCGGCCGGCTGAACGAGGCCGCCACCCGCACCGCCAATGAGCCGCAAAGCGCCGCGCCGCACTGCCGAGCGCATCCAGGAAGCGGCGCTGGCCTTGTTCAACCGCTACGGCGAGCCCAACGTCTCCACCACCCAGATCGCCGGCGAACTGGGCATCAGCCCGGGCAACCTCTACTACCACTACCCGGCCAAGGACGGCCTGGTCAACGCCCTGTTTGAGCAATACGAGCAGGCCCTGGCCGGCCTGCTGCCAGCCGCCGGGGACGTGCGCGATGTGGAGGGTGCGTGGTTCTTCATGCACAGCCTGATCGAGCGGATCTGGAACCATCGCTTCCTCTACCGCGACCTCAACCTGCTGCTCAGCCGCAACCGCCGGCTCGAAGCCGGCATCCAGCAGGCCCTGCACGACCAGACGGTCGCGCTGAGCACTGTGCTGGCCCGGCTTCAGGGCAGTGGCGCGCTGCAGATCGAGGCCGAGGATGCCGCCAGCCTGGCCACCAGCCAGGTGGTGCTGCTGAGCTACTGGCTGAGTTTCGAGTACGCGCTGGACCCGCGCCACGCGCTGGAGCCCGAGGGCATGCAGGCCGCCGGCCTGCGCGGGGCCGGCCAGGCCCTCGGTTTGCTGCTACCCTATCTGGTGCCGGCGCAGCAAGCCTACCTGCGGCATCTGCTGCGCGCCTATGAACCGCCCAAAGCAACCGAGAAGCCCGGAGCCCCCCATGAGTGACCTGAAAGCCCGTTTCGAAGCCGCCGTCGCCGCATCCAAAGAGTTGAGCGAGCGCCCCGACAACATGACGCTGCTCAAGATCTACGCCCTGTACAAGCAGGCCAGCGCCGGCGCCCCCACCGATCCGCGCCCCGGCTTCTCCGACATGGTGGGTCGCGCCAAGTGGGACGCCTGGAACGCCCTCAAGGACAAGAGCCAGGACGAGGCCATGCAGGACTATATCGACCTGATCGAGTCGCTGAGCTGATACTGCCAGTGCTGCACTTGCGGCACGCGACTAACTGGTGGGGCCCTTCTTGCCCGCCAGCTTGTCCAGGGGATCCTGCCCCGTGGTCAGCAACTCGTCCAGGTACTTGGTGACGCCCGCCTCAATGCGGCCCCTGAAGGCAGCCACCAGCAAACCAAGCTTGGCATCGAGTTCGAAACGATCCTTGGTCACGAGGAGACTGCCCGTCACGCCAGCGCGCTTGAAGTGGAGCCGGTCCTCGTCGTGCCCGCTCTCGCAGGTGCAGGTCATGTCCAGCCGGTCCTCCACCTGCTTCGCCCAACCCTGGGCAATCTTGCGCGCTGCTGCCAATCCGAGCGCGTGCTCCCTCACCATGTGGATATCTGCCATGGGTGCTCGCTATGCCACCACGCCGCGCGCCCGCAGCGCGGCGATCTGTTCATCACTCAGACCCACCTCGCGCAGCACGGCATCGGTATCCTGACCAAGAGCCGGCGCGCGCCGCCACTGCCCGCCCGGTGTCACCGAGAGCTTGGGCACGATGCCCGGCACCATGAGCTGCGTGCCGTCCTCCATCGCCACCGTCTGCAGCATGTCGCGCGCCGCGTAATGTGGATCGGCCGCAATGTCGGCCACGGTGTAGATCTTGCCGGCCGGCACCTGCGCGGCGTCCAGTGCGGCCAGCACCTGCGCCACCGACAGCTTTTCAGCCCAGGCTCCGATGGCGGCATCCAGCTCCTGCACCCGCGCCACGCGGCCCGCATTGTCGGCCAGCGCCGGGTCCTGCGCCAGATCGTCGCGAGCGATGCAGTGCATCAGGCGTTTGAAGATGCTGTCGCCATTGCCGGCGATCAAGGCGTAGCCGCCGTCAGCGCAGCGGTAGGCGTTGGTGGGGGCAATGCCTGGCATGGCGCTGCCGGCCGGGCCACGCACTGCGCCAAAGGCGCTGTATTCGGGCAGCAGGCTTTCCATGCAGTTGAACACCGCCTCGTACAGGGCCACGTCGATCACCTGGCCGCGCCCTTTCGGCGCTTGCTGGCTCACGGTGGCGTGGCGGTGCTGCAGGGCGAGCAGGATGCCGATGACGCCGTGCAGCGAGGCCAGCGTGTCGCCGATGGACACCCCCACGCGCACCGGCACGCGCCCGGGCTCGGCGGTGAGGTGGCGCAGGCCGCCCATGGCCTCGGCCACCACGCCGAAGCCGGGCCGGTCGCGGTAGGGCCCGGTCTGGCCGTAGCCGCTGATGCGGAGCATGATGAGCCCGGGGTTCACGGCCTGTAGCGCCTCGGGCCCCAGGCCCCAGCCCTCCATGGCACCGGGACGAAAGTTTTCGATGAGCACGTCGGCCTCGGCGACCAGCTTGCGCACGATGTCCTGCGCCTGCGGTGTCTTCAGGTCCAGCGCCAGCGAACGCTTGTTGCGTGACTGCACCTGCCACCAGACCGAGGTGCCGTCCTTGAGCAGTCGCCATTGGCGCAGCGGGTCGCCCCCGCCCGCCTGCGGGCGTTTCGGATCCGGCGGCGGTTCGATCTTGATCACCTCGGCACCGAAGTCGGCCAGGGTCTTGGCTGCGAACGGACCGGCAATCAGTTGCCCCATTTCCAGCACCCTGAGGCCGGTCAATGGGCCGCTAGGGCGTTTGTCGTCTTGAGTCTCCATGCCCTGCATGCTACCCTCGGCCGAACCACCTGCGAAACGGCCATGCTCTACAAATTCAAGTCCGGCGCCACCGCCGACCTCATCATGCTGGAGCCCACGGGCCGGCGCATGCTGCAGATCATCGGCAAACCTGTGGACGCGAAGCAGGGCATCCTGCAGCCGGCCGACATGGCGGCCGCCATCGCCGCACTCGATGCGGCCATCCTGCAGGAAGAAGCGCGGCTCAAGGCCGCTCAGGAAGAAGCCCTGGCGCGAGGCGAGGAGCCCCCGAAAGCCGAGGGCGTCTCGCTGCGCCAGCGCGCCGCCCCCTTCATCGAGATGCTGCGCCGCTGCGAGAAAGCGGACAAGGACATCGTCTGGGGCGTGTAAGCGGGCGCACCGTTCGGGCTGAGCCTGTCGAAGCCCTGCAGCCCTGTGAGCCCTTCGACGAGCCCAGGGCGAACGGCATCTTCAGTCCACCCGCGCCCCGGAAGCCTTGACGACCTCGGCCCATTTCTTGTGCTCGGCATCGATGAAACGGACGAACTCCTGCGGCGACATGCCGCCGGGGATCGCACCCTGGGCCTGCAGTTTTTCCTTGATCGCCGGCGTGCCCAGGGCCTTCGCGGTTTCCTGCTGGATGCGGTTGACCACATCAGCCGGCGTTCCGGCGGGCGCCAGCAGACCAAACCAGCTGCTGGCCTCGAAGCCCTTGAGGCCAGCGGCCTCCTCGATGGTGGGCAGATCCGGCAATGAGGTTGAGCGCAGGCCGCTGGTGACGGCGAAGGCCTTGAGCTTGCCCGAACGGATGTGCGGCATCGACGAGGGCAGGTTGTCGAACATCACGTCCGTGTTGCCGCCCATCAGGTCCAGCAGCGCCGGGCCGGAACCGGTGTAGGGAATGTGGGTCATGAAGATGCCATTCCTGGATTTGAACAGCTCGCCGGCAAGGTGGATGGACGTGCCGTTCCCGCTGGAGGCCATGTTGAGCTTGCCCGGATGGGCCTTGGCGTACTTGATGAAATCCGGCACCGTGTTGATGTTCAGCGCGCGGGCCTTGTCGACGTTCATCACCATCACATTGGGCACGCCGGCCACCAGGGTGATGGGTGCGAAGTCCTTCTGCGGGTCGTAAGCCAGCCTGGCATATAGCGCCTTGTTGATGCCGTGCGTGCCCACCGTGCCCATCAACAGGGTGTAGCCATCCGCCGGCGACTTGGCCACGATGTCAGCACCCAGGTTGCCGCCAGCGCCGCCCCGGTTTTCCACCACGAAGGACTGGCCGAAGGCCTTGCTCAGTTCCGGGGCGATGGCGCGCGCCAGGATGTCGGTGGTGCCGCCGGGGGCGAAGGGCACCACGATCTTCACCGGCTTGCTCGGCCAGGCACCCTGGGCCAGGGCCATCGGGCTCATCGCCAGCAGGGCGGCGCCGGCTGCGGCGGCGAGGAGGTGGCGACGGTTCGAAGCGAGGATGTTACGCATAGTGTTGTCTCCTGGATTTGATTCGGTCCAGTGTAGGGAGCCTTGGGCGTGCTGTGACCTAGGGTTTGTCTCCGGTCGGGCGGTCTACTTGTCGTCTTGGCCACTGGCTTTGGCGAGCTGCCTTGCAGGCGAGGCATTGCCGGGATGTGCGCCCGGCAGCGCACTTACTTTCTCTTGCTTCGCCAAGAGAAAGTAAGCAAAGAGAAGGCGAGCCGAAGTCAGGGCCGCTGCGCGGTACCTTGCGCTGCTCGCATCGGTCGGGGTCGGGCTGAACTCGCTTCGCTCAAACAACGCCCGCCCTGATCCGCCCGCTGCTGCGCTGCTCAGCCCTGCCACACGGCAGTGGGATCCAGACAGCCGGATACCAACGGCCAGAACCCCACAAGGACGCGCCATGGCGCGTCCTTGTTTCTTCGGTATCGGGTACCCGGTTCCCCTCGCCGTCATGAGGAGGCGAGTAGCGCAGGGGGCGGCGGAGAAAGAAGCGCAGATGTTTGAGGCGCTAGCCGAGTTTCTGCGCTTCCCGCCGTGCCCGAGCAACGCAGCGTGCCCGCAGCGCAGCGTAGGGTCGACGAATCCGGCTCGCCTTTCTTTTGGGTACTTTGCTTTGGCGAAGCAAAGAAAAGTACCTCGCCCGCCGGGGCGAGACCCGGCAATGCAACGCAAACAAGCCACCAAGCCAGAAAAAGAAAAAGCCACCTGACGGTGGCCTCTTTACTCAGCGGGCAAAGACCGAACAATCAGTCCGCGTAAACCCCAGCCGCCTTCAACACAGGAGTCCACCTGGCAATCTCTGCCGCCACGAACTTCTTGTGCTCAGCCGGTTCGACACGCTTGTCATTCATGACCACGGCGCCCAGCCCTTCCTGCTTCTGGATGAAGTCAGCGTCCTTGAGCGCGGCCTTCAGCGCCGTATTCAGCTTGGCCAGCACGTCAGCGGGTGTGCCCCGGGGCGCGTACAGGCCATGCCAGATCGTCACCTCGAAGCCCTTGAGGCCGGACTCCTGCAGCGTCGGCAGGTCCCTGAGCGCGGGCGTGGTCAGGCGCCTGGCCGTGGTCACGGCATAGGCCTTGACCTTCCTGCCCTCGATCTGGCCGCTGGTGTAGGTGGTCTGGTCGCACAGCAGGTCGATCTGGCCTCCGATCAGATCGGCCAGGGCGGGCGCGGTTCCCTTGTAGGCTACGGTGGCCATGTCCACCTTGAGTGCGTTCTGGAGCATCAGGCCGCACAGATGCGAGGCTGAGCCAATGCCGGCGTTGCCCAGGTTGATCTGGCCTGTGTTGTCATTGATCCAGGCCGTCAATTCCTTGTAGGTGCTGGCCGCCAGGCTGGGGCGGCCGATCAGGGTCATCGGCAGCTCGTTGACCAGGCCCAGATACTCGAAGTCCGTCTCGACCTTGAAGGGCAGCTTGCGCACCAGCGTGGGCATGCTGGCCATGCCGATGTGATTGAGCAGCAGCGTGTGACCATCAGGAGCAGCCTTGGCCACCTTGTTCGCGCCGATCGAGCCGCCGGCGCCGGCAGCATTGTCGACCGCGATGATGACGCCACCCAGAGGTCTGCGCAGGGCCTCGGCCAGGTCGCGCGCCACGCGATCGGTCGGGCCACCGGCCACGTAGGGCACAACGATGGTGATGGGCCTGGCGCCGGGAAAGGTTTGGGCCTGGGCCGACAGTGTGACCAGGGCCGCAGCAATCAGCAGCCGGCGTTTCATGAACTTTCCTCCTGAATGAGGAAAAGTCTAATGCGTGACCCCAGGCCGCGCGCCCCGGGAAATACGTAGTGGGAAACCTCTCGCCCGGTTCGACGCCGTGCTACTTGTAACTGCGCGCGTCCTCGATCACCTTGCCGTCGTTGGGCAGGGTGCCGGGCAGCAACAGCTCCACCTCACCACGCAGCTTGGTCACGTCGCGCACGGTCTCGGCGATGCGCAGGGCGAGTTCGCCCGGTCCGCTGCCGACCGTCTCCACCTTGAGCGTCATGCGGTCGTTGGCCATCTCGCCGGCCACCACCAGGCGCGCGCGCGTCACCTCCGGGTAGCGCTTGACGATCTCGGCGATCTGGCCCGGATGCACGAACATGCCGCGCACCTTGGTGGTCTGGTCGGCCCGCCCCAGCCAGCCCTTGACGCGGGTGTTGCTGCGACCGGTGGCGCAGACACCGGGCAGGACGGCCGAGAGGTCGCCGGTGCCGAAGCGGATCAGCGGGACATCGGGGTTGAGCACCGTGACCACCACCTCACCTACCTCGCCCTCGGACACCGGGTCGCCGGTGCCGGGGCGCACGATCTCCAGCAGAATGCCCTCGTCCAGCACCAGGCCCTCGCGGGCCTGCGTCTCGTAAGCGATCAGTCCGGCGTCCGCCGTGGCGTAGCACTGGTAGCCGGCAATACCGCGTTCGATCAGCCAGTCGCGCAGGCTGGGCGGAAAGGCCTCGCCGCTGACCAGGGCCTTGGTGAAAGACAGCTTCGTGCCCGCCTCCTGTGCCTTCTCGACCAGGATCTTGAGAAAGCTGGGCGTGCCGGCATAGGCGACGGGCCGCAGGTCGGTCATCGCTGCGAGCTGCTGCTCGGTATTGCCCGTGCCGCCGGGAAATACGGTGCAGCCCAGGGCCTGCGCGCCGGCCTCCATGATCCAGGCGCCGGGCGTGAGGTGGTAGCTGAAGCAGTTGTGTACCAAGTCGCCGGCTTCGAAGCCGGCCGCAGCAAAAGCGCGTGCGCTGCGCCAGTAATCGGCGGCCTGCCCTTCGGGTTCGTAGATGGGGCCGGGCGACTGGTAGACGCGCCGCGCCCCGCTGCCGCGCAACAAGCCACGCCAGCCAATGGCAGAGAACCCGCCAAAGGGATCATCAGCACCCCGCGCGCGGGCCGCCTGCTGGCGCTCCAGCAACTCGTGCTTGCGCGTCACCGGCAACTGGGCCAGCGCCGCACGCGTGGTGACACCCGTCGCTTCCACACCCCGCAGGATCTCGGCGCCGGCCGCCGTGGCCTGCTGGGCGCGCGCCACCAAGCCCGGCAACGCCGCCATCAGCGCCGCTTCGCGCTGGGCCGGGTCGCGCGCTTCGAGCGCGTCGTAGTGTTTGCTCATCTCAGCCTTCCCTGTGCAGCGACACGGCCGCGCATGAAACGATCCAGTCGGGAAACGCCGTGGAACCGGCTTTGCCGGGCCACTGGCGTTGCCCCCTGAGGGGGAGGCGGCCGAAGGCCGCTTCGGGGGGGAGACTCATGCAAGCCAGCGCTTTCTGCGCTTGTAACTCTTGACGTCCTTGAAACTCTTGCGTTCGCCGCCGCCCATGCCGAGGTAGAACTCCTTCACGTCCTCGTTGCTGGCCAGGTCACTGGCGACACCGTCCATCACGATGCGCCCCGACTCCATGATGTAGCCGTAGTCGGAGTACTTCAGCGCCATATTGGTGTTCTGCTCGGCCAGCAGGAAGGTCACGCCTTCCTTCTGGTTCAGGTCCTTGACGATCTCGAAAACCTCTTCCACGATTTGCGGCGCCAGGCCCATGGAGGGCTCGTCCAGCAGCACCATGCTGGGGTTGGCCATCAGCGCGCGGCCGATGGCGCACATCTGCTGTTCGCCCCCCGAGGTGTAGGCGGCCTGCGAGGTGCGGCGCGTCTTCAGGCGGGGGAAATAGTTGTAGACCTTCTCCAGCCCGGCGGCCACTTCGGCCTTGCTCTTGCGCGTGTAGGCACCGGTCAGCAGGTTCTCCTCGATCGTCAGGTGGGCAAAGCAGTGCCGCCCCTCCATCACCTGCACCACCCCGCGGCGCACCAGATCGGAGGGCGTGAGATTCTCGATGCGCTCGCCGCGCAACTCGATGCTGCCCTTGGTCACCTCGCCGCGCTCGCCCTTGAGCAGGTTGGAGATGGCGCGCAGCGTCGTCGTCTTGCCCGCGCCATTGCCCCCCAGCAGCGCCACGATGCCGCCCTCCGGCACCTTCAGCGACACCCCCTTGAGCACGAGGATCACGTGGTTGTAGATGACCTCGATGCCGTTGACGTTCAGAACGATTTTTTCAGAGTCCATAGAAGGCCCTTGTTAACCAGATGAAAGACCCGCGCAAGCGGCCCTTTCATCTGGCGGCTCCAAGTGGAGCCGCTGCCCCTCCCGCGGGCGGGAGGGGTTGGGGAGGGTGCCAACAGAACAGCGCTAGCGCTGACTGTCAGTCCTCAAGACTGACAGTCAGCGCCCGTACGGCGCGTCAGCTTCTTCTCGGCCGCGTACTTGTCGGCCGCGTTCTTCACCATGGGCTTGAGGATCTGCTCGTCAGCCTGGTACCAGTCGGAACTCCAGACGAACTTGCTGCCGTCCCAGGTGTGCACGCGGGCCCAGGAGGCGCCCATATGGTCCTGGCAGCTGGTGGAGATGGGACGCATCACGCCCTTGAAGCCCAATGCATCCAGCTTGGCCTGCGTGAGGTTCAGGTTCTCGTAGCCCCAGCGTGCCTGCTCGCCGGTCATGACCTTGCCCTTGCCGTAGCGTTCCTGAGCGGCGCGCACGCCCTCCACGGCAAACATGGCTGCCGTCAGGCCGCGCATGTACAGCACATGGCCCACCTCGTCCTTCGGTCCGGTGCCCTGGCCCTTGGCGTGCACCTTATCCAGGACTTCCTTGGCCACAGCCGAATTCGGCTCGGCGCCGTGCTGCATCATGATGGCGTTGTAGCCTTTGGCACCTTCAGCCACGTCCTTGACGTCCGGCTCAGCACCGGCCCACCAGACGCCATACATCTTGTCACGCGGATAGCCGGTGGCCTGCGCTTCCTTGAGCGCGGTCGAATTCATGATGCCCCAGCCCCAGTTCAGCACATAGTCAGGGCGGTTCTGTCGGATTTGCAGCCAGGTCGCCTTCTGCTCCACGCCCGGGTGCGTCACAGGCAGCAGGCTGAGCGCAAAGCCGTGCATGGCAGCGCGCTCCTGCAGCAGCGGGATCGGCTCTTTGCCGAACGGGCTGTCGTGATAGATCAGGGCAATCTTCTTGCCCTTGAGCTTGTCGTAGCCGCCTTCCTTCTTGGCGATGTGCTGGATCAGCACGTCAGCGGCCACCCAGTAAGTACCGGCCAGCGGGAAGTTCCACTTGAAGACCATGCCGTCCTGGCTCTCGCTGCGGCCGTAGCCCGCAGTGATGAGCGGAATCTTGTCAGTCGGGGCCTTCTCGGTCAGCGCGAAGGTGATGCCGGTGGACAGGGGCTGGAACACGGTGGCGCCGCCGTTCTTGCCCTTGAGGCGCTCGTAGCACTCCACACCGCGGTCGGTGGCATAGCCGGTCTCGCATTCTTCAAACGAAACCTTCACACCGTTGACGCCGCCACGGGCGTTGACCAGCTTGAGGTAATCGACGTAGCCGTTGGCAAAGGGCACACCGTTGGGCGCGTAGGCGCCGGTTCGGTAGACCAGCACCGGAAAAAACTGCTCCTTGGCCTGCGCGAAGGCGGCGGTGGAGGTCAGCGCGCCGGTCACGGCAGCAGCCGTGAGCGAGACGGCGAGAGCGAGTTGTCTAAGCTTCATGGGAGGTCTCCTAGGTAGGTTATGGGTGAAGCACGCGAAAGAACACTTGAAACATCAATGGGGTGTCAGTGAGGAAATGGCCACAGGCGCAGCTTCTGCTTGCCGATGCTCCACAGCCGGGCCAGGCCGTGGGGCTCGACAATCAGAAACCAGACGATCAGTGCGCCAAAGACCATGAACTCGGTGTGCGAGATGGCGGCGGTGGAGATCTCCACGCCGACCAGGCTGCCCAGTGCCGGCAACAACTGGTTGAGCACGATGGGCAGCACCACGATGAAAGCTGCGCCGAAGAGGCTGCCCATGATGGAACCCAGCCCGCCGATGATGACCATGAACAGCAGCTGGAAGGAGCGGTCCACCGAGAAGGCGGCCGGCTCCCAGGCCCCCAGGTGCACGAAGCCCCAGAGCGCGCCGGCCACGCCGACGATGAAGGAGCTCACGGCAAAGGCGCTGAGCTTGGCGTACATGGGGCGGATGCCGATCACCGCGGCGGCCACGTCCATGTCGCGGATGGCCATCCACTCGCGCCCGACGGCGCTGCGAACGAGATTCTTGGCCAGCAGCGCGAACAGCACCAGCAAGGCCAGGCAGAAAATGTACTTCTGCAGCGGGGTCTCCACCGGCAGACCGAAGACCTGAAGATTGGAGACCGACACCGAGCCGGAGGCGCTGTTGTTGGTGAACCAGGCAATGCGCAGGAAAGCCCAGTCGCAAAAGAACTGCGCCGCCAGCGTGGCCACCGCCAGGTACAGGCCCTTGACGCGCAGGCTGGGAATGCCGAAGAACATGCCCACCAGGGTGGCGAAGAAGCCGCCCGACAGCAGCGCCAGCAGCAGGGGCATGCCCTCGATGCGCACAAAGGTGTTGTAGGCCGCGTAGGCGCCCACGGCCATGAAGGCACCCGAGCCCAGCGAGATCTGGCCGCAGTAGCCCACCAGGATGTTCACGCCCACCGCCGCCAGCGCCAGGATCAGGAAAGGGATCAGGATGGCGCGGAACAGGTACTCATCGGCCACCAGGGGCACGCCGACAAAGGCAAAGGCGATCAGCGCCAGGATGGCCCAACGGTCCTGCGCAATCGCAAAGATCTGCTGGTCCGCCGCATAGGAAGTCTTGAACTGGCCGTTTTCTCTGTAGAACATTTCAACTACCGATCAATGATTTTGGCTATGGCCGCTCACTTTGTTCGCTTAACTTGCTGCGCAAGTTAGCCTCCGCCGAAATCATCGACCGCTACACGCGGTCGATGATTTTCTCCCCGAAGAGTCCCTGCGGCCGGAACAGCAGGAACACCAGCGCCAGCATGTAGGCAAACCAGATCTCGATGCCGCCGCCGACAAAAGGCCCGAGGTAGACCTCGGACAGCTTCTCTCCCACCCCGATGATCAGCCCGCCGATGATGGCGCCCGGCACGGACGTGAGACCGCCCAGGATGATCACGGGCAGCGCACGCAGCGCCACCGTGGCCAGCGAAAACTGCACGCCCAGCTTGGAGCCCCAGATCATCCCGGCCACCAGGGCCACCACACCGGCCACGCACCAGACGATGACCCAGATGCGATTCAGCGGAATGCCGATGGATTGCGCCGCCTGGTGGTCGTCGGCGACAGCGCGCAGCGCGCGCCCGGTGGAGGTTTTCTGGAAGAACACCGACAGACCGGCCACCAGCGCGGCCGCAATGGCTGCGGCGATCAGGTCTTCCTGATTGATCAGGATGCCCCCTTCGAACACGGACTGGAAGGCGAAAATCGGTTCCTTGGGCATGCCGATGTCGATCTTGTAGATGTCGCTGCCAAAGATCGTCTGGCCCAGGCCTTCGAGAAAGTAGGTGATGCCCAGCGTGGCCATCAGCAGGGTGGCGGCCTCCTGGTTGACCAGGTGGCGCAGCACCAGGCGCTCCACCAGCCAGGCCACCACGAACATCACGGCGCCGGCCAGAACGAAGGCCACCGTATTGGCCAGCCACTTGCTGTCGATGCCGATCCACTGAGGCACCCACTCGGCGAAACGCGCCATGGCCAGCGCCGCGAACAGCACCATGGCGCCCTGCGCGAAGTTGAACACGCCCGAGGCCTTGAAGATCAGCACGAAGCCCAGGGCCACCAGCGAATACAGCATGCCGGCCATGAGGCCGTTCAGCAGGGTTTCCAGAAAGAATGCCATGGTCGTTGAGCGTTCAGGGTTGAGTGTTGAGCGGGGGGACAGCAAGACGGTCGGGGTTGTGGCGCTGAACGCCCAACGCCCAACGCACAACCTTTTCCTTAATGTGACGTTCCAAGATAGGCATTGATCACTTCCTCGTTCTTGCGCACGGCATCGGGCGTGCCATCGCCGATCTTCTTGCCGTAGTCCAGCACCACCACGCGATCACTGATGTCCATCACCACACCCATGTCGTGCTCGATCAGCACCACGGTGGTTCCGAACTCATCGTTGATGTCGAGCACGAAGCGACACATGTCCTGCTTCTCTTCCACGTTCATGCCCGCCATGGGTTCGTCGAGCAGCAGCACCTGCGGCTCCATGGCCAGGGCGCGCCCCAGGTCCACGCGCTTTTGCAGGCCGTAGGGCAGCTGGCCCACCGGGGTCTTGCGGTGCGCCTGGATTTCCAGGAAGTCGATGATGTGTTCGACAAATTCGCGGTGGCGAATCTCCTCGCGCTGAGCGGGGCCGACGCGCAGCGCCTGCATCAGCAAGTTGCTTTTGATCTTGAGGTTGCGCCCGGTCATGATGTTGTCCAGCACGCTCATGCCCTTGAACAGGGCCAGGTTCTGGAAGGTGCGCGCCACGCCCATCTCGGCCACCTGACGGCTGTTCATGTGGTCGAAGGTCTCACCGCGGAAGGTGATGGTGCCGTGCTGCGGCGTGTACACGCCGTTGATACAGTTGAGCATGGAGCTCTTGCCCGCGCCGTTGGGGCCGATGATGGCGCGAATCTCGTGCTCACGCACATCGAAGGAGATGTCGGACAGCGCCTTGACGCCACCGAAGGCCAGGGAGATGTTCTTGACGTCCAGAATGACGTCACCGATTTTCTTGCTCATGCGGCCGCCTTCACCGGGGCAAATGTCTTCGCGTCGCGAATGGGCAGCGTGGCCGCGACGGAGCCAGTGCGGCCGTCCTCGAACTTCACCTGCGTCTCGATGAACTGCTCCTTGCGCCCCTCGTACAGCGCCTCGATCAGCACGGCGTACTTGTCGCCGATGAAGCCCCGGCGCACCTTGCGCGTGCGGGTCAGCTCGTCGTCGTCGGGGTCCAGTTCCTTGTGCAGCACCAGGAAGCGCGCGATCTGCGTGTCGGCCATGCCGGCCTCGGCCGCCAGATTGGCGTTGACCTGCTGCACGCAGTCGGCCAGCATGTCCAGCACCGCCGGCTTGCTGGCCAGGTCCACGTAGCCGCTGTAGGGCAGGCTTTGGCGCTCGGCCCAGTTGCCCACGGCCTCGAAGTCGATATTGATGAAGGCGCAGACCTGGCCGCGGCCGTGGCCAAAGCACACGGCCTCCTTGATCTGCGGGAAGAACTTGAGCTTGTTCTCGATGTAGTTGGGCGCGAAGATCGCGCCGCTGGCCATCTTGCCCACGTCCTTGGCCCGGTCGATGATGATCAGGTGGCCATCCGGGTCGATCACGCCGGCGTCGCCCGTGTGGAAGTAGCCCTCGGCGTCCATCACCTCGGCGGTGGCGTCCGGGCGCTTGTAGTACTCCTTGAGCACGGAGACGCCGCGCACCAGCACCTCGCCGCTGTCGGCAATCTTGATCTCGATGCCCGGCGCCGCCTCGCCCACGCTGTTGAGCTTGACGCGGCCGTTCTTCTGGATGCACACGTAGGCGCAGGTCTCGGTCTGGCCGTAAAGCTGCTTGAGGTTGATACCGATGGAGCGGTAGAAGCGGAACAGGTCCGGTCCGATGGCCGCACCCGCCGTGTAAGCGACGCGGATGTTTGAGAGACCCAGCACATTGCGCAGCGGCCCGTAGATCAGCACATTGCCCAGCGCATAGAGCAGACGGTCCGTCAGCGAGACCCGGTGGCCGTCCAGGATCTCGGCACCGCAGCGCCGCGCCACGGCCATGAATTGCTGGTAGATCCAGCGCTTCGGCGCGGCCGCGTCTTCCATGCGGATGGAGACCGAGGTCAGCATGCTCTCGAACACACGCGGTGGGGCGAAGTAATAACTCGGCCCGATCTCGCGCAGGTCGATGCCCACCGTCTCGGTCGACTCGGGACAGTTGATGGTGAAGCCCGCCACCAGCCACTGGGCGATGGAGAAGAGGTGGTCGCCGACCCAGGCCGGCGGCAGGTAGGAAATGATGTTGTCTTCAGGCACGAGGCCATCCACCAGCACGCCGCCGCGAGCCGCCTCGATGAAACTCTGGTGCGTCTGGCACACGCCCTTGGGGCGGCCGGTGGTGCCCGAGGTGTACAGGATCACCGACACATCGGAGGGCTGGCCCTGCTCGACCGACTTCACGTAGAAGTCCGGATGCATGCGCTCGTAGGCGCGCCCCAACTCGAACAGGCGCTCGATGCTGATCAGCCCCTCGTGCTGGTAATTGCGCAGGCCGCGCGGGTCGCCGTAGACGATGTGCTGCAGCAGGCCAGGCAGTGTCTCGCGCAACTCCAGCAGCTTGTCCACCTGTTCCTGATTTTCGGCAAAGGCGTAATGGATCTCGGCGTCTTCCAGCACGAAGGCCATCTCGCTGGCGATCGCGTCCTGGTACATGGGCACGGGCACGCCGCGCAGGCTCTGCGCCACGATGAAGGCTTGGTAGAGGTGCGGCCGGTTGTCGCCCACGATGGCCAGGTTCTGCCCGGCCTTGAAACCCAGCGCGGCCAGACCGCAGCTCATGAGGCGAACGTCCTCGGCGGCACGCGCCCAGCTCCAGGTCTGCCAGATGCCGTATTCCTTCTCGCGCATGGCCGGGGCCTGGGGCCGCTGCGCCGCGTGCTGCATCAGAAGTCTGGGGAAAGTCGTCTGCATCCCGTGTCCTTGTCTACTGCCCGAAGGCCACGCCGGGCCCCGCTTGCAGCCATGGTAGGGACGGATTTGACGTTGCGTTGTCGTTGCGACGACAATTCAGGGGAATCCCTAGCTGGTACTTACCCGCCCCACCATGTCCGAAGTCGTACCCAGTCTGCACCAGCGCCGCCGTGCGCCCACCGACGCCGAGCTCGCGGGCATCCCCTGGCTGGCCCGGCTCACGCCCGAAGAGCGCCAGATCGCCGTGGCCGAACTGCAAATCAGCGAGGCCCTGGCTGGCGACTTGGTCTGCCGCATGGGGCGCCCGGTGACTTACTGGTTCGGCGTGGTCGACGGCCTACTGAAGATGAGCGGCGAGAACGCCGAGGGCCAGGCCATGACGTTCGCGGGCCTGCCGCCGGGCGGGTGGTTCGGCGAGGGCACCGTGCTCAAGCGCGAGGCTTACCGCTACAACGTGCAGACCTTGCGCCGCAGCTTGGTGGCCGGCCTGCCGGTGGACACCTTCCACCGCCTGCTGGACCAGTCCATCGGCTTCAACCGCTTCGTCATGAACCAGCTCAACGAGCGCCTGGGCCAGTTCATCGCCGCGCGCGAGATCGACCGCATGAACAACCCGGACCTGCGCGTGGCGCGCAGCCTGGCGGCCCTGTTCAACCCCGTGCTCTACCCGGGCGTGGGCGAGGTGCTGCGCATCACGCAGCAGGAACTGGCCTACCTGGTGGGCCTGTCACGCCAGCGCGTCAACGAAGCCCTGTCCAACCTCCAGACCCAGAACCTGATCCGCATCGAGTACGGCGGCCTGCGCGTGCTCGACCTGGAAGGCCTGCGCTCGCAACGCAACGTTTAAAGCGGGACGTTCAGCCGCGCGCCCAGCGTCCAGTTGAAGCCGGGCGCCGGCTCGTAGAACTGGCTGCTGGCCTGGTTGACGATGACCGAGCCCACATAGCGCTGGTCGGTCACGTTGTCCAGCCGGCCATAGGCCGTCAGACTGCCCTTGCCGGCCACCGGCCAGCCATGGCTGGCCTTGAGGTTGAGCGTGGTGTAGCCATCGGCCTGCGTCGCGCTACGCGCCAAGGTGTCGTAGTTGGTGTCGTTGACATAGATGCGGCCCGCACTGACCACCTCCACGCCGGCCTGGGTATCGAGCAGCGGCTTGCGGCGAGCGTTGTCCATCGCCTGGGCCGT
This sequence comes from Hylemonella sp., assembly GCA_030695415.1. Lineage (GTDB taxonomy): Bacteria > Pseudomonadota > Gammaproteobacteria > Burkholderiales > Burkholderiaceae_C > Hylemonella. The sequence continues at coordinate 79,481 of JAUYQZ010000002.1, forward strand.
CCACAGCAGTTCGGTGAATACAAAGTACTGAGGAATGCCGGGCATCTTGTTGCCCGAATTGACAGTGTTCGTACCGCTGGTGAAGGTCTGCGTGTACTGAGCGTCGATCGCCGAGGCCGACAGCATGGCCCGCCAGTTGGCGGTCAGCAGCCGGCGCGCGGCCAGCTCCCAGCCCACGCGCGAAGTGCCGGGCGCATTCTTGAAGGTCGAGATACCGCCGCTACTGCTGGCCACCACGATCTCGTCCGTGGTGTTGATCTGGAACACCGTGACATCCACGCGCGAGCGCGCGTCCGGCGCCCACTTGGCGCCCGCCTCGTAATGCTGGCTGCTGGCGGCACTGAGCGAAGTGTTGAAAGCCGATGTCAGTGTGCTGGTCGAGGTGTAGGCCATCTCGGCCAGCGTCGGGGTTTCGAAGCCTTTGCCATAGTTGGCATAGACGTTCAGCGCATCGCTGGCGTGCCAGGTCACGCCCAGCACCGGGCTGGCCGCGCTGTAGGAAATATTGCCCGAGCCGTTGCCGTCAGTAGGCGTGATGTAGTAATCGTCACTGAGCATGCGCACCGTGCTGTAGCGCAGGCCGCCCGTCAGCGAGAACTTTTCCGATACGAGCGCCGTGGCCTGGGCGAACAAGTCGCTATTTTCGGCCTGGTTGTCCTCGCGACGCGTCGTTGTTGTCTTTTCACCCAGGGCCGCCACGCCACCCTGACGGTACTCGCGGGAGCGGTCGAAGTCATAGCCCACCACCCAACGAACCGGCGTGGCTGCGATACGAGTCTGCTCGTTGTACTGCAGGCCCAGGCCGTAGTAGGTGCGGTTGAGACCGACCCACGTGTTCAATGCCTGGAACTGGAGGTTGTCACGAGTGCCATAGTAGGCGCGTGCACTGACGGAACGATTCTCGTCAAGGGCATGCGTGAGCGTCGTTCCCACCTGGTTCTGTGACGTGATCTTGCGCACCCGCCGGGTGACCGTATTGTTCCCCGCCTGCGTCGCATCTGTGGCCAGCTGCGTGGCCGTCAGGCCCGCCGGGTCTTGCGCCAGCGGCATGTCGAAATGGTTGAACACCAGGTTCACGCGCGTCTTCTCGTCCGGACCGAAACTCAGCTTGCCGTTGAACTGTTTGCGCTCGGTGGCACTGTTGTCGCGGAAACCGCTGGAATTGAACGTGCTGTAGTCAGCCACCAAGCCTACGTTGCCTATCGTGTCGCCGAACTGCCAGACACTGCGGCGCATGCCATAGGAGCCCGTGTAGTACTGCACGTCAGCCTCCGGCGCCTTGGGCGCCTCCCGCGTGAAAGCCTGGATCACGCCGCCGGCCGAGTTGCCGTACATCAGCGCCAGCGGCCCGCGCAGCACCTCGATGCGCTCGGTCGACGTCAGCGCCACCGACGAGCCCTGCCCCTGCCCGTCGGGCGTGGTGGCCGGGATGCCGTCGATCAGCAGGCGGATGCCGCGGATGCCGAAGGCCGAACGCGCGCCGAAGCCACGAATGGAGATCTGCAGGTCCTGCGCGTAGTTCTGCCGGTTCAGGATGGTCAGGCCGGGCACGCGGTTGAGCGTCTCCGACAGGTTGACCTGCGGGCCCGCGTTCTGGATGGTTTCGCGGTCCACCGACTCGATGGCGGCCGGCGCGTCGAAGCTGCGCTGCTGCGCGCGCGAAGCGGAAATCACCACGTTCTCCAGCGTTTGCGCCCAGACCGGCGCAGCGCCCAGACCGGCCACAAGCAGCGTCAACATCGTACGTGCCGGTCGCTGGCGGATATCTCTTGTTTGTTTCATGTCTCTCATCGTTTCTTGCTTCTAGTCCCCGACCCGCAACGGGATCGATGCGTACCACTGCGCCAGGTCGTCGATGTCCTGATTGCTCAGGGTTTTGGCGATCACGCCCATGACCTCATGCGGGCGCTTGCCGCTGCGGTAGTTGCGCAGCTGCTCCACCAGGTAGATCTCGGGTTGGCCCGCCAGGTGCGGCGCGTTGGGCTGCGTGGACAGGCCCTGCGGGCCGTGGCAGACGGCACACGCCGTGGCCGCTCGCAGCTTGCCGGCAGCCGCGTCGGCCTGCGCTGCAGCCGACAGCGCAAACAGCACCCCTCCCAGGATGAACTTGTTCATTCGAATTCTCCTCGCTCAAAAAAACGGAGATCGCAGCGATCTCCGTCCGTCTCATGGCGTTGCACGGCACCGCCGTGCAACGCACTGGTGCCACGCTCAGTTGCTGTAGGTCACGCGATAGATCGCTCCCACGTAGTCATCCGAGATCAGCAGGGAGCCGTCCTTCATCGGCGCCACGTCCACCGGACGGCCCTTGTAGATGCCATTGGCATCCAGCCAGCCTTCGGCGAAGACCTCGGAGGCACCGGCCGTGCCGTCAGCTTTCACGGGCACGAAGTTGATCAGCGCGCCGCTGGCCTTGGTGCGGTTCCAGGAACCGTGGGCCGCGACAAAGATGCCACCCTGGTACTTGGCGGGGAACATCTTGCCGTTGTAGAAGGTCATGCCGAGTTGCGCCTGGTGGGCGGGGAACTCCGCCTGCGGCTTCGTCCAGCTCGCCGGCGCCTTCATGTCCTTGAGGTCAGGCGCAGCACCGGTGCCGGCGATCTGGGTGTTGTTGCCGTGGATGAAGGGGTAGCCGAAGTGCTCGCCACCCGCCTTGGTGATGCGGTTGAGCTCGCCCGGCGGGATGTCGTCACCCATGCCGTCGGTCTGGTTGTCGGTGAACCAGACCGTCTTGTCCTTCGGGTTGATGTCCATGCCCACCGAGTTGCGCACACCCACTGCAATCACCTCGCGTTTGGATCCGTCAAATGCATTCATACGCACCATGCCGCCGATGCCCAGCTTCTCGTACAGCGCCACCTTCTCCTTGGGCTGCACGTTGTAAGGCTGGCCCAGGGTGATGTGGAGCATGCCGTCGTCTGACACGCGGCAGGTGCGCGCGCCGTGGTTGTAGGACTCCTCCTCCTCGGGGATCAGCTTGCCCTGCGCCACCACCTCGATCACCGCCACGTCCGGGCCTTCATAGAAGAACTCGGCGGCCGGGAAGTTGAGCACGCGGTTGTGTTCGGCCACGATCAGGAAACCGTCCCTGGTCCAGCACACGCCGTTGGGCACCTTGAAGTTGAGCGAGGGCGCGAAGGCCTTCACCTCGTCGGCGGTGCCGTCGCCATTGCGGTCGGTCACGGCCCACACGCGCGTCTTGCGCGTGCCCACGAAGAGCATGTTGGTCGAAGGCGCGACCGCCATATGGCGCGCATCGGGCACCACGGCATACAACTCGATCTTGAAGCCCGGCGGCATCTTGACGTTCTTCAGATTGGCGCGGATCGCGTCGGCGTTGCGCCCTTCCTGGGGCACGACCGGAATGTTGAGGTCGGTGGTGGCGACCTTCATCTGTTTGAGGGTGGACAGGTTGTCCTTGCCCGCCTGGGCACTGGCCCCGGTGGCCAGGCCTGCCATCAGCATGGCAGCGACAAATTGACTCGTCTTCATTTCTGCTCCTTGGTTGCTTAGGTTCTTTTCATTGTTCCAAAACGAATTTGGAACAGGCATTAAGCAAACCCTCAAACCAAATTGCAAGTGGCGACCTCCTGCCCATGCGCGCAACGAGGGTAAGTCCCCGGATCGAGTGTCAATTTTTGAAGCACTCACAACGCGCCTGTTTCATCACCCGGTTCTTATGTCTTTGCGCCTGGGCGAATCGTATGTATACGTGGAAACCCTAGGGCCAGCACCCGCTTGCGGTACTAGCATCAGCTTCGGTCCCAGATATAACAACACTCTCTATGGAGACATCCCCCATGACCAGAAAAATTGCCCTGGCCGGCGCCGTGCTCGTCAGCCTGCTGACCGGCTGCGCCACCTCCGAGCCGCCCAAGCCCCAGGCCACGCCGGCCCAACCCGCGCCGCAAGTCGCGGCCGCCCAGCCTGCTGCTGCTGCACCCGCCCCGGCCCCGATGGCCGCTGCGATGCCGGCACCCCCGCCCCCGCCCGCCTGGCAGCAAGGTCGCCCGTCCACCATGGCCGACTCCAAGCTGGCCCCGGTGCCCGGCAAGAACACGGTGACGCCTGCCTCGGAAATCCCCTTGGACAAGCTCAAGCTGCCGCCGGGCTTCAAGATCGAAGTCTGGTCCACCGGCACGCCGGGCATTCGCGCCATGTCGCGCGGCGCCAGCGGCAAGGTCTACGCCGGCACGCGCGGCCTGGGCCGCGTCTACGAGATCAGCGACAACGGCAAGGAACGCACCAGCCGCGTGGTGGTCGACAAGCTCGCCCAACCGGCCGTGGCCATCCACAAGGGCAACCTGTACGTGATGGCCATCGACAAGGTCCTGCGTTTTGACGGCATCGAGAAGAACCCCGGCGTGGCGCCGGTTGACATGACCGCCGCCTTCAAGCTGCCCCCGCTGCAGCACCACAACTGGAAGTACCTGCGCTTCGGTCCGGACGGCAAGCTCTACGTACCCTTTGGCGCACCCTGCAACATCTGCGCCCTGCCTACGGACGAATACGCCCAGATCCGCCGCTACAACGCCGATGGCACGGGCATGGAGGTCATCGCCACCGGCGTGCGCAATACCGTGGGCTTCGATTTCCACCCCGTCACCAAGGAACTCTGGTTCACCGACCACGGCCGCGACTGGATGGGCGACGACGGCCCGGAAGACGAGCTCAACCGCCTGGGCAAGAAGGGCCAGTTCTTCGGTTTTCCGTCCTGCCATGCCAACGGCATTGCCGACCCGGACATCAAGAAGGATGACCCCTGCAAGGGCGTGACCCTGCCGGTGCGCACCATGGGCCCGCACGCCGCCGTCATGGGCCTGCATTTCTACACTGGCAAGATGTTCCCGGCCAAGTACAAGAACGTGGCCTTCGTCGCACGCAAGGGTTCGTGGAACCGTACCACCAAGACGGGATATGACGTGGTCACGGTCAACGCCGATGCCAAGGGCCGCAACCCGACGATGACGCCGTTCATCACCGGCTTTGCCGACCCGGCCGCCAACACCTTCTGGGGTCGTCCGACCTACCTCCTGCAGATGCCTGATGGCTCGCTGCTGCTCTCCGACGAGCAACTGGGCGCGGTCTACCGCATCTCGTACAGCGGCAAGAAGTAAGACCCCGGTCTGACCCGGCAAGCAGGGCCACTGGCAACAGCGGCCCTGCTTTTTTTTAGGGCGACCAAACCACCGCCGACACCATGCGCTTCATCCACCTCCTCCTACCCGCCCTGGCCCTCCTGTTGGCCATCTCCGCTCAGGCCCAGCAACCGCCCCGGCTCGAACTCTGCGCGGCCTGCCACGGGCCACAGGGCAATTCGCAGAACCCGCAGATCCCCTCGCTGGCCGGGCAGCCGAAGATCTTCATGGAGAACCAGCTCGTGCTGATCCGCGAAGGCCTGCGCGACATCCCGCCCATGAAAGGCACGCTCGACGGCCTGAAGGACACCGACCTCATCGTGCTGGCCAAGTACTTCTCGGAGCAGACGCCCGTGCCACTGGCCGGCCCGGTCGACGCGGCCCGCTACGAGCGTGGCAAAGCGCTGGCGCGGGGCATGCTGTGCGGCACCTGCCACCTGCCGGACTACCAGGGGCGCGAGCAGATGCCGCGCCTGGCCGGCCAGCACGAACGCTTCCTGCGCGAGGTCATGGAGGAATACCGCGACAAGCCCGGGCCCGGGCGCGACACAGTGATGACCAATGCGCTGGGCGGCCTGAACAACCAGCATCTGGACGACCTGGCGCATTTCCTGGCGCACTTCGGCAAACAGCCCTGAGCGGTTTCCGTTCGCGCTGAGCCTGTCGAAACGCACCCGACGTCCATCCTGCCCTTGTGGAAGCCTTCGACGGGCTCAGGCCGAACGCAGAAGTGAGGCGACCTAAAATGGACCACCCATGAAAGACGACCTCCCCCCCAGCAAAACCACCGGCCCCCTGCGCCGCGCCCCGCGCCCCGAAGGTGCGGCCGCACCCCAAGCCGGCGGCGCAGCCGCCACCAGCCGCATCAACAAGCGCATGGCCGAGCTCGGCCTGTGCTCGCGCCGCGAGGCCGACGCCTGGGTCGAGAACGGCTGGGTCAAGGTCAACGGCAAGGTGGCCGAGATGGGCCAGCAGGTCACGCCCAGCGACCGCATCGAGGTCGACAAGCAGGCGCAGAACCAGCAGGCCACGCAAGTCACCATCCTGCTCAACAAGCCCATCGGCTACGTCAGCGGCCAGGCTGAGGACGGGCACGAACCCGCCGTGGTGCTGGTGCAGCCGCAGAACCGCTGGCGCGACGACAACGCCCGTTTCTTCTTCAACGGCGCGCAATTGCGCGGCCTCGCACCAGCCGGCCGGCTCGACATCGACTCCACCGGCCTGCTCGTCCTCACGCAGGACGGCCGCGTGGCGCGCCAGTTGATCGGCGAAGACTCGGTGATGGAGAAAGAGTATTTGGTGCGCGTGGTCTACCTGGGCACACCCGCCGCCGACGCGGCGCCCACGCAGCTCACCCGCATCGACGACGACGACCCCATCTCCACCAATGTGCAGGCCGTCTTCCCAGCGGCCATGCTGGCCAGACTACGGCATGGCCTGAGCCTGGACGGTCAGGCCCTCAAGCCCGCCCGGGTGGACTGGGAAAACCCCGAGCAACTGCGCTTCGTGCTGACCGAAGGCAAGAAGCGCCAGATCCGCCGTATGTGCGAACTGGTGGGCCTGAAAGTGGTGGGCCTCAAACGCGTGCGTATTGGCCGGGTGATGCTGGGCCAATTGCCCGTGGGCCAGTGGCGGTATCTGGCGCCGCACGAGAAGTTCTGAGTTTGCCTGCAGGCTCTTGAAACCCCGGGCTCCCGCCCATAATTCCCGTCTTCGCCGGCTCGCCCGGCACCCCCTGTCTTTTTACCGTTGTCTGATCCCATGAGCAAACAAACCCATTCCTTCCAGGCCGAAGTCGCGCAGCTGCTGCACCTCGTCACCCACTCGCTGTACTCCAACAAGGAGATCTTCCTGCGCGAGCTGGTCTCCAACGCCTCGGATGCCTGCGACAAGCTGCGCTACGAAGCGCTGAACAACAGCGCGCTGTACGAAGACGCGCCCGAGCTGCGCGTGCGCATCGCCTTCGATGCCGCGGCCAAGACGCTGACCATCACGGACAACGGCATCGGCATGAGCACGCAGGAGGCCATCGACCACCTGGGCACCATCGCCAAGAGCGGCACCAAGGACTTCATGAGCCGCCTGGGCGCCGAGAAGCAGGCCGACGCCAAGGAACAGGGCCAGCTGATCGGCCAGTTCGGCGTAGGTTTCTATTCGGGTTTCATCGTGGCCGACAAGATCACGGTGGAATCGCGCCGCGCCGGCCTCAACCCCGAAGAGGGTGTGCGCTGGATCAGCGGCGGCACCGGTGACTTCGAGGTGGAGGCCATCACTCGCGCCGAGCGCGGCACCAGCGTCACCCTGCACCTGCGTGAAGACGCAGGCGACTACCTGCAGGCCTGGAAGGTCAAGGGCATCATCGCCAAGTACTCCGACCACATCGCCCTGCCCATCCAGATGCGCAAGGAAGAGTGGAAAGAAGGTGAAAACGGCCAGCCCGGTGCGATGGTGACCACCGACGAATGGGAAACCGTCAACAAGGCCAGCGCCCTGTGGAGCCGCCCCAAGAAGGACATCACGCAGGAAGAGTACGAGAGCTTCTACCAGGCCATCAGCCACGACTACGAGGCTCCGCTGGCCTGGAGCCACAACCGCGTGGAAGGCAGCACCGAATACACGCAGCTGCTGTTCGTGCCGGCCAAGGCGCCGTTTGACCTGTGGAACCGCGACAAGAAGGGCGGCCTCAAACTCTACGTGAAGCGCGTCTTCATCATGGACGAGGCCGAGGCCCTGCTGCCCAATTACCTGCGTTTCATCAAAGGCGTGGTCGACAGCGCCGACCTGCCGCTCAACGTGAGCCGCGAACTGCTGCAGGAAAGCCGCGATGTGCGCGCCATCCGCGAGGGCAACACCAAGCGTGTACTGAGCCTGCTGGAGAACCTGGCCCAGCACGATGTGCCCGCCGATGACGCGAGCGAGGAAGACAAGGCCGACGCCGGCAAGTACACGACCTTCTACGCCGAGTTCGGCAGCGTGCTGAAAGAAGGCCTGGGCGAAGACTTCGGCAACCGCGAACGCCTGGCCAAGCTGCTGCGTTTTGCCAGCACCACGAGCGACACGGCCCATGTGTCCCTGGCCGACTACAAGGCCCGCATGAAAGAGGGCCAGGCCGTCATCTACTACATCACCGCCGACACCCTGGCCGCCGCGAAGAACAGCCCGCAGCTCGAAGTGTTCAAGAAAAAGGGCATCGAGGTGCTGCTCATGAGCGAGCGCGTGGACGAGTGGGCCCTGAGCCACCTGCCCGAGTTCGACGGCACACCGCTGCAAAGCGTGGCCAAGGGCGCGGTGGACCTGGGCACTCTGCAGGACGAGGCCGAGAAGAAAGCCGCCGAGGAAGCCGCCGAAGCCTTCAAGCCCGTGCTGGCCAAGCTGAAAGAGGCGCTGAAGGACAAGGCCGAGGACGTGCGCGTCACCACCCGCCTGGTCGACTCACCCGCCTGCCTGGTGGTGAAAGAAGGCGACATGAGCAACCAGCTCGCCCGCATGCTCAAGCAGGCCGGCCAGAAAGCGCCGGACAGCAAACCCGTGCTCGAAGTAAACCCCGAGCACCCGCTGGTGAAAAAGCTCGACGGCTCGGTGCACTTCAACGACCTGGCTCACATCCTGTTCGACCAGGCCCTGCTGGCCGAAGGCGGGCTGCCGGAGGATCCGGCGGCATATGTGAAGCGGGTCAACGCCCTGCTGGTGTGAGCCGCGACGGTGCTGTCTCAATACGAGACAGCACCCTACGTGGTTCTACTGAGTTTTTTGCCGGGCACAAGGGCGCGCCCCTTGCCAGGGGGCAGGTGCGAGGGGAAACACTCATGCCCCCTTGCCCTCGTCAGCACTACCATCCATCGGTGCAATGAAGACCTTCGGGTCGCGATGCAAACGACCAATGGAGACCGGGCCATGGGCCCAATGGCATGAGTGCAGACATCATTCTCGAAACGCGCGGGCTCACCAAGGAGTTCAAGGGCTTTCTCGCCGTGGACCACGTGGACCTCCAGGTCAGGCGTGGCTCCATCCACGCGCTGATCGGCCCCAACGGCGCCGGCAAGACCTCGATCGTCAACTGCATTTCGGGCCGCTACAAGCCGACCGAAGGCCGGCTGTTCTATCGCGGGCAGGACATCACCGCCCTCAATCCGAATGCACGGCCGCGACTCGGCATCGGCCGGACCTTCCAGAACCTCGCGCTGTTTCATCATATGAGCGTGCTCGACAACATCATGGTCGGCCGCCATCACTTGCTGAAGAACAATTTCCTCACGGGATCGCTGTACTGGCTGACCGGCGCGCGGCGCGAGGAACTCGAGCATCGCCGCAAGGTGGAGGAGATCATCGATTTCCTCGACCTGCAGTCGGTGCGCAAGGCCACCGCCGGTACCCTGCCCTACGGCCTGCGCAAGCGGGTCGAGCTGGCCCGCGCCATGGCGCTGGAGCCGCAACTGATCCTGCTCGACGAGCCGATGGCCGGCATGAACTTCGAGGAGAAAGAGGACATGGCGCGCTACATCGTCGACCTCAACGAAGAGTTCGGCATGACCGTCATGATGATCGAGCACGACATGGGCGTGGTAATGGATATTTCCCACCGCGTCATGGTGCTGGATTTCGGCCTCAAGATCGCCGAAGGCGATCCGGCCGCGGTGCTGGCCGATCCGCATGTCAAGCGTGCCTATCTCGGGGAGGAAGACGAGATCCTGGTCGATCCCGACGACAGGCCTGCGTCAGCGGAGACCGCGGCATGATGAATTACGCCGGCCGCGTCGCCCAGGCCGACACCTATCCAAAACTGCTGCGCCTCAACGCCAGCGAGCACGGCGGCGAAATCGCGCTGCGCGAAAAGGATTTCGGGCTTTGGAAAGTTTTCACTTGGGCGGACTACCAGGCCCGGGTGCACGACTTCGCGCTCGGCATGGTCGAACTCGGGCTCGGCCGCGGTGACGTCATCGGCATCATCGGCGACAACCGGCCGGACTGGGTGTCGGCCGAAATCGCCACCCATGCCATCGGCGCGATGTCACTCGGTCTTTATCGCGACGTGCTGGACGAGGAAGCAGCCTACCTCCTGAGCTACGGCGAAGCCAAGCTGGTGTTCGCCGAGGACGAAGAGCAGGTCGACAAGCTGCTGGCGCTGGCCGACCGCGCACCTGATCTCAGGCACATCGTCTATTCCGATCCGCGCGGCATGCGGAAATATGACGACCCCCGATTGATGGACGCCGCCAAACTGGCGGAGATGGGGCGCGACCGCGCCGCGCGCGAGCCCGGCCTTTACGACAGCCTGGTCGACAAAACCAAAGGCGAGGACGTGGCGATCCTCTGCACCACCTCGGGCACCACGGCGCATCCGAAACTGGCGATGCTCGCGGCCGGCCGCGTGCTGCGGCATTGCGCCACTTACCTGTCGTTCGACCCGAAGGGGCCGGACGACGAATATGTCTCGGTACTGCCGCTGCCCTGGATCATGGAACAGGTCTACGTGCTCGGCAAAGGGCTGCTGTGCCGGATGAAGGTCAACTTCGTGGAACAGCCCGACACCATGATGCACGATTTCCGCGAGATCGCGCCGACCTTCGTGCTGTTCGCGCCAAGGGTCTGGGAATCGATCGCCGCCGATGTCCGCGCCGGCGTGATGGATTCCTCGCCGCTGAAGCAGAGCCTCTACGAACTCGGCATGAAGACGGGCCTTGCGGCGCTCGCGCAGGGCAAGCACTCGGTGATCGCGGACATGGTGCTGTTCCGCGCGCTGCGCGACCGCCTCGGCTTCAGCCGGTTGCGCTCGGCGGCGACCGGCGGGGCGGCGCTCGGCCCCGACACCTTTAAATTTTTCCAGGCCATGGGCGTGCCGCTGCGCACGCTGTACGGCCAGACCGAATTGCTGGGGGCCTACACTCTGCATCCGTTCGGAAAAGTCGACCCGGATACCACGGGCGTGGCGATGGCGGACGATATCGAGATCCGCATCGACAATCCGGATATCCACGGCGTCGGCGAGATCGTGGTGCGTCACCCCAACATGTTCCTCGGCTACTACAAGAGCCCGGAGGCTTCCGCCGCCGACATGGAGGATGGCTGGATGCATTCCGGCGACGCCGGCTATTTCAATCCCGGCAAGCAGCTGGTGGTGATCGACCGCATCAAGGATCTCGCGGAAACCGCGCGCGGCGAACGGTTCTCGCCGCAATACATCGAGAACAAGCTGAAATTCTCGCCCTACATCGCCGAGACCGTGGTGCTGGGCGCCGGCCGCGAGGCGCTGGCGGCGATGATCTGCATCCGCTTCTCGATCATCTCGAAATGGGCGGAGAAGAAGCGGATCTCGTTCACCACCTACACCGACCTCGCCTCCCGGCCGGAAGTCTATGCGCTGCTGCGCAAGGAGGTCGAAACCGTCAACGCCACGCTGCCGCCTGCCCAGCGTATCTCCCGGTTCCTGCTGCTTTACAAGGAACTCGACGCCGACGACGGCGAGCTGACCCGCACCCGAAAAGTGCGCCGCAGCGTCATCAACGAGAAATACGCCGGAATCATCGACGCGATCTACGGCGGCGAGCGCGACATCCCCGTCGATACCGTGATCCGCTTCCAGGACGGCACCACCCAGCGCATCCGCACCACGCTGGCGGTAGTCGACCTCGGCCAAGACGCGGCAGTGGCGGAGGCCGCGGAATGAGGGATGCAGGCATCTTCACCGAACTCCGATACCTGCCGGTTCCAATCGCGTCGCCCTCTCCCCTTGTGGGAGAGGGCATCACCGACCGTCGACCAACACTCGGTTGGGTGAGGGGTGTGGTCGCAGACATTGCCATGTTGAGACACCCCCTCACCCGTCCGCGATGCTTCGCATCGCGTCCACCCTCTCCCACAAGGGGAGAGGGAAAGAATCCCGCAACTCACGTCTGTCGAGCAGCATGAACACACAGCTTCTGATCCAGCTCCTGGTCAACGGCCTCGTCGTCGGCACGCTCTACGGCGTGGTCGCGATGTCGTTCGTGCTGATCTACAAGGCCACGCAAGTGGTGAACTTCGCGCAGGGCGAATTGCTGCTGGTCGGCGCCTGGGTGTGCTGGGCGCTGCTGACCAAATACCAGGTACCGTTCTGGCTCGGCATGCCGATCACGCTGGTCTTCATGTTCGTGCTAGGCATTGCCATTCAGGTGGTGATCCTCCGTCCCCTGATCGGCGAGCCGATCATCTCGGTGATCATGGTGACGATCGCGCTTTCCACGGTGCTCTCGGCGCTGATGAAATGGATGTTCGGCGTCAATCTCCAGCCCTTCCCCAGCGTCTTCGGCACCCAGAACGTCAACATCCTGGGACTGCAGGTGCAGAAAGTCTATCTCATGAGTCTCGCGGTTTCGGTGGCGATGATGATCGGGATGGCATGGTTCTTCCGCCTCTCGAAGTATGGCCTCGCCATGCGCGCGACCGCGTTCAGCCAGCAGGTGGCGCAATCGCTTGGTATTTCAGTCAAGAACGTGTTCGCAATGGCCTGGGCGATATCGGCCACCGTGTCGGCGGTGGCAGGCGTGGTGGTCGCCGCGGTCAACGGCGTTTCCGCGGGTCTGTCATTTTACGGCATCAAGGTGTTTCCCGCCGCCATTCTCGGCGGACTCGACAGCGTCGGCGGCGCGGTGCTCGGCGGCATCATCATCGGCCTGCTGGAAAACCTCGCCCACTTCCTCGACAGCGAATACCTGCACTGGGGCAATCTCTACGAGATCGCACCGTTCTACGCCTTGATCGTCATCCTGATGATCAAGCCCTACGGCCTGTTCGGCACCAAAGACATCGAGCGGGTATAATCGACATGGCAGGTCCAACCCTCATTCCCGCCGGCGATTTCCGCACCAGCTACGCGGAAGATACCACGGTGTTCCCGACCCGGACCGGGCGCAACGCGATGATCGCGGGCATCGTCCTGATCTGCTTTGCGCCGCACGTGCTTGGCGAATACAGCCTCAGCCTGCTGATCCAGATCGGGATCTTCGGCATCGCCGCCCTCGGCCTCAACATCGTGGTCGGCTTCACCGGTCAGATCTCGATCGGCCATGCCGCCTTCTTCGGTTTCGGCGCCTTCACTTCGGCCTATCTCAACAACCGGTTCGGCATTCCCGTGTTCTTCTGCATTCCGCTTGCCGGTCTCGTGACGGCCGCGGTCGGGCTGGTGTTCGGGCTGCCCGCCGCGCGCCTGAAGGGGCTCTATCTCGCGATCGCGACGCTGGCCGCGCAATACATCCTGTTGGATTTCTTTGCCCGCGCCGAATGGTTCACCGGCGGCAGCGTGCCCGCCAGCGCCGAGCCGTTCTCGATCTTCGGCTACTCGCTGCGCGGCGACAAGAAGTACTTCTACGTCGTGCTCGCCTATGTCGTGGTCTGCTACCTGCTGGTGACCAACCTGATCCGCTCGCGCGACGGCCGCGCGCTGATCGCGGTGCGCGATCACTATCTGTCGGCGGAGATCATGGGGATCAATCTGACCAAGTATCGCACGCTGTCGTTCGGGCTGGCCGCATTCTTTGCCGGCGTCGGCGGCGCGCTCTATGCGCATTACAACCAGGTGGTCTCCAACGAAGGGTTCGGCATCGACCGCTCGATCATCTTCCTGGCCATGATCATCATCGGCGGCCTTGGATCGATCATGGGCACGCTGATGGGCACCGCCTTCATGGTATTGCTGCCGGAATCGATGGAGTGGCTGAGCGTGGCGCTGCGCGACAGCCCGATCGACCAGTTCCTGGGCCTGAAGAACAACATCGCCTTCCTGCGCGAGATGGCGATCGGGATCATCATCATCGTCTTTCTGGTGTTCGAGCCCGACGGACTCGCGCACCGCTGGCGGCAGATCAAGGCTTACTGGAAACTCTACCCGTTCTCGCATTGAGGTTGGAACGGGACCGAAGAAGATAAACCTCAACAAAAGACCGGAGGAAAATACCATGACCATGAAGACCCTATTGAGCACCGCCTCACTTGCGCTGCTGCTCGGCAGTACCGCGGCCAGCGCCCAAGCCCCGATCTCGCTGGGGCATCTCGCCGACTATTCGGGCCCGACCTCGGACGTCGGGACGCCGTTCGGACAAGGCGTCGCCGACGCCTATGCCTGGATCAACAAGAACGGCGGCATCAACGGCGCCAAGGTCAACGTCGATACCGTCGATTACGGCTATCAGGTGCCGCGCGCGATCGCGCAGTACAAGAAATGGTCGGGCTCCGACAAGGTCGCCGCCATTCTCGGATGGGGCACCGCCGACACCGAAGCCCTCACCGGCTTCCTCGCCGAAGACAAGATCCCCGACATCTCGGCGTCCTATGCCGCCGCACTCTCGGACCCGACCGGCGCGGGCGGCAAGGCCAAGCCGGCTCCCTACAATTTCTTCTACGGCCCGAGCTATTCCGACGCGGTTCGCGGCATGCTGACCTGGGCTGCCGATGACTGGAAGGCCAAGGGCAAGCCCGGCAAGCCGAAATACGTCCACATGGGCGCCAACCATCCCTATCCGAACGCGCCCAAGGCGGCGGGTGAGGCGATCGCGGCCGAGCTCGGCTTCGAGCTGCTGCCGCCGATCGTGTTCGCGTTGACGCCCGGCGACTACAGCGCGCAGTGCCTGACCCTGAAGAGTTCCGGCGCCAACTACGCCTATCTCGGCAACACCGCCGGCTCGAACATCTCGGTCCTGAACGCCTGCAAGGCCGCAGGGGTCGACGTCCAGTTCCTCGGTAACGTCTGGGGCATGGACGAGAACGCCGCCAAGGCCGCCGGTGCCGCCGCCGACGGCGTGGTGTTCCCGCTGCGCACCGCCGTGGCGTGGGGCGGCGACGCCCCCGGCATGAAGACGCTGATGGACATCTCCAAGATGTCCGACGCCGCCGGAACCGCCTATCGTCCGGTGCACTACATCGCCGGCGTCTGCACCGCGCTCTATTTGAGGGAAGCCGTCGAATGGGCCGCCAAGAACGGCGGCGCCACCGGCGAAAACGTCAAGAAGGGCTTCTACCAGAAGAAGGATTGGGTGCCGGCGGGCATGGAAGGGGTCTGCAATCCCTCGACCTTCACCGACAAGGACCATCGCGGCACGCTCAAGGTCGATCTTTATCGCATGAAGATCACGGGAGCGACCGCCGCGCCGCTCAACGAACTCGTCAAGACCGGCGCCA
The DNA here is from genome assembly GCA_030695415.1 of Hylemonella sp. Lineage (GTDB taxonomy): Bacteria > Pseudomonadota > Gammaproteobacteria > Burkholderiales > Burkholderiaceae_C > Hylemonella. The sequence goes on from JAUYQZ010000002.1 coordinate 94,768, forward strand.
TCAAGCTCGAGAAGGTGAAGACCATCGACCTGCCGCGCAAGGCCGAATGGCTCGGCTGGTAAGATAGGGACCGTCCTGCGGGACGACTCAACACACTCAGTTGTCGTCCCCCGCGAAGGCGGGGGACCCAGTACGCCGCGACGCTTCGGTCAATCGCACGCGCCTCTGGAATACTGGATCACCCGCTTCGCGGGTGATGACAGCGGTGGGTGGTGCAGACAGCGGTGGGTGACACGAAGTACGCGTTCTACCGACGACATCAGGATCAGAGCATGACCGAAACAACCGAAATCGATCGCCCGCCAAAAGCGGCGGCGACGGCCGTTGCCCCGCTGCTCAGCGTGCGCAACATCGAGGTGGTCTATGACGACGTCATCCTGGTGCTGCGCGGCCTCAGCCTTGAGGTGCCGCAGGGGGCCATCGTGGCGCTGCTCGGCGCCAACGGCGCCGGAAAGTCGACCACGCTGAAGGCGATCTCCGGATTGCTCAAGACCGAAGACGGCGAAGTCACCCGCGGCGAGATCGTTTTCAACGGCGAGCGCATCAACGGCATCGATCCCGACAAGATCGTCCGCCGCGGCATCTTCCAGGTGATGGAGGGCCGCCGCGTCATCGCCGACATGACCTCGATCGAAAATCTCAAACTCGGCGCCTACACCCGCAGCGACAACGAGATCGGCGCCGACATCGAGCGGGTGTTCGAGTATTTTCCCCGCCTCAAGGAGCGCACCGGCCTTGCCGGATATCTCTCGGGCGGCGAACAGCAGATGCTGGCGATCGGCCGCGCCCTGATGGCACGGCCGAAGGTGATCCTGATGGACGAGCCGTCGATGGGCCTGTCGCCGCTGCTGGTCAAGGAAGTTTTCGGGATCATCAGCAGGATCAATCGCGATCTCGGCGTCACCATCCTTTTGGTGGAGCAGAACGCGCGCGCCGCCCTCTCGGTGGCGAGCCACGGCTACATCATGGAACAGGGCAAGGTGGTGCTCGACGGCTCGGCGGCCGAGTTGCGCGACAATGAGGACGTCAAGGAATTCTATCTCGGCGGCGCCGGAGACCAGCGCAAGAGTTTCAAGAACCTGAAAAGCTTCAAGCGAAGGAAGCGGTGGCTGTGACGCCTGGGTGCTCAGCCGGGCACCCGGGGTGGTCAGCCGAGCACCTGCTCGGCTTCCGCGACCGCGCTGAGGACATGATAGAACGAAGACGCAGGGATCGTGGCGACCAGCGACACACCGCCGCGGTCGAACTGGTCGTACCAGCCGCCCGCGACGGGGTGCCGAAGATAATGCCGCTCCAGCCGCGCCAGCGCCATGCGCGCTTCGTCGGCGGCTCCGGCCTCGCCTGCCTCGGCCTGTGCGATCCACGCCTTGGCCATCTCGGCTTGCGGCCACAGGCGCCGCGTGTGCCTTCGGATGTTGCCCTCCGCGTCGCCCTCGTCGACCAGGCAGCCGGTGGCCTCGTCGCGATAGCGCAGCATGGTTGCGAGCAGTTCTCCGCGCGGGCGCCCCGTCGGGCAGCCGGTGATCCGTTCGAATCCCTTCAGCAGCCAAACCCACTCCGCCTGATGCCCGGGCTCGACGCGGACCGGCTCGATCCTCGACCAGTCCTCCTCGAAATACTCGCCCAGCACCCGTTTCTGCTTGTCGTAGAGGTTGGCGAGAAACAGCGCGAAGATGTCGCCGGCACGGTTCTGGAACACCGGCTCGTGGGTCGCATCGAACGTCGCGATCATGGCTTCGAACAGGTGCATATGCGGGTTTTGCCGGCGCGGCATCGACGCCGGCAGTCCCTCCAGAAAGCCGCCATGCGGCGAGCGCAAATGAGCGTCGAGGAACGACAGCAGCGCTTCGATTTCGGCGCGGACCTGCGCGTCGCGATCGAGCGCGTAAACGCCGGCGAGCGCCAGCAGCACGAAGGCGTGGTCATAGGTGTCGCGAAGCGGATCGAGCACCGTACCGTCGGGGGCCAGAACGTGGACAAAGCCCGGACGGCCGTCGGGGGCTTTCGCCTTGCTCAGGAGATGATCGAGGCCCTTGAGCGCGATCTCGCGGCCTTGCGGATACCAGTCCATCCGGGCGGCCTTGGCGAAGCAATAGATCTGCCGGGCCTGCACCATCACGCGACGGGGCGCGAGACGGTCGGCGCGGCCGTCGCCATCGAGCCGATCGATGAAGCCCCCGGTCGCCGGATCCCAGCCTTGCATCGACCACAACGGCAAAGCGTGGTCGATGATGCGCAGCTTCAGTTTCGCGACAATGTCGACAGCCCCCTCAGCCGCGGCGGTTTGTCCCTCAGCCATTGCGTCAACCAATCCGTACCCTGGGGCACCCCCCTCACCGGTAACCGCCGTCTGATACCACGTGCAAGGCGGTACGCAATTGGCTCGAACACACAGGACCAGCCATGACCGACCACTACGACGCCCTCGAGACGCGCCAGCCCGCCGAACGCGAGGCCGAGCTGTTTGCGCGGCTGCCGGAGGTGCTGCGCAAGGCGATGGCCGCGCCGGCCTATGCCGAACGCCTCGGGGGTATCGATCCCGCCGGCGTCACCAGTCGGGCGGCGCTGGCGGGGCTACCGCTGCTGCGCAAATCCGATCTCCCTGCCCTGCACAAATCCGCCCCGCCGTTCGGCGGCCTCGTCCCGGGGCTTCCAGGCTCGTTTGGGAGGCTGTTCACGTCGCCCGGCCCGATTTTCGAGCCGGAGGCGACCCGCGCCGACCCCTGGCGCGGCGCCCGCGCGCTGTATGCCGCGGGTTTCCGGCCGGGCGACGTGGTGCTGAATACCTTCAGCTATCACCTGACCCCGGGGGGCTTCATTTTCGACGCCTCGGCGCGGGCGCTCGGCTGCGCGGTGATCCCGGCCGGCCCCGGCAATACCGAGGCCCAATTCGAGCTGATTGAGGCCTATCGGCCGGTCGGCTACAGCGGAACCCCCGATTTCCTCAAGATCCTGCTCGACGCCGCCGCGGCCGCGGGGCGCGATATCTCCTCGATCAAGCGCGCGCTGGTGTCGGGTGCGGCCTTCCCGGCATCACTGCAAGACGAGATCAAATCGCGCGGGATCGATGCCTATCAGGCCTTCGGCACCGCCGATCTCGGCCTGATCGCGTTCGAGACCTCGTCGCACCAGGGCATGGTGGTCAATGAAGACCTGATCATGGAAATCGTGCGACCCGGCACCCCCGACCCGGTCGCGCCAGGCGACGTCGGCGAGATCGTCGTGACCTCGCTCGATCCCCATCACCCCTGGATCCGCTTGGCGATCGGCGACCTGACCGCCACGCTGCCCGGTGCGAGCCCGTGCGGCCGCAGCAACATGCGCATCAAGGGCTGGATGGGCCGTGCCGACCAGACCACCAAGGTCAAGGGCATGTTCGTGCGCCCCGAGCAGATCGCCGAGATCGGCAGGCGGCACCCGGAACTAGGCCGGCTGCGGCTCGTGGTGACCCGTGAGCACGAATCCGATGTGATGACGCTCCAGGCCGAGTGCGCGGCGCCGAGCGGCGAGCTTCAAGGCGAGATCGAAGCCACGCTGCGCGCGGTGGCGAAGCTGGGCGGCCATGTCGAACTGGTGGGCGTGGGATCGCTTCCCAATGACGGCAAGGTCATCGCCGACGAGCGCAAGCCGGCGTGATCATCCTGCTTCTCTCTCGCCCCGCTCGCGGGGAGAGGTGAGCTGAACGTTCTCGCTCAAAACTTGCGAACGAGTTCGATCACCTCGTTCTGCTGCTCCGGCGTGATCTCGGCGAACATCGGCAGCGACAGAATCCTGCCCTGCGCGCGATAGGCGTTGGGAAACTGCTCAGGGCGGGCGTTGAGCCGGCCGTAGGCGGCGAGAAACGGCAGCGCGGTGGGATAATTGATCGCCGTCTGCACGCCGTTGGCGTTCAGGTGCGCCGCCAGCGCGTCGCGGCGCGGATGCTGGATGGTGTAGAGGTGATAGACGTGGTCGCGGCCGGCAGCAATCCGGGGCACCACGACATCCTCGATCTGGTTGAGGCCGGCGTCGTAAATCTTCGCGGCATGCTGGCGCGCCCGGGTCCAGTCGGGCAGGTGCGGCAGCTTTGCCGACAGGATTGCCGCCTGCATGCCATCGAGCCGGCTGTTGACGCCTTCGATGTGGTGCTGATGCTTCACGAGGCCGCCATGGCGGGCCAGCATCGTCATGTGCTCGGCGAGCGCGCCGTCGTTGGTGACGACCGCGCCGGCGTCGCCCATCGCACCCAGGTTCTTGCCCGGGTAGAACGAATAGGTCGCGGCCTGGCCGAAGGTGCCGACCTGCTTGCCCTTGTAACGCGCCAGATGCGCCTGCGCGCAATCCTCGATCACCCAGAGCCTGTGCTTGCGCGCGATCGCCATGATCGCGTCCATGTCGGCCGGCTGGCCGTACAGATGCACCGGGATGATGCCGACCGTCCGTGGCGTGATCGCGGCCTCGATCGCCGCGGGGTCGATCGTAAAGGTGGTGTCGTCGGTGTCCGCGAACGCCACGCTCGCGCCGGCATGGGTGATCATCGCGGACGTCGATATCCACGAATGCGCCGTGGTGATGACCTCGTCGCCGGGCGCCACCTTGAGCGCAGCCATGGCGAGATACAGCGCATCGGTGCCGTTGGCGCAGGACACGCAGTGCTCGACCTCCGCCATGGTCGCGAACTCCTGCTCGAACGCATCGACATAGGGACCGCGAATGAACGCGTTGTCCCTGATGACGGCGGCGATCGCGGCATCGATCTCGCCCTTGATGGTCTGGTATTGCAACTGCAGATCCGCAAAAGGCACCGGCATGTCTGGCCTTCCTTAGTTGGGCTGCCCAATCCGGCGCGCCGGATTGCCCGCATAGGTACCCGGGGCGGTGAGGTCCCGGGTCACCACAGAACCCGCGCCGATCACCACATCGTCCGTGATGCGCACAGGCATGATGGTGGCATTGGAACCGATCGAAACCCGGTTGCCGATCACCGTCTCGCGCCACAATTCCTTTCGTCCACCCGAAGGGCCGCCGCTCGAGAAGGTGTCGTTGATGAACATCACGCCGTGGCCGACGAAACAATCCTCCCCGATCGTCACCAGTTCGCAGATGAAGGCATGCGACTGCACCCGGGTGCGGGCACCAACGCGGGCCCCTTTCTGGATCTCTGTGAAAGGTCCAACAAAACAGTCGTCGCCGATTCGGCAACCGTAGAGATTGCAGGGTTCCACGATCTTGACCCGCGCGCCGAACTCGACATCGCGCACGCCGACGTGGTGCACGTCCGGCTGGTTCACGACGCCTCTCCAAGCCGGCACAGCCGGGGAGTGAAATGCAGCGGGACTTCCTCGCCGGTCTCGATCGACTCATAGAGTGCGGAAATCAGCTCCAGGCTCCTGCGACCTTCGAGGCCATCGACCAGCGCCGCGCGCTGATGGACCAGGCAATCGATCACGTGCTGATAATAGGCCTGATGGCCGAAGCCGTAGACGTTGGGCGGGTTGACCGAGAATTTCCCGATAACGTCCTTGTCGGACGCCAACTCCTCGGCAAATCGCCAATGCCTGATCTGGTTGACGGCAAAGCCGGCGATTTCGACGGTTCCGCCTTCGCCGAGGATCGAGAGCGAACCTTCTAGATCGGTCGGGCGCGCCGCGGTGGTCGCCTCGATGATGCCCAGCGCGCCGTTCCTGAATTTCAACGTCGCCACCGCGGTATCCTCGGTCTCGATCTTCGCCAACGCCGTCGTCGCGCGCGCGTGCACGCTGACGACGTCGCCAAAAAACCACTCCAGCATATCGACGTGGTGGCTGGCCTGATTGGAGAGCACCCCGCCATCATAGGCCCAGGTGCCGCGCCATTCATCCTGATCGTAATAGGCCTGATCCCGGCACCAGCGCACGCGCACGGTACCCAGGATGAGCCGGCCGAAACGACCGGCATCCAGCGCCTCGCGCGCCTTGACCACCGGAACGTTGAAGCGGTTCTGCTTGACGACAAACAGCTTGACACCGGCTTCGTCGCAGGCGCGGATCATGACGTCGGCATCCTGCAGCCGCAATGCCATCGGCTTTTCGACCACGACGTGCTTGCCTGCCCCGGCGCAGGCGATGACATGCTCCGGATGCATGCCGCTCGGCGTCAGCACCGCCACCGCGTCGATATCCTTTCGCGACAGGAAATCATCGATATCGTAACTCGCCGGAACACCGAACTTCGATGCAATCGCATCCGCCCGCGCGCGGACCGGATCGCAGACCGCCACCAGACTGGCCCCGTCGATATGACCACCGCCCAGCAAATCGGAGTGGCGCTTTGCGATGCGTCCACACCCGAGCAGGCCAAATCTAATCATGAACAGTTCCTTGCCGGCCGCGATCGTCGTCGCGCGCCATTCAAAGCAGGACGCGCTGCGGCCCAACATAGATCAGTCTGGTTATATTAACAGAAGCCGCCGCAAATCAAGGCGTTTGGAGGCTTTCACGAGCGCAGGAAGCGGCCGCGCCGATTCTGCAAATCGACCCCGGGCGGCCCCCGCCTTGCACCGCATTGCCCATTGTACCCCCGGCGTTTTCGGGTATTTGACGGACGGGGCCGTCGCTGATTCCGCGGGGAACCGCTTCCCGGCGCCTTCGACTGGCGCTGATTCTGTTTCAGCGCGTCGTCTCCCTGTCGATGATCCGAACCGCTCGCTGCATGCCGTCGTCGGTCTGATCCTGCCGCGAATGCGGGGGCGCGATCACTCTCGTTGCCCGAGCGACCATGCCGCCGGCGACTCCGACGCCGAGCACGTATATCCACCCCTCGTGAAAATCGAACAGATGCGAGTTGAGCAGCGAACTGACGATGTTCTGGACAACGACGATCAGCCCGATCCATGCCGCGAAGGTACTTTCCCGAAACAGCAAAAGATGAAAGTACCACATCGCATAGAGCACGAGACATCCGAGCAGGCCCCACTGCACGGCGACATACAGGGTCTGGTTGTGCGGATTGCTGATCGATTGTGTCCAGGCGCCGGTCTTGCCGACGGCCTCCCGTTCGAACATTTGCCTGGTCGAGCCGGTGCCGTGGCCGAACAACGGAGATTCGCCGAAGGACTTGATCGATTGACGCCAATACTCCAGCCGCTGGCCGGTCGAGGTCGGACGAAATGTCTCGGTGTATTCCCGGTATTCCAGCCCGATGCGCACGACGCGCTCCCGCAAATAGGGCGAGGCAAACCAGGTCAAAATGGCGGTTGCGACCACCGCGGCGAACAGCAGCCACATGGCACGACGATCGAGATACCGAACGGCAAAAAGGATCGTCAGCACCAGCATGTAGAGCAAGGCGGTGCGTGCCAGCACCACGAACATCATGTTGGCAAGGAAGGCGAGCATCAGTGCCGCGCAGGCCGCGGCCAGCGCCAGACGCCGCTGTTTGAACGACTCCAGGACAAGCGGAGCCAGCGCGAAAATGCACAGCGCGAATTCCTGGTTCTGGGCGATGGAGTTTTTCAACGGCACTCCCGGGACTTCCGTCGCGGCGATTTTCCACTCCGGCGCGTACAGCACGATCCATGACAGCCCCATCAGCAGCGCGCAGGAAGCCAGAAACGCCACCAGCACCCAGAGCCCGCGCCGCGAACGCTCGAAATGATAGATCAGGAACGGGATCGCCAGCAGCTTCGTCGCCGGGCTGACGCCGTGCAGCCTCGCGGACCATGGCCCTTCCGCCCACAGCGTCCCGACCAGAGCGAGCCCGATGAACGCCAAAGGCAACCAGCAAGCAGCGCCCTTCAGGACTTCGAGGAATCGCCGGGGGTCGATCGTCGGGATCAACACGATGAACCAGATCACCATGAAAATTCCGACGGCAGATGTCGACCATGGAATGCTGGCGGCCACCAGCACCGGGTATATGTCGACGCACAGCAGCCATAAGCGCGAGCGGATCGCGGCGTGAACGAACGCAGGTATAACGTGGGGCGGCGTCGGCGTGCGCGCAGCTTCGGGCATGTGTTACGCGACCATCGTCGGTCTTACCGGCGCCGGCGCGCGCGAAGTCGCTGTCAGGCCGGCCGCGCACCCCAGCAGCGCGAACAGCACACCGTCCCGGCTGACGCGGCCATGCGCGAGGCTCAGCAGCACGACGAAAGCAAGGCCGCACAGCACGAACCTCGATGCATCATCATACCTCGCCAGCGGAAAAAGCGAAGCTGCGGCGACGACCATCAGGGCCAGCAACAGCGACCCGCCGAGCCAGCCAAATTCCACCGCCGCCTGCAGAACCGAATTGTGAACCTGTGTCAATTTGATGCAGGAAAATTCCATGAAGCTGTCGAGTCCCGTTCCGATCCATCCCGATCGCGGGATCAGGAACAAGGCATCCTGCACCAGCGCTTTCCTGATGGCGATGGAGTTTCGAAAGTTGACCGTGAGATAGCAGCTCGGCGGCCTTTCCAGCCCGATCTCGCCGGTCGACTGCTCGATCGCATAGCCTGCGAACTGCCTCGCCTGATCATAGCGGGCCAGCAGCCCGGCTGCGACGGCCACGAGGATCACGCAGGCCATGATGACGACGTACTTGCGCTGTCGGGCCTCGCTCAGAAGGACTGCCAGGCACAGCGTCCCGGCGAGGGCGATGAACGTGAAGCGCACCAGCGACGCGGCAAAGATAGCCGCGGGCAGGAAGATCAGCGAGGAGACCACCGCGGTTCGCCGCAAGTTCAGCCGGCCCGAAGTGGCCAGCGCGATGATGAGAAAGCACAGCGATCCGAGGAAATAGGTTCCCGCCGCATCGAACCCGAATACCAGGGGCTTGCCATGCGGGTCATTCCATTGCTGCCAGAGCGCCGCCGCCGTCACGATGCTGCCGAGCACCACGATAGTGCCGGTCGCCCGGATGAACGAGGCCCGCCCGGCCGCGATGTCCGCGCGAGATATGAATCGACAGGCCGGATAGGCGGCGAGCGAGACGACGATCAACGCATACTCTTTGGCGTTGCTCGTCCACCCGTTGAATACGGACGATGACAGAATGCAGAGCATCAGCGCGAAAAACAGGTAGTCGGCGGGCAACAGCACGATATCGCGCCGAAAGCACAGCAGACCGACCGCCGCGGTGGCGATCACGAGCAGCGCGCCGGTGACCAGACTGTTGCCCGAACTTCCGGTCAATCCATAAATCAGAACCAGGACGGAGTGTGGCGCTACCAGGATTGCGAGGGCGATACCGAACGAAACTTGTCTTGAACGGCCGCTTGGCAGCAGGGCGGGCATCGTCGAACTGGGCTTGCCGACGGGCAAAGACATGCAAACTGACTCCTGCCCGGCGGTAAGCGACCCTGAACTCAATATAACGACCTTCCCGCCGCCAGCAAACAGTGGATACGTCGCATGCAACACAGACTGCTGTTGCCTGAAGCGACGATTCTTAACCTGGCTTCAGCAAGCCTTCGCCCTTCGAGAGCATTCCGCACAATTTCTGCAATTGACCGCAATAGTGCTTCGGCGTCATCAATGCCATTTTGTCGCGCCCCAACTTTCCAAGTATCTTTGCAAGCTCCGGGTTCTTGACGATTTTCAGAATCCCTTCGGCGATGGAGGCGCTTGAATACGGGTCAAACAGCAAACCCGCCTCTCCCACCTGCTCGGGAATTGACAGGACACCGGAAGCAACAACCGGTGTGCCCGCCTGAAAGGCTTCATAGATCGGTATGCTAACGCTCTCGAACAGGGACGGCATCACCAGCGCTTCCGCAAGGTAATAAATCGCCTGCAGATCCGCCTGCTCGATATAGCCTAGATGCTGGATGTTCTTCTCCAGACCGGCTTCCTTGATCGCCCGCATGGCGACGTCATACTCGTCGCGTTCTTTTCCGGTCAAGACCAATTTCAGATCAGGCACCTCGGCCGCGACCTTCTTGAATGCGTCGATCAGGCGGAGATGATTCTTGTGCGGCCAGAACTGAGCTGGATAGAATACAAAACGATCGGACAAACCGAGACGGCTACGGACTTTCTCAAGCTCCGCGAGACCAACATCGTCCAACGCCTGTCGCAGCGGAGGAGCTGCCATAACGACAACTTTTTCGTTTGGCAGATCAAATATCCGGAGAATGTCCGATTTGACGTATTCGGACTCGCAGATGACTGCGGTTGCATTGCGCGACAAACGACCATGAATACTGCTGCGCCATTTCTTTTGGACCCAGGAAAAATTTTCTGGAAAATGGAACTCCTGCAGATCATGCAGTGTGTAGGCAAATGGCTTTGCGGTGTGGAGCAGGGCCAGAGAATATATCGGAGCAATCAGAATATCTTCGCTAGCAAACGGATCCTGCAATCTCAGGCCCATCGCATGCGCTGCAAGGTATGTGATTTGTTTCGCGCGCGGCTCCAAAAAATGGCGAATTGGATAGCCCAGCCTCGCAATATCTTGATTCGAAGGGTCGGCATACAGCGTGATCTGATATCCGTGCGCATGCCGCAGTGCCTCAAGCATCGACAGCGAGTATTGATACGTTCCTCCGTGATCCGGCGTTGCCAGCAGAGGAACGCCGAGCTTTATCAAGCCGCCCTCCCTTTCGTCAGCGAGCGAAGAACGGACTGCAAATGCTTGCGGTTTCCGGCGGACAGGAAATTGGATTTTCCGAGTCCAAGGCCGTCATGGGCGAAGACCCGCTCAGCTACCGGGAACGATCCGCCATTGTTTTTTCCTACACGATCGATATCGCCACGCAAGATCCAGTCCCGCCATCCGTCGGACTTGAAGAATGAAAGGCTGTTGATCAGCTCGAAGTTGCCATGCCCATTGGCAATGCCGTTTCTCTTCAGCTCCGACATCAGCGACGCCTTTCCAAGGCCGAGCAATGACTCGTCGACACGCAGAACGACCTGCGTGAGCGCGCAATCCGAAGTCGTTTTGGCCGTCCCCATCACGAGCGACAGACCCGGGAAACCATCAAGAGTACGCTGAAACTCGCCGACTGCGTCACGCAGCTCGTTCAGGTGCTTGGGATATCCGCGCAATTGTTCGCGGGCAACCGCCGCGAGGATCTCAGACATGCGGCCATTCCACGCCAACTGCGTTGCATCCCGGACACCAAACTCGATGGTGCGATCGCCCCAATGACGCAGTGAACGAAGCTCTCGCGCGAGAGACTCGTCGTCGGTAACGATCATCCCTCCCTCACCGGTTTGAATCGGCTTGACGCAACCGAAGGAAAAGACGCCGACATCACCCCAGCAACCGGCCGGACGCCCGTCCACGACGGCACCAAGACCAAGGCAAGCATCCTCGATCAATTTCAAGCCTCGTTCGCGCGCCAGCGTCCGCAGCTCAGAGATATTCTCCGGATTTCCCCACATGTGTGTGGCTATCAACGCCCGCGTTTCCGATCCGATCCGATTCCGGAGATCGGAACCGTCAAGCATGAAGGTACGATCCGAGATATCCGCAAAAATCGGCGTCACTCCGGCGTTCATCACGGCCATCGCGGTCGCGGCGCAGGTATCGACCTGGTGAATCGCCTCATGTCCTGGTTTCAGTCCCAATGCGCGCAATGACATTTGCAGCGCCACGCCTCCGCTTGCAACCGCGATCGCATGCCGGGCACCGACAGCCTCTGCAAACTCGGCTTCGAGGCGTTCGTGTACGAGCCCCGCTCCATAAGCCATGTTCCATTGCGAACTGCGCAATACCGCCGTGACAGCCTCTACCTCATTGGCCAGGGGCCGGGGGTAGACGCCGAACGTTCCGCCCAGGAAGCGTTTGGCCACTCGCACCAGAAAATTGTATGCCGGGGGAAACTTCTCGCGCAGCTTGACGAGGAGGGGCAAAAGGCGCTGGAGCATCGTGTTCCTGACCGCTAAGCGGCGCGGGCGACGAACGTATAAAGTCGTCCCGGACGATTTGACCTTCTCAATTGCCACATCCCCAGTCTGCTGACGAGAGATTTTGGCAGCACCAACCCAAGAATTCTGCCTGGTCCTGAGTCGCAAATCTTCACCGCCAGGCTTTCTGGCGTGTTGGGGTGCAGATTGATCAATGAATCGTAAGGGCCGATCTCCTGTATGATGCCGAGACCAGCTTCGGCAAACGCCGCACGATAATCCGCCAAAGTAAACGCATGCTCGCCGCCATAAAGTTGATGATCGGGCTGGGCATCAAGGAACTCGCGCAAGCTGGACTCATAATTATCCACGACGTGCTCGCGGCATCCCAACAGCAACCCGCCGGGACGCAAAACGCGCGCATACTCGCTTATCATGGCCTTCAGATTGTGCGCGTGATGAAGGCCTTGCCGAACATAGACCACATCGAAGCTATCCGAACCAAATGGCAGGCTTTCCCCGAATGCGTCAACAATCCTGGCTTGGAGATTCTCCCCAGCCAAGGATGTCGCGATGGCACCGCGACCAACGGATGCCGAAGGATCCGGCTCAACTGCCACCACATTGAACCCGGCTCGCGCGAACGAATAGGTCGCGATGCCGTTTCCGGCCGGGATATCCAGAATGTCGCGAGCGTCCACCCGGCAGGCCCTGATCAGCTTGAGCACTTCGGCAAACTCGGCGCTTTCCGCAAACCGCCGGCAATTTCCGGGTATATCAGACGTCAAATAAGCATCGTAAATCAGCTGGCGGTGCTGCGGATCCTTCCGAAGGATATCAATGGCTTCCTCCCAGCTGTACGGGAACGTCATTTTTTGCTGCAGCATCGGCACCATTCCGAAAGTCGTTCGTATGCGTGATAGGTACGGTTCATTCTCTCGACTATGCAGCCAGGACAATCGCGCGCTCGCAATTGCGCCACGGCAACTGATTGAAAGGTCCGCAGGCAAATTCTCAGTTGACCTGAGATGGCACCGAATCCCGAACAAACTGGCAGAAGATAACCCGATAGTCGCCCTCCGCGATCAAGGGAAGCTGGTCCGGCTTGACAAATCTTTGCGACGCGTCACCCTCCGGTGCAACTCGCGCAGAAGACCAGTTATCAGCTACAGCATCAACGATACGCCAGCCCTTGAACACACGAAGAATTGTATCGAGATCGAGACACCAGTGGTTATTGAATGCGAGCAGGTTCGGCCCAAGTGTCATGCTGACCAGAAGTTCAGCGTCGTCGGACATGACGCGCCCGAGTTCGGACACCAGCTTGGGTAGGCAGTTTGCATCAACGCGGTCTCCGTACCGGCCCAGTCCAATCAGAGGCAGCGCAACTGTTGAAGTGAAACAATCGAACGATCCGGCCGAGAAAGGGAGGGGCAGCGTCACGTCGTGCTGAACATACCTCACTGCGCTGAACCTGTCGGAGCAATCGGCGAGCACAATGGCCGTCACATCGTGAGAAGCGGATAGAATAGCATTTTGGGATTTTGGGCTGCCGATGTCGAGAATTCGTCTTCGCCGGTTTGCCCCGACGAGTTTCGTCGCTGTCCAATAGCCGAAGCCATCGTAATGGGTAAAGAATTCCGTTGGATCTGAAGACGCGTCACCAACAATTCGCGCGGGCAATCCCCGCAACGGATGATCCGGCGACATTGCGTTGAGGTAGGCTTCGAGTTCGGCTCGCATGAAGAACGATCTCAACTTCCGCGCCGCTCGATTCAGCAATGATGGCGGTCCATCCTTCATCGCTGCCCCGCGTCCGAAAGCAACTCGTTGACCGCTTCGCCAATACGAGCAACCTCTTTTTGAGTGAGGTCAAAAAACGACGGCAGATTCAGCCCGGTGCGAGCCTTGCGCGCCGCCACTGGCAGCGGCTCCTGTCTGTACATTGGCATGGATGACATCGTGCAGAAATAGGGTCGTGAATCGATGCCCCGCTGCTTGAGCTTGTCCATGAAATCGTCACGTCGCGGCTCGTCAAAGCCGTCGACCTCCAGGCACACCATCCAGAACGCGCTGCTCGCCCAGTTCTTCACGCGATTCAGACGAATATTCTCGCTGGAAGGAATGGCCGATTTATACCACGCCATAATTTCTGCACGACGCGTGAGGAAATCGTCGATGCGCTCCATTTGCGCCACGCCCAATGCGGCCTGCAGGTTTGTCATGCGGTAATTGAACCCGCGCTCGTCGTGGAAGTATCGGCGTTCCGGAGTCATCGCGTGATCCCGAAGCCGCTTTGCGCGCTTGTAAAAAGAATGGTCGTTGGTTGTCAGCATGCCACCTTCACCAGTGGTGACGACCTTGTTCCCGTAGAAACTGAATACGCCGCACTGGCTCAACCCTCCGACGCGCCGTCCCTTGTATTCGGCACCATGGGCCTCAGCGGCGTCTTCGATGATGGCGATGCCACGAGCCCTTGCAATCGTCGTGAGCGCATCCATGTCCGCCGGGTGACCATAAAGATGAACCGGCATGATAGCTTTCGTGCGGTCGGTAACCAAAGACTCCACCGAAGCCGGATCGATGCAAAGCGTGTCATTGTCAACATCAGCGAGCACGGGCGTCGCGCCGGTATAGGCGACTGCATTGGCTGTCGCCACGAATGTCAGATCCGGGATGATCACCTCATCGCCAGGGCCGATGCCGAGCGTCACCAAAGCGAGATGAAGGCCGGTCGTGCCGTTGCTCACCGTCAACGCGAACTCAGTGCCGCAATACCGCGCGAATGCGGCTTCGAATTCATCAATGTATTTTCCGATTGAGGAAACCCATCCGGAGTCCAGAGCGTCCAGCACGAGCTCCCGTTCCCGCGCACCGATCGAGGGCTGTGAAATCGGAATGAAACTGTCTGACATAAGCGGCCTTTTAAATCGCGGCGACGAGAGCCTCAAAGCGCTTCCACTGCGCTTGCTTTGAGTAACGGGTCGACACCATCTCGTGACCTGCACGTGCAACGCTCGATCGTTCCTCGGGGGCCTCAAGCAGGGACCTGATTTGTTCGACGGCCTGTGACGGCGAATCGTACGTCACCATCGTCTCACCGTCCTTCATGCCCTCAGGATAGACGCCAGCGTCGGATAGGAGCAATGCTCCTCCCCCTAGCGCCTCAAAACAACGCATATTTCCACGATCCACGCCCGCCATGTCGATGGACCCGTTCAACACGATCTTCGCAGCCGACAGCGCCTGGTAGTAATCTTGTCCAAATACCGGTTCCTTGGCGATTGCTCTGATTGCGGAGGGTCTCCGGTGCCCTGCCAGCGGCAGAAATTTTCCCAGCGGCGATTCCGCTAGCCGGCACAGGCGTGACCGGTCCAAATGGTACACAATGTTGTATTCTCCAGCCAACTTCGATACCGCCTCTAGTACCGCCGCCCGCTGCTTGTGATGCCGCGAATAGCCACCGACGAACAGTACATCGACTGGCCGATCCTGGCGAACTGCGAATTGCTCCAGCACCGAGTCGTATGCCGGAACGAAATACTCGGTACGGCATCCCTGCTCCTTCAGCATCGCAAGGATTGACGGAAAATTGCAGACGACAAGGTCATATGCAGTCAGCGATCCGTGCCGGATTGGAACTGCGTGCCAAGCGATGACGCTTTTCACGCATCCCGGCAGGCTCTTGATGAAGTCCGCTTCCCAACCGGTTGCGTCGAGATTGTAGATCACATCCGCGCGGTGATCCTCAACCTGCGCCTTCAAGATGTCGCTCAGCGATGCACGTGAACTCAAACCATGCTCTCGCGCCCAAACTCTCTGAATATCCTCGTCATCACCATTGGTGAAGAACGCCCATTCGGCTCGTTGGTCAACAGGCAGAAGAATGTGAGCCGCTGCGTCTCGGAAATTCAGAAAAGCGTCGATTTGACCAGCAAAGGTGGGAAAGTTCTCGGTCAGCTCACGTATCCTCGGGCGCAGCGAAGGATAGTATCTTGAATTCTGGAAGAGCCTCACAAATTCGGTATCCCGACGGTTTTCAGCAGATGTGGGGATGACCTAATCGGCGATTTTACCGAGGTCAAGCCGAATTGCGCTGGAACATCCTGTGGCTATCCGGCCGAATATCCTCATTTCGGAATCCTGGCTATCAACCTGTCGCGGAACGCCCCACTCGCCAGCGGGCTGGCCAGCAATGCAACGGCTATCAGCCAGGCCGTGCATTCGAACACAAATCGCGCCAGCCCCGCCCCAGGTGCGTACGATCGGATGATCGTTCCAATCGCCCAGCCGCCCAGGGTAACGAGAACCATCAGCAAGGCGAGAAAGGCGATGTGCCGGTACGGCCGCTGCAGCGCCTGTCCGATGATGGCGACCCCGAGCATTCCGAATTGAACGACCACGTCGCTTGCAACAATCGCGATGGCGGTCCCCCGCGGCCCCATCGGCGGCGTCAGCACGATCGCCAGGATCACGAATACCGCCAGTTGCAGACCCTTGGTCCGCGCCAGCAGGGCGCCGCGATTGCTGTAGTTGGCCAATCCCAGCGCCAGGATCGAGGGCGCGATGACGCCGGTGCCGATCAGCAGCGTCATGGTCAGCACCGGATCGTAGGGGATGGTGCCGTGGGTCCAAAGCGCAAAGAAGTCCGGCCAGAACGACAGCAGCCCCGCAATCACGATACTCGCAAGCACCGTTACGAATACCGAGCCGCGGGCATACAGATGCCGCAGCCGTTCTTTCGCACCAACGGCATGATCATGGCCAAGCTCCGCCGCCAGCGGCAGCGTCACCTGGGTGCATAACGCCCGCACCAGTCCCGCCACGACGCGGGTAAGGCCCCATTGGGCGACGGCGACGCGATCGATCACGATGGCGCTGACAAGCAGCATTGGCAGGTTCTGCAGCGCAAGTTCAGTCCCGCCGGCGATGCCAAACGGAAAGGCCTTGCGAAACTGTCCGACGCCCCAGCGCCACGATTGGCGCGCCCGCCCGCCGCGCAAAAACGGAAACAGCAGGCGTACATCGATCGCCACGATAAAGATCTGTATCAGAAGCTGTGTCGCCGCATAGGCGACCGTGACCGCGAGAAGGCTTCCGATCGTTACGATCGCAACGAGTTGGCCAAGTTGCGCGATCAGCATCGCCGCGCATTGCAGCCACACCACGCGACTATAGAAGCCGCGCGCTCGATACAGCGCCGACGCCAGGCCGACAGGCAGCGTGAGCAGCGCACTCACGACCATGACGATAAAGGATGTATCGAATTCCGGCGTCGCCCGAAATCCCAACACGTCGGATGGACGGAGAAGCTGCGTTGCGATCAGCGCCAAAGCGATTATCAAGCCGACGAAGCCAAAATAGACTCGCAGCATCGCGGCGTAGTAATGGGCGGTCCGGCCGTCGCTGTCGACGCTCGATTTGAAGGAAAAGAATCTGTTGAGTGCGCGAAACTGAAGGCCGCCGTCCGCGATCATAACGAGATTACCAGCCGCATAAATGACCAGCCACGCGGCGAGCATGTCGCTGGTCCAGAAATGCAGAAACACGGGAATCAGCGCGACTTGTTGGGTAATTCCAAGGATAAGTTGGACGAGATTCGCCGACCAGCCTTTGACAAGTCTGCGCCCGCGGCCCGAAACGCTCACCAAGCAGCCCCCCATCGTCGCGTCCACCAGCGGAACTGGATCAAGGCCACAATCCCGCACCCCTCGCAAGCGCTGACCGCTGCCGCTCGGTGGCGAATTCGGATGTGACTGCGTGACGGCCGTGGGGGCTACCGGGCGGGGACATCAAAGCCCGTCGGGCTCGCCGTTCCTGGGTGTCGAGCGGGGCGTGAAGGGAGCATAGGATGTGTCGGTGGACCCGGCGCCGATCGGCGCGTGGGATGCACCGGCGGCCGCGGCGCCGATCGCCGTTGGCAGAGGCAGGACGGACGCTTCCCCGCTCTTGAGCCCGAGAATTTCAGTCCGGTCCGCCTTCTTCAGCGTGACTTCCCGTCCCTGAACCAGGCTCAGCACCCAGCCGGCATGGCTGTCGCCCTGCCGCAAGCGGACAATCTTCTGATTGCCGCGGTCGAAGAAGATGGCAATGGCATCGCTGTCGCCGACGACGGCGCCGATCAGCGCCAGTGGAAGACTTTCCGGCTCCGCCGCCTTCACCGGCGCCGGTGCATGGGATGGTTCCTCCAATGGCGCAACCACCGCGCGTTGCGCCGGGCGACGGGAGGCCGAGAAAATCGGGCGTTCCCGGGTAGCGGTCAGCCCCGAAAGCGGCACCGACCACAGCGGATTTCCGTCTGGAAGCGGCTTGTTCTGCTCCCGGGTCGCGAGCGGCCTGACGCCGCCCACCTCCACGCTGCCGCGAACGTCCGCGGCGGCGTCATTGGACAGGATATCCACCGTCGTGGGGGTGGCTGCATGTGGAGCCTTCATCAGCGCGAGCAGCAGCCCACCGGGCAGCAGTGCCAGACCGACTATTTTGGACCACCTCACCATCATCAGTCCCGCCGCCGGTCACCGACGGCCGCGACGCGGCGCGACATCGGATCGCAATCAACTTAGCCGCATCTACCGCGGCCATCAACATGAGGCGAATCAAGGCGTCATTGGAATTGGAGACGCCGAATTGCAGCAAAAGGCCGCTTCCTTCGGGAACTTGCGAGCGATAATCGGCTCAGGATGTTGCCTAACGGCCACGCTCTGAAAATACCAAACATCGGCGGGGCGGTCTTGGCGCCATAAACGCCAAGGGTGCATTGCATGCCTCCGTAAACCCGTGGGAATATGGCGAGAATTGCCAGGTCGCAGGGGCATTTTCGGATTGGCATAAATACGGGCCAGGTTCCCCTCCCCTCGCTTGTCCGGTGATCGCAGAAATCGAGGGCGCCATGGCCGACGCGAGAATCTGCTTGATGATTACCGACCGTCGGCTGCGGTGGGCTTTGCGGCATTCGCTCGCGGTGTGGCTCGCGACCACCGCGCTCGGGGTGGTGCCGGCATATGCGATCGACGGCACCTGGCTGGGCAACTCCGGCACGCCGACCGAATGGCTCGATCCCGCCAACTGGACCTCCAACCCGGACCTGCCGGATGGAACCGCCACTTTCACCAACAATGGCGCATCGGCGACAGTCGACGCCAACGGCCTCGTCATCATCGGCGCGGCCGCTTTCACCGGCGCGGCCCCGGCCTATGCCATCAACATCAACGATGTCTTCGCCTTCAACGGCACCGGCGTTACCAGCAACAGTGCGGCGACGCAGACATTCAATGTCATATCCACGCTGATATTCCAGAACAGCAGTTCGGCCAGCGCCGGAACCGGGCTTGTCACTTACAACAACAGCGGCAGCATCTCGTTTCAGGGCACCAGCACCGCCGGAAGCGCCACCTTCACCAACAATGGCAGCCTGGAGTTCAACAACACCAGCACGGCAGCCACCGCGACGATTGCCAACAACGCCGTCGTCAGTTTCCAGGATGCGAGTTCGGCAGGCTCCGCCGGCATCACCAACAATGCGTCGGGCACCATCTCGTTCAACACCACGAGCACAGCCGATTCCGCCACTATCGGCAATGACGGCACCGTGACCTTCGGCAATTCCAGCACCGGCGGCACCAGCAGCGCCCAGCTGACGAACAATGCCGGCGGGATCTGGAATTTCAACGACACCAGCACCGCCGGCGCTGCCAACTTCGTCAATGACGGCGACCTGTCGTTCAACAATACCGCCCGGGCCGGAACGTCCGATCTTACCAACAATTCGATCATCGACTTCAACGATGGCGCCAGCGCCGATCATGCCGCGATCACCAATCAGGGCGGCGGCCAGATCACCTTCAACAATACCGGCACGGCGGACGCCGCCACGATCACCAACACGCTGGCTAGCCTGTCCTTCGTGGATCAAAGCACCGCGGGCACCGCCACGATCAACAATACCGGACCGAGCAGTACCTTCTTCAGCGGCAACAGCTCCGCCGGGTCCGCGCAAATCACCAACAGGGACACCGTCTCCGCCAATGCCGGCACGATCTTTTCGGGTTCCGCCACGGCGTCGAGCGCGGCCATCGTCAACGACCTCGGCGGCACTACCGCCTTCAACGATCAATCGACGGCGGGCACAGCTGTAATCACCAACAAGGCAACGGATGGCGTGACCGTGGGCGGCATACTGACATTCGGGTCGTTCGGCGGAACCGATACGTCGTCCGCCGGTGACGCCACCATCGTCAACGAGGCCGGCGCATTCGGCCTCGGCTCCGGCGGCTTCACCCTGTTCCAGGCGGCGTCGACCGCGGACGCGGCGACGGTTACAACCAACGATGGCGCCGTGGTTGCGTTCTTCGACAGCGCCAGCGGCGGCACGGCGCGCTTCATCACCAACGCCGGCGGCTCGTTCGACATCTCGCAGCTGACGGCAGCAGGCACGACCGCCGGCTCGATCGAAGGCGCCGGCACGTTCTATCTCGGCGACAAGGAGCTCACAGT
>JAUYQZ010000006.1 GCA_030695415.1 Hylemonella sp.
GCCCAGCGAGACCAGCTGGTTGATAGGCACGGTGTGGAAGCGCTGCAAGGCGTTGAGCTAACGTGTACTAATGGCCCGTGAGGCTTGACCCTATAACACCCAAGGGGTCTGGTCGTAGTAGTAACGAGAACCGGATACGCGCATCAAGCCCAGGGCTTGATAGAGACGCACACAAACACGTCAGCATGATATACATCGCCAGTTACGCCTGACGACCATAGCGAGCGTGAACCACCTGATCCCTTGCCGAACTCAGCAGTGAAACCGCTTAGCGCCGATGGTAGTGTGGGGTCTCCCCATGCGAGAGTAGGTCATCGTCAGGCACTTATACGAAAAATCCCCCAGGGCTGATGCCTTGGGGGATTTTTTTATGCGCGAGGGGTAAAAAAGAAGGGGGAAGGGAGAATCGTGAGTCGGGAATGCCACACCTCACCACTTAACGTGCGGTTTTCTGGTGTTTTATGTCAAAATGTAGCATTTCAAGGAGGAATGCTATGACACAAATGCAGTGGAATCAGTTGCTTTCCCCCCAGCGCCTTCACGATAATCGCACTGATAGTACCCGTGAAATAGGCCGCAGCCCCTTCCATAAAGATCATGATCGTATTGTATTCTCTGGTTCTTTCCGGCGTCTTGGGCGAAAGACCCAGGTGCATCCGCTGACTGAAAATGACCATATCCATACGCGCCTGACCCACTCACTAGAAGTTGGCTGCGTTGGTCGCTCATTGGGTATGATCGTCGGAGAGCTGCTACGCGATCGTCTGCCTGATTGGATAACCCCTGCTGATCTTGGGGTAATCGTTCAAACCGCCTGCTTAGGTCATGATATTGGCAACCCACCGTTTGGTCATGCTGGCGAATACGCTATACGTGACTGGTTTCGACGCGCCCAGGGAAGCGGCCTGCTAGATGGACTTTCAGAGGCTGAGCGGGAAGATTTATTGACCTATGAAGGTAATGCTCAAGGATTTCGGGTAATTACCCAAATTGAGTACAACCAGTTCAATGGGGGGATGCGGCTCTCTGCGGCAACGCTCGGTACACTGCTTAAATACCCATGGACAGTGCGCTATAGCGGCCGGGCGGGCAAGTTTGGCTGCTATCAATCTGAGCAAGCACTGTTAAAAGAAGTGGCAGACGCCGTTGGTTTACTTCCCCAGGGGGAGCAGCGCTGGTGTCGCCATCCGTTAGCATGGCTTGTCGAAGCAGCTGATGATATTTGTTATGCCTTGCTCGACCTGGAAGATGGGTTGGAAATGGGCATCTTGCGCTATGAAGAGGTGGTTGAAATACTGCGGCAAATTGCCGGTGAATTTCCGCCTGAATACGCAGATATGGAGCGTAGACAGGTTTCCCAGCGTCGACGCATCGCGCTGCTAAGAGGGGCAGCCATGGAACGTGCTGTGAACGACGTAGGTGCTGTCTTTGTAGAGTATGAACAGGCATTGTTGAGTGGAACGCTAGGAGAGGACTTGCTTGAGCTGTGCCACCCAGATTTGGGCTGGGGCGTGCGGGCAGCCAAACAATTAGCCCGTGAGCGTATCTTCCAGAATGAGCGTAAAGCGAAGCTGGAAATTGGTGCTTACACCACGCTGGGTATTCTGTTGGAAGCCTTTATCGGAGCAGCCCACGAGCTGCACCACACGGGAAAAAGCTCTTTTAAACATCAACGAGTGTTGGCGTTAATTGGTGAAAACACACCGCTGCCATCTTGGACGCTATACGACAGTTATCGACGAATGCTGGACTTTATCGGTGGGATGACGGATCACTACGCGGTGGATTTAGCCCAGGAGATGGGAGGCCGTTTACGCGGCTACTGACGCATGCCTACACCGAGGGCTCGCGTAAATGCTTCAGCTCCATCAGTCGCGCGCGCTCGAGGAGAATGTGAATCACACGATCGTGGATGGCATCGCTCATCTGGCCTGGTGTTAACTCTGTCAACTGGCGGGCAAGGTGCTCGCCGCTGACCACCAAAATATCCGGCGATGCTTCGCTGGTATCGATTTGCCAGCCGGGTAATACAAGCACTCCTCTAACGGGTACAGGCACACCACAGCGTCGCTCCAGCCACTGAGTTAACCAACTGACCCCTTGACGTGTTTTATGCAAGGGGCGACGCTCCTGCCAATGAGGGAAGCGCAGACGCTCGCGTTCAACCGCGACGCTGTTTATCTCTTTACCATCAGTACCAATCGCCAGCGCCCGAGCCCGGGTTTCTACTACAAAAATACCATGGGGTGTCACCACTACGTGGTCGATGGTAAAGCTATCGGTAGGGACATCGTGAAAGACATAATAAGGGTGCGCTTCGGGCCTTACTAAGCGCTCTAGTTCTTGGCCAACGGCTAACTCGCAGGCTAGGCCGAGCTTAAGCCGACGAATACGCTGGTAATCGCGAATTAACAGCAGGGAAAACGCTAATACCAACAGCGTGCTTAGTAAGCCATAAAGTGCCCACTCCACCCAGTCCTGCTGCTCAACAAATAGCATTCGGCCCATGCCGTAAACCAAGGGCGCAAGGCTCACAATGGGGCCCAGTGCGCCATTCAAAAAGAGGCTAGAGAAAGCTTTGTCCAGACGGTACCTTAGCGCTTGTCCAGGTTCACGCAGTGGGGCGTCAAACGGCGAGTGAACGCGGGCGTCGTGTAAGCTCCGCAGTGCTAATACGATGCCGCCCATGGCCGCCATGGGGAACAGAAAGATGAGCGGTAGCAGGTATTCCAGCCAAACCATTGCAGTGCCTTGCCCTTTAGCAGTTTACTTACGTAAACCGACATCATAGAGGTGTGTTAGCCGCCCGCCAACTTTACTTGGTAGCCGAGCGACGTTAACGCTTGCTGCAGTGTCTCGCGATGATCGCCCTGAATTTCGATCACGCCATCTTTAACGGCACCACCCGTGCCACAGCGTTTTTTCAATGTCTTAGCGAGTGTTTTAAGTTCTGTGTTATTCAGAGGTATGCCACTGATAGTCGTGACGCCTTTGCCTTTACGGCCGCTAGTTTCACGGCGAATACGCACAATGCCGTCCAGTGCAGCGAGGCGCTGCTGTTCGCTGGCGATCTCACAGCGGCAGTCATCGATTGACTCGCGGCAGTCTGGGCAAGTTTTTCCATGCTCGGTTGAGTATACAAGCCCTCCAAGCTGGTCACGTAAAGAAGCCATGCTAGTTCCCTGTTGAGTGTTGAGGCACTGCTGCCAGCCGCCATTCATGTGTCAGCTGTTCCACCACTGCGGGTAGCTGATACATGCTGCTAATCATAATAGCGCCTTCAGGGGTGCTTTCGGCATCCGGAAAACGGTTTAAATGGATAACCGTCATGCCCGCCTGCAGCGCGGCGCGAACGCCGACAAGCGCATCGTCTATCGCAATGCAGTCACGGGCAGCATAGCCCATGATACTGGCTGCGTGCAGATGTAAACAGGGTTCTGGCTTCCAGCAATTGGCGGTATAACCACTAAACAGCCGATTACCAAAATAGTGGGTGAGGCCGGTGGTTTGTAAGGCAGTGCGGATTTTACTCTCTGGGCCATTAGAAACAACCGCGCTAGGAAAGTGGCTTAATGCGTCGAGCGATTCACGGGCGCCAGGGATAGTGGTCAATTCGGTGGCCAGTCGTTCAGCCAGCTTGGCGCGCATCTTATGCTCCATATGGTCGAGCCGCTCGGAATCTATTTCACCATAGCGATGTTGGAGCTCGGCCACGATACGTCGGAAGCGGGTGCCGCGAAACTCCCCAAGATAATCAGAAGCAGCAAACGGCAAGCTGACAGAGTTAAGGCCAATGGCCATCTCTTCAGCTAAAAGAGGCTCGCTATCAACGAGGGTGCCATCACAGTCAAACAGCAAAAGTGGAAGCGGCATTGTCGTTCCTTGGAGCGCAAAGAGCGCTACCCATGTTAGTTGAAACCGACACACTGCTATTGAACGAGATTTTACGCCCTTTGTGAACACTGTTTTATAATTTTTATACGATAACGCTGGTTGGCCATTATGCACAGATAAGATTTAATGCGCTTTTTTCGGCGTTCTTCTGAAGGCATACGCTGTATAGGCTAAGCTGTTATTACCATAAAAAGGAGACTCCCTATGCGACTTACCCCTTGGTTGCTTTCAATTACGCTGGGCGGCTTACTGTTAGTAGCAGGTCCTACTTTAGCTGAGCAAACGGAATCAGATGAAACTCAGCATGAGGCGCTAGACGACACTGCGTTAGAAGAGAAGTACGGTATTAAGGCAGGTGCAGTGCAGCACGATGAGGAACCCACCCCCAGCGACGAAGAGACTTCCACTGATAATGGCACTGATGAGGAAGCGGACGCTGAAGGGGGGACCGGTGGCACGGGTAGTGCTGAAGACGCTGTTGAAGAGGGTGAAGATGAAATGCGCGAATAGCGCTAGCGGGATAAACGCCGTGAGTTGGCGCTACTGCGACGCTGGTAGGGCTTCATGGCCTTTTGGCTGGTTACCCACCACGGAGCGTAATTACCGCTCATGGCGCTAAACAGCGTTTTTTGCACGACGAGGCCAGCTTCCATGCTGGCCTCAATTTTTTCAGTCACCATACGTTGGTTTTCACGAATCATAGAGGGGCTGAAAAATGGCTGTGTTTGCCACAGCTGTTGGCGCATAGCGATGGTCGATAATGAAGAACTCCAAAGCTCCAACGCCATAAAACCCGCTTTCCAAATATCGAGCATTGCGGCTGGTGAGTTGGGCATTAGGGAAAGAGGGATCGGGGATTTCATAAGTGTTGTTGCCTCCTTGCTGGAACATGAAACTGAGTGGCTCATGACTAGTGTTAGCGCATTAATGCTGCGTTGCAACATCTATTTTTTCGCTCATAACCTGTGCTATTGAAAAGTGTTGACCAAAAAAAGACGACCGGCTGGTCGTCTTTTTGAAGGTACGTTAACTACACGCTTACTTTACCTTGGGAGCCAATTCGCCGCGCTCATAGCGCTCGAACATCGCCTCTAGGTTAATAGGCTTGATTTTGCTTGCATTGCCTGCCGTACCAAAGGCTTCGTAGCGAGCGATGCAAAGGTCACGCATCGCTGAGACGGTTTCTTTCAAGAATTTGCGGGGGTCAAATTCAGAGGGGTTTTCGGCCAGGAAGCGGCGTACTGCGCCGGTGGAGGCTAGGCGTAGGTCAGTGTCGATATTGACCTTTCGAACACCATACTTGATGCCCTCGACAATCTCTGCCACGGGTACCCCGTAGGTTTCCGGAATTTTGCCACCGTACTGATTGATAACTTCCAACCACTCCTGGGGCACTGAGGAGGAGCCGTGCATCACCAGGTGGGTGTCAGGAATCCGCGCATGAATCTCTTTAATGCGCTGAATGGAGAGGGTGTCGCCAGTGGGCGGCTTAGTGAATTTATAAGCGCCGTGGCTGGTGCCGATGGCGATCGCCAGCGCGTCGAGCTGGGTGGCCTTGACGAACTGCGCGGCCTCCTCGGGGTCGGTCAGCATCTGGCTGTGGTCCAGCTTGCCTTCGGCGCCAATGCCGTCTTCCTCACCGGCGTCGCCAGTTTCCAGGTTGCCCAGACAGCCGAGCTCGCCTTCGACCGTCACGCCGACCTTGTGCGCCATGTCCACGACCCTGCGGGTCACGTCCACGTTGTAGGCAAAGTCGGCCGGGGTCTTGCCGTCTTCCTTGAGCGAGCCATCCATCATCACCGAGCCGAAGCCCAGGTCGATGGCACCCTGGCAGATGGCGGGGCTCTGGCCGTGGTCCTGGTGCATGACCAGCGGGATATTCGGATAGGCCTCGACCGCCGCCTGGATCAGGTGCTTGATGAAGGCTTCACCGGCGTACTTGCGCGCGCCGGCGCTGGCCTGCAGGATCACGGGGGCGCCGGTTTCCTTGGCAGCCTCCATGACGGCCTGGACCTGCTCCAGATTGTTGACGTTGAAAGCCGGAATGCCGTAGCCGTTGGCGGCTGCGTGGTCCAGCAGCTCGCGCATCGAGACGAGTGCCATGGTGGTATCCCCAGGAAAGTTGGTAACTGGTCGGTAACTGCCGCCAATTTTACCCGCTTGGACCTGCTGCTGTGAGCGCCGCCGGACCGCCCAAGGCGCGAAAAGCGCCTTGGAGCGGTGGCCCGTGCAGCCCCGGGGCCATCGTGGGCGTCTCAGCTGACCTTGCAGATCTTCAGCATATTGGTGCCGCCCGGGGCGCCCATGGGCTCACCGCAGGTGATGACATAGATGTCGCCGGTCTTCACGATGCCGCGGTCCTTCAGGTGCTTTTCGGCGTCCGCCAGCGCGGTATCACGGTCGGCGCTGGTATCCATCAGCAGCGGGCTCACGTTGCGGTACAGCGTCAACTTACGCTGGGTCGAGACCTTGGGTGTCAGCGCGTAGATCGGGATGTGGATGCGGTGACGGCTCATCCACAGGGCGGTCGAACCGGAATCCGTCAACGCGACGATGGCCTTGGCACCCAGGTGATAGGCGGTGAACAGCGCGCCCATGGCAATGGACTGGTCGATGCGCGTGAAGCTCTTGCCGCTGAAGTCGGCGTCCAGCTTCACCTCCTCGGCGGCTTCGGCGGCCAGACAGATCGCGGCCATCTCGACCACCGTTTCCAGCGGGAACTTGCCGGCGGCAGTCTCCGCCGAGGTCATCACCGCATCGGAACCATCGAGCACCGCATTGGCCACATCGCTCACCTCGGCGCGCGTGGGCATGGGGTTGTTGATCATGGACTCCATCATGTGGGTCGCGGTGATCACCGTCTTGTCCATCTCGTGCGCCATCTTGATCATGCGCTTTTGCAGGGCCGGCACGGCAGCATTGCCGACCTCGATGGCCAAGTCGCCGCGCGCCACCATGATGCTGTCGCTGGCGCGCAAGATCTCTTCCAGCCTCGGGATCGCCTCGGCGCGTTCGATCTTGGCAATCAGGTGCGGCTTGTGGTTGTGTTCGGCAGCGGCCACATTGCACAGCTGGCGGGCCATTTCCATGTCGGTCGCGTTCTGCGGAAAGCTCACAGCCACGTAATCGGCCTGGAAGCTCATGGCGGTCTTGATGTCCTCCATGTCCTTGGCCGTCAGGGCCGGGGCGGTCAGGCCGCCACCCTTCTTGTTGATGCCCTTGTTGTTGGACAGCTCACCGCCCATGGTCACCGTGCACAGCACGGCTTCACCCTTGACGGAATCAACCTGCATGGTGATCAGGCCGTCGTTGAGCAGGAGCACGTCGCCGGCCTTCACGTCGCGCGGCAGTTCCTTGTAGTCCAGGCCGACGGCGTTGACATCGCCCAGCTCGGTGCGGGTGGCGTCGAGCAGGAATTTCTGCCCGGTCGTGAGCTGCACCTTGCCCTCGGCAAACTTGCCGACGCGGATCTTGGGGCCCTGCAGATCGGCCATGATGCCCACCTCGCGTCCGGCGCGCTTGGCGGCCTCGCGCACCAGGCGGGCGCGGTCGATGTGGTCTTGGGCCTTGCCATGACTGAAGTTCAGCCGCACCACGCTGACACCGGCGCGGATCATCTTTTCAAGCAGGGCGGGATCGCTGGAAGCGGGGCCCAGGGTGGCCACAATCTTGGTCTCACGACGCGTCATGTCTCAGTCTCCTTGGTAACTAAGTTTCCATTTTGGCATGAAATTAGTTACCAAGGAGCAACAAGATGCGGCGCCCGCAGGGACGGGCCCACGGTCCCGGCGCGAGGGGCTCTCAGCCTTGGGCGCGCCGCGCCAGGATCTCGAAGGCGGGCAGGGTCTTGCCTTCCAGTACCTCCAGGAAGGCGCCCCCGCCCGTGGAGATGTAGCCCACCTGGTCCGTGATCTGGAACTTGGCGATGGCGGCCAGGGTGTCGCCGCCGCCGGCAATCGAAAACGCGTCGGAATGCGCAATCGCAGAGGCCAGCATCTTGGTGCCGCCGGCAAACTGGTCGTACTCAAACACGCCCAGGGGCCCGTTCCAGACGATGGTGCCGGCGTGGGCGATGATCTCCGCCAACTGGGCCGCGCTCTTGGGCCCGATGTCCAGGATGCGGTCGTGCGGGCCAACCTGGTCCGCCGACACGCGGTTGGCGCGTGCCAGCGACGAGACCTCGTCGGCCACCACCACGTCCACAGGCAGCGGCACCTCGGCGCCGCGCTCCCGCATCAGGTCCATGACCTGCTGCGCCTCACGCACCATCTCGGGCTCAGCCAGCGAATCGCCGATGCGCTTGCCCGCGGCCAGCAGGAAGGTATTGGCGATGCCGCCACCGACGATGAGCTGATCCACCCGGGACGCCAGCGTCTTGAGGATGGACAGCTTGCTGGAGACCTTGGAGCCGCCAACGATGGCCACCAGCGGGCGCTTCGGGTTGCTCAGGGCCGTGGAGATGGCGTCCATCTCTGCCGCCAGCAGCGGGCCGGCGCAGGCGGTCTTGGCGTACTGCGCGATGCCGTAGGTGCTGGCTTCGGCGCGGTGGGCGGTGCCAAAGGCGTCGTGCACGAAGATGTCGCACAGGGCGGCCATCTTCCTGCTGAGCTCTTCGTTGTTCTTCTTCTCACCCTTGTTGAGGCGGCAGTTCTCCAACAGGACGAGCTGACCGGGGGCAACGGTGACGCCGTCGACCCAGTTGGCAAGCAGGGGGACACCCTTCGGGGCATATTTCGGGCCGAGCAGTTCGGCCATGCGCTGGGCCACCGGGGCCAGGGAATCCTCAGGCTTGAATTCCCCCTCCACGGGGCGCCCCAGGTGGGAGGTGACCATGACGGCGGCACCGGCATCGAGCGCCATGCGGATGCAGGGCAGCGAAGCGCGGATGCGGGTGTCTTCGGTGATGGCGCCACTGTCGTCCTGCGGGACGTTCAAGTCGGCGCGGATGAAGACGCGCTGACCCTTGGCCTTGCCCTGCTCGCAGAGGGTCTGGAATCGGATGAAGTTCATGGGGATCGAGGCTTAAGTAAAAAAGGGCAGGCCGGGCATGAAACCGGCTTGTAACCTGTAATTTTAGGGGCTGCGCCGGGGCGCGCCCCTTACCAGCCCAGCCCCAGACGCAGTGGCAGGTAAACCGCCATCCCGACCACGATGGTGCCCAGCATGGCCCAGGCACTCTTTCGGCGCCAGAAGTACCAGGCCCCACCGGCCGCCACGGCAAACAGGCGTGCATCCTGCCAGGTCTGCACCAGCTGGCCTTGTGTGACCACAATCTCGGGCACGATCACCGCCGCAAGTGCCGCAATGGGCGCGTACTGCAGGCCGCGCTGGGCCCAGTGCGGCAGGCTCCAGGGCTTGCTGGAGATGAAGAAGAAGGAGCGCGTGATGACGGTGACCGCGGCCAGGCCCAGGATGACCCCCAGGGTCCAGAAGTCGGTGTCCTTCACTTTGCCGCCTCCCGTCGGAAGGGCGGGGCTTTTTCCAGCAGCAGGCACAGGGCCACGGCCGCCGCGATGGCCACCACGATGTTGAGCTTGAAGGGCAGGGCAAAAGCCGCCACCGCCGCGGTGCCGGCCACGCCGGCCGAGACCAGGCGCAGTTGGCTGCTGGCCAGCGAAAGGGCCACGCCGAGCAGGGCCAGGATGCCGGCGAAACCCAGGCCCCAGTGGGCGGGCACGGAATGCGCAAGAAAGATGCCCAGCAGGCTGGCTGCCTGCCAGCTGCTCCAGTTGGTCGCGCAGCCCCCCATGAGGTAGGCCAGCTGGGTTTGGCGCTCCGCGGCGGTCTGCGGCGGCTGGTGGAAGCGCTTGGTGAACATCACGTAGCTGATGTCAGCCGTCACGTAACCGGCCAGCAGACGCCAGCGCCGCGGCAGGTGCATGAGGTAGGGCCGCATGTGCGCGCTGAACACCACGAATCGCAGGTTTACGCAGAAGCCCGTGGCCCAGATCACGAGCACGGGCGCGCCAGCCGCGATCAGCGGGATGGCCGCCAGCTGCGAGCTGCCGGCATAGACCAGCAGGGTCATGGCAATGGACTCGAACAGGCTCATGCCGGACTTGACCATGGCCACGCCGGTCATCATGCCCCATGCCGCCAGGCCCGGCGCGACCGAAAGCATGTCGCGCATGCCCAAACGGAATTCGGGATGGCGCACGACCTGGCGCAGGCTGCTCATGGCTCAGGCGCCTAGCGCCGCGCCCACAGGCACATCAAACCCACGCAGGAAATCCCCCGCCGGCAGGCGCTTTCCGCCAGCGCGCTGCAACTCGGTCAGGCGCAGGGCGCCCTGCCCGCATTGCACGGTGATGCCGTCTGGGCCCACCGCCAGCACCGAGCCCGGCGTCTGACCACTGCTTCGATGTTCCTCGGCATGGCCTCGCCAGAGCTTGATGGACTCGCCCTGCCAGGCCGTCGCCGCGCCGGGGAAGGGATTGAAAGCGCGGATGCGGCGTTCGATCACCGTCGCCGACAAGCTCCAGTCGACGGCGGCTTCCTGCTTTTCGATCTTGTGCGCATACGTCACGCCCTCGGCCGGCTGCGGCTCGGGCTTCAGGCCGTCGCCGGCCGTGCGCCGCAGCACGTCGACGATCATCCGGCCGCCGAGCTCGGCCAGCTTGTCATGCAAGCTGGCGGTGGTGTCGCTGGCCACGATCGGAAGGCGCTCAACGAGCAGCATGTCTCCTGTGTCCAGCGCCGCATCCATCTGCAT
The DNA here is from genome assembly GCA_030695415.1 of Hylemonella sp. GTDB lineage: Bacteria > Pseudomonadota > Gammaproteobacteria > Burkholderiales > Burkholderiaceae_C > Hylemonella. Next base: position 10,607 of record JAUYQZ010000006.1, read on the forward strand.
GATGGTGACGCCGGTTTCGGTGTCACCGGCCTCGATGGCGCGATGGATGGGTGCAGCGCCGCGCCAGCGCGGCAGCAAGGAGGCGTGGATGTTGAGACAACCGAGTCGCGGCAGATCCAGGACCCACTGCGGCAGGATGAGGCCATAGGCCGCCACCACGATGACATCAGGACGTGCCGCTTCCAGCGCGGCGCGGGCGATGGCGGCATCCTCCGGATACTTGCCATCCAGGCGCAGGCCGTGCGGCTGGGCCACGGTAATGCCATGTTCCAGCGCAAACTGCTTGACCGGCGAGGCCTGCAGTTTCATGCCGCGCCCTGCGGGTCGGTCAGGCTGGGTCAGGACCAGGGGGATGTCGAAACCGGCCGCGTGCAGCCTCTCCAGCGCCACCCGTGCGAACTCGGGTGTGCCGGCATAGACGACCCTCAATGCCGCTCCTCGCGCTGGGCCTTGAGCATCTTGGTCTTGATGCGGTTGCGCTTGAGCGGCGACAGGTATTCCACGAAGACCTTGCCCAGCAGGTGGTCCATCTCGTGCTGGATGCACACCGCCAGCAGGCCATCGGCCTCGATCACCCGCGCCTTGCCCTCGCCATCGAGGGCGCGCACGTGCACGCGCTCATGACGCTCGACGCCGTCGTAGATGCCGGGGACGGACAGGCAACCCTCGTCGTTGATCTTCTTCTCCGGGCTGGCCCAGACGATCTCGGGATTGATCAGCACCAGGGGCTGGTCGCGCCCCTCGGAGGCGTCGATCACGATCAAACGCTCATGCACGTCAACCTGGGTCGCGGCCAGGCCGATGCCGTGGGCTTCGTGCATGGTCTCGAACATGTCGGCAATCAGTTGCTGGATGCGCGCGTCCACGACCTGCACAGGCTGGGCCACCTTGTGCAGGCGTGGATCGGGAAAACAAAGAATGGGAAGCAGCGCCATAAAACCTCGTCAATGTCGTTATTTTCGCCACTTTTCCCCGACGAGTTTGCAACAAAGTTCAGAAAACATTGCCCAATCAAGGGCTTGGGCGCAGAATCGTGCGTGAATTATTAAGTTTTCCGGGGGCAGCGGGCGGTCAGTCCGCGTCCGGAGCTAGCCGGGGGCAACGTGAAACAGCAAGACATGACGAAAAACAGGATGGGGATCCGCACCCAAGTTTCCATGATCGCGGCCCTGGGCCTGCTGAGCCTGCCGGTCTGGAGCCAGAGGTTCCCCAATCTGCCCATCAGCTCTGAGCAGAACGCGACCGCCCAGAAAGTGTCACAGGCCGGCGTGCCGCTGTCCGAGCTGGCCCCCGATGCGCCCGACACCTACCTCATCAAACCCGGCGACACGCTGTGGGCTATTTCCAAGGTGTTCCTGCGCAGTCCCTGGCGCTGGCCTGAACTCTGGGGCATGAACCTGGAGGAGATCCGCAACCCGCACCTGATCTACCCCGGCCAGACCCTTTACCTGGACAAACGCGACGGCCGCGCCCGCTTGACGGGTACCGCCCCCGCGCCCGCGGACGGCGCTGCGAGCAGCAATGATGGCAGTGGCACGGTCGTTACCGGCGCTCGCGAAGGGGATGGCGCCAGCGGTATCGAGACCGTGCGCCTGTCGCCACGCGTGCGCTCCGAAGCGGCCCGCAGCCCCCTGACCACACTGCAGACCCGCGATATCGAAGCCTTCCTGGCCGAGCCCTTGATCGTCGAAGAAACCGAGTTGCTGACCGCCCCGCGCATCGTGGCCGCTGGCGAGAATCGCGTCATCATCGGCCGCGGGGACCGCGTCTATGCGCGCGGCCCGGCCAGTGCTCCGCTGATGGATGACCAGCAGAAGGTCAAGCAGTACCGGGTCTTCCGCAATGCCAAGCCGCTCAAGGACCCGGACAGCGGTGAAGTCCTGGGTTACGAGGCCGAGTTCCTTGGCAAGGCCGCACTCGTACGCAGCGAAAGCAGCGCCGAACTCGCCTCGGCCAATGGCAAGGTCAACACCGCCCTGGTGCCGGCCACGATCGATATCGTGACGGCCAAGAGCGAGATGCTGGTGGGCGACCGCATGGCGCCTGAGCCCGAGCGCGAGTTTCTGAGCTTCACGCCGCGCGCCCCGGCCGGCGCGGTCAGCGGACGCATCGTCTCGATCTACGGCAGCAATGCCGTGGCCAATGCCTCGCAGAATCAGGTGGTGGTCATCAACCGCGGCAAGCGCGACGGCATGGAAAGCGGTCATGTGCTGGCCATCCTCAAGGACGGCCAGCAACTGACCGACACCACCGACCCCTCGCGACCGCTGATCAAGCTGCCCAATGAACGCAATGGTCTGGTGATGGTGTTCCGCACCTACGAGAAGCTGTCCTACGCCCTGATCCTGGACGTGACCGACAGCGTGCGGGTTGGCGACCGCCTGGCGGCACCGCAATAGGGACGGCGACAGCCGGCGGTGCGGAGTCGCCATGGAGCGCGATGAACTCGGCGCCTGGCTGCGTCTGACGCTCACGCCCGGCATCGGCAACGACAGCGCGCGCCGACTGCTGGCTGCCTTTGGCCTGCCAGCAGCCATCTTCGAGCAAGACCCTTCTGCGCTGCGCCAACTGCTCAACCCCAAGCAGACACTGGCTCTGCAAGCGGAGCCCGAGGGCCTCGCAACCCTGCTCGACAGCACCTGGGCCTGGCTGCAGGAGGCACCGCTGCAGCGCGCCGTGGTCGCGCTGGGCGACCCACGCTACCCGGCCTCGCTATTGAACATTGAAGACCCACCTCTGCTGCTCTATCTCGCGGGCCGGCTGGATCTGCCACGGGATGCCAGCCGCAGCCTGGCCATGGTCGGCAGCCGCAACCCGACCCCTCAGGGGGCGCTGAATGCGCGCCAGTTCGCTCAGGCGCTGGGCCAGGCGGGCCTGACCGTCGTCTCCGGACTGGCCCTGGGCATTGATGGCGCGTCCCATGAAGGCGCGCTGGCTGGCCACGCCCAGGCACCGGACCGGCTGGCCACCGTGGCCGTGGTCGGCACGGGGCTGGACCGGGTCTATCCCAAGAGCCACCGTGATCTGGCGCACCGCATCTGCGAACACGGCCTGCTGATCAGCGAATACCCGCTCGGCACCCCGCCCTTGGCAGCGAACTTCCCGCGTCGCAACCGTCTGATCGCCGGCCTGTCGAACGCGACGCTGGTGGTGGAAGCGGCCGTCCAGTCCGGCTCGCTGATCACGGCCAGGCTCGCCGCCGAACAGGGCAAGGATGTCTTCGCCATCCCTGGGTCCATCCATGCCACGCAATCGCACGGTTGCCATGCCCTGATCCGCCAGGGTGCCAAGCTGGTCGAATCCGCGCAGGATGTGCTGGAGGAATTCCCCGGCAGGTTCTCCACGCCAGCGCTGCCGCCCATCACCAGGAAGGGGGAGACCGAAGACAGCCTCCTGCAGGACATGGGGCTGGAACCGGTCAGCCTGGATACCCTGCAGGCCCGCACGGGCCTGGACATTGCGCAACTGCAAGCCCGCCTGATGACCCTGGAAATGGACGGCCAGGTGGCACGCCTGCCCGGCGGACTGCTTCAGCGCCTGGTGCGGGCCTGACGCGCAACAGCGCCGACAACACCTGCAAATTCAAGGCTTGCCAAGGCGCTTTCTGCGCTATATTGAAGCCATGTTTGAAGTGCTTGTGTACGTGTACGAAAACTACTGGCGGGGTGATGCCTGCCCCCAACTGCCGCAACTGGAACGCAAGCTCAACGCCATCGGCTTCGACGCCGACGAAATTCGCGATGCGCTGCTCTGGCTCGACGGTCTGAACCTGGCCGCCCAGAGCACCCTCTGGCTGGACACGCCCCCCACCGACACCCGCCCCGGCCCCACCTTGGCGAGCTTCCCGGCAACGGACAGCATGCGGGTGTATTCGGTCGCCGAACAGAACCATCTGGGCGCCGAATGCCTGGGCTTCATCAGCTTTCTTGAGTCGGCCGGCGTGCTGCTGGCGCCCATGCGCGAGGTCATCCTCGATCGGGCCATGGCGGTGCCCGGCGAGCCGATGGCTCTGGACGATCTGAAGATCATCATCCTGATGGTGTACTGGAGTTTCGGCGAAGAGCCCGACACGCTGGTGCTCGACGAACTCTACGACGACAGCGCCGAACGCATCGCACACTGACGCTGTTGCCTGAGCGCGCGAACCCTCCGGACAAAATCGAAGGCCCCTCACGGGGCCTTTTGCTTCAGGTGAGCAGGCGCTCCGGATGGGCTTCCAAGCGGGTCAGTGCCTCGCGGGTGGCGCGTACCGTCAGCGTCTCCTCTTCCTGCGGCAGCAGCAGGCCGGCCTGCAGATAAGCCGCCAGGCGGCCAGCCTGGATCAGGTAGCTGTGGCCGTCACTGGACGCAAACAGGTTCAGGTGCTTGCGGTCGCTGCGCCAGGCGAACTGCACCTGGCTGACCTTGCCGTTGTGGTCCAGCGTGAACCAGGAACCCAGCTGCAGCTCCTGCGCCCAGGCCACCATGGCCGGCGTGGGCTTGGACCCGCCATTGGTCACCACGTCGATGGTGGAGGCGTCGATGCCCAGCATCATCTCGATGCTCTCGGCGTCCAGCGGCAGATCTCCCAGCCCGTCCTCGCTGACGAAGTCTTCCAGGTTGGCCAGGCGCTGCGTCATCGCATCAATCTGCGCCTGCGGAATGGCCTGGGTCTTGGACATGAAGGCGTCAGCCATGGTGTCACTGACGATCTTGATGTGGGCGTCCTGATCGGTTTGCGACAGGCCCAGCAGATTCATGCCCGAGCGCAGGCGCTGCAGCAACTGCGGCAGGTCCTGGATGACACGCGCACGGTCGTTGCGGTCAGGTTTGGCGCTGGCCGACCAGACCAGGTCGGCCGCCGCCTTCTTCAGCGTCACGGTCTCGGCGTCCTTGGGTCCCTTGCGCACGGCCGACACCGCCAGCACCTCGGCCCAGACCTTGAACAGGAAGGTGCGGATCTCGTCGCGCACCGGGATGTCCTTGAGCATGTTGCGAAGCTCGATGGTGTACTGGATCGCCAGCGTCTCCTTCTGCTCGACCTGCTGCGCAACGCTCACGACCTTCTGCGTTTTCTCCTTGCCGGTCAGGAACTTGGCCAGGAATTTCTGGAATTCCTCATACACGATCTGGAAGACACGCTTGCCGGTTTCGGGGTACTGCTCGATGACCTGCACGATGCGCTTGATCTCGGCCTCCAGCGCGCCGCCCGTGATGCTGCTCGCCTCGAAGCCCATGACGCAGGAGCCCATGCGGTCGATCAACTGACGCGCCGGATGGTTGATGGAGCCAAAGAAATCGGGGTCGGACAGCGCCATGCGCAGCACCGGCATCTGCAGGCGGGCGAACCAGACGCGAATGGTTGAGGGAATTCGCTCTTCGGCCAGAATGGCCTGAAACATCAGGGCGACCATCTCGATGGTGGCCTTCTCGCTCTTGGTCTCGGCCTTCTTCTTGAGCTCGTCGGTCTTTTCGCGCAGCTTCTCGGCCACCTTGACCACGCCCGCCGGGCTGTAGTCCTGGTAGATGGTGCCGGTACCGCCACCGCTACCGCCGTCGTCACCATACTGCGGCCGCTCGGCCATGGCCGCTGCCAGGGCTGGCGAGGGCACATGTGAAGAAGTGGCCGTGAAGTCCCCGCCGCCCTGACCCACCAGCAAGCGCTTGAGTTGGCCGAACATGCCTTGGGCACGGCTGCGCGTGCGCGCCAGCGGCGTGGTCTGCGTCATCAGACGCGTCTCTTCATGCGCGCCACTGAATTGAGAGGGGGCGCCCTGCGCGGCCAGCGCCTGCTGCATCTGGGCCGGCGTCTGCCCCAGTCCGATGGGTGCTGCCGCGGTAGCACCGCCGGCACCAGGTGGCACCGGGCCAAGCCGACCTTGGGTCACAGCACCGCCGGCATCGTCCCAGCCCAGACGGCCACCGAACAGGTTGCCCGCGCTGCGACCGGCCGGGGCACCCGCCGGACCGACGGGCATGCCGCCAGCCACGCCTTGGCCCGGGTAGGCCACCCCGGGTGCTGCTGCGCCGGGCATACCCGCCCCCATGCGCCCGGCGGGGGAAGGCTGACCGGGATAAGCCTGCTGGGGCATGCCACCACCCGCGCCTTGACCCGGGTAGACCGCCCCGGGTGCGGCTGCGCCGGGCATACCCGCCCCCATGCGCCCGGCGGGAGAAGGGTGACCAGGATAAGCCTGCTGGGGCATGCCACCACCCGCGCCTTGACCCGGGTAGGCCGCCCCGGGTGGGGCTGCGCCGGGCATACCCGCCCCCATGCGCCCGGGATGCGGTTGCCCTGCATAAGCGGGCTGCCCCGGATAGGACGGCGCAGCCATGAGTGGCGAAGCACCCGCGGGCCCATGCGCCATGGGCATTCCGCCGCCCAGAGGCGCCGGCGCGGATATTGGCTGGCCCGGATAAGCGGGCGCCTGGGCAAATCCGCCACCCGAGGCATCCCAGGAAGCGTCCGTCCCGCCCATATCGGCCGGCTGCGAGTCAGGCGGCAGAACCGAGTCCGGGCCGCCACTCCCGCCCCCGGGGGCACGCCGGCCGACCGCGGCCCGCTTGACGCGGTCCTTCAGGTCGATGGTCGGCATCACGCCCTACTGGATCAGGAATTCATTCGCGCTGGCGTAGGCCGCCTTCAGCTTGTCGATGAGACTCTTCTTGACCGCATCGGTGACCATGGCCCATGAGTCGCGTGGCATGCCGCTGGTCGTCCACTGCTCGATCATCAGCAGAATCAGGACTTCGGGCCGCAGGATGTCGTGTCCCTCGAGCTCGTCGCGGTTTTCCAGTGTCTTCACGCGGACGCGCAGGTCGTCCAGCTCGCCGCTCATCTTTTCCACCACCGCCAGCACCAGGCGGGACGCAAGGATCTTGTCCTCGACCGCGTCGGTGCCTACCAAGGACAGCCCGCCGTCGCCCTCGAGGGAGAGCGGGTCCTTCTTTTCGGATTTCCTGGTGGCTGGAGACTTGAGCGACTCCTGCCAGGTCTTCATGGTCCCGTCGATCCAGGGACCGCGTTGCTTCTGGAACAGCATCCACGCGTCGCGCCGGTTCTGCATGTCCCGGGTGGTGCCCCTTTCATTGAGCAGCGTGGTCAGGCGATCCTGGACCACCCCCCCGATCTCGAACAGGATCTTCTCGGCATCACCGAGAAAACGCTGGCGGACCTTCTCCGCCAGCTGCATGCGCTGCATGTAGGAGAGTTGGGTCGCCACGGTGCTGGTGCCTCTTTAGATCACGGCACCCGCGTTCGGGTCGTCGGGGTCGGTATCGCGCTTGGCGCCGCCGCCCTTGATCAGGTCTTCACGTTTGACGCCCAGCCACATGGCGATGGCCGCAGCCACGAAGACCGAGGAATAGATGCCGAACAGGATGCCGATGGTCAGGGCCAGCGCAAAGTAGTGCAGCGTCGGGCCACCAAACAGCAGCATGGACAGCACCATCAGTTGGGTGCTGCCGTGCGTGATGATGGTGCGGCTGATGGTGGAGGTGATGGCGTTGTCGATGATGGCCTCCGTGTCCAGCTTGCGCAGACGGCGGAAGTTTTCCCGGATGCGGTCGAAGATCACCACCGACTCGTTGACCGAATAACCCAGCACGGCCAGCACCGCGGCCAACACCGGCAGCGAAAACTCCCACTGGAAGAAGGCGAAGAAGCCCAGGATGATGATGACGTCGTGCAGGTTCGCGATGATGGCCGCCACCGCGAACTTCCATTCGAAACGCAGCGCCAGATAGACCATGATGCCGCCCACGACGAAGGCCAGGGCCATCAGCCCGTCCACGGCGAGCTCGTCACCGACCTGCGGACCGACAAACTCGCTGCGGCGCAGGGTCGCACTGGCATCCAGCGACTTCAGGGCGGCCAGCACCTGCTCGCTCTGCTGGCCCGAACTCACGCCCTTGGCCGCCGGCATGCGGATCAGCACATCGCGTGCGGTGCCAAAGTTCTGCACCTGGACGTCGGTATAGCCCAGCTTGGCAATGCCGGCGCGCACGGCCTCCAGATCGGCCGGCTGCGAATAACTCACCTCGATCAGCGTGCCGCCGGTGAACTCCACCGACAGATGCAGGCCGCGCGAAAAGAGGAAAAACACGGCGGCCAGGAACGTGACCACCGAAATGATGTTGAGCACCACCGCGTGCCGCATGAACGGAATGTCGCGCCGGATCTTGAAAAATTCCATTTTTAGCTCGTCTGAAAATGGAATTTTCGGCGCAGCGTCACAACTGCGCGCAGCGCCTGTGAGCCGCAGCCAAAAACTCGTTTTTTATTGTTCATTCTTCCCTCAATCCGTTTTGGCCGGAACTTGTCCGTCGGGCCGCCAGATCGTCCCGATCGAGACGGTCTTCAGCTTTTTACGGCTACCGTACCACAAATTCACCAGGCCACGGGAGAAGAAAACCGCCGAGAACATGCTGGTCAGGATGCCCAGACAGTGCACCACGGCAAAACCCCGCACAGGTCCCGAGCCGAAGGCCAGCAAGGCCAGGCCGGCAATCAGGGTCGTGACGTTGGAGTCCAGGATGGTGGCCCAGGCGCGGTCGTAGCCGGTATGGATGGCGGCCTGCGGCGAGGCGCCGCCCCGGAGCTCTTCGCGCACCCGCTCGTTGATCAGCACGTTGGCGTCGATGGCCATGCCCAGCACCAGGGCCATGGCCGCCATGCCCGGCAGGGTCAGGGTGGCCTGCAACATGGACAGCACTGCCACCAGCAGCAACAGGTTGATGCCCAGCGCCACGCTGGAGATCACGCCGAACAGCATGTAGTAGATACACATGAAGGCCGCCACCGCCAGGAAGCCCCAGGTCACGCTGGCAAAACCCTTGTCGATGTTTTCCGCACCCAGACTGGGGCCGATGGTGCGTTCCTCGATGATCTCCATGGGCGCGGCCAGCGCGCCGGCGCGCAGCAGCAGCGCCGTGTCGGCCGCCTCCATCGAGCTCATGCGGCCGGAGATCTGGACCCGGCCCCCGCCGATTTCGGTGCGGATCACCGGCGCCGTGACCACCTCGCCCTTGCCCTTCTCGAACAGGATGATGGCCATGCGCTTGCCCACGTTCTCGCGGGTCACGTCCTTGAAGATACGCGAGCCTTTTGCGTCCAGCGAGAGGTTGACCGTGGGCTCCTGGGTCTGGCTGTCGAAGCCGGGCTGGGCGTCGGTCAGGTTGTCGCCGGTCAGCACCACCTGCTTCTTCACGATGACGGCCTGGCCGTTGCGGTCCGGATAGCGCTCGGTGCCAAACGGCACGGGGCCGGAGCCGGCCTCCGCCGAGCGACCCTCGACGCTCTCGTCCACCATGCGCACTTCCAGCGTCGCGGTACGGCCCAGGATGTCCTTGGCCTTGGCGGTGTCCTGCACGCCGGGCAGCTGCACCACGATGCGGTCCAGGCCCTGCTGCTGGATCACCGGCTCGGCCACGCCGAGTTCATTGATGCGGTTGTGCAGGGTCGTGATGTTCTGCTTGAGCGCCTGCTCCTGCACCAGGCGGGCGGCCTGGGGCTTGATGGTGGCGCTCAGCTTGAAATCGCTGCCTTCCTGCGTTTGCGTGGTCTGCAGATCGGCAAACTGATCCAGCAGCACGCGTTTGGCGGCGTCCAGCGTGGCAGCGTCGCGCAGGCGCAGTTCGATGGCCAGGCCGTTGCGGCTGATGCCGCCGTGCCGCACGTTTTTCTCCCGCAACGCAGTGCGCAAATCGCCGGTCAGCGACTCGACCTTCTTGCTCAGCGCGGCCTGCATATCGACCTGCAGCATGAAGTGCACACCGCCGCGCAGGTCCAGCCCCAGGTACATCGGTGCCGCATGCAGCGCGGTCAGCCAGCCCGGGGTGCGCGGCAGCAGGTTGAGCGCCACGATGTACTCGGGATCGCCTGCATCCTTGACCAGGGCACGCTGGATGGCATCCTTGGCCTTGAGCTGGTTGTCAGTGGAGTCCATGCGCACGCGCAGGGAACCGGCTTCCAGGCTGATGGCATCGGGCCGCAGGCCAGCCTCCTGCAGCGCCAACTCCACGCGCGACTGCGTGGAGGAGTCCACCTTGAGGACGGCCTTGGCCGCCGACACCTGGACGGCAGGCGCTTCACCAAAAAAATTCGGGGCGGTATAGATCGCCCCCACCAGCAGCGCGATCACGATGATCGCGTACTTCCATACCGGATAACGGTTCATTGTTCGCTCGCGTCTGCTTGGCTGAAAGGACTCTTATTTCATCGTGCCCTTGGGCAGCACCTGCACCACGGCCTGGCGCTGCAGTTGCACTTCCACCCCGGAGGCGATCTCGACACCGAGGAAGTTCTCGTTCAGGCTGCTGACCCGGCCCAGCATGCCGCCAGCGGTCACCACTTCGTCACCTTTGGCCAGGGCCTCGACCATGGTGCGATGCTCTTTCTGCTTCTTCATCTGCGGGCGGATCATGATGAAGTACAGCACCACGAACATCAGCACGATGGGCAGCATGCTCATCAGGGACGAGGACAGATCACCGCCGGCAGCAGCAGCGGGGGCGGTTTGGGCGAAAGCGGAAGAAATAAACACGGGCAACTCCACGTCAGGGGTTCAAAAATCTGAACATGCCGGCATCGGGCGATGCGCGGCAGGCACGCCAAACTTGGCGGCTGCCCATTGTACGGGGCCGCCATCGGCCGGTTTCGGCCCCACCAGCTTGTGCGGATTGGGCCTGGCAGGCCTCAGGCGCTGGCTCCCCGCCAGGCCGCCAGCCGCTCGGCCCACAGGGGTCTGACCGCCGCCAGGTGCCGCGCCTTGACGTGGCCATAGCCGCGGATCTGTTCGGGCAGGCGGGCGAGCTCCAGGGCCGCCGCATGGTTGCCCGCCTTCAGGCCGGCCAGCACCTCGTCCATGCAGGCGCGGTACTCGGCGATCAGGGCCCGCTCGGTGCGCCGCTCCTCGCTGCGGCCAAAAGGATCGAAGACCGTGCCGCGCAAACCCCTGAGACGCGCCAGCAGGCGGAAAACCGTGCCCATGGCCGGCCCGAATGACCGCTTGATCAGCTCGCCCCGGGCATTCTTCCTGGCCAGCAGGGGGGGCGCCAGATGGTAGTGGAGCTGGTACTCACCCTCAAACATGGCGCCTATGCGCGCTTTGAAGCCGGGATCGCTGTGCAGGCGCGCCACCTCGTACTCGTCCTTGTAGGCCATGACGTGCGCGAGCCCACGAGCCACAGCACAGGAGTACGCCGTGGCCTCCCCCAGCACCCGCTCCGCCTGCCACGCGGCGACGACGTCGTCGAGGTAGCGGCGGGCCACC
>JAUYQZ010000005.1 GCA_030695415.1 Hylemonella sp.
TTAAGCGGGGCGAGTTCTTTGCCGCCCGCCCGGCAGGCTCGATTTCCGGGGTTTCGGGGATGAGCGGGGTCGCCTTTTCTTTGGTCACTTTCTTTTGGCGAAGCAAAAGAAAGTGACTAGCCGCCGGGCTACCCCCGGCCAGCAGTCAGCAGCCCTGCAAAGGCACCAACTACTCTGTCGTGCTTCGCAGCACTCGCAATAACGGCAAGTGCCCCCCACCGCAATGCGTGGTAAGTTTGCCCCCTGCCACCCCGGCACGGAATCTCTGGAACCCATTTGAACCGGTTACACGACAGTCACCGTATCGGCATCATCGGCGGTCTCATACTCGCCGGGCTGACGCTTGCCTCGGGCTTCGCTGTCTACATTGTGATGCAGCGGCAGGCGGAGGCCATCCTGGTCAAAAGCCTGGAAGCTTCACTACGCAGCGACCGCCGCCTGTTCGAAAGCGAGATCGAGGCCAATCTGGCCAATGCGCTGACGGTGTCGACGCGACCGTTCGTGATCCGAAATCTGAAACAGATCCACGCGCAGCCGGACGACCCGGCTAGCCGACTCGCCCTGCAGCAGGTCGCCGAGTCTTTTCTACCCATCGGATTCACCAGCATTACGTTCTATGACCGCCGCGACGTCGAGGTCGCGCACGCCGGCACCCTATCCGAAAATCCGGCGCTCAGCGTGCCACTCAACACACACGTCGAATCGAGGCTGCTGTGGGACCGGGAATTTATCCTGCAGGTCATCCGCGATGTCGTGGATGAGTCGGGCGCACGCATCGGCACCGCACGGGCCGAATCAGCACTGCCGAATCTGACGCGTGCGATCCTCGATACCCGTGAGCTCGGCGAGACGGCAGAACTTGCGGTATGCGCACCCCTGGGGGAAGACATGCAGTGCTTTCCGCTGACCCGGACCTATGTGGTCTCCCCGCGCATAGCGCGCAGCACGGGCGGACAGCCGCTGCCCATGAGCTACGCGCTGGAGGGCAAGACCGGCACGCTGTTCACGCGGGACTACCGGCAACAGAACGTGGTCGCCGCCCACACGCCGATGAACAATCTGGGCCCCGGCATGGTGCTGAAGATCGATCGCGACGAACTGTTCGGTCCGGTCAGCATGCAGCTCTGGATCATCGTGCCGCTGCTGGCCGGGCTGGTGCTGACCGGCATGCTGCTGCTGTACTGGATGGTTGCGCCGCTGATCCGCCGGCTGGTTTTTTCCCGGCATGAGACGGCTGCGGCGAACGAGAAGCTGCGCGATCTGGAGGAGCGCTGGCGTTTTGCGCTGGACAGTACGGGGGCCGGCGTATGGGACCTGGATCTTGTGAACAGCGAGATCCTGCTGTCAAGTCGTTGCAAGGCGATGCTGGGATTCACCGACGACGAAATCGGCACGCGCCTGGCCGACTGGCATGCGCGCATACACCCGGATGACCTGCCCGCGCTGCTGGCCGCGCGTCAGCAGCTATTCGACGGCCGCACCGACACCTTCACCAACGAGCATCGCAAGCGCTGCAAGGACGGCCACTGGAAATGGGTTCAGGTGCGCGGCATGGTCGCCGCCCGCGATGCTGCCGGCGCGCCGCTACGGCTGATCGGAACCCATCTCGATATCAGTGCGCGCAAGGCGGCGGAAGAAACGATCCAGCACCAAGCCAACTTCGACCCGCTGACGCAATTGCCCAACCGCCGGCTGTTTCTCGACCGCCTTGAGCAGGAGGTCGTCAAATCGCGGCGCGCCGAAGTGCCCCTGGCGCTGCTGCTGATCGACCTCGACGCGTTCAAGGAAGTAAACGACACGCTCGGGCATGACGTCGGCGACACGCTGCTGCAGGAAGCGGCCCGCCGCATCCGCAGCTGCGTGCGCGATACCGACACCGTCGCCCGCCTCGGCGGCGACGAGTTCACGGTCCTGCTGACCGGGCTGTCGGATCGCACGCACATCGAGGACATCGCCCAGAAAATCATCGGCCAGCTGGCTGATCCTTTTCAGCTCGGCAACGAACTGGCCTATGTGTCGGCCAGCATCGGCATCACGCTGCACCCGGGCGACGCCGACGACATCGACACCCTGATGAAGCATGCCGACCAGGCCATGTATGCGGCCAAAAAACAAGGGCGCAACCGCTTCTGCTATTTCACTGCGTCGCTGCAGCATGCCGCGCAGGCGCGCCTGAAGCTGTCGCGGGAATTGCGCGAAGCGGTGGTCGGCAAACAGTTCGTCGCCCATTTCCAGCCCATCGTCGAACTGGCGACCGGGCGCATGCACAAGGCCGAGGCGCTGCTGCGCTGGCAGCACCCGAGCAGCGGGCTGGTCGATCCGATGTCGTTCATTCCGCTGGCGGAAGACATCGGACTCATCAACGAAATCGGCGAGTGGTCATTCAGGGAGTCGGCCCGGCACGCCATGATGTGGTGCCGCGAGTTCGGCACGGATTTCCAGATCAGCGTGAACATGTCGCCGGTCCAGTTTCGCGCCGACGGACGCGCGCGCATCGAGAGCTGGCTGCGCCATCTGCGCGAGATCGGATTATCCGGTGAGAACCTCATCGTCGAAATCACCGAAAGCGTGCTGCTCAATGTGAATAACGACGTCACCGACCAATTGTTCCAGCTGCGCGACGCCGGCATCCAGATTGCGATCGACGACTTCGGCACCGGTTACAGCTCGCTGTCCTATCTCAAGCAGTTTCCCATCGACTATCTGAAAATCGATCGTTCCTTCGTGCGCGACCTCAACATGGACCCCAACGACATGGCGTTGTCGCGCGCGATCATCGTGATGGCGCACGAACTGGGATTGAAGGTCATTGCGGAAGGCGTGGAAACCGAAGCCCAGCGCGACTTGCTGGGGGCCGCCGGATGCGACTACGCACAGGGTTATCTGTACGCGAATCCGTTGCCGGCGGAAGCCTTCGAAGCCTTGCTCCGCAGCCGCAGTCAGTAGGTCTTGTACGGCAGGAATTTGCCGTTCAGCACGATTTTCACGCGATCGCCCTTCGGATCGGCAACCCGCGAAATGTCCATCGAAAAATCGATCGCGCTCATGATGCCGTCGCCGAACTCCTCGTGGATCAGCTCCTTGATGGTGGTGCCGTAGACGCTGACGATCTCGTACCAGCGGTAGATCAGCGGATCGGTGGGCACCGCGGTGTCCAGCGAGCCCTTGTAGGGCACGACCTGCAGCCACTTCTGCTCTTCCTCGTTCAGGCCGAAGATCTTGCCGAGGGTCTTGGCCTGGGCTGCGGTGGCTGTCATCTGGCCCATGCAGAGGGCCGTCGTCCACTCCTTGCTCTGCCCGACCTTCTTGGCCACGGCCTCCCACTTCAGGCCCTTGCTCACCTTGACGGTGATGATCTTCTCGGTGACGTCGTTGCGGTTCATGTGAACTCCTTCATGTTGTGGTTTAGGGATGAAAAATCTCAGTGCGCCGTGGCGCGCGTGACGAGGAAATCGACGACGTGGTTGCGCAGCTCGTAATAGCCGGGCAGGTGGTGCAGACCGGCCCGCTTGCGCTCGCGCGGCAGCGGGTTGACCACCACCTCGGCAATGCCGCCGGGCGTGTAGATGCCCTCGTGCTCGCTGCCGTTGCTCATGAGCAGGATGCGGTCGGCCAGCAGAATGGCTTCGTCCACGTCGTGCGTGATCATGAACACGGTCTGGTGCGTCTGGCGCACGATGGCCAGCAGCTCATCCTGGATGGTGCCGCGCGTGAGCGCGTCCAGCGCGCCGAAGGGCTCGTCCAGCAGCAGCATCTTGGGCGCGATGGAGAAGGCGCGGGCGATCCCCACGCGCTGCTTCATGCCGCCCGACAGTTCGCTGGGCTTCTTGTCGATGGCCGGGCTCAGGCCGACCATGGCGACAAACTTCTCGACCTGCACGTTGAGCTGGGCGGCGGACCAGTCGGGCCAGCGCGAGCGCACGGCAAAGGCGATGTTCTGGCGCACCGTGAGCCAGGGCATGAGCGCATGGCCCTGGAACACCACGCCGCGGTCCAGGCTGGGGCCGGCGACCTCGCGGTCGTCCATGAAGACCAGGCCCGAGCTGGCGGTGTCCAGGCCGGCCAGCACATTGAGGATGGTGGTCTTGCCACATCCCGAGTGCCCGATGATGCAGACGAACTCGCCCTTGTCCAGGGCGAAGGAGACATCGGCGAACACCGGGCGCGCAGCCCCGTAGGCCTTGGCGAGTTTTTCGATCTTGAGGAATCCGCTCACGAGGCATCACTCCACATAGGTCACGGCTTTCTGCAACAGGCCGAAGAGCAGGTCGAGCAGCATGCCCACCACCCCGATGACCACGATGGCGAAGATCACATTGGTCAGCGAGAGGTTGTTCCACTCGTTCCAGACGAAGTAGCCGATGCCGGTGCCCCCCACCAGCATCTCGGCGGCCACGATCACCAGCCAGGCGATGCTCATGCTGATGCGCATGCCGGTGACGATGGTGGGCGCAGCCGCCGGCAGGATCACGAGGAAGGCCTTGCGTAGCGGGCTGACCTCCAGCGTGGCGGCCACGTTGAGCCACTCGCGCTTGACCGAGGCCACGCCGAAGGCGGTGTTGATCAGCATGGGCCAGAGTGAGCAGATGAAGATCACGAAGATGCCGCTGACCGAGGAGTCCTTGATGGTGTACAGCGCCAGCGGCATCCAGGCCAGCGGGCTGATGGGCTTGAGCACCTGGATGAAGGGGTCGAAGGCGCGGCGCAGCAGGGGCGACATGCCGATCACGAAGCCCAGGGGAATCGCCACCAGACAGGCCAGGCCAAAGCCCAGGGCCACGCGGCCCAGCGAGTGCGCCAGCTGGATGGCGATGCCCTTGTCGTTGGGCCCGTTGTCGTAGAAGGGGTCGCTGAGCTGCTTCCAAGCGGTCTGGGCGGTCTGCATCGGCGTGGGGAAACCGCCCTGCTTGCCCGTGCCCGCAGTGAGCGCGCCCGGGTCCTTACCCATCATCTTGAGGTACTCGATCTGCTCGGGCGTCTGGCTGGCTGCGGCCGCGGGCACAGGCACCCCCGCTTCGGGCAGCGTGGCCGCGAACCAGCTGAACACCAGCAGCACCAGGAGCAGCAGGGACACCACGGCGGCCCGAAAGCCCAGCGCGCTCCAGACCCTCATGTCAGACGGCCTTGCGAATGGGGAAACTCGCAGCGTATTCGGCGGCCTTGGCCGGGTCGAACTCGCGGCCCATGACCTTGAACCTGGGGTAGGCGCCGTCCGGCACCTTCTGGCCCAGCTCCTTCATGTGCTTCTTGGCGTCGGTCAGCAGGAAGACCTTCTCGGCAATCTGCTTGTAGTTCACATCACCCTTGATGTAGCCCCAGCGCTGCATCTGCGTGAGCATCCACACCGCCATGCTCTGCCAGGGCATGGGGTCGAAGTCGGCGCGGTCGGGCACGTTCTTGATGCCGCCCAGACCGTCGGCAAACTTGCCGGTCAGCACCTGCTGCAACACCACCTCGGGCTGGTTCAGGTACTGGGTGGGCGCGATGACCTTGGCGATCAGTTCGCGGTTCTCGGGCTTGCGCGCCATGGCGGCGGCCGTGAGCACCGAGCGGTACAGGGCCGCGAAGGTGTTGGGGTTCTTCTGGATGAACTCGGTGCTGGTGCCGAAGGCGCAGCAAGGGTGCCCATTCCACAGGTCCTTGGTGAGCAGGTGGATGAAGCCCACCTCCTCGTAGACCGCGCGCTGGTTGAAGGGATCGGGGCCGAGAAAGCCGTCGATATTGCCCGCGCGCAGGTTGGCCACCATCTCGGGCGGCGGCACCACGCGGATCTGGATGTCGGTGTCGGGGTTCAGGCCGTGCTCGGCCACGTAGTAGCGCAACAGGAAGTTGTGCATCGAGTAGTCGAAAGGCACGGCGAACTTGAAACCCTTCCAGTCCTTGGGGTCGCGCTTGTCCTTGTGCTTGAGCGCCAGCGTGATGGCCTGCCCGTTGGTGTTCTGGATGGTGGCCACGTTCATGGGCGTGGCGTTGGCGCCCAGGCCCAGGCTGATGGCCAGCGGCATGGGGCTGAGGAAGTGCGTGGCGTCGTATTCCTTGTTAATCATCTTGTCGCGGATCAGGGCCCAGCCGGCCGTCTTGACGACCTCCACGTTCAGGCCCTGCTGGCGATAGAAGCCCAGCGGGTGCGCCATGATCAGCGGCGTGGCGCAGGTGATCGGGATGAAGCCGATCTTCAGGTCCTTCTTCTCCAGCGCGCCCTTCTCCTGCGCCATGGCCTGCAGGCTGGCGACCGGCAGCACGCTGGCGATGGCCGACATGGCCGCGCCCTTGCCCACCGCGCGCAGGAAACTGCGGCGCACCGCATCCTGCGGGAACAGGGCCTTGACCAGCGTGGCCTCGATGAACTCCTGGCTGTAGGCCTCGAACTCGCTCGTCAGGCTGCGCTTTTGCAGCTCGGCCGCCGCCTGCGTGGCGGCAAGTTCCTGCTGATGCTCGGCCACCGTGTGGTCGCGCCCGCAGCTGCACTTGAGCATCAGCGGACGATCGGCGTTGTAGGGATCGAAGTACTGGGTCATGGCATCACCTGGTAGATGGAATGTCATGACTCAAGCAATAGTCAGGCCAACTTGTGTACAAGCTGGCACAACAGACCCGCCTGCCTGCCGCTGGGCGCGGGCACACCCAAAGGGGAGCAACGCACCAGACCGGGCCGCGCAGGAAGCTTCTGTAGACCTGCGCACGCGTTTGGTGCGAGGTCAGCCCCCGCCGTGCGAGCCGTGTCAGCGAGCGATGGGGCTCAGGACAGGGGCGGCGGCGCGTAGCGCACGCTGTCCAGCGCCCGCCCTTCGCGATCGACCCGCACCAGCACCATCTCGCTGCTGGCCACGCCGCCGCCCGCGTAGGCGCTGATGTTCACCTGGTGCGTGACGAGGATGGGCGCGCGATCAAGCGGGGCGCTGAGCAGGCGCGCCACGAAAGCCTGCAGGGCCTCGGTCTGGCGGGCCTGCAGTTCGCCGCGCTCGAAAAAGGAAGCCAGGCTTTCTTCCACGCTCACGCTGCCCAGGCCGAGCAGGCGCGCGGTGTCCAGGCAGCGGCACCAGGGACTGGAGAAAACCTGCGCGCTTTGCACCCCCTGGCCACGCAGCCAGACCCCCGCGGAGCGCGCCTGATCGCGCCCGGCCGTATCCAGGTTGCGCTGGGTGGCGCAATCACCGCGGCGAAAACCCGCCGGGTCGCCCACGCCTGGGGCGTTGGCATGGCGCATCAGCAACACATGGCGGCCCGAAGCCAGCCGTTCGCCCAGGGTGGCGGCATGGCCACGGGTCGCAAGCAGCAGGGCGGGCCAGGCCAGCAGCGAGCGGCGTTGCATGGGCGGGGGCTACGGACTCAGGCCGCAGCGCGGCCCTGGGCCACCAGGGTGGCGAGGTCGCGCTCCAGCAGGTCCGGGTCTTCGGCGTTGTGTTCGACCAGCTGGCGCAGGTGCGTCATGCTGTCGAGATCCAGGCGCTCGCAGCGCAGGCCCACCAGGTTGCCCTCGTCGATGTGGGCCACGGTGGTCTCCATGGTGATGACCACGTCAGGCGCCAGGACCAGGCGCAGCAGGCAGGCATCACCTACGCTTCCGCCCCAGCTGGCCGAGACCTCGACCAGGGCGCCCTTGAGGGATACATCGTGCAGAAACGCCTGGCTGCTGCGCTCGCCCAGACGCAGACGCACCGGGGCATTGAACACGGAGCGCAGAAAGTGGCGGCGGTCGTTGGAAGTAGTCATCAGCGGCTCCTGCTCCTGAAACGGATGGGAAGAGTATCCGCAGCGCGGGCGGGGCTGTCAAACCCGCCCTGCGGCTCATCAGCCCCGCAAGCCGATGTGCGCAAGCCAGTCCTCCAGGGGCTGCGGCCGGGAGAACAGGTAGCCCTGGAGCCGGGTGCAATGGCCGGCCAGCAGAAAGTCGGCCTGGTCGCGGGTCTCCACGCCTTCGGCCACGACCTCCAGGCCCAGATGCTGCGCCATCGAGAGGATGGCATTCACGATCGCCGTGTCGTTGACATCCTGTGGCGTGTCCTGCACGAAGCTGCGATCGATCTTCAGCTCGGACAGCGGCAGGCGCTGCAGGTAGCCCAGGCTGGAATAGCCGGTGCCGAAATCATCGATCGAGAAGCGGATGCCCATCTTGACGAACTCGGTGATGCTCTTCAGCGAGTGCTCCCAGTCCTGGATGAACAGGCTCTCGGTCACCTCGAAGATGAGTTGCTGCGTCGGCGCGCCCTTGCGCTGCAGGATGGCCTTCACGCGGGCCAGAAAGTTCTCGTCGCGAAACTGGTGTGCGCTGACGTTGACGGCCAGGGACTGCGTCAGCCCCTGGCGTCGCATGCGCACCAGCGCATCGCAGGCCTGCTCGATCACCCATTCGCCCAGCGGCAGGATCAGGCCCGTCTCTTCCGCCAGGGTGATGAAACGCACCGGCGGCAGCAGGCCGCGCGCAGGATGCTGCCAGCGCAGCAGAAGCTCGCCGGCCACCTCGCGGCCCTCGGCATCGACCTGGGACTGCACATGCAGGCGCAGCTGATCGGAGGCCAGCGCCTCCTTGAGGTCCTGCTCCAGCGCGAGGCGCTCCTCGACCTCGTGCTGCATGGTCGTCTCGAAGAAGGCAATGCGGTTGCGCCCGGCGCCCTTGGCGCGGTACATCGCCGTGTCGGCTTCGCGCAGCAGGTCGTCGAGCTGCTGCCCGGCCTTGGGAAACAGGCTGATGCCGATGGAGCCGGTGCTGGTGTAGCTGAAATTGTCGATCAGGTGCGGCTGGTCCAGCGCGGCACGCACTTTCTCGGCCACGGCCATCGCGGCCCGTGCACTGCTCTCGACGTCCTGTCCCAGCTCGTTGATCAGCAGCACGAACTCGTCGCCGCCGATGCGCGCCACCGTGTCCTCGGCGCGCAGCAGCACCTGCAGACGTTTGGCCACCTCGGTCAGCAGGTAGTCGCCCACGGAATGGCCGCGCGCGTCGTTGATCTGCTTGAAATTATCGAGGTCCACGAACATCACGGCCCCGTACTGGCGGTTGCGCCGCGCCTGCGCCAGGGCATGATCGACGCGGTCGCGCAGGAGGCTGCGGTTGGGCAGGCTGGTCAGGGCGTCAAAATAGGCCAGGCGGAAGGTCTGCGCCTCGGTGGCCTTGCGCTCGGTGATGTCGGTGATGAAACCGTGCCACAGGATGCTGCCATCGGCCAGACGTTCGGGCTGCGCGTCGCCCAGGCGCCAGCGCTCACCCTGCGCGGGCAGGATCACCCGGTACTCGCAATGCCAGGGCGTGAGGTTCTGCGCGGAAGCCTGGATCGAATCCACCACACCCTGAAGGTCGTCCGGATGCGCCCGGGTGAAAACCAGGCTGGCGTCATCGCGCACTTGCTCGGGCGTGACCTCGTAGATGGACCACATGCCCTGGCTGGCAAAGGGAAAACAGGAGCGGCCATCGGGGTAAAGGCGGTACTGGTAGAGGACGCCCGGTACATGCAGGGCCAGGGCGCGCAGGAGATCGACCTTTTCCTGCACCTGCTCTTGCCAGCGCAGTCGCTCGGTGATGTCGCGGAACACGAGGCTGCCCAGCCACTGCCCGTCGTTGTCGCGGTACAGCGCGGACGTGACCTCCGCCTCGAACAGCGTTCCGTCTTTGCGCCGCATGCGCAACACGCCATGGGCGTGGCCTTCGCTCAGCCGGCGGTCCAGCAGCACCGGCAGGCGGGGATCGTCCAGATCGAGCACGCCCGGTCGTCCGAGCTTGCGGATTTCGTCCGCGCTCATGCCCAGCATGGCGCAGGCGGCCGCGTTGGCGGCCAGCACCTCGCCGCCGGGTCGCGTCTGCAGCACGCCGTCCAGGGTGTGGTCGAACAGCTTCTGGTAACGATCCACCGTCAACTGCAACTCGTGCTGCTTCTTGCGCAGCTCCAGTTGGGCCACGACCTGGCGCGCCAGCAGCGTCAGGGTTTCGCGCTGCGCCACGGTGAACTTGCGGGGCTGGCGGTCGATCACGCACAGCGTGCCCAGGGCGTGGCCATCGGGCATCAACAGGGGCGCACCAGCATAGAACCGGATCTGGGGATCGCCCGTGACCAGCGGGTTGTCGCGAAAGCGCGGGTCGGCGCCGGCGTCCGGCACGATCAGCATTTCCTGCGGCCGCTCGATCGCCACCCCGCAAAAAGCCATGCTGCGCGGCGTCTCCTCGACGGCCAGGCCCACGCGCGACTTGAACCACTGACGATCCGCATCAATCAGGCTGATCAGCGCGATCGGCATGTCCAGCCACTGGGAAGCCAGGTGCGTGATCTCGTCAAAGCCCGCTTCGGGCGCGGTATCCAGCACCGCATAGCCCTGCAGGGATTGCAGGCGCCGCTGCTCCGCCGTGGGCTCAGTGCCGGAAGCGGGGCTGGCTGGGCTCATGGCCTCACCAGCGTATCGGGGGGCAGGCGGTCGATCTCGGCCAGCAGGGTGGCCAGCGCGCGGCCGGCCGCGTCCAGCACGGTACGACCCTGCTCGGCTGTCGCGGCGGCGGCGTTGCCCACGGCACCGGCCGGGTTGTAGTCCTGCATCTGCCAACCCAGCTTGGCGCTCTTGCCGTTACCCAGGATGGGAAAGTGTGGCGCGCGTTGCTGGGAGGCCGAGGCAAAGTTCTGCGCCTGCGCCATCTGCACCTGCGCAGGCTTGAGCGCCAGCATCATGGCGGTCTCGATCTGGCCGGCGTGGATGCCAAAGCGGTGCTCCTCGGCGCTGAACTGGCCCTCGACCTGTGCGCCCAGCGGCAGATTGAACCAGTTGACGCTGTAGACCAGCATGCCGAGCCGCGCGCGCAAGTCACGCGCCACGATGTCCATCACGCCGACCTGCCCGCCGTGCGCATTGAGCAGCACCAGCTTCTTCACACCGGCACGCGCCACCGATTCGCCGATTTCGGTCCACAGGCTGATGACCGTGTGCGCAGACAGCGTGAGCGTGCCGGGAAAGGCCTGGTGCTCGGGGCTCAGGCCCACGGCCTGGGTGGGCAGGAACAGCACGGGCAACTCCGCTGCGATGTGCGGCAGGGCCGCCGTCACCACGCCATTGGCGAGATCGGTGTCCACGCTCAGCGGCAGGTGCGGGCCATGCTGCTCGGTGGCGGCCACCGGAAGCACCGCGATGGCGCGGGTCGTGTCGAGTTGCGCGAAATCGCGCGTGGACAGATCGGACCAGTAGCGGGAGGGCAGCGGCATGGCGCTATCTTACGGCTTCACGGCGACCCGTTCGGCATGTCGGGCTTGTCGTTCGGCGCGCTGGCGCCCGCCACGGGGCAGGGGCAAACCTTGCGCGGGCAGCACGTCGCGCAAACTCTGTGGCCGCGCGCGCGCGCCACTGGCCACATAGTCGTCGCACAGGGTGGACCGCACGACGTCGGCATCCAGACCCCGCGCCTCGATCAGGTGCTCGTGCAGCGCATCGACCAGTTGCTCGGGGCTCAGATGCGCCGTTTCGCCCTGGCGCTGCCACAGCCAGTCGCTGAAGGCGAGGAAGGCCGCAAAGGCCGAGGGGCCCTGCAACAGCAGCGCCAGCGTGCGCGGGAAGCGGCCGGCATTGGCGACCAGCTCCCAGTAGCGCGCCAGCCTCGCGTAGCGCTGCACGGTGGGCGCATCCACCACGCCGGTCTGGCGCACGGTGTAGGGCGGGGCCGGGTCGTAGACCATGCCGTGTTCGGCCGTGTGGCGCGCGATCGGCGTGCCGCGCAGGCGCTTGAGCAGGCCGAGCTGGATCTCGTGGGGGCCCAGCGCGTACAGACGGTCAAAACCGGCGGCAAAGCTCTGCAGCGTCTCGCCAGGCAGGCCGAAGATCAGGTCGGCGTGCAGGTGCGCCGGGCTTTCCTGCACCAGCCAGCGCAGGTTGGCCTCGGTCTGCGCATTGTCCTGGCGGCGCGAGATGCGCTGCTGCACCTCGACGTTGAAGCTCTGGATGCCGACCTCGAACTGCAGCACCCCTGCGGGGAAACGCGCGATCATGTCCTTCAGGCGATCGGGCAGGTGGTCCGGAATGACCTCGAAGTGCACAAAGAGATCGTCGCTCATCCTGTCGAGAAAAAACTGCAGGATACGCACCGAGGCCTCGACCTTGAGGTTGAAGGTGCGGTCGACGAACTTGAAATGCCGCGCGCCGCGCCGGTGCAGCGCGTCCATCTGCGCGAGGAAGGCGTCGAGATCAAAGGCCCAGGCCGTCTTGTCCAGCGAGCTCAGGCAGAACTCGCACTTGAAGGGACAACCGCGCGAAGCCTCCACGTAGAGCAGGCGGTGCGCCAGGTCGGCCTCGCTGTACCCGGCGTAGGGCAGGGCAATCTCGTCGAGCGGCGGCTGCTCGCCCGCGATGACCTTCATCAGCGGCTGCGGACCATGGAGCAGGGCGTGGCACAGCTTGGGAAAACTCACATCACCCCAGCCGGTGATGACGTGGTCGGCCAGGCGCACGATCTCCTGTTGTTCCACTTCATGACTGACTTCGGGGCCGCCCAGCACCACCTTGATGTGCGGCCGCGCCGCCTTCAGCAGCCGCAGCACCTCGGTGGTCTGCGTCACGTTCCAGATGTAGACGCCGAAGCCGACGATGGCCGGCTCCAGCGCCAGCAATTCGTCGACGATGTCCTGCGGCGCGCGCGCGATGGTGTACTCGCGCAGCAACGTGCGCCCGTGCAGGTCCGCACCGCCATGGCGTTCCATATTGGCCAACAGGTAGCGCAGCCCGAGCGAGGCGTGGATGTACTTCGCGTTGAGCGTGGAAAGAACAATGGCAGCAGGCTCACCCATGGCGCCATTATCCGAGTCGCGGCGGCATCAGTGCGGGTACATCCAGCGCCGCGACCAGGGCAGGCCGCGCGCCGGGCGACCGGACTTGCGGCACAACACCTGGTAGAGCGAGATCTCGTCGTTCTCGAAAGCCCACTGGCAGCCGGCCAGGTAGACCCGCCAGATGCGCCAGCGGCGCTCGCCCACCATGTCGCGCAGTCTCTGGCCCGCTGCCTCGAAGGCCTGGCTCCACAGCCCGGTGGTGCGCGCGTAATGGCGGCGCAGGCTCTCCACGTCCAGCGCCTCCAGGCCGCCAGCCTGCAGGGTTCTGAGCACGGTGGCAATGTGCGGCAGCTCGCCCTGCGGGAAGACGTAACGGTCGATAAAGCGCCCGCCGCCCAAGGCGGTTTCGCCGTCGTTGACATCGGTGGAGGTGATGCCATGGTTGAGCACCCAACCCTCGTCGGCCAGCAAGCCGTGGATGCAGGCAAAGTAGCCCTCCAGGTGCTTGAGCCCGACGTGCTCGAACATGCCCACGCTGGTGATGCGGTCGAAAGTACCCCGCACGTCGCGGTAGTCCTGCAGGCGGATCTCCACGCGGTCCTGCAGGCCGGCCTGGCGCACCCGCTCACTGGCCAGCTCGAACTGGCGCTGCGAGAGCGTGATGGCAAGGCAGCGCGCGCCGAATTTATCGGCCGCCCGGATGACCAGCGCGCCCCAGCCGCAACCGATGTCGAGCAGGCGCTGCCCGGGCTGCAGCTGCACCTTGGTCAGGATGTGGTCGATCTTCTTGAGCTGCGCTGCTTCGAGGGTTTCGTCGCCGTTCTCGAAATAGGCGCAGGAGTAGACCATGCGCGGATCCAGCCAGGCCTGGTAGAAATCGTTGGAGACGTCGTAGTGGTACTGGATCGCAGCGCTGTCGCCCTGTGGGGTGTGCTTGAAGTGGCGTGCGATGCGCGTGAGGCGGCTTTCGGTACGGCTGCCGGCCTCAGCCAGCCGGTGCGCCATCTCCAGGATATCGTCCACGCTGCCTTCCACGTCGATCAGGCCCTCGACATAGGCCTCGCCCAGGCTGTCCAGCGTGGGCGAGAGCAGCAGCGGCACAGCGCCGGCCTTGCGCACCCGGATCACCACCTTGGGCGTGTCGAAGTCCCCCAGGCGCAGGCCCGAGCCGGGCGCCGGGTTCTCACCCCATTGCACCAGCAGGGACAACTGGGTTCGGGACTTGATCTGAGCCACCCAGGGGCTCAATACCGCTTCCATGGGCACCATCATGAATCTCCCCTCCGCCGAGTTTTCATGGACAGGCCAAGGCTGACGGCCTGCGGTCACCACCGCGCACTCGTCGGCCCCAGGGGCCGGACGCGGGATGTCCTAGTTTCTGTGAGGACCCCAGGGAATTCAAGACTTTCAGCATTGGCTTATATTGATGGGCCGCCTGCGCGACCACGTTGCGCAGGCGGGGAACTTGCACCCGCCTGGTGCACTCCCACCTGTTTCCCCCCACGCTCGTATCCATGTCCCTGCTCCGTCATCTGCGCCCCCTGTTGCTGGCACCGCTTTTTACAGCCGCCGTGCTCTTTGCTCCGTGCGCCAGCGCACAGTCGGGCGCCCCGCGGTCTGTGGTCACCACCGACCAGGCCCGCACCGAGCTGCTGGCCCATGCGCCCGAAGGCGTGGCCCCCGGCCAGCCGGTCTGGGTGGGCCTGCAGATCCGGCACAAGGCGCACTGGCACACCTACTGGAAGAACGCCGGCGACTCCGGCCTGCCCACCGTGCTGGAGTGGACGCTGCCTGCGGGCGTGCAAGCCGGCGAGATCGCCTGGCCCATCCCGAAAAAAATCCCGGTCGGCCCGCTGGTCAACTACGGCTACGAGGACACGCTGCTGCTCGCTGTGCCCCTGACGATCACCCCGGACTTCAAGCCGCCCCTGCTGGGCAACGAGCTCACCGTCAAGCTGCGCGCGAGCTGGCTGATCTGCAAGACCGAATGCATTCCCGAAGAAGGCGAGTACACCCTGCGCATCCCGCTCAAGGGTTCCACCGCATTGCACGGCGCCACCTTCGCGGCCGCCCTCAAGGCCCAGCCCCAGGCGCTGGACGCCGGCAAGAGCAGCCGCATCCAGATCGAAGGCCAGACCCTCAAGCTCAGCATCGCCGGCCTGCCCGCCCGCCTGCAGGGCAAGACGCTGGACGCGTTCCCCGAGATCACCGAAGTCGTCAACCCCTCGGCGCCCTGGCAACAGGGCTGGCAAGGCGACGTATGGACGGCCGAGCTGCCGCTCATGAGCCAGCGCAGCACCAGCCCCCAGGTCTTGCCCGTGGTGCTGACGCAGGGCGGCCAGGGCTGGCGGGTCGAGTTGCCCGTCAGCGGCAACTGGCCGGCCACCGCCGCGCCCGCCACCATTTCACCGGCGCTGCAGGCTGCGCTGGCGGCCAATGCCGCGGCATCCCCTGCGCCAGTGGCTGCGGCGGCGCCCCTGGGCTTCTACGCTGCGCTGCTGGGCGCGCTGATCGGCGGCCTCATCCTCAACCTCATGCCCTGCGTGTTCCCGGTGCTGGCCATCAAGGTGCTGAGCTTCACGCGCCACGCCGACGACCACCGCAGCCACCGCATCAGCGGCCTGGCCTACACGGCGGGCGTCATCGTCAGCTTCGTGGGCTTGGGCCTGCTGCTGCTGGGCCTGCGCGCCGCCGGAGAGAGCCTGGGCTGGGGCTTCCAGCTGCAGGATCCGTGGGTGGTGGCGGCCCTGGCCGTGCTGTTCACCATCATCGCGCTCAACCTGGTCGGCGTGTTCGAGTTCGGCCAGTTCGCGCCCTCCTCACTCGCCGCCTTCCAGGCGCGTCATCCGGTGATCGACGCCTTCCTCACCGGCGTGCTGGCCGTGGCCGTGGCTTCGCCCTGCACCGCCCCTTTCATGGGCGCCTCACTGGGCCTGGCCGTCACCCTGCCGCCCGCCCAGGCCCTGCTGATCTTCGCCGCCATCGGCCTGGGCCTGGCCCTGCCCTACCTGGCTGCGAGCTTCGTGCCGGCTTTTGCCCGCGCCTTGCCCAAGCCCGGCGCCTGGATGGACGCCTTGCGCCGGCTGCTGGCCTTCCCCATGCTGATGACCGTGGTCTGGATGGTCTGGGTCATGGGACACCAGAGCGGCATGGACGGCGCCGGCGCCCTGTTGACCCTGCTGGTGGCGCTCAGCGCCATCATCTGGGCGCTCACGCTGCAAGGCCGGCTGCGCACAGTGATCGCCACGCTGCTGATCGCCGCCGGCGCCTGGGCCGTCTGGGCCATCGGCCCCTATATGTTCAAGGTCGAGACCGCCACCGCCAGCCAGGCCGGCGGCGAACGCTGGCAAGCCTGGAGCCCCGAGCGTGTGCAGACCCTGCTGGCCAGCGGCCAGACCGTCTTCGTGGACTACACCGCCGCCTGGTGCGTGACCTGCCAGTACAACAAGCAGACCACGCTGGCCGACGCCGGTGTGCTGGCCGACTTCGACGCGAAGCAGATCGTGATGCTGCGCGCCGACTGGACCCGGCGCGACCCGGCCATCACCGCCGCCCTGGCCCAGCTGGGCCGCAACGGCGTGCCGGTCTACGTCTTTTACCGCCAGGGGCAGGCGCCCCTGGTCCTGTCGGAGGTGCTGACCGTGAACGACGTGCGCCAGGCCCTGGCCACACTTTGATGGCCGCAGCCCCCACGGAAACCGTCATGCTGAAGCGCCTGCCTGTTTGCACCTTGATCCTGACCGCCGCGCTGTCCAGACGCGTCCACGCCGCCATCGGCCACGGCCTCGCTGGCCAGGCCTGCGGCTGTCCCATCACCTACCGCTGATGCGCCAGGACGACGACATCCTCTGGATCCTGCGCCACTGCCGCACGGTGGCCGTGGTGGGCCTGTCGCCCAAACCGCACCGCGACAGCTACCAGGTGGCGCGCTACATGCAGGCCCGGGGCTGGCGCATCGTGCCGGTCAACCCCATGGCCGCCGGCCAGACCATCCTGGGCGAGGCGGTCTATCCCAGCCTCGCGGAGGCCGCGCGACATGAGCACATCGAGCTGGTGAACTGCTTTCGCAACAGTGCGGACATCCCGCCCATCGTGGAGGAGGCCATCGCCATCGGCGCACCGGCCGTCTGGATGCAACTGGGCGTGGAACATGAGGCCGCCGCCGAACGGGCGCGCCAGGCCGGTCTGCGCGTGGTGCAGAATCGTTGCCTCAAGATCGACCACGCACAGAACCCGCACCATGAGTGAGACCGCCAGCACCGGCATCGTCGACGGCCCCGAGCCGATCTACGTGCCTTTTGAGGAATTCCGCACCGGCCTGCCGGCGGGACGCTTTCGCCTCATCGTCAACCCGGACCGGGCGCGCAAGTACGTCAAGCACCGCCTGATGCTCACCGCACTGATCCTGCCCATCATCGGCACCGGCATCGGCATGGCCTATTTCAGCTACCCCTGGCTGGGCTTGGGCCTGGTGCTGTTCGGCGTGGGGGCGCACCGCCTGGTGGCACACCAGGCGCCCAAGATCCTGCTGTACATGGCCACGCACGACATCCGCATCTACCGCGAAGCCATCGACTTTGAGATCCTGGAAGTGCGGCTGGCCCAGTAGCCGGTCCGGCTGGATCCCCGGCCGGCCTGCGACAATCGGGGCTATGAGTTCAAGCTTCGCCCCCCTGCAAAACGACACCTTCCTGCGCGCCTGCCTGCGCCAGGCCACGGACCACACCCCCGTCTGGCTGATGCGCCAGGCCGGGCGCTACCTGCCCGAGTACTGCGCCACGCGCGCCCAGGCCGGCAGCTTCATGGGCCTGGCCACCAACGTGGACTACGCCACCGAGGTCACCCTGCAGCCCCTGGCGCGCTACCCGCTGGACGCGGCCATCCTCTTTTCCGACATCCTCACCGTGCCCGACGCCATGGGCCTGGGACTGTCCTTCGCCCAGGGCGAGGGCCCGCGCTTTGCCACCCCGGTGCGTGACGAGACGGCCGTGGCCAAACTGGCCGTGCCGGACCTGGAGAAGCTGCGTTACGTGTTTGATGCCGTCACCTCGATTCGCAAGGCACTGAACGGCCGCGTGCCGCTGATCGGCTTCTCCGGCAGCCCCTGGACCCTGGCCTGCTACATGGTCGAAGGCGCGGGCTCGGACGACTACCGTCTGGTCAAGAGCATGCTGTACAGCCGCCCGGACCTGATGCACCGCATCCTGGCCGTCAATGCCGATGCCGTGGCCGCCTACCTGAACGCGCAGATCGACGCGGGTGCCCAAGCCGTCATGGTCTTCGACAGCTGGGGTGGGGTGCTGGCCGACGGCGCCTTCCAGGAATTCAGCCTGGCCTACACCGCGCGTGTGCTGGCCGGCCTCAAGCGCAACGGAGTGGACGGCAAGATCGTGCCGCGCATTGTCTTCACCAAGGGCGGTGGCCTGTGGCTGGAGCAAATGGGCCAGCTGGACTGCGAGGTATTGGGCCTGGACTGGACGATGAACCTGGGTAAGGCCCGCGCGCTGGTGGGCGGACAGGTGGGAGGTGCTGGCAAAGCCCTTCAGGGCAATATCGACCCGAATGTGCTGTTTGCCCCGCCGGCGGCCGTCGAGGCCGAGGTCAGGAAGGTGCTGGAGAGCTTTGGGGCGCCGCACAGCGACACGACCCGCACTGGCCCCACGCACATCTTCAACTTGGGCCACGGCATCAGCCAGTACACCCCGCCGGACCATGTGACGGCCCTGGTGGAAGCGGTGCATACGCACTCGCGCCGCATGCGCGTCTAGGCGGTCAAGACCGGGCAACTCATGGTTTTCCCTAATACCATTATTCCGCCCCAACAGCCCCAAAAAGACTCAGTGCAGACTCACTTATGCACAAAAGACGTGCTGCGGTGCGCCAGAGCATCCCCCCCGGTGGGACTGTTGCTACAAAACCAATAGCGACAGCAAGTGATTGATTTATATAGGCTTTGCTCTTTGCTTTTTTTGCGGGCATTTTGAGCAAAGCCTTGATTTTCAAGGCTTCGGAGCGACTCACGACAAGCTATCAACAAAGTTATCCACAGAATTGTTGGATCATTTGCAAAGTCTTTCCAGATCAAGCACTTAGCGCGACTTTCGCCAGTCGGCATGAAGACCAGCCCCCAAACGCCCCCTTCGCATGAGCTCCTTACTCCCCGTTCTGGTCCAGACGCCGGCCCACAGCCAGGTGGGCGGCACGCTGAGTTACCTGAGTGGGTCGGCACTTGCTGCGGGGACCCTGGTGCGCGTACCCCTGGGCCGGCGCGAAACCCTGGGCATCGTCTGGGATGCTGCGTCGCAGGACCAGGCGGAGGTGGACAGCAGCCGCCTGCGCCCCATTGCCAGCGCGCTCACTGCGCTGCCCCCGCTCACTTCCGCCTGGCGCCAGCTGGTGGACTTTGCCGCCGGCTACTACCAGCGCGCCGCGGGCGAGATCGCCCTGGCCGCCTTGCCGCCGCAATTGCGTGAACTCAGCAGCGAACAGCTGGCCCGCCGCCTCAAGCGCCCGGCCGTTGCCGCCGGCGGCGCCCCCGCGGCCAGCCTGCCCACGCTGACGCCCGAGCAGGCCGAGGTGCTGGCGCAGATCGAGGCCCAGGCCGGCCCCTTCCTGCTCTTCGGCGCCACCGGCAGCGGCAAGACCGAGGTCTACCTGCGCTGCGTGCAGGCCCTGCTGGAACGCGACCCCGAGGCCCAGGCCATGGTCATGGTGCCCGAGATCAACCTCACGCCGCAACTGGAAGAGCGTTTCGCCGCCCGCTTCGGTGCCGAGGTGGTGGTCTCCCTGCACAGCGGCATGACCAACCCGCAGCGCCTCAAAAACTGGCTGGCCGCCCACAGCGGCGCGGCGCGCATCGTGCTGGGCACACGCATGGCCGTGTTCGCATCCATGCCCAGGCTGCGCCTCATCGTCGTGGACGAGGAACACGACCCCAGCTACAAACAGCAGGAAGGCGCGCGCTACTCGGCGCGTGACCTGGCCGTCTACCGCGGCCGCCTGGAAGGCGCCAAGGTCATCCTGGGCTCGGCCACGCCTTCGCTGGAATCCTGGCACCACAGCCGCCCGGTGGCCGAGGGCGGGCGTTATGTGCGCCTGCTGATGCCCAGCCGGGTGGGGGACGGCGGCGCCCTTCCCCTGGTGCGACGCGTGGACATGAACCACCAGCCCAAGCACGCGGTGTTCTCACCGCCCCTGCTCGAAGCCCTCAAGGGCCGCATCGCCAAAGGCGAGCAGAGCATGGTCTTCCTGAACCGGCGCGGCTACGCCCCGGTGCTGCAT
Organism: Hylemonella sp.; assembly: GCA_030695415.1. Classification (GTDB taxonomy): domain Bacteria; phylum Pseudomonadota; class Gammaproteobacteria; order Burkholderiales; family Burkholderiaceae_C; genus Hylemonella. Next base: position 20,016 of record JAUYQZ010000005.1, read on the forward strand.
TGCAATGATTGCGAGTGGAAAAGCGAGTGCCCGCACTGCAGTGCCTTCCGTGTCTTCCACAAGATCGACCGCACCCTGCGCTGCCACCACTGCGGCTTCACCGAACGCGTGCCGCGCGCCTGCCCGTCTTGCGGCAGCCCCGACATCCGCCCCATGGGCCGCGGCACGGAGAAACTCGAAGAACACCTGGCCGAGCTGCTGGCCGATGTGCAGCGGCCCGATGGGACACCGGTGCGCATCGTGCGCATCGACGCCGACACCACCAAGTTGAAAGGCGAACTGGAAGCCCAGCTGGCCCAGGTGCACGCCGGCGAGGTGGACGTGCTGGTCGGCACGCAGATGATCGCCAAGGGCCACGACTTCCGCCGCATCACCCTGGTGGCTGCGGCCAACCCCGACAGTGCGCTCTTCTCCAGCGACTTCCGAGCACCCGAGCGCCTGTTCAGCCTGCTCATGCAGGCCGCGGGGCGTGCTGGCCGTGACGCCGGCATCAGCGCCCAGAGCGAGATGTGGGTGCAGACCCAGCACCCCACGCACCCGCTGTACGAGAACCTGAAGAAACACGACTACCCGGGTTTCGCCGCCCAGCAGCTCAAGGAGCGCGAACAGGCCGGCCTGCCGCCCTACAGCTTCCAGGCCCTGGTGCGCGCCGAAGCGCGCACGCAGGAAACGGCCCAGGCTTTCCTCAATGCGGCCAGCACCTTTGGCACCGAAACGGCTGGGTCACTGAATGTCACGCTCTACCCGGCCGTGCCCATGAGCGTGCAACGCGTGGCCAATGTGGAGCGGGCACAGATGCTGATCGAAAGCCCCTCACGCGCGGCGCTGCAGCGTTTCCTGGCGGGCTGGCACGACGTGCTGCACCAAGTGCGACAGGGCCCCGAGGGCAAGGGCCTGATCCGCTGGGCGGTGGATGTGGATCCGTTGACAATTTGACCGGCGTGACTGGACCTCAAGCCCCACGAGAAGACGCTCCGCACATGCTGCCTGCAAGCACGAAGCGCGAGCAGTCGCGCGCCGAAGAGATTGCCAACAGCGTCAGTCACGGCTTGGGGCTGGGCGCGGCACTGGTCGGCGTGCCGATCCTCATCGTGGATACCGCGCGCCGCGCCGATGCCGCGCTGATGGTCGGCGTCAGCGTCTTCTGCGCGACCGTCCTCACCCTCTATCTTGCCTCGGCCATCTACCACGCGCTGCCTGCGGGCCGGCTCAAGCGCATCTTTCGCGTTCTCGACCATGCCTCGATCTTTCTGCTGATTGCGGGCACCTACGCGCCCTTCACACTGGGGGTGCTGCGCGGCCCCTGGGGCTGGACGCTGTTTGGCGTCTTGTGGGGCCTGGCGATCGTCGGGGTGATGTCCAAGATCATCGGCAGAACGTCGCGCCCCATCCTTTCAACGGTCCTGTACCTCGTGATGGGCTGGCTGGTCGTGGTCGCCGTGGATCCCCTGGTGACACGAATGCCCTTGGCGGGCTTGCTGTGGCTGCTGGCCGGAGGCGTCTTCTACACCGCCGGCGTCGCATTCTTCGCCTTCGATTCCCGGCTGCGCTATGGCCATCTGATCTGGCACCTGTTTGTCATGTCGGGCACGGTGTGCCACTATCTCGCCGTGTTCTGGTATGCCGCCTGAGTCCGTGTGGTGAGAGGAGAGAGATGATGATGCACCGGTCCCCGTGTCAAAAGGTGGCGCAACCCTGCATCCGCAGGCGCCTGTCGAAGCTCGTCCAGCCGACCTGGCACTGGCTCGGGGGGCTGGCGGCGCTGCTTCTGGCGACGCTTCCCCCTGCGGCCTGGTCCCAGCCGTCCTGTCCCGGGATCCACGTGAAGATTCTGGAGATACGGAACAGCAGCGGCACCGTCGCGTGCGCCCTGTTCGAGTCGCCGGAGGGATTTCCCACGGACTTCCTGCGCATGGCGACCAACGTCATGATCATCAAGATCAAGAAGGACCAGGCACGTTGTGACTTCGAGGACATCCCACCCGGCACCTATGCGATGGCCGTCATCCATGACGAGAACATGAACGGCGAGCTCGACACCAATTGGCTTGGCATCCCGACCGAAGGCTACGGCTTTTCGAATGACGCCCGTGGTCTCGTGGGCGCACCGCCCTTCTCTGCCGCGAGCTTCCAGTACAACGGCGAGAACATCGAGCTGACGATGACCCTGCACTATTGAGCACGCGATACATCGCAGGCTCCGCACAGACGGATGACGAGCCGGCCATGACAAAGGCCACCCGGAGGTGGCCTTGTTCCTGTCTACCTAGACGCTGATCACTTCAGATCAAAACGATCCAGGTTCATCACCTTGGTCCAGGCTGCGACGAAGTCCTTGAGGAACTTCTTGCCGCCATCGTTCTGCGCATACACCTCGGCGATGGCGCGCAGCTGCGAGTTGGAGCCGAAGGCCAGATCGACGCGGGTGGCGGTCCACTTCACGGCACCGGTCTTGCGGTCGCGGCCTTCGTAGGCGTTGTCGCCGCTGGGCTTCCAGGCGGTGGACATGTCGACCAGGTTGACGAAGAAGTCGTTGCTCAGCTGGCCTGGGCGGCTGGTGAAGACACCAGCCTTGGAGCCGCCAACATTGGCACCGAGCACCCGCAGGCCGCCGACCAACACCGTCATCTCAGGCGCGGACAGCGTGAGCAGCTGCGCCTTGTCGACCAGCATCTCCTCCGGCGAGACGCTGTAGGCCTTCTTGCGATAGTTGCGGAAACCGTCGGCCACGGGCTCGAGCACGTCGAACGACGCCGCGTCGGTCTGCTCCTGAGTGGCGTCGGTGCGGCCCGGGGCGAAGGGCACGTCAAGCGCATGGCCCGCCGCCTTGGCAGCGGCTTCCACACCGGCGTTGCCGGCCAGCACGATCAGGTCTGCCAGGGACACCTTCTTGCCACCGGCAGCGCTGGCGTTGAAGGCCTTCTGGATGCCTTCGAGCGCCGCCAGCACCTTGGCCAGCTGCGCCGGCTGGTTGGCTTCCCAGTCCTTCTGGGGGGCCAGGCGGATGCGCGCGCCGTTGGCACCACCGCGGCGGTCCGACCCGCGGAAGGTCGAGGCGGAGGCCCAGGCCGTGGAGACCAGCTCGGACACCGACAGGCCCGAGGCCAGCACCTGCGCCTTGAGCGCTGCGATGTCCTTGGCGTCGATCAGCGGGTGGTTCACTGCGGGCACCGGGTCCTGCCAGATCAGGTCTTCGGCCGGCACCTCGGGGCCCAGGTACAGGCTCTTCGGTCCCATGTCGCGGTGGGTCAGCTTGAACCAGGCGCGGGCGTAGGCGTCGGCGAACTCGTCGGGGTTCGCGGCGAAGTGGCGCGCGATCTTCTCGTAGGCCGGGTCGAACTTGAGCGAGAGGTCGGCCGTGGTCATCGACGGCGGGTACTTCTTGCTCGGGTCGTGCGCATCGGGAATCATGTCCTCGGGGGCCACGTTCTTGGCGCGCCACTGAATGGCGCCGGCAGCGGTCGTCATCTGTTCATAGTCGTACTTGAACAGCACCTTGAGGTAACCCATGTCCCAGGTCGTCGGATTCGGCTTCCAGGCGCCTTCAAAGCCGCTGGTGGTGGTGTCGCCGCCCTTGCCCGTGCCGTGCTTGTTGATCCAGCCGAAGCCCATCTCTTCCATGGGTGCGGCTTCCGGCTCGGGGCCGACCAGGGCCGCATCACCGGCGCCGTGCATCTTGCCGAAGGTGTGACCGCCGGCCACCAGGGCCACGGTTTCGTAGTCGTTCATGGCCATGCGCGCGAAGGTTTCACGCACGTCCTTGCCCGAGGCCACCGGATCGGGCTTGCCGTCCGGACCCTGGGGGTTCACGTAGATCAGACCCATCTGCACGGCGGCCAGCGGGTTCTCCAGATCGCGCTTGCCGCTGTAGCGGCTGTCGGGCTTGTCGCTGGTGGCCAGCCACTCTTTCTCGGCGCCCCAGTAGATGTCTTCCTCCGGCGCCCAGACGTCGGCACGGCCACCGCCGAAGCCGAAGGTCTTGAAGCCCATGGTTTCCATGGCCACGTTGCCGGCCAGGATGAACAGATCAGCCCAGGAGATGGCGTTGCCGTACTTCTGCTTGATGGGCCAGAGCAGGCGGCGGGCCTTGTCGAGGTTGCCGTTGTCGGGCCAGCTGTTGAGCGGAGCGAAGCGCTGGTTGCCGGTGTTGGCACCGCCGCGGCCATCGGCCGTGCGGTAGGTGCCGGCTGCGTGCCAGGCCATGCGGATCATCAGGCCACCGTAGTGACCCCAGTCGGCCGGCCACCAGTCCTGGGACTGGGTCATGAGCGCAGCCACGTCTTTCTTCAGGGCCTTGAAGTCGAGCTTCTTGAAGGCCTCGGCGTAGTCGAAGTCCGGGTCCATCGGGTTGGACACCGGCTGGTGCTGGTGCAGGATGGACAGGTTCAGCTGGTTCGGCCACCAGTCGGCATTGGACTGGGCGCCGTGCGTGGCACGCGCACCGCCGGCTGCATGGAAGGGACATTTGGCTTCAGTAGACATGGTTCTCTCCTTGGGGTTGAACGGGTGCTTCAGTTCAGGGGTATCAACTGGCCAGCGCCATGGCCGCGAGGCATTCGACCCAAGCCGACGGGTGACGGGTTGACGCGTTGGCGACTTGGCTTGGCATCCTGATTCTCCTGTCTTGAACAAGACTCTATATTAGGTGGGGGCTATTGATATTGACATTTGATTTGTCTTATCTATCAGATAGCCCGCGCCTATACGCAGGCCGATTGCAGCACCAAAGTGGCCGCCTTGTCTGTACGGGAATCAGGTCATCAGGCCGACCGCGCCCGAGAAGCTCAGGAAAGCCACGGCGGTGGAGACCAGGATGATGCGCGCGATGCGCCCGTTGTCGGCGCCGAAGCGCTCGGCCAGCAGCGACACATTACTGGCGCTGGGCAGGGCGGCGGCCAGCACCATGACCGTGAGCGCAAAGCGGCTCAGGGGCGCGCCCATCTGCATGGCACCCACGCCCACCAGCAGCACCAGCAGCGGGTGCAACAGCAGCTTGAAGACGGCCACCGGCACGTAGTCGCGCAGGGGGATGGGCGGGTGCTTGCTCTCGATCGTGAGGATCTGCGAACGGGCCAGCACGGCGCCGATGGTGAACAGGGCCACCGGCGAGGCGGCATCGGCCAGCAGGCCCACGGTCTTGTGCACCGGCCCCGGCAGATCGAGCTGGATGTAGGAAGCCACGCCGCCCAGCAGGATGGCCCAGGGCATGGGGTTGGTCAGCATGCCTCGCAGGGCATTCTTCAGCGCCACGGCCGTGCCGTGCTTGTCGGCGCCGTCCAGGCGCGAGAGCGCGATGCACAGCGAGGTGGTGATGACCATGTCCACCAGCATGCCCACGATGATGGGCGCGGCCGCCAGCGGCCCCAGCAGCGCCACCAGCAGGGGCACGCCCATGAAACCGGTGTTGGGGAAGGCCGCGACCAGTGCGCCAAACGAGGCGTCGTTCCAGCGGATGCGCTCGCTCAGGGTGACGGCGATGGTGAAGCCCACCATGACCAGGCCGCAAAGCATCCAGACCAGAAAGACCGAATAGTCCAGCAGCTGGGCAATCGGCGTGCTGGCGCCGAAGCGGTACAGCATGCAGGGCAGAGCGAAGAAGAGCACGAAGCCGTTCAGGCCGGGAATGGCCTCCAGCGGCAGCATGCGCCGGCGGGCGGCGAGGTAACCGCACAGGACGAGGGCGAAGAAGGGGAAAGTGACCGAAAAGATTTGCAGCACGGCCCCTATTGTCGCCGCAGTGTGAAACGTGCTCTGGGTATGATCCGCCTGCAAGTTCTCCATCACGCATGTCGTCATCTCCCTCCCACGGTCTCAATCTCGCGCAGCAGGACGCCGTCAATTTCCTGCAGGGCCCCTGCCTGGTGCTGGCCGGCGCCGGCTCCGGCAAGACACGGGTCATCACGCACAAGATCGGCCGCCTGATCCAGGCCGGGCTGGAGCCCAAGCGCATTGCCGCCATCACCTTCACGAACAAGGCCGCCGCCGAGATGCGCGAGCGCGCCAAGAGCCTGATCGGCCGGGCCGCCAAAGACGTGCGCATCTGCACCTTCCACGCCCTGGGCGTGCACCTGCTGCGTGAAGACGGCGAGGCCGTGGGCCTGAAACCGAAGTTCTCCATCCTGGACAGCGACGACGTCACCAGCATCCTGAAGGACGCCGGCGGCAGCACCGACGCGGCCACCGCGCGCCAATGGCAGTGGGCCATCAGCCTGTGGAAGAACCTGGGGCTGAACGCCGAGCAGGCCGAAGCCCAGGCCAAGGACGACAACGAACGCATCACCGCGCGCATCATGGCGCGCTACGAGGAGCGCCTGGCCGCCTACCAGAGCGTGGACTTTGACGACCTGATCGGCCTGCCGCTCAAGCTGCTGCGTGACCACCCCGAGGTGCGGGCCAAGTGGCAGAAGATCATGGGCCACATCCTGGTGGACGAGTACCAGGACACCAACGCCACGCAGTACGAGCTGCTCAAGCTCATGGTGCCCGACGACCCGACCCTGGCGCGCTTCACCGCCGTGGGCGACGACGACCAGTCCATCTACGGCTGGCGTGGCGCCACACTGGACAACCTGAAGCGGCTGCCGGTGGACTTCCCCACCCTCAAAGTCATCAAGCTGGAGCAGAACTACCGCTCCACCGGCGCCATCCTGCAGGCCGCCAACAACGTGATCGGGCCCAACCCCAAACTCTTCCCCAAGCGCCTTTGGAGCGAGCTGGGCGAGGGCGAGCCGGTGCGCGTGGTGGACGCCGACAGCGAGGAGCACGAGGCCGAGCGCATGGTGGCGCGCATCCAGAGCCTGCGCGCCGAGTCGCAGCACAAGGAGTTCCGGAGTTTCGCGGTGCTCTACCGCGCCAACCACCAGGCCCGCATCCTGGAGCAGGCGCTGCGCAAGGCCCAGATCCCCTACAAGGTCTCGGGCGGCCAGAGCTTCTTCGACCGCGCCGAGATCCGCGACCTGTGCGCCTGGTTCCGCCTGTGGGTCAACAACGACGACGACCCGGCTTTCCTGCGCGCGGTCACCACACCCAAGCGCGGCATCGGCCACCAGACCCTGCAGCAGTTGGGCACCTTTGCCGGCCAGTACAAGCTGAGCCTGTTCGAGGCCCTGTTCTCCAACTCCCTGCCCTCGGTGCTCAATGCACGCGCGGTGGGCAGCCTGCACGAATTCGGCCGCTACGTGAACGACCTCGAGTACCGCGCCCGCCACACCGAAGGCGCCGAGGATTCCATGGCCTTCCTGATGGACTGGCTCAAGGAGATCGGCTACGAGAAGCACCTGTATGACGGCGAGGACAGCGAGAAGCTGGCCGCCTCGCGCTGGACCAATGTGCTGGATTTCTGCGACTGGATGGCCAAGCGCTGCGGCGGCGAGATCGACGACACCGCCGGTGTGACGCTGGCCAGCGAGAAGAAGTCGCTGCTGGAGGTGGCGCAGACCATCTCCCTGCTGTCGACCCTCACCGAGCGCGACAAGGACCAGGACGTGGTGACGCTGTCCACCCTGCACGCCGCCAAGGGCCTGGAGTGGCCGCACGTGATGATGGTGGGCGTGACCGAGGGCATGCTGCCCTTCAAGCTGGAGGAGGGCGCCGACTCCCTGGGCGGCTCCACGCGCGAGCACGAGGCGGTGAACGAGAGCGTGGCGCTGCGCCTGCAGGAAGAGCGCCGCCTGATGTACGTGGGCATCACGCGCGCGCAGCGCACGCTGGCCGTGAGCTGGCCCAAGAAACGCAAGAAGGGCCGCGAGATGGTCAGCGTGCAGCCCAGCCGTTTCATAGCCGAGATGGCGCTGAATCAGGCCACCACCCGGGAAGACCCGCGCGAGAAGCTGCGCGCCCTGCGCGCCGAGTTTGCCAAGAAGGCGTCGGACACGGCAGCCGCTCAAGCCCTGGCCGGAGGCGCGGCATGAGCCTGCGGCGGGCATGGGCCAGCCTGGTCCTGCTGGCCGGTCTGGCCGGCGGCGGCGCCTGGGCCCAGACCCCGGCCGCGAGTGCGGATGCATCAGCCACCCGCGGCTGGCAGATCTGTGCGCAGCAGACCCAGGACCCGACGGCACGCCTGGCCTGCTACGACCGCTGGGTGCAAGAGCATGGCCCCTCTGCCGAAACCGGCGTCAGCCAAGCGGCGGCGCCTGGCACGCCCCGCAGCGAGGTCAGCGCGTCCCCCCGCCCCCCGGAATGCCGCAGCGGCCCGCAGTCGGCCCTCTCGCGCTACTGGGAACTGGAAGACGGCAGCGACTGCGGGCGCTTCAACATCCGCGGCTACCGCCCCCTCAGCCTGTCTTACATCCACTCCAACACGGTGAACCGGTCGCCCGACTCGCCCGCGGCCGGCCACAGCGCCACCAGTGAAACGCCCTACCTCATCAACGAAGGGCGCATCCAGCTCTCGGTGCGCACCAAGCTTGGCCAGGGCTTCCTGCCGGTCGACCATTTCGGCGGACGCGATTCCCTGTGGTTCGGCTACACGCAGCAGTCCTACTGGCAGCTCTTCTCCGGCTCGATCTCGCGGCCCTTCCGCACCACGGATCACGAGCCCGAGTTCATGTACATCGTGCCCACGCCGGCCGAGCTGCCGGGGGGCTGGCGCCTGCGCTACAGCGGACTGAGTCTCAACCACCAGTCCAATGGCCAGACCCTGCCGCTGTCGCGCAGCTGGAACCGCGCGATCCTGATGGCCGGCATGGAAAAGGGCGAGCGCCTCACGCTGACCGCCCGCCTGTGGAACCGCATCGCCGATGGCGACGAGATCGACGACAACCCGGACATCGACAAACTCATCGGTCGCGGCGAGGTGACGGGTGGCTGGCTGGTGAACAAGGACAACGCCCTGCTGCTGACCTTGCGGCATTCGATGTCGTCGCCGGCCAACGGCTCCTGGCGTTTTGAATGGCTGCAGACCCTGGGTGAACCCAACCGCAACGGCAGCCCGAGCGGACTGCGCCTGCACGTGCAGCTGTTCAACGGCTACGGCGATTCGCTGGTGGACTACAACCGCGGACGCACTGTGCTCAGCATCGGCCTCAGCCTGGTGGACCTGTGAACCGGCGCCCCCTCAGCTGACCCACTGGTTGAGCTGGATGATGGGCAGCAGCACCGCCAGCACGATCAGCATCACGACGGCCCCCATGGTCACGATCAGCAGCGGCTCCAGCAGGGTGGCCAGGTGCATGGCGCGGCGCTGCACTTCGGTGCTGAGCTGCTGCGCGGCCCGCCCCAGCATCAGCGGCAATTGGCCGGTCTGCTCCCCCAGGCGCGCGAACATGGCCAGCAGGCCGGGAAAGCGCTTCTTGCGTGCCAGCGCCGTGGCCAGCGGTGCGCCCTCGCGCACCAGCACGATGGCCTCCATCGCGTCGGCCCGCATCGCGTGGTTGTTCAGCGTGCCGGCGGCGGCCAGCAGCGCTTTGAGAATGGGCACGCCGGCGGCGGTCAGCATGGCCAGCGTGTTGGCAAAACGCGCCGCGTTGTAGCCGCGCGCCAGCCGGCCGATCAGCGGCAGCTCCAGCCAGGCCGCATCGAAAGCGTGACGAAACGCTGCCTGGCTCAGCAGGTAACGCAGGCCCAGCGCGAACACGACCAGCAGCAGCAGCGCGAACCAGCCATAGTTGCGCACCGCGCTGCTCAGGCCGAGCATGGCCAGCGTGAGCCAGGGCAGCGTGCGGTGGCTGCCGGCAAAGACCGTGGCCACCTGCGGCACCACATAACTGACCAGGAAGAGCACGATCGCGATGGCCACCAGCGTCACGATGAAGGGGTAGAGCGCCGCGCCGATCAGCCGCGAGCGCAGGGCCATGCGTTCTTCCAGGTCGTCGGCCAGGCGCTCCAGCACCAGGCCCAGGTGGCCGCTCTGCTCACCGGCGCCGATGACGGCGGTGTAGATGGTGGAGAACTCGCGCGGGTGCTGGCCCAGGGCCTTGGCGAAGGTCGAGCCCCCGTTCACCTCGGCGCGCAGGGTGCTCACCAGCCGGCCCTGGGCCGGGTCTTCGGCCTCCTCCGCCAGGGAGGCCAGGGCGCGCTCCAGGGGCAGGCCGGCCGCCACCAGACCGGCGATCTGGCGCGTCCAGATCGCCAGCTGGGTGGCGCTGAAGACCCGGCGCGCGAAGAGCGCGCGCCGCTTTGTCTGGCCCGGCTGCTGCGTCGCCGCCCCCAGCAGGGGTTCGACGCGCAGGGGCACCAGCGTCTGCGCACGCAGCAGGCTGCGCGCGGACTTGACGCTGTCGGCCTCCAGCTGACCCTTGCGGGTCTGACCCTGGGCATCGAGTGCTTCAAAGGAATAGGTAGCCATGGGCGCGCGGACAGGACGGGCAAGGTTCAGTCACGCGTCACGCGCACAAGCTCGGCCCGCGAGGTGATGCCGGCCTGCACCAGGCGCTCGCCGTCGTCGCGCATCAGCACCATGCCGCTGCGCAGGGCCGCCGCGCGGATGTCGGCCTCCGAGGCGCGGGTGTGGATCTGCGCGCGGATGGCGTCGTCGGTCACCAGCAACTCGAACACGCCGGTGCGCCCCTGGTAGCCGGTCTGCCCGCAGTCCGCGCAGCCCTCGCCCCGGCAGCCCGTGCACAGCTTGCGCACCAGGCGCTGCGCCAGCACACCGAGCAGGCTGGAGCTCAGCAGGAAGGGCTCCACACCCATGTCGATCAGGCGCGTCACCGCGCTGGCGGCATCGTTGGTGTGCAGTGTGGCCAGCACCAGGTGGCCGGTGAGCGAGGCCTGGATGGCGATCTGTGCGGTCTCGAAATCGCGGATCTCGCCGATCATGATGACGTCCGGGTCCTGCCGCAGGATGGCGCGCAGGGCCTTGGCAAAAGTCAGGTCGATGCGTGCGTTGACCTGGGTCTGCCCGATGCCCGGCAGTTCGTACTCGATCGGATCTTCCACCGTCATGATGTTGCAGGCCGCCGCATCCAGCTGGCCGAGCGCCGAGTACAGCGTGGTGGTCTTGCCCGAGCCGGTCGGGCCGGTGACCAGGATGATGCCGTGCGGCTGGGCGATCAGCTTCTGCAGGCGCTCCAGCACCGCGCCCTGCAGGCCCACGGCTTCCAGGCTCAGGCGGTTCTCGCCCTTGTCGAGCAGGCGCAGCACGGCGCGCTCGCCATGCGCGCTGGGCAGGGTGCTGACGCGCACATCCATGGCACGGGTGCCGATGCGCAGGCTGATGCGGCCGTCCTGCGGCAGGCGTTTCTCGGAGATGTCGAGCTCGGCCATGATCTTCAGGCGCGAGATCAGGGCCGCGTGCAGGGCCCGGTTGGGCTGCACCACCTCGCGCAGCGTGCCGTCCACGCGAAAGCGAACGCTGGAGTGGCGCTCATAGGGTTCGATGTGGATGTCGCTGGCGCCGTCGCGTGCGGCCTGCGTGAGCAGCGCGTTGAGCATGCGGATGATGGGGGCATCGTCCGCGGTCTCCAGCAGGTCTTCCACCGCCGGCAGCTCCTGCATCATGCGCTGCAGGTCGGCGTGGCTTTCCACCTCGCCCACGATCGTGGCGGCGCTCGATTCGCCGCGGGCATAGGCCTCGCTGATGCGCTGCATCAGGTCCTGCGGCGCCAGCAGGCTGACCTGCTGCACCGCATGCCGGCGCATGACCTCGCCGATGCCGCCGCTGTGCGAGTCCGGGTGCAGGTACAGCGTGAGCTGCGCGCCATCCTCCTGCAGCAGCAGCTGCTGGTTGCGCGCGAAGGCGTAGGGCAGCGGGTAGCGCATGACGGCCGCCTTCAGCGCGGGGGTGCCGCCGGGGCCTGCGACTCGCCGGGATAGAGTGTCGCGTCCTCCCGGGCGGGAAGCACCGGGCTGGCGTTGATCGGAACCACCTTGCTGGCGACCGGCTGCGCCGCCTGCTGTGCCGCGCGCATCTGGTCGTAGCGGCCCATCGACAGCGTGTCGGCGGCGGCACTGTCGCGGATCACCACCGGGCGCAGGAAGACCATGAGGTTGGTCTTCTTGCGCGAGCGCGTCTCGCTCTTGAACAGGCCGCCGATGAGGGGCAGGTCGGCCAGGCCCGGCACCCGCTCCTGGTTGCCGGCGTATTCGTCCTGCAGCAGGCCGCCGAGCACCACGATGGCCCCGTCGTCGACCAGCACGTTCGATTCGATCGAGCGCTTGTTGGTGATCAGGCCGCTGGGTGAGTTCAGCGAGCTGGCCTGCACACTGGAGACCTCCTGGAAGATCGACAGCTTGACGGTGCCGTTCTCGCTGATCTGAGGCTTCACGCGCAGGGTGAGGCCGACGTCCTTGCGCTCGATGGTCTGGAAGGGGTTGACGGTGCCGGTCGCGCCGACATTGTTGTTGGTGTACTGGCCGGTGACAAAGGGCACGTTCTGCCCGATCACGATCTTGGCTTCCTCGTTGTCCAGCGTCAGCAGATTGGGCGTGGACAGGATGTTGCCGTCGCCGTTCTGCTCCAGGAAACGGGCCAGGAAGCCCAGCACATAGATGCCGTTCTGCTGCGTCGCCACTCCGACGTTGAGGCCGCGGCTGGGCGCCACCGCGCCCGTGGCGGCCTGGGTGGCCAGGGTGATGATGTTGCTGCCGCCGGCCCCGAAGTTGGTGCCGATCAGGCCGATGTTCGCGTCGCCCGCACGCCCGATCGGGCCTTGCCACTGGATGCCGAATTCGGCTGCCTTATCGGCGTTGACCTCGGCGATCAGGCTTTCCACGAAGACCTGGGCGCGGCGCGCATCGAGCTTGTCGATCACGGCGCGCAACTGCCGGTACTGCGGCTCCGGCGCGGTGATGATCAGCGAGTTGGTCGCCAGATCGGCCTGAACCTGCCCGCCCGTCGCCGCACTGGCCTGCACCGACAGCGGGGAGCCGGTGGTCGTGGCCGACGTGACACTGGGCAGGGGCGCGCGCAGCTCGCCCGCGAGCACCGCGCGCAGCGTCACGGCCAGCTTGCCAGCGTCCGCGTTGCGCAGGTAGACCACGTAGATGTTGCCGCTGCCGCCATGCGCCTGCTGCGTGGGCTGGTCCAGCTTGTCCACCAGTGTGGCAACCAGCTGCACACGGGCCGGATTGGCAGCGCGCACGATCAGCGCGTTGCTGCGCGGCTCGGCCAGCACCACCGTCTTGTACAGGGTGTCCACCTGGCCCTGGCCGGCGGCGGCCACGCCGCCCGATTCGAGCAGGCGCGTGACCAGCGGCGCCAGGTCAGTGGCGGTGGCGTGGCGCAGCACGATCATCTCAACCTGCGCGGCGCCGGCCACGTCGTTGGCCGCGATGATGCGGCCCAGGCGCTGCAGGTTGTCCGCGTAGTCGGTGATGATCAGCGCGTTGGTGCCCGGGTTGACGTTGATCGTGTTGTTGGGGCTGATCAGCGGGCGCAGCACCGGCACCAGGTTGGCGGCCAGTTCATGGTTGAGCCGAAAGATCTGCGTCACGATCTGGTTGCCGGCCGGCGCCACCGGCCCGGCCGTCACCACGCTGCCCTGCAGCTTGGCTTCGGACTCCGGCACCACCTTGTAGAGCCCGGCCGATTCGACCACGGTGTAACCCTGCAGGCGCAGGGTCGCGAGAAACTGGTTGTAGGCCGCCATCGGCGCCAGGGGCACGTCGCTGCTCAGGTTCATGGTGCCCTTCACCCGCGGGTCCACCACCAGTTGCCGCCCGGTGATGCTGGCCATGGCGCGCGCCACCGCCTCGATCTCGGCGTTGACGAAGTTCAGCGTGACCGGCGCGTCGCGCCCCGATGCACTCTGCTGCGCGTGCAGCAGCATGGCCGGCGCGCCCAGCCACAACCCCAGGACCAGCACACGGCAGAAACGAAAGACAGAAATGTGATGCATGGGCTCAGCCCGCCTTCAGGATAGAACGCGGACCCTCGCGGCGTCCGATGATGTTGAGCAGGTTGGACAGCTCGGCCTCGTGGGCCGGCAGGGCACTGGCCACGCCGTCAAAGTGCAGATGCGCGCCGTTCCAGTGGCCGTGGCCGCTGAGCTGCAGGCTGCCGCTGAGCGTTTCCAGTTGCAGGCTGGGACTGGCGCCGCCGCCCAGCGTGACGCGGTAGCTGCCCATGGGCTTGAGCGTGGACAGCGGCGAGCGCAGATCGCGCGCCTCCAGCTGCAGCTCACCGTCCACCTGCAGCGGGCCGCCGGCCCACTGGGCGCGCAGGCCCCGGCTGCGCAGGTGCAGCTCGCCTTCGAGCTGCACCGTGTTCCAGGGGGTGCCCAGACCGCTGAAGAGCGCCATGGGCCAGGTGGACTGGCTGTCGTCCACCGTGAACTGCAGGCGATCCCGGCGCGGCGTCACGCGCAGGGTCAGGGCCTGCGGCATGCAGCAGTCGGCCTGCAAGGCCATGGCCAGGTGGCTCCAGGCCGCCTGCACACGCCATTGCACCCGACCCGGCAGGCGCGTGGCACCCTGGCTACCCTGCGGGCCCGTCAACACGAGCTCGGCCGAGCCGGCCCAGACCGTGCCCTGCACCTGCCTGAGTTGCAGGTGGCCCTCGCTGAACTGCTCCAGGCCCGCCGCGAGCCAGCGGGCTGGCGCCAGCAGCAGCAGGGCGGCGCCGACACCGATGCACGCGCCCGCGCAGGCCCAGAGCCAGAGGCCACGCGCCGGCCGTTTGATCGAAGGCGTCAGGGTGCTCATCCTGCGTCCCGCTCCGGCAAGGGCAGACGGTAGACCAGCACACCGTCCCAGACCGCCCCCGCGCCCTGCCCCTGGCGCGTCAGCCGCGCCTCCACCGCCTCCATGCCGGTCTGGACGCGGGACTCGACCAGCCAGTCCGCCAGCACCCCCGTGGGCACCTGCTTGAGCGTGAGCGTGAGCTGTGCGCCCGTCACGCGCAGCTGTGCGCCGGGCCCCAGGCTCTTGAGCGTGTCCGCCAGCGCCTGCGCGCGCGCCGCAGGACTGGCGCGCGGCTGCTCCCGCAATTGCACGAGCGTGGTTTGCAGATGCTGCATCTTCTCCAGCTGACGGTCCAGCAGCTGGTGCTGGCGCGGCGCGTCCTGCACGGTGTGCCAGGCCGGTGCCAGCAGCACGAACCAGAGCACGAGCGCGCCGGCCACCAGGGCTACCCCACGCAGACGGTTCTTGTCCTGCGGCGCCAGGGCGTGCCAGCGGTCCGGCAGGAGGGCATGCAGCGCTGTCATGGCCGGCCCTGCGGCTGGATCACCAGCAGATCGCCCTGCGCGCGGGCCGCCCAGCCTTGTGCCGCCAGGCGGCTGGAGAGGGCGGCCACGACCTCGGGCGCGGGCGGCGGGCCTTGCAGGCGGAGTTCACCGTCGATCAGTTCGATGGCCGACGGCGCCGCGTAATCCGGAGCGGCCTCGGCGACCGTCATGAAAAAATCCACCAGGCCCGGCCCGTTGCCCAGCCCCGCAGCCTCCTGCAGCAGCGCCACCGCGCGCTCCATCTGTCGCGGCGGATCGACGATCACGCTGACCTCGGGCAAGGCGCGGATGAACAGGGCATGGATCCATTGCCTTTTTTCATCGAGCAGGGCCTGCTCCTTCCAGGCCAGGACATTGAGCCCCAGGACCTGCGTCAGCAGCAGCAGGACCAAGCCCCAGCGCAGCGGGCGCCATTGCGGCGCCTGCAGCAGGCTGGCGCCCAGCAGTGCCAGTTCCTTGAGGAAGCGGCTGCGGCGGGTCGCACTGAGCTCGAACTGCGCCAGGTTCCAGGGCGAGTGCAGGGCGTGCAGCAGGCGCTGGCCCCGGGTCTGCTCACGCACCGGTCGCCCCAGGGTCTGCCCGGCCAGCGCGGCCACGGCGGGCTCTGCGCATATCTCGGTCGGCCCGGCCAGCTGCACCCAGGCCGCTGCGGCGGCTCCCAGGGGCAGCAGCGTCACGCCCTGCGCCGTACACAGCACCAGTTGGGCCGGCACCCCGTCGGCCGTCACATCGGCCGTGGCCACGCTGTCGCCGCCCTGCAGCGGCGCGAACTCGGGAACGATGCGCAGGATGCGTTGCGGCAGCACCGCCAGCGCCTGCAGGGCGTCCACCAGCCAGGCCCGCTGGCAAACCGCCACCCAGACCGGCGCATCGCGCGAAGCACCGGGGAAGACAGCGAAATGCAGCTGCTCGGGTTCGTCCAGGAGCTGCTCTTCCAGCAGCCCCGCCAGGACGGCGCGCAAACGCGGCTGGCCAGCCAGCCGACCGCGCAGGGAGCGCGCCATGGTGCCCGGCAAGGTGACCTGGTGCCAGGACATGGCGCGTGCCGGCACGACCGCCACCACCGCGCTGCCGCGCCCCGGGCTGGCCGGCAGCAAGGCGGCCGGTGCATGGCCCTCGGCCGACAGGCTGGTGCCGTCGGTCGAGAGCACATAGTCGAACTCCGTCGCGGCGGTCGCGGCGGGGAACGCAAGGGTGACGATCAAGGTGGACATGTGGCGGCCCGGCCCCTTGCACCGCCATGACCGCGCGGTGCAGGAGGCACTCCCTTATTTCTTGAGCGTCATTTCGTTGGTGACGCTTTGCACGCCTTCGACGCTGCGCACGATCGCCAGGATGCGATTGACCTGCTCGGCACTGTCGATGAAGCCGCTGAGCTGGACCTCGCCCTTGCGCGTCACGACAGCGATGTCGAAACTCTTGACTTCCGGGACGGCAAACAGCGCCGACTTCACCCGCGTCGTGATGACGCTGTCGTCGACCGCGTTGCCCATGGTCGTCTGGCCTTCCTTCAGGGTCATGCCGTTGTCGACACCCCTGACGCCATCGACCTGGCGCACCACGGCGATGGCCTTGTCCATGCGTTCACGCGAATCGACGAAACCACTGAGCTGGACCTGGCCCTTGCGCGTCTCGACCTGGATATCGAAACTTTTGACATCGTGGTCGGCCAGCAGGGCGGACTTGACGCGCGTGGTGACGACGCTGTCGTCGATCTGCGTCCCCACCGTGGTGCCGCTCACGGGGGTGCTCACCGTGTTCTCGCGCTGGTCGCATCCCACGACCCACAGGGAAAGTGCGCAAGCCAGCACAAGGCCAGGCAGGCGGGGAGTGGTGTGGAAGGTCATGGCGGCTTTCGTGAGGATGGAATCGCATCGAAGACACGCTGCTGCAGCGCCGCTTCGTCACAGCCTCACTATCGGATATCCGCATCGCACAATCTGTACGGTATCGCACATACCCCGGCACCGCTTGCCGCTACGCTGAACTCATGTTGCCCGGCGTCGCGTCTGCGAAGCCGTTCGCGACCCAGGGCTCTGAGTGCCTCGGTGCGTTTGACCTCTTGCGCCGGCTCAGCGCCTGCCGACAGGAGCCCATCAATGAAGCAGGTAGTCCACCCTTACCGCACAGGGAGTTTCATCTCCAGCGCCAGATCGACCGGTGCCTGCACATCGGCGGCCAGCAGGGCACGCCGCGGCGCCACCGCCTTGAGCACGAGACCATCCGCGACCGTGCTGCCGACTGCATACGCGCGGGCCGGCTTGCCGTCCACCGAGATCAGGGCCACACCACGGCCAGCCGCATTGGCCACCACCCCCGAGAGCACCAGGCGCGTCGCCAGGCCCGCGGGTGCGACGTCCAACGCGCGGCCGCCGGCCCCAAGGACCTGCGCGAGCAGCCGGCGCTGTTCAGCCGGCGACACCGACGCGAGCGGCGCCACAGGCACCTCCTGGGCGGCGCCAGCGTACGGCTGTGTCACAGGCCAGCGCAGCGCCCAGTACACCGCGCTGAACGCCAGCAGTGCCGCCACGCCAAAAGTTGCAAGGCGAGGCCACCAGAGGTTCGACGTGTTGAATTCCATGCGGCCGATTATCACGCCGCACCTCTTCGCTGGGAAGCCCTCATGCTGATGAACGGTAGCCATCTTGCGCCGGGGCATCGCCCGCGCGGCTTCACACTGATCGAGTTGATGGTGGTGCTCGCCATCATCGGCGTACTCGCTGCGCTGATCGTTCCCAATGTGCTGGACCGCGCCGCCGATGCACGCGTCACCGCGGCGCGCACCGACATCGGCAACCTGGTGCAGGCGCTCAAGCTCTACAAGCTGGACAACCAGCGCTACCCCAGCGCAGCGCAGGGCCTGTCGGCGCTGGTGGCCAGACCCGGCACGCCGCCGCTGGCCGTCAACTGGCGGCCTTATGTGGACAAGCTGCCCAACGATCCCTGGGGCCAGCCCTACCAGTACCTCAACCCGGGTCTGCAAGGTGAGATTGATGTGCTCTCGTTCGGCGCCGATGGCAAGCCGGGCGGCGAGGGAAGGGACGCCGATGTGGGCAGCTGGCAATAAACAGGGCGAGCGCCTGGCGCGCCGCCACCGGGGTCTGACCCTGCTGGAGCTGCTGGTCGTCGTGGCCATCATTGCCATGGCCACCGCCAGCGTCGCCATGAGCATGCCCGACAACACGCAGGTGCGGCTCGAACGCGAAGCGCAGCGCCTCGCCGCCCTGCTGGAATCGGCACGCAGCATCTCGCGCGCGCACGGCGTGCCCGTGCGCTGGCAGGCGACGGCGCAAGGCTTCCGCTTCGAAGGGCTGCCCGGCAGCGCGCTGCCGGGCCACTGGCTCGATGCGGACACCGCGGTCAACGGCCCCGACGCGCTGAGCCTGGGGCCCGAGCCGCTGATCGAGCGTCAGAGTGTCACGCTGGTCTCCCGCCGAGAAGCCGCCCTGGGCTGGCGCGTCGGCACCGACGGCTTGCGACCTTTTGCCGTGGAGCCCGCCGCGCTGACCGCGGGAAGCTGATGCGCGGGCGCCACCGCGGGGCCAGGGGCTTCACCCTGATCGAGGTGCTGGTGGCACTGGCCATCGTCGCGCTGGCGCTGCTGACGGGCTTGCGCGCGATGGGGGCGCTCAGCCAGTTGACCCAGCGCCAGGCCGATGTGATGCTGGCGCAGCTCTGCGCCGAGAACGCGCTGATCCGCCTGCGCCTGGCACGCCAGATGCCCGGCACCGGCGACGAGCAGTTCGTCTGTGAGCAGGGCGGGCAGCCGTTTGACGTGCGCTTGTCGACACGCCCAACCCCCAACCCGAATTTCCTGCGCGTCGAGGCCCGCATCGACAAGCAGGGCGTGCCCATGCTGCAGCTCATCACCGTGCTGGGGCGGTACTGATGCGCCGCGGACACGCCACCGGCTTCACGCTGGTCGAGCTGCTGGTGGCCCTCTCGGTCATGGCGCTGATGAGCGTGCTGAGCTGGCGCGGGCTCGACGGCATGTGGCGCGTGCAGAGCCAGACCCGCGAACGCTCCGACGAACTGATGGCGCTGCAGACCGGGCTGGCGCAGTGGAGCGCCGACCTCGACGCCCTGGCCAACCTGCCCGTGGCGCCAGGCGCTTCGACCGAGGCGCCCCGCACGCTGGACTGGAATGGGCAGGTCCTGCGCATGACGCGTTACAGCGCGGCCCCAGCGCCCACGGGCTGGCGGGTGGTGGCCTGGAGCCGGCGTGAGCAGGTCGGCGCCGGCCACTGGCTGCGCTGGCAGTCGGGCGTGCTGCGCACCCAGGGGGAATGGCAGACGGCCTGGGCGCAGGCCGGGCGCTGGGCCCAGAGTCCGGGTGACGAAGAAAGAAGGAACGAGGTGCTCATCACACCGCTGAGCCGCTGGCAGATCTACTATTACCGGGACAACAGCTGGAGCCACCCCTTGTCCAGCGCGACGGCGCCCACCGGCACCGCCGGCGGCAACCCGGCCACAGCGGCACCCGGCAGCGCCCTGCCCGATGCTGTGCGCCTGGTGCTGACGCTGCCCCCCGGCACGCCGGTGGTGGGCGAGCTCACGCGTGACTGGCTGCGTCCGACGCTGGCGGGCAACAAATCATGAAACGACCACGCGCACAACAAGGCGCGGCCCTGCTCACGGCCATGCTGACGGTGACGCTGGTGGCCACCTATGCGGCGACATCGCTGTGGCAGCAATCGCGCGGCCTGGAAGTGGAGGCGGCTGAGCGCGCCCGCTCGCAGCAGGCCTGGGTGCTCATCGGTGCGCTGGATTGGGCCCGGCTCATCCTGCGGGAGGACGCGCGCGGAGGCGCCATCGATCATCTGTCCGAACCCTGGGCGCTGCCGCTGCAGGAATCGCGCCTGTCCAGCTTCCTGTCGCTCGACAGCGATGAGGCCGCACAGGCCGACGAGGTCTATCTCTCGGGCCAGATCAGCGATCTGCAGGCGCGACTCAACGCTAACAACCTGGTGCTCGGGCGTCAGATTTCCGAGGCGGACCTGCAGGCCTGGCGCCGGCTGTACCTGCAGCTGAACCTGCCCGAAGCCGAGCTGGCCGCCTTCGCCGCACAGCTGCTGCGCGCCAGTGACACGCAGCAAACCACGACTGCTTCCCCCCTGCCCGCACAACGTGTCGAGCATCTCGTCTGGCTGGGCCTGTCCGCCCGCAGCCTGGCCGCCCTCAAACCCTACATCACGGTGTTGCCCACGCGCACCGCCGTGAACCTGAACACCGCGAGCGCCGAGGTCATCCACGCCAGCCTGCCGAACCTGGACATGAGCCAGGCCCGGCGTCTGGTCGAGTTGCGGGCCACGGCGGCCTTTCGCAGCGTGGCCGACGCCCTGCGCGAGACGGGCCAGGCTTCCGACCGGCAGCCGGTCGGCGCGCTGGGTGTCGCCTCACGCTACTTCGAGATCCAGGGCCGGCTGCGCCTGGGCTCGACGACGGTGCGCGAACTCAGCGTGGTGGAACGCCAGGAGCAGGAGGTCCGGGTGCTGTGGCGTCAACGCGAAGTGGTCGAAGCAACGGCGTCGGCCCTGGTGAGGACCGACGCCGCGGCGGGGGGGCAGAGGCCGGGACCTTAGCGTCTGCCGTGCACCTCGAGGTCGACGCGGCGATCCGGCTGCAGGCACTCGATCAGCTTGGTGGTGGCACGTTCGCCCACGCAGTCGCCGGACTCGGTGCGCGGATCGGTTTCGCCGGCACCGGTAGCTACGATCTTGCTGGCCGGAACAGCACCACTCACGATCAGGTAGTTCTTGACCGTCTCGGCGCGACGCTCCGACAGCTTCATGTTGTAGGACTCGCTGCCGATGCGGTCGGCATTGCCGATGACGGTGATGCGCTCGTACTGCAGGCCCTGGAGGTCTCTCGCAAACACATCGAGTTCCCGCTTGCCGGAAGCGCTCAGGCTGACCTTGTCGAAGTCGAAGTCGCTGTCCACGGCGATCACCACCCGCTTGAGCACGCGGGGCGGCGGCGGGGGCGGGGGCGGCGGGGGCACGGGCGCGACCACCGGTTGCGGCTGCGCAACCACGGCCACGGGTGGCGGCGGCGCCGGAGCGGCGGCCGGCGGTGCCGGCTCCTGCTGCTTGCCGCCAAAGCGGAACACCAGGCCCAAGCTGAGCAGATCGATATCGCCACGGTTACCCACCGCGTCGCGAACGCTGTAACGTTCGGTCTCCAGGCGCAGCGCCAGGGCCTGGGTCAGCTCGTACTGGAAGCCAACGCCATACTTGTAGCCCCACTCGCGCTTCTTGGGGCTGGGGTCGGCCACCGTGACCGCGCCGGTGCTGCTGAACTGGTCCACGGTGTCCACATAGGTCAGGCCCGCGCGGCCAATGACGGAGAAGCGCTCCGTGAAGGGCAGCCGGCCAACGAGATCCGTGTTCACGCCCTTGAGCTGGATCTGACCACGCAGCGTCCCCGCAGGGGTCGTGGTCGCGTTGAAACCGAAACGCCCCAGATCAAAGTAGCCAGCCTCCGCCGACCAATGGGGGCCGAACTGGTAGCCACCGAACAGCTTGAAGCCGGTGTCATTGTTGTCCCGATCGAGGGCGGTGGTCGTCAGGCCAGCACCGAGCAGGCTGCTGGTGATTCTTTCTTCATCGATGTTCGACTTTGACGCTCCCCCACTCAGGCCGCCATACCAGCCTGGCACCGGCATCTGCGATTGCGCCATGGCCAGCGGGGTGGTCAAGAGGGCGAGGCTCAGAAGGCTGAGCCGGAATGGTGTTCTTGCGAGTTTCATTCTGATCTCCAAAGAGTGATGTATCTGGCTAGCTTGCGTGCGTGACGGCAAGTACATACCGACTTACTGACACGTTGTTGAATAGCCTGCCGGCGGAGCAAAGGCGCGACCCGGTACAGAAACGACGTTTGCACCGCCCAGCGTGATCGCACCACCACCACCAACCCACGCCCCGGCCATCATCCGGCCGCACGAGGTGGCTCCGTTGTTCAGCGTGACGCTGATGGCGGCCATGATGTTGCCCTGGAATTCACCGAAGGTACCCACCGTCGCGGAACTGCCGGCCACCCACCAGACGTTGGAAGCCTTGGCGCCGTTGATGAGAAGGATGCGGGCGCGTGCGCCAGGAGGTGCGGCGCCGGCTGCTGTACCCACGGTGCTTCCTGCCTGGAAAACGAACACGGCATTCTCGTCACCCTGGGCATCAAGCGTGAGATCACCCGTTACCGTGATCGTCGAGCCGGCTGTATAGACGCCGGGGGTGAAACAGTTGGCAGCGTTTGCGTTGTAAACACATGGGTCGCCAACCCCGCCTCCGATCCCCGCAGACGGTGCGCCTATGACGATACCCCCATTCAATGAACAACCGGCTGACGGCACGCCCGCAGGGCAAAGGCTAAGGTACGCCGTATTCAAATCAGCTCTGATAGCGGCCAAATTGAGCCCGGGGTTGTACAGTGAACTGATGACCGAACCGTTGATGGTCGGAGGGAATCCGATGGCACCGCAGGAACCAATGCCGCCGAGGCCATCAACAGCCGTTGTATTGCACTGAGCGAGCGGATCCAGCATCACGTCCCCACTCACCGTTGAGGAACTGATCGCCGTGGCCAGCCCTGCTGTTGCCGAAATCCCGAAGGGCGTTGCCAGGCCCATGTTGACCGCCGCCAGACCGCTTGCAGCCGGTGTTACCGTCTTGAAGGTCCAGGCATAGCTGCAGGACGGCGGCACGGCACCGGTGGCAGTGAGCACGCCGACGGTGATCACCGCCGTGTAGGTGGTGTTGGGCAACAGTGCGGCGCTGGTCGTCAGCGTGGCCACGCGGGTGGACGCGTTGTAGCCCACCGACGCCGGCACCAGGGTCGCCCCGGCCAGGGGGGTCAAGGTGAACGTGGTCGCGTTGATCGTGGCCGCGTCCATGGGCAGACTGAAAGTCGCCATGATCTGTTTGCCGGGGGCCACACTCGTGGTGCTGGTGGGGACGAACTGGTTGCCGGCGCTGGGGTTCGAGGTAGTGACGGTGGGAATGGTCACGCCGGAACCCACAGTACAGACAGCCCCTGGCAGGATCGCACCGGCGGGTGCCCCAGGAATGCCGCTTGGGGCGGAAGGCAAGCCCGTGCCCAGGATGGGGTCGCGCCCACCTTCACCGCCACCACAGGCTGCCAGCACGGCGGCCAGGGCAGAAACCACGAGCCAGCGGCGCGTGCGCGTGTAGCTTTCGAAATTTTTCATGTAATCACCTCTTCGTCTGATCTGAACAAGCATCGGGGTTGCCAGGCAACCCATCTGCACCGCGGTTGCTGACGTTTTGCACCTTCATCCCATGAGTGATGCATCACATGGTCAGTGTTTCGCAGCGCACTGTTTGGGTCTGTTCGCTGTCGCACACAAAGGCCAGAATTTGTGCGCTCTGATACAAATGGACAACACGGCGCGGCGGGCCCGCCAAGTTACAGACGCCCGGTGAGCAGCAGGATGATCAGCACGATCACCACGATGCCCAGCACCGAGCTGGGCATGTAGCCCCAGCCCCGGCTGTGCGGCCACGACGGTATGACGCCGATCAGCATCAGGACCAGGATGATCAGAAGAATGGTGCCCAGGCTCATGACGATCTCCATGCAATGTCAAAAGCCCAGCATAGGTCTCGGCCGGAGTTTTCTCTGTGCGCTTGCGCACAGTCCGCATGAATGGCGCCGTCGCGGCGCAGACTCAGGTCATCAGCTGGTCGTAGACAGCGGCGTCTTTCGCGTAGCAGCCGCAGGCGGCCGCCTCCAGCCCGCTGCGGTCGATCACGGACAGGAAACCATGGTGGTACTTGATCAGCCCGGCGCGCTGCAGACTGCCGGCCGCCTTGGTGATGCCGACACGGCGAACGCCCAGCAGATAGGCCATGAACTCATGCGTCATGTGAAAGCTGTCGGCATGGGCGCGGTCCTGGCTCATGAGCAACCAGCGCGCCAGGCGCGGATTGACCTGGTGAAAATGCACACACACCGCCAGATTGCCCAACTGCAGGAATCGCACGTAGAGATAGCGCCTCAGGACACGCTGCAAGGCTGCGCTCAGGCGCAACTGTTTGAGGAACTCGCTGCGGGCCATGCGCAAGGTCTTGCCGGGCCCTTGCACCACCGCGTGAAAAGGGGAGGCCGATTCCCCCAGAATCAGGTGCTCGCCCAGCATGCCCTCGCTGCCCACCATGCCGACCTCCAGGCTGGGTCGGCCTTCGTTCAATGCAACGAAAGAGATGAAACATTCCACGGGAAAGTAGACGTGACGCGTGGGCTCGCCCGGCTCAATGAGCACTTCGGCAAGCTTCAGGTCGAGCGACTGGCATTCGGCCAGCAGGCGCTCCTGATCCTTTCGCGGAAGCATTTCGATCAGATGGTTGCCAGGGCTGGTCATGCAGACTTTCGATGCGTTGAAGATCCTGCCGGAGTCATCGGCCAAGCTGCGTCGATCGCTCGGAACTCCGTCTCGGTGGACAAGTTTGCGGATGGCTGGTTCGCGTGACAGTCTTCCAGCGCACATAAGGCGGTCGATTCGCAGCAAGCTGATGGGCGTGCTAGACGGATACCAACTCAGGGAGCAGGCGGTCGTATTCCTGCTTGACGACGCCGTAACACTCGCAGGCCACCTGCTCCAGGCCCGGTCGGTCCAGCACCTCGATGTGTCCGCGCGCGTAGCGGATCAGGCCCGCCTTCTGCAGCTTGGCCGCGTTCTCGGTCACGCCTTCGCGCCGTACGCCCAGCATGTTGGAGATCAACTCCTGGGTCATGTACAGATGCTTGCCCGGCAGGCGATCCAGGCTCATCAACAACCAGCGACTGAGCTGCTGCTGCACGGAATGATGCCGGTTGCAGACGGCGGTCTGGGCAATCTGCGTGATGAGCGCCTGGGCGTAGCGCAGCATCAGATGCATTACCGGCAGCGAGCGGTCGAACTCCTCCTTGATGACGCGGGCCTTGAGGCGAAAGCCGCGTCCTGCGCTTTGCACGACAGCGCGGCTCGGCGACGTCTCCCCGCCGAGGAAGAGGGCAATGCCCACCACGCCTTCGAAACCCACGATGGCGATTTCAGCGGACGATCCGTCCTCGGTCACGTAGAGCAGGGAGACGATGGCAGAGGTGGGGAAATAGACATCGCGCTGGGCGCTGCCCGATTCATAGAGCACCTGACCCAAAGTCAACTCGACCGGCTCGAGCTGCGGCTGCCAGCGCAACCATTCCTCCCCGGGCAGGGCAGCGAGCAACTGGTTGCTCAGCGCGTCGTTCGGATCCCTCATCCGGTGGCTCCCGCCTGTGCGTCCTTCTGACCCGACGCCCGGCAGCGCCAGCCGCGGGAACGCGGCTGGCGACGGTCTTGCCGCAGCCGCAGCAGCGCGATGCGGGGCCAAACGCCTGCTTGCATGGCAGTGAAAAGGGTCAAATGCCTGGAGGGCCAGCTGGCCGTCCAGGCCCGGTCCACGCCTACTTCTTGCTCAGATCGATCCACGCATCGCTGGCCTTCGTCTGCCATTCGGAAAGCTGCTTCTCAGCCTCATCCTTGGCAACGCCGTAACGCTCCTGGATTTTTCCGGACAGCTGGTCGCGCCGACCGGCAATCACGTCGAGGTCGTCGTCGGTCAGTTTCCCCCACTGTTCCTTGACCTTGCCCGTGACCTGCTTCCAGTTTCCTTCAATACGATCCCAGTTCATGTTCATTTCCTTGGTGTGTGACAAATGGTTATGCAAATCGACGGCCGCTCAGGGGCGCACGACGATCTCGTTCCTGACGGCCCGCACGCCCTTGACGTTGCGCGCAATGCTTTCCGCAGTCGACTTCTCTGTGGAGCTCTTGGCAAAACCCGAGAGCATGACGGTTCCGTTCAGCGTCTCGACGCTGATGCTCGAGGCGGCGACGTCCTTGTTGTCGACAAAGCGCGCCTTGACGGAGGTGGTGATGGCCGCGTCGTCGATATAGGCGCCGACGGTTTCCTGGTCCCGGGTGACGGCACAGCCGGACGCGAGCAGCATGGTGAGGGTGGTCGCGACGATGGCGACAGCAGCATGGTTTTTCATTTGGGTTTCCTTGGTGATAGGTGTCTCTCGACACGGGTGACAGGGTTGACGATCAAACTCAGTTGACGAGCCACAGTTTCAGTTCCTCGGCATGCGCCCGCTCCTCATCGACGATCTCCTGCAGCAGGCGCCGCGTTGCCACGTCTTCTGCATCCAGCTGCGACATGATCTCGGTGTATTGGGTGATAGCCCGGTACTCCGAACTCAGGTTGGCCTGGATCATCGATTGCAGGTCACGGTGTTGCTGATGAGTGGCCTGCCCCATGCGCAGCAGCAGATTGGGCGAGTACTCCAACTCTCCGCCGAGCTGTGCGATGCGCTGGGCCAGCCGGTGGGCGTGGGCCAGCTCTTCGTAGGCATGCAGCAGAAACTCCGCGCTGATCAGCGGCTGCGTCTGCACGTCGCCCGACAGGTTGTTGTAGCGAACCACACACACCAGCTCCTTGATCAGCGAGTCCTTGAGCAGGCGCACGACCTGCTCCTTCCACGTGTGCTCATGCTCAGGCTCGGCCACCGGCGCCCTGCCATTCACCCGAGCCAGCGGCGCGGATGCATGGCGCACGGGCGAGCGCTCGTCAGAGTACGTCGATTCGAAACTTGCGTGCATGTGAGGGGCTCCTGTGCTTTACCTGACGATCAATGTGACCGACAGGGCTCAAAGGTAAGGGGCTTGCGAGACCGGGTCCGTTCGCTAGCGCACATTGGGAAGCGGGTGGAATAAAAGGCGCATCAATTTTCAGGCGACAGCGTTTTGTGTTCGCTTGCGTACGGACTGCTGCGGGTCTTGGACTCAAGCTGCGTGCATGTCCTCGGTGCCATCAAGCGCCGAGACTGCCCCTCCCTCCACTCCCCAAGGAAGAATCGATGAACATCCTCTTGTTGACCCAGTCTGTCGCCCAGGCCGCATCCCGCCGCCTGACCCCCTGGCTGGCTGCCGCCGCGCTGACACTGGCCGCTTGCGCATCACCCCAGCCCGCCCCGACCGACCAGCTGGCCGTCTCTGCGGCCGCCATCGACCAGGCCGTGAGCGCCGGAGCCGCGGAGCTGGCGCCGGTTGAGCTGGGCGCGGCCCGCCTGAAGCTGAGCCGGGCGAACGAGGCACTGCGCGCCAACGACAACATGCAAGCCCGCATGCTGGCCGAGCAGTCGCAAGCGGACGCGCAACTGGCCATCACCAAGACACGTGCTGCCAAGGCGCAGAAGGCAGCGTCAGCGCTGGCCGAAGACCGCAAGGTGCTGCGTGAAGAAATGCAGCGCAACCCCAAGTAATCCACCCACCGAGTCCTTCAGCATGAAACACCTATCTTCACTCTCCCTGGCCGCCATCGCGCTGGCCACCCTGTCTGCCTGCAACACCTTGCCGCCCGAGAAGACACCGCTCGAACTGGCCCGCATGGAGCACCAGGCCGCCCGCGACAATCCGCAGACCGCGACACTGGCTCCCGCCGAACTCCAGGCTGCTGAGGCGGCGATGCGCCGCGCCAACCAGGCCGACGCCGAGCATGCGTCTGCCGTCACCGTCGATCACCTGGCCTATCTGGCCCGGCAGCGGGCCCAGATTGCCCAAGAGGCCACCCGACAGAAGGCGGCCGAAGCTCGCGTCGGTGAGGCCGAAGCCACGCGCGCCCGGATGCAGCTGGAGGCGCGGACCCGGGAAGCGGATGCCCGTGCGCGCGAGGCGGATGCAGCGCGGCAAAGCACCCTGACAGCACAGGAACAGACCCGCGCTGCAGAGCTTCGCAACCGCGAGCTGCAGGAACAGATCAAGACACTCAATGCCAAGCCCACGCCACGCGGCTGGGTCATCACCATTGGCGATGTCCTGTTCGGCACCGGCCTGGCCACACTCAAGTCGGGCAGCGCACGCAACATCGACAAGCTGGCCGACTTCCTGCAGCAGTATCCCCAGCGTACCGTGTTGATTGAGGGCTTCACCGACAGCACGGGTGGCGAAGCCATGAACACGGCCCTGTCGGGCCGACGCAGCGAAGCAGTGCGTGAAGCGCTGATCCGCAAGGGTGTGGCGCCCGGGCGCATCACCACCCGGGGCTACGGCGAGTCCTATCCGGTGGCGGACAACACATCGGCCAGCGGCCGGCAGCTCAACCGTCGCGTGGAAATCATCCTCTCGGACGACACGGGTGTGATCCCCCCGCGCTGATCGGGCGCCTCGCGCAGCGCTTCAGGGCCCGCCGGGGTGGGGCGCCGCGACTTATGCGGCGCTACCCCGGCAGGGCCGGGGCGGCCCTCAGGTCCTGGCGGCTTTGGCGGCCTCGTCCTTGAAGATCTGCTGCGCGATCTTGAAGGAATCCAGCCCGGCCGGCGCGCCGCAGTAGACGGCCGCCTGCAGGAAGATTTCGCTCATCTCTTCTTTCGTGACGCCGTTGTTGAGCGCACCCTTGATGTGCAGCTTGAGTTCGTTCGGCCGATTCAGCGCCGTCAGCATGGCCAGGTTCAGCATGCTGCGCGTCTTGCGATCCAGGCCCTCGCGCGTCCAGATGGTGCCCCAGGCGTTCTCGGTCAGGAACTGCTGGATCGGCGCCATGAACTCGTCAACGTTGGCCAGCGACTGGTTGACGTAATCGTCACCCAGTACGGCGCGTCGAACGGCCAGACCGGCCTGGTATTTCGGGTTTTCGTCCATGGTGTCTCCGTTGGTAAGCAGTGGCTGGTGACTGTACAACGCCCGGCCCACCGCCGCGCCAAGTCGCGCCACGTGAACTGTCTTGTTCACGCTCGCGCTGCGCACGGCACTGCCGTGTGCAGCCAGAAATCGTTCTGCACGGATTCGATGGATGAAGCAAAAAAAAGCCCCTGACGGGGCTTGGGGTTCAGGCCGCTTCGGCGGCGGCCGGCATCAGGGGCCGGCCGGTCCAGGCAACGCACAGCGCGTCGGCCAGTTGCTCTGGCACGTCATTGTCAAAGCTCATCAGCAGCTCGGCGGGCTGGGCGGCGGCGGCGGCTTGCAGGATGCTGCTGACGCTGGCCTTTTGTGCGTCGCTTGCGGCATGGCGGTGCTTGGTCTGCAGGCAAGCGACCGTGGCGGCGTGCAGCCGCTCGGAGCCCAGCACGTGCCAGGCGTAGTCGATCTCGTAGCGATCCAATGCATCCTTCAGGCTCTCGCCGTTGAGCTTGGCTTCTTCGGCGAAGTGGTTCAGCGTACGGGTGCAAATGGCACCCATGACACTGGCAATCTGCTCGGCGTGCGCGGTTAAGGAAGTGTCGATAGCCATGGAGGGCTCCTGTTGGATGATGAGCGTGAGCCCAGGGGATGACTGACGCTGGGCGGGAGGTCCCGAGGACAGCTGCTGGATCGAGGGACCGCACACCTCGGAGGCGACGGGGCCCCGGTGCCGGAAAACAAAAAAGCCACCCCTGAGGATGGCTTTCCGAGAGATTTTGGTGGCCTGGGGCGGAATCGAACCACCGACACGCGGATTTTCAA
This sequence comes from Hylemonella sp., assembly GCA_030695415.1. GTDB lineage: Bacteria > Pseudomonadota > Gammaproteobacteria > Burkholderiales > Burkholderiaceae_C > Hylemonella. Next base: position 49,599 of record JAUYQZ010000005.1, read on the forward strand.
TCCGCTGCTCTACCAACTGAGCTACCGGGCCTGGAGAGGTGGAATTATAGCAGCAGTCCGCGCCCGCCGGCCAAGCTCAGCTGCCGCTGCGCTTGCCCCGGCTCAGGTCCACGCCGAGCTGCTTGAGCTTGCGGTAAAGGTGGGTGCGCTCCAGCCCGGTCTTCTCGGCCACGCGGGTCATGGAGCCGCTTTCGCGCGCCAGGTGGTATTCGAAATAGGCCTTCTCGAACTCGTCGCGCGCCTCGCGCAGCGGCTTGTCGAGCTGGAAGTTCTGCTGCGCCTGCGGGCCGGCGTCGACACTGACCATCAGGGGCTGGCCCAGGCCGGCCGGGGCCTCGTTGCTGGGCGCAGCTTGCACGCCGCCTGCATGGGCCGCGGGCGCCACCGGCTGCGGCGTGTTGCGCACCAGGCCCTGCTCGACCGCCTTGAGCAGCTTTTGCAGGGTAATGGGTTTCTCCAGGAAGGCCTGGGCACCGATCTTGGTGGCGGCCACGGCGGTATCGATGGTGGCGTGGCCGCTCATCATGATGACGGGCATGGTCAGCAGGCCGGTGGTGGACCACTCCTTGAGCAGGGTGACGCCATCGGTGTCGGGCATCCAGATGTCCAGCAGCACGAGGTCGGGGCGATCGCGCTGGCGGGCGGCACGGGCCTGCGCCGCGTTCTCGGCCACTTCGACGGTATGCCCCTCGTCATTCAGGATTTCCCACAGCAGGTCGCGTATGCCTAGCTCGTCATCGACTACCAGTATGTTTGCCATGATGTGAACGCGGGTCTCTCGTAGTTCGGGGGAGGTTCAGGCCGGGGCCGGTTTCTCCACTGCGAATGATAACGATACTTGCGCCCCCACGATCTGCTCCTCGGCGACGCGGTTGGCCAGGTCGATCCGGGCACCGTGTTCGTCGGCAATCTTCTTCACCACCGCCAGGCCCAGGCCCGTGCCCTTGGCCTTGGTGGTGACATAGGGTTCGAAGGCGCGCTTGAGGATGGCCTCGGGGAAACCCACCCCCCAGTCCAGCACGCTCAGGCGCACGCGGCCGCTGGTTTCCACCCACTGGGTGCGCACGATGACCGGGAATTCCGGCCCGCTGCGTCCGGCGGTGTCGGTCGCATCCTGGGCGTTCTGCAACAGGTTGTGCAGCACCTGGCGCAGCTGCTGGGCGTCACCCATGACGCGGGGGCAGCGCTCGTCGAGGTCGGCGCGCACGGGCACGCGTGCGCTGTCGCCGCCATAGAGGTGCATCACTTCGCTCACGAGGGCATTGAGTTCCAGCGGCTTGAGCTCGGCAGCGGGCAGGCGCGCGTAGTCGCGGAATTCATTGACCAGGCGCTTCATGGCGTCGACCTGGTCGACGATGGTCTTGACCGATTTGGCGAGCACCGCCTGCTCGGCGGGCTCGACCTTGCCCGTCAGCTTCTTTTCCAGCCGCTCGGCCGAGAGCTGGATGGGCGTGAGCGGGTTCTTGATCTCATGGGCCAGGCGGCGCGCCACCTCACCCCAGGCCTGCGCGCGCTGGGCTGACACGATCTCCGAAATGTCGTCGAACACCAGCAGCCAATCCTTGCCCGGCAACTCGGCGCCGCGCGCCACCAGGGTCAGGGTGCTCTCCCCGCTGGTGCCGGCGGCCGCAGAGCCCGAAGGCGGGCCAAGCTCGAAGGACTGCTGCCAATGGTCCAGCGCGTGGTCGGCACGCTCCTCCACGAAGCGGTCGAACTGCTGCTGCACGCTCCTGGCGAAATCCTCCAGGCCCTCGATGTCCGCCAGTCGTTTGCCCTCCCAGGCCGCCATGGGCACCCGCAGGATGCGCGTGGCCCCGGGGTTGACGGACCGGATCACGCCCTGCGCGTCCAGCACCATGACGCCGGCGGTCAGGTTGTCCAGGATGGTCTGCAGGTTCTCGCGCGCCGCATTCACCTGCTCCATGCTGGTCTCCACGGCGCCACGCGCATCGGCCAGCTGCTGGGTCATGTCGGCAAACGATCGTGTGAGGCCGCCGAGTTCGTCGCGGCCCTGCAGCGCGGCCTTCGGGGTCAGGTCACCGGCGGCCACCTGGCGCACGCCGTCGGCCAGGAGCAGGAGCGGGCGGGTGATCTGGTTGCCCAGCACCACGGCCAGCAGCACGGCACCAAAGACCGCGAGGAACAGGCTGAGCGTGAGCGTGCCGATGTACATGCGCCGCAAGCCCTGGCGGGCCAGCGCTCGCTCCTGGTACTCGCGATGGGCCTCGGTCACGGCCAGGGCGTTGGCCACCAGGGACTCGGGCAGGGTCTGGGTGACCACGAGAAAGCGCGGCTCATCGAGCATGTCCAGCCCGGTGCGCGGCACCAGCACCAGCGCCTTGATGCGCGCCTGGGCCGGCGCCATGGCGCTGCCGTCTTCCAGGCCCTCGACCCAGGTCACGGCGCGCTGGACGCGCGCCTTGCGAAACTGCGAAGGCGGCGGCTTGTCAGGGTTGAGCTGGATACGCGACTCTCCCACGCTGGCCAGCACCTGGCCGTTGGCACTCCAGAGCGTGGCGTCCCGGACCTCGAGCTGCTCGCGCAGACGCTCGAGCATCAGGCCGGCCACGACATCGGGCGTGTCCTGCAGCTGTGCGGCCGACGCGCGCGTCTTGCTGGCAAGGTCACTGGACAGCGTATCGATCGTCGCCCGCCCCAGGCCCAGGCCGGCCTCCAGCGCACCTTCGACCTGCACGTCGAACCAGCTCTCGATCGAGCGCGAGACGAACTGGTACGACACCACGTAGATCAGCAGGCCGGGCACAAAGCCGGCCAGCGCGAACACCGCCGCCAGCTTGACCAGCAGGCGGCTGCCGAAACGGCCCTGGCGCAGGCGCCTGAACAGGCGCCATGCGACCCAGATGATGACGCCCAGCAGCGCCACGGCCACCACGACGTTCAGGGTGAACAGGCGCGCGTAATTGCGCTCGTACATGGCCCGGTTGTCGGTGGCCTGGGTCAGCAAAAAGAGCAGCACCAGGCCGATGGCCGCCACGATGGCCCCGACGATGGCCAGGGTCCAGCGCAAGGCTTTGGATTTCTGCCGCTCCAGGCGCGCGTTGGTGCCTGCAGCAGGGCTTCTCACTTCAGGGTCTCCGGCTGCAGCCGCTTGCTCGCGCTGAGGGCCAGCACCCAGTCACTCTCGCCCAGGGCACCGATCTGCAGCGGGCGTGGCAGCTGGGTGATGTCGAGCCTGAAGCGGAACTCAAAGCGGTGGCGGGTGCCAGTCTCCAGATCGGCAAATTCGGCGATGCGCCAGCCCGAAACGCGCCGGATCACGCCCAGCGCCTCCTCCAGCGTGTCGAAGCTCTGTGCCAGGGCAACGCCCCCCTGACTGCCGCCGACCGCGCCTGCACCTGCGGTGAGCCGCCAGCGACGGATCAGGGGCTGGTACACCAGCCGCATGTGGCGCTGGGCACCGCCCACACGCTTGTCCATCCAGTACCAGCGTTCGCGGTAGACCTCGGCCTCCTCAACGAAGATCAGAGGCAGCCCCTTGTAGAGGGCATCCTCGACGGCCGGTGGCAGCTGGAAGGTGACGGCGGCAGCCAGTTCGACACCGTCGCCGCTGCGGTTCAGGTCCAGCTGGGTGACTTCGGCCACGACCGGCTGGGCATGCAAGTCGACCGGCTGCAGGCACCCGAACAGTGCGCAGACGATCAGCGCGCACAGGTCAAGTCGCGCTCTTTTCCAGTAGTGCGTAATAGAAGCCATCATGGTCACGGCTCTGATTGTCCGTGACCGCGTCGCCTTCCAGCGATATGGAGGGCCATAAATGGCCCGGCGAGGGCAGCAAACGGGCCTCTTTGTGGTGCGCAAGAAACGTCTGCACCTGATCCTCCCCCTCCGCCCGGAACACCGAGCAGGTGCAGTACACCAATCGCCCCCCCGGCTTGAGCAGGGGCCAGAGTGTCTTGAGCAGACGAGCCTGCTGTGCGGCCAGCTGGGCCACGTCAGCTTCGCGGCGCAGCCAGCGCACGTCGGGATGGCGGCGCACGATGCCCGAGGCCGTACAGGGCGCGTCCAGCAGGATGGCATCAAAGGCCCGCCCGTCCCACCAGCGCTCGGGCGTGCCGGCATCGGCCGCCAGCACCCGGGCCTGGAGGCCCAGCCGCTGCAGGGTGTCCTCGATACGCCGGCAGCGCTCGGGCGCGATGTCCAGCGCGGTCACCTCGGCATCTGCCAGCTCCAGCAGATGCGCCGTCTTGCCACCGGGGGCGGCACAGGCGTCAAGCACGCGCAGGCCGGGTCGGCCGTCCAGGCCCTGCAGCAGCAGGGGCGCTGCCAGCTGGGCCGAGGCATCCTGCACCGACACCCGGCCTTGGGCAAAGCCCGGGATGTGCTGCACCGGCATGGGCGCGGCCAGCGTGAGCCCCTGGGCCCCATTGCGGCGCGCGCTGATGCCAGCGGCCTGCAAGGTGGCCACGTAGTCGTCCACGCTGCCCTGGCGCAGGTTCACGCGCAGCGTCATGGGCGCCTGGGTGTTGTTGGCCTGCAGGATGGCCTGCCAGTGGCTTGGCACCTCACGCTGCAGGCGGGTGATCCACCAGGCCGGGTGGTTCCAGCGTGCTACCGGGTCCTGCTCGGTCTGTGCGACCAGGGCCTCGCGTTCGCGCAGGAAGCGGCGCAGGCAGGCGTTGATGAAACTGGCCTGGGCGTGTGTGGCCTCGGTGCGCTTGGCGGCTTCCACGGCCTGGTTGACCAGGGTGTGGATCTCGTAGGGGGCGCCCTCGTCGCGCCAGGCCAGGGCCAGGGCCAGGCACAGCAGGGCGTCGGCTGCGGGCGGTGGCTTGCGCGGCGCCAGCAATTTGCGCAAGGCCTCGGCGCGGCCGAGCTGGCGCAGCGCGGCGTACACCAGCGCCTGCACGCCCGGGCGTAGCTGCGCCGGAACGCCCTCGATGGCCACCGTACCGGAAGTCCCGGCGCGGATCGCCGCCAATGCGGCGGCGCCGGCCTGGAGCTGGCGCCACAAGGCGGGGGCCTGGCCGCTGGTCTCAGTCATGCATGGATCCCTGGTGCTCTGTGTCGGGTTTCATCGGGCTCAAAAAAATGCCCCAAGTGCGGTGGCACCTGGGGCATTTTGCGCGAGCGCAAGCGGTTTTACTCGGCCGCGGCGCCTTCGCTGCTCTGGGCCAGCTCGGCCGCTTCCGAGTCGGCGATGGCGCGGCGCTCGGCCTCGTCCATGTTCTCGCGGACCTTGCGCGCGTCGTGGTAGGCCATGCCGGTACCCGCCGGGATCAGGCGGCCGACGATGACGTTCTCCTTCAGGCCACGCAACTCATCGCGCTTGCCCATGATGGCGGCTTCGGTCAGCACGCGCGTGGTCTCCTGGAAGGAGGCGGCGCTGATGAAGCTGTCGGTGGACAGCGAGGCCTTGGTGATGCCCAGCAGCAGGTTGGTGTAGGTCGACGGGATCTTGCCATCCTTGCGCAGAGCGTCGTTGGTGTTGAGCATCTCGGAACGCTCGACCTGCTCGCCACCGATGTAGCCCGAATCACCAGGGGCTTCGACCACGACACGGCGCAGCATCTGGCGCACGATCACTTCGATGTGCTTGTCGTTGATCTTCACACCCTGCAGGCGGTAGACGTCCTGGACTTCGTCCACGATGTAACGCGCCAGCTCTTCCATGCCCAGCAGGCGCAGGATGTCCTGCGGATCGGCCGGACCGTCGACGATGCTTTCGCCCTTGTTGACCACCTGGCCTTCGTGCACCACGATGTTCTTCTCCTTGGGCACGAGTTCTTCCCAGACCTTGCCGTCCGGATCGGTGATCTGCAGGCGAACCTTGCCCTTGGTCTCCTTGCCGAAGGACACGGTACCCGTGACCTCGGCCAGGATGCCCTTGTCCTTGGGCGTACGTGCTTCGAAGAGCTCGGCCACACGCGGCAGACCGCCGGTGATGTCGCGGGTCTTCTGGCCTTCGATCGGGATACGGGCCAGCACTTCGCCGGGGCCCACGTCCTGACCGTCACGCACCTGGATCAGGGCACCGACCTGGAATCCGATGGTCACCGAGTGGTCGGTGCCGGGGATCTTGACCTCGTTGCCCGAGGCGTCGATCAGCTTGACCTGCGGACGCACGACCTTGACGGAACCGCGACGCTTCGGGTCGATCACGACCAGCGTGGACAGGCCGGTGACTTCGTCCACCTGCTTGGCCACGGTCAGGCCTTCCTCGACATTCTCGAAATGCGCCTTGCCGGCGAACTCGGTGATGATCGGGCGGGTCAGCGGATCCCAGTTGGCCAGGATGGTGCCGGCCTTGATCTGCTGGTCCGCCTTGACCGTCAGGATGGCACCGTAAGGCACCTTGTGACGCTCGCGCTCGCGGCCATGCTCGTCATGGATGACGATCTCGCCGGAGCGGGCGATCACCACCAGTTCCTTCTTGCTGTTGGTCACGTAGCGCATCGTGGCGTTGAAGCCGATGATGCCGTTGGACTTGGCTTCCACGCTGGAGGCGATGGCCGCGCGCGACGCAGCACCACCGATGTGGAAGGTCCGCATGGTCAACTGCGTGCCCGGCTCGCCGATCGACTGCGCGGCGATCACACCGACCGCTTCGCCCAGGTTGACCAGGCCGCCGCGACCCAGATCGCGACCGTAGCACTTGGCGCACAGACCGAAGCGCGTGGCGCAGGTCAGCGCCGTACGGACCTTGACTTCGTCGACACCGGCGGCTTCCAGTTCCTCGATGATGTCTTCGTCCAGCATGTTGCCGGAAGTCAGCAGGACAGCGCGGGATTCCGGATGCAGCACGTCCTCGGCCGCCGTGCGACCCAGCACACGGTCACGCAGCGACTCGATCACCTCGCCGCCTTCGACGATGGCGCGCATCAGCGACCCTTCGCTGGTGCCGCAATCGTCTTGCGTCACCACCAGGTCCTGCGTCACGTCCACCAGACGGCGGGTCAGGTAGCCGGAGTTGGCCGTCTTCAGCGCCGTATCGGCCAGGCCCTTGCGGGCGCCGTGCGTGGAGATGAAGTACTGCAACACGTTGAGGCCTTCACGGAAGTTGGCCGTGATGGGCGTCTCGATGATGGAGCCGTCGGGCTTGGCCATCAGGCCGCGCATGCCGGCCAGCTGGCGGATCTGCGCAGCGGAGCCGCGCGCACCCGAGTCGGCCATCATGTAGATGGAGTTGAAGGACTCCTGATCCACCGTCTTGCCGTGGCGGTCGGTGGTCTTCTCGGTGCGCAACTGGTCCATCATGACCTTGGAGACCTTGTCGCCCGCCTTGCCCCAGATGTCCACCACCTTGTTGTAGCGCTCGCCGGAGGTCACCAGGCCCGAGGTGTACTGCTGCTGGATGTCCTTGACCTCTTTCTCGGCCGACTCGATGATCTCGCCCTTTTCCTTCGGCACGAGCATGTCGTCGATGCAGATCGAGATGCCCGCCTTGGTCGCCAGGCGGAAGCCGTTTTGCAGCAGCTTGTCTGCGAACACCACGGTTTCTTTCAGGCCGCACTTGCGGAAGGACACGTTGATCAGCTTGGAGATTTCCTTCTTCTTCAGCGCCTTGTTGATGTTGCTGAAGGGCAGGCCCTTGGGCAGGATCTCCGACAGCAGCGCACGGCCGGCCGTGGTCTCGACCAGTTTGGTCTCGGGCACGAACTCGCCGGTGTCCTTGTCCTTGGTCCACTCGGTCAGACGCACGGTGACACGGGCGGTCAGCTCGACCTGGCCGTTGTCCAGCGCGCGCTGGACTTCGGAAGTGTCGGCAAAGATCATGCCCTCGCCCTTGCCGTTGGTGCGCTCACGGGTCGTGTAGTACAGGCCCAGCACCACGTCCTGCGAAGGAACGATGGAGGGCTCGCCGTTGGCGGGGAACAGCACGTTGTTGGAGGCCAGCATCAGGGTGCGGGCTTCCATCTGCGCTTCCACCGACAGCGGAATGTGCACGGCCATCTGGTCGCCGTCGAAGTCGGCGTTGAAGGCGGCACAGACCAGCGGGTGCAACTGGATGGCCTTGCCTTCGATCAGGATCGGCTCGAAGGCCTGGATACCCAGGCGGTGCAAGGTGGGTGCGCGGTTCAGCAGCACCGGGTGCTCCTTGATCACCTCTTCCAGGATGTCCCAGACCACCGGCGTGCCGGTTTCGACTTCCTTCTTCGCCGCCTTGATGGTGGTGGCGATGCCCATGGCTTCTAGGCGCGAGAAGATGAAGGGCTTGAACAGCTCCAGGGCCATCAGCTTGGGCAGGCCGCACTGGTGCAGCTTGAGGGTCGGGCCCACGGTGATGACGGAACGGCCGGAGTAGTCGACGCGCTTGCCCAGCAGATTCTGGCGGAAGCGGCCGCTCTTTCCCTTGATCATGTCGGCCAGGGACTTGAGCGCGCGCTTGTTGGCGCCCGTCATGGCCTTGCCACGGCGACCGTTGTCCAGCAGGCTGTCCACAGCTTCCTGCAGCATGCGCTTCTCGTTGCGCGCGATGATTTCCGGAGCCTTCAGCTCCAGCAGGCGACGCAGGCGGCTGTTGCGGTTGATGACGCGACGGTAGAGGTCGTTCAGGTCGGAGGTCGCAAAGCGGCCGCCGTCCAGCGGCACCAGCGGACGCAGGTCCGGCGGCAGCACGGGCAGCACTTCCAGCACCATCCACTCGGGCTTGATACCGGACTTCTTGAAGGCTTCCAGCACCTTGAGGCGCTTGGCGTTCTTCTTGACCTTCAGCTCGGAGCCGGTCAGGTCACCGCGCAGGCGCTCGATCTCGCTGTCGATCTCGATGCCTTGCAGCAGGTCCTTGATGCCTTCGGCGCCCATCTTGGCGGTGAACTCGTCACCGTGTTCCTTGAGCTTGGCATCAAAATCGTCCTCGGACATGATGCTGAATTTCTTCAGCGGGGTCATGCCGGGATCGGTCACCACGTAGGCTTCGAAGTACAGCACGCGCTCGATGTCGCGCAGCGTCATGTCCAGCACCAGACCCAGGCGCGAAGGCAGGGACTTCAGGAACCAGATGTGGGCGCAGGGCGCGGCCAGGTCGATGTGACCCATGCGCTCGCGGCGCACCTTGGTCTGCGTGACTTCAACGCCGCACTTCTCGCAGATCACGCCGCGGTGCTTGAGGCGCTTGTACTTGCCGCACAGGCACTCGTAGTCCTTGATGGGGCCGAAGATCTTGGCGCAGAACAGGCCGTCGCGCTCGGGCTTGAACGTGCGGTAGTTGATGGTCTCGGGCTTCTTCACCTCGCCGAAAGACCACGAACGGATCTTTTCGGGCGAGGCCAGGCCGATCTTGATGGCATCGAAATGCTCATCCGGCGTGAACTGCTTGAACAGGTCGAGTAGGGATTTCATAGAACTCTTTCCTTAATCTTTTTTCACGCGGTAATCAAGAGCGCTCGAGCTCAATGTCCAGGCCCAGGGAACGGATTTCCTTGACCAGCACGTTGAACGACTCGGGCATGCCGGCTTCGATGGCATGCTCGCCCTTGACAATGCTTTCGTAGACCTTGGTACGGCCCTGCACGTCGTCCGACTTGACGGTGAGCATTTCCTGCAGCGTGTAGGCGGCGCCGTACGCTTCCAGCGCCCAGACCTCCATCTCGCCGAAACGCTGGCCACCGAACTGGGCCTTGCCGCCCAGCGGCTGCTGGGTGACCAGGGAGTACGGGCCGGTCGAACGGGCGTGCATCTTGTCGTCCACCAGGTGGTGCAACTTGAGCACGTGCATGTAGCCAATCGTGGTCGGGCGCTCGAACTGCTCGCCGGTGCGGCCGTCAAACAGGCGGGCCTGCGTGCGGGCGTCGGTCAGGCCCTTGGCCTTGGTGACCTCTTCCGGATAGGCCAGCTTGAGCATGTTGCGGATTTCCTCTTCCGAGGCGCCATCGAACACCGGCGTGGCAAAGGTGACACCGGTCGACAGGTTGCCGGCCATCTCCACCACTTGCGCGTCGCTCAGCTTGCCCAGGTCTTCCTTGCGGCCGGAGGTGTTGTACAGCGTCTCGAGGAACTTGCGCAGCTCGGCCGCCTTGGCTTCCGCCTGCAGCATGTCGCCGATGCGCTGGCCGATACCCTTGCCAGCCCAGCCCAGGTGCACTTCCAGCACCTGGCCCACGTTCATGCGCGAAGGCACGCCCAGCGGGTTGAGCACGATGTCGCACGGCGTGCCGTCGGCCATATAAGGCATGTCCTCGACCGGAACGATCTTGGACACCACACCCTTGTTGCCGTGGCGGCCGGCCATCTTGTCACCCGGCTGCAGGCGGCGCTTGACGGCCAGGTAGACCTTGACCATCTTGAGCACGCCAGCGGGCAGCTCGTCGCCCTGCGTGAGCTTCTTGCGCTTCTCTTCGAAGGCCAGGTCGAAGCTGTGGCGCGTCTGTTCCAGCGAGTTCTTGATGCTTTCCAGCTGGCTGGCGACTTCGTCGTCGGCCGGGCGGATATCGAACCAGTGGAACTTCTCGACGCTGGCCAGGTAGGCCTTGTCGATCTTGCTGCCCTTGGCCAGCTTCTGCGGGCCGCCGTTGGCAACCTTGCCATTGAGCAGCTTCTCGATACGGTCGAAGGCGTCGGCTTCCACGATGCGCAGCTGGTCGTTCAGGTCCAGGCGATAGCGCTTGAGCTCGTCGTCGATGATCTGCTGGGCCCGCTTGTCGCGCGTGATGCCTTCACGGGTGAAGACCTGCACGTCGATCACGGTGCCCTGCGAGCCCTGGTCCACGCGCAGCGACGTGTCCTTCACGTCGGACGCCTTCTCGCCGAAGATGGCGCGCAGCAGTTTCTCTTCCGGCGTCAGCGTGGTCTCGCCCTTCGGCGTGACCTTGCCCACCAGCGTGTCGCCGGGCATGACTTCGGCACCCACGTAGATGATGCCGGACTCGTCCAGACGGTTGAGTTGCTGCTCGGACAGGTTGGGGATGTCGCGGGTGATTTCCTCGGCGCCCAGCTTGGTGTCGCGCGCCATGACCACCAGCTCCTCGATGTGGATCGAGGTGTAGCGGTCTTCGGCAACGACGCGCTCGGAGATCAGGATCGAGTCTTCGAAGTTGTAGCCGTTCCAGGGCATGAAGGCCACCAGCATGTTCTGGCCCAGGGCGAGTTCGCCCAGGTCGGTCGATGCGCCGTCGGCGATCACGTCACCCTTGGCCAGCTTGTCGCCCTTCTTGACGATGGGACGCTGGTGGATGTTGGTGTTCTGGTTGGAACGCTGGTACTTGATGAGGTTGTAGATGTCCACACCCACTTCACCAGCCGTGGCCTCGTTGTCGTTCACACGGATCACGATGCGGGTGGCATCGACATAGTCGACCACGCCGCCGCGGTTGGCGGTGACCACGGTGCCGGAGTCGATCGCGGAAACGCGCTCGATGCCGGTGCCGACGAAGGCCTTCTCGGGGCGCAGCACCGGCACGGCCTGGCGCTGCATATTGGCGCCCATCAGCGCGCGGTTGGCGTCGTCGTGCTCCAGGAAGGGCACCAGCGAGGCGGCCACGGAGACGATCTGGGCCGGCGACACGTCCATGTACTGGATGCGCTCGGCACCGCAGAGGATGGACTCGCCCGTCTCACGGGCCGAGACCAGCTCGTCGGTCAGGCGGCCATCCTTGTCCAGGGTGGCATTGGCCTGGGCGATGACGTACTTGCCTTCCTCGATGGCCGACAGGTAGTCGATCTGCATCGTGACCTTGCCATCGCTCACGCGACGGTAGGGCGTCTCGATGAAGCCGTACTCGTTCAGGCGGGCGTACAGGGCCAGCGAATTGATCAGGCCGATGTTCGGACCTTCCGGGGTCTCGATCGGGCAGACGCGGCCGTAATGCGTGACGTGCACGTCACGCACTTCGAAACCGGCGCGTTCACGCGTCAGGCCGCCCGGGCCCAGGGCCGAGACGCGGCGCTTGTGCGTGATCTCGGACAGGGGGTTGGTCTGGTCCATGAACTGCGAGAGCTGCGAGGCACCGAAGAACTCCTTGAGCGCCGCGGAAATCGGCTTGGAGTTGATCAGGTCGTGCGGCATCAGGGGCTCTTGTTCAGCCTGGCCCAGACGCTCCTTCACGGCCTTCTCGATACGGGCCAGGCCTGCGCGGTACTGATTCTCGGCCAGTTCGCCAACGCAACGCACGCGGCGGTTGCCGAGGTGGTCGATGTCGTCCACTTCGCCACGGCCATTGCGCAGGTCCACCAGGATCTTGACCACGGCGAGGATGTCCTCGTTGGTCAGCACCATGGGGCCATTCGGGTCGTTGCGACCCATCTTGGCGTTGAACTTCATGCGACCCACGCGCGACAGGTCGTAGGTGTCCGGGTTGTAGAACAGACGCTGGAACAGGGCCTGCACGGCATCTTCAGTCGGCGGCTCGCCGGGGCGCATCATGCGGTAGATGGCCACGCGGGCGGCGAACTCGTCGGTGGTTTCGTCGCTGCGCAGGGTCTGCGAGATGTACGCGCCCTGGTCGAGTTCATTGGTATAGATGCACTGCAGGTCCTGCACGCCGGCGGTGCGCAGTTTCTTGAGCAGGGCGTCGGTCAGCTCGTCGTTGGCCTTGGCGATGATCTCGCCCGTGTCCGGGTCGACGATATTGCGTGCCACCACGCGGCCGACCAGGAAGTCTTCCGGCACGCTGATATGGGTGGTGGCGGACTGCTCCAGGTCACGGGTGTGACGCGCGGTGATGCGCTTGTCCTTGGCCACCACGACCTTGCCGCTCTTGTCGGTGATGTCGAAACGGGCGACCTCACCACGCAGGCGCTCGGCCACGAATTCCATCTGCGCGCCGCTGTCCATCAGACGGAAGTTGTCGTTGACGAAGAAGTTCGCCAGGATGGACTCGGGGTTCAGGCCGATGGCCTTGAGCAGGATGGTGACCGGCATCTTGCGACGGCGGTCAACGCGGAAGTACAGCACGTCCTTCGGGTCGAACTCGAAGTCCAGCCAGGAGCCGCGGTAGGGGATGATGCGAGCGGAGAACAGCAGCTTGCCCGAGCTGTGCGTCTTGCCCTTGTCGTGCTCGAAAAACACGCCCGGCGAACGGTGCAGCTGCGACACGATGACGCGCTCGGTACCGTTGATGATGAAGGAACCCTTGGTCGTCATGAGCGGCACTTCGCCCATATAGACTTCCTGCTCCTTCACTTCCTTGACGACCTTGTTCTGCGGCGTCGAGGACTCGCGGTCATAGATGATGAGCTGCACGCGCGCGCGCACGGCCGACGCGAAGGTCAGACCACGGGTCTGGCACTCGCGCACATCGAAGGCGGGCTTGGCCAGGTTGTATTCCAGGAACTTCATCTCCACAAAACCGTTGTGGGAGACGATGGGGAAGGCGGCCTCAAAGGCGGCCTGCAAGCCCTCGACAGTGCGCTTGGTGGGCAAATTGTCTGCCTGCAGGAAGGCCGTGTAGGCATCCTTTTGCATCTGCAGCAGGTAGGGGATTTCGAGCACGCTGTCGCGGCTGCCGAAACTCTTGCGAATCCGCTTGCGTTCGGTATAGGTATAGGCCATTAGATCTACTCCACGGGCTTGAGAGGTCTTTGGCGACTGGCGCGCCGGGCATCACGCCCAGCAGGCTTGGTGGTTGGCCGCTACCAACCAATGGCGGACGGCCGCGCATTGCACGCGGCCCGAACCAAGGCGTCTTCTGCAGTCGGGTCAGAAGTCACTCAAAAAGCCCCTGAAGGGGGATTTTTGAGTGCGCTCTGTAAGCGCCAAAGGCTGGAGGCCTTTTCAGACACTCCAGCCTTCGAGCAAGACCGAATTACTTCAGTTCGGCCTTGGCGCCGGCTTCCACCAGCTTCTTGACAGCTGCCTCGGCGTCGGCCTTGGGCATGGCTTCCTTGACAGCCTTGGGAGCGCCGTCCACCAGGTCCTTGGCTTCCTTGAGGCCCAGACCGGTGATTTCGCGCACAGCCTTGATGACCGACACCTTCTGGGCACCGGCTTCCAGCAGCATCACGTTGAACTCGGTCTTCTCTTCAACAGCAGCGGCGGCGGCACCACCAGCGGCAGCGGGGGCAGCCATGGCGGCAGCGCTCACGCCAAATTTCTCTTCGATGGCTTTCACCAGGTCGTTGAGGTCCATGACCGTCATGCTGTCCAGCGCGGTCAGAAATGCGTCTTTATCGAATGCCATTTTTAATTTCCTAACAATTGGTTAACAGGGTTGCAGCGCTTCAAGCAGCCGCAACTTCGCCTTCGCCTTTTTTGGCCGCCAAAGCACCCAGCACCACGGCGGTGCGGGAGATCGGCGACATCAGCAAGCCACAAAGCTGAGCCAGCAGCACTTCCTTGGAGGGAATGCTTGCCAGCTGCTTGACGCCGTTGACGTCCAGGGCCTTGCCTGCAAATGCACCACCGCGAATCACCAACTTGTCGTTGGTTTTCGCGAAGTCGGCCACCACTTTGGCAGCGGCGACAGCATCGACAGAGAAGCCATAGATCAGCGGACCGGTCATCTGGTCGGCTGCCACTTCAAACTGGCTACCAGCCACAGCACGGCGGGCCAGCGTGTTTTTCAACACGCTCAGGCTCACGCCGCTGCTGCGGGCGGTGGCGCGCAGTTTGGTCATGTCAGCGACCGTGATGCCGCGGTATTCCGCCATCACGAGCGTTTGAGCTTTAGCGGCGAGGCCGGTCACATCACTGATGACCGCTTCTTTCTCACTGCGATTCAGACTCAAGGTCTCACTCCTTCAAAATGCGTCCACCGACCCAGAGCCTGCGGACACGCCTCATTGCAGCGACCAACTGTTCAGGAACTCATTCCATCTGCAGCGGGATCGCCATCTACGCTGGCTTTCACTGATTAAGCACAGCAGGACTGTGCGCCAACGGTCTTGGATGGCCCAACCGGTTTTGCAACCGGCCGGCCCACCACATCAGGCAGCCCTTGCGGGCCACCTGAAATCTTCTGCGATTACGCCGAGATGGTCTGGGTGTCGACGCGGACACCCACGCCCATCGTGGACGAAACAGCAATCTTTCGCAAAAACACACCCTTGCTCGAAGCCGGTTTGGCCTTGTTCAGCGCCTCGATCAGCGCAACCAGGTTGCCCTGGAGCTTGACGGCATCAAACGAGCGGCGACCGATCGTGCTGTGCACGATACCGGCCTTGTCCACGCGGAACTGAACCTGGCCAGCCTTGGCGTTCTTCACAGCCGTGGCGACGTCGGCGGTCACGGTGCCGACCTTGGGGTTTGGCATCAAGCCGCGCGGGCCCAGGATCTGACCCAGGGTACCCACGACGCGCATGGCGTCGGGAGCAGCGATCACGATATCGAAGGGCATGTCGCCAGCCTTCACGCGGGCAGCCAGGTCGTCCATGCCGACCACGTCGGCACCAGCGGCCTTGGCTTCTTCGGCCTTGGCGCCTTGGGCAAACACGGCCACGCGCTTGGTCTTGCCGGTGCCGTTGGGCAGCACGACGGCGCCACGCACCACCTGGTCGGACTTCTTGGCATCGATGCCGAGCTGCACGGCCACGTCGATGGACTCATCGAACTTGGCGGTGGCGCATTCCTGAACGATCTTCAGAGCATCGGCCAGCGGGTACAGCTTGTTGCTGTCAACCTTGCCCTGCAGGGCCTTTTGTTTCTTGGTGGTCATTTACACGCCCTCCACATTCACGCCCATGGAACGGGCAGAGCCAGCGATGGTGCGAACCGCGGCGTCCAGATCGGCGGCCGTCATGTCCTTCATCTTGGTCTTGGCGATTTCCTCGAGCTGGGCCCGGGTGATCTTGCCGACCTTTTCCTTCAGCGGGTTGGCCGAACCTTTGTCCAGCTTGATAGCCTTCTTGATCAGCACCGTCGCGGGCGGCGTCTTGATGATGAAGGTGAAGCTCTTGTCCGCGAAGGCGGTGATCACCACCGGCAGCGGCAGACCGGGCTCGACGCCCTGGGTCTGGGCGTTGAACGCCTTGCAGAACTCCATGATGTTCAAACCGCGCTGACCCAGAGCGGGACCGATCGGCGGTGAGGGATTGGCCTTACCAGCCGGCACTTGCAGCTTGATAAAACCGACGATTTTTTTCGCCATGCTTTTCTCCTTACGGGTATTGACGCCTTGGCAAACTGCCGCGGCTCCCCGGGGTTAACGACTCTTCATCTGACGTCTTTTGCCGAGTCGGGAGGCAAAAAACCGGAGGACAAAGCCAAGCTGAGCCGGCCTTGTTTTCACCTTTGTCTATGTCTTTTCGACCTGCGAGAACTCAAGCTCCACCGGCGTCGAACGACCGAAGATCGTGACCGCCACGCGCACCTTGTTCTTTTCGTAATTGACTTCCTCGACCGTGCCGTTGAAGTCGGTGAAAGGGCCGTCCTTGACGCGAACGTACTCACCCACCTCGAACTCAACCTTGTGACGCGGCTTCTCGGAGCCTTCCTGCATCTGGTTGACGATCTTCATGACCTCTTCTTCGGAGATCGGGGCCGGGCGATTCTTGGCACCACCCACAAAACCCGTCACCTTGTTGGTGTGCTTCACCAGGTGCCAGGTGTCGTCACCCATGACCATTTCCACCAGCACGTAACCAGGGAAGAACTTGCGTTCGGTGGTCCGCTTCTGGCCGTTCTTGATCTCGACCACCTCTTCCATCGGCACCATGATGCGGCCGAACTTGTCCTGCATGCCGGAGCGGTTGATGCGCTCGAGGATGTTGCGCTCAACGGCCTTCTCCATGCCGGAGTAGGCGTGCACGACATACCAGCGCAGGTCAGGGTTGACCGGCTTGGCTGCCGGCTCGGTCGAAGCAGTATCCAGCACGTCAGTCATCACTTCCTCCAGCCCAGAATCAGATCGAAGATGAACCACTCAAGGGTCTTGTCGGTCAGCCACAGGAACAGGGCCATCACCACCACGAAGGCGAAGACGTAGGCCGTCATCTGAATCGCTTCCTTGCGGGCCGGCCAGACCACTTTGCCGACTTCGCGCCAGGCATCGCGCCCGAAGGCCCACAGGTCCCGCCCCGTCTGGGACGAGAAGAACACGACGACCGCAGCAGCCAGAGCCGCCAGCAGCGCACCCCACTGCGCCAGAGCGCCCTGCTTGGCCAGCCAGTAGAAGGCCACGAAGCCAGACAGCAGCAGCAGCACTGCCAAGGCGAGCATGAGCTTGTTCGCTCCGCTACCGACCGTTTCCACTTGTGACGTTGCCATTTTCGAAATTCCGCTTTGCGCCTGTATCAAAATCACCGCGCCTCTTTAGACGCTGAAGCCCGCCACGGCGGTGGCGGGCTTTTTGTGCACCAACCCGCTTCAGCAGGTCAGGTGGCAGGGGCAGTAGGAATCGAACCTACAACCTTCGGTTTTGGAGACCGACGCTCTGCCAATTGAGCTACTGGCCTTCTATACGCAACTTCCTTAATACTGACATCACATTAAAACAATTATTATTCCAATCATTTTTACAAATTCACTCAATGATTTTAGCAACGACACCGGCACCAACTGTTCTTCCGCCTTCACGTATTGCAAAACGCAAGCCATCTTCCATCGCTATCGGTGCTATTAAATTCACTGTCACCGACACATTGTCCCCAGGCATCACCATCTC
>JAUYQZ010000029.1 GCA_030695415.1 Hylemonella sp.
GGTGCTGGTGCTGGTGCTGGTGCTGGTGCTGGTGCTGGTGCTGGTGCTGGTGCTGGTGCTGGTGCTGGTGCTGGTGCTGGTGCTGGTGCTGGTGCTGGTGCTGGTGCTGGTGCTGGTGCTGGTGCTGGTGCTGGTGTAACGGACTGCTTCCGGGCGCGCTCGTCCAGCAGGACTTTCACGCGTTTCAGGCTGATGAGGGTCTTCTCCACGCCTTCCTTGAGCGCCTGCTGCAATTCTTCGGGGGAATAACGGCCGCTGAAATCCTGGGGCAGGGTTGCATCGAATGATTCGATCGCGAATGTCTTGTATTCCGGCGAGTTATTTCCGAAGGCCTCGGCCAGGACGCTGTTGATGTCCTTTTTCAGGCTTTCGAGGCTCGGGTCCCAGCGCTCACGGATGCCGGACACGTCGAACGCGCGCAGTTCCTTGATGCGCCACTCGATCGTTTCCTGGGGGCTGGTCGCGCCGGCCTTCTTGGCCGTGGCAGAGGTACGCGGGTTGGAGGGCGGGGTGGGCACGCAGGGAGCTCCTTCAGGGCGGCAAGCGACACCGGGTCGCTGGCTCGCTGTCGTTGTTGGCGAAATCTATCACTTGCGAATGGCGCGTGTGTACCCGGGTCAGCGTCGCTTGCTCCCGCCGAGGATGCTGCCCAGTACCCCGCGGATGATCTGGCGCCCGACCTCGCGGCCGATGGAGCTGGCCGCGCTCTTGATCAGTTGCTCGCCGGCGCTGGCACGTGTGCGGCCCGTGCCGCCACCGAGAATGCCGCCCAGGCTGTCGAGCAGGCCGCCACCGCCGGCTTTCTGGGTCGCCGCGGCTTCGCCCGCCGCCTTGTCCTGAGCCTGTTTCTGCTGGGTGCGACTGGCCAGATGTTCGAAGGCCGACTCGCGGTCCAGCGTCTTCTCATAGACGCCGGCCACCACGGAGTTGGCCAGCAGGGCCTGGCGCTGCTCGTTTGTGACGGGGCCGATCTGGCTGCCCGGGGGCAGTATGTAGACGCGCTCGGTCAGGCTGGGCCGGCCCTTCTCGTCCAGCAGGCTGACCAGGGCCTCGCCCACACCCAGTTCGGTGATGGCGGCCGCAATGTCCAGGCCCGGCTTGGGGCGCATCGTCTCGGCGGCCGACTTCACGGCCTTCTGGTCGCGCGGGGTGAAGGCGCGCAGCGCATGTTGCACGCGATTGCCCAGCTGGCCGAGGACGGTGTCCGGGATGTCCAGCGGGTTCTGCGTGACGAAATAGACGCCCACGCCCTTGCTGCGCACCAGGCGCACCACCAACTCGATGCGCTCCAGCAGGGCCTTGGGCGAGTCGTTGAAGAGCAGGTGGGCCTCGTCGAAAAAGAAGACCAGCTTGGGCTTGTCCAGGTCGCCCACCTCAGGCAACTGCTCGAAGAGTTCGCTGAGCAGCCACAGCAGGAAGGTGGCGTACAGGCGCGGCGAGTTCATCAACTTGTCGGCCGCCAGCACATTGACCACGCCGTGGCCCTTGCCGTCGGTCTGCATGAAGTCGGCGATGTTGAGCATGGGCTCACCAAAGAACTTGTCGCCGCCCTGGCCCTCGATCTGCATCAGGCCGCGCTGGATGGCGCCGATGCTGGCGGCGCTGATGTTGCCGTACTGGGTGGTGAACTGCGACGCGTTGTCGCCCACGTGCTGGCACATGGCGCGCAGATCTTTCAGGTCCAGCAGCAGCAGACCCTGGTCGTCGGCGATCTTGAAGACCAGCTGCAGCACGCCTTCCTGGGTGTCGTTCAGGTTGAGCATGCGGCCCAGCAGCAGGGGACCGAGATCGCTGACGGTGGCGCGCACCGGGTGGCCCTGGGCGCCGAAGACGTCCCACAAGGTGGTGGGGCAGGCCTGGGGTTGGGGCGCGCTCAGGCCGCGCTCGGCCAGCACCTTGGCCAGCTTGTCGCCGATCTTGCCGGCCTGGGAGATGCCGGTCAGGTCGCCCTTGATGTCGGCCAGGAAGACCGGCACGCCGATGCGCGAGAAGCCTTCGGCCAGGGTTTGCAGGGTGATGGTCTTTCCAGTGCCGGTGGCGCCGGTGATCAGGCCGTGGCGGTTGGCCTTGTCGGGGCGCAGGAAGCATTGCACGTCGCCGTGCTGCGCGATCAGGATGGGGTCGGCCATGGATATCCCTAAAAGTACAATCTGGATCTTTATAGCCTAACAAAATTCGAGGACCTCCCCGTGGCTGGACACAGTAAATGGGCCAATATCCAACACCGCAAGGGGCGGCAGGACGAGAAGCGCGGCAAGATCTGGACGCGCATCGTCCGTGAAATCACCGTGGCGGCCCGCGCCGGTGGCGGCGACCCGGCCGCCAACCCGCGTCTGCGCCTGGCCATCGACAAGGCCCGGGCGGCCAATATGCCGGCCGACCGCGTCAAGTACAACATTGACAAGGCCACCGGCAACCAGGAGGGCGTGAGCTACGAGGAAATCCGCTACGAAGGTTATGGCATCGGTGGCGCGGCCATCATCGTCGACACCATGACGGACAACCGTGTGCGCACCGTGGCCGAGGTGCGCCACGCCTTCAGCAAGCACGGCGGCAATATGGGTACCGAGGGCTCGGTGGCCTTCCAGTTCAAGCACTGCGGCCAGATGATCTTTGCTCCCGGCACGAATGAGGACAGGGTCATGGAGGTGGCGCTGGAGGCCGGTGCCGAAGATGTGGTGAGCGATGACGACGGCGCCATTGAGGTGCTGACCACCCCCCAAGATTTCGAGGCCGTGAAGATTGCGCTGGAAGCAGCGGACTTGAAAGCGGAAGTGGCGGGCGTGACCATGCGTCCCGAAAACACCGTTGAATTGAGCGGTGATGATGCCGCGAAGATGCAGAAACTGCTGGATGTGCTGGAAGACCTGGACGACGTCCAGGAGGTCTATCACAACGCTGCGCTCTAATTGCACACCCCCAGGCTGCGTGCACTGCGTGTCGCTCATCGCCGAGGGGCCCGGGCAAGAGGCCCAGGATCTTCGGCCTGTCCAAGCCTGCGCAGGCAGGCTTGGAGCCGCAGCGCTCAGCCCCCGGGGGACGGCACCAGCGGCCCAGCGAAGCAGGTTCCGCAGTGCCCCTGAGTTGGAATGGTTTGCATGCCGACTTGGTATGAGATACGGAAAGTTGATATGAAAGTTTTGGTGATTGGCGGCGGCGGCCGGGAACACGCGCTGGCCTGGAAACTGGCCCAGTCTCCCAAGGTGCAGACGATTTACGTCGCGCCGGGCAACGGCGGAACGGCACGCGACAAGCGCCTGGAAAACGTGCCGTTGACTGACGTGAAGGCGCTGCGCGAGTGGGCCCTGGCCGAGAAGATCGGCTTGACGGTGGTCGGCCCCGAGGCCCCGCTGGCCGCTGGCGTGGTGGACGAGTTCCGCGCCCACGGCCTGCGTGTGTTCGGCCCCACGAAAGCGGCGGCGCAGCTGGAATCCTCCAAGGCCTTTTCCAAGGCCTTCATGAAGCGTCACGGCATTCCCACAGCCGAGTACGACACTTTTTCCGATCCGGTCTTGGCGCACGCCTATGTGGACAGAATGGGTGCGCCCATCGTGGTCAAGGCTGACGGCCTGGCGGCCGGTAAGGGCGTGGTGGTGGCCATGACCGCCGCCGAGGCCCACGAGGCCATCGACTTCATGCTGCTGGACAACACCCTGGGCGTGAGTCACAACGCCGGAGGGGCGCGGGTGGTCATTGAGGAATTCCTTCAGGGCGAGGAAGCCAGCTTCATCGTGCTCTGCGACGGCAAGAACGTGGTGGCCTTGGCCACCAGCCAGGACCACAAGCGCCTGCTCGACGCCGACCAGGGCCCCAACACCGGCGGCATGGGCGCGTATTCGCCCGCGCCCGTGGTGACGCCCGCGGTCCATGCCCGCGCCATGCGCGAGATCATCCTGCCCACCATCAAGGGCATGGAGAAGGATGGCATTCCCTACACCGGCTTCCTCTACGCCGGCCTGATGATCGATGGCAGTGGCGCGCCCAGGACGCTGGAGTTCAACTGCCGCATGGGCGACCCCGAGACCCAGCCCATCATGATGCGCCTCAAGACCGATCTGGTGGACGTCATGCTGGCGGCCACCGATGGCAAGCTCGACCAGGTCGAACTGGACTGGGACCGCCGTATCGCGCTGGGCGTGGTGATGGCTGCGCACGGCTATCCCATGAACCCGCGCAAGGGCGACGTCATTTCCGGCCTGCCGGCCGATACCGACGAAGGCGTGGTGTTCCATGCCGGCACCGCCTTCAAGGACGGTCAGGTGCAGGTGACGGGCGGCCGGGTGCTGTGTGTGACGGCACTGGGCGATACCACCAAGCAGGCGCAGCAGCGCGCCTATGAACTGCTCCAGGGCATCCGCTTCGACGGCATGCAGTTCCGCCGCGACATCGGCTACCGCGCCATCAAGGGCTGAGCGTTTCCCGCATGCGCCAGAACGACTATTCGACGCCTTATCCGGTGCAGTTCCGCGGCAGTGCCCTGGCGCGCTGGCTGCTGCGCCGCATGGGCTGGTCGGTGGCTTTCGAAGGCCTGCCGACCCAGCAGGGCGTGCTGGCGGTCTACCCGCACACCAGCAACTGGGATTTCGTGAACCTGCTGGTCGTCAAATGGGCGCTTGGCATTCCGGTGCGTTTCTGGAGCAAGGACAGCCTGTTCCGCTTTCCACTTTTCGGGCGCTGGATGCGCAGCCTGGGCGGTGTGCCGGTGGAACGTACCTCCGCCCATGGCGTGGTCGCCGATACCGTGGCCCAGCTGGAGCAGGCGCGTGCACGCGGCGAGTATTTCTGGCTGGCTTTGGCGCCCGAGGGCACGCGCAAGTACCTCCCCGGCTGGCGCAGCGGTTTTTACCGCGTGGCCGTTCAAGCCGGGGTGCCGCTGGGCCTGGCGCGGGTGGACTACCGCCTGCGTGAGGTGAAGGTGACCGACTTCATCCGCCTCAGCGGCGACGAGAGCGCCGATTTTCAGCGCATCGCAGCCGTTTTCGATGGTGTGACGGGTTGCCGGCCCGGCCATGCCGCCCCCATCCGCCTGCTCGAAAACAGCGTGCCGCGCTCCGAGACCATCGTGAGATAAATCCATGACCACTGCCCACTCCAACGTTCAGAACGTACGCCGGTACCTGCAGGACCTGCAGCAACGGATCACGGACGCGATCGCCGCCATCGACGGCGGCAGCTTCCTGGCCGATGCCTGGCACAAGGAACCCGGCGAACTGCTGCAAGGCAATGGCCTGACCAAGATTCTGGAGGGCGGTCCGGTGTTCGAACGTGCCGGCTGCGGTTTTTCGCACGTGCAGGGCCCCAGGCTGCCGCCCTCGGCCACCCAGCACCGCCCGGAGCTGGCGGGCGCGCCCTTTGAGGCCATGGGGGTCTCGCTGGTGTTCCATCCGCGCAATCCCTACGTGCCCACCGTGCACATGAACGTGCGCATGCTGGCCGCCAAGGGCCCCGACGGGCAGGAGGTCTGCTGGTTTGGTGGCGGGATGGACCTGACGCCCTATTACGGTTTCGAGGAAGACGCGGTTCATTTCCATACGGTTTGCCGCGATGCGCTGCAGCCCTTTGGCGAGGACAAGTACCCGCGTTTCAAGGCCTGGTGCGATGAGTACTTCTTTCTCAAGCACCGCAACGAGCAGCGCGGCATCGGCGGCGTCTTCTTCGACGATTTCTCGGAACTGGGCTTCGAGGGCAGCTTTTCCACGATGCGTGCCGTGGGCGATGCCTTCCTGACGGCCTACCTGCCCATCGTCGAGCGCCGCAAGGCCCTCAGCCACGGCGAGCGCGAGCGCGCCTTCCAGCTTTACCGGCGCGGTCGTTACGTCGAGTTCAACCTGGTCTGGGACCGTGGCACGCATTTTGGTCTGCAGTCCGGTGGTCGTACCGAATCCATCCTCCTGTCCATGCCGCCGCTGGTGAGTTGGGCCTACCAGCAGCAGCCAGCGCCCGGGAGCGCCGAGGCCGAGCTCTACACCCGCTTTTTGCCCAGGCGCGACTGGATATGAGCATGAGGCCCCCACGCTCACCTTGTTCGCTGCCCCCCGAGGGGGCGCAGCTCTCCCTTGGGGCGGCCCGGCGGGAGATCTGTTCTTGACTTTGCGCAAACTCGGCATGTTCGGCGGTGCCTTCGACCCGCCCCATCTGGCGCACCGCGCCCTGGCCCAGGCCGCGATCGAACAGCTCCAGCTGGATGTGCTGTGCGTGCTGCCCACGGGGCAGGCCTGGCACAAGAGCCGCCCGCTCACCGCGGCCACACACCGCCTGGTCATGAGCCAGCTGGCGTTTGAGGGCTTGCCACAGGTGCAACTGGACGACCGGGAAATCCGCCGGGCCGGCCCGTCCTACACCCTGGACACGCTGCGCGAGTTGCATGCCGAAAACCCGGAAGCCCAACTCCATCTGGTCATGGGCAAGGACCAGGCCGATGTGCTGCCGACTTGGCGGCATTGGGAGGAGATTGTCCGGCTTGCTATAATTTGTGTAGCTGACCGGGATCTCCTGACCGGCCAGGAGACCCGTTTTGTCCCCCCGCCCGAGATGGCGGGCCGTTTCTGCAAGCTGCAGATGCCGGCCATGGACATCAGCGCCACCGGCATCCGTGCCCGCGTCGCCAGCCAGCAAGGCATTGCCCCACTGGTCAGCCCCGCCGTTGCGCGCTATATTGAAGAAAACCACCTTTACCAAAGTATTTGATGAGCACCGAAACCGCCGCCAAAAAAGACATCCAGAAACTCCAGCGGGCCATCATCGATGGCCTGGAGGACGTGAAGGCCCAGGACATCCAGGTGTTCAACACCGAGAAGCTCTCCGCACTTTTTGAGCGGGTGATGGTGGCTTCGGGCACGTCCAACCGCCAGACCAAGGCGCTGGCGGCCAGCGTGCGCGATGCCGTGCGCGACGCCGGTTTTGCCAAGCCGCGCATGGAAGGTGAAGAGAACGGCGAGTGGATCATCGTCGACTGCGGCGCCGCGGTGGTTCACATCATGCAGCCCGCCATCCGCCAGTACTACCACCTGGAAGACCTGTGGGGTGAAAACCCGGTGCGTCTGAAGTTTGGCGCCGACAAGCCGGTGGTCAAGGCGGCCGAAAAAGCCCCAGCCAAGGCGGCTGCGCCTGCCAAGACCGGCAGCCTGCGCCGCGCCAGCGCGGCCAAGCAGGGCGTGGCCGAGGCCTATCCCTCGCGTGCCCAGTTGAAGAAGGCCGAGGAGAAGCAGGCGGCTGATCGCAAGAAGGCGGCCAGCAAGCCGGCGGCGAAGAAAACGGCTGCCGCCAAGTCCCCCGCCGGCAAGACCACGGCCAAGGCCCCGGTCAAGACCGTGAAGGTGAACGCCGGCAAGGCGCCAGCGAAAAAGGCAGCGGCCAAGACCACTGCCAAACCTGCCAGCAGGGCGGCCAGCAAGCCGGCCAAGGCACCGGCCAAGAAAACGGCGACCCGCAAGGCCCGGTGAAGCTGCTGATCGTCGCGGTCGGCCAGCGCGTGCCCGACTGGGCGCAGACGGCCTGGGACGACTACGCCAAGCGCTTCCCGCCCGAGCTGCGCGTCGAACTCAAGGCTGTCAAGACCGAAGCGCGTGGCTCCAAGACCGTGGAGCAATTGATGGCGGCCGAGCGAAAGCGCATCGAGGAGGCCATTCCGCGTGGCACCCGCATCGTCGCGCTGGACGAGCGGGGCACCACGCTCAGCACCCTGGCCCTGGCGGCCAAGCTCAAGGATTGGCAGTTGGGCGGTGGCGACGTGGCCCTGGTCATCGGCGGCCCAGATGGGCTGGATCCGGCTTTGCGCCAGGGAGCGCACGAACGTATCCGCCTGTCGGACCTGACCCTGCCCCATGCGATGGTGCGTGTGCTGCTGGTCGAGCAGCTCTACCGCGCCTGGTCCATCAACGCCAATCATCCTTACCACCGCGAATGAAGCCGGATTTCATCTACCTCGCTTCCCAGAGCCCGCGCCGTCGCCAGCTGCTGGAGCAACTCGGCGTGCGCCATGAACTGCTGCTGCCAGGAGCGGACGAAGATGCCGAGGGCATCGAAGCGGTGCTGCCGGGCGAGGCGCCGGCCAGCTATGTGCAGCGCGTCACCCAGCTCAAGCTGGACGCCGCCCTGGCGCGCCTCAAGCGCCGTGGTCTTCCAGCTGCGCCCATCCTCTGTTCGGACACGACGGTGGCTCTGGGACGCGCCATCTACGGCAAGCCCGTGGATGCGGCCGATGCCCGGCGCATGCTGGGTGAACTGGCCGGCCACAGCCACCGCGTGCTGACGGCCGTGACCATCGGCACCCCCCGCCGGCGCGTGCAGGCGCTTTGCACCTCGCGCGTGACCTTTGCCCCCATGAGCCGCCCGCAGATCGCCGCCTACGTGGCCGGGGGCGAGCCCATGGGCAAGGCTGGAGCCTATGCCGTGCAGGGCAGGGCGGCGGCCTTCATCTCGCATATCTCGGGCAGTTACTCTGGCATCATGGGACTGCCCATGCATGAGACTGCGCAGTTGCTGCAGGCATTCGGTTTCAACATCTAGATTGCGACTCAACGTGTCACAGGAAGATATTCTGGTTAACTGGTCGCCGCAGGAGACGCGGGTGGCCGTGGTGGAAAACGCCGCTGTGCAGGAGCTGCACGTGGAGCGCGCCAGCGAACGCGGTCTGGTGGGCAATGTCTACCTGGGCAAGGTCTCGCGCGTGCTGCCTGGGATGCAGTCGGCCTTCATCGACATCGGCCTGGACAAGGCGGCTTTTCTGCACGTGGCCGATGTCTGGCATCCGCCGGCCGAGGGCGAGTCGCTCAGTGCCTCACGCGCTGCACAGCCCCAGATCCCGATCGAAAAGCAGGTGTTTGAAGGCCAGGCGCTGATGGTGCAGGTCATCAAGGACCCCATCGGCACCAAGGGCGCGCGCCTGTCTACCCAGATCAGTATCGCCGGGCGCCTGCTGGTCTTCCTGCCGCAGGACGACCACATCGGCGTGTCGCAGAAGATCCCGCTGGCCCAGCGCGACGAGTTGCGCACGCGCCTGCAGGCCCTCGTGGGAGAGCAGGGTGGGGGGTTCATCCTGCGCACCAATGGCGAGGACTCCAGCGACGCGGAGCTGGGCGAGGACATCGCCTACCTGCGCAAGACCTGGTCCCGTATCAAGGACGCTTCGATGCGCCTGCCGCCAAAGTCCCTGCTGCACCAGGATCTGAACCTGCTGCAGCGCGTGCTGCGCGACCTGGTCAGCGAACACACGGTGACCATCAAGGTCGATTCGCGCGAGCAGTACGAGGCCTTACACGCCTTCGGCATGGAGTTCATGCCGGCCGCGGCGTCCCGGCTGCAGCACTACAAGGGCGAACGGCCCATCTTCGACCTGTTTGGCATCGACGAGGAGATCGCCAAGGCCCTGGGCCGGCGCGTCGAGCTCAAGTCCGGCGGCTACCTGATCGTGGACCAGACCGAGGCGCTGACCACGGTCGACGTCAACACCGGCGGCTTTGTGGGCGCCCGCAATTTCGACGACACCATCTTCAAGACCAACCTCGAGGCTGCCGGCGCCATCGCCCGCCAGCTGCGCCTGCGCAACCTGGGTGGCATCGTCATTGCCGACTTCATCGACATGACGCGCGAGGACCACCGCGACGCGGTGCTGGCCGAGTTCCGCAAGCAGCTCGCACGCGACCGCGTCAAGACCATGCTGGGTGGCTTCTCCCAGCTTGGCCTGCTGGAGATGACGCGCAAGCGCACGCGCGAGTCACTGGCGCACATGCTGTGCGAACCCTGTCCAAGTTGCACGGGCAAGGGCATCGTCAAGACGGCGCGCAGCGTGGCCTACGACATCCTGCGCGAGATCCTGCGTGAGGCACGTCAGTTCAATCCGCGCGAGTTCCGCGTGGTAGCCGCGCCGCAAGTGATCGAGTTGCTGCTGGACGAGGAAAGCCAGCACCTGGCGGGTCTCTCCGACTTCATCGGCAAGCCGATTTCGCTGCAGAGCGAGGCGTCGATGTGGCAGGAGCAGTACGATATCGTGCTTCTGTAACAGCAGTTGGATGGTCCAGGTCCCATGGTGAGTCTTCGCACAAACAATCTCTCTCCCATTCCGGTTCTGATGTACCACCAGATTGCGCCCGCCGCTCCGAAGGGAACCCCATTTCGCAGCCTCTCGGTCGCCCCGGATGATTTTGCGCGGCAGATGGGCTTTCTGAAACTGCTCGGTTATCAGGGCCTGTCAATGAGCGACCTGATGCCGTACCTGCGTGGCGAGCGCCGCGGCAAGGTCTTTGGCATCACGCTGGATGATGGCTATCTGAACAACCTGACCCACGCCCTGCCGGTGCTGCAGCGCTACGGTTTTTCATCGACCTGCTATGTGGTCAGCCAACTGCTGGGCCAGACCAATGCCTGGGACCGCGAGATCGGCATTCCGCAGGTCCCCCTGATGAACGCCGGGCAACTGCGTCAATGGGTGGCTGGCGGACAGGAAGTGGGGGCGCATACCCGCAACCATGTGCACCTGGCGCAGATGGACGCGGCCGCTTGCCGGGTGGAAATTGCCCAGTGCAAGTCAGAGCTGGAGCAAGCCGTTGGTGGGCCGGTTCAACATTTCTGCTACCCCTACGGCGAGTACAACGTCGAGCATATCGCCATGGCCGCTGAAGCCGGCTACCAGACGGTGACGACGACCCAGCGCAGCCGCTGCCACGCGCAGGAGGACATGCTGCAACTACCCCGGGTGCCGGTGCCCCGCACGACGACCCGACTGGCCTTGTGGCTGAAGGTCGCAACGGCGTATGAGGATCGGCGACGCGCATGACTCACATTCCGGCTGCCGGCCAGCGTTTGCGGATTGCCGTCCTCAACCGGTTGTTCCGGCCCACGGGAGGCGGCGCAGAGCGGTATTCGATGGCGCTGGTCGAACAACTGGCGCAGCGGCATGAGATCCATGTGTTTGCCCAACAGATCGACCATCGGTGGCCGGGAGTCAGCTATCACAGGGTTTCCGCTCCCCTGACCAAACCACGCTGGATCAATCAGATCTGGTATGCCGTGGCTACATGGTGGGCGACACGCCGGGGGTTTGATGTCGTGCATTCCCACGAGAACACCTGGCATGGACAGGTGCAGACCGTGCATGTCCTGCCGGTCAAGTACAACCTGTTTCATGGCCGCACCGGCTGGCGCCTGGCCCTGCGCTGGTTCAAGGTCCTGACCAGTCCCCGTTTGCTGGTCTATCTGTGGCTGGAACACATGCGTTATGCCGCGGCCCCCGGGCGACAGATTGTGGCGACCTCCAACAGCCTGCGCGCGATCATGTGCGCCAGTTATCCGCATACATCGGCGTACCTCGGCGTGGTGACGCCGGGAGTCGATGCGGTGCCGGGCTTGCCCAATGCGGCAGAAAAACTGGCGGCACGGCTCAGTCTAGGCCTGCCTGAAGACCGCCCCTGTATTCTGTTCGTCGGCAACGACTACCGGAAGAAAGGGCTTCCGGCCCTGCTGGCGGCACTGGGCCATTTGCCTGCGGAGGTCGTGCTGGCGGTGGTCGGAAATCCGGCCCATATTCCTGCTTTTCGGGAGCCGGCGAATGCGGCCGGGTTGGCGCAGCGGGTGTTCTTTCTCGGCGCCTTGAAGGATATGACGCCCGCTTACCGGGCCGCAGATTGCCTGGCTCACCCGACCCTGGAGGATACGTTTGCCATGGTGGTGCTGGAGGCCATGGCGCATGGACTGCCCGTGGTCGTGAGCAAGGAGTCGTATTGCGGCATTGTCGGTTTGCTGACCCCTGGTGTGAACGCCCTCATTTTGCAGAATCCGCAGGATGCGCAGGTACTGGCTGACACGCTTCAGGAAGTGTTGCAGGACGAGCGCAGGCGCCAGCGTATGAGCGATGAGGCTGCCGCATTTGCCCGTTCACACCAATGGTCCCAAGTGGCCGTCCAGCAGGAACAGATCTACCGCTTGGCTGTCGCGGGACACTGAGGGGCCCGGCATTGCCGTCATGGGCGACAGAAGATCCTCAGGAACTTCTCGCAATCGCCATCAATGATTTACGAAGGGAAGGGAGGCGGTTGCGCAAGTGACTGCCTATCGATTTGATCTTTCCAAGGCCAGGCCTGATTCGCTCGTCACACAGAAACGTGACTTGCACAGCCTTGAAGCCGGCCGCCAGTAACAACTGGCGGAGCTCCCACCGGGTGCACTCCCGGTTGTGTCGGTTGAGGTAGTACTCGCGCCCTTCTTAGACGGAGGTTTTGACATGGACATAGTGTTCCAGGTAACCGTAAACGACGTGCTTGCGACGCAACAGCCGGCTTCGATTGCGCAGGTTGACCGCGTTCGGAACGTCAATTTCAATGATGCCGCCGGGTGCCAGCTTGCGCTTGCTCTCCAACAGGGACGCAGGTGCGAATGTGTGAAGTGTTCGAAGGTCTGACAGCAGTTGATGGCATCAGAGTAGCCGTCATCGAAAGTAATAGGATAGGCTTCCACATTGCAGATCTTGGACACGATCGGATGCATTTGATAGGCGGTGTTGCTTATGCGGTCAAAGAAATCGACCTGAGAAACCTCATGACCCAGGGACGTCAGGAGCGAGGCCAATATGCCGCCTCCCAAGCTCACATCCAGAATGCGAGGTGCGTTCCTGAAGGTGATGGCAATGTCGGAAAAGCGATCGATTGAACTAAAAAGATCCTCGTCGTTCTGGGCATTGGCCAACTGATAGAGCTTGCCCGTACTTCTCAGCTTGAGCGCCAAGCCAGTGATTTGCTTTCTTCCTAGCTAGTGAACAGTAAACATATTTGTCAAGCGCATTTCGGGTTCAAAGAACATTTTGGGAAGTAGCGTCGTTGAACCCGAGCGACTCTTCCGCCGTGTGCAGGCCGAGCCGGTAAAGCCGGGCGTAGGCCCCGTCTTTTTCGATCAGGGTCCGGTGGGTTCCCGTCTCGATGATTTGACCTTTGTCCATGACGACAATCCGGTCCGCATGCTGGACGGTGGAGAGGCGGTGTGCAATCACGAGTGTGGTCCGGTTGCGCATCAGGGTTTGCAGGGATTCCTGCACCGCGCGCTCAGACTCGGTATCCAGCGCCGAGGTCGCTTCATCCAGAATGAGAATGGGTGCATCCTTGTACAGGGCCCGGGCGATGGCCAGACGTTGCCGCTGACCGCCGGAGAGCTGCATGGCGTTGTGTCCGACCAGGGTGTCGATGCCCCGAGGCAGAGCTTCGACCCACTGCGTCAGATTGGCCGCCAGCAGACAGCGAATGACTTTCTCGCGGTCAATGGTCAAGCCAAGAGCCACGTTGGCTGCGATGCTGTCGTTGAGCATCACCACATGCTGGCTCACAAAAGCAAACTGAGCGCGCAATGACTGAAGCGACCATTCCCGTATCTCGTGCTTGTCAAGGAAAACCTGGCCGGCACTGATATCCACAAAGCGGGGGAGGAGGTTTACCAAAGTTGTCTTGCCTGATCCCGAGGAACCGACCAGCGCCACGGTCTCGCCCGAATGTACGGACAGATCAAGTGATCTGAGAACCGGCTCTGAGTCGGGAGCGTAGCGGACGGCGACCTGTGAAAAATGGATATCTCCAGAGGCCCGTGTCTTGGTAAAGCTGCCTTCGGATTCGCTCGGTGTCGACTCAATCAGCGCCAACGCCCTTTCCAGGGCGACGAGCCCTCGGGTAATCGGGGTGGAGACTTCCGACAATTGCCGGATGGGGGCAACGATCATAAGCATCGCAGTTACAAAAGCGACAAAGCTCCCGACCGATGTGCCGCTGCTCGAACTCTGAACCAGGGCGACTGAAAGAACTGCGGACAGGGCTACGGCAGCCAGCATCTGGGTCAACGGTGTCATGGCCGCACCCGCCACGGTGGATTTCATGGCAAGGCGCTGCAGGGATTCGCTGAGGCGGTTGAATCGGGCGGCTTGCGACGCCTGCGCTGCATACAATCGGATGTCCCGGTGGGCCAGTGCGTTTTCCTCAACCACGTAGGCTAGGCTGTCGGTTGCTTCCTGGTTGGCCTTGGTGATCCGGTGCACGCGCCGGGTCAGGATTCGCATGACCACGGCGACACTCGGGAAGACGGCTGCGACGATCAGCGTCAGCTTCCAGTTGAGATAGAAAAGATAGCTGGTCAGCGCCAGTAGGGTGAGTCCGTTGCGCGTCAGACTCAGCAAAGAGTTCACCAGCATGACGGAGCCGTTTTGAACTTCGTAGACGACCGTATTGGAAAGGGCGCTCGCGCTCTGGTCCGAAAATACCTTGAGCTGGGCCATCAGCAACTTGTTGAACATGGCCTGTCGCATGGCCAGCAGGCCATGGTTGGTGATCTTGGTCAGACCAATCTGGGAAATATAGCCCGCTAGACCTCGTACCCCGAATAACAGCAGAAGTGTGGCGGGTACCGTCCAGATCTCCAGTGAGCCTTGCTGGAAGCCGCGGTCCAGCAAAGGCTTGAGTAGCGCAGGAATCATGGGCTCGGTTGCCGAACCGACAACGGCACCCGCTGCGACCAGGGCCCAGGTGCCTGGAAGATTGCCAAAATAGGGCCACAAGCGACGCAGGCGCTGAATCAGGTGAGCTTGGGGGGGCTCCGCGCCTGAATTGGTTGGCTTGCTTGGCTCGGAACTCACGTGCTGCCCTCGGTGGGTTTCTGGCTTGGGGCTGACATCGTCAGTCCGGCTTGAGATGCGTCACCCCTGAGACCCAAGGCCATCAACAGCCCCAGTGTAATGCAGAAGAAATCTCCCAGCAGATCATCATACAGCGCCGAATTGAAAACGCAGGCGACCGCCATCGCTGCCATCACGGAAATCGTTGCCTGCTTGACCGAAGGGGAGAAACGCTGGGCATCCCGCATCACGCTAACCATTAGGGCCAGCAACAGAAGCGTGCCACCGAAGCCGAGCTCAACGCCCCAAAGGAGGTATTCCTGATGCGGATTGCTGGAATCTCCCGCGCCAAAGGTTTTTATGGCGGAGGCGCCTTCATGTCTTTTAACGGCCGGCGTCCAGCTGCCAACGCCATGACCAGTCCAGGGTTCATCCAGCATAGCTTGCAGCGAACGATGCCATGCGTTCAGACGCCATCCGGAAGAACTTACGTTTTCACCCTGGCTGGTATAGTTTTGACTTTCACGCCACACTTTATGTAGGCGCTCCTGAACCTGGCTAGATCCGGCATAGAGGCCGAAAACCACGATGATCGGGGTGGCGACCAAAGTCGTGAGGCGCCAGCGCTTGGGCATAGCCCACATGGCCGCCAGTGAGAGCACGGCCAGTGCGACCAAATAGCCGGATCGCCCTTCCAGCAGCAGCAGCGTATTGATCAGCGCCGCTCCAGCCAGCAGGCCACCAAGCCAACGCGGCCAGAGTTTGTCGGATCGGAGATGCCAGAACACGGCAGCGGCCGTAGCGAAAATAATCGACTGGTCGAGATAGGTTGAAAAGACGACGTTCTTGCCGATGGGATCGGTGACCCAGGGAATGGGTACGCTCGTCGCAAGCAACCATGAACTGACCAAAAGAAAAATCTGGCCGGCGGCAAATGCCATGATGCCCATGTGGGCTTCGCGCGTCGTGCGAATCAGGCTGAGCAGTAGCAGGATTTCCATCAGCTTGCCGTGCTTAACAAACGCAAGCAAGGCGAATTCCAGATCGACGACTGTCCAGAAAAGGCTCAGGGCAAACGCAATCAGGATCAATAGGACGATTCCCGGTGTCCAGAGCTTGGTAAAGGCCGGGTCGCGGCGGCTCTTGAAATGGCCGGCGATCAGGTAGGCCAAGCCAGCGGTGAACAGGAGCACTTTGGCCAGACTGATCCAGGCCATGGGCAAGCTGACCGATACGGCAGCCAGGCAGACCAGAATCAAACGGAAGCTCCAGAGGGGGCGCCATTCAGGTGTCGTGTGTGTCATGAACCAAATGTCAGGAACGGGCAGGCAGGAAATTGCCAAGGCGCTTAGCGCTTGATGGCCAAGGGGTCGTGGGCTACATGCTCAGGCGCCTTCCAGGCCTCACCCTTCTGCATCTCCAACGCCTTCACGTAGCGGTAGAAGGTGCCTTCGAAATTGCCCAGGGCGATCATGAAGCCGGCCCAGCCATCCAGGAAGCCGAGCTTGAACACGTAGTGCTTCACGAAAGACCAGATGCCGTGCGCCAGCGCCGAGCCCATGGAGATCCGCTTGTGCACGATCTTCTCGGCGCCCAGGCTGGAGTAGCGGTTGGCCTTGTGCATGACTTCGGCCATGTTCTTGAAGGGGAACTGCCAGATCTCGTTCTTCAGCGTGCCGATGGGCCTGTCGCTGTGCAGCACGTAGCCTTCGTGCACGGGCTTGAGGTCGTAGCTCATCTTGCCCTTGCGGAAGAGCTGCGGCTGGCGGAAGTTGGGGTACCAGCCCGAGTGCCTGATCCAGCGGCCCATGAAGTAGTTGCGCCGGGGCACGCGCCAGACGTCCAGTGAGTTCGGGTCCTTGGCAATGGCCCGTACCTCGGCCGCCACCTCGGGCGTGCAGCGTTCGTCGGCGTCCACGCTGAAAATCCATTCATGCGTGCAGGCCGCGATGGCCTGGTTGCGCAGGTCACCGAAGCCCTTGAACGCCACCTGAACGACCCGCGCGCCCATGCGGGTCGCGATGTCCTGCGTGCCATCCGTGCTGTGGGAGTCGACCACGATGATCTCGTCCGCCCATTGCACGCTCTCAATCGTGGCCGCGACCTTTTCGGCCTCGTTGTAGGCGATGATGTAGACGGAGATTTGGCTCATCGGGGGGTGGTAGTATTCGGCGGCCCGCCAGCGCAGCGCGGACCTGTATCAGCCGTGTAGTCTAGTTCAAAATGAACCCCTCCGAGCCCGTTTCCGTGGTCATCACCACCTACAACCGCAGCGATGCGTTGCTGGCGGTGCTGGCAGGACTGGCCAGGCAGACGGACCGGAATTTCGAGGTGATCGTAGCCGACGACGGCTCGCGCGAGGAGCACCGCCGTGCCATTCTCGACGCACCGCTGGCCCGCGAACTGCATTTGACCCATGTCTGGCATCCCGACGTCGGCTTCACCGCCTCCAAGGTGCGTAACCGCGGCGTAGCGGCGGCCCGCAGTGCCTATCTCATCTTCATGGACGGCGACTGTGTGCCCGAGGTCGATTTCATCGCACGCCACAAGCAGTTGGCCCAAGCCGGGCATTTCGTCAATGGCAGCCGCGTGCTGCTTGCGCCCGAACTCACCCAGCGCGTGGTGGCCGGCGCCGAACAGATCTGCGGCCGCAATGGGTTCTATTGGCTCGGCCAGCGCCTGCGCGGCCAGGCCAGCAAGCTGACGCATCTGCTGCGCCTGCCCGACTGGCGCTTGCGTGTGCATCCGGAGTTCTACTGGAAAGGCATCCGTAGCTGCAATATGGGTGTCTGGCGCAGCGACTACGAGCGCATCGACGGTTTTGACGAATCATTCATCGGCTGGGGACACGAGGACGCCGATTTCGTGCTTCGCCTGCACCACGCTGGCTTGGCGCGCAAGAACGGCTTTTGTGCCACCGAGGTTTTCCACCTCTGGCACAGGGAGGCGGCTCGCGGGCAGGAGTCGCAGAACGCCCGCACGGTCCGCGAGCGGGCGCAGTCGGACATCGTGCGCGCGGCCTCGGGTTATGCTCAGGTTCGCCCGGATGACGATGCCGTGTTCACGAGGCTGGGATAATGCAGACCATGATGAGACGAACCCTGCTGATTTTGATGACGCTGCTGGCCGCCTGGCCGGCTTATGCCCAGTTCCGGGTCGAGGTGTCCGGCGTCGGCCTGACGCAGCTGCCGATCGCCTTCGCGCCCTTCCGCGGCGAGGACGACGCACCGCAGAAGATCAGTGCCATCCTGCAGGCCGATCTCGAGCGCAGCGGCCAGTTTCGCAGCGTTCCGGCCCGCTCGGGCGCGCTGGACGAAAACGCCAAGCCTGATCTGGTGCCATGGCGCCAGATCGGTGCCGACTCCCTGGTGGCGGGCAGCATCTCGCGCCTGGCCGACGGCCGCTACGACGTGCGCTTCCGCCTCTGGGACGTGGTGGCCGGGCGTGACCTGGGTGGGCAGAGCTATGCCGTGACCCAGGCCGATCTGCGCCTGGCCGCGCACCGTATCGCCGACTTCGTCTACGAGAAGCTGACCGGCGACAAGGGCATCTTCTCCACCCGCATCGCCTACGTCACCAAGGCGGACCAGCGTTACAGCCTGTGGGTGGCCGATGCCGACGGCGAGGGGGCTCAGCCGGCCCTGACCAGCCCTGAGCCCATCATTTCCCCGAGCTGGTCGCCCGACGGCCGACAGCTGGCCTATGTCTCCTTCGAATCGCGCAAGCCCGTGGTCTACATCCACGACGTGGCCAGCGGCAAGCGTCGGCTGGTCGCCAACTTCCGCGGCTCCAACAGCGCGCCGGCCTGGGCGCCGGACGGGCGCAGCCTGGCCGTGACGCTGAGCCGCGATGGCGGTTCTCAGCTCTACTCGCTGGACGTCACGACGGCGGGTGCCGAGCCGCGGCGTCTCACACAGTCTTCCAGCATCGACACCGAGCCCCTCTACACGCACGACGGCAAGTTCATCTATTTCGTCAGCGACCGGGGTGGCAGCCCGCAGATCTACCGCATGCCCGCTGCGGGTGGCAACCCGGAGCGTGTGACGTTTACCGGCACTTACAACATTTCCCCGGCCCTGAGTGCCGATGGTCGCTGGCTCGCTTACATTTCCCGGGTGAGTGGCGCCTTCAAGCTGCACCTGATGGAGTTGCCCACCGGCAACGTGACAGCCTTGACGGAAACCAGCGCCGACGAAAACCCGAGTTTCGCCCCCAATGGGCGCCTGCTCCTGTATGCCACCAAGCAGCAGGACCGTGAAGCACTGATGACCACCACCCTGGACGGAAAGATCAAGGCCAGACTGGCCGGGCAGGGCGGCGACATCCGCGAGCCCGATTGGGGCCCTTTCCAGAAAACATCCAATTAACCCCTTATCGAATCCTCAGGAGAAAAATATGTCGATGAAAAAACTGGCGCTGCTCGGTGCCCTGGCCTTGTTGATGGCCGGCTGCTCTTCGGTCAACCTTGACAACCCGCCAGTCGATGACCGCTCCAGCGGGGCAGGTGCCGCTTCCGGCTCCAGCAGCACGGTGGCGCAGACTTCGGTGGCCCCGGTCGTTGACGCCAAATCTGCCCAGGCGGCTATCGCCAATGTCCCTCGCCTAGTCTATTTCGACTACGACAGCTATGTGATCAAGCCCGAGTTCCAGGCGCTGATCGACGCACACGCCCGCCATATCAAGGCCGACAAGAGCCGCAAGGTCGTGATCGAAGGCCACACCGACGAGCGCGGCGGCCGCGAGTACAACCTGGCCCTGGGCCAGCGCCGTGCCGAGGCGGTGCGCCGTTCACTGGGCCTGCTGGGCGTGACTGACAGCCAGGTCGAGGCCGTGAGCTTCGGCAAGGAAAAGCCGGCCGCGCAGGGCACGGGCGAGATCGTCTGGTCCAAAAACCGCCGTGCCGAAATCAGCTACCGCTGATCATCCGCGGGTACTTTCACGATGAAGCCGACCCTCCGCCTATTCGCGCTGTTGCTCTGCGTCTGCGGCGCCCCCAGTGCGCATGCGCTTTTCAACGACGACGAGGCCCGCCGCGCCATCATTGAATTGCGCCAGCGCGTGGAGAGCAGCCGCACGGAAGCGGAACAGCGCTCTTCCGCGCAGGCGGCCCGCAGCACGGAGGAGAACGCCCTGCTGCGCCGCAGCCTGCTTGAACTCCAAAGCCAGATCGAGACCCTGCGTGCCGACATGGCGCGCCTGGTCGGGCAGAACGAACAGCTGGCGCGCGACGTCAGCGAACTGCAGCGCCAGCAGAAGGATCTGCTGGTTGGCTTCGAGGAACGGCTGCGCAAGTTCGAGCCGATCAAGGTCACGGTGGATGGCCAGGAGTTCCTGGCTGAGCAGGCTGAAAAGCGCGACTATGATGCGGCCCTCGGCGTGTTCCGCAAGGGTGACTTTGCCGGTGCACAAAGTGCCTTTGTCGAGCTGCTCAAGCGTTACCCCGGCAGTGGCTACGTACCTTCGGCCTTCTTCTGGCTGGGCAATGCCCAGTACGCCACGCGCGACTACCAGGTCGCCATCCAGAATTTCCGCAACCTGCTGACCCAGGCGCCGGACCACCTGCGCGCTCCCGAGGCCGTGCTGTCCATCGCCAACTGTCAGGTCGAGCTCAAGGACATCAAGGCCGCCCGCAAGACCCTGGAAGACCTGATCAAGGCCTATCCCCAGTCCGAGGCCGCCGCAGCGGCCAAGCAGCGCCTGCCACGACTCAAGTAAGAGCTCGTTCCCTGGCTTTAGAATCCGGGGCATGCAAACCCCCGATCTCTCGGCGCTCAACACCATGGTGTTGAGCGCCGCTTTCCTTCTTTCCCTGCTCTTTGGCGCTCTCGTGCAGCGCACCCATTTCTGCACCATGGGTGCCGTCAGCGATGCGGTCAATATGGGCGACTGGACGCGCATGCGCCAATGGGGCCTGGCCATCGGCGTGGCCATGGCCGGTTTTGCGCTGCTGGTCTATGCGGGTCTGATTGATCCGGCCAAGACCCTGCATGGTGGGAAACGTTGGCTCTGGCTGTCGGCGACGGTCGGCGGCCTGCTCTTCGGCTTGGGCATGGTGCTGGCTTCCGGTTGCGGCAGCAAGTCCCTGGTGCGCGTTGGCTCCGGTAATCTCAAGTCCCTGGTGGTCTTGCTGGTGATGGGCCTGACCGGCTTCGCCACCATGAAGGGCATCACCGCCGTGCTGCGCGTTTCCACCGTCGACCAGGTGGGCGTGGACTTTGCCGTGACGGCCAACCTTCCGCACCTGGCCGCTTCGGCCCTGGGGCTCTCGCCCACCTTGGCCACCCTGTGGCTGGGCCTGGGCTCGGGTGTGGCGCTGATCGCCTGGGCCCTGCGGGGCGAGGATTTTTTGCGCGCTGAGAATCTGCTGGCCGGCCTGGGTGTCGGCGGCATTGTCGTCGCCATGTGGTGGGTCAGTGGCTCCCTGGGGCACGTGGTCGAGCACCCGCAGACCCTGGACGATGTCTACCTCGCCACCAACTCGGGCCGCGCCGAAGCCATGAGTTTCGTGGCGCCCGTTGCCTACACGCTGGATTGGGTGATGTTCTATAGCGACGCGAGCAAGGTACTCACGCTGGGCATCGTGTCCGTCTTTGGCGTGATCGCCGGCTCGGCTCTGATGGCGCTGTGGACCCGAACCTTCCGCTGGGAGGGCTTTGGCGGCACCGAGGACGTGGCCAACCACTTGGTGGGCGCTGCGCTCATGGGTGTGGGTGGCGTCACCGCCATGGGCTGCACCATCGGCCAGGGCCTGACTGGCCTGTCTACCCTGGGCCTCAACAGCCTGGTTGCGTTTGGGGCCATCGTGGCCGGCTCGGTGGCCGGCTTCAAGTACCAGATGTGGCGCCTCGAGCGCATGGACTAGCCATGGATGCCGAGCGCCGCTTCGGCGGCCTGGCCCGTCTGTACGGCGTGGCCGGCGCGCAGCGCATTCGTGCCGCCCACGTGGCCGTGGTGGGTGTCGGTGGCGTAGGCTCCTGGGCCGTGGAAGCCTTGGCACGCAGCGGGGTGGGTTGCCTGACCCTGATCGACCTCGATCACGTGGCTGAATCCAATATCAATCGCCAGATCCACGCTCTCGATGCCACGCTGGGGCAGGCCAAGGTACTGGCCATGCGCGATCGTATCGCCCAGATCAATGCGGCTTGCCAGGTGCACTGCATTGAGGAGTTCGTTGACCCCGGCAACTGGCCCGCTCTTTTGCCCGCCGGTGTGGACGCGGTCATCGACGCTTGCGACCAGGTGCGCGCCAAGACGGCCATGGCGGCCTGGGCGCTGCGGGGCAAGGTCATCTTCATCAGCGCCGGCGCGGCTGGCGGCAAGCGCCTGGCGCACGAGGTCGATATCGAGGACCTCGGTCGTGTCACGCATGACCCGCTGCTGGCACAGTTGCGCTACCGCCTGCGCCGGGAGCATGGTGCGGCCCGTGAGGGGCGCAAGATCGGTGTGGCCTGCGTGTTCAGCCGCGAGGCAGTCAGAGGCCCCGACGCATCCTGTGCCGTCGAAGACGGGGATGGCACGCTCAATTGCAGCGGCTACGGCTCGCAAGTGGCCGTCACAGCCACCTTCGGTCAATGCGCGGCCGGCTGGGTACTCAACGAAATCGTGAAGACCGCATGAAGATTGCAGAAAAATGACGCTATAATCGAAGGCTTGTCGGGGTTGGCGTAAGCGTCCCGATGTGGGGGACGTTAGCTCAGTTGGTAGAGCAGCGGACTTTTAATCCGTTGGTCGCAGGTTCGAATCCCGCACGTCCTACCAAGTACAATTTGTTGATCCGTACATTCCTCGATAGCTCAGTCGGTAGAGCGCCGGACTGTTAATCCGTAGGTCCCTGGTTCGAGCCCAGGTCGAGGAGCCAAAAAACACTTTAAAAGCAAGCACTTACAGCTTGCTTTTAATTTAACTTCTTAATTACACGGTTATTACACGAATATTACAGACGCCTCTAGTTGTTTGATAACCAAATAGCCTATATACTGTCCAAATGCGCATTCCAGCCCCTACCAGTATAGTTCTTAAGCCTGAGCAACTTCGGCTTGTGAAGCGTCCTGACAGTAAAAAATGGCAAGTGCATTACAAGATAGATGGCATTAAAAAATGGTTTAGAAAGACGGTAGATACCGCTGAAATCAAGGAAGCAAAACGCCTTGCTGAGCGCTTGTGGATGAAGGCTACTTTTGATCATGAAGAAGGTCGTCCTATCATCAGTAAACGGTTCAAACCGGTCGCAGAGGTAGTACTGGCAAGGCTTGAAGAACAAATCAAGGCTGGAACAGCTAAACCAAGTACCCGAGACTACACTGCTGCCATTCGGATTTATCTTATCCCTTTTTATGGAAATTTCAACGTAGATTCTATAAAGCCATCTACTGTCTCTGAATTTCATGAATGGCGCCGCAATTTAGTGGGTAGAGAGCTATCAGGTAGCGCCCAAAATAACCATAACGCTGCATTTAATCTTGTTATTGATGAAGCGATAGAGCGTGGCTATACAACTGAATATCAACGCCCTGCTACTAAAAACACCGGCGGCGATAGTGATCGGCGTGCTGAATTTAGCCAAGAAGAGTTAGAGACGCTCATTAAGTTCTCCAATAAATTTATCGAAGATGGGCGTACCAAACGCACCAAGATGATTCGGGAATTACTAGGAATCTATATAGCTTTTATGGCCAGTACAGGCATGCGCCCTGGCACAGAATCTGAATTCATTGAATGGCGACACATAGATGTAGAGATGCGTGATGGCCAACCTATTCTTCATATTCGCTTACAAAGAGGTAAACGAGGCCCACGTAATTTTGTAGCACACTATAGCTGCTGGCTTTTACTAGAACGCTTGCGTCAATTAAGCCCTGATCTTGCAAAAATGTCTTTAGAGGAAGTGCTTAAGAAAAGGATTGCTAAACGCTTATTTCGTTTATCAGATGGCACCGTTCCTGATAACTTAAACAAGCCCTTTAGACAAATGCTTGAGGACTGTGGGCTCTTAAACTGCCCTGTAACCAATAAAGAACGAAGTCTTTATAGCCTACGGCACTACTACGCTACACAAAGATTACTTGAAGGTATTCCAATCCATGATTTAGCTGAGCAAATGGGCACCTCGGTCAAGATGATTACCGATCACTACAGCCACTTAACGCCACTGATGAAAGCCAAACAATTTGCTGGCGTGGTTGATGGTGTAGCTGGTGGCGAAGCGGCCCAGATCCGCGAGATTATGCAAGCCCAATCTGTAGTGAATAACAATATCCTCAGTCTTGTGCAAATGAGCACTGGATTATCTATGCCATTGCTGGTGCAAAGCTCAGAACTTACCAAAGATTTTGAGTCTCGTCTTAAAGCAAAAGCCAAAAGTACCTAAAGGCGCCTAAGTAAAGAATATGAATACACAACAAATCTATTCTCACGGCCAAAAGATCAGGGGGCCTAATGAACACTGAATTGACCCTCTACTTTGAGCAATACGCTCAAAACGCATTAAATCAACTGATGAAAGACTTAGTGGCTAAGAGCTTTTACGAACGCATTTTGGCTCGATTACAAAATAAAGAGGATTTAAGTGCCGAGCTGCCCATCATCAAAAAAGTGGGCATTAAGAACGCTACTACGGTAGTTAAGACTGCTTTAGCCGACTATCAAAAAGACAGTGAAACCGCCTGGAATTTACCCCCAAAGCTCAAAGCAGCAGCCAAAAGCAAAGTTTCTCAAGTCAAAATGCACCAAGAGCATTTACCCCGCTTTGATGTATTACATCAATTTGCTACTGATGCTGGAACTGTAAAGGTCCATCTCACTACTGCTGGGCAAAACATTAAGGTAGAACTGAATGCTGGCAAAAATAAAATGGCCGCACAAGCAGCCATTTATGAGCTTGAAAAACAGATTGCCTTTGCCAATCTTTCTCAAAGCTAAAATTAACTTCTAAGCATTTGATGCAAGCGCCTTAAATTGATACAGATTGGTGAATCTTTTTTGCAGTGAATATTCGATATCCTTAAAGAATTCATTGGCGGCATTGTCTAGGTAGTGATCTATATCAAAGTCAATTCCACCAAAATAACTACTATCGCTACAAAGACGATTTAAATCACTCATTTTTCGATCAATGTCGCTGCAAGCATGGAAAAACTCTTCTCGCAAATCTAACTGCTCAAAGCCACTTGATATAAACCTTCCTTCCTCGATCCACGATTTAAGAGTATTGGAATCTAAATCTAGTTCATATATAGCCCGATCAGACAATCTTGCGCTCAATGCTTCATTGCTATCAGCTTTGTACGCTACTAGCTGGTATTCACAGTACTCATGCTCAATGGCGACAGCAATCTCAATTGCCACCGCTTCGGGCGAATCGGGGTTTGCAGAAAAAGGAAAGCGTTCATCTTTTTCACATACAAGATAAGTAGTCATAATGGCCCCACATAAGAATTTGAAAGCATAGTTTTCTTTGGCAAATGGCGCTGAGAAATAAATCCCAGCGCCTTTATTGCCTCACAGAACCAACAACTACTATTCTTCTTCCTGGGGCTCATCCATTTCAATAACTTGATTTGACTTGTATTTGAGTGGTTTGGCCAATTGATCACGCATGTTTTCACGCAGTCCTTTTGGCAAACTTTCATCCATCATGAGCTTTTTCTTTTGATTGCGGATACCACGCTCTAGTATCTGCAAATCATTGGGCATGCCTTTGCCTAAGAATCTAATGATATTGTCTTCAAAGGTTTTACCCAAATCATTGGCACTAATGATGCGATATTGATCATCGCCCTCATAATGGGCCATAAAAAAGCAGAAGGATGAAGTTTCAGCAGCCGTATCTTTTTCTTCGTTAAAAACCATCAACTCACCATCGTAAGTGAGCGGGGTTTTTGAGCCATAACCTAACAATTCAAAGTACTCCCGAATTAATGCCAGGCGCTCTTTGGAGGTTTTACCGCCCTCTTTTTTGGCTATTGACTTGGCTTCGGTCTCTTGTATTTGTGAAACGCCACCGCGACGGGCAATGTATGCTGGCAATTCTTGCGCAGATAAATTTTCTTGCCGAGCCACCTCTAATACTCTGCTGTAGCGCGAAGCGCTCATCTTATCCGTGCGCACAACAAAACGCACCAAAGCGGTGATGGGACTGGCATTCTTATTAATCTTGATATCAAACTTGTCTTTGAGGTTTT
>JAUYQZ010000010.1 GCA_030695415.1 Hylemonella sp.
TCGGGCTGGCGCAGCAACAAGGCTTGCGCCGCCATGATCATGCCGGGCGTACAGAAGCCGCACTGGGTGCCCAGCTTTTCGTGGAAAGCCGCCTGCAAGGCGCTCAAGCGCCCGGCCTGCGCCTGCGCTTCTATGGTCTGCACATCGCGGCCCTCGCAGCGGCAGGCCAGCGTGATGCAGGAGAGCTGCGGCTGCCCGTCGACCAGCACGGTACAGGCGCCGCACTCGCCGCCGTCGCAACCCTTCTTGGTGCCGGTCAGTCCCAATTGCTCGCGCAGGTAATCGAGCAGCAAGGTGTGATCGGCCACCGCATCCTCGCGCGCTCGGCCGTTGACCGTGAGATTGACGATTCGTTTGGCCACGGCTACTCCTTGGGACGCAGATCCCGCACGCGTACTGCCTTGCCCTGCGACCGGGGAATCTCGCCGGGCAGCTTGACCACGACATCGGTGCTGATGCCCACCATCGACTTGACGTGACGCGCCACATCGCGGGCGATCGCCGGGAAGGCCTCGGCATCGACACCGCACTGCGCTTCGACCTCGATCGTGACGTGGTCCAGCGTACCGCGGCGCTCCACCACCAGTTGGTAATGCGGCGAGATCATGGCGCGGCCCACCAGCACCGACTCGATCTGCGACGGATAGACGTTGACACCCCGAATGATCAGCATATCGTCGCTGCGGCCCGTGATGCGCAGAATGCGCAGGTGCGTGCGGCCGCAGTCGCAGGGCGCGGTGGTGATCTTGGTGATGTCGCGGGTCCGGTAGCGCAGCATCGGCAAGGCCTGCTTGGTCAGCGTGGTGATGACCAGTTCGCCGGCATCGCCCTCGGGCACCGGGGCCTGGGTTTCGGGGTCCAGCACTTCAAACAGGAAGTGGTCTTCCCAGCCATGCAAGCCGGCTTGCGCGGTGCATTCGCAGGCGACACCGGGGCCCAT
The DNA here is from genome assembly GCA_030695415.1 of Hylemonella sp. Taxonomy (GTDB): domain Bacteria; phylum Pseudomonadota; class Gammaproteobacteria; order Burkholderiales; family Burkholderiaceae_C; genus Hylemonella. The sequence continues at coordinate 941 of JAUYQZ010000010.1, forward strand.
GATTTCAGACAGGCCATAGATGTCGATCGCCTTGACCGCCAAGCGCTCCTCGATCTCGCAGCGCATGGCATTGCTCCACGGTTCGGCGCCAAAGACACCGACACGCAATTGGCTCTTGCGCAGATCGACCCCCTGCTGCTCGGCCACCTCGGCCCTGGCCAGCGCGTAAGAAGGTGTGGCGCACAAGATGTTGGCGCCCAGGTCCATGATCAGGGCGATCTGCCGCTCAGTCGAGCCGCCGGACATCGGTACCACGGTGGCGCCCAGCCGTTCGGCGCCGTAATGCGCACCCAGACCCCCGGTGAACAAACCATAGCCATAGGCGTTGTGAATCACGTCCCCGGAGCGAGCGCCGGCGGCGTGCAGCGAGCGCGCCATCAGGTCGGCCCAGTTTTGAATGTCTTCCTTGGTGTAACCGACCACCGTTGCCTTGCCGGTGGTGCCGCTGGAGGCATGAATGCGCGTGACGGCGCTCAAGGGGCGGGCAAACATGCCGAACGGGTAGCTGTCCCGCAGATCACTCTTGTAGGTGAAGGGCAGGCGCCGCAGATCGTCCAGCGTGCGAACCTCCTCCGGCACCACGCCGGACTCGTCCATGCGCTTTCGATGCAGCGCCACGTTGTCGTGGGCGTTGCGCAGCGTCGTTCTCAAACGGGCAAACTGCAAGGCCGCCAGCGCCTCGCGCGGCATGGTTTCGGCACTGCGATCAAAGTAATTGTCAGCATCGGTGTCCCGGATGACTCCGACTTCTGGCATGGTGTTAGCACCCATGTTGTCTCCTTGGTTTTTTTGAAGAATGGCTTGTTTAGTGGATCACTTCCAGAATCCGCGACAGGTCGCCGATCTGTTGGTTCGCTGCCTTGTCAGGTTGCGAGGCTGGTGAGCTCGCTGCCTTGTCAGGTAAGAAGGTTGGGAAGTTCGTGGCGGAATCAGGCCGACGGGGTACTCAGCTCCGCGGCTGTCCCCCGGCCTGCGGCCTCCTCCTTTATGCCGCTGCGCTGAGCACCCCATCAGCCCGATCCGGGGTGGCTGCTCTGCGCACGAAACTGTCAGCCTGCGCTGCGCTAAACGCCTGTCCGACTTGATCGAGCCCGGCAGTTCATCTTGCGCAAACCACCAGCGCCGCTGCCGAGGGTGCCGGGGTGAGTGACGCAGCGGCATAAAGGAGGAGGCCGCAGGCCGGGGGACACGAACGGAAGCATCCACCCCACTGCCATTGGCCCCCACAAAAGCAGGCCTGCAATCCGAGCCGAACCAACAACCGAACAAACAGCAAATGACCCCAACAGCACACCCCAACCGGAGCATCCCATGAGCCACTTTCTGGACCGATTGACCCACTTCTCCCTGCCCAAGGAAGCCTTCTCGGGCAACCACGGCCTGACCACCAACGAAGACCGAACCTGGGAAGACAGCTACCGCAACCGCTGGGCACACGACAAGATCGTGCGCAGCACCCACGGCGTGAACTGCACGGGCTCCTGCTCGTGGAAGATCTACGTCAAGGGCGGCATCGTCACCTGGGAAACCCAGCAGACCGACTACCCGCGCACCCGCTGGGACATGCCCAACCACGAGCCGCGCGGCTGCGCGCGCGGCGCCAGCTACAGCTGGTACCTGTACAGCGCCAACCGCGTGAAATACCCCATGGTGCGCGGCCGCCTGCTCAAGCTCTGGCGCGAGGCGCGGCTGGTCCATGCACCGGTGGAGGCCTGGGCCTCCATCGCCCAGGACAACGCCAAGCGCAAGGAATACCAGAGCGTGCGCGGCCTGGGCGGCTTCGTGCGCTCCAGCTGGGATGAAGTCAACGAGATGATCGCCGCGGCGAACATCTACACCGTCAAGAAGCACGGCCCGGACCGCGTGATCGGCTTCTCGCCGATTCCCGCCATGTCCATGGTGTCCTACGCTGCCGGCTCGCGCTACCTGAGCTTGATGGGCGGCGTCTGCATGAGCTTCTACGACTGGTACTGCGACCTGCCGCCGGCTTCTCCCCAGATCTGGGGCGAGCAGACCGACGTGCCCGAGTCGGCCGACTGGTACAACTCCACCTACATCATCGCCTGGGGCTCCAACGTGCCGCAGACGCGCACGCCCGACGCCCACTTCTTCACCGAGGTGCGCTACAAGGGCGCCAAGACCGTGGCGGTCACGCCCGACTACGCCGAGATCTCCAAGCTGGCCGACATCTGGATGCACCCCAAGCAGGGGACCGACGCAGCGATGGCCATGGCCATGGGCCACGTCATCATGAAGGAGTTCTACTTCGACAAGCCCAGCGCCTACTTTGACGACTACGCACGTCGTTACACCGACCTGCCCATGCTGGTGATGCTGAAGGAGCAGAAGGCCCCCAACGGCGAGACTATCCTGGTGCCCGACCGCTATGTGCGCGCCAGCGACTTCAACGGCAAGCTGGGCCAGGCCAACAACCCCGAGTGGAAGACCCTGGCCTTCAACGAGGACGGCAAGGTGGTCTGCCCCAAGGGGGCCATCGGTTTCCGCTGGGGCCCGGACGGCCGCGCCGACGCCGGCCAGTGGAACCTGGAGGCCAAGGAAGCGCGCCACGGCAATGACGTCAAGCTCAAGCTCTCGGCCCTGGAAGGCAATACCAGCCCGCAGACCGCCAAGGTGGGCTTCCCCTACTTCGGCGGCATCGAGCACGAGCACTTCCCCAACAACGCCACGGGCGCCGCAGCCAACAACGTGCTGGTGCGCACCGTGCCGGTAACCCGCATCGCGTTGGGCAAGGAAGGCGACAAGCGCGAGGCCCTGGTGGCCACCGTGTTCGACCTGCAGGCGGCCAACTTCGGCATCGCCCGCGGCCTGCCCGGTGAACTGGCGGCGCAGAGCTTTGACGACGACACCCCCTACACCCCGGCCTGGCAGGAAAAGATCACCGGCGTGCCGCGCCAGCAGCTCATCACCGTGGCGCACCAGTTCGCCGACAACGCCGACAAGACCAAGGGCAAGTCCATGGTCATCATCGGCGCGGCCATGAACCACTGGTACCACAGCGACATGAACTACCGCGGCATCATCAATATGCTGATGCTGTGCGGCTGCATCGGCCAGAGCGGCGGCGGCTGGGCGCACTACGTGGGCCAGGAAAAGCTGCGCCCGCAGACCGGCTGGACCCCGCTGGCCTTCGCGCTGGACTGGATCCGCCCGCCGCGCCAGCAGAACAGCACCAGCTTCTTCTACGCCCACACCGACCAGTGGCGCTACGAGAAGCTGACCATGAAAGAGATCATCTCCCCGCTGGCCGACGCCAAGACCTTCGGCGGCAGCATGATCGACTACAACGTGCGCGCCGAACGCATGGGTTGGCTGCCCAGCGCCCCGCAGCTGCAGACCAACCCGATGCAGGTGGTCAAGGACGCGGCGGCCGCCGGCATGGACCCCAAGGACTACACGGTCAAGGCCCTGAAGGACGGCTCGCTGAAGATGAGTTGCGAGGACCCGGACCACCCGGCCAACTGGCCGCGCAACCTCTTCGTGTGGCGCTCCAACCTGCTGGGCTCTTCCGGCAAGGGCCACGAGTACTTCCTCAAGCACCTGCTGGGAACCAGCCACGGCGTGCAGGGCAAGGACCTCGGCAAGGACGAGGCCAAGCCCGAAGAAGTGGTGTGGCATGACCAGGCCCCGGAGGGCAAGCTGGACCTGCTGGTCACGCTGGACTTCCGCATGAGCACGACCTGCCTGTACTCGGACATCGTGTTGCCCACGGCCACCTGGTACGAAAAGAACGACCTCAACACCAGCGACATGCACCCCTTCATCCACCCGCTGTCCACCGCGGTCGACCCGGCCTGGCAGAGCAGGAGCGACTGGGACATCTACAAGGGTCTGGCCAAGAAGTTCAGCGAACTCTGCGTCGGCCACCTGGGGGTGGAGCGCGAGATGGTGCTGTCCCCGCTGATGCACGACAGCCCGGCCGAGCTGGCCCAGCCCTTCGGCGTCAAGGAATGGAAGAAGGGCGAGTGCGAGCTCATCCCCGGAAAGACCGCGCCCAACATGGCCGTGGTGGAACGGGACTACCCCAACCTGTACAAACGTTTCACGGCCCTGGGCCCGCTGATGAACAAGGTGGGCAATGGCGGCAAGGGCATTGCCTGGAACACCCAGGACGAAGTGAGGCAGCTGGGTGAACTCAACGGCGTGGTCACGGCCGAGGGCGCCACCTGCGGCATGCCGAAGATCGAGACCGACATCGACGCCTGCGAGGTGGTGCTGCAGCTGGCCCCCGAGACCAACGGCCACGTGGCCGTGAAAGCCTGGGGAGCACTGAGCAAGCAGACCGGGCGCGACCACGTGCACCTGGCCCTGCACCGGGAAGACGAGAAGATCCGCTTCCGTGACATCCAGGCCCAGCCGCGCAAGATCATCTCCAGCCCGACCTGGAGCGGCATCGAGAGCGAGACCGTGTCCTACAACGCCGGCTACACCAATGTGCATGAGCTGATCCCGTGGCGCACCCTCACTGGCCGCCAGCAGTTCTACCTGGACCACCCGTGGATGACCGCCTTCGGGGAAAACCTGTCCAGCTACAAGCCGCCCGTGGACCTGAAGACCACGGCCGGCATCCACGGCATCAAGCCCAACGGCAACACCGAGATCCTGCTGAACTTCATCACACCGCACCAGAAGTGGGGTATCCACTCCACCTACACGGACAACCTGATGATGCTCACGCTGAATCGCGGCGGCCCGGTGATCTGGCTCAGCGAGGACGACGCCAAAAGCGCCGGCATCGTGGACAACGACTGGGTCGAGCTGTTCAACATCAACGGCGCCATTGCGGCGCGCGCGGTGGTGAGCCAGCGGGTGAACAACGGCATGGTCATGATGTACCACGCGCAGGAGAAGATCATCAACACTCCCGGTTCGGAGATCACCGGCGCACGCGGCGGCATCCACAACTCGGTGACGCGCATCGTGCTCAAGCCCACGCACATGATCGGCGGCTACGCGCAGTTCAGCTACGGCTTCAACTACTACGGAACCATCGGCACCAACCGTGACGAGTTCGTCGTCGTGCGCAAGATGAACAAGGTGGACTGGCTGGACACCCCGGCTGCCGCGGCCACCAACACCAACGTGCACGCCTGAGGAGAAGACCATGAAAATCCGCGCTCAAATCGGCATGGTGCTCAACCTGGACAAGTGCATCGGTTGCCACACCTGTTCAGTCACCTGCAAGAACGTCTGGACCAGCCGCAAAGGCATGGAATACGCCTGGTTCAACAACGTCGAGACCAAACCCGGCATCGGCTACCCCAAGGAATGGGAGAACCAGGACAAATGGAACGGTGGCTGGGTCCGCAAATCGAACGGCAGCATCGAGCCGCGCCAGGGGGCGAAGTGGAAGCTGCTGATGAAGATCTTCGCCAACCCCAACCTGCCGCAGATCGACGACTACTACGAGCCCTTCACCTTCGACTATGACCACCTGCAGTCAGCGCCCGAGATGAAGGCAACGCCCACGGCACGTCCGCGCAGCCTGATCACCGGCCAGCGCATGGAGAAGATCGAATGGGGCCCGAACTGGGAAGAGATCCTGGGCGGTGAATTCAGCAAGCGTTCGAAGGACAAGAACTTCGACGACGTGCAGAAGGACATCTACGGCCAGTTCGAGAACACCTTCATGATGTACCTGCCGCGCCTGTGCGAGCACTGCCTGAACCCGGCCTGTGTCGCATCGTGCCCGTCGGGCTCGATCTACAAGCGCGAGGAAGACGGCATCGTGCTGATCGACCAGGACAAGTGCCGCGGCTGGCGCATGTGCGTCAGCGGCTGCCCCTACAAGAAGATCTACTACAACTGGGAGTCGGGCAAGGCCGAGAAGTGCATCTTCTGCTACCCGCGCATCGAAGCCGGCCAACCCACCGTCTGCTCCGAGACCTGCGTAGGCCGCATCCGCTACCTGGGCGTGCTGCTCTATGACGCCGACCGCATCGCCGAGGCGGCCAGCGTCGAGCACGACCGCGACCTCTACAACGCCCAGCTCGACATCTTTCTGGACCCCAACGACCCGAAGGTGATAGCGCAGGCCAGCGCCGACGGCATCCCCGATGCCTGGATGGACGCCGCGCGCAGGAGCCCGGTCTACAAGATGGCGGTGGAGTGGAAGGTGGCCCTGCCGCTGCACCCCGAGTACCGCACCCTGCCCATGGTCTGGTACGTGCCGCCGCTGTCGCCCATCACAGCGGCAGCGAACGCCGGCGACATCGGCATCAACGGCGAGATCCCGGACGTCAAGCAGCTGCGCATCCCGGTCAAGTACCTGGCCAACCTGCTGACCGCCGGCGACACCATGCCGGTGGAACGCGCCCTGGAACGCATGCTCGCCATGCGCGCCTACCAGCGCGAGAAACACGTCGAAGGCCGCATCAACACCAGCGCCCTGGAGCAGGTGCAGATGACGCAGGCCGAGGTGGAGGACATGTACCACGTGATGGCGATTGCCAACTACGAGGACCGCTTCGTGATCCCGAGCTCGCACCGCGAGTACGCCGAGAACACCTTCGACATGCGCGGCGGCTGCGGCTTCTCGTTTGGCAACGGCTGTTCCGATGGCGCCAGCGAAACCAGCCTGTTCGGCAGCGGCAAACGTAGAACGATCCCCATCAAGGCAGGAGTCTGACCATGACCCACAACGCTACTTTGACCCTGCGCGTACTGGCCCGTCTGCTGGGCTACCCCGACGCCGAACTGCGCAGCCATCTGGGCGACCTGAGCGCCGCGCTGCACAGCGAACAGGCCCTGGGCGCCACCCGCCTGGGCGAGCTGGACGCGCTGCTCAAGTCCATGCGAACGCGCGACCCGATCGACATGGAAGCCGACTACGTGCAACTGTTCGACCGCGGCCGCGCCACCTCGCTGCACCTGTTCGAGCACGTGCACGGCGACAGCCGCGACCGCGGCCCGGCCATGATCGACCTGGCCCAGACCTACGAGAAGGCGGGCCTGTACCTGGCCGAGGGCGAGCTGCCCGACTACCTGCCGGTGGTGCTGGAGTTCGTCTCCACCCAGCCGGCCAAGGAGGCGCGCGCCTTTCTCGGTGAGATCGCCCACATCGTCAACGCCATCTTCAGTGCGCTGGTGAAGCGAGAGAGCCCCTACGCCAGCGTGCTGGGCGCCCTGCTGGAGATCGCTGGCGAACGGGCCCAGGCCGTGAAGGTGGTGGACGACGAGCCGCTGGACCAGGCCTGGGAAGAGCCCATGGCCTTTGATGGCTGTTCGACCCAGGGCCAGGCCAAACCGGGTCAGCCCCAGCCCATCCGCATCGTCAGGAATGTTGCGCAGCCCACTGCGCCAGGAGCATGAACATGAACTACCTCAACCAGTTCGTCTTCGGGATCTATCCCTACATCTGCCTCACGGTCTTCCTGCTGGGCAGCCTGGTGCGTTTCGACCGCGACCAGTACACCTGGAAAAGCGATTCCTCGCAGCTGCTGAAAGCCGGCCAGCTGCGCTGGGGCAGCAACCTGTTCCACGTCGGCATCCTCTTCCTCTTCTTCGGCCACACCGTGGGAATGCTGACGCCGCACTTCGTCTACGAGCCCTTCATGACGGCCGGCGCCAAACAGCTGCTGGCCATCGTGTCGGGCGGCCTGTTCGGGGTGCTGGGTTTCATCGGCGTCACGCTGCTGCTGCACCGCCGCCTGTTCGAGCCGCGCATCCGGATCAACAGCAAACCCAGCGACATCGTGCTGCTGCTCCTGCTGTGGCTGCAGTTCGCGCTGGGCTTGGCCACCATCCCGCTCTCGGCCCAGCACCTGGACGGCGGCATGATGATGAAGCTGGCCGAATGGGCGCAGCGCATCGTGACCTTCCGCGGCGGCGCGGTGGAGCTGCTGGCCGAGGCCAGCTGGGTCTTCAAGGCCCACATGTTCCTGGGCATGAGCATCTTCTTCATCTTCCCCTTCACGCGCCTGGTGCACGTCTGGAGCGGCTTTGCCTCGGTGACCTACCTGATTCGGCCCTACCAGGTCGTGCGCAGCCGTCGGCTCAACCTGCCCGTCGGCCACAACCTGCCGCGCCAACCGGGAGCCCGTGTATGAAAACACCCTGTTCCACCAGCTGCGGCTGCGCCAGCGCCGAAGCTGACACGGCGATCGCCACCCCCGTCGCCATTGCGCGGGTCAACGGCGTCTCATTGCACTTTGCCGATGAAACGCTGAGTGACGACGAGCTGCGCCAGCGCGCCTGCACCGAACTGCTGCGCCAGGCGGCGCAGCGCGCCGGCCTGCTGGCCGCGGACGACAGCGCGGCCGACGGTGTGCCCAGCGAAGCGGCGGTCGAGGCCATCGAGCAACTGCTCGAACAAAGCCTGCAGATTCCCGAGCCGTCTGAAGAAGCCTGCCGTCGTCACCACGCGGCCCACGCCGCGCGTTACCGCATCGGCGAGCGCGCGCATGTGCGCCACATCCTGTTCGCGGTGACGCCGGGCGTCGACGTCGTGGCATTGCGCCGCCGCGCCGAAGGCGCCCTGCTCGATGTACGCAGCCACGACGGCACGGGCGACCCCTTCGTCGAAACCGCCCGCAAGCTCTCCAACTGCCCCAGTGGCGCTGAAGGCGGCGAACTGGGCTGGCTCACGGCGCAGGACTGCGCGCCCGAGTTCGCGCGCGAGATTTTCGGACAGAGCGAGGTGGGCGTACTTCCGCGTCTGGTACACAGCCGTTTCGGCCTGCACGTGGTGGACGTGCGCCAGCGCGAGGCCGGGGCCGACCAGCGCTTCGAATCCGTGCACGGCGCCGTGGCCATGACACTGCGCCAGCAGACCTATGTGACCGCGCTGCGCCAGTACCTGGCCCTGCTGGCCGGACAGGCCGAGCTGAAGGGCGTGGAGCTGGACGCCGCCGACACACCCCTGGTCCAGTAAAGCGGAAGCGAGTCCCGATGGATATCCAGAACTTTGATGATCTGTTGCAGGCCGCGCGCGCGCAGACCGAGCCCCAGCAACTGCTCTTCGTCTTTGCCGGCGCAGAGTTGTCCGCCGACGCCAGTGCAGCGCAACGCGCGAGCTACGAAGCGGGCGAGGGCGGCGAACTCGCGCCCTTGATGTGCGTGGACAAACCCGCGACCGACCTTGTCAACTTCGCGGCGCTGGCCGCCGAGGCCGAGACGGCTGGCCCGCCCTGGGCCATCGTGTTTACCGCCGCGCTGTCGGGACAGGGCGGGCAGTTGCCCAGCGCCACGCGGGCCGACGCCGCGCTGCAGCACATGGTCGACTCGATCAAGTCCGGCCGGCTGGACGGCATGCTGCCCTTCAACCGCAGCGGCAAACCCGTGCAATTGGCCTGAGCGCGCGCCATGCCCGACGAACTGCTGGAGCGTCTGCGGCACTTCCACGACCAGACCTTCCCCGGCATCCAGGACCAGTTCCAGGATCTGGTGGAGCGCGGCCAGCACCCCACCATCCTTTTCATCGGTTGCTCGGATTCGCGCCTGGTGCCCTACCTGCTCACGGGCACGGGGCCTGGCGACCTGTTCATCGTGCGCAATGTGGCCGCCTTCGTGCCACCGCATGACGGCATGACCAGCGTGCCCTCCGGCGACCTGTCGCCCGAGGGTGCCTACCTGGGCGCTGCGCGGCGTTTCACCGGTTACCACGGCACGGCCGCAGCCATCGAGTTCGCGGTGCTCAATCTCAAGGTCTCGCACATCGTGGTCTGCGGCCACAGTCACTGCGGTGGCATCCGCGCGCTCTACGAAGGCGCCCCGAAGGAAGCGATCAACCTGGCCGCCTGGCTGGAACTGGGCCGCGAAGCCGTGCTGCCGGTGCAGATGTCGCCCGAAGCCTTGCGCCGCACCGAACAACGCGCGGTGATCCTGCAGCTGGAACGTCTGATGGGCTACCCCATGGTGCGCGAGCGCGTGGAGGCTGGCCAATTGGCCCTGCACGGCTGGCACTACGTGATCGAGGACGGTGAAGTGCATGTGTTTGACGTGAAAAGCGGCGAGTTCGTGCCGGCCTCCAGCGCCACGCACAGCGGCACTGGACCCTATGCCGACTCTGATGACACAATGGCCCAAGCGCTGTTCAACGAAATCGACGACAGCTACCGGCCGCAGCAGGCGGCTGCCGGGGGTCCCCTTCAGGAGCACAAGCCCTAGCGTGCCCCCGTCCAGCCCGCGGCCCGGTGGCGTATGAGGAGACTGGATCCATGCGTATCGCTGACTGGAAACTGGGAACCCGCCTCGGACTGGCCCTGGGGCTGCCGCTGCTGCTGCTGGCCGGCCTCACCGGGCTGGCGCTGCAGCAGCTGGAGCTGGTCGGCATTGCCAGCGAACGCATGAGTGCCAGCGACCGCACCCAGACCGAGGCCGCGCAGCAGATCCACACGAGTACTGACACCCTCTCGCGCCTGACCATGGCGCAGATCACCGCCCCCATTGCCGCCCCCACGGGCCAGATCCGTGAGCAGCAGGCCGCAGCCAACCGCCAGATCGACCAGGCCCTGGCCACGCTGGAGCGCCTGGGCTCGCGAGGCGACGCCCAGGTGCTGAGCGATCTCAAGCGCCACCGCACTGCCCACACCGAGTCGGCCGAACGTGTGGTCAAGCTGGTCGAGGAAAACCTGCGCCCCGAGGCCTCGCTGCTCTTCATCGGTGAAACACTGCCCGCGCTCAACGCCCTGCAGCAGTCCATCCAGACACTGACGGCGCTGCAGCGCAAAAGCGTGGAACGCGGCAGCATTGCCGCCGCCAGCACCCTGCTACTCATCTTCGGCGCTGTGGCCCTGGGGCTGGCGGCGCTGTGGGCGTGGCTGCTGCTGCGCGGCATAACGCGCGACATCGACGACACCCTGCGCGCCGCCCAAGAGCTGGCTGCCGGCCAGCTGGATCCACCCATCAACGTGACGGCCGGGGGGGAAGCCGGCCAACTGCAGATCGCCCTGGCCCAGGTGCAGCAGGGACTGCGCGACACGCTGGAGCAGATGCGCCAGGACGCCGAGGAACTGGCTGGCCACACCCGCGCGCTGGCCGGGGCCGAACGCGGCGAATCCGGGCGCAGCGCGCCCCAGCATCGCCAGGTCGAGCAGGCCGGCACCCGCATGCAGGCCCTGGCCGGTGCCCTGCGCCACAGCCACGATAGCGGCCGCCAGGCCGAGCAGCTGGCGTCCTCGGCCGCCACCGTGGCCGCGCGTGGCGGCGAAGTGGTGAGCCAGGTGGTGAACACCATGCAGGCCATCCGCAAATCGTCCGACCGCATCGCCGACATCATCGGCGTCATCGACGGCATCGCCTTCCAGACCAATATCCTGGCGCTCAACGCCGCGGTGGAGGCTGCGCGCGCCGGCGAACAGGGCCGCGGCTTCGCCGTGGTGGCCAGCGAGGTGCGCTCGCTGGCCGGGCGCAGCGCCTCTGCGGCCAAGGAGATCAAGCAGCTGATCGAGGATTCGGTCGGCAATGTCGCCGCGGGCGGCAAGCTGGTGGAGCAGGCCGGCAAGACCATGCAAGACGTGGTGACTCAGGTGCGCCAGGTGGCCGAGACCATGGCCCAGATCACGCGCAACACCCGCGAGCAGGACACCGACTTCGGCCAGTTGCAGCAAGCCATCGAACAGCTGGAGCGCATGGCCGACGACAACGCGGCCCTGCTGGACCGTTCCGCCGCCTCAGCGCAGGCCCTGGAGAAGCAGGCGCGCGCGCTGGGCCAGCGCGCCGGCGCCTACCGCCCGGCAAGCACTCCACGCCTGCGCCTGGGCTGAAAGCCCCCTCGCGCCGATCCGGCGCCACTCTGAAACGTCAGGCGCGCAGCCAGAGCAGCACAGCGGCTGCCGCACCCAGCGCGATCACCACACCGGCCAGCCAGGCCAGGCGCCGGCGCAGGGTCTCCAGGCCTTGCACCAGCTGGGCGTTCTGGTCGGCCAGGTCGTTGATGAGCTCGGTGGCGGCCAGCATCTGCGCCTGCAGTTCCGACACCGCGGTCTCGGTGGCCTGCAGCTCCGCACGCAGCCTGGCGATCGCGTGCGCCTCAGCCTGCAGCTGGTCGTGCACCTTGTCGTCCGCGGGCGGTGGCGGCACGGGCTGCCGACCCGAGACCTTGTCCCACAGGCCCTTGGCACCGTCGGCCACCTTGGGGGCGTTGCGGATCACCTCGCCCCAGGGCACCAGCCGCAGGACGGAAAACAAACCTGTGGCCATGAGCACTCCTTCAGTCGAAATCAAAAATGTCGGACAGGAAGCCTTCGCGCTTGCGCTTCTTGCTGTGGTAGCCGTCCTGGTGGCCATGGGCAGGATGGCTTGGCAGGGGGCGGGGCGGCGCGGCCGGCTGGACCTGCTGGACCACGGCGCCATCGAGCGAGCGGTCGATGATCTTGTCGAGCTCACCCCGGTCCAGCCACACGCCGCGGCACTGCGGACAGTAGTCGATCTCGATGCCCTGGCGTTCGGACATCACCAGGCTGACGGTTTTGCAGGTCGGGCATTGCATGGTCGGGGCACTCCGGAATGGTGTGCCTCGCATTTTGCGCCCGCGCCGATAACGCAGGAAAGGGTGGGGAAAACGCGCCCACCCCGATGCGTCGTGCCGCAAGTCCGTCGGGCATCGCCGCGGCGCCCTGCCTGGAGACCCTCAAGGCTTGCATTCGCCCGTGGGCAGGCTATCCTGTGCATCGGTCATGTCGACCGCAAGGGAGAGAAGCCATGTCGGAAACCACGAGCGCCCAACGCGACAAGCTGCTCGACGACCTGCGCCTGGTCATCAGCGATGCCGAGGAGCTGCTGCGCATGACGGCCCACCAGGTCGGCGATGACACGGCCGAGCTGCGCCATCGCATCCAGAGCCGCCTGCAGGACGCCGGGATCGAATTGGACGCTCTTCAGGACGCGGCCACCGCCCAGGTCAAGGCCGCCGACGAGTTCGTGCACGAGCACCCCTGGAAGTCCATCGGCATCGCCGCCGCCATCGGGCTGGTCGTCGGCCTGCTGGTCGCACGCCGCTGAGCCACCGGCATGAGCGAACCCGTTCAAGGCCCGGGCCTGCTGGGCTCCCTGCGCCAATTGATGGGCACGGTGCTGGAGACCGCGCAACTGCGGCTGGCCCTGCTGAGCAACGAGGTCGAGCAGGAGAAACTGCGCCTGTTCGACGGCCTGCTCTGGGCCGGACTGGGCCTGCTGCTGCTGGGCCTGGGGGCCTTGCTGCTCTGCGCTTTCGTCGTCGTGCTGTTCTGGGACAGCCACCGCCTGCTGGCCCTGGGCACGCTCGCCCTGCTGTTCCTGGGCGCCGGCGGCTGGCTGCTGGCCCAGGCCCGGGCCCGGCTGCAAAGTCGCGGTGGCCCTTTCAAGAGCAGCGTGGCTGAACTGGGCCGCGACCGGGCCGGGCTGGACACGGGCGAATAAGGCCTGATCCCCACCATGCAAGGACGTCAACGCCAAGCCCTGATGCAAAGGCAGGAGCAATTGCTGCTGCGCAGTGCCGAGCTGCGCCAGGACCTGGCGCGTCAAGCCCGGGCACTGCAGTCCCCGCTGGTGCTGGTCGATCAGGTGCGCAGCGGCCTGCACTGGCTGCGCCAGCATCCGGTCTGGCCCCTGGCCACCCTGGGCTTGCTGGTGTTCAAGCGCCCGCGCAGCGTGCTGCGCTGGCTACCCCGCCTGCTGGGCGGCTGGCAGCTCTACCGGCAGCTGCGCGGCTGGCTCCAGGGCCGGGAAAACAATCCGTAGCGGATGGCCCTGCACAGGCCGCAGGCCTCATGCAGTTGCGGTCGGCCCCGCCTGCTGCAGTTTCTTCCAGGCCTGGAAGCCGCCCGCCACCGAGAGCGCCTTGCCGTAGCCCATCTTGCGCAGCAGGCTGGCCGCTGCCAGGCTGCGCCGGCCGCTGTTGCAGACGCACAGCAGCAGGTGGTCGCGCCCGTGGTGCAGCTGGTTGATCATGGTGAAGAAGCTCATCACGTCCATGTCCTTGGGTTTGCCCGCGTCCAGGATGTCCTGCTCGTCCTCGCTCAGCGAATGGCCCAGCATGCGCTTGACCTCGAACAGCGGAATGTGCACGGCGGCGGGGATCGCCCCCTTCATCTCGATCTCGAAAGTCTGGCGGATGTCGATCAGCGTGCCCAGCCCCAGGTGGCACAGCTCCAGGGCGGTGGGTAGTGTGATCTCGAGCTGGGCGCGCTCGGCGTCGGACAGGGTGGCTTCGATGTTCATGGCGGGCAATGGCAGTCGGTGCAAGGGCAGGATTGTCCTACAGCCCGACGCTTTCGTCCTTGCTTAGCAAGCGATGCTTTGGCCGGCTGCGACCTGCAAAAACCCTTGCAGCGGGCCGTTCAGGCCCCGGGCACCGACGCGTCGGCCTTGGGGTACAGAACCATCTGCGTGCAGCGAAACAGCGCCAGCGTCTTGCCGCTCTCGCGGTGCGTCACCGTGGCATCCCACACCTGGGTGGTGCGGCCCAGGTGCACGGCCTTGGCCACGCAATGCGCCACCCCGTCGCGCACCGTGCCCAGGTGGTTGGACTTGAGTTCGATGGTGGTGAAGCCGTTCGCCCCCTCGGGCAGGCTGGCCAGGCAGCCGCAGCCCGCGCTGGTGTCGGCCAGGGTCACGATGCTGCCGGCGTGCAGGAAGCCATTGGGCGCCATCAATTGGTGGCGCACCGGCATCTCCGCGTGCACCTCACCCGGCGCCACGCGCGTGATGACGATGCCCAGGTGGCCGGGCAGCATGGCCGCGGCACGCTGGTTGAAATCATGGGGTGTCATCAGGGTTTCCTTCGTCTGGAATCTCGGCTTCCACCAGCTGGGCCAGCAACTGCAGCGACTCCTGCCAGCCTAAGCAACAGGCATCGGGCGGGATCACGGCAGGTACACCCTCCTGCACGATCTGCAGCTCACTGCCGCAGGACACCGCATTCAGACGGATCGTGGTGCGCATCTCGCCGGGCAGGTTCGGGTCGTCGAAACGGTCGGTGTGCACGATGCGCTCACCCGGCACCAGCTCCAGGTACTGGCCACCGAAGGCATGGCTGTGCCCGGTGCTGAAGTTGGTGAACGACATGCGGTAGCTGCCGCCCACCTTCGCTTCCAGCTGGTGCACCTTGGCCGTGAAGCCGTGCGGCGGCAGCCACTTGGCCATGGCATCGGGGTCCAGGAAGGCGCGGTAGACGCGCTCGGGCGGTGCGCGCAGCACGCGGTGGAGTCGGACGGTGTGAGTGCTCATTTGTCATTCCCTTCAGGTCAGGCAAGTAACTCCCCCTCGACTGTACGACGAACACGTGCTCCAGCTTGCAACGGGCGGCACGGCCGGTCCGCCCAAAACGCTGGCCCGCGGGCCTGATCGGCGACTGGAAGCCGGGCTTGCATTTCCTCGCATCGATGCCAAACTGCAAGTTGCTGGCCCGCGGCACACACAAGACTTGCGGCACATCAAAGCCACGCTGCCCGCAGGGGCCTAGCATCCCCTGAAACCAGAGGACCCGGCATGAACAACATCACACCGACCCGCGATGAGAACGCGCTGAGCGCACAGGAAATCAGCGTCGAGGTATTGTTGGAGAAGTACGCCAAGGGTGAGGAGCAGAGCATCCTGCAGGTGAACCAGCGCGTGGCGCGTGCCCTGGCCGCCCAGGAAGTCCCCGAGCAGCGCACGCACTGGGAGGGCCGCTTCCTGCACGCGCTGCAGCAGGGTTTCCTGCCGGCCGGGCGCATCCAGTCCGCCGCGGGCACCGAACTGAGCGCCACGCTGATCAACTGCTTCGTGCAGCCGGTGGGCGACTCCATCGCGCACGACGACGAAGGCCACCCCGGCATCTACGTGGCGCTCAAGGAGGCGGCCGAGACCATGCGCCGCGGCGGCGGTGTGGGCTACGACTTCTCGCGCATCCGCCCGCGCGGCGCCTGGGTCGGCAGTACGCAGAGCAGCGCCTCGGGCCCGGTGAGCTATATGCGCGTGTTCGACCGCTCCTGCGAGACGGTCGAATCGGCTGGCAGCCGTCGCGGCGCGCAGATGGGCGTGCTGCGCTGCGACCACCCGGACATCGAGGAATTCATCCACGCCAAGGACTCCGGCGACCTGAAGAACTTCAACATCTCGGTGGGCGTGACGGACGCCTTCATGCAGGCCGTGGTGGTCGATGGCGAGTTCGAACTGGTGCACCACGCCGAAGCCGGCGCAGCGCAGAAGGCCGAGGGCGCCTACTTCAGCGTCGAGCACGGGCTGTGGGTCTACCGCAAGCTGCGCGCGCGCGATCTGTGGGAGCAGGTGATGCACTCCACCTACGACCACGCCGAACCGGGCGTGCTCTTCATCGACACCATCAATCGCGACAACAACCTGTCGTACTGCGAAAGCATCGCCAGTACCAACCCGTGCGTGACGGCGGACACGCGGCTGGCGACCCAGCATGGGCTGGTACGGATCGGTGATCTCCACCAACAGCAGATTCCCCTGCAGGTGACGGTTGACAGCCGCGCGCTGGGCCAGAACGAACGCAGCACCGTCGTGCGCCAGGCGGTACCGGCCTTCATGACGGCGCGGGATGCCGACGTATTTCGGGTCGTGACTGCCGAGGGCTATGAGATCAAGGCAACGGCATGGCATGAGTTCTATACCCAGCGCGGCAAGATCAAGCTCTCCGAACTCCGTCCCGGCGATGAACTGCTGGTCCAATGCGCCAAAGGCCAGTTCGGCAATCAAGGCAACGGCCAGCTCGGCACGCTGATCGGACTGATTGCCGGCGACGGTCATTTCACCAACCGAGGCAAGGGACAAGAAGCCGCCATATTGAACCTCTGGAACGAAGAACGGGCTTTGTCCGAGATGGTGGTCAATACCGTGAATCTTCTGATTTCAGGGCTTTCTGCCGGAGCACGGCGCTACCAGGTCGGCTCCGTCGACGTACCTGATCGCAATATGGTTGCCATTCGTTCCGTTCTGCTGGCAAGAGCGCTCAGGAACTATGGCTTCACGCGCGAAACCAAGCTGCGCGTGCCAGAGGTCGTCTGGCAGGGAACCGAGGACTGTATGCGTGGCTACCTGCGCGGCTTATTCCAGACCGACGGTACGGTCAACGTATCCTCCTTCAAGCAGACGTGCTCCATCCGCCTCACCTCTGTTCATCACCCGCTGCTGCAAGACGTTCAAGTCCTGCTCGCGAATTTCGGTGTCTTCTCCCGCATCCACCATCGTCGCAAAGCCGGCAACAAATCTATGCCGGACGGGAAAGGGGGACACCAGGACTATCACTGCCAGGATTTGCATGAGTTGATCATTGACGGCGAATCGCGTGACGTCTTCATGCGCGAAATTGGCTTCCTGCTGGATAACAAGCGCCAAAAATATCAGCGCTGGGTAACAGACAAGGTCTTGCTCAAAAGCCAGCGCTTCACCGCGCGCATCAAGGAGATCCTGCCGGCCGGCCGGGAGGCCGTGTATGACACGACACAAGCCGACCACAACACCGTCATCTTTAACGGCCTGGTCACAGGACAGTGCGCCGAACAGCCCTTGCCCCCCTACGGCTGCTGCTGCCTGGGCTCCATCGACCTCACGCGTTTCGTACGCGAACCGTTCGAGCAGAAGACGCATTTCGACTTCGACGGTTTCGCCGACCTGTGCAAGACCGCCGTGCGCATGCTGGACAACGTACTGGACGTCACCGTCTGGCCACTGCCGCAGCAGGAGCAGGAGATGCGCAGCAAGCGCCGCGTGGGCCTGGGCTACACCGGCCTGGGCGACGCGCTGGTGATGCTGGGCCTGCGTTACGACACCGCAGAAGCTCGCGAGATGGCGCGCCGGATTTCCGAGACGATGCGCGATGCGGCCTACGAGGCCTCCTGCGAACTGGCGCGCGAGCGCGGCGCCTTCCCGCTCTTCAACGCCGACCTGTACCTGAGCAGCCCGCGCTTTGCCTCGCGCCTTCCCGCCGCGCTCAAAGAGAAGATCCGTGCGCACGGCCTGCGCAACTCGCACCTGCTGTCCATCGCGCCCACGGGCACCATCAGCCTGGCCTTTGCCGACAACGCGAGCAATGGCATCGAGCCGGCCTTCAGTTGGCACTACACACGCAAGAAGCGCATGCCCGACGGCAGCCTGAAGGAATACGCGGTGGAGGACCACGCCTGGCGCCTGTACCGCCACCTCAAGGGCGAAGCCGCGCCGCTCACGCCAGCCTTCGTCACCGCGCTGGAGATGAGCGCGCAGGACCACGCCGCCATGGTGGCCGCCGTGGCGCCGATGATCGACACCGCGATCTCCAAGACGGTCAACGTGCCGGCCGACTATCCGTACGCCGAGTTCCAGGACCTCTACCTGCAGGCCTGGCAGGCCGGCCTCAAGGGTCTGGCGACCTACCGGCCGAATTCGATCTTGGGGAGCGTGCTGAGCACAGGCGTGACACCCACCGCGGCGCCGCTGCAGCTGGACGACGCCAACCAGCGCCTGGCGCTGGAGCGCCTGCCCGCGCCTGTGCTGTCCTCGCTGCGTTGGCCCGGCCGGCCCGAGCTGCCCGGCGGCAACCTCGCCTGGAGCTTCATGGTGCACCACCCCTTTGGCGAGTTCGCGCTCTTCGTGGGCGAGCTGGCGTCTGAGGAGGGTGGCCCGGCCCAGCCCTTCGAGGTATGGGTCAACGGCGCGGAGCAGCCGCGCGGCCTGGGCGCCCTGGCCAAGACCCTGTCCATGGACCTGCGCGCCAACGACCCGGCCTGGCTGCGCCTCAAGCTCGATGTGCTGGCCACCGTGGCCGAGGAACGCGCCTTTGAGATGCCCTTCCCGCCGCACGGCGAGCGCCGCCTCTTCCCCGGTGTGGTGGCCGCCACCGCGGCGGTGATCCGCTGGCGCTGCGAGCAGCTGGGCGTGTGGCGCGAGCGCACGAAGCCGCTGGCCACGCCGGTGCTCGACGCCATGTTCGCCCGCGAAGAGCCGCTGACCGGCCCCGCGGGGACGCTGGCCTGGGCGGTGGACATCGACAACCCCGGCACGGGCGAGGCCTTCACGCTCACGCTCAAAGAGGTGAGCCTGCCCGGCCCCGACGGCACGCCGGTCAACCGTCCCTGCGCCATGGGCCTGTCGGGCAACTACCCGCGCGCGCTGGACGGGCTGGCGCGCCTGCTCTCGCTGGACATGCGCGTGGTGGACCCGGCCTGGATCGGCATGAAGCTGCGCAAGCTGCTCAACTACGCCGAGCCCCTGGGCCACTTCATGGCCTTCGTGCCCGGCCTGCCGCATGGCGAACGCCGCCAGCAGACCTGGCCCTCCACCGTGGCCTATATGGCGCGCCTCATCATCCACCGCTACGCCATGCTGGACGTGCTGGACGAAGAGGGCTATCCGCTGCGCGAGATGGGCGTGCTCGAAGCCCCGGGCGAGAGCGAGGAGCCGGCGGCCCTGGCCGGGCGGCCCTGCCCCGAGTGCGGCAACCCCACCGTCATCAAGAAGGACGGCTGCGACTTCTGCACCGCCTGCGGCTACGTGGGGCAGTGCGGCTGAGAAAACCCTGAAATCCATTACGCGCCAGCCCTAGTTCTGTTGAACTATTGGCCGAATGCGGTGCCTGCGCTACCCTCCGGGGTTGAACCATCCTCAGTGAAAGCAAGCCATGCCGGGAAACCTCACCCTCGAATCCACCGCTGCCCACATCCTGCGCAGCATGCCGGAGGCGCTGATCTTCTGCGACCTCGAAGGCATCATCCGTGTCTGGAACGGCGGCGCCGAAAAAGTCTTCGGCTGGAGCGCGGCCGAGGCCGTGGGCCAGAGCCTGGACCTCATCATCCCCGAGCGCATGCGCAAGGCCCACTGGGACGGCTTCAACCAGGCCATCGAGCGTGGCGGCGTCAAGGCGGGCCGCACCTCCATGATCACGCGCTCGCTGCACAAGGTGCAAGAGTTCATCTACGTGGACATGAGCTTCGAGATGGTGCGTGACGAGCAGGGTCAGATGCTGGGCTCTCTGGCCGTGGCGCGTGATGCCACCCAGCGCTTCAATGACGACAAGGCCTTGCGCAAGCAGCTGGTCGAGTTGACAACGCAGAAACCGGCGGCCTGAACATGGGCCAGGCCCTGCCCGGCTTCGAGACCCCGGCCGTGGGCTTCGAGACGCCCTACGAGATGCTGGCCGCCTGCCACGAGCGCGTGCAGCGCAGCCTGGAGCTGCTGGGGCGTCTGCTGGACTACGTCGGAAAGAACGGCCATGACGCGCAGACCCGCTCGGCCGCGGCCGACGTGCTGCGCTACTTCGATCTGGCCGCACCGCTGCACCACCAGGACGAGGAGCTGCATGTCTTCCCGCTGCTGCTGGCCCAAGGCGATGCGGCGCTGCGCGAACAGGTGCTGCAACTGCAAGCCGAGCATCGGCAAATGGAAGCCCTGTGGGCTACGCTGCGCCAGCCCCTGTTGCGCTGGCGCGAAGACGGTGCCACGGAGTCTGTGAATGCGACCCTGCGCGAGACAGCCGCGCGCTTCGCCCGGCTCTACGCCGGGCATATCCCGAACGAGGAAAGCCTGGTGTTCCCGGCCGCACGGGCCGCCATGAGCGAAGCCACGCAGGCGGGCATGGGTGCCGAGATGCAAGCGCGCCGGCGCGGCTGAGGGCGGCTCCGAACTTGTGAAGAAATCGTAGCGAGCGGCCCTAGCGCAAGGCGGACGGAGCACAGGAACCGGAGCGTACTTCAGGTACGTGAGGATTCCGAGCACCGCCCAACGCGGCGATCGGGTCGCGCAGTAGATTTATTCACAAGTTCTCAGTCGCGCACGATGAAAACCGACAGGTGCGCGTGCGAGAGCACACGCTGCGCCACGCTGCCCAGCACCACTTTCTCCAGCCCGTGGCGGCCATGCGAGCCCATGACGATGAGGTCGGCACCCACGGCCTTGGCGGCGTCCAGGATGCCGCGCCAGGGCGCATGCGCCTCGATCACCTGCGTGGTGACCGGCACGCCCGCCTGCACCAGGGTGGCCTGTGCGGCCTCGGTGGCGTCCCTGGCCTCCACCGTGGCGGCGCTCAGGTACTCGGCCTGGCCGTAGGCGAAGTCGCTGCCCAGGCCGGTGAAGGGATAGGGGTCGATCACGTAGATGGCCGTGACCTGGCTGCCGAAGGCTTTCGCCAGACCGGCGGCCTTTTCGACCGCCTTCTGTGCGGTCTCGGAACCATCGACGGGTACCAGGATGTGCTTGAACATGGCGACTCCTCCTTGTTATCAGCTGGCGGCGTCTTCACCCTGGAAGGCACCGGCGCGCAGTGTGATGACCAGCGTATCACGGTAGGCCGGCTGCGCCACGGGCTGGATGGGCGTGGTCTCGTGGACCACCCGCGCGTCGTCCAGCAGCAGCAGCGACCAGGGCTCGCTCAGCGTGAAGCGCTGGCCGTTGGGGCCAACGGCCTCGAACACCCGGGTCTCGCCGCCCTTGACGCCACGTCGCTCCACCAGGAACACGGCCACCAGGTCCACGCCGTCGCGGTGCGCGCCTTCGGGCGTGGGCCGGCCGATGCCGTCGGTGGTGTCGATGCGAAAGGGGTGCGCCTCGATGTACCAGGGCTGTGAGCCCTTGAGGCCCGAGGCCACCCGCCCCAGCCAGCGCAGCAGCTGCGCCCAGGCCGCTTGCTGCAACATGGCCGGCGCCATGGGCGCGAACAGGCGCTGCATGCCGCCGTGCAGGGCGTTGTACTCCAGCGGCTGCCAGTGCGCGCGGTGCGGCACCTGGGTGAGCTGCTCGCCGTCGAGCACGAAGCAGGAATGGCGGCGGCGCCGGTATCGCCCGCCGTCCTTCAGGAAGGCGTCGGGCGGCAGGTCGTCCCAGTAGGGGCGCAGGGCCAACAGCTCATCGAGCCGGCAGCCGCTGAGGGCGCAGACGCCGGCGGCGTCGAGCACGGCATGGCCCTGGCCTTGCAGGGTGGCGTCCAGTGCGCCGGGGGAAATGACGGGGGGCAAAAACAAGGGGCTGGTCATGACAGGCATTGTGCCTGCCGTGACCAGCCCCTTGCGGGAGCCGATGGCTTGGGATCAGCAGCCGCCGGTTACCAGCGCGACGACAGGCGCGGCATTTGCCAATGCTGCCGTGTAGCTGATCTGACAGGTGGCTGCGTTCGTCGCTCCAAGGCCGCGAATGAGGATGGGGTTACCAGCCACGACCACCAAGCCATCGTTGGCGGGCGTCACCACATCCAGCCCTGCAGCAGCGCCGATGCCGGCAGCGTAGGTTGCCGCTGGGTAACGATTGATCACGTTGATTGCAAGGCCATCCATTGTGACTTGAGGCGCAGCGTTTCCACAAGTGCCGACGGCATTCAGACCCCCCGCCAGATCTAGTTCACATCGCGCGCGCGCCAGGGCCGCCGCTGAACGGATGGAGCCGAAGACAGCAGCCATCTTTGCCGTTCGGGCCTCCGCCTGCATAGCAATGTATCTAGGCAGCGCAATGGCGGCCAGGATGGCGATGACGGTGATGACGATGACCAGTTCGATCAGCGTGAAACCTTGGTTGAGCTTTTTCATGGGGACTCCGTGTGTCTTGAGACGATGACCCGATTGTGCCCGAGTCAAGCCCCTTGGTGCAAATTTGATAGCAAAAAGGCGGCCTGCAGCGTGACTTATTTGACACCTTCCCCGTCCCGCACGAGCGGCGGCAGGGCGGTGCCGCACACCAGACAGTAATGCGCCTCGGGCACCAGCAGGGCCAGCCAGGTGGGCAGCACCGACAGCAGATCGATGATGCCGTAGAAGCTCAGGGCGTAGCGCAGCGGGTGGCGCACACAAGCCTGGCGCGGCCGGCTACAGTTGGAGCCATGAAGCTCCAGTTTCGCCATCCTCTGCGCACCCTCTTCACCGGTCTGCTGGCCATGCTGCCCCTGGCCGCCACACTCATCCTGATCGGCTGGGCCCTGCAACTGCTCTCGGCCTGGCTCGGGCCGCAGAGCGCCTTCGGCCAGTTGCTCGTGCACCTGGGCTTGGGCGGCACGCAATCCGAACTGCTCGGTTACCTGCTGGGCGTGCTCCTGCTGCTGGTCTGCATCTACCTGCTGGGCCTGCTGACCGAAACCGGGCTGGAACGCGGCCTGGTCCGAGGGGTCAACAGCCTGGTTCAGCGCATCCCGGTGGTGCGTACGGTCTACGACGTGATCCAGAAGCTCGTGGGCCTGTTCTCGCAATCTCCCGAGGCGGGGCTGAAGTCGATGAGCCCGGTCTGGCTCTATTTCGGCGGCCGAACCGACGCCAGCCCCGGCACGGCCGTACTGGGCCTGCTGTCCACGCCCGAGCCCGTGCGGCTGGGCGGCCAGCCCTACCTCGGTGTGCTCGTGCCCACGGCCCCCGTGCCCGTGGGCGGCGGCCTGCTCTTCGTGCCGGCCAGCTGGGTGGAGGCCGCCGACATCGGCGTCGAAGGCCTCACCAGCATCTATGTGTCCATGGGCGTGACGGCGGGGCAGCACCTGCCCACGCAACGCTGAGGCCCAGCGACCTGCCCTCTCAGACCCCGCGTTTTCCCGCTTCCTGCCCCCGCTGGCCATCCCGCACAATGACGGCCTGACCTCCCCCTCCACGGACCTGCACCATGCGCAAGACCCTCGCCCTCCTCGCCGCCGGCCTGCTGCTGGCCGGCGCCGCCGCCGCCCAGACCTTCCCCTCCAAACCGGTGCGCATCGTGATCGGTTTCCCGGCGGGTGGGCCGCTGGACCAGCATGCCCGCCTGCTGAGCGAACGCCTGCAGGCCGTGCTGGGCCAGCCCGTGCTGATTGATTACAAGTCCGGCGCCGGCGGCACCGTGGGCGCGCAGGAGGTGATGAAGTCCACGCCCGACGGCCACACCCTGCTGCTGGCCAACACGGGCACCATGGTGATCAACCCGGCGCTCTACAGCAAGCTGCCCTACGCCACGCTGCGCGACTTCGTACCCATTGCCCGCACCGCCATGCAACCCCTGGCCCTGCTGGTCAACCCGCAGGTGCCCGTGAAGACCCTCAAGGAGTTCATGGACTACACCCGTGCGCGGCCCGGCCAGATCAACTACGGTTCGGCCGGCAACGGCGGCATCAGCCATCTGGTGCCCGAGATGTTCAAGACCGCCACGGGCCTCTTCATGGTGCACATCCCCTACCGCGGCAGCGCCCCGGCCTTCACCGACCTGATGGCCGGCCAGGTGCAGTTCATGGCCGAGTCGATTCCCCAGGCCGCGGCCTATCACAAGCAGGGCAAGGTGCGCGCCCTGGCCGTGACCAGCCGCGAACGCAACCCGGCCCTGCCGGACATTCCGACCGTCATCGAGAGCGGCCTCAAGGGCTTCGAGGTCGTGGGCTTCTACGGTTTCCTGGTGCCGGCCGGCACGCCCAAAGAGGTGGTGGCCAAACTCAGCGACGCCTTTCGCCAGGTGCTGAGCCAGCCCGAACTGCGCAACCGCATGATCAGCCAGGGCGCCGATCCGGCCTTCCTCGGTGCCGAGGACTTCGCCAAGTTCCTCGCCGCCGAGATGCCGCGCTGGGCCGAGGCGGTGCAGAAGTCCGGCGCCAAGCTGGATTGAGCCCATGAGCCATACGCTGCTCGCCCCCTTGCAGACCGGGCTCGATGCGCTGCGCTGCGGCAAGAGCACGCCCGCAGCCTTCAGCCAGATGGCACGCGCCCAGGGCGAGCTGCTTGCCGCCCTGCCACCGCGCTATGGCGAAGTGCTGCTGGGCCTGCTGGACCGGCTCGAATCGAGCGCCCTGTTTGCCGAGGAAAGCTGCTCCTTCAGCCAGCAGGCCTTGCTGGACAACCTGCAGCTCTGGCTGGACAAGACTGCCCAGCAATTGCCGTCTTGAAGCACCGTGCCGCCCACGGGTAAACCCGCGAACGGGCACGAGGGCACAAACCCCGGGTACAGACCGGTCAGAAATCCCGTATAAAAGTGCTCATGGAGCGGCATCACCCGCCCATGCAGCATGCGAGCGTCTTGCGTGCCTAACGAAACGAGGAGACACACGATGGCGAAACTCAACGTCAACGGCAAGGACCGCGAATTCCAGGCCGCGCCGGACACCCCGCTGCTATGGGTGCTGCGCGAGCAGCTCGATCTCACCGGCACCAAATACGGTTGTGGCGTGGCCCAGTGTGGCGCCTGCACCGTGCACATCGACGGCAACGCCGTACGCAGCTGCGTGATGCCGGCGCGCTCTGTCAAGGACAGCCAGAAGGTGGTCACCATCGAGGGCCTGTCGCGCAACGGCACCCATCCGGTGCAACGCGCCTGGCAGGCGCTGGATGTGCCGCAGTGCGGCTTCTGCCAGAGCGGCATGATCATGGCCGTGTCCGCACTGCTCAAGACCAAGCCCAACCCGAGCGATGCCGAGATCGACGCGGCCGTCACCAACATCTGCCGCTGCGGCACCTACAACCGCGTGCGCGCGGCCATCAAGGTCGTCGTGCAGGGCAGCACCCGCAAAGCGGAAATGAACATCCAGCACAGCGAAGGGAGCACGACATGAACCACCCCGTCCTGAACCCCGAGCTCTCGCGCCGCGGCTTTCTTGCCACGACGAGCGCCGCCGCCGGCGGCCTGATGGTGAGCTTCCATGTGCCGATGGCACAGGCCGCGGGCACCCCGCCGGAGATCAACGCCTGGGTCGTGATCAAGCCCGATGACACGGTGGTGATCCGCATCGCCCGCTCCGAGATGGGCCAGGGCACCATGACCGGCCTGGCCCAGCTGGTGGCCGAAGAGCTGGAATGCAGCTGGGCACGCGTCACCACCGAGTACCCGACGCCGGGCCAGAACCTGGCGCGCAAGCGAGTCTGGGGCGACATGTCCACGGGCGGCAGCCGCGGCATCCGCACCTCGCACGACTATGTGCGCAAGGGCGGCGCCATCGCCCGCGTGATGCTGGTGCAGGCGGCCGCCAACGCCTGGGGCGTGCCGGCGGCCGAATGCACGGTGCAAGCCGGCGTGATCACCCATGGTCCCTCGGGTCGCAAGACCATCTACGGGCGCGTCGCCGCCGCCGCGGGCCAGCTCGCGCCGCCCGATCCGGCGAGCGTGCCGCTGAAGGACCCGAAGGACTGGAAGATCATCGGCCAGCGCATGGCCCGACTGGACACCTTCAAGAAGACCACGGGTGCGCAGGACTACGGCAGCGACCTCTCGCTGCCCGGCATGCTCACCGCCGCCATCAAGGACTGCCCGGTCTTCGGTGGCAAGGTCAAGAGCTTCAACGCCGCTGCCGTCATGAAACGCCAGGGCGTGAAAAAGGTGGTGCAGGTCAGCCCCAGCGCCGTGGCGGTGGTGGCCACTACCTGGTGGGCCGCCAAGACCGCGCTGGACGCACTGCCCATTGAATGGGACCTGGGCCCCAACGCGGCGGTCTCGCAGGCCGATATTGCCGCCATGCTCAAGACCGGGCTCGACACCTCCGTGGCCGCCACCTCGGTGGGCAACAGCAACGGAGATGCGGCGGGCGCCATCGCCGGTGCGGCGCGCAAGATCGAGGCGGTCTACGGTTACCCCTACCAGAACCACGCCACCATGGAGCCCATGAACGCCACGGCGCGCTGGACGCCCGAGCGCTGCGAGGTCTGGGCACCCACGCAAAACGGCGAGGCGGCGCTGGCCGCCACGGCCGAGGCCGCGGGCCTGCCGCCGGCCCAGTGCGAGGTCTACAAGCAGTACCTGGGCGGCGGCTTCGGGCGGCGCGGGCGCAGCGACTACATCACCCAGGCCGTGCAACTGGCCAAGTCCATGCCGGGCACACCGATCAAGCTGCTCTGGTCGCGCGAGGAGGACATGCAGCACTGTTTCTACCACCCGATCACGCAGTGCAAACTCACGGCGGGCTTGGACGCGCAGGGCAACATCAGCGGCCTGCACATGCGCATCTCGGGCCAGTCCATCCTGGCCACGGTGGCGCCGCAGGCCATGCGCGACGGCAAGGACATGGTGGTCTACCAGGGTCTGAGCCCGTCCGGCCCCGAAGCCGCCATCGGCTACACCTTCCCCAACCTGCTGATCGACCACGCCATGCGCAACCCGCATGTGCCGGCCGGCTTCTGGCGCGGGGTGAACCTGAACCAGAACGCGGTCTACCTGGAGTGCTTCCTCGACGAAGTCGCGCACGCCACCGGCCAGGATCCGCTGGCCCTGCGCCGCAAGCTCATGGACAAGCACCCCAAGCACCTGGCCGTGCTCAATGCCGTGGCCGAGCGCGTGGGCTGGGACAAGCCGGCTCCGGCCGGTGTGTTCCGCGGTCTGGCGCAGACCATGGGTTTTGGCAGCTATGTGGCCGCCTGCGCCGAGGTCTCGGTCAGCGCCGAGGGCAAGCTCAAGATCCACCGCATCGTGGCGGCCACCGACTGCGGCTACGCGGTCAATCCGCAGCAGATCGAGGCCCAGGTGGAAGGCTCCTTCGTCTACGGTCTGTCGGCGGCCCTGTATGGCGAGATCACCGTCAAGGACGGCGCGGTGGAGCAGAAGAACTTCGACACCTACCCCGTCATGCGGCTGGCCGACATGCCGCCGGTGGAAACCATCGTGCTGCCCTCGGGCGGCTTCTGGGGTGGCGTGGGCGAGCCCACCATTGCGGTGGCGGCGCCCGCCGTGCTCAACGCCATCTTTGCCGCCACCGGCAAGCGCATCCGCGAATTGCCGCTCAAGAACCAGGACCTGCGGCGGGCATGAGGGCGCTGATCGCCGCCGCGCTGATCGCCCTGCCCCTCGCGGGCGGGGCCAGCAGTGTGGTGGGCGATGGCATTCCGACGGCGCTGGAAGGCCTGGCGGGCGACGCCACGCGCGGGCGCGTCATCGTCGCCAGCCGGCAGACCGGCCTGTGCCTGCTGTGCCACGGCGGACCGATCCCCGAGGAACGCTTCCAGGGCAATCTGGCGCCCGATCTGGCGGGCGCCGGCCAGCGCTGGACCACGGCCCAGCTGCGCCTGCGACTGGTGGACCCGCGCCGCCTCAACCCCGAGAGCATCATGCCGGCCTACTACCGCACGCAAGGCCTGACCCGCGTGGGCCGCAGCTGGGAAGGCAAGCCCATCCTCGACGCGCAACAGCTTGAGGACGTGGTCGCCTACCTGGCCACCTTGCGCGACTGAGACATGAACCCTGCATCTATGAAGACGGCTACCCCTTGCGTTCGGGCTGAGCTTGTCGAAGCCCTGCCCTTCGACAAGCTCAGGGCGAACGCATGGGTGGGCCCCAGCGCCATCTCCCGCCGCCAGTTGCTGTACGCCAGTGCCGGCCTGAGCGGCTGGCTGCTGATACGACCAGCGCATGCCGATCAGCTGGACGAGGCGATCCGCGCCTGGACCGGCGGCGCGCCGGTGCAGACCGGGCGTGTGACGCTGGACATCGCGCCCCTGGTGGACAACGGCAACACCGTGCCCATCAGTGTGAGCGTGGACAGCCCGATGACCGCGGCCGACCACGTGGTGGCCATCGCCGTCTTCAACCAGCGCAACCCGCAAGCCGACGTGGTGCGTTTCACACTGGGCCCGCGCGCCGGCCGTGCCAGCGTGGCCACGCGCATGCGCCTGGCCACCACGCAGAAGCTGAGCGCCATCGCGCGCCTCAGTGACGGCAGCTACTGGCAGCACACGCTGGAAGTCATCGTCACGCTGGCAGCCTGCCTGGAGGAGCCGGAATGAGTGTGCGCACCCTGATCAAGGCCCCGCGCACCGCGCGCCGCGGCGAAGTCATCGAGATCAGCACCATCATCGGCCACCCGATGGAGTCGGGCTTCCGGCCCGGTGCCGATGGCCGGCGACTGCCGCGCAACATCATCGAGCGCTTCAGTTGCCATTACAACGACGAGCTGGTTTTCAGCGCGGAGCTCTCGGCGGCCATCGCCGCCAATCCGCTGATCGCCTTTCACACCGTGGCCACGGCCAGCGGCACGCTGCGCTTCAGCTGGGAAGGCGAGCAGGGTTTCCGTCACAGCGAGAGCGTGACGATCAGCGTCGCATGAGCGTCGCCCGGCCGTCCGCAGACGCCCGCACCGCAGCCCGCCAGGCCGAAGGCACGCCCATCGGGTGGCGCTGCAGCGTCCTGCTGGCGCTGTGGCTGCCGGCTTTCCTGCACGCGCAGATCCCCGAGGCACAGCGCCGCTCCGACTTCGAGTACATGGGCGCGGCCGTGCAGGCCATGCAGCGCGACGATACGCGCAACCCGGCCATGCTGTGGGTCCAGCAGGGCGCGCAGTTGTGGGAGCAAGCCGCAGGCGCCAGCGGCAAGTCCTGCGCCAGCTGCCACGCTGAAGTCGCGAGCCTGCGCGGCGTGGCGGCACGCTACCCGGCCTTCGACACCCTCACTCAGGGCCCCATCAACCTGGCGCAGCGCATCAACCGCTGCCGGCAGTCGCAACAGCAGGCCGCCGCCTGGAAACCGGAGAGCGAGGAGCTGCTGGCCCTGGAAAGCCTGGTCGCGCTGCAGTCGCGCGGCCTGCCGCTCGCACCGCCCGCGGACCCGCGGCTGCAGCCCCACGTCGAGCGCGGGCGCCAGCTCTATGCGCAACGACTGGGGCAACTCGACCTCTCCTGCGCACAGTGCCATGACCAGCGCTGGGGCCAGCGCCTGGGTGGCACGACCATCCCGCAGGGCCACCCCACCAGCTACCCGCAATACCGCCTCGAATGGCAGGGCATGGGCTCCTTGCAGCGTCGCCTGCGCAACTGCCTGAGCGGCGTGCGCGCCCAGCCCTGGCCGCTGGGTGCGACCGAGCTGGTGGACCTGGAACTATTCCTCAAAAAGCGCGCAAGCGGCCTGCTTCTGGAGGCTCCCGGGGTCAGACCCTGAGGGCCGGTCGACGAAATCGCGGTATATATTAGGTATGCGCCTGCAGCGATTGCCGCGATCCAGCCTCAAGACCCGTGTGGTGCTGTCCGTCGCCCTGCTTTTCGTGGGCTTCGCCAGTCTGCTGACGTGGCTGGCGCTGCGCCATTTCGACCAGAGTTTCCGCCAGAACCTCTTCCAGCAGCAGTACCTTCTGGCCAGCAGCCTGGCGCGTTCCATCGACGACAAACTGCAGCTGAGCCAGGACCTGTTGAGCGCCACGGTCCGCCGCCTGCCACTGCAGGCCCTGGTCAACGCAGAGCTGGCGCAGCAGTTCCTGGACCGCGAGGCCGCGCTCCAGACGATCTTCACCAATGGCCTGCAACTGCTCTCGGCGGATGGCATCGTCATCGCCGAGTCGCCATATCTGCCCGGGCGACGCGGAAGCGACCTGTCGGGCCAGGAGGTCTTCAAGGTCGTCAGCGACACGCGCGCGCCCTACCTCTCCAAGCCCTTCGCCTCGCCCCGGGCCCAGGGCCGGTCGGCCATCGTCCTCAGCATCCCGATCCTCGATCGCGACGCCCGGATGGTTGGCCGGCTGCACGGTGG
Source organism: Hylemonella sp. (assembly GCA_030695415.1). Classification (GTDB taxonomy): domain Bacteria; phylum Pseudomonadota; class Gammaproteobacteria; order Burkholderiales; family Burkholderiaceae_C; genus Hylemonella. The sequence continues at coordinate 31,217 of JAUYQZ010000010.1, forward strand.
TATCGAACTGGAACGCAACAACCTGCTGTCCGGCCTGAACGAGATCAGGCTCGGTGCTACCGGGTATGTCTCCCTGTTCACCGAAGACCGCATCTTCATCGCCAACCGCAATCCGCAACGCATCCTCAAACCCATCGTCCAGCCGGGACTCAATCTACTGGTGGACCGCGCGGTAGCGGGCTTCGAAGGCAGCGACACGACCACCACCTCGCGTGGCGTCGAGGTGGTCAGCAGCTTCAAGCGCTTGCGCGCCGCGCCCTGGATCCTCAGCGTCAACTTGCCGCTGCAGGAGGCCTCGGAACCTCTCCAGGAAGCGCGCATCTTTCTGCTGCTGGCGGTCATCGGCAGCACCCTGCTGGTGGTGGGCCTGATCTGGCTGGTGATGCGTCAGGCACTGCACGCCCTGGACACACTGACGCAGCATGTACGCACCTTGCCGCGCAAGCAGGGTTCGGCACGCCGGCTGGCACTGGACAGCAACGATGAAATCGGCACCCTGGTGGATGCCTTCAACACCCTGATCGAGACCGAGGACCAGCAACAGCGGCATGTACGGGAGAGCGAAGCGCGCTTTCGCAGCCTGGCCGAGCTGTCCACCGACTGGTACTGGGAGCAGGACACCAGCTTTCGCTTCACGCTGATGTCGCAGGGCCTGGGCAAGACCGGCGTGACCGCCAACGTGGGCAAGGCGCGCTGGGAACTGCCCATCGTGGGCGTCACGCCGCAGCAATGGGTCGAGCACCGCGCCGTGCTTGATCGGCACGAACCCTTCCGCGATTTCGTCTACCAGGTGCGGACCGACAAGGGCGAACTGCGTACCTTTGCCATCAGCGGCGTGCCCATGTTCGACGCGCAGGGGGTCTTCACCGGCTACCGCGGCATCGGCTCGGACATCACCGACCGCAAAACCGCCGAGCAACGCATCGAGTACCTGGCGTACCACGATGCGCTGACCGGCCTGCCCAACCGCCTGCTCGTGGAGGACCGTTTCTCCCAGGCCCTGGCAACGGCCGAACGCAGGCGCGAGAAGGTGGCCCTGGTCTATCTGGACCTGGACAACTTCAAGTCCATCAACGACACGTTGGGCCATGCCGCCGGCGACGAATTCCTCAAGGAGGTGGCGCGTCGCCTGCGCAGCTGCGTGCGGGATGGCGACACCATCAGTCGCCAGGGCGGGGACGAATTCCTGATCGTGCTGGGCGAACTGCCGGACACCGAGGTCGTGTCAGCCATCGTCCTCAAGATCATGGAGCAACTTCAGAAGCCGCTGCAGCTCGCCAGCCAGGAGATCTCGGCCTCGGCGTCGATCGGGGTGGCCATCAGCCCGGACGACGGGCGCGACTTCGAAACCCTGCGCAAGAAGGCCGACGTGGCCATGTACCAGTCCAAGGCCTCGGGCCGCAACGCCTACCATTTCTTCGACCCCACCATGGACGCCGAAGCCGGCGAACACCTGCTCATGCGCAACGGCCTGCGCCGCGCGCTAGAGCGCCAGGAGTTCGTGCTGCACTACCAGACCCAGCACGACCTGACCGAAGGCACGCTGACCGGCCTGGAGGCCTTGATCCGCTGGCAGCACCCCGAGCTTGGCCTGATCGCGCCGGGGCGCTTCATCGGCGTGGCCGAGGAGAGCGGCCTGATCGTCCCCATGGGCGACTGGGTGCTGCAGCACGCCTGCTGGCAGGCCATGCAATGGCAGCGCGCCGGGTTCCAGGCGATCCCCGTGTCCGTCAACCTCTCGGCCATGCAGTTCAAGCGCGGCGACGTCGAGGCCTCGGTGGAGCGCGCGCTCCAGGCTTCGGGGCTGGCACCGGAGCTGCTGGTGCTGGAACTGACCGAGTCCATCCTGATCCAGAATGTGGAGAGCGTCCTGGGCAGCGTGCGCCGGCTCAAGCAACTGGGCGTGAAGCTGGCCATCGACGACTTCGGCACCGGCTACTCCAGCCTGTCCTATCTCAAGCGGCTGGACATCGATACGCTCAAGATCGACCAGAGCTTCGTGCGCGACCTGGCTCGCGACCCCGACGACGAGGCCATCGTGCGGGCCATCATCCAGATGGCACGCAGCCTGAAGCTCAAGACCGTCGCCGAAGGTGTGGAGACCGTGGACCTTCGCTTTCGCCTGCAGAGCTTCGGCTGCGATGAGGCCCAGGGCTACCTGTACTCGCGGCCCCTGCCCGCCGCCGAGATCGAGCGCCGGCTCACAAAAGCCTAGAAGGTCTCCCACTCGTCATCGCCACCCGCGGCCTTGGCCGGCTTGGCCGGTGCTGCGGGTGCCGACCTGACCGGTGCTGCAGCCAACGCAGGCCGCGGCGCCGACGGGCGCACGGCAGCCATGCTGCGCGGCTTGGGGGCGACGACCGGCTGGCGTGCCGCAGGCGCAGCGGCGCGGACCGGCGCCACGCTGCCACCCGCGCCCTGGCCCAGCTTGAACACGCTGACCGCCTGCACCAGCTCCTGCGCCTGGCCCTTCAGGCTGCTGGCCGCTGCAGCCATCTCTTCGACCAGCGCGGCATTCTGCTGCGTGCTCTGGTCCATCTGGGTCACGGCCTGGCCGACCTGGGCCACGCCCTGGCTCTGTTCGGAGCTGGCCGCGCTGATCTCGCCCATGATGTCGTTCACGCGGCGGATGCTGGCCACCACCTCCTGCATGGTCTGCCCCGCCTGGTCCACCAGAGCGCTGCCCTGCCCCACGCGCTGCACGCTGTCGGTGATGAGCGTCTTGATCTCCTTGGCCGCGTCAGCGCTGCGCCCGGCCAGGCTGCGCACCTCGCTGGCCACCACAGCAAAGCCACGGCCCTGATCGCCTGCGCGGGCCGCTTCCACAGCAGCATTCAGCGCCAGGATGTTGGTCTGGAAGGCGATACCGTCAATCACGCTGATGATGTCCGTGATCTTCCGGGAGGCCGCTGAAATCTCTTGCATGGTGTCCACCACCTGCCCCACCACCGTACCGCCCTTGACGGCCGCTTCAGACGCCGTGCCCGCCAGCACGGCCGCGCGCTGCGCCGTGGCGGAGTTGTTTTTCACGGTGCTGGTGAGCTCCTCCATCGAGGCCGCGGTTTCCTCCAGGTTGCTGGCCTGCGCCTCGGTGCGCTGACTCAGGTCGGCATTGCCCATGGCGATCTCGCTGGAGCCCGTCGAGATGGAGTCGCTGCTCTGGCGCACTTCGCTCACGATGCGGACCAGCGCGCACTGCATCGCATCCATGGCCTGCATCATCTGCGCTACCTCCCCTCGCCCCTGTACCGGCACGGGCTGCGACAGGTCACCAGCCCCGATGCGTTGCGCCACCGCGCTCACCTCGGCCAGCGACCGGCGGATACGCCCCACCACCACCCAAGACAGGGCCACCAGCAGCACCAGAGCGGCCACCCCCGCACCCAGCACCGCGGTGCGGTACGAACGGATGAGCTCCGCCGTCTCCGCCGCCTGCTCCGCAGACCGGCGCACCTGGTAATCCACCATGCGGTCAGCCACCGCGTTGTAGCTTTCGAGCACCGGCGCAAAGGTGCCCAGCGCGTAGGCGCGGGCCTGCGCCATGTCGCCGGCCTTTTTCAGCTCCAGCGATTTGTCGCGTATTTCAAGATAGGACTTGCGCACGGTGGCCAGCTCTTGCTGGATGCGCAGGCCCTCCGGGCTTTGCTCCAGTTCGGTGTAGCGCTTTTGCACCTTGCTGGTGTCGGCCGTGGTGGCCGCCATCACGTCCTTGAAGTAGCTCTGCAGCGCATCGCCTTCCGTCTGCACAATGGAGAACACGCGCGTGGAGTTCACGGCAATGTTGGCGCGCCAGCGCAGTGCCAGCTGCAGCCGCTCGACCTGTTCGGTCGCCAGCCGGTCCACCGTGGCGCCCAGGTGCTGCACCCGCACCAGGCTCAGGGCCAAAACCACGACCAGCGCCATCACGGCAACAACACTGATCAGCCCTATCTGCTGTGCCACCGTGAGGTGCGTGCCGATGGCTGGTTTGCGCAGGTGGATCGCTGGGGATTGCATGGCGCCTCCAAGTTGTGTGTTTTTGCAACGGCCATCATGTTCGCCGTTGGCAACGCAATCCGGGTGGTGGGAAACCCGCATGCCT
>JAUYQZ010000034.1 GCA_030695415.1 Hylemonella sp.
GCAGGCCGAGCAAAGCGAAGTGGTGGCAGCCGCCTATGCCGGCGAGCAGCTGGCGTTCGGGCCCGACTACCTGATTCCCAAGCCGTTTGACCCGCGCCTGATGATGAAAATCGCGCCGGCCGTGGCGCAGGCGGCGGCCGACAGCGGTGTGGCACTGCGTCCGATCACCGACATGGATGCCTACCGGGAGAAGCTCCAGAGCTTTGTCTACGCCTCGGGCACGACCATGAAGCCGATTTTTGCGGCCGCCAAGAAGGCCGTCAAAAAGCGCGTGGCCTATGCCGAGGGTGAGGAAGAACGCGTGCTGCGGGCCTGCCAGATCGTCGTGGACGAGGGCCTGGCCCGGCCAACACTGATTGGCCGACCTGCCATCATTGCCCAGCGCATCGAAAAATTCGGCCTGCGGCTGCGGGAGGAGCTCGACTACGACGTGGTCAACGTCGAGCAGGATCACCGCTACCGCGACTTCTGGCAGACCTACCACCGCATGACCGAGCGCAAGGGCATCACCCAGCAGGTCGCCAAGATCGAGATGCGCCGGCGCCTCACGCTCATTGGTTCGATGATGCTGCACAAAGGCGAGGTCGATGGCCTGATCTGCGGCACCTGGGGCACCACCGCCAACCACCTGATGTACATCGACCAGGTGATCGGCAAGCACGCACGCGGCGCCGAAAGCACCGCCCAGGACGTGCCGGTGTATGCCTGCATGAACGGCCTGATGCTGCCGGACCGCCAGGTGTTTCTGGTCGACACCCATGTGAACTACGACCCCACGGCCGAGCAGCTGGCCGAGATCACGACCATGGCGGCAGAGGAAATGATGCGCTTTGGCATCAAGCCCAAGGCCGCGCTGCTGTCGCACTCGAATTTTGGCTCGTCCAATCTTCCCAGCGCACTGAAAATGCGCCACACGCTGCAATTGCTGCGCGATGAAGCCCCGTGGCTGGAAGTCGATGGTGAAATGCATGGCGATGTGGCGCTGGATGCTGCGTCACGCGCCGCGGTCATGCCCAACAGCACCCTGTCCGGCGAGGCCAATTTGCTGGTTCTGCCCAACATCGACGCGGCCAACATTGCCTACAACCTGCTCAAAACCGCAGCGGGCGGCAATATCGCCATCGGCCCGGTTCTGCTCGGTGCCGCCAAACCCATGCACATCCTGACCGCCAGCACCACGGTGCGCCGGATTGTCAACATGACAGCCTTGACCGTGGCAGACGCCAACGCAACCCGATAGGGTTTTTTTAGACAGCTAGCACTAACTTATCGCCGCACTGAACGTGGCGATAGACTGCCTGAATTTTGGGCAGGCCCTTGCGTTTTCCTGCCGGATGCGTCAAACTCTACCTCTTGAAATTTAAGGGTTAACCCGGCAACTGCTAAATAACTGGCGGCTGGCTCTGGTTCAAGAAAGACGGATTTTTCCATGTTGCGAAAAAGTGGGGCCGGTTGGCGGCTAGCCGCAGCAGTCGTTCTGGCTGCTTTGAGCACGGGTTTCAGCCCGTCCGGCGTAGAGGCCAAAGGGCCAGTCCCCGAGGCCGAACTCAGCACGATTTCAGGCGCGGCCCTGCCCGAGCAGGGGCGCCACATGGTCCACTTGATTTACCGGGGGGGCCCGTTCAGGTACGACAAGGACGGTTCGGTGTTTGGCAATCGGGAAAGAATACTTCCCGCCAAAAATCGCGGTTACTACCGTGAATACACCGTCAGAACCCCAGGTGAGCGCAATCGGGGCGCCCGGCGCATCGTTTGTGGTGGTTTTGTACCCACCACGCCCGATGCTTGTTATTACACCGATGATCACTACGCGAGTTTTCGCAGAATCGCTCAATAAGGTTCAACAGTGATCGTCAACTTTGAATTATTGACTTAAGAAAGAGACGCGGAGATGGAAACACCACTTCGTACTGTTAGACCCAATATCGTGCAATCCATACGCGCTTTCCGCGTGCAGGACTTGCAGGATGCTGCCACCCAGCTTGGCCACCACTTCCTCTATGCCAACTTGGGCAACGCCCAGAGCAAGCAGGACGTGCTGGACATGATCGCGGCACAGTACACATTCCCGGCGCATTTTGGCAAAAACTTTGATGCGCTGTACGACTGCATGACGGACCTGGTTCACAAGTCCGGACCGCAGCCCGGCTTCATTGTCCTGCTGGAGCAGATCCCTGCAAATGCCAAATTTGACAAGGAAGCGCGCGAACAACTGCTGGATATCTTCAGGGATGCGGCGGACTACTGGGCGGATCGAAAAATTCCGTTCAGATGTTTCTATTCTTTTCTGTAGCCCGCTCCCCAGACATTGGCCAAGGGGATCGGGCGAATGAGGCCCAGCAAGCAAACAGTGCAGACGGTGAAGAGCCGATGCCGACCGACAAACTGCTCGACGTGTCGCCGCTGGCGCTGCGCATGAGCAGCCCGTTCAACGCGGGTTACTGGTTGGCCGCGGCCTGACGCTTGCAAACACGCTGCGAAAAAGCCCGTTGTTCAACGGGCTTTTTTCATGGTGAACCGTCGCCTGGCCGATCGCCCCCGGACTGACTGAAAAGCGGCTGCCAGCGCCCGATGGATGGGCGCTGACAGCTATCAATTAAATAGCAAAAGGACGATCCGCCAAGGCTCAGGCGGCCGGCCCGTTTTCAAGCGCTTGGGCCAGCGCCACGTACTCGAGCACCGGCACTTCCTCGGCGCGGCGCTGCACATTAAACGGCGGGCTGTGTGGCCGCTGCTCCAGCCATTGGCCCAGGGAGTGGCGCAGCAGCTTGCGGCGCTGGCTGAAAGCCACACGCACGACCTCGCTCAGCAGCTTGACATCCACCTTCTCCGGCGCAGCCCGGGGGACCATGCGAACCACCGCGCTGTCCACACGCGGCGGTGGATCAAAACTCTGCGGCGGCACAAACAGCACGTTTTCCATCGCATAACGCCACTGCAGCATCACGCTGAGCCGCCCGTAGTCACTGGTCGCGGGGCGGGCCACCATGCGGTCGATCACTTCTTTTTGCAGCATGAAATGCTGGTCTTCAATGACCTCCACCGCGTCGAGCAGATGGAACAGGATGGGTGTGGAAATGTTGTACGGCAGGTTACCCACCACCCTGAGCTTGTCGCTTTCTCCCCCTGCCGCTTCGGCTGCGGCGCCGCCCCGGGCAGAGGCGTCGGCCTGCACCTGCTGCGCCAGCTGCCTGAAATCCACCCTGAGCACATCGGATTCGACCACCGTCAGTTGTGGATGCGTACGCAGCTGCTGCGCCAGATCACGGTCCAGCTCGATCACCGTCAGGTGCCCGAGGCGTTCGGCCAGGGGTTGGGTCAGGGCTGCCAGACCGGGGCCGATTTCCACCATAGCCTGGCCAGGACGGGGGGCAATCGCGTGCACGATGTCATCGATGATGGCGCGATCGGTCAGGAAATGCTGGCCGAAGCGTTTGCGCGGGATATGTTTCACGCTAGCCCGGAGGCGGAAGTTGGACGGTCCCGGACGTCTCTTTCAAGCAGGATCCGCGGGTCCGGCTTTGCCGGCCCGCAGGCGCAGCGGCCCCCTCGGGGCTGGTGCCCGCGGCTCCAAACCTGCTTGAGCAGGTTTGGACAGGCGCCAGAAGCGAAGCCTCTGGCGAGCGGCGGCCTGCAAGGTGCAGGGAGTTACGCGAAGCGAACGACCGTGGGGGCTAATTGAGACTATCCGCCCAAATGTTGCTCGCCCAGTTCAGTGCATAAACGCCTTCAAGTTCGGACGGGGCGGTGCTGACGCCACCGGAGCCCGTCACCGTCTTGAAGGTTTTTTCGGCGGCGACATACTCGTGCACGCTGGCCACATGGATCACGTTCTTGTTGTCCACGAAGCTGTAGCAGGTGTTGGTCAGCAGCGGCTGCGGGTTCACGTCCATGCCCGAGAGCTGGGCCACCACGGCAGCGGCCACCACCTTGCCGTGCGAGTTGGCCATGTGGCCGGACTTGGGCATCAGCGGGGCGGCCAGCACCGAGTCGCCGATCACGTGCACGTCCTTGGCAGCGGTGGACTCGAAGGTCTGGTAGTTGACGGTGCACCAGCGGTTGTTGGCGTTGGCCAGACCTGACTGCATGGCGATCAGACCGGCGCTCATGTCGGGCAGCACATTGAGCACGTCGGCTTTCACGTCGTCCGAGGTCTCGAACTTGACGGTCTTCGTCCTGGCGTCGACCGCGACGGCCTTGTGGTTGCCGCGGAACTCCAGCATGCCGGCGTAGTTCTCGGCCCAGAACTTCTTGAACAGCGGGCCCTTGGAGGTCACGTCCGGGTTGGCGTCCAGGATCAGCACCTTGGACTTCGGCTTGGCCTTCTTGAAGTAGCTGGCCACCTGGCTGGCGCGCTCGTAGGGGCCGGGCGGGCAGCGGTAGGGCGCCAGCGGCACGGCGATGGCGTAGACGCCGCCGTCGGGCATCGCTTCGAGCTGGCGGCGCAGCGCCGCGGTCTCGGGGCCGGCCTTCCAGGCTTGCAGGATCTGGCCGGACGCGCTGGCATCCTTCAGGCCGGCGACGCTGCCCCACATCATGTCGACGCCGGGCGAGACGATCAGCTTGTCGTAGCCAATGGTGGCACCACCGGCCAGCGTGACCGTCTTCTTGCCGCGGTCGATCTCCGTGACGCGGTCGCGGGCGTGGATCACGCCATGTTTGCTCTTCAGGTTGTCGTAGGGCGTGGTGATGTCGCCCATGGTCTTGGAGCCGCCGATCACGAGATTGGAGATGGGGCAGGAGATGAAGCTGTCGTTGGGCTCGACCAGCACCACGTCAATCTGGTAGTTGGAGAGCATGCGCACGTATTTGGCGGCGGTGGCGCCACCATAGCCGCCGCCGATCACCACCACCTTGGCCTTGGCCGGGATGGTGGCGGTGGTGGCGCAACCCACCATGGACAGGGAGCCCACGGTGCCGAGCGCCAGCGAGGCTTGTACAAAACTGCGTCGTTTCATGGTTCTTGTCTCCTGCTCAGCGCTTGAGGGTCGAGAAATAGGTGGAGACGGACTCGATCTGCTCATCGGTCAGTCCCTTGGTCAACTGGTGCATCACGGTGGCCGGACGCGTGCCTTCGCGGAAGGCTTTCATCTGCGCGACCATGTACTCACGCGGCATGCCGGCCAGCGAGGGGATGGCCGAGCCCGGGGTAGTGCGGCCCTCGGTGCCGTGGCAGTTGGCGCAGGTTGCGGCCAGTGCACGCTGGTGCAGCTTGACGGTGTCTTGCGGCGTGGCAGCGGTGGCGCTGCTGGCATAACTGCCCAGCAGCAGCAGGGCCGCCAGGAGGGGAGTGAATCGCATGGAGGTCTCCTTTGTCGTATGGGATATCAATGACGACTAATTTAGCGAGTCGTCCACCCGATTGTCCCGGGTGTTTACCCGCAGTAGCCTTACACGGTGTGTCTTAGATCAAGGCGCTCGCATCGTCGCCGCCGTGCCGACCACCTGCTGGCCCGGCTGCTGCGCGGTGCCCTGGCTGTCCATCAGCCGGTCGGTGAGGCCGGCGCCGGCCCACATGCCGATCAGTGCGAGCCAGGCCGTCAGCGCGAACACCGCGCCGCCCGTCATGCCCGCGCCCACGGCGCAGCCGCCGGCCAGCATGGAGCCAAAACCCATGAGCATGGCGCCCCCGATGTAGCGGCGCATGCTGTAGCCGTCCTTGAAGCCTTCGAGCTGGAATTCCTTGCCGACCAGGGCGCCGATGAAGGATCCGGCGAAGACACCGGGCAGCAGGCCAAAATCGAACCCGATGTGCGGCGCCGGCGAGGACAGCACCCGCATCAGCCACTCGGCCGACGGGCCGCTGAAGGTCAGGCCCTGCACCTGCACGGCCACCGCGCCAAAGCTGTTGGAGGAAATCAGGTACGTGTACCACCAGCCGGCCGCCACGGCCAGACCGGTACCGATGCCACCCACCCATTTCCACAGCCCCCAGCCGCTGCGGATGGCAAAGAAGAGGGCGGCGGCAAACCAGAGCAGGCCGAAGGCCAGGCCGCCCCAATGGCCGATACCGGTGATGGCCAGCAGGTCGCGTGCGGGGCCGCCTTCCACCGTCCACCAGCTGCTGACTTCCAGGCGCAGCGGGGCCAGCGAGCCCGAGAGCGCGGCCTGTGCGGTGACGGCGAAGATCAGTCCCGAGAGCAGGGCGCGCAGATTGCCGTTGGCCGAGAGCACCAGCAGGCGGCTGGCGCAGCCACGCGTCATGACCATGCCCGCGCCGAAGAGCAGACCGCCGATCAGCGCGCCCGACAGGCTGCCGCGCGTGGCCAGCTGGCGTGCCGTGCTGGTGTCCAGCGCATGCAGCACGATCAGGCCCTGCACCAGCACCACCGCGGTGGAAAAGGCCAGCAACCAGACCGAGAGCTTCTCACCGAATTTCCGGTGCCAGAATTCAATCGTTGCCGCCCGCAGGCAGAACTTCGAGCGCTGCGCGAAGAAACCGAACAGCAGGCCAATCACGCCACCGCCAATGGCGAGCGCCCAGCCTTCGCCGTGTTGTTCAAGGAGGGTTGCCAGATTCATGTGGACACACCATAATTCACTGTTTGCTTATATTGAATGCTATGCATGATTACACGGCAGTGCCTTGATCTGTCTCAAGACTTGTTGGTGCGGTCGCGGTGGGGTGCCTGGACGATGACTGGAATGGGAATGCATACGCGCGCAATCGACATGGGTCGCGGGGGGCTCTGGATGATAGGCCTCGCGCTGGCGTGGATGCTCGCGGGCGCGGTCCGGGCGCAAGCACCGGCCATGGTGGCTCGGCAGGTGTCGCCCTCGGGATGGTACGTGGAAGGCCTCTCGGCCCTGGGCTCGTCGGCCAACCAGAACTTTATCTCCAACGCCGCGTTTGTGGTGACGCCGGCCGGCGTGGTGGTGATCGACGCGTTGGGCTCGCCCGCGCTGGCCGAGCGCCTGATGGCCGAGATCCGCAAGGTCACGCCCAAACCTGTCACGCACGTGATCGTCACGCACTACCACGCCGACCACGTCTATGGGCTGCAGGCTTTCAAGGCAAAGGGAGTGCGCATCCTTGCCCACCAGGGAGCCAAGGCCTATCTGAATTCCGATACCGCGCAGCTGCGATTGCAGGCCTCGCGCGAAGAACTGGGCCCCTGGATCAATGACGAGACCCGCCTGGTTGAGGCCGATGAATGGCTGGCCGGCGACCGGGTCCTCAGGGTCGGTGGTGTGGAATTCCAGATCAAGGTCGTCGGTCCTGCGCACACCCCGGAAGATCTCGTCATCTACCTGCCCGGCGAGAAGGTGCTGTTCGCCGGCGACCTGGTGTTTCGCAGCCGCATCCCCTATGTGGGTCAGGCCGACAGCCGGCACTGGATCCTGGCGCTGGAAAATCTGCTGGCCTTCGATGCTGCCGTCATCGTGCCCGGGCACGGCCCGCTCTCGCGCGAAGCGCGCAAGGACATGCAGCTCACGCGCGACTACCTGCGCTACCTGCGTGACAGCATGGGCAAGGCCGCGTCCAACCTGGAGCCTTTCGACGAGGCCTACAAGAATACCGACTGGAGCGAGTTCGAGCACCTGCCCCTGTTCCGCGTGGCGAACCGCATGAACGCCTACAACACCTACCTCTTGCTCGAGCAGGAAGGCGGCAAATGAAGCCGGAAAGCCCGGGCGGCATCGCGCGGCGCGATCTGCTGCTGGCCGCGGCCACGCTGCCGCTGGCCCTGACGCCGGCCCGGGCCGCCGAGTTGCCGGCGGCACACAACCTCAAAGATGAGCTGGCCTCGGCGCTGGCGCGGCGTGAACCGCTGGTGCTCATGGTGAGCCTGGAGGGCTGCGCCTTCTGCAAGATCGTGCGCAACAACTACCTCGCGCCCATGCACCAGGAGGAGCGCTTGCACGTGGCGCAGGTGGACATGCGCACCCGCACCCGCGTGCTGGACTTCCAGGGCAAGGCTGTCACCCACGACGACCTGGCAAGGCAGTGGAAGATCCGCATCGCGCCCACCGTGCTCTTTTTCGGCCGGGGCGGCGCGGAGGTGGCCGAGCGCCTGGTGGGCGGCTACATCCAGGACTTCTATGGCGCCTACCTGGACCAACGCCTTGCGCAGGCGCGCGCAAGCATCAAATAGTCGCATTTCGCGCCGCTTTCCCCGGCATCGTGCCGGGTGAATTGCCAGACAATCATTTTGTTGCCACTATTGGCGCGTCGCAGCATCTTGTGCTGGCCGAGGTGAAACATGAATTACACGCAGAAGTTGACGCTCTCCATGGTGATTCCCACGGTGATGGTGGGGGGCGCTGGCAGCATGGTGGTGCTGGGCGCGGGCTGGCTGCAAGCCCAGGCTGTACGAATCGATGCGGCGACCATGGCGGGCTACCTGAAGGTGGGCGCCTCTGTCACCGGCGTGCTGACCCTGATCTGCGTTGCCGTCTGCATCGGCTTCACCCTCTGGATCCGTCGAACCGCCCAGTCCGTGCTCGGGGGTGAGCCCACCGATGCCCAACACACCCTGGCGCAAATGGCCGACGGCAACCTGGCCTTGGCCGCAGTGCAGGCGCCGACGGGCAGCCTGATGGATTCTGTCCAGCGCCTGTCCGCCGTCATGCGCAGCACCATGGGGGACATCAACCAATCCTCGAAAAGCGTGGCGCTGGCGGCCGCCGAAATTGCGCATGGCAACCAGGATCTGAGCCACCGTACCGAACTGGCAGCCGGCAATCTGCAGCACACCGCGTCCAGCGTGCAGGAACTGACCCACACCGTGCGTCATACCGCCGAGGCAGCGCGTCAGGCCAACCAGCTGGTGGCCAGCGCAGCCGAGGTCGCCGGGCGCGGCGGTACCGTGGTGGGCAATGTGGTGCGCACCATGGAGCAGATCAACGAAAGCTCCCGCCGCATCAGCGACATCATTGGTGTGATCGACGGCATTGCCTTCCAGACCAATATCCTGGCCCTCAATGCCGCGGTGGAGGCCGCCCGTGCCGGGGAGCAGGGGCGCGGCTTTGCCGTGGTCGCTGGCGAGGTTCGCAGCCTGGCCGGCCGCAGTGCCGAAGCGGCCAAGGAGATCAAGGCCCTGATCAGCGATTCGGTGGACAAGGTCGGGGCGGGCGCCAGCCTGGTGCAGACGGCGGGCGCCACCATGCAGGAAATCGTCGAGGCGGTGCAACGCGTCACCGGCATCATCGGCGAGATCACCACCGACGCGGCGGCGCAGTCGGCCGGCATCGGGACAGTGAACGAATCCGTCAACCAGCTGGACCAGATGACCCAGCAGAACGCCGCCCTGGTCGAACAGTCGGCCGCCGCCGCCGCCAGCCTGAGAGAGCAGGCCCAGCGCCTGGATCACGCGGTTCAGACTTTCCGGCTCTGAGCCCGGTTTGTCCCGGCAGCTGGCCGGGTTTTCAGGCCCGCCTCCTGCACTCAATATGCCCCCTAGGGTATATTCGCACCTGTCATTTCCTTGTGGGAGCAAACAGAGTGCAAAGTTCGAACGCGTGCGAAGTCCCGGGCAAGCCCTATTGGCCAGCCTGGGCGGCCGGTCTGGCCCTGGGGGTGGTGCTGCTGCTGACTTTTGTCTTCACTGGCCATGGCCTGGGCGCCACCGGTTTCACCACGCGCCTCAGCGCCTGGCTTGGCGATATCGCCGCGCCGCAGTGGACGCTGGCCAATGATTACCTGGGCCCCATGGTCGAAGATGGCACCGTACTGTCCTCGTGGATCACCTGGCAGGTGCTGGGGGTGTTCCTGGGCGCCCTGGTGTCGGGCGTGCTGGCCCGGCGTATCGCCTGGCGCATCGAGGGTGCCGCCAGCGCCGGACGCACCGGGCGCCTGCTCAAGGCCCTGGCTGGAGGCATCGTGGCCGGCGTGGGCGCGCGCATCGCCGCCGGCTGCACCAGCGGCGTTGGCCTGTCCGGGGCTGCCGTGCTCAGCGTGGCTGGTTTCGTTTTTCTCGGCGCGTTCTTTGCGGCAGGGCTGATTGCTTCGCGCCTGAGCGGTGGAGGTGTCAAATGATGGAAGCGTTTATCGCCGTGCTGCTGGGTTTCGGTTTCGGCTTCGTGCTCGAGCGCGCTGGCTTCGGCAGCGGCTGCAAGCTCACGGCCCAGTTCCGCCTGACCGACTGGTCGGTGTTCAAGGTCATGTTCACGGCCATCGTCTTCGCGGCGGTCGGCATGTATGTCTTCGACCTGCTGGGCTGGATGGAAGCGGCCGCCATGTATGTGCCCATCCCCTACATGTGGGCGATCGCCCTGGGCGGCGCGCTGATCGGCGCCGGCTTCGCGGTGGGGGGCTACTGCCCCGGCACCGCCGCCGTGGGCCTGGTGACCGGTCGCCTCGACGCACTGGTGTTCTTCGTCGGCATCCTGATCGGTACCTACGTTTTCGCCGCCTTCTTCCCGCAGTTTGATCTGCTGACCACCGCCGGCGAGTTCACCCAGGGCGATCGCCTGCCCGAAGCGCTGGGCCTGCCCGAGTGGCTGGTGCTGGTCGCCATGGTGGGCGCCGCCATCGGCGTCTACTTCCTGGGCGGCTGGTTCGAGCGCCGCGCGCGCGCCGCCGGCCAGGTCTGAACAAGTCTTTTTTCAGGAGAAATATCCATGAAACATCCCCGCAACACCCTGGCCCCGCTGGTCTCGGCCCTGGCCCTCGCGCTGGGGGCCGTGCCGGTCGCCGCCGTGGCCCAGTCGGCTGAAACGCCGGCCCGCGCCGCCAACCCCTGCGCCGGCAATCCTTGCGCGGGCAGCAAGCGCCGCAGCCGCGCCGACAACCCGTGTGCCGGCAACCCCTGCGCCGGCTCCAAGCGCCGCAGCCGTGCCGACAACCCCTGCGCGGGCAACCCCTGCGCCGGCAAGAGCCGTCGCCGCAGCGAGGGCGAGAATCCCTGCGCCGGCAAGAGCCGCTGAGCCAGGGAGCCGTCGTGGCCACCGCCGCATCGCATGAGCGCACCGCGCGCGCCGCGCACGGTGCGCTCGCGCGGCAGCTGCGGCTGGCACGCCAGGGGCGTTCCATCCTGCACCCCTTCATCGGGCGCAGCCAGCGCTTCGACATCTGGCAGCACTACCCGCGCCACGACGCCGTCGATGCCAGCGGCCGCTGGCAGTTCTATTTCCATGCCCATGACCGTGCGGAGCCCGACAGCGCGCGCCACCCGCAGGAGCACGGCCACATCCACCTGTTCCGCCGCCATGCGCAGGGCGCGCTGACGCACTTCGCCGGCTTGGCGCTGGACGCGCGCGGCCTGCCGCTGTGCTGGTTCACCACCAACCAGTGGGTCACCGGCGAGCGCTGGCAGGCGGCCAGTACGCTGGTTCGTGAACTGCCCGGCTTCGAGCTGCGCCTGCGTGGCCCGGTGAGCGGCGCCGGTCTGTGGCTGGGCGATATGGTGCGTTTCTACGCCGCGGCGCTGCGCCAGCTGCTGCTGCAGCGCGACCAGGCGATGGCGCGCCATTGCACCAGCCATCGTCAGACCCGGGCCCAGGCTTGGGCCGACCGGCGGGTGGCCGTCTGGAGTTCCCTTCCCGTGAACTGGCCCCAGGATGCCTTGCAGGCAGCCGGAGCCACGACGCATTGATCGTTTTTTTTCAGGAGATACCGATGAAGACGCAGATCCCTTACTTTGCCGGCGCAGCCCTGCTGGGCTTGTCCCAGTGGGCCTTGGCCCTGAACGTGCCCGGCCCCGTGGTCGACGGCGCCTGGCTGGCCCAGAACCGCGCCGAAGTCACCGTGCTCGACGTGCGCGGCAACCCCAAGACCTTCACCGTCGCGCCCGAATTCGAGACCGACAAGAAGACCGGCAAGAAATTCCTGGTCGAGCTCGGTGGCCACATCGCCGACGCCGTGTCCGTGGACAACAAGAAGGTGCGTGTGGACCGCGTCCTCAACGGCCTGACCGTCAAGAGCATGATCCCCGAGCGCGCCGACTTCGAGAAGCTCGCCCGCAGCTGGGGGGTGCAGGCCGGCCGTCCCATCGTGATCGTGTCGGCCGGCATGGAGCCTTCCGACTTCAACGACGCCGCGCGCCTGTACTGGCAGTTCAAGGTCTACGGTGAAGACAACATCGCCGTACTGGGCGGCGGCAGCGCCGGCTGGATCGCCGAGGGCCGCGCTGTCAGCACCGACGCCGCCAAGATTGCTGAGGGCAACTGGGCCGCCAAGGCCGACCGCAGCGCCGAGCTGATGGCCACTTCCGAAGACGTGGCCAAGGCCCAGGCCGACAAGTCGGCCCAGCTGGTCGACGCCCGTGACGATGCCCACTTCCTGGGCCTGAGCAAGAGCAGCAGTGTGGCCGTCCCCGGTCACCTGCAAGGCGCCAAACAGGTCTTTACCGGCCTGATGTCCACCCAGGGCGGTGACGCTGCCCGTCTGCTGGGCGCCGACACCTACCGCGACATCTTCAAGCTCAGCGGTGTCGATTCGCAGGCCCCGGCCATTGCCTACTGCAACACCGGCAGCCAGGCTTCGGGCACCTGGTTCGTGCTGTCCGAAATCCTGGGTAACAAGCAGGCCAAGCTGTATGACGGCTCCCTGCACCAGTGGGCGCTGGAAAAGCGTCCCCTGGTCGCGGTGGCCCGCGGCAAGTAAACGCCGGCCTGGGCGGGTCGCGGTATAAACGCCGCATGCTCGCCCTGCTCCAACGCGTCCAACAGGCCCGCGTCGAGGTCGATGGTCAAACCATCGGCCAGATCGACGCGGGCCTGCTCGTTTTCGTTTGCGCCGAACGCGGCGACACCGAAGCCATCGGTGGCAAGCTGCTCGCCAAGATCCTCAAGCTGCGCATCTTTTCGGATGAACAGGGGAAGATGAACAAGAGCGTGGTCGATGTGAATGGCGGGCTCCTGATCGTCAGCCAGTTCACCCTGGCCGCCGACACCACAGGCGGCAACCGCCCCAGCTTCGGCAAGGCCGCGTCGCCGGACGAAGGGCGGCGGCTCTATGACGACTTTGTGGCGCAAGCCCGGGCTGTCCATCCGGTGGTGCAGACCGGTCAGTTTGCGGCGGACATGCAGGTGCACCTGGTCAATGATGGGCCGGTGACGATCCCTCTGTCTGCAGGCCCCTGACCGTCGCCCCGAGCCCGTCGAAAGGGCCGGCCTTGACACGGCGGTGCGTCAGGCGCCTGGGCCGTCCAGACCCGTCTTACTCCGCCTTGATGTTGTTGTCGCGGATGGCCTGGCCGTAGCGGGCCAGCGGGTTGCCTACGAACGTGGTCAGCTGCTCCGGGGTGGTGCCATTGGGCCGCAGGCTCAGGCCGGCGTAGCGTTTCTTGATCATCGGGTCGGCCAGCGCAACTGCAGCACCAGAAGCCGTTGCAGCCCTGGGTGTGGGTTTTGGGAGAGAGTCAGTTCTTGAGCATGGGTTCACAAGTTTGATTTCGTTTCGGCCGCGGCGCGCTCGATGGCGCGCACCATGCGCGTCTGGGCACCACAACGGCACAGATGTTTTTCCAGGCCTTGCACGATGTCTGCACGGCTAGGCTGGGGCTGGCGCGCCAGCAGCGCGCAGGCCGAGGTGATGACGCCGGCCACACAGTAGCCGCACTGGGCGGCGCGCTCTTCGATGAAAGCGGTCTGCACCGGGTGTGGCCGGGCGGGTGTGCCCAGGCCTTCGAGGGTGGTGATCTGCTTGTCCTGCACCGACCACACGGGCAGGTTGCACGAGGTCTGGGGCTGGCCATCCACCAGCACCATGCAGGCACCGCACTCGCCC
The DNA here is from genome assembly GCA_030695415.1 of Hylemonella sp. Taxonomy (GTDB): domain Bacteria; phylum Pseudomonadota; class Gammaproteobacteria; order Burkholderiales; family Burkholderiaceae_C; genus Hylemonella. The sequence goes on from JAUYQZ010000034.1 coordinate 13,673, forward strand.
TGGCCGCAGCCGAACTTGGGGCCGCTCAGGGCCAGCTCGTCGCGCAACACCGAAAGCAGCGTGGCCTTCCCGTCGCCATCGAAGCGCACGGGCTGCTGGTTGACGTGGAACAGGGTTGGTTTCTTCTCGCTCATGGGGCCTCCGCGGCATGGACGGCACGCAGCAGCGTGTCGGGGCTCAGGGGCAGTTCGCGTACCCGCACGCCTAAAGCGTCGAACACCGCATTGCCCAGCGCTGCAGCCACCGGGCCCTGGGCGGCCTCGCCGGCGCCCAGCGGGGCTTCGTCCGGCCGGTCGATCACGTGCACCCGCAGCTCGGGTACCTCGCTGAAGCGCAGCACCGGGTAGCTGAGCCAATCGTTGCTGGTGATGGCTTCACGGTCAAAGGTGACCTGCTCCTTGGTCGACCAGCTCACGCTTTGCACCGCACCGCCTTCAATCTGGTTGATCACGCCATCCAGGTCCACCACCATGCCCACGTCGACCGCCAGGTCGAGGTTGAGCACACGCACCTGTTCGTCCACCTGCACGCGGGCAATCACCGCGCACCAGGCCCCCGTGTTCTTGTAACGCGCCCAGGCCAGGCCGTGGCCGATGCCTTCGGGCTCCTGCGCGCGTCGGCCCCACCAGGCCGAGCGCTGCACCACGGTGTCGAGCACGGTCAGCGCGCGCGGGTCTTCCAGATGACGCTGACGGAAAGCCAGCGGCGTCTCACCGGCCTGCAGCGCGAGTTCATCGACGAAGGACTCGATGGCAAACACATTGGCGTAGGCGCCCAGCGCACGGATGGCCGAGGTGCGCAGAGGCATGACGGTCAGGCGGTGGTGGATGACCTGGAGGTTGGGTACCGCATACGCCGGCACCGCATTGCGCTCGGCACCACCGCCAGCCGCCAGCGGCGGGTTGATGGGCAGGGGCAGGGCGGTGGCGTTGGCGCGTTCGCTGGCGGCCAGCAGGGCCGGCACAGGCGCACGGCCCGGGCGCGAGCTGTAGCCATTGGCCCAGAGTTCGTGTTGCCAGTGGCTCAGGTGCCCGGTGCTGTCGAGCCGCGCGCGCAGCGCCACGCGGTGCGCCGCACCCAGTGGGCTGTGCGTGAGTTCATCCGCGCGCGACCACAGCACACGCACCGGCTGGCCGGGGCAGCGCAAGGCCATCAGCACGGCATCGAAAGCCACGTCGTCGGCGCCGTTGTGGCCGTAACAGCCCGCGCCCTCGACGTGGTGCACCGCGATATCTTCTTTGGCCACGGGCGTGGCTTCGCGGGCCAGGGCCTTGACCAGATCGTCGCGCAGGTTGTGGATGCCCTGACTGTGCGTCCAGACTTCCAGGCGCCGGCCGTCCCATAGCGCCAGCGCGCAGGAGGTGCCGATGGACGCGTGGGCCAGATAGGGCTTGAGGTAAATCGCGTGGTGCTGCACGCCGTCGCTCGGCCAGGCGGCGTCACCGCGCTCGGCCGTCATCGTGGTCTCGTGCGGGGCCGAGGTGAGGAATGCGTCCAGCGCATGCGCATCGGGCAGCGGCGCACCGGCCTGCCACTTGATCTTGCCCGCCAGGCGGAGGGCCGCGGCGTCGGCCTCGCGCTCGGAGGCGGAGACGATGGCGATGAAACGTCCGTCGGCCCAGCAGCGCACGCCGGACGGCAGCGCCGCAAGCTCGTCGGTGGGCCAGTGCGCCAGCGTGGCGTCGAGTGTGGGCGGGCGCAGCACGCGGCCGTGCTGCATGCCGGGCAGGCGCAGGTCCTGGATAAAGCGCGCGCGGCCGAACACCTTGTCGGGCAGGTCGATTCGCTCGGGGCGCGCCTGCCCCAGCAGGCGCCGTGCTGCCGGCGTTTTGGGGCGCGCGGTCCCCGTGCATTCGATGTCGAGATCCACGCCTTCCAGCAAGCTCGCGTAATCACCCAGATCCTGCCCCTGCGCACCGTGGAAGCGCCCGGCCTCAATGGTGATCGTGTCGGCGCTCTGGCCGGCCAGCGCCGCCGCGCCTTGCAGGGCCAAGGCCCGTAACTCGGCGCAGGCCTGGCGCAAGGCGCCGCCGCTGTCCTGCACCGACAGGCTGCCCGAGGTCATGCCCTCGTCGGGGCCACGCGCGGTGCTGGCGCTGTGGACACGCACGCTTGCCAGCGGCACGTCGAGCTCTTCAGCCACCAGCAGCTGCAGCGCCGTCAGGATGCCCTGGCCAAGCTCGACCTTGCCGATGTACACCTTCACGACGCCGGGCTCATCAAACCCCAGCCATTGCGCCAGGCGGCGGTTGCTGTGCAGGCTGCCGGGCAGTTGCACGCGGCCATCCTTGCGATCGATCACGAAGCCGCGCGGCTGGGGGGGGGAGGCATCGGTCATGGTGGGTGGGTAAAGAGTAGGCGTGGGTGGCACGGCGCTCCGCGCTTCAGGTTGACCCATGCCAGTTGGTGATCTGCGGTCATCGTGCGCGATATGGCGGCCCCGTGCTGCGCGAGCTGGAAGTTTAGAAACGTCTACGAAGCGGGTCCAATGCCGATTACGTCCTATTCCATATCATCGTGCGATGGGTGAGCGTCGGGGTAAACCCGCGGGGCAGAGCAAGGCGCTGCCCCGCGGCATCATGCTGTGGCCCTTGCCCACGGATAATTTGCCCATGAGCGAAGACGATCTCGAACAGGCCAAGGCCTCATTCCTGCAAGGCTTGCAAGCCTCAGACGCGGGTGACTGGCAAAGCGCCGAACGCCATTTCGAACAGGCGCTGGCACGGGCCCCGGGGCGGATCTCGGTCATGCAGAACCTGGGCATCACCCGGGTGCGGCTGGGGCGTCATGCCGAGGCGCAGCCTCTGCTGCACGACGTGCTGGCGGCCGAGTCGGGACGCGCCGAGGTCTGGCAGGCCCTGGCCCAGACGCAGCTGGAACTTCATCAGTTCAAGGCGGCGGCGGCCAGCTACGAGCGCTGTCTTGCCCTGGGCATGGACTCCGCCACCCTTCGCGCGCAGTACGCCCAGTGCCTGGCGCGGCAAGGCCGGGTCGCCGAGGCCACGCACGCCTACCAGGAGGCCCTGCAACGCGATGCCGGGCTCACCGGCGCGCTGATCGAACTGGGCAGCCTCCACCGTGAAGCTGGCCAACTCGAGCAGGCGGCCAGCTGTTTCCGGCGCGCCCTGGACAGCGGTGCCGACCCCGACGTCGTGGGCTACTTTCTGGCGGCAGTAACGCACAAGGAAGGTGTCACCGCGCCCCCACCGCAATATGTCCGTGACCTGTTCGACCAGTACGCGCCGGGGTTCGACGCGCATCTCGTGGGCCAGCTGGGTTACCAGGGCCACCAGTTGTTGGTGGACCGCTTGCCGCCCGAAGCCGGCGCGCGCTTCTCCCGGGCGCTGGATCTGGGCTGCGGCACCGGCCTGTGCGGCGCCCATGTGCGCCCACGCGTGGATCAGCTGGTGGGTGTCGACCTCGCCCCGGCCATGATCGAGCAGGCCAGGCAACGTGCACTCTACGACGCACTGCACGTTGGCGACATCCACGAATTCCTGGTCACCGCGCAAGAACCCTACGACCTGGTGCTGGCCGCCGATGTCTTCATCTACGTCGGGGCGCTGGAACCCGTCTTCGGCCTCTTGTCCCAACGCATGCGCCCCGGCAGCTGGCTGGCCTTCACCGTGGAAAGCGCAGCACCTGGGCAAACCGTGCAGCTGTTGCCCAGCCTGCGCTACGCGCACTCAGCCGCCTACCTGCGCGATCTCGCCGACCGGCATGGCTTCGAGATGGTGGCGGTCTGCGACGACGCGATCCGCTTTGACCAGCGGCAGGCGGTGAGCGGGCAGTTTGTCTATCTGCGGCGCCGATGAAGCAGCTTTGCCAGGCTTGCGCCATCCCCGGTCAGGTGGCCCAAGGAGCGCAAGCCGCTCAGAGCATGGATTCGGGCGCCAGGGCGCCGAGCAGGCTGGACGTGAAGCGCCGCCACCAGCCCGCGAGCGGTTCTGCCGTGTAGCGCACCTCCTGGCCCCGCTCCTCACCGATCCAGACCAGTGGCGCCAGCGCGTCGCCAGGTTCGGCCAGCTCGACGCGAAACGCCTGGTCCAGTGCAATGGCCTCCAGAAACTGGGTGCCGATCTGCGCGCCCAGGTCGGCGCTCTCGATCAGCAAGGCCACTTCGGTGTTGCCCTGGCGCGATCGTGGATCCAGGTTCATCGAACCCAGCAGCACGATCTTGCGGTCCACCACCACGGCCTTGGAATGCAGGCTGGCGCCGGAAGACAGTCCGGTGCGCACCTTGGCGGATCGCATCGTGCCTGGCCGGAATTCGTGAATGCTCACGCCACAGGCGAGCAGGCGCGCCCGGTATCGCGCATAACCCGCGTGGACCACGGGCACGTCCGTCGACGCCAGGGAATTGGTCAGCACGCGGATCCGCACGCCCTGCCCGGCCAGTGCGCACATCCCCCCCAAACCCTGTTCACTCGGGATGAAATAGGGCGAAATCAGGATGACTTCCTGCCGGGCCTGCAAGATGGCCTTGCGCATGGCGACACCGATCTGGCCCGTTTGCGGGCTCGTCGCCGCCTCGGGCTTGGCCGGCGGATCGTAGAGCACCGTGGCGCGCGCCGGACTGAGCGGAAACTGGCCGCCGCGCATCACCCGCCCGAGATCCACCTCGCGCAAGCTGCGCGCATAGTCGGTTTCGCGAAAACGTTCGGCTCGCGCCGCCATGTCCGCCATGGCCCGGTCGAGGTCTGCGGCGCCCGGCGGCTGCCCCAGGAAGGCCGTGACCGGCACCGACCACTCGCTGTTCCAGTACTCGTCGAAGCTGCGCGAGACCGCCACCACCACCGGTCCGGCGGCCAGCACGTCGATGTCCGCGAAGTCACGCTCTCCATGCGCCGCGAAATAGGTGTCGCCCAGATTGCGTCCGCCGACGATCCCGATCGCGTTGTCGGCGATCCACAGCTTGTTGTGCATGCGCCGGTTCAGGCGATCACTGTCGCCGAAGAACTCGAACAGCCTGGATATGCCCAGCGGCCCGCGGTTCAAGAAGGGGTTGAAGACCCTGATGTGGACGTTCGGATGGGCCGCGAGAGTCGCCATGTCGAAGTCGCGACCCACCGCGTACATGTCGTCGATCAGCAGGCGCACGCGAACGCCGCGCTGCGCCGCACTCAGTGCGCGGTAAAGCAAGAGCGTCGCGGTGGCATCTTCCGCCACGATGTAGTACTGAAGGTCCAGCGTCCGCTCCGCCGCCTCTGCGAGCGCCGCGCGTGCGATGAACGCTTCCTTCCCCGACACGAGCAGATGAAAACCGGACAGATCCGGGCTGGCCCCGAACTGCGCAACATAGGAGCGCCCGAGGAAAGTGTCCTCCGGGTTCGCGATCGCGTAGGAGGGCGGGCGCGGCGCATCGAAGCGAACGGAAGCACAGCCCGGGACCAGGACCGCCAACACGATGGCGAGCAGGCCCAGCACGGCCAGCGCCGGCCGGCGGGCTCCATGGCTGCAAGGGTGGTCCATGTCGTGGTGTTTCCATCGCCGGCGCAGGTTCACCGGAAGCTGAACCTTAACCCAGAACTCCCTTGCCCCATCGCTTTCGCCCCGCAAGGACCGTACCGCGCCGGGCGTCTGCTGCCGTCCCGCTAATGGGGCCTGCTGACGTCAACCCTGGCGATCATCGGTCACTCCACCGTGACGCTTTTGGCCAAATTGCGCGGTTTGTGCCGCCGCATAACTTCGCTGCGCGAAGTGAGCGGCGTCCAAACCGAGAAACCTGGCGCGCCTACAGCGCCGTCGCTACGCGACGCAAGAGTGCGAACGTCATTCGACGGTCACACTCTTGGCCAGGTTTCTCGGTTTGTGGCTACGACACGGACCCTTGGGCCTTCACATCGGCTGCGCCGATATGAGTCTGCGCCGCAAGCCACGCATCTCGCGCCCCTCGGGCCAGCGCTGCGCGCTGCAAGAGCGTGACCGTCACTCGACCGTCACGCTCTTGGCGAGATTGCGTGGCTTGTCCACATCCGTGCCGCGGGCGCAGGCGGTGTGATAGGCCAGCAACTGCAGCGGAACCACGTGCAGCAGGGGCGATAGCGCACCGTAGTGCTCGGGCATGCGGATCACGTGCAGGCCTTCGCCACTTTCGATGCGGGTGTCGGCATCGGCCAGCACGTAGAGCACGCCGCCGCGCGCACGCACCTCGTGCAGGTTGCTTTTGAGTTTTTCCAGCAGCGCATCATTGGGCGCGACCGTCACCACGGGCATGGCGCTGGTCACCAGGGCCAGGGGGCCGTGCTTGAGTTCGCCCGCGGGGTAGGCCTCGGCGTGGATGTAGCTGATTTCCTTGAGCTTGAGCGCGCCTTCGAGGGCAATGGGGTAGTGCAGGCCGCGGCCCAGGAACAGCGCGTTTTCCATGCGGGCGAAATCCTCGGCCCAGCTGATGATCTGCGGCTCCAATGCCAGCACGGCCTGCAGGGCCACGGGCAGGTGGCGCATGGCCTTGAGGTGCTGTGCCTCCTGTTCATCGCTCAAGTGGCCGCGCACCTGCGCCAACGCCAGCGTCAGCAGGAAAAGCCCGGCCAGCTGGGTGGTGAAGGCCTTGGTGGAGGCCACGCCGATCTCGACGCCGGCGCGCGTGATGTAAGCCAGCTTGCACTCGCGCACCATGGCAGAAGTCGCCACATTGCAGATGGTCAACGTCTGCGTCATGCCCAGGCTTTGCGCGTGGCGCAGGGCGGCCAGCGTGTCCGCGGTCTCGCCCGACTGGCTGATGGTGACCACCAGCGTGCGCGGGTTGGGCACTGAATCGCGGTAGCGGTATTCGCTGGCCACTTCCACCTGCGTGGGCATCTTCGCAATGCTCTCCAGCCAGTACTTGGCGGTGCAACCGCTGTAGTAGCTGGTGCCGCAGGCCAGGATGAGCACGTTGTCGATGTCCTTGAACACTCTGTAGGCGCCGTCGCCGAACAGCTCGGGCACGATGCCTTCGACACCCTCCAGCGTGTCGGCGATGGCGCGCGGCTGCTCGAAGATTTCCTTCTGCATGTAGTGGCGGTAGGGGCCGAGCTCGGCCGCGCCACTGTGCGCCTGCACGGTCTTCACAGCACGCTGTGCGGGCTTGTGGTCGCGGCCCACCACCCAGAACTTGCCCAGCTGCAGGTCCACCACATCGCCTTCTTCCAGGTAGACGATCTGGTCGGTCACGCCGGCCAGGGCCATGGCGTCGCTGGCCAGGTAGTGGCTGCCGTCGGCCCCCACGCCCAGGATCAGCGGCGAGCCGGCGCGCGCGCCGATCACTCGGTGCGGCTCGTCCTTGTGGAAGACGGCGATGGCGTAGGCGCCGTGCAGTTGTTTGGTGGCGGCCTTCACCGCCTCGAACAGGTCGCCTTCGTAGATGGAATCGATCAGGTGGGCGATGACCTCGGTGTCGGTCTGGCTGTGGAAGACGTAACCCTTCTTTTGCAGGGCGGCGCGCAGCTCGTCGTGGTTTTCGATGATGCCGTTGTGCACCAGCGCCACGCGCGCCGCGCGCTGCGCCTCGTCAGCGCCCGGGCCGTGGCTGAAATGGGGATGCGCGTTGTGCACGGCGGGGGCGCCGTGCGTGGCCCAGCGGGTGTGGGCGATGCCGGTGTAGCCCGTCACATGGTCCCGGGCCACCTGCTCCGCCAGTTCGGCCACGCGCGAGGTGCTGCGCGCGCGCTGCAGGCCACCGGCCGCATGCACGGCCACGCCGCAGGAGTCATAGCCGCGGTACTCCAGCCGTTGCAGGCCCTGCACCAGCACGGGAACGATGTTGTGATTGGAAACGGCGCCGACGATGCCACACATAGGGGGTATCTCCTGAGATTGATGCCCCGATGGTAGAAGGAGTGATGAAAAATATCTGATTGTTTTTTGTGAATATGTGACCGTAAATTTCACAAAAGTGGTGACAAGACCAAATATTTCAAAAATAATCACAAAATGGAATCAACAACCATTGACGCGACCGATCTGCTGCTGCTCGACGCCTTGCAAAAGGACGCCAGCCTGAGCAACCAGGCGCTGGCCGCGCTGGCCCACATTTCGCCGCCCACCTGCCTGCGCCGCGTCAAACGGCTGGTGGAGGGCGGCCTGATCGAGAAGCAGGTGGCCATCTTGAGCACGGACAAGCTCGCGCCGATGCTGGGCCACGGCCTGCAGGCCATCGTGGAGATCACGCTGGAGCGCCAGGGTGAAGAGGCGCAGAGGGCCTTCGAGCAGCGCGTGGCAGCGGATGAGGCCGTGCAGCAGTGCTACCGCGTCTCGCCGGGGCCGGACTTCGTGCTGATGGTGCACGCACGCGACATGCCGGACTACCTGGCGCTGGCGCAACGCCTGTTCACACAGGATGCGAATGTGCGCAACGTGAAGACTTTCTTCTGCGTGAAACGCAGCAAGTTCGGCACGCGCCTACCGTTGCCGGCGAAGTAAGGCGCTGCCCCAGCCCGCCAGGCTCAGCTCAGACGGGCGTGCCCACGGCACACGGCAGCGTGACGCTGACGGTGCAACCGCCGTCGGGCACGCCCTCGGCTCCGATGCTGCCGCCGTGGCGCTCGACGATCTTGCGCGCGAGCGCCAGTCCCAGCCCCAGGCCCTCGAACTGGCTGGCGCCGTGCAGACGGTGAAAGACGTGAAAGAGCTTGAACTGGCGCACCGGATCAAAACCCACGCCGTTGTCTCGCACATGGATCGTGGCCAGCCCGTCGGGTGTCACCTGCGCAGCCACCTCGATCATGGCCGTCCCGCGCGGGCGCGTGAACTTGAGCGCATTGGACAGCAGGTGCACAAACAGCTGGCGCAGTAGCGCGCCGTCCCCGATGAGCACGGGCAAACCCTCCGGCACCTGCCATTCGATGCGTCGGCCGGCACACAATTCGGCCAACTGGGCCTGTGCCTCGGCCAGCAGGGTGCGGACCTCCCACTCCCGAACCTGCAGTTCGACCCGATCCAGCTGCGTCCAGGCCATCAACCCGTCGATCTGCTGGCCCAGCGTGCGGGCCGCGCCGTGCACCGTCTCCAGGTAGGTGAGCGCCTCACCCGGCAGCACGGGCCCGGCCTCCTCACGCAAGAGGGCGGCATAGGACAGGATGTGACGCAGGCTGGCACGCAGGTCATGCGAGACGGCGTAGGTGAAGTCGCCGAGTGCGGCGCGCGCACCTTGCAACTCGGCCTGCAGCCGCGCGATCTCCTGCTCGGGGGTGGGTTCGATCATGGGCGCTGCGTCATTTTTTCTTCTCGGGCCGCTTCCAGTTGCTCAGGCTGATCTGCTTGGCGCGTGCCACCGTCAGCGCGCCCGGCGGTGTGTCCTTGGTGATGGTGGAGCCGCCTCCCACGGTGCCGCCGGCGCCGATGGTGACGGGTGCGATCAGCACGCAGTTGCTGCCGATGTGCACGTCCGCCTCGATCACCGTGGTGTGCTTGTTGGCGCCGTCGTAGTTGGCGGTGATGCTGCCCGCGCCGTAGTTCACGCGCTCGCCCACCTTGGAGTCACCGATGTAGGCCAGGTGGTTGGCCTTGGCCCCCCGGGCCAGCGTGGCGGCCTTGATCTCCACGAAATTGCCGATGTGCACCTCCTCGCCCAGCTTGGCGCCTGGGCGCAGGCGGGCATAGGGGCCGATCAGGGCGCCGGAGCCGACCTCGATGCGGTCCTTCTCGCTGAAGCCGCCTTCGATGTGCGTGTAAGGGTGGATCACCGCGCCCGCACCGATGCGCGCGTTGGCAATCACGCAGTGCGCACCCACCTTCACGCCCTCACCCAGCTCGACGCTGCCGTGAAAGATGCAGCCAATGTCGATCTCCACGTCCTGCCCGCAGCGCAGCTCGCCGCGCACGTCAAAGCGGGCCGGGTCGGCCAGGCGAACGCCCTGCTCCATGAGGCTGCGCGCGGCGCGCTGCTGGTGCGCGCGCTCCAGCTCGGCCAGTTGCACGGGGCTGTTGACGCCAGCCACCTGCACCGGGTCGTTGATCTGGTGCGCCACCACGGGCACACCCTGGGCCACGGCGAACTTCACCACGTCGGTCAGGTAGTACTCGCCCTGGGCGTTCTTGTTGTCGAGTTGCGCCAGCCAGGGCTTGAGCAGCCGGGCCGGCACGGCCATGATGCCGCTGTAGATTTCCCGGATGGTGCGCTGGGCCTCGCTGGCGTCCTTGTGCTCCACGATGGCCTGCACATCCCCGTTCGCGGCGCGCACGATGCGGCCGTAGCCCGTGGGGTCGTCGAAGGCGATGGTCAGCAGGGCCAACCGGTCACCGCCACAGGCGTCGATCAGTGCGCGCAGGGTATCTGCTTGCGTGAGCGGCACGTCACCCGACAACACCACCACGATGCCGTCGTCCGGCAGCGCGGGCACGGCCTGCTGCACGGCGTGCCCGGTGCCCAGTTGCGGCTCCTGGCGCACGAACTGCAGCATGCCGCCGCCCGGGTGCACCACGCCGGCTTCGACGTCGGCGGCCCCATGGCCCGTGATCACCACCACGCGGCGGGCGTTCAACCCTGTGGCGGTGTCGACCACATGCTGCAACAATGCACGACCGGCCAATCGGTGCAACACTTTGGGCAAGCGGCTCTTCATGCGCGTGCCCTTGCCCGCGGCCATGATGACCACATCCACTGCCTGTCCGTTCTGCTTCATGCGCCTGCCTCATGTGATGTTGAGTTTCCTGCCCCGCATTATCAGTGCGCTGCTGCTGCTTGTGCTGGCCGGCTGCAGCGCCGTGCAAACCGGCTACAACAACGCCCCCACACTGCTCTACTGGTGGCTGGACGGCTACATCGACTTCGACCAGGCTCAGTCCACGCCGGTCCGCGAGAGCCTGGACAGCTTGCATGCCTGGCACCGTCGCCAGGAGTTGCCCGCGTATGCCGACCTGCTCAAAAGCGTGCAACAACAGGCTCTGGGGAAGGTCACTCCGGAGCAGGCCTGCACGCACGTGGCCCAGGTCCGCGTGCACCTGCAGCGTCTGGCTGAGCAAAGCGCCGAAGGCCTGGCCCGGCTGGCCCCGAGCTTGCAGCCCGGGCAGCTGCGCCATCTGGACCGGCAGTACGAGAAACACAACCGCAAGTGGCGCGAGGAGTGGCTGGACGGCACCCCCGCTGTCCTGCTGGAGCGCCGGCTGGAGCGCACCGTGGAGCGCTACGAGGACTTCTACGGGAGTCTGAGCGATGCGCAGAAGACGCTGCTGCGCCAGCGCATCGTCGCCTCCAGCTTCGATGCGCGGCTGGCTTGGGCCGAACGCCTGCGCCGCCAGCAGGACACGCTGCGGGTGCTGCAGGAGCACCGCAGCAGTGACCGGCCGGCCCACGTGCAGGCCGAGATGCTGGCGCTGGTGCTGCGCAGCCTGGAGCCGCGCGGTGTCGAGGCGCGCGCACAGTTCGAGCGCATGCTGCAGGACGGCTGTCAGACCATGGCCGCCCTGCACAACAGCGCCAGCGAGACGCAGCGGCGGCGCCTGGTCGAGCGGCTGCGGGGTTACGAGGCAGATTTGAGGGCGCTGGGGGCGCAGAGCTAAGGCCGTCACAACCTGTCAGGCAGACGGCGCGCTGTCTGGGTGCTGCCTGGAGGCCACGCAGCCCTTGCAAGCCGGTCCATGACCAGGGCGCTCTGGAAGGCCTTGTTCGCCCTGGTCACGAAGGAAATATTCTGAAAAGTCCTTCTTTCATTTCAGCAACATCCCTGGAACTGGCCAAGACCGAAGAGGATCTTTTCGAATATTGATGGAGAAGCTCGCGAATCTGCGCCTTCTGTAAATCGGAGGTTCCGGGGTCTTCCATCCTGCTTTTCGCCTCGTCAACCAGATCCAGCAAAATCCGGCGGTCCCATTCAGCCATGGGATCTGCGATTCAAGGGCGTTTTCGGGGCTGGGCGGCTGGTCTCGCCCACACGGCGACGCTCAAACTCAACGCTGATCTTTTTCAGGTCACGCGAAAGGTCGGCCGCTTGCTTCAAGAAGGAAGGGGACACCGTGTACTGGTCACGTCGTCCATCGTGATCGTGAGCCGCCTTGATGATGAGTCCGGCCTCGATGAGCCCCTGGACCTTGCGCCTTATCGTGGTGGCCGATCCGCCACGCGCCAACACGAGTTCCTTCATCGTGAGATTGCGCCCCAGATGTTGGGCCGCCGCCAGGTCGATCAGAAGATCCTGCCCACCGGGGATGGGAGATGGCAACTTTCGCCTTACAAGGTCCCGCAAATCCCGGATAAAAACAAACTCTGCCGACATTGAATACCCTCTCCCCGTATTGTTATCAGGGGGATTGTCATTGGGCGGCAACAAGCAAGGCAAGCCCAAATGGTGTCAATTTTGGTGCGCGCCGGGGCGACGCCCGCTGAGGCCGCGGAAACGCCAGACCGCGCAACAGGGCGCTGAGCCGAACTCCGGGACGATGGCCCCCTCTATGGGGCCGACCCTTCAGCCTTGCAGCGCCGCCCACATGGCCTGGTCGCGCTCGGCGGTCCAGATGCGCGGGTTCTTGATGCCGCTGGCCTCGTCAAAAGCACGGCTGAGGTCGGCCACGATGAACTTCTTGTTGATGGTCAATTCTTGAAGAACTCGATGACGCGGTCAATGGTCAGATCACGAGCAACCGGATCGGAACGCTGCGTGCGCAACTGGACCGAGTTACCCATTCCGATGCCGGGCATCTGACTGTCCGTGTGGACGAAGAAGTCGTAAGAATGATGAACGCCTTCGTACAGGAAGACTTGACCGAGCGGGTTCTTCCAGAATATCCCGTAGACGTTCTTGCACAGGTACGCTGGAGTCCAGTCATCCGCCGCGCCGATATGGACTTGGATCGGGATCACCGCGTCGCTAAAGCGGGAGTCACACCACGGATACACAGCGACTGCCTTAGTCAGACCAAGATCCTTCTTAGTACTTGCGGCCATCGCGACGCCACCACCGTGACTCCAGCCGACCATGAATATCTTGCCGGAGTGCCATGGCTGCTGCTTGATCCAGTTGAGGGCCAAACTGATTTCCTTGACGCGCTCCTCGCTGGACACGGCGAGTGTCTGGCACACGCCACCAGAGATACCACGCCACTGCCACGAGTCGACGCCAACCGTGTTGAAGCCAGCATCGCGGAAGCGATCGGACCAGCCGACTTCCACACCCTGTGCAGGACCATTGCATCCGTGCGCAAAGATCACGGTGCCATTGGGAGCCGAGTCGGCCAGTCGGATTTCGAGCGGAACGCCTTCCGCTGTGCGAGTCCACGACGGAAGCTTGTGGGCGAAGACACTTGTGCTCAGCACGGCGAACAGGACAACTGCCAGGATTCGGGGCAGCCTATTCATGATGCTTTCCTCTGTAGGATTGCGAACGCGAAAGACCAGCCACCTTGCGAGTGTGGCAATCTCGGGTTAGAAAGGGAGCTATTACAAACACGGCGACCTGACAGAAGCTCAGCCCTGCAGCGCCGCCCACATGGCCTGGTCGCGCTCGGCGGTCCAGATGCGCGGGTTCTTGATGCCGCTGGCCTCGTCAAAAGCGCGGCTCACGTCAAAGGGCAGGCAGTGCTCGTAGATGAAGACGTGGCCGAACACCGGGTCCATGCTCTTGCGCGCGTGCGCCATGGCGGTTTTCAGGTCCATGCCCTGCGCCACGGCCTCCTTGCCCGCCTGGTACAGCGTCTCGACCCAGCGTTTGGTGTAGTCCAGCGCCTTGTTGACGTTGGCGTTGCCCTTCATGGCCTCGCCGCGGCCGGGCACGATGTACTCCGCCTTGAGGGCGCGCAGGGCTTCCAGCGTGGTCGGCCATTCGGCCAGCTGCGCGTCGCCGGTGTAGACGCCAGCTTCGTATTCGACCAGATCGCCTGAGTACAGCACTTTTTCCTCTTCCACCCAGGCGACGGTGTCACCGCGCGTGTGGCCGGGGCCGGGGCTCCAGATCTGCACCACCACGCCGCCCAGGTTGATGGACAGCTTGCCCGGCACCTCGCCCTTGACGGGGTTGCCGCCGCCGATGACCATGGTGGGCCAGGTCAGTCCGGGCACGGTCTCGGCATTGCGGAACAGGCGCGGGAAGCGCTCCATCTCGCTTTTCATGTCCTGCGCGCCGCGCTCGCGGATCAGCTCCAGCGTGCCCTGGCTGGCGATGATCTCGGTGGCGCCTTCGGCGGCGTAGGCGTAGGCGCCCAGCACGCGCACCGCGTGGTAGTGCGTGAGCAGCACGTACTTGATGGGCAGGTCGCTGACGGTGCGGATCTTGGCGATCAGGTCGCGCGCCATGGCCGGGGTGGCGGTGGCATCGCTGACCATGATGAAGCGCTCACCGATGATGACGCCGGAGTTCGGATCGCCCTCGGTGGTGTAGGCCCAGCAATGTTTGCTGAGCTGCTCGAAGGTGGTTTTCTTGTCCGTCAGGTCGGCTTGCGAGGCAAAGGCTTTGCTCATGGGGGCTCCGTGGGTGGCGCGTCAACGCGCGATGCTGCGCAGTCTGGCAGGGACGATTCTAATGAGTCGTAACGGGTTACGAAGAGGTAAATCGATAGACCCTGGCGGGCCCGGAAGTCCCGGGCTCCCGTGGCCTGTGGCTAGAGTATTGCCCCGGGCTTCTCACCCCGCTCGTACACCACGTGGGCTCGGCCCACGATCAGCGGATCGAGCTTGCCGATCTGGGCGAGGTCCTTCGTGCCGTACGGCAGTTTGTGCAGAACGTAGCGCATGGCATTCAGACGCGCGCGCTTCTTGCAGTCGCTCTTGATCACGGTCCAGGGCGAATCGGCGGTGTCCGTCTCGAAAAACATCGCTTCCTTGGCGCCGGTGTAGTCCTCCCACTTGTCGAGGGAGGCCATGTCGATGGGGCTGAGCTTCCACTGCTTGAGCGGATGGCCCTTGCGCTCCTTGAAGCGACGACGCTGCTCATGGCGGCTCACGCTGAACCAGAACTTGATCAGGTGCACGCCACTCCTGACCAGATGGCGCTCGAACTCCGGCGTCTGGCGCATGAATTCGGCGTACTCGGCGTCGTTGCAAAACCCCATGACGCGCTCCACACCGGCGCGGTTGTACCAGGAGCGGTCGAACAGGACGATCTCGCCATGGGTGGGCAAGTGCTGGACATAGCGCTGGAAATACCACTGACCGCGTTCGGTATCCGTCGGCTTCTCCAGCGCCACCACGCGCGCGCCGCGCGGGTTGAGGTGCTCCATGAAGCGCTTGATGGTGCCCCCCTTGCCGGCGGCGTCGCGTCCCTCGAACAGGATCACCACGCGCTGGCCGGTTTCCTTGGCCCAGGCCTGCAGCTTGAGCAGCTCCACCTGCAGGCGGAACTTCTCCTTCTCATAGGCCGAACGGCGCATGAGGTTCTTGTAGGGATAGCCGCCGTCACGCCAATCGGGCGCGAGTTCCTCGTCGGGGTTGATCTTGTCCGCGGTGACCGCCTCGGAACGCGACATCAGCACCTCGCGCAGCACGCGCTGATCGTCGGGGGAGGCACCTTCGAGCAGGGCACGCAGCGCCCTGGCCCGCTCGCCGGGTGAGCCCTGGGCATCGTCGCTCACGAGCGACAGCACGGCGGCCGCGGATTTGCCCTGTGCGGCCTCTGTGGCCTCCTGGACCACGTAGTTTTCAAGCGCATGGGCTGCGGTAGACGGCGACACGTCGCCGCGCGAGGCCGAGCGGACACCGGCACGGGGCGCAGGCTTGGCCGCGGTCTTGGACCGGGGTTTGGCCACCGAATGGGCGGCGGATTGGCGTGTCTTCTTGGCAGCAGGTGCAGTCATGGTTGGGTACTTCCTTGGATTCAGCGCGGCCGGCCTGACAGCCAGCGTCGCGCGCTTGAAGGAAAACTTTGCGCCCAAACCGACCGCTCGTGCTTGACGAACGTCAAATACTTGTCACGCCGATGTCACACCGGCCAGACCACCCCGTTGTCGTTCAGGATCGCCTCCAGCGGCACATCGTGCGGCTCGGGCTCGAAGTCGTCCAGGTAGCCCTGCGTGAAGCCCAGGCCCACGGTGAAAGGCTTGGGTTGCAGCGTGGCCAGGGTGCGGTCGTAGAAGCCGCCGCCGTAACCCAGCCGGTAGCCGCCCGGCCCGTAGCCCACGCAGGGCACGAAGAGCAGGGTGGGCAGGATGATTTCCGTGTCCTTCGGTTTCGGAATGCCGTAGGCATCCTCCTCCATGGGGCAGCCCGGGTACCAGGCGTGAAAGGTCAGGGTCTTGTGGACCTTGTCGATCACGGGCAGGCCGATGCGCCGCGGCTGCGGCTGGTCGATCAATTCCCCGTCCTCCTTCCAGCGGTGCAGGGCCGGCAAGGGGTCGAATTCGCCCTTGATGGGCCAGTAGGCGCCGATCACGTGATCGCTGCGCCCCACCAGCCAGATGCGCATGACTTGTTGCAAAAGCGCCGCACGCTGTAGGCGGTCGGGCAGGTTCAAACGTTCAGTTATGAGCCGCTGACGCAGGTATTTCTTCTCTTGCGCCCTTTTTGCCTCGGAAGTGTCCATAATTTCCACATGCAGTTTCAAGTCATTCTGACAGCTATCGCCCTCGCTCTGGGTCTGGCCTCGCCCGTCATGGGCGCGCCGACCCCCGCCAAGGCACGGGCCAAGCCCACCCAGGACGCCCTCATCACCGACATGGCCGAAGCCTACAAGAAGCTCGACCAGAAGCGCCTGACCGCCCTGCTGCCGCAGGTCAAGGACCATGCGCTGGAGCCCTGGGCCGCCTACTGGGAGCTCAGCGCGCGCCTGGAAAGCGCCAAGCCGGTCGAGGTCGAGGGCTTCCTGAGCCGGTATGCCGGCACCTACCAGGAAGACCGCTTGCGCAACGACTGGCTGCTGCAATTGGGCAAACAGCGCGACTGGGCCCGCTTCACGGTCGAACTGCCCCGCTACCGCATGGGCGACGACGCGGAAGTCCGCTGCCACGCGCTGCATGCGGCCTACGTCACCCAGAACGAGGACGTGGCCGCCCAGGTGCAGGAACTCTGGCTGGCCCAGCGCGACCCCGATGATGGCTGCGCTGCGGCCGCCGGGCGCCTGATCAAGGACGAGAAGCTCGACCCCATGGTGGCCTGGCGCCGGGCTCGCCTCGGCTTCGAATTCGACAAGCCGCGCATCGCCCAGCAGGCCATCAACCTGCTCAATCCGGACTGGGCGAGCGGCATCAGCACCCTCTACGCCAACCCCAAGCGTTACCTGGACGAAAAGCTCACCGCCCTGCGGCCCAAGACCCGGGAGTGGGTCACGCTGGCCCTGATCCGCCTGGCCTCCAGCGACCCGGAAGCCGCGGCCGAGGAGATGAACAAGCTGCGCTGGCGCGCCCAGCTCACGCAGGAAGAACGCAGCTGGGTCTGGGGCGTGATCGGCAAGCGTGCCGCGCGCACGCTCTCTGGCAAGGCCATGGGCTACTACGCGCAGGGTGAAGATCGCCACATGCACAACGACCACCTGGTGTGGAAGGTGCGTGCGGCGCTGCGCGCCAACGACTGGCAGCAGGTGCATGACAGCATCGCCGCGCTCAGCGAATCGCAGCTGCGCGACCCGACCTGGATCTACTGGCGCGCCCGCGCGCTGCTGGCCCTGCAGGCGCCCAACGCCGAGCTGCGCGCGCGCACCCTGCTGCAGTCCATCGCCTCGCCGCGCGGCTTCTACGAACAGCTTGCCATGGAGGATCTGGGCCAGCGCATCAGCGCGCCAGCCGCCCCCGCCCCGCTGAGCGAGGACGAGTTGCAGGCTGCGCGCGACAACGAAGGGCTCAAGCGTGCGCTGCACGCCATCAGCATCGGCCTGCGTTCGGAGGGCGTGCGCGAGTGGAACTACAGCACCAACCTGCACCAGCGCGGCGGTATGAGTGACCGTGAACTGCTGGCCGCCGCCGCCCTGGCTTGTGAACGTCATGTCTGGGACCGCTGTATCAACGCCAGCGAACGCACCCGCACGCTGATCGATGTGACGCAGCGCTTCCCCATGCCCTTCCGCCAGGAGGTTCAGCAGCGGGCCGAACTCACCGGGCTGGAGCCGGCCTTTGTCTATGGCCTGATCCGACAGGAAAGCCGCTTCATCCTGGACGCCAAGTCCGGCGTGGGCGCCGCGGGCCTGATGCAGGTCATGCCCGCCACGGCGCGCTGGACGGCACGTCGCATCGGCATGAGCAACTTCCGGCCCCAGCAGATCACCGAGCGCGATACCAATATCGCCATCGGAACCGGCTACCTCAAGATGGTGATGGAGGCCTTCGACGGCTCCATGCCCCTGGCTGCGGCCGCCTACAACGCCGGCCCCAGCCGCTCCAAGGCCTGGCGCGGCCAGAGCGGAGCCCCGGTGCTCGAAGCCGCCATCTGGGCCGAGAACATCCCCTTCGGCGAAACGCGCGACTACGTCAAGAAGGTGCTGGCCAACACCGTGAACTACGCCGCCGTGATGACCGGCGAGCCCCAGTCGCTCAAGGCCCGCCTGGGCTTTGTCGGTCCGCTGGGCGTGGACAAGCCCGAACCCGGCGAAGAACTGCCATGAGCCCGGGCCGCCCTTTCGTGAAACGCATCCTGGTCCTGGGTGGCACCGGTTTCGTAGGCCGTCATGTCTGCGAGCACCTGGCTCGCCTGGGCTGGGCCGTCACGGTGCCCACGCGCCGTGCCACCAACGCCAGTTACGTCCAGCACCTGCCTCGCCTGACCGTGCTGGAGGCCAACGTCCATGACGAGGCGGCGCTGCGCGCCCTGCTCGTCGGCCACGATGCGGTCGTCAATCTGGTGGCCATCCTGCACGGCAGCGAAGCCGCCTTTGAGCGCACCCATGTCGAGCTGCCGGAAAAACTGGCACGCGCCTGCCTGACCACGGGCGTGAAGCGCCTCGTGCATATCGGCGCACTCGGTGCCGAGCCGGGCGCGGTTCAAAGCGCGCCTTCGCGTTACCTGCGCAGCAAGTCGCGCGGCGAAGCAGCTTTGCGGGCCGCCGCTGCGCAAGGCCTGCAACTGACCGTCCTGCGCCCCAGCGTCATCTTTGGCGCAGACGACCGTTTCCTCAATCTGTTTGCCAGCCTGCAGCGCGTCTTTCCGTTCATGCCGCTGGCCGGTGCCAACGCACGTTTCCAGCCGGTCTGGGTGGAAGATGTGGCGCGCGCCGTGGCGCACTGCCTGCAGGACGCACGCACCGTCGGGCAGAGCTTCGAGCTCTGCGGCCCCGGCGTCTACACGCTCAGGGAACTGGTGCAACTGGCCGGCCGCAGCGCCGGTATCCGCGGTGGCCGCGGCCGCCCCGTGATTCCTCTGCCCATGGCCCTGGGCCGGCTGCAGGCGCTGCTCATGGAACTGGCGCCCGGCGAGCCCCTGATGAGCCGCGACAACCTTGACTCGATGAAGTCGGACAACGTGGCCAGCGGGCGTGTCCTCGGCATCGCCGCGCTGGGCATCACCCCCACCGGGCCGGCCGCCGTGGCCCCCGGCTACCTGGGCCGTGGGGATCCGCTGCTGGGCCTGCGCGAGCGCTACAAGCGGCGCTGAAGGCCGGCCCCAACAAGCAAGGCGGGCAGGTCGATGCTCAAGCTCACCATCGGCAACAAGAACTACTCGTCCTGGTCCATGCGGCCCTGGGTGCTGATGCGCCAGGCCGGCATCCCCTTCGAAGAAGTCATGGTGCGCTTCGATGCCTTCGACGCCGGCTCGCAGTTCAAGCAGGCCCTGGCTGGCCTCACACCTACCGGCAAGGTGCCCGTCCTGAGCGACGGCGAGCTGGTGATCTGGGACACGCTGGCCATTGCCGAATACCTGGCCGAGCAGTTCCCGGAGAAACAGCTCTGGCCGGCAGACAAGGCAGCGCGTGCCCGCGCCCGCAGCGTCTGCGCCGAGATGCACGCCGGCTTCACCGCCCTACGCAGCCACTGCCCACAGAACATCGAAGCCAGCCTGCCAGAAGTGGGCGCGCTGATCTGGCGCGACCAGGCCGCCGTGCGCGCCGACGTGGCGCGGCTGGTGGCCATGTGGAGCGAGCTGCTGGCACAACACGGCGGGCCCATGCTGTTCGGTCAATTCAGCAACGCTGACGCCTACTACGCGCCGGTCTGCATGCGCCTCAAGACCTACAGCCTGCCCGTGCCACCCCACATCGCCGCTTATGTGGAACGCGTGGCGGCACTGCCGGCCACGGCCGCCTGGATTGGCGACGCCCGGGCAGAGCAGGATTTCCTCGCCTTTGAAGAGCCCTATCGTCTCAAGCGCTGAGGCAAGCGGCTAGACTGCAGGCCATGCAGATCTACATGGTGGGTGGCGCGGTGCGCGATGCCCTGCTCGGCTTACCGGTCCAGGACCACGACTGGGTCGTCGTGGGGAGCACGCCCGAGGAGATGGTCGCGCGGGGCTTCGTCCCCGTGGGCAAGGATTTCCCGGTCTTCCTGCACCCTCAGACCAAGGAAGAGCACGCGCTGGCGCGCACCGAGCGCAAGACGGCGCGCGGCTACAAGGGCTTTGCCATCCACACCTCGCCCGACGTGACGCTGGAGGACGACCTGGCGCGGCGCGACCTGACCGTCAACGCCATCGCCGTGCACAGCAGCCAGTGCCGGCCCGACGGCTCCTTCGACGCTGCACACCTGACCGATCCCCACCACGGCCAACGCGACATCGAACAGCGCGTGTTCCGCCATGTGACGCCGGCCTTCCGCGAAGACCCCGTGCGCATCCTGCGCGTCGCGCGGCTCTGCGCGCGCTTCACCGACTTCACGGTGGCGCCCGAGACCATGGAACTGATGCGTCACATGGTGGAGGACGGCGAAGCCGATCACCTGGTGGCCGAGCGCGTCTGGCAGGAGCTCAGCCGCGGCCTGATGGAAGAGAAGCCTTCCCGGATGTTCGACGTGCTGCGCGCCTGCGGCGCCTTGAAACGCCTGCTGCCCGAGGTGGACCGCCTCTGGGGTGTGCCGCAACCCGAACAGCACCACCCCGAGATCGACACCGGCGTGCACCTGATGATGGTGCTGGACATGGCCGCGCAGTTGAATGCGCCGCTGACCGTGCGCTTTGCCTGCCTGGGCCACGACCTGGGCAAGGGCACCACGCCCGTCGACGTGCTGCCGCGCCATATCGGCCACGAGGAGCGCAGCGCACGGCTCTTGAAGGGCCTGTGCGAACGCCTGCGCGTCCCGGTCGCTTGCGCAGAGCTGGCCGATGTGGTGGCGCGCGAGCACGGCAACATCCACCGCAGCGGCACGCTGGGCGCAACGGCGCTGGTGCGCCTGCTGGAGCGTTGTGATGCCATCCGCAAGCCGCAGCGTTTTGCCGAGGTGCTGCTGGCCTGCGAGTGCGATGCACGCGGCCGCCTGGGCCTGGACCAGCAGCCCTACCCGCAGGCCGCCCGACTGCAGGGTGTGCTGGAGGCCGTGCTGGCCCTGCCCACGCAAGACATTGCCGAACACGCCATGGCCCAGGGCCACAGCGGCAAGAAGGTCGGTGAGATCATCCATGCGGCGCGGGCCAAGACCGTGGCCCAGCACCTGGGCGTGCCGCACGAAGGGGAATAACCCGGCGGGGCAGTCGACTGCTGGCCCACGCCAGCACGCCACGTGCCGCTGGCGCATGATGTCAACATGGCCACCCAGCCCCGCAATCCCTTCAATCCCCGTCTGGCCGAAGGCGTGCGCCGCTTCGGCTTTCGCAAGTGGTACGAAAGGGAGCTGCTCTCCAGCCATGCGCATCTGTTGCTGACCATCCTGTGCAGCATCGCGCTGGTCGGCATGCTGGAGGTCTTCAAAGGCGGCACGCTGGGGGAAAAGCTGCTGGACGTGCTGCTCTTCATCACCAGCGGCGCCATCGGCCTGTGGGCCCTGCGCCGCTACCTCTACCTGCTCATGCACGCCGAGGAAGTGGCCAACCAGGCCAACTGCCCGGGCTGCGGCACCTATGCGCGCTTCGAGGTCATCGGCGAGGACCGGCGCAGCGGCCAGACCGAGGTGCGCTGCCGCGCCTGCACCCGCGTGTGGACCATCGAGGCCTGAGGCCTGCGCCTGCTCAGCCCAGTTGTTGACGCACCCACGCAGCAATCTGCGCCGGCGAGGTCATGGCGCCGGGCTGGCGCGCGACTTCACGCCCGCCCACGAACAGCGCCAGCGTGGGGATGCTGCGGATGTTGAAGCGCGCCGCCAGGGCCTGCTCGTCCTCGGTGTTCACTTTGGCCAAGCGCACCTGCGGCTCCAGCTGGGCCGCGGCCTGCTCGAAGGCCGGCGCCATCATGCGGCAGGGGCCGCACCAAGGGGCCCAGAAGTCCACCAGCACCGGCAACTCGCTGCGGCCGATGTGGCGCTCGAAGGCAGCCTCGTCCAGCGCCACCGGATGGCCCGCAAACAGGGGCTGGTGGCAACTGCCGCAGTCCGGCGCATGGCCCAGATCATCGACCTTGACCCGGTTGGTGGTGTGGCAGTGCGGACAGACGATATGACGCGTTTCGCTCATGGTGAACCCTTTCTAACCCTCAGTATGGGGGCGGGGGTATCCGTTTCAAGTCCGGCTCAGCCTCTCAGATGAACCGCGCAATGCCCACGGCCACCAGGCTCAGGATGATGGTGGTGGTGAAGGGCAGGTTGAACTCGCGGCCGAAGATCTTGAAGTTGACGTCGCCCGGCAGACGACCGAAGCCGATCTTCCTGAACCAGGAGGTGAAGGTGTTGACGATCATCAGGACGAAGAAGATGACGAGCAGCCAGCGGAACATGGGAGGGATCTTCTACAAAGTGTGGGTGCGGTCGCCGGCGGAAAAGCCCGTGGCCAGCCAGGGCTCGCCGGTGCCCAGGCCGATGACCTTGAAGAGCTCGCCCATCTCATGCTCCATGATCAGCTTGTGCGCCTGCGCGCGCGCGGGCAAATCGGCCTGTTCCATCAACTGCGGCAAGCCGCAGTTGAGCAGGAAGCGGCCCTGGGTCGCGTAGCCCAGCACGGACAGGCCCGCCTCCTGCGCGGCCAGCGCGATGCCGGTGAAGTTGACGTGGGCGGTGATGTCCTTGAGCCCCAGCTCGGCGAGCGGGTCGGGATCAGCCCGGTGGCCGCGGTGGCACATCACCGTGCCCATGTGGCGCTGCGGGTGGTAGTACTCGGCCTCGGGGAAACCGTAGTCGATGAAGAAGGCCGCGCCGCGCTGCAGGCGCTCGCCCACGGTGCGCACGAAGGCCTCGGCCTGCGGGTGAATTTCGGTCAGGTAGTCGTGGTCGCCCTCGGGCTCCACGGGCGGGCGCAGGGCCGTCGGCCGGTCGGCCCAGACAAAACGGTCGCCAGCCAGTGCCACGCCGCGCTCGTACCAGACGCCGCGCCCGCGTGCCAGCAGTTGCACCGGCATGGCGTCGAGCACCTCGTTGCCGACCACCACGCCTTGCATCGCGGCGGGTAGTTCGCTGACCCACTGCACGCGGTCCCCAAAGGATTGCAGCATCTGCTGCTGGCGCGCCCGCAAGGCCCCCGAGAGGTCGACGATGGTGTAACGCCGCACGCGCTCGCCCAGCGTCTGCAGCAACTGCAGCGCCAGCGCCCCGGAACCGGCGCCGAACTCCCAGACCTCCTCGGTCTGTGTGTGCTGCAGGGCCTGGCCCACCTGCACCGCCAGCGCCTGGCCGAAGAGGGGGGACAGTTCGGGCGCCGTCACAAAATCGCTGCCCGAACCGGGCATCAGGCCCAGTTTACGCAGATCGTTGGCGTAATAGCCCAGGCCCGGGGTGTAGAGGGCGCAGTTCATGAAGACATCAAAGCCGATCCAGCCGCCTGCTGCGGTGATGGCTTGCGCCATGCGGGATGTCAGGGTCGTCGTTAAACTGTTGGCTGTCGTCATAAGGGTCTGTTCACGCCATTTTTGCATGATGCGTTGCGGAACAAAAAGGCCATGCGGTAGGCGCGCAGTCGCCGCCGGAGTCATCTCCGGCTAGACTGCGCAACACCCCGCATGGCCTTTTTGGCCGCAACCCGAAGGGAACGGGGTTAAAAATGCGCCACTCGTTGTTGCACTCCTAGCTCAGGCTTTAGCCTGAGCGTTGTCGCGCGCCTAGATTGGCGCATTTTTAACTACGTTCGCACATGTAAAAATGGCGTGAACAGACCCTCAATTGTCCCCCAATGTCCTCCCCCGCCCGCACTGTGCTCGTGACCGGCTCGGCCAAACGCCTGGGCCGCGAGATCGCGCTCACCCTGGCGCGGGCCGGCTGGCAGGTGGCCGTGCATTACCGCGGTTCGGTGGACGAGGCCATGCAGACCGTGGCCGACTGCGACTTGCTCACCTCGGCCGCCGCCTTTGATGCCGACCTCGCGGATGAAGCCGCCGTGCGCGCCCTGCTGCCACGCGTGGTCGCACAGTTTGGCCAGGTCGACGCCGTGGTCAACAGCGCCGCCCTGTTCGAGCACGACAGCGCCGGGACCTTCGGCTACGCCGCGCTCGAAAAGCATCTGCGCGCCAACACGGGCGCGCCCATCCTCTTGGCCCAGGCCCTGCACGCCCATGTGCGGCAGCGTTCGGGCAAGGGCGTGGTGGTCAACCTGCTGGACCAGAAGCTGTGGAACCAGAACCCCGACTTCCTGAGCTACACCCTGTCCAAAGCCGCACTGGAGGCGGCCAACACCATGCTCGCCATGGCGTTGGCGCCCGATGTGCGCGTGGTGGGCGTGGCGCCCGGCCTCACGCTGACCAGCGAGTACCTCAGCCCCGAGAAATTCGCAGCCCTGCACCAGCTCTCGCCGCTGGGGCGCTCATCCACGCCCGCGGACGTGGCCGGCGCGGTGAAGTTCGCGCTGGAAAACGGGTCCATCACCGGCACCACGCTGCTGGTGGACGGCGGCCAGCACCTCATGCGCTTTTCGCGCGACTTTTCGATGATGTAGGGCATATGGCAGTCACCAAAGGCACCCAGATCCTCACGCTCACCGGTTTGCGCTTCGACGCCAACCTGGGCATCCTCGACCATGAGAAGGCTGCGCCGCAGCCCATCCAGGTCGACGCCGAGCTCAACCTCGGCCCGCAGCCCCTGCGGCCGCATGACGACGACATCAACCACGTGCTGGACTACCGCAAGGTGCGCCAGATCATCATCGACGAATGCCGTTCCGAGCACATGAACCTGCTCGAGAGCATGATCGGCAAGCTGGCTGACCGCCTGCTGCAGTTGCCGGGGGTGATCGGTGTGCGCGTGAAGATCGTCAAACTGGAAATTTTCGACGACTGCGAAGTCGCGATCCACGCCGAAACCGGTATCTGGTGACGGAACCAAACAAGTGAAATGGGGCTCCCACCCCATGTCGGGCGCATGCCCATGGAGTGAATGATGAGTGCCGTCTGGATAGACAACGAACCCGCCGTCAGCAATGACCAGGCCCTGAAGATCGAGCGCGAAACGCACAAGCTCGAAAAACGCCTGTGCCGCAACGTCGGCCAGGCCATCATCGACTACAACATGATCGAGGAGGGCGACCGCGTCATGGTCTGCATGTCCGGCGGCAAGGACAGCTACGGCATGCTCGACATCCTCATGAAGCTCAAGGCCCGCGCGCCCATCGACTTCACGCTGGTCGCCGTCAACCTGGACCAGAAACAGCCCGGCTTCCCCGACCACATCCTGCCCGAGTACCTGAAGAAACTCGGCATCGAGTTCCACATCGAGACCCAGGACACCTACTCCATCGTCAAGGAGAAAGTCCCCGAGGGCAAGACCATGTGCAGCCTGTGCAGCCGGCTGCGCCGCGGCATTCTCTACAGCGTGGCGCGCCAGCTCAAGTGCAACAAGCTCGCGCTGGGCCACCACCGCGACGACATGCTGCAGACCTTCTTCCTCAACATGTTCTTCGGCGGCAAGTTGAAGGGCATGCCCCCGAAGCTCACCAGCGACAACGGCGAGTTCATCGTGATCCGCCCCATGGCCTATGTGGTCGAGAAAGACCTGATCCGCTGGGCGGAGCACAAACAGTTCCCCATCATCCCCTGCACCCTCTGCGGCAGCCAGGAGAACCTGCAGCGCAAGCAGATCGGCAACCTGCTGCGCGAGTGGGACAAGAAGTTCCCCGGCCGCCTGGAGACCATGTTCACCGCGCTGCAGAACGTGGTGCCCTCGCACCTGATGGACGCGAAGCTGCACGACTTCAAGAACCTCAAGGCCACCGGCGTGCCCGACGCCAATGGCGACCTGGCTTTCGACGAAGAGGAACTCCCCGCTGCCCCGGCCCTGCCCGGCGGCGTGCAGGTCGTCACACTGTGAGCCCCATGAAAAAGTCGCTGGCCCTGCTCACCGTCGCGCTGCTCCTCACCGGCTGCTCCGGCATGCGCCTGGTCGAGTCGCAGGTGCGCGCCACGGCCGCCATCCCGACCAGCGGCGTGGCCATCCCGGCCGGTGCGCGCTACCGATTCGAACGCCTGCCCTCGCAGACCGACCCCGTCGAGACCGACTCGGTGGAAGCCATCGCCGAAGCCGAGCTGACCGAAGCGGGTCTGGTGCGCGACGACGCTGCCGCACGCTACAGCGTGCAGCTCACGACCCGCATGGAGTCGTATCTCGTTGACGACTGGGGCCGCCCCTACAGCGGGCCGCGCGTGGGCAGCTCCATCGTGATTGGTGGCGGCAACTTTGGCATCGGCATGGGCAGCGGTGTGGGCATGGGCATGCGCTTCCCGCCGCCCAGCCAGTACCGGCACGAAGCCACCCTGCTGCTGCGCGACCTGGCCAGCAACCAGGTGGTCTACGAGACCAGCGCCAGGCACGAAGGCCCCTGGAACGACCGCTACAACATCCTGCGCGCGCTCTTGGCCGCGGCGCTGAAGGACTTTCCCGAACCACCGGCCGGCGCGCGACGCGTGAAGGTGGAAATCCCCCGCTGAAAGGCTGCGCCATGCCGCCCATGGACAAGACCACCCGCATCCTCGCCATCCGCCACGGCGAAACAGCCTGGAACGTCGACACCCGCATCCAGGGCCACCTGGACATCCCGCTCAACGAGACCGGGCGCTGGCAGGCCGCACGCCTGGCGCGTGCGCTGGCCGCGCGCGACACCCTCCACGCCGTCTACAGCAGCGACCTGCAGCGCGCCCACGAGACCGCCCAGGCCATCGCCAGCGCCGCCGGCGTGCCGCTGGCCACGCACGCCGGCCTGCGCGAGCGCGGCTTCGGCATCTTCGAAGGCAAGACCTGGGTCGAGGTCGAACAGACCTGGCCCGATGAGTCCGAGCACTGGCGCAAGCGTACGCCGCACTGGGCGCCGGCCGGCGGTGAATCGCTGCTGCAGGTGCGTGAGCGCGTCACGCGCACCCTGCACGAAATCGCCGCGCGCCACCCGGGCCAGCAGATCGTGCTGGTGGCCCACGGCGGCGTGATGGACCAGCTCTACCGCGCCGCCACCGGGCAGGACCTGCAGGCCCCGCGCACCTGGCAGCTCGGCAACACCGCCGTCAACCGCCTGCTCTGGACGCCCGAGGGCCTCTCCCTGGTGGGCTGGGCCGACACCTCGCACCTCGAAGACGACACCCTCGATGAAACCAGCACCTGAATCCGCACCGCAGCGCCTGGCCCAGTTGATCGGCCATAGCGTGGCCGCCATCGACACCCCGGCCCTGGTGGTGGACCTGGACGCCATGGACCGCAATCTGCAGCGCATGGCCGACTACGCCAAATCGCATGGCGTGAAGCTGCGCCCCCACGCCAAGATGCACAAGAGCGCCACGCTCAGCCTGCGCCAGATGCAGGCCGGCGCCGTGGGCATGTGCGTGCAGAAGACTTCGGAAGCCGAGGCCCTGGCCGCCGGTGGCGTGAGCAATATCTACATCAGCAACGAAGTCATCGCACCAGCGAAGCTGCAGCGCGTCGCCGCACTCGCTCGCGCCTTGCAGGCACGCGGCGGCCGCCTGGCCATCGCGGTGGACAGCCTCCTGGGCATCGAGCAGCTGGCACAGGCCCTGGGCGCAGGTGAAAACCTGATCGACGTCTTCGTGGAACTCGACGTGGGGCAGAAACGCTGCGGTGTCGCCGAGCCGGCCGACGTGCTGCCGCTAGCGCAGGCCATTGCAGCGCATCCCGCCCTGCGCCTGGCTGGCCTGCAGGCCTACAACGGCCGCGCCCAGCACCTGCGCACGGTCGCCGAGCGTCGCGCCGCGCTGGACGAGGTCATCGCCCGCGTGCAGCAGGCGCGCCGCATCGTCGAGGCCGCAGGCTTGAGCCTGCCCCTGGTTACGGGCGCGGGCAGCGGCACCTTCGGCCTGGAAGCCAGCAGCGGCGTCTTCGGCGAACTTCAGGCGGGTAGCTACCTCTTCATGGACGCCGACTACGCGCGCAATGAAGTCGACACGTCTCAACCGCAGTTCGAGCACGCGCTGTTCGTCAAGACGCAAGTGATGAGCGTGAGCGCCGGCCATGTGGTGGTGGACGCTGGCCACAAGAGCCACGCCATCGAATCAGGCCTGCCCCGCGTGCACGGCGAGGCGCTGGAAGCCACCGGCTGCAACGACGAGCACACCACATTGCGCGCCACCTCATCGGCACCGCTGCCGGCGCTCGGCGCCAGCCTGTGGCTGATCCCCGGCCACTGCGACCCCACCGTCAATCTGCACGACTGGATGGTTGGTGTGCGCGGCGGCCTGCAGGCGGGCACCGTGGCCGAGATCATCCGGGTCGACGCGCGGGGCTGTCTGGACTGATCGGGGCGAACGGGCCGCAAGCCGCGGCCCGCTTGAACGGGCTAAGCCAGTAGCGTGATGACCACGATCGCCACGCCCAGGCCCAGGTTGATGCTCACCCACAGCCGGATGCTGCCCAGCGCCGCACCACCGGCCGGCCAGTCCGCGGCAGTGACCGCACGCGACAGGCGCTTGTACAAGGCGAAACGGATGTGCCCGAAGATGGCGATCATCACGATGCCCAGTGTCGCCATCACGGTCCACTCCAGCGGCATGGCAAAACTGCCACCCGCCTGCACGACTTGTTTGGCCACGCGCCCGATCATCCACAGGCCGGTGCCCAGCGTCAGCCCGGCAGCCCACAGCACCGCACTGAAGAAACGCCCCAGCACATCGTGCATCAGGCGGATCCGAGCGGGCGCTTCCAGCTGGGCCACCGCAGGGCGCAGGAAGAAATGGGCGAACACCATGCCACCGATCCAGACGATCAGGGACAAGAGGTGAACGGTTTTCAGGAGTGCATAAATCATGGTCAGGCGCCCTCGGGTTGGAGACAAAGAACGGGGCTGATCATGCCATGCCAGGGCATTCCTCATGGCTTGTGCTGCCTTGTATCGCACCGCCTGAGCGATGCCGCCAAAAGCATCGGCTCAGGGACAGCTGCGCGGGGCGTCGGACGTCTCAGTCGGCGGAAATGCCTTTTTCCTTGATGATGGCCGCGTAGCGGCGCGTGTCGGCCGCATTGAGCGCCGTGAGCTGCGCGGGCGTCATAGGGGTGGGCTCGGCGCCCAGATTGCGGATGGTCTGCGAAGCGGCAGGCGAGATCAGAATGCGGTTGATCTCGCGGTTCAGGCGTTCGATCACCGGCTGCGGCGTGCCCGCAGGCGCGTAGAAGCTGTGGGTCGAACCGCCGTCATAACCCTTGAGCCCCAGCTCGGCCAGGGTGGGCGTGTCCGGGTAGAGGAAGGAACGCTTGGTGCTGCCCACGGCCAGCAGGCGCAGCGTGCCCGCGCGGATGTGCGGCGCAGCGATGCCCGGGTCCATGAAGAAGTCCAGGTTGCCGGCCAGCAAATCCTGCAGGGCCGGGGCCGATCCGCGGTAAGGGATGTGAACCGCGAAGATGCCCGCCATGCTCTTGAGCATTTCTGCGCCCACGTGCGGCGTGGAGCCGTTGCCCGGGCTGCCATAGCTGAGCTTGCCGGGATTGGCCTTGGCAAAACTCTGCAAGTCGGCGAAGGTCTTGAACTGCGAGTTCGAGCGCACCACAAGGAATAGCTCGACCCGGGCACCGGCAGCCACGGGCGTCAGATCCCTGTTGAGGTCATAGGGCATCTTGGCGGTGATCGTAGGTACGATCACTGCCGTGCTGCCCGAGGCCATCAGCAGCGTGTAGCCGTCAGCCGGTGACTTGGCCACCGCATCGGCGCCCACGATACCGCCCGCACCGCTGCGGTTCTCCACTGTCACGGGCACGCCCAGCGCCTGCGCCAGCGGCGTGGCCACGGCGCGACCGATGACGTCGGGCGAGCTGCCGGGCGCGAAGTTGACTATGAGGCGGATCGGCTTGCTGGGCCAGTCCTGGGCGGCGGCGCCCAGCGGAGCCAGCAAGGCGCCCAGCAGGGCAGAGGCAAGGGCCAGTCGGCGTTGACGAATGAACATGAGCGGAGTCTCCAGAAGATGCAGGGAATGGAGCCGTGCGTGACGGACGGTGTTCGTTGCATGTGGCAGGGTTTTCGCACACCTGCAACACCGCAGCGAATTCTCCCGGGGCCGACGGCATCGGGTGATCGCGGCACGTCAAATCCCCACGTCCGGCGGGGCCGTGCGGGAAAGGGTGGGCTTCCCCCCCCCCGGCTCTCAAGACCACGATCAAGGTGCCCAAGGCCCCTGTAAGCCCTCAGCGTTTCAGCTTGGAAACGAGCGGAAACAGGGCCGGATTCCGAATCGAAGCGACGGCAAGGTCAACATCGAGCAGCGGCCAATAGAGGTACTCGCGTGACGGCCGCTCCACCGTTGCCTGCTTGAACCAGGGAAACTCCGAATAGGGAACAAAAAGCTCCTCGCCTACCACCTCCCCTTGGCAATAGCCCGCACATCAGGGTAGACACGCAGTGGCCCGGATGCCACAAGCCCTTAGCATCGGCGGCATGAGTCCCAGCCAGATCATCGTTCTCGCCACCCCGGTCTTCCTGCTGTTGATCGCCATCGAGTTCGCCTGGGGCGTCGCGAAGGGCCGCAACACCTACCGGCTCAACGACGCCGTCAACAGCATCGGCCTGGGCATGCTGAGCCAGATCAGCGCGGTGCTCACGCGTCTGCTGCGGGTGGGCATCTACACCGCGGTCTACAGCTGGGTGGCGCTGTGGCACAACGATGCTTTCTGGATGAGCTGGTACGGCTGGGTGATCGCCCTGGTGTTCTACGACTTCTGCTATTACTGGCTGCACCGCGCCGGTCACGAGGTGGCGATTTTCTGGGCGGCGCACGTGGTGCACCACCAGAGCCAGGACTACAACCTCTCCACCGCGCTGCGGCAAACCTCCAGCGGCGCGCTGCTGGGCTGGGTCTTCTACCTGCCCATGGCCCTGGCCGGGGTGCCGCCCCTGGTCTTTGGCATCGTGGCGCTGGTCGATCTGCTCTACCAGTTCTGGGTGCACACCGAGCACGTGGGCAAGCTGGGCTGGTTCGACCGCTGGTTCTGCAGCCCCTCCAACCACCGCGTGCACCACGCCGTGAACGACCGCTATGTGGACCGCAACTACGGTGGCGTGCTCATCGTCTGGGACCGGCTCTTCGGCAGCTTCAAGGAAGAAGACGAGAAGTGCGTCTACGGCACGCGCAGCCCTCTCGACAGTTGGGACCCACTGTGGGCCAATGGCGAGGTCTACTGGGGCTTGCTCAAGGACAGCTGGCACGCACAGCGATGGAGCGACAAGCTGCGCGTCTGGCTCAAGCCGCCGGGCTGGCGCCCGGCCGATGTGGCCCAGCGTTTCCCCAAGCCTGCCTTCCAGATCGAGCGCCTGCAGCGTTACGACCCGCCAGCCACCCGCGCCGTGCAGTGGTTTGGCGGCCTGCACTTCCTGGCCCTGCTGGGCGGCGTGGTGCTCTTCCTCTGGCATGCAGATACCTTGCCGCTGGCGCAGTCCGTCGTCTGGCTGGCGGCCTTGAGTGCCGTGCTCTGGTGCACGGGTGCCGTGCTGCAGGGGCGGCTGGGCATGGGGGAGGTGCTGCTCATCGAAGCGGCTGCCTTGTCCACGGCCTTCGCTGCCACCGGCCTGCTGGAAGCGCACCGCGTGGCCAAGCCGCTGACGATGTTGACCGCTATCATTTTGGTAGCGTACGTGGCCCGCCGCTCCAACACCGGGCTGCGCGGCGCACCCCTTTTGCTGCTGGCCCTGGCGGCTTCGCTGGCAGGCGACGTGTTCCTGATGTTCCCGGGCTACTTCATCCCGGGCCTGGTGAGCTTTCTGTGCGCGCACCTGGCGTACATCGCGCTGTTCAAACGCGGCTTGCCCTGGTTCCCGAGCCGGCGCGCGCTGCTCAACGCACTGGGTGTCGGTGCGCTGATGTACGCCGTGCTCTGGACCTGCGGCCTGCCCACAGGCCTGCGCGGCCCGGTGGCGGCTTATGTGCTGGTCATTGCGCTGATGGCAGCGCAGGCCATCGGCCGGGCGACCGTGCTGCGCGAACCCGGCGCGCTGTGGGTCGCCGTGGGCGCGGGCTGCTTCATGCTCAGCGACACCTTGCTGGCGCTCAACAAGTTCGTCACGCCGCTGCCGCTGGCGCAACTCTGGGTGCTGTCCACCTACTACGTGGCGCAGGTGCTGATCGTGCGGGGCATGCTGGCGCCAGCGGCGATTAATCGTCGCTGACCTCGACGAGCTTCTGCGACTTGGAAAACACCCAGGCCACCAGGAAGCCGGCGGAGGCATCCTCGCGGCGCTGCACCAGCGGGCTGCCTTCGAACACGGCCCCGCGCAGGTCGTCGTACTTGGCGAAGGCCCCCATCCACATATCGCCGTATCTGCGGCCCAGGGAGACGATGTACTGCGAGCCCGAGGTGCCCCCCGAGGCGCTGTAGCTCGGCCGCTGGGTGGTAGCGTACTGCGGGGCCACGTCGTAGAAATAACCGTGGTAACCACGGTCGCCGTAGATCCAGCCACCCTGCAGGCCCAGGTTCCAGCCGCTGCTCAGCACGTTGCGCAGGTCCAGGTTGAGCTTGGGGTGGAAGATCCAGCCCACCTGCTCGAAGCGGCCGAAGTTGACGGCGAACACCGAACGCAGGGGCAGGCGCAGGTCCAGGTTGTTGCGCTTGCGTTGGTCGTAATAGAGATGGACCTGCACCTCGGGGCCGATCTCCAGCGTCGGGTCCAGGTCGGGCATGTTCTGGCGCGCACTGCTGTCCTTGCTGCTCACCGGGACCGAACCGTTGACGCTGATGTCCATCTCCACCCGCTCGCTGCGAAACAGCAGGCCGCGCACGCGGTCGCGGTCCACCTGCAGGAACTTGCCGCGGTACTGAACATAGGGGGCGGGCAGCAGGTAAGTGCGCCGCTCGGCCGCGCCGCGGTAAAGCGGGAAGTCGATGGCGGCCACGCCCGCGCCCAGCTCCCACTCGGGCTTGAGTTCGGCCTGGGCAGCGGGCAGGCCAGCCAGCAGCAGGATGACCAGCAAGACCCTCATCGGGCGACAGCCTCGTCGCGCGCGATGCGTCCGTCCACCAGCTCCACGGTGCGGTCGCAGCGCGCGGCCAGGCGTGGATCGTGCGTGACGACGATGAAGGAGGTGCCGCGCTCGGCATGGATGCTGCGCAGCAGCACGAACACCTCGTCAGAGGAAGCCGTGTCCAGGTTGCCGGTGGGTTCGTCAGCCAGCACCAGCGCCGGGTTCATGACCAGCGCGCGCGCAATGGCCACGCGCTGCTGCATGCCGCCCGAAAGTTCGGAGGGGCGCTTGTCCATGGCGCGGCCCAGGCCCACGGCCGACAGCAGTTCGCGCGCGTGCTGCTCGTGCTTCGCGCTGACCCGCCCCTCGGCCATGAGCACGGGCAGTGTCACGTTCTCCACGGCGCTGAATGCGGGCAGCAGGTGGTGGAACTGGAACACGAAGCCCAGGGTGTTGCGCCGACGCAGCGTGAGCGCGCCGTCGTCCAGCGCCTGCACTTCCTCGCCCTGCAGCAGGTAGCGGCCCTGGGTCATGCGTTCGAGCAGACCGATGATGCTGAGCAGCGTGCTCTTGCCCGAACCCGAGGGGCCGATCAGCGCCATGAAGTCGCCACGCACCACCTTCAGGTCCAGGCCGTGCAGCACCTCGGCCTCGTTGGGCTGACCCAGGTTGTAGCTCTTGCGCACGCAGTCGAGCTCGATGAGTTTGTCGCTGCTGCTCATATCCGGATGGCTTGGGCGGGGTCCATGGCGGCGGCACGGCGTGCCGGGGCGATGGCGGCCAGCACGCCGCAGACGGTGGCGATGCCCGCCACTTTCAGGGCGGTGGCCAGCGGCAGGGTGATGGAGAACAAGGGCAGGCCGTCCGAGCCGCGCACGAAATGCGTGAACGCCCAGATCAGCGCCACGGCCAGCACGATACCCAGCGCCGAGCCCACGGCGCCCACCACCGCCCCTTGCACCAGAAAGATACGCAGCACCTGGCCGCGCGTGGCGCCCATGGCGCGCAGGATGCCGATCTCGCGGCGCTTCTGCACCACCGACACCACCAGCACGCTGGCGATGCCCAGCACCACCACGATCATCACCACGCCGCGGATCAGCGAGGTGCTGACCGACTGCGCATTCAGCGCCGAGACCAGCTGGGCATTGTTCTCCTGCCAGCTCTCGACCTTGTAGGGATAGCGCTCGCGAAGCTTCTGTGCCAGTTCGCTGGCGGTCCACACATCCTTGAGTGTCATCTCCAGCACCGTGGTGCCGCCGGGCAGGCCCAGCAGGCTTTGCGCGGCGCGCAGCGGCACGATGACGGTGCGGCGGTTCAGGTCGCGCACGCCCAGGTCCACCAGGGCGGTCACGCGCACGGCATCGCTCACGTTGCGCCCGCCCACGGTGGTCTGCAGGGTCAGGCGGTCGCCCACACGCACGCCCAGGTCCGCTGCCAGGTCGCGGCCGAGGATGGCTTCGCCCGGGTCCAGGCGTGCCGCGCCGCTGACCACCTTGCTGCGCAGGCTGACGATGCGGTCGTAGCGGTCGAGCTCCACGCCCATCAGCGCAATGGCCTGCGTGGCCTCGCCGCGCAAGGCCAGGCCCGAACCGGACACCATGGGCGAGACGGCGGCGATGCCGTCCATCTGCTCCAGCAGTGGCAGCAAGGCCTGCCAGTTGGCCACCGAGCGCAGGCGCTGCACGCGTGGCTGCGTTTGCGTCAGGGTCGGGGTGCCGTCGGCCAGGCGCGCCGGCGCCACGGTGTCTTCGAGGGAGCGCAGGGTGATGTGCGCCTGCGCCCCCAGGGTCTTGGTCAGCGTGCTGCCCTGCAGGCCGGAGATCAGTGCAGAGATATAGGCCACCACGGCCACGCCGGCGGCGACGCCGACGATGATGAGCAGGGTCTGCATGCGGCCTTCGCGCAGGAAGCGCAAGGCGACGCGGAGTTCGAAGCCGAGCCAGGACACCATGCGTCCCCGGCCTCAGCGCCCCATGGCGTTGGTCAAGGCCGAACCGGCGCTGCCCGCTCCATCCGCACCACGTGCAGCGGGCGATCCAGACGGTTGCCAGGGGACCACCAGCACGGTGACGCGCTGGCCGGACTTGAACGTGGTGCCGGTCAGGACCACATCACCGATACGCAGGCCCTCCAGCACTTCCACCGCGGCCAGGGTGCGCAGGCCCAGGCGCAACTGGCGTTCCTGCACCAGGCCATCCACCGCCACCCAGACGCTGGCGGTGTCGGCGCCGGCCTTGCGCAGTACGCTCAGGGGCAGGGCCAGGGCCTGTTCGCGGCGGGCCGTCTGCACCTCGACCGACAAGGTCATGTCCTCGCGCAGGAAAGCCGGCGCCTCCTGCAAGAGATTGAACTTGACCTCGATGGCGCCGCGCTGCGCATCGACCACCGGTGCAATGCTCAGCACCTTGGCCGCAAAGCGCTGGCCGGCAAAGGCGTCGGCCACCACGGTGGCGCTCTGCCCCACCTGAAGCTGATCGAGAAAACGCTCGTCCACCTGGGCCAGCAGCTGTGTGGGACCGTCCAGGGCCAGGCTCATCAGGGCCTTGCCGGGCTGCACGATCTGGCCCGGCTCCACCATGCGGGCCAGCACGCGCGCTTCGGCCGGCGCATCGATGCGGGCCTGCTCCAGACGCGCCGCTGCGGCGGTGACGGCAGCGCGCGCCGCGCCCTGCTGGGCCACGGCCACGTCCACGGCACGCCGGGCTTCATCGAGCTGCGCGGCGCTGTAAAAACCCTGCCGGACCAGCTGCTCGGCGCGCGTCAGCGTGGCGCGCGCGGCCTGCAGCGTGGCGTCGGCCTGGCGCTCGGACGCCACGGCCTGCGCCTGCGCGGCCCTCAGTTCATCGGTTTCCAGGAGGATCAGCACCTCGCCGCGCTTGACCTGTGCGCCCTCGCGCACGCGCACCTGCTCGACCCGCCCCGTGACGGTGCTGCCCACCTCGACCCGCGAGAGCGTGGCCACACGGGCTGAAAATTGAAGCGTGCGCAGCAGCGGGCCGGGCTGCATGAGCAGCGCCTCGGCGCGGGGCGCACGCAGGGCCAGCGCGGTCATGCCCGCCAGGGCCAGCACGAGCACGATGGCCAGCACGATCCAGCGCGTCTTGCCAGAGAGCTTGAGGAGATTGAGCATGTCAGGCCTCGAAGAGGCTGCCGTCGGTCTTGGGCGGTGTCACGCCCAGATGCCGGTAGGCCGCCAGCGTGGCGATGCGCCCGCGCGGCGTGCGCTGCAAAAAGCCCTGCTGGATGAGGTAGGGCTCGATCACGTCCTCGATGGTGCCGGCTTCCTCGCCGATGCTGGCGGCGATGTTGTCCAGGCCCACCGGGCCGCCATCGAAACGGTGGATCACCGCTTCCAGCAGCTTGCGGTCCATCAGGTCGAAGCCCTGCGGGTCCACGTCCAGCATGGCCAGGGCCTTGTTCGCCATCTCTACGGTGATGCGGCCCGTGCCCTTGACCTCGGCGTAGTCGCGCACGCGGCGCAGCAGGCGGTTGGCAATGCGCGGCGTGCCGCGTGAACGGCGCGCAATCTCGAAGCCGCCTTCGGGGTCCATGGGCGCGCCCAGCAGGCCGGCGCTGCGCTTGACGATACGGCCAAGCTCTTCGGCGGAATAGAACTCCAGCCGCGCCACGATGCCGAAGCGGTCGCGCAGCGGGTTGGTCAGCATGCCCGCGCGCGTGGTGGCGCCCACCAGGGTAAAGGGCTGCAGGTCCAGCTTGATGCTGCGCGCGGCCGGGCCTTCGCCGATCATGATGTCGATCTGGTAGTCCTCCAGCGCGGGGTAGAGGATTTCCTCGACCACGGGCGAGAGGCGGTGGATCTCGTCGATGAAGAGCACGTCGTTGCGCTCAAGGTTGGTCAGCAGCGCGGCCAGGTCCTTGGGCTTTTCCAGCACGGGGCCACTGGTCTGGCGCAGGTTCACGCCCAGTTCGTGCGCGATGATGTGCGAGAGCGTGGTCTTGCCCAGGCCGGGCGGGCCGAAGAGCAGCACGTGGTCCAGCGCCTCTTCGCGCTTGCGCGCCGCGCCGATGAAGATTTCCAGCTGCTCGCGCACCTTGGCCTGGCCCACGTACTCGTCCAGCAGCTTGGGCCGCAACGCGCGCTCGATGGCCTCCTCGCCGGGCGAGACCGGCGCGGCCGACACCACGCGGGGGCCGGAGGGCATTTCAAAATCGTCGGTCTGGATGCTCACGGCCGTCAGTACAAGGACACAGGGGGGGAAAGGGCTGCCGTGCGGGTGCGGCAAGGCTGCTTGGACTATAGCCGACTCAAGTATTCCGGGCACTTTGCCGATACGATGGAAAGACGATCCCCCTGAGACTGCCCATGAAGCCCCACGCCCCCTCATTGCCCTCGGTCAGCACGGCCCTGCTGGCCGGCCTGCTGGCCGCCGCGCTGCTGCCCCATGCCCGGGCGGCCGAGCCGGCCGTGGCACCTCCCCCGGCGCCGGCCGCCTCGGCCCCGGCCAGGGTGGAGGGCACCAGCAAGGATCTGGAAAGCCAGCTGCGCGATGCCATGGGTCGCGGCGACCCCAAGACCAAGCGCCTGAACCTGCTCATCGACGGCAAAAGCAGCAGCGCCGGCTTGGCCACGACCCCCGGCGCCGCCGTGCCCGTCAACCCGGTGGACAGCAAACCGCCGGCCGCGGCCGCACCGCGCCCGCGCGAACCCGGCCTGGTGATTCGCCCGCAGCGGCCGGCCACCCCGTCCAAGCCACCGGAGCCGCACAAGGC
The DNA here is from genome assembly GCA_030695415.1 of Hylemonella sp. GTDB lineage: Bacteria > Pseudomonadota > Gammaproteobacteria > Burkholderiales > Burkholderiaceae_C > Hylemonella. Next base: position 51,610 of record JAUYQZ010000034.1, read on the forward strand.
CATCCACTGGAGCTACGAAGGCGAGGGCGCCCCGACGAACTGGGGCAAGCTCCAGCCCGACTACGCCACCTGTGCCAGCGGCCAGCGCCAGTCACCCATCCACATCGAGGACAGCGAAGCCCTCAGGGGCCCGGCCGAGGCCATCCAGTTCAATTACGCGCCCAGCAAGGGCACGGTGACGAACAACGGCCACACGGTCGAGGTCAAGGTCTATGGCGAGAACAGCCTGACGGTGCGCGGCAGCACCTACCAGCTGGTGCAGTTCCACTTCCACCACCCGGCGGAGGAGCGCATCAACGGCCAGGGCTACCCCATGGTGGCGCACTTCGTGCACCGCAACGAACTGGGGCAGCTCGCCGTGCTGGCGGTGCTGCTGGAGCCGGGCGAGGCCAACCCCCTGGTTCACAAGGTCTGGACGCATATGCCGCTGGACGTGAACGACAGCGTGCGCCTGCCGCCGGACCTGATCCACGTGGGCGAGATCCTGCCGCGCGACCAGCGCTACTACCAGTACATGGGCTCGCTGACCACGCCGCCTTGCACCGAGGGCGTGCTCTGGCTCATCCTCAAGCAGCCGGTGAGCATCAGCCGCGATCAGTTGCGCCTGTTCGGCCAGCTGTATGCGAACAATGCGCGCCCGGTCCAGCCGCGCCACGACCGCCCGGTGCGCGACGCGGTACTGATCGCTCCTGGCGGGCGGCCCTGACTCAGGCCACCGCGTTCCAGTAGCGCCAGCCCCAGGCCAGGCCCAATGCGGCCAGCCCGAGCCAGATCGCCACGATCACGGCCGCCGCCACCCGGCTCACGGGCTTGCCCCCCTGCAGGCGCTCCTGCGCGCGAACCCGGCACTCGGCCAGCACGGCCGGCGGCAGCAGGCGGATCACCAGCACAATGCCCAGCGGCAGCAGCACCAGATCGTCCAGGTAGCCGAGCACGGGCACGAAGTCCGGGATCAGGTCAATGGGGCTGAAGGCATAGGCCACGATGACGGCCACCAGCAGCTTGGCGTACCAGGGCGTACCGGGGTGGCGCGCCGCAAGGTAGAGCACATAGGTTTCGGCCTTGAGCGCGCGGGCACGCTGCTTGAGACCATCGAGCCAGGCCATGGCTGCTGCTATTTCGCCAGGGCTTTGAGCGCGAGCTTGATGCCGTCACTCACGCCGATGTCCTTGGGTAAGGTCTTGAGTGTGGCGGCCGCTTCCTTGTCGCTGTAGCCCAGGGCCAGCAGGGCCTGCAGGATGTCGACCTGCGCATCGCTGCCGGGCTGCGCGCCGGGCACGCCCATGTCGGCGCCCAGCTTGCCCTTGAGTTCGAGCAGCAGGCGCTCGGCCGTCTTCTTGCCGATGCCCGGCACCTTGATCAGGCGGCCGGCCTCCTGCAGCGTCACCGCCTGCGCCAGCTCGCCCACGCTCATGCCCGAGAGCACGGCCAGTGCGGTGCGCGGCCCCACGCCGGAGATCTTGATGAGTTCACGAAAAGCCTCGCGCTCGACGGGCGTGCTGAAGCCGTAGAGCAGCTGCGCGTCCTCGCGCACCACGAAATGCGTGAGCAGGGACACCTTCTCACCCAGCGGAGGCAGGTTGTAGAAGGTGCTCATGGACACCTGGACTTCGTAGCCCACGCCGTGGCAGTCCACCAGGACCTGGGGCGGGTTCTTTTCGAGGAGGGAGCCGGAGAGCCTGCCGATCATGGGGCGCCTATCATTGAGGAAAGTTTGAAGGAATTATCAGTTGATTCTGCGCCACCTCTTCTCCCCGCCCAACAACGCGCGCTTGGCCCGCCTGTGCGGCCCCGCCGACGAACATCTGCGCATCATCGAGACGGCGCTGCAGGTCAAGATCGCCCATCGCCACGAGCAGTTCAAGGTGGAGGGCCTCAAGAAGCCGGCCCAGCGCGCCATGGAAGTGCTGCAGGCCCTGTACGAGATGGCTGCCAAGCCCATCGACAACGCCACGGTGCAGCTGCTGCTGGCGGGCGACAGCAATATGCCGCTCACCGAAGACGGCGAGGCCCTGCAGACACGCCGCCACGAATTGCGCGCGCGCACGCCGAATCAGGCCCATTACCTGGAGAGCATTGCCGGCAACGACATCACCTTCGGCATCGGCCCGGCCGGTACCGGCAAGACCTATCTGGCCGTGGCCTGCGCCGTGGACGCGCTGGAGCGCAGCGCCGTGCAGCGCATCGTGCTCACGCGCCCGGCGGTGGAAGCCGGCGAGCGCCTGGGTTTCCTGCCCGGCGACCTGACGCAGAAGATCGACCCCTATCTGCGCCCGCTCTACGACGCGCTCTACGACCTGATGGGCTACGAAAAGGTGCAGAAGGCCTTCGAACGCAACGCGCTGGAGATCGCGCCGCTGGCCTTCATGCGCGGGCGCACGCTGAACAACGCCTTCATCATCCTGGACGAGGCGCAGAACACCACGTCGATGCAGATGAAGATGTTCCTGACGCGGCTCGGCGAAAACAGCCGCATGATCATTACCGGCGATCCCTCCCAGGTCGATCTGCCGCCCGGCCAGACTTCGGGACTTGCGGAGGCCGCACGGCTGCTCGATGGCGTCGAAGGCATTTCGCAGGTGAAATTCACCGCCGAAGACGTGATTCGCCATGAACTGGTGGCGCGGATCGTCGCCGCCTATGAAGGATTGCCGAAGAAGCCGGCAACCGGCAGGCCCTGATGCCCATATCCGACGCCAGACGCGTGCCGGGGACGAGCCCCGGCCGCAACAGAAGTTCCGGACCCATGCCACCGCTTGCGCTTCCCATATCCGAAGTTCTCGTCGTCGCCGATTGCTGGCAGGCCGAGCCCGACGCCGAAGCGGTGATACATCGCGCCATCGCGGCCGCGGCCGAAAGCGTCGATGCCGATGTCGGCGACGCCGAACTCGCGGTGATGCTGACCGACGATGCCGGCATCCGCACGCTGAACGGCAATTGGCGCGGCATCGACAAGCCGACCAACGTGCTGTCGTTTCCGGCAATGCAGCCGACCGGCCCTGTTGGACCCGACGACGCGCCGCGCATGCTCGGCGACATCGCGATCGCCTACCAGACCACCCGCAAGGAGGCCGACGACGAGCACAAGCCGTTCGATCATCACCTCAGCCATCTGGCGATCCATGGCTTCCTGCACCTGATCGGCTACGACCACGAAAAGGACGGCGAGGCCGAAACCATGGAAGCCCTCGAGCGGCAGATCCTGGCGCAGCTCGGCATTCCCGATCCATATGCGGACCGGGATCCCGATGCCGGCCCGGAGCGGATGGACTGAGATGCCGGACTCTGACCCTATCCAGGACAATCCGCGCAACACCCGCAACCTGCCGGCGGTGGTGCAGGAAGGCGAGGTGATGCGCCCCGCCGCCGACAACTGGCTGACCCGCGCCATCCGCACCCTGTTCGGCTGGAAGCCGGGGTCGGTCCGCGACGATCTGCAGGTCGTGCTCGACGCCTCCACGCCCGACGAGGTGGGATTCTCCGCCATCGAGCGCACCATGCTGCGCAATATCCTCGGCCTGCACGACCGGCGCATCGCCGACGTGATGGTGCATCGCGCCGACATCGTCGCGGTCAAGCGCGACGTTCCGCTCGGCGAGTTGATGGGCCTGTTCGAAAGCGCGGCGCATTCGCGCCTGGTGGTTTACAACGAGACCCTCGACGACCCCGAAGGCATCGTTCACATCCGCGACCTGCTGGCCTTCATGACATCGAGCGCCCGGGTGCCCGATACCAGCAAGGCCAAGCGGAAGAAACCGTTGCCGGCCGGGCTCGATATGCGCGCGGTCAACCTCGCAATGCCGCTCGCCGACGCCCACATCATCCGCAAATTGCTGTTCGTGCCGCCGTCGATGCGGGCGATCGATCTGCTGGCGCAGATGCAGGCCTCGCGCATTCACCTCGCGCTGGTGGTGGACGAATATGGCGGCACCGACGGGCTGGTCTCGATCGAGGACATCGTCGAGCAGATCGTCGGCGAGATCGACGACGAGCATGACAGCGACGAGCCGCCGGCGATCGTTCGACAGGCGGACAATTCCTTCATCGCCGACGCGCGCGCCAGCCTCGACGACGTCCGCACGATGATCGGCGAGGAGTTCGTCACCGGCGAGGCCGGAGAAGAAGTCGAAACCCTCGGCGGCTATCTGGTGACCCATGTCGGCCGCCTGCCGGTGCGCGGCGAAGTGATTTCCGGTCCGGGCAATTTCGAGATCGAGGTGCTCGACGCCGACCCGCGGCGGGTCAAGCGGCTGCGCATCGCCACCCGCAAGGAGCGCCCCGTGGCGCGGCCGCCACGCGAAAGCCGCCGCCGCGACACCGCGGCGGAGGCGGCTCAGCCGCAGGCCAACGACAATTCCAGTCCGCGATCCGGCGACGGAGCCGGGTCGCAGTGATCGCAGCAGACAAACTCCGCGGCGCTGTTCTGGCGATCATTCTGGCATGGGGCTGGAAGCGCGCCGCCATCGCGCGGGTCGCGGGCGCGCTGTCGGCGCTGGCGATGGCGCCATTCAACGCATGGCCGATCCTGTTTCTGACAATCCCGGTGGCGGTCTGGCTGATCGACGGCGCGGGCGCCGGACGGCTCGGCGGCATTCCGGCGGCGGCGCTCAGCGGATGGTGGTTCGGCTTCGGCTATTTCCTCGCGGGACTCTACTGGGTGGGCTACGCATTTCTCGTCGATGCCGAGACGTTTGCGTGGCTGCTTCCGTTCGCGGTGATGGGCCTGCCCGCGGGACTCGCGCTGTTCATGGCCTTCGGTT
>JAUYQZ010000046.1 GCA_030695415.1 Hylemonella sp.
CATGGAGGAGCTGTCCTCCACGGTGAAGCAGAACGCCGACAACGCCCGCCAGGCCAATCAGCTGGCTCAGAGTGCGTCCACCGTGGCGGTGCAGGGTGGTCAAGTGGTGGCCCAGGTGGTGGACACCATGAAGGGCATCAACGACAGCTCCAAGAAGATCGCCGACATCATCAGCGTGATCGACGGCATCGCCTTCCAGACCAACATCCTGGCCTTGAACGCGGCGGTGGAAGCCGCGCGGGCCGGCGAGCAGGGCCGCGGCTTTGCCGTGGTCGCCGCCGAAGTGCGCAGCCTGGCCGGTCGCTCAGCCGAAGCGGCGAAGGAGATCAAGACCCTGATTGGCGACAGCGTGACCCGCGTGGGGCAGGGCACGGCCCTGGTGGACCAGGCGGGCCACACCATGGAAGAGGTGGTGGCCAGCATCCGGCGTGTGACGGACATCATGGGCGAGATCAGCGCGGCCAGCACCGAGCAGAGCCAGGGCGTGGCCCAGGTGGGCGAAGCCGTGACCAGCATGGACCAGGCCACGCAGCAGAACGCCGCGCTGGTGGAGGAGATGGCCGCTGCGGCCAGCAGCCTGAACAGCCAGGCGCAGGAGCTGGTGCAGACCGTGGCGGTGTTCAAGCTTGACGCCTCTGCGGCGAGTGCCAGACCAGCCGCCGCCTTCGGCAGGCGTTCCGAGCCCCAGGTTTCAGCTCCTGGGCAGTTCAAGCCTGCTGCAGCCCGAGCGCTTCCGCCGGCCGTCAGCAGCCGGCCCAAGGCCCCGCCTGCGGCCGCGGCCAAGCCGGCAGCGCCCAGGATTGCTGCAGCGAAGCCTGCTGCTGCACCGAAAGCCGGCGACGATGGCGATTGGGAAACCTTCTGACCGGCTGAAATCGAACGCGACAACGGCACCTGCGGGTGCCGTTTTTCATACATCGCGGCACCGAGCTTGTATGCTCGTGCCCCATACGATTTGAGGAGCAAGCATGAGCCACACACTGGATAGCAGCGCCCGGGGCGTCTACCTGATCGCCGTCACCCCCTTCACCGACAGCGGCGCGCTGGACCTGGCCAGCACCGACCGCATGGTGGACTTCTGCCTGGAAAAGGGCGTCACCGGCCTGACCGTGCTGGGCATCATGGGCGAGGCGCCCAAGCTCACCATGGAAGAGTCGCGCACCTTCGTCCGTCAGGTACTGGCGCGCGTGGCCGGCCGCGTGCCGGTGGTGGTGGGCGCCTCGGCGCCAGGCTTCGCGCCCATGAAGGAGCTGACCCAGAGCGTGATGGAGCTCGGTGCGGCCGGCGTCATGGTGGCGCCGCCCGCCACCGTGCGCACCGACGACCAGATCACGGCGTATTTCGACATGGTCAACGAAACCCTGGGTCCGAACGTGCCCTGGGTGCTGCAGGATCACCCCGTGGCCACCGGCGTGCAGATGTCCACCGGCGTCATCCTGAAGATCCTCAAGAACTCGCCCGGCTGCGTGATGCTCAAGCACGAGGACAGCCCCGGCCTGGCCAAGCTCTCGGCGATCCGCGCGGCCAGCGACAAGGGTGAGGTGAAGCGTGTGTCCATTCTCACCGGCAATGGCGGCGGCCTGTTCCTGCCCGAAGAGCTCACGCGCGGTGCCGACGGCGCCATGACAGGTTTTGCCTACCCCGAGATGATGGTGGACGTGTGCGCCGCCCATGCGCGCGGCGACATCGAGCGTGCCCACGACCTGTTCGACGCCTACCTGCCACTGGCGCGCTACGAGCAGCAGGCCAATATCGGCCTGGCCGTGCGCAAGCACATTCTGATGAAACGCGGCGTGATTGCCAGTGAGGCGGTGCGCAAGCCGGGGCCGAAGCTCTCGGCGCAGGACATGGCGGACATTGCGCGCCTGACAGCGCGGCAGGAAAAACGGCTGGCCGAACTCGGTTGAAGGTACGCCGGCCTCACCGTTCGGACTGAGCCTTTCGAAGTCCAGCCTGCGTTTCGACAGGCTCAACGCGAACGGGCCCGGGTTGGCGCAGCGTTAGACCAGCTTCTTCACCAGCACCTGTGACTTGCGGTCCCAGTTGTACTTGCGCTTGCGTGCCTCGGGCAGCCAGTCCGGGTCCACGTTCTGGAAGCCGCGCTTGATGAACCAGTGCATGGTGCGCGTGGTCAGCACGAAGATGCTCTCCACGCCCATGGCACGGGCGCGCTGCTCGATGCGCTTCAAGACCTTCTCGCCGTCGCCCTGGCCCTGCGATTCGGGCGAGACGGTGAGTGCCGCCATCTCGGCGGTCTTGGCCTCGGGGTAGGGATAGAGCGCGGCGCAGGCGAAGATCACCCCGTCGTGTTCGACGATGGTGTAGTTGCCGATGTCGCGTTCGATCTCGGTGCGGTCGCGCTTGACCAGAGTGCCGTCCTTCTCGAAGGGCTCGATCAGCTGCAGGATGCCGCCCACGTCGTCGGCGGTGGCTTCACGCAGTTCTTCCAGCTTCTCGTCCACCACCATGGTGCCGATGCCGTCGTGCACATACACCTCCAGCAGCAGCGCGCCGTCCACCGCGAAGGGGATGATGTGGCTGCGCTCCACGCCGCCCTTGCAGGCCTTCACGCAGTGCTGCAGGTAGAAGGCGGTGTCGCTGGGCTGTGTGGGGTTGGGCAGCTGGGCCAGCAGCAGTTCGGCGGCAGCCAGGGGCAGCTCGGTGTCGACGGGGTTGTCGTCGCTCTCGGGCTCGGTGGCGTGGATGCGGATACCCGGCACCTCGCTCACGAAGATCAGCTTGTCGGCATGCAGGGCCATGGCCACGGAGGTCGCCACCTCTTCCATGGTCAGGTTGAAAGCCTCGCCCGTGGGCGAGAAGCCGAAGGGCGAGAGCAGCACCATGGCACCCATGTCCAGGGTGCGGTTGATGCCGGCCACGTCCACCTTGCGCACCAGACCCGAATGCTGGAAGTCCACGCCGTCGACGATGCCCACCGGGCGCGCCGTGATGAAGTTGCCCGAGAGCACGCGCACCGTGGCGCCGGCCATGGGGGTGTTGGGCAGGCCCTGGCTGAAGGCCGCCTCGATCTCATAGCGCAGCTGGCCCGCAGCCTCTTGCGCGCAGTCCAGCGCCACCTCGTCGGTGATGCGCATGCCGTGCGAATACTTGGCCGTATGGCCCTTGGCCTTGAGCTGTTCGTTCACCTGCGGACGAAAGCCATGCACCAGCACGATCTTCACGCCCATGCTCTGGATCAGCGCCAGGTCCTGCGCCAAGTGCGCCAGCTTGCCGGCGGCGATGGCCTCACCCGCGATGCCCACCACAAAGGTCTTGCCGCGGTGCATGTGGATATAGGGTGCCACGGAGCGAAACCAGGGCACGAAGGTGAAGTTGAAGACGGCGGACATGCTGGGTGAGGTGGGCTTGGACTCAATGACTGGGATAATCGCCGATTCTCCCTGAAGTTACCCTCTTGAGTTCCTCTCCCCTGAAAATCGAGTTCCCCGAGTCGCTGCCGGTGTCGGCCAAACGCGACGAAATCACGTCCGCCCTGCAGGCGCACCAGGTCATCATCGTCTGCGGCGAGACCGGCTCGGGCAAGACCACGCAGTTGCCCAAGATCGCCCTGGCCATGGGGCGTGGCAAGCTCAATTACCCGCCCGGCCAGCGCCCCCGCCTGATCGGCCACACGCAGCCGCGCCGTATTGCTGCTTCATCTGTCGCCAAGCGCATTGCCGAGGAGCTGCATACGCCGCTGGGCGAGGTGGTGGGCTACAAGGTGCGTTTCCAGGACCGTTTGTCCAAGGACGCTTCCGTCAAGCTGATGACCGACGGTATCCTGCTGGCCGAGACGCAGACCGACCCGCTGCTGCAGGCCTACGACACCATCATCATCGACGAGGCGCACGAACGCAGCCTCAACATCGACTTCCTGCTCGGCTATCTGCGCCAGATCCTGCCGCGCCGGCCCGACCTCAAGATCGTCGTCACCTCGGCCACGATCGACGCCGACCGTTTCGCCAACCATTTCGCGTCGAGGAACGGCCCGGCGCCGGTCATCATGGTCTCGGGGCGTACCTTTCCGGTCGAGCAGCGCTGGCGGCCCTATGAGGAAAGCCGCGAGTACGACCTGAACGACGCGATTGCCGACGGGGTCGATGAACTCTGGCAAGGCAATGCGGCCGGCGACATCCTCGTCTTCCTGCCCGGCGAACGCGAAATCCGCGAGGCCGCGGACCACCTGCGCAAGCATCTGTCCCACAACGCCATCACCCGCAACGCCGAGGTGTTGCCCCTGTTCGCGCGCCTGAGCCAGGCCGAGCAGGATCGCGTCTTCGACAGCCACAGCGGGCGGCGCATCGTGCTGGCCACCAATGTGGCCGAAACCTCGCTCACCGTGCCCGGCATCCGCTACGTGATCGACGTTGGCACGGCCCGCGTCAAGCGCTACAGTTTTCGTAGCAAAGTCGAGCAGCTGATGGTGGAGCCGGTGAGCCAGGCCGCGGCCAACCAGCGCGCGGGCCGCTGCGGCCGCGTGGCCAACGGCATCTGCATTCGTCTCTACGACGAGAAGGACTTTGCCGGGCGCGAGCGTTTCACCACGCCCGAAATCCTGCGCTCCTCGCTGGCCGGCGTCATCCTGCGCATGAAGTCTCTGCACCTGGGCGTGGTGGAAGACTTCCCTTTCCTGGAGATGCCCTCGGGTCGCGCCATTGCCGACGGCTACCAGCTGCTGGCCGAACTGGGTGCGGTGGACGAGGCCAACGAGCTCACCCCCATGGGCCGAGAACTCGCCAAGCTGCCGCTGGACCCGCGTGTGGGCCGCATGATCCTGGAGGCCAAGGCCCGCGGCGCGCTGGAGGAGGTGCTGATCATCGCCAGCGCCCTGAGCGTGCAGGACGTGCGCGACCGCCCCATGGAAGCGCAGGCCCAGGCCGACCAGGCCCATGCCAAGTTCGACGACGAGAAGAGCGAGTTCACCGGTTACATCAAGCTGTGGAAGTGGATCAACGATGCGCGCGGCGGCCATGGGGAGCACAAGCTGAGCAACCGCCAGTACGAACAGCTGCTACGCCAGAACTTCGTCAACATCCGCCGCGTGCGCGAGTGGCGCGACATCCACAGCCAGCTGCTCACGGTCGTGACCGAGCACAAATGGCAGATCAACACGGCACCGGCCAGCTACGAGCAATTGCACCTGTCCATGCTGGCCGGCCTGCTGGGCAATGTGGGCTGGAAGCTGGAGGAAGAAGCCAGCGCGGGGGAGTACCTGGGCGCACGCGGCATCAAGTTCCACCGCCACCCGGGCGCCCACCTGAGTAAACGGCCGGGCCGCTGGATCGTGGTGGCCGAGCTGGTGGAGACCACGCGCCTGTTCGGCCGCGGCATCGCCAACATCGAGCCCGGCTGGATCGAGCAGGTGGCCGGCCACCTGCTCAAGAAGCAGCTGCTGGACCCGCACTGGGAAAAGAAGGCTGCCGAAGTGGTGGCGCTGGAGCGCGCCACGCTCTACGGCATCGTGATCTACAGCGGGCGGCGCATCAACTACGGCCGGGTGGACCCGGTGGCTGCGCGGGAGATCTTCATCCGCGAAGGCATCGTGGGCGGCGAGTGGGAGACCAAGCTGCCCTTCCTCGCCGCCAACGAGAAGCTGATCCGCCAGGTCGAGGAGCTGGAGCACAAATCACGCCGGCAGGACGTGCTGGTGGACGACGAGCTCATCTACGCCTATTACGACCAGCAGCTGCCGGCCCACATCTGCAGCGGTTTTGAATGCGAGCGCTGGTACCGCGAAGAGAGCAGGAAGAACCCCCAGCTGCTGCTGCTCACGCGTGATGAACTCATGCGGCATGAGGCAGCGGGCATCACCAGCAACGCCTTCCCCAAGACCCTGCGCCTGGGCGGCATCGACTGCGCAGCCAGCTACCTGCACGAGCCCGGTGACCCGCGCGACGGCCTCACTGTCAGCGTGCCGCTGTTCGTGCTGAACCAGGTCAACGAGGACCGTTGCGAGTGGCTGGTGCCCGGCATGCTGAAAGACAAGATCCAGGCCCTGCTGAAAAGCCTGCCCCAGCGTTCGCGCGGCCGTTTCGTGCCCTTGCCGGAATCGGCGGCCAAGCTCGCCGAGACCCTGGGCACGCCCGAGGCCTTCGGCCGCGGCGGCCTGACCGATGCGCTGCTGAAACAGGTGCGCGACATCACCAGCCTGGACATCAAGCGCGCCGACTTCAAGCTCGACATGCTCGCGCCCCACCTCTTCATGAACTTCCGCGTGGTGGACGAGCATGGCCGCCAGATGGGCACGGGGCGCAACCTCGGTGCGCTCAAGGCCGAACTCGGCGCGCAGGCGCGCGGGGCTTTTCAGGCCCTGGCCGGGCTCAAGCTGGCGTCGCAGGCCCAAGCCAATACCGTTCGCCCTGAGCTTGTCGAAGGGCAGCCCGTAAGCAGGGCTTCGACAGACTCAGCCCGAACGGAGGAGGGCGCAGTGCGAACGGAGAAGGGCAACAAGCCCGCCGCGCCCACCGTGCCCGCGGACCAGCGCTACACCGCCTGGACCTTTGGTGAACTGCCCGAGCTCATGGAAATCCGCAAGAGCGGGCAGACGCTGATCGGCTTCCCGGCCCTGATCGACCTGGGCGAGGCCGTGGGCATCGAAGTCTTCGACGAGCCCGAGGTCGCGGCGGCCAAACACCGTGGTGGCTTGCGCCGCCTGTTCGCCTTGCAGATCAAGGACGCGCTCAAGTACCTGGAAAAGAACATCCCTGATCTGCAGAAAATGGCCGTGGCCTATATGCCGTTGGGAACGATGGAGGAGCTACGCGGCCAGATCATCGACGTGGCACTGGAGCGCGCCTTCCTGCTCGATCCCTTGCCCGCCGACGAATTCGATTTCAAGAAGCGGCTGGAGGAGGGCAGGGGCCGCCTGACCCTCATCGCCAACGAGGTGGCGCGCCTGGCCGGCGTGATCCTGGTCGAGTACGCCACGGCGGTGCGCAAGGTCAAGGACACCAAGAATGCACCCGATGCCACCGCCGATTGCACGCAGCAGCTGCAACGCCTCATGCCCAAACGCTTCATCGCCCAGACGCCCTGGCCTCAGCTGCAGCATTTCACACGTTACCTCAAGGCCATCACGGCGCGCCTGGACAAATACCGCGCCGACCCGGCTCGCGACGCCACCCGTCTGGCCGAACTGCGCCCGCAGGAGCAGCGCTACTGGCGCCTGGTGGCCGAGCGCAAGGGCGTGATGGACGATCGCCTGCAGGAATTCCGCTGGTTGCTGGAGGAACTGCGCGTAAGTTTCTTCGCGCAGGAGCTGCGCACGCCGCAACCAGTGAGCATCAAGCGACTGGAAAAGGCCTGGTCTCAGCTGACCAGCTGAGACCAGGCCTTTCAGTGAAGGCTCATATGGCCGCAGGCCATGTGATGCCGGAACTACAAGGCATCGTCGGCCGCTAGGCCGATGCCATGCCATGCCTTGCGGCGTAGGGTCACATCTGCCCGCAGGGCATGTGAGCCGAAGCCACAAGGCATGGTCGGCCGCAGGCCGATGCCGTGCAGAAGCCCGGCAGCAGCTGAACAGCTGAGGTCCCTTGCGCGACGGCCATTCATAAGCATCCCTACTAAACTCAGGTGATGCGCGTCAAGGGACAACACAAACTCAAACCTCATCGCAGCCCGTGGCGGCGGCGCATGGACCTGACGCGCCATCGTGCGGGCCGGCTGGCCCCCACGGTGCAGGGCCTGCTGTGGTCCATCGCGGCCGGTCTGTGCTTCGTGCTGCTCAACACCATGACGCGCTACCTCACCACGCAGATCCCTCCGCTGCAGTCTCAGTTCCTGCGTTACCTCTGCGGGGTCATCGTGCTCTTGCCCCTGGTTCTGCGCACCGGCATGGCGGCCTGGATGCCCCAGAACATCCGCGGGCAGTTCGTGCGCGGCTTCGTCCACGCCGCGGGCCTGGGCATCTGGTTCACGGCCATCCCGCACATCTCCCTGTCCGAAACCACGGCCATGGGCTTCACCACCCCCATCTTCATCATGCTCGGTGCCTGGCTCTTCCTGCGCGAGCCCATGCACTGGGAGCGCTGGCTGGCGGCCGGCATCGGCTTTGCGGGGGTGCTCATCGTCGTGGGGCCCAACCTGAGCGGCCAGGCCGGCTGGTGGAACCTGGTGATGCTGTCCTCGGCGCCCATGTTTGCAGCCTCCTTCCTCATCAGCAAGGCACTCACGCGTTACGAGTCGGCGGGGGTCATCGTGCTCTGGCAGTCCATCACCGTCACCATCCTGAGCCTGCCGCTGGCCCTGCTCAACTGGCAGCCCGTCAGCGCCGTGCAGTGGGCGGGGTACATGCTCTGCGGTGTGCTGGGCAGTGGCGCGCACTACCTGCTGATGCGCTCCTACGCCGTGGCCGATATCTCGGCCACCCAATCCGTCAAGTTCCTGGACCTGGTCTGGGCCGCACTCATGGGCTGGCTGGTGTTTGCCGATGTGCCCACCAGCCATTCGCTGATTGGCGGCGCCATCATCGCGGGCTCGACGCTGTGGATTGCACGCCGCGAAGCACGCCGGGGTACCTGAGCGCTTGACAGGGGAAGCAGGCTCCAGATAAATTGGGGCGCCACTGGCCATCCCGCCAGCTTCACGCCGAGGACAGCGCATGGACCGCCGCCAGTTTGTCGAAACCTGTTCCACCAGCGTGGCCTGCCTCACGGCGGCCGTTGCGCTGCCCAGCTTTGCCGCCGACGCCAAGCCCAAGGCCTACGCCCGTGTGCTGCTGAGCGACGAGTTCGGCGACCCGATCAAGGCCAGCCAGCTCAAGGCCCAGACCAACTACGTCTTCCACTACCCCTTCGAGGCCACGCCGGTCTTCCTGCTCAAGCTGGACAAACCGGCTGCGCCGCAGCCACTGAGCACCAAGGCCAAGGACAGCTACGTCTGGCCCGGCGGCGTGGGGCCGCAACGCAACCTGGTGGCCTTCAGTGCCATCTGCGCGCACCAGCTGGTCTACCCCACACAACAGGTGAGCTTCATCAGCTTTCGCAAGAGCAAGGCCAAGAAGGGCGTGGCCGACAACCTGATCCACTGCTGCGCCGAGCACAGCCAGTACGACCCCGCCCAGGGCGCCCGCGTGCTGGACGGCCCGGCCGAACAGCCCCTGTGCGCCGTGCTGCTGGAGCACGACCCCAAGGCCGACACGCTGACGGCCTACGCCACCCTGGGTGGTGAACTGTTCGACGACTTCTTCCGCAAGTACGAGTTCAAGCTGAGCCTGGACGTGGGGCCCAAGGCGAAGAACGCAGTGGCCGGCAAGGCGGTGGTCAAGGAGCTGGAGAAGTTTTGCAGGAATCCGATTCAATGTTGAGGGGCTGATAGCGGCCAAGAGCCGCCACCTGCGTTCACAGGGCGTGTGACCGCTTCAGGCTGATAACGGTCCTCCTGAGGTGTTTTTGTAGGTCCGGTGTGTCGCGATAACCGACATTTAATGGCTTCGCTATTGGAGTCGAGGATTTACATTGTGCTTATCAAAACGGTGCCAGAAGTCTTCGAGCAAAAGACGCACAGCGCTCTTTTTTTTATCAACCGAATGTTTTAACCATTCGTCAATCTTCTGACCATTCGACATTGTCCTTAAGCCTGCATCCGGTGAGCGGGCAGCCATACCCCAATCGGGAAATTCTCGATTTGAAATCTCGTCTTGCCAAAGCACAATAAGATCAAAATGGCGAGGATCTGAACGTATGGATCTCATCAACATGTCTAGTGATTCTTTGGAGCCCTCAAGACATTGCATGAAAAGTCCATCGGAATAAAGCAGCAGTCCAGTAACACCAAGTGAGTCATTGCGTGAGGCTGCCTTCTCTATAAGGTTGGAAAGCGATTCATTGGACAGTTTGTGGACGGCTGTCGAAACATACGCAAGTGAAGAAAGCATGTATCTCCCAGATCCTTATTTGTGTTTGACCCAGCGGGCCTACTTTACGTGTGGCTTAGGCCACACTAGACAACTTTAAGAATACCGGGGCGACATGGCTATCGGGCCCATACCTGAGACTGATGGGTGAAACACCTGAGAAGCTGGCGTATCTGACAGATGAATGCCCAAAGCCCCTGTGATGCCACTTCGATTGGCGATTCATCGTGCCAATTGGCTCAAGTGGCCCAAGAGGCAATCAGCTAGTCTTGCATTTGGCCTTTGCCAGCAAGACCGCGTTCAGCCCATCAGAGCCAGTCAGTTCCAAAAAGCCACTAACTGCAATTGCTGCGGAGCAGTCACTTGGCCTGATGCCGTGAATGCCCGCAATGGGTCGAGAACAGACGCGAGTTCTTGTCCTGCTTCGGCAGTGAGCAGTCGACCCAAGGCACAAACCGCTGGGTCTGCTCCTGGTAATGCGCCTACCCGGGATGGTGCGCCAGCATCCGGCGCTCTTCCAGCGTGGACTTCAACCACCGTGCTGCTGGTCTCCGCCACGTAGAGCATGCGGTAAACGCACCTTGCCACCAGGGCCTCCGCAATTTTCAGTCCGTCTTCCGCCAGCTCTCCGGGAAAACGCGGCGCTCGGCCAGGGTGAAGCCGCCTTCGATCAGCAGGGCCAGCAGCGCCACGGGGATGGCGCCGGCCAGCAGCGTGGCGTTGTCGTTCAGGGCCAGGCCGGTGACGATGCGTTCGCCGAAACCGCCGGCGCCGATGAAGGCTGCGATGGTGGCGGTGCCCACATTGATGACGGCCGAGGTCTTGATGCCCGCCAGGATGGTGCTGCGCGCCAGCGGCAGTTCGATCAGGCGCAGCGTCGCGCCCGGGCGCAGGCCCAGGGCCAGCGCGGCCTGCTTCATGCCGCCCGGCACCTGGCTGAGCCCGGCGTGGGTGTTGCGCACGATGGGCAGCAGGGCGTAGACGGTCAGCGCAATGAAGGCCGGCAGCAGGCCGATGCTGCCGGTGAGGGGGATGAGGATGGCGAGCAGGGCCAGCGAGGGGATGGTCTGCAGCACGCCGGTTGCGCCGAGGATGGCGGTTTTGGCCCGCGGAAAGCGGGCTGCCACGATGCCCAGCGGGATGCCCAGCAGCATGCTCGCACCCAGCGAGAGAAAGACCAGGGCCAGGTGCTCCAGCGTGAGGCGCAGCAGATCGGGGCCGAAGAGTTTGGCCAGCCAGCCCGGGGCCGCAGGGCGTTCGCTGGCCGCTGCGACCGTCCCGGCCGTTTCAGCCGGCGCGGCCAGTTCGCCCGCCAGGAAGGACTGGGCCACGCGCTGGAAGCTCTGACCCTGCAGTTCTGCGCCGGCGTTCAGGCGGCGCATGGTCGCCTCGTCGATGCGGCCTTCCAGCCGGGCCAGGGCGGCCCAGGTGCGGGGCAGGCGCGCGGGCAGGTCGGCCTGGTGCAGCAGTACCGCCTCGTAGCGGGGGAAGTAGCCCGCATCGTCCACGAGAACCCGCAGCTGGTAGGGGCCGATCTTGGCGTCGGTGGTGTAGACGTCGATGGCGTCGACTTGCCGTTGCGCCAGGGCTTCATACGCCAGGCCGTGGTCCAGGCCGCGCGGGCGGGCTTGCGGTAGCGTGTAGGCCGCCTGCAGGCCCGGCCAGCCGTCGGCACGGCCGATGAACTCCTGCGACAGGCCCAGGCGCAGACCCGGGTGGTTTTTCAGGTCGGACAGGCGTGTGATCCCGCGCGCGGCGGCTTCGGGCTCGCGCATGGCCAGCGCGTAGCTGTTGTTGAAACCCAGCGGGACCGAGGCGCGCAGCCCCAGGGGAGCCAGCCGCGCATTGAGTTCGGGCAGGGGCGGCACATGGTCCAGCCGCAGGATTTCGCGCGCGATGGTGCCGGTGTATTCCGGGTAGACGTCGATGCTGCCCGCCTGCAGGGCGCTGAGCAGGATGGCGGTGTTGCCCAGGCCCTGCCGATGGCTTACTTCGGCCTCGCCGGCGGCTTGTGCCGTTTGCGTGGCGATCTCGGCCAGGATGTAGGCCTCGGTGAAGCGCTTGGAGCCGACCCGCAGGGTCTCGCCCGCAGCCGGCAGGGCCAGGGCCAGACCAAGGAGAGCGGTGACGAGGTTCAGGAGGGGCATGCGGCGGGTGGGGTGGGGCACCGCTGCATTGTCACCCCGGCAAAACAAAAGGCCCTCGGAGAGGGCCTTTGTCGCTGGGCTGGAGCTGGCCGGAGCCAGCGCGGGATCAGCCGCCCTTGGAGGGGCGCTTGCCCGGGTTCTTCTTGCTGCGGGTGGACACGCCACGCTCCAGGCTAACCTTCTGGCCGCGGCCGCCGGTGGGCAGGGTGAAGCCGTTGAGCGGCTTGGGACGGGGGGTGGCCTTGCGGTCTGCTTCGGTAACGATCTTGTTGCCCATCTGGGGCTCCTTCTGACAAACGATAAAACCGTAATGGTAGCCCATTCGGCCGGCCGCCTGCGGCGGCCTATGATCAAGCCCACACCGTCACCCCCACGAAAAGCCGCCATGCCCACACCCGCCAGCGCCACGCTTCCCGGCCAGACCCTGTACCCCCATCTGCTGGCCCCGCTGGACCTGGGGTTCACGCAGATCAAGAACCGCGTGCTCATGGGCTCCATGCACACGGGCCTGGAAGACGGGCGTGACCTGAGCAAACTGGCCGCGTATTTCCGCGAGCGGGCCGAGGGCGATGTGGGCTTGATGGTGACCGGCGGTTTCGCGCCCAATATCGTGGGCTGGGCCAAGCCTTTTGCGGGCACGCTGGCCACCTCGGGCGCGGCCCGGCGCCACCAGGTGGTGACCCGCGCGGTGCACGAGGCCGGCGGCAAGATTGCCCTGCAGATCCTGCACACCGGGCGTTATGCCTACCACCCGCTGGCGGTGGCCCCCTCGGCCATCAAGTCGCCGATTTCCCCGTTCAAACCCTTCGAGCTCTCGGCCCGCGGCGTGGAGCGGCAGATCCGCGCTTTCGTGAACTGCGCCGTGAAAGCGCGCGAGGCCGGTTACGACGGCGTGGAGATCATGGGCTCCGAGGGTTATTTCATCAACCAGTTCCTGGCTCAGCACACCAACCACCGTCAGGACGCCTGGGGCGGCGACTACAGCCAGCGCATGCGCCTGCCGCTGGAGATCGTGGCGCGCACGCGCGAAGCCGTGGGGCGCGACTTCATCCTGATCTACCGCCTCTCCATGATCGACCTGGTGCCGGGTGGCAGCAGCTGGAACGAGGTGGTAACGCTGGGCAAGGCCGTGGCGCAGGGGGGGGCCAGCATCATCAACACCGGCATCGGCTGGCACGAGGCCCGGGTGCCCACCATTGCCACCAGCGTGCCGCGCGCGGCCTTTGCCTGGGTGACCAAGAAGATGAAGGCCGAGTTCGCGGCGGCGGGCCTCACGACACCCCTGGTCACTTCCAACCGCATCAACACCCCCGAGGTGGCCGAACAGCTGCTGGCCGAGGGCAGCGCCGACATGGTGTCCATGGCTCGGCCGCTGCTGGCCGATGCGGATTTCGTGAAGAAGGCGGCGCAAGGTCGGGCCGCAGACATCAACACCTGCATCGCCTGCAACCAGGCCTGCCTGGACCACATTTTCAAGAACAAGCTCACCAGCTGTCTGGTGAACCCGCGCGCCTGCCACGAGACCGAGCTGGTCTACCGCCCCACGGTGCAGCGCAAACGCATTGCCGTGGTGGGCGCCGGCCCGGCCGGCCTGACGGCAGCCACGATTGCCGCCGAGCGCGGGCACGAGGTGCACCTGTTCGACGCGGCGAGCGAGATCGGCGGCCAGCTGAACATGGCCAAGGTGGTGCCGGGCAAGGAAGAGTTCCACGAGATGCTGCGTTACCTGCGGCGGCGGGTGGAGACCACCGGTGTGCAGCTGCACCTGAACCGTGCCGTGCTGGCGGCCGACCTGCAGGGTTTCGATGAGGTGATCGTGGCCACGGGCGTGACACCGCGCGACCCGAAGATCGAAGGGCAGGACCACGCCAAGGTGCTGAGCTACATCGACGTGCTGCGCCACAAAAAACCTGTGGGCCAGAAGGTGGCCATCGTGGGTGCGGGCGGAATCGGTTTCGACGTGGCCGAGTTCCTGGTGAGCGAGGGCCACTCCAGCACGGTGGACCTGCCGGCCTGGCTGGCCGAATGGGGCGTGACGGACCCGGCGCAGGAGCGCGGTGGCCTGAGCGCTGCGGGCCCGCAGGCGAGTCCGCCCGGGCGCGAGGTGACGCTTCTGCAGCGCAAAGCCGGCAAGCTGGGCGAGGGCCTGGGCAAGACCACGGGCTGGATCCACCGCGCGGCGCTCAAGATGAAGCAGGTGAAGATGATCGGCGGCGTGAACTACGAGCGCATTGCCGACGAGGGTTTGCTGGTGAGTTACGGCGAGCAGCGCGAGAACCCCACCTGGATTCCTTGCGACACGGTGGTGCTGTGCGCGGGCCAGCTGCCGCTGCGTACGCTGGCCGATGAGCTGCAGGCGCTGGGGCGCACGCCCCACCTGATCGGCGGGGCGCTGGAAGCGGGCGAGCTGGATGCCAAGCGCGCCATCGACCAGGCGGCGCGGCTGGCCGCGCGTCTCTGAAGCCGCAGGGCGCAAAATGGGGGTATGAAAGTACCCGAAAGACTGCAGTCCCTGGTGGAAGAAGGCCTGATCGACACGGTGGTGCGTCAGCTCATGAGCGGCAAGGAGGCGCTGGTCTACGTGGTGCGCAGCGGTGAGGAGACGCGCTGCGCCAAGATCTACAAGGAAGCCACGCAGCGCAGCTTTCGCCAGGCCGTGGACTACACCGAGAACCGCAAGGTCAAGAACACGCGCCAGGCCCGCGCCATGGCCAAGGGCTCACGTTATGGCCGCCAGGCCATCGAGGCGGCCTGGCAAAGCGCTGAGGTCGATGCGCTGTACCGCCTGGCTGCCGCCGGCGTGCGCGTGCCCAAGCCCCACAACTTCCACGAGGGCGTGCTGCTGATGGAACTGGTGACGGATGAGCACGGCGACGCGGCACCGCGCCTGAACGACGTGGCCTTTACCGCCGAAGAAGCGCGCCAGCACCACGCCACGCTGCTGACCGAGGTGGTGCGCATGCTGTGCGCGGGCATCGTGCATGGTGACCTGTCGGAGTTCAACATACTCCTGGCAGCGGACGGCCCGGTGATCATCGATCTGCCGCAGGCGGTGGATGCAGCGGGCAACAACCACGCCGCGCGCATGCTGCTGCGTGACGTGGCCAATCTGCGCGACTTCTTCGGGCAGTTCGCGCCAGAGCTGCTGACCACCGATTACGGCCCGGAAATCTGGGATCTTTACCAGCGCGGCATGCTCACCCCTGAGACACCGCTGAGCGGCCGCTTCGAGCAGCCGGTGGGGGCGGTGGATGTGGGCGGTGTGATCCGCGTGATCGACGACGCCCGTGCCGAGGAGGCCGCGCGCCTGATGCGCCAGCAGCTGGCGCGGGGGTGAACGCCGCGGCTCAGTCGGCCGCAGGCCAGTCGCTGAAGGGGAAGGGTGCTTCTTCGCTGGCGAAGCTCAGGAAGTCGGTGAGCTGGCGGAAGTAGCGGCCCAGGCCGCGACCCAGGTGCTTGAGGCGCTCGTTGGGGCCGTCCGAGACGATGACCAGCACGAACTGCACCAGGGCCAACGTAGCCAGCAGCGTGGCGGCCAGGTAGAAAGCCATGGCCAACAGGATCATCAGGAGCGCGCGCACCCAGAGGCTGCGTTTTTCCGGGCTATCGCTCATGAATGTCTCTCCTGTAATCGTCGTTCACGGTGACCGGTGCAGGCGCGGTGCGGCCAGCAGGGCGAGGTTTTCCTCGATGGCCAGGTCCACGTTGCGCCAGCGGCCCTGGAGCTGGGCCTTGACCATGGCAGCCTGCAGCTGCTGCAGGTCCTTCACGGTGGGCGCCACCTTGATCTGCGCAATCGCCGCTGCCGCGTTGCCGCCCTTGATCAGCGTGAGCACCTTGCCCGGCCATTCACTTTGTTTGCTCATCATCCACCTGTCTGTTCGTCAGGCCCCACTGTACACACTGCGAGCAGGTATCCTCGCTGGTCAATGAACTACACCGTGAAACTGTTCGACGCCGAGGGCGTTTCCGAGGCACAGCACCGCGAGGCCGTGCTGCGTTTTCGCCGCGCTCTGGACGACACACTGGGCGACGCCAGCCTGGTGCTGCCCGTCTACCTGGCCTACCAGCGCATCGCCGCCGCCTACGGGGAACAGCCCGACACCGCGGCCCTGACCGACGCCGAACGCGAGATCGTCGAACAATGGCAGGCGGCCGAGACGGCGGCGATCACCGCGGTCTTCGGCCCGCTGCGCAATATGGGCGACGGCATGTACGAACTCAAAGCGGCCTAGGGCCTGTTCACACTAATTTCTCAAGTGCGAACAGGGTGCAAACGGTGCCAATCTAGGCGCGCGACGAAGCCCAGACTGGCGGTCTGGGTGAGGAGTGCAACAACGAGTGGCGCCGTTTGCACCCGGTTCCCTCCGGGTTGCGGCCAAAAAAGCCATGCGGGGTGTTGCGCGTACTGGCCGGGGGTGACCCCGGCGGCGTCCACGCGCCTACCGCATGACTTTTTTGATCCGCAACGCATCTTGAGAAATTAGTGTGAACAGGCCCTGGCCCCCAGACCGAGCGCGTTGAACACGCGAATGGCGGCCCAGGCGTCGTTGGCCGCATAAATCAGTTGTGCCTCGGTCAATCGCGGATTGGCCCAGTTGGAGGTGGCGGCCTTCTTGGACTTGAGGTAACGCCGGTTGAAAAGGATGGCGACCGCGCCTTTCACGCCCATGTCCTTGCGGTAACCCCGCTCGCGGAAGACGGCGTTGAGCTCCAGCACGCCACCGGGCTCCACCCCCAGCTTGGCCGTGATGCGCTTGCGGTCGTCGCCCAGGCCGAAACCGGCCTTGGTGACGCCGTGCAGGGCCAGCAACTCGGCCACGGGGGCGCGGCAGCCGGCCTCATGCAACTGGAAGATCCAGGCCTGTTCGGGCGTGGCCAGCTGCACGATGTGCGGGCCGTCGGATACCTCGCCGACACGAAAGGTGGGCTTGGATTCGGTGTCGAAGCCCAGGCAGGGCGCGCACGCGAGTTCAGCGCAGGCCTTTTCGGCCTCTTTCACGCTGCTGACCAGCCGGATGCGGTCCAGCCCCAGGCGTTCGAAGGGGTCGAGCAGGGCGATCTCTTCCTTGCTCGGTGTGGGCTGGTGGGTGTGTGTTGGCATGCTTATTTCACGATGCGATATATATGTGTGACAAGGCGTTACGGATTGTGTATGCTCCACAAAAACGCCCTGCAAGAGGCTGACCGTCAGAGGGTTCGAAGTGGTTCAAGGGAAGCAGGGGGTCCAATATGGCTTTTGAATTTGAAGAGCGACAGGATCGCATCGATCAGTTGTCCAAACTGTTGTCGGTGACGCAGAACCTTGCGCGCAAGCTGGGCAACGAGTCCCACGGCCGATCCTACGACAAGGTGCACGAGCTCAACGAAATCCTGCATCGGGCCCGCTTGCAGATGGAGGCCATCGAGACCGAGGAGCGCCGCCAGGTGCTGATGGAACGCCGTCGCGCACCGCGCACCAGTCTCGATATCTGATCCCCGGGGATAATCGGGCGTTCCACGCAACGCCCCCATGTCCATCAGCAAGTCCTTCACGAGCGGTGACTACCAGCTCTATCCCTCCCCGCGCAACACACACCGCATCCTGTTCGAGCACCAGGTCTTCGTGCCGCACCCGTACGCACTGATCGACCTGGCGGCCATGGGCCTCAAGGGCCGCTACAGCCTGT
Source organism: Hylemonella sp. (assembly GCA_030695415.1). Lineage (GTDB taxonomy): Bacteria > Pseudomonadota > Gammaproteobacteria > Burkholderiales > Burkholderiaceae_C > Hylemonella. The sequence goes on from JAUYQZ010000046.1 coordinate 17,673, forward strand.
TCGCTGCCAGCCGCCAGGCCGACCGCAAACAGGGCCAGCTGGTGAGCTTCGAGAACGAAGCCGATGTGGCCACCTTCAACGCGAAATTCGAGCCGTGAAGAACAGCGGTGGCCTGGTCTATTCCACCGAGGGCGGGCGCATGTGCCCGGTCTGCCGCCAGCCGCTGGCGCAGTGCGCCTGCAAATCGCAGCAGGCTGCCTTGCCCCTGGGCGACGGCCGGGTGCGGGTTTCGCGCGAAACCAGCGGACGCGGCGGCAAGGCCGTGACGGTGGTGCGCGGCCTGGCGCTCGACGCCACGGCGCTGACCCAGTTGGGCAAGCAGCTCAAGGCGGCCTGCGGCACGGGCGGCACGGTGAAGGACGGTGTGATCGAGATCCAGGGGGACCATGCCGACAAGCTGGTGGCACTGCTGCAGGCGAAGGGCTACGCGGTGAAGAGGTCCGGTGGCTGATGTTTGACGGCGAACAGTTGCAGCGCCTGCTGACGACCGAGATGCCTTACGGCAAGCACAAGGGTCGCCTGATTGCCGACCTGCCCGGCAATTATCTGAACTGGTTTGCGCGTGAAGGTTTTCCGCCGGGCCAGTTGGGCCAGCTCCTTGCGTTGATGCACGAGATCGACCACAACGGCCTGTCCGGCCTGCTGGTGCCGCTGCGTCGCCAGTTGAAAAAAACCTAAGCCTTCTTCTTTGTCTTCGGCGCCGTGCCGGGAAAGCGTGTCTGCTTGTGCCCGGAAGGGCGGTAGAGCTGGGCCTGCTGCTCGTAGCCGAGCTTGTGCTTGAGCACGCTGTTGCATTGCGCCACGATGTCTTCCAGCGTCTTGCGCCCGGCGCTGGCGCGCAACTGCTGGATCAGCATGAAGGTCATTGCGCCATAGGGGACCGAGCCGTGCGTGTATTCGTAGGCGTACTGGTCTTCGCGGCAGGCGGCCAGCAGCACCGGGTTGTAGGGGCCGTGGTGGCCCAGGCGCTTGCGGGCGGCCTTGAAGGCGGCTGGATTGTCGCTCCAGCGGCCCACGGCCCGGCCCATCTTCTGGGTGGCGCCATCGGCCCCCAGGTAACGGCGGACCACCTCGGCCGATGCGCGGTCCATGCGGCCGGTGAGGTCGAGCTTCTTGCGCGGGAACCACATCTCCTTGTCCGCGTCCCATTCGATGCTGCGGTGGCGCACGTCGTCGGGCGGGTTGATGCCGCGTACCGCCACACCGCCGGCACGCGCGATGCCGCCGGAGTGGCAGCAGTCCAGGATGATGGAGAAGCGTGCTTCATAGGGCAGGTTGGCGTAGTAGCGTGCCAGCATGTCGTCGGTGATGCCGGTGTTGCCGCTCCAGTCGAAGTCGTGCGTGACCAGGGCTTCGTCCTTGTGGTCCGGCTCGCCGTCGGCGTCGTAGGCGGCCACCTGTGCGCCGTGGCCCGAGTAGAACAGCACGCGCTCGTCGCCGGCGCGCACGTCTTCCAGCAGCCACCGCAGGCGCTCGTTGACCCCGCGGGTGGTAGCGCGGGCGTCCAGCACCACACGGATCTCCTCGGGCTGGTAGCCGCGCTCCTGCAGCATGGCGCTCATCTGGAACACGTCGTTGACGCAGCCGCTCAGGCGGTTCTCGGGCTCCGGGTAGTCGTTGATGCCGATCAGCAGGGCACGCCGCTTGCGCGGGCTGCGGCGCTGGATCGTGGGCGCCTTGAACCAGCCGCCGCCCACGGCGGGAGCCGGTTTCGGCCTGGCCACTGCCGTGCTGCGCGGCAGGGCCGTGGCCAGGCCGGCCCACACGTTGGCGGCCGTGACCTCATGGCCCAGGTATCTGTCGGGGCTGTGGTCCAGCGGGCCGGATTCGTCGAAACGCGTGTCGAGCTGCGTGTAAGGGGCGCCAGGAAAATCCAGTTCGCAGGTCAGCACCGCATCCTCGTGGTTGTAGAGGTGGTACCAGTGCCGCACGGTGGTGATGGGCTGCAGGTAACCGCCGAAGGTCTCGGCCAGGGCCGGGTGGCCGATCTGTGAGCCCAGGGTCACGAGCAGGCGGTCCTTGGCCAGGGCCTGCCGGGCGGCCAGGGTGTCGTAGGTGATGAGGGAGCCCAGGCTGTGCGCGCAGATGAGGTGCGGGTTGACGCGCTCGATACATTCGGCCAGATCCGTGGCGAGCTGCTGGCGCAGCGCGGGCAGCGCGGTCCATTTGGCGACCATGCCGATGGTGTTGTCGATCAGGGTACCCAGGCCCTTTTCCATGGGACGGCCCAACGCCCGCCGGTGCGCCAAGTAGCTGCTCCAGAGCCGCTTGACGGCTTCGGCGTAGACCGCCGGCGTGGCGGTGATCTGCTCGAAGCGTGCGTTGTAGCGCAGTTCGTGGAACTCGAAGGCGTCGGACGCCACCCCGGTGCGGGTCGCCGCCGCGCGTATGGCCCGCTGCCACTGGTCCAGCCAGTCGCCGTTCTCGTTGGTATTGACACCGTGCAGACACAGGATGCGGATGCTCATGAGATCTCCCGGGAATGATGGGCGTGCGTCTTTATACGTTTAAAAACGTCGCTTGTGCTCCCGTGTTTGTGGGAGGCGGTGATAATCGTCGCGCATCCCCACCCGATCCCCCCACGAGTACGCGCATGGCCCTTTTCATCGATTCCGGCACCGTCACCCACGGCATCCAGCTGGCCGTGGCGCCGGTGTTTCTGCTGACCGCTGTCTCGGGGATGATCGGCGCGGTGGCCGGGCGGCTGTCACGCATCATCGACCGGGGCCGCGTGCTGGAGGAGAAGCTGCGCCTGCGCAGCGAGCCCGATATGCAACCCCAGTGGAAGGCCGAGCTGGCCATGCTGCGCCGTCGCGGGCTGCTGGCCAACAGCACCATCGGCCTGCTGACGCTGTGCGCTTTCATGATCGGCCTGACCATCGTGGTGCTCTTTCTGGGCGAGACCACGCTCTTCCAGATCGAGCGGCTGGCGATCTACGCCTTCCTGGCCGGCGTGAGCTGCTTCATGGCCGCGCTGTGCTGCTTCCTGGCCGAGACCCTGCTGGCCACGCGCGTGCTGAAGTTCGGCCGGCCGGAAAAATGAACACTAGCGCCGCAGCAGGTCCTTGAGCCGGTCCTCGGCCTGTTCCTTGAGACGCTGCCCCGCCTTGGCCTTTTCTTCGTCCAGCCGCTTCTGCGCATCCTGCTGCAATTGCCCCTTGCGCTGATCGAGAAGCTCCCTGGCGCGGTTGCCGGCCACGTTGCCGAAGTCGATCTTCCAGGCGATGGCCGTGTAGGGGCCGCTGAGGCGCACGGGGATGGTCAGGCCCTTGAGCTGTTCCATCTCGGGGCCGCCCTGGCCCTGCAGGGTGGGCACCACGGTGGCCCGGGCGGTGTAGTCCAGCCGGTCCTCGGCAATGAAGATGTCGCCGGCGCCGCCCAGGCGCAGCAGCGGTGTCTTGGCGGACAGATCGTCGTTGCGCGCCACGCCCTGGCTGATCTTGAAGCTGGCGCTGAACTCGCTGAAGTCGGTCTTCTTCTGGGTGGTCGCCTGGCCTTCCTGGGCGCCGCCGCCGAGCTGGCTCTTGATATTACGCAGCGCACCGGCGATGTCGATGCCGTTGATGGCGCCGTCGGCCAGCTGCAGGCCAGCCGTGCCCTTGAGGTTCTTCTTGAACAGGCTCACGGTGTTGCCGCTGGTGCTGACATCGAGCGCCACGTTGCCGCGTCCGTCGATGGGCTGCTGGTCCAGGGCGTCCTTCATCAAAGGACCGATGTTGATGCCACGCAGGTCCAGCTTGGCCGCCAGGGTTTGCGGCGCCTGGGCGCTGGCCAGGAGGCTGCCGCTCACGCCACCGCCATAGAGCGTGGCCGTCAGCGGCTTGACTTCGGCCCGGCCACCCTGGGCCTGGAGCTGCAGGCGGATGCTGCTGGCGCGCACCTTCATGATTTTCAGCGCCGCGATCTTGAGCGTGCCGCGCGCATCCAGCGTGCGCAAGGGCGCGAGGTCAATGACCGCTTCCGGGCCGGCCGGGCCGCTGCCCGCTGCGGCGGCGGGTTTCCCGCTCGCGGGCAGGTAACGGTCGGCGTCGAGCTCGCCCAGGGCGATGTCGAAGTCGATGGCCGGCTGCGCAAAGCGCTTGACACCTGCCTTGATCGCGAGCGTCGTGCTGTCGAACTGGCCGTCAAGGGCCAGCTGCACCGCTTCGCGCGCGAGGTCCACCGAGGCCTGGCCCTGCAGCTTGAGTGCCAGCGCTCCGCCGGCCGGGTTGGGGGCCGAGACATCGAGCGTGAGCCCCGCCATCTTGATCGCCTGGGGCGATGCTTCGACGTTGCCCAGGCCCAGCTTGATCTGCAGATCGCGCAGGCCGGCCGCGCTGCCGCCCAGGCTGGCCTGGACATTGTCGAGCAGGAGCTTTTGCTGGGCGATCTGGGGTGTGAAGTCGCTCTTGACGCTCAGCTGAAGGGCCAGCTGCGGGTTTGTACCCTGGAGCTCGGCACTGAAGTCCAGCGTGCTCTTCCTGCCCTCGGCGATGGCGCCGGTGCTGAAGTTCAGTTTGGAGACGCTCAGCTGCTGCTGGCTGGCGGCATCGCGGTAGTCCAGGCTGGCGTTGGTGAGCGCGATGCCGCCGACCTGCAGCAGGGGGAGGCTGGCCGGGGCCTGCGCCGGGCTGGTGTCAGGCGGGGGCACCGCCTTGTCGCCCTGGGACAGCAGGTCGTCGAAGTTGAATCGGCCCTGGCGGTCGCGTTGCACTTTGACATTCAGGCCGTCGACCAGCACGCGGTCCACCTCCACCTTGCGGGAGAACAGTGGCAGCAGGGCCACCGAGACTTTCACCTGCTGGGCCGAGGCAAAGAGCTGCTCGCTGCGTGGCTCGGACAGGGAGAGCTGGCCCAGGTCGGCGCCGATGCGGGGGAAGAGGGTGAGCCGGATCTCGCCAGGGATGGAGAGGGTGCGGCCGGTCTGCTCCCTGACCAGCTTGATGAGTTCGGGCTTGTGGTCGTTGGGGTTGAAGGTGGCGACGATGAAGGCCGCAACGGCCACCAGCAGCACGACTATGGCGCTCAGGGCGATGAGGAGGACTTTGAGAGGCTTGTTCATGGCGGGATCTCGGGGCTGGGGCTTGCGAACAGGATAGCGCAGCAAACCCTGTGTGTCTGTGCTCAAAGCCGCCCATCGCGCGCCAGCCGGGCGGCCAGCTCACTCAGGGCGGCGTAGGCCGCGCCAGCCTGGGCGTCCCAGGCCGCCACGGCCTGGCCCTGGCGCTGCGCCAGGGCGGTATCGCCGCGCGCGGCCGGGCCGGTGAGCGCGCCGGCCGGTCCCAGGGCCAGCAGGTTGTCGACGGCATGGCGCAGCAAGTTGGCGCGCAACTGCGGCAACAGCTCGGCGGGCACGCCGCTGTCCTGCCACAGCGCTTCGGCCGTGGCCTGCAGCACGGGCAGGAAGTTGGTGGCGAAAACGGCAGCGGCGTGGTAACGCAGCTTGTCGGCCGAGGGCAGGGTGAAACAGTGCGCCCCGATGGCGGCAAAGAGCGGCTGCAGCGCAGCGACCGTCTGTGCGTCGCCTTCGAGCGCGCAAGGCGTGCCGGCAAACTGCTGCACGGCCGTGGCCGGTGTGGCAAAGCTCAGGATGCAGTGCGCGCTGGCGACCTGCCAGCCCGCGGCCTGCAGGGGCGCGAGTTCGGCCGCGGCTAGCGCACCGCTGGCGTGGAAGGCGATGGCCGGCGGCAGGCCCGCACTGACCAGGGCCCGGGCGCTGGCGGCGATCTGCCGGTCGGGTACGGCGATCAGCCAGTAGTCGGCGGGTCGCATGTCGTCCAGGGAGGAGGCAGGGCGACCGGACCCGATGAAGTCCACGGCGGCCTGTGCACTGGCGGACGAGGTGGTCAGCACGTCCTGCAACCGCAGCACGCCCTGGGTGTGCCACAGACGGCCCAGGGCGCGGCCGACGCGGCCCGCGCCGAGCAGGTTGAGCGTGGGCAGCGCCGTCACGGTAGGCACCCCGTCATACCAGGCCGAACCAGCCCAGCAGGCCGCCGAGCCCCAGCAGCCAGAGCAGGTGCAGGCGGGTGCGCCAGACGATCACGGCGGTGAGCGCGGTGAGCAGCCACAGGGGCCAGTCGCGGGCCAGGTCGCCGTGGGCGCGCGCCAGGATCCAGCCGGTGGCGATCAGCAGCGCAATGACGATGGGCGCCATGCCCAGCTTGAAGGCCCGCACGGCGCGCAGCTCGCGGTTCTGATGGCTCCAGCGGGAGGTGACGTAGACGAGGATGGAGCTGGGCAGGATGATGCCCAGCATGCAGACCAGCACACCCAGGAGCGCCGGCCCGATGCCGCCGGCGTTCAGGCCGACATGCCAGCCCAGCAGCGCCACGAACAGGATGTTGGGCCCGGGTGCGGACTGGGCGATGGCGATGGACGCGGTGTACTGGGCGTCGCTGAGCCAGCCCTGCTGGTCCACCAGGTAGCGGTGCATGTCGGGCGCGGTGGTGATACCTCCGCCCACGGACAGCAGCGACAGCGTCATGAAGTGGGTGAAGAGCTGCAGCCAGTCGCCCCAGCCCAGTTCCAGCATCGGCGTCATGCGCTCGCCTCCTGGCCCAGCTTGCGGTAGGCGAGCACGCAGGCCACGCTGCCCAGGCCCAGCAGCACATAGACCAGGGGCCAGCGCAGCAGGGCGACGGCCACGAAACCCAGCAGGCCCAGAGCGGTGTTCAACGCGATCCCCATGGCGCTGTTCTTGAGCGAGGAGCCCAGCCGCAGCCCGGTGGCCACGACCAGGCCCGCGGCCACCGCGCCCATGCCGCGCAGCGCGCCAATCACGCCCGGATGGCTGGCGTACTGGGCATAGACCAGGGCGATTGACAGCAGCACGATCAGCGGGGCCGTGAACATGCCGGCCAGTGCGGCCAGCACTCCGGGCACGCCGAAGTAACGCCCACCAATCATGATGGCCAGGTTGACGATGTTGGGCCCGGGCATGATCTGCGCCACGGACCATTCCTCCACGAACTCCTCGTTCGTGAACCAGCGTTTGCGCTCCACCAGTTCGCGCTGCGCCACGGCCAGAACCCCGCCGAAGCCCTGCAGGGCCAGCATGGTGAAGGAGATGAACAGGTCAGCGAGTGACTCGGGGCGTGCCCGTGGCGTTGAAGTGTTGGGGGAATCCATCATCGAATTATCAGCTTTGCTTGCGGCAGCCGATGCCCTGTGGGAAACTTAAACGACTACTTATGAACGGCAGTTTGGCCGTTTCGCACTGGGTCTGTGTGAGCAACAAGCGCAAAGGTGGCGATATGAGTGACTTGCGGCGACGAGCCGGTCTGCTGGCCGGGGCGGGGTGGCTGGGCCTTTCGGTCCTGCCGCGCACGGTTTGGGCTCAGGGCACTGCGCCGACCCGGCCCTTGCTGCTGGGGGTGCTCCCCATCACCAGCACCCGCGTTCTGCTCAAGAACTACCAGCACGTGGCGGCCTACCTGGAGCGCCGGCTCGGTGTGAAGATCGAACTGGAGACAGCGCCCGACTTCCAGACCTTTCACCGCAATACCCTGGAAGGCCGGTACGACATGATCGTTACCGCCCCCCACCTGGGGCGTCATGCCGAGCTCGATGCCGGTTACGCACCGCTGGCACGGTACAGCGCTCTGCACCGCACGCTCATTGTGATGTCCAGGGCGCGACCGGTCCGAAAGGCGGACGAATTGCGGGGTGCGAGCATTGCCATGATCGACGCCCTGACCCTGGCATCGACCGAGGCGCATGCCTGGTTGCGCGCGCGGGGACTCCAGCCCGGGGCGGATTATTCGGTGGTGTACACCCCGACCCCCGCCAGTGCCGCCCATGCGCTGGTCAACGGGCAGGCCCTGCTCGCCGTGAGTTCGCCGCAGGGCATGCTGAACACCCCCAAGGAGTTGCGTGACGAGATCGAGGTCTTTGTGGCGCTGCCCGAGATGCCCAGCCTGCTGTGGCTGGGGCACGGCCGCGTGAGCAAGCTGCTGCCGCAGATCAAGCCGGCGCTGCTGGCGTTTGCAGGCGACACCTCGGACGGGCAACCCTTTTTTGAGGCCACCGGGTATCAGGGCCTGCGTGAGGTGCAGTTGGCGGAACTGCAGGCTGTCGATGTCCATCTCCCGCGTCTGCGCGGCATGATGGGCAGCGGCAAATGAGGCTTCTCCGCCAGCGATCGCTGCGCACCAAATTGCTGCTGGCGAGCCTGCTCGTCCAGCTGCCCTTGCTGGTCCTGATCGTGTTCAACAGCCTGCGCATTTCCGATGAAGTGCTGCAGGAACGCATCGACTTGCGCAATCGCGAGCTGACTGTCCTGTTGAATTCCGCGTTGTCCGCTCCGCTGGCCGAGCGGGACTACGCCACCGTGAGCGAGATCCTCACGGAGATTCGCCTGAGTGAGGGGGTCGTTTACCTGGTACTGACCGACAGCGCCGGCGTCCGCGTGGCCGCTGCAGGCTGGCCCAAGGATCAGCCCGTCCCGGCCCCCCGGCCCCATGCCGATCTTGCGGAGCATCGGGCCGGCGTGCTGGATCTGGCTATGCCGATACAACTGGGCATGCGCAACTACGGGGTGCTCAGTTATGGCCTGGCGACCCAGTATGTCCAGCGCACGCGTGCCAACCTGATCCAGCAGAGCTTGCTGATCGGCGGCTTGGGCATTGTGTTTTCCGTCACGCTGCTCACGGTCCTGGCCTATTTCCTCACACGGCACCTGAGCCGGCTGACCGAGGCGTCGGCCCGGGCCGTAGCGGGCGACTTCACCTTCCGGCTGCCGGTGTCGGCCGACGACGAGGTGGGGGTACTGACCCGCAGCTTCAACCGCATGGCCGAGGCCGTGCAGGCCCGCATCGATGACCTGAGCGCCAGCGAGGCGCGCTTCCACGCCATTGCCGACTACACCTATGCCTGGGAAAGCTGGTTCGATGCCCAGGGCCGGCTGATCTGGATCAACCCCTCGGTGGCCCGCATCACCGGGTACACGCCGGAGGAATGCCTGGCCATGCGGGACTTCCCGGTCTGCCTCGCTGCGCCAGGCGACGCGCATGCCCTGCAGCATGCCCTGCAGACCGCGCAACAGGGACGCGGCGAGCGTTTCGAGTGCCGCCTGCGGCACCGCGACGGGCACCTCCTCTGGTTGGCCATGTACTCGCAGACCATCTTCAGTGCGACGCAGGAAAACCTGGGCGTGCGCACCAGCATGCTGGACATCACCCAGCGCCGCGAGGCTGAGACAGCCTTGCAGGTGGCGCTGGTGGACCTGAAGGTGGCCGACGAGTCGCGTCGGCAATATCTCACGGGTCTGGAGGAGGAGCGCGCGCGCCTGGTGGCTCTGCTGGGTGCCATGAACCTCGGCATCCTGTTCGTGACGGCGGACAACCAGGTCAAGTACTACAACAGCATGTTCCAGAGGATCTGGATGATCGCGGAGGACAAGGACCTGACCGGCAAGTCGGCCAATGAGGTGCTGGCGTACTCGAGCAACGAGTTGGCGCGGCCGGATCATTTCTCCCGCCACTTGCTGGATGTGCTGGAGACGCACGAGGTGTCGAGCACCTACGAGATCACCATGAGCGATGGCCGGGTGGTGACCCAGTTGTCCTACCCCGTGCGTGACTCCGACAACCGCTTCATCGGCCGGCTCTGGGTCTATGAGGACGTCACGCGCGAGCGGCAGACCGCCGAACAGCTCATCTATCTGGCCGAGCGCGATGCGCTGACCGGCCTGTACAACCGGCGCCGCTTCGAGGAGGAGCTGGGCCGCTTCCTCCAGGAGTCGGATCGGCATCAGCGCCAGGGCGCGCTGCTTTTTTTCGATCTGGACGAGTTCAAGTACATCAACGACACCTTCGGGCACCGGGCGGGCGACTCGGTGCTGATCCGCGTGGCCGGCGAAGTCTCGGCGCTGACCCGCAAGAACGAGATCTTCAGCCGTCTGGGTGGGGACGAATTCGGCGTACTCATGCCCGACGCCAACGAGGCCGACGCCGAGCGGCTGGCCGAGCGCATCGTGCGCGCGGTCTCGCAGATCCCTTTCCGCCTGGAAGGCCAGAACTTCCGTCTGACCACCAGCCTGGGCATCGCCCATTACCCGAAGAATGCGGGCAACTCCGAAGAGCTGATTGCCCACGCCGACGCGGCCATGTACCAGGCCAAGGAGACCGGCAAGAACGCCTGGAGCGTGTACCGACCCGAGCGCGATGCTTCGCGCGAGATGATCACGCGCTTGAGCTGGAACGACCGCATCGAGCGCGCCTTCGAGAAGGATCTGCTGCGCCTGCATTTCCAGGGTGTCTACCACGCTGGCAGCGGCCAGCTTTCGCATCTGGAGGTGCTGATCCGAATGGTGGATGAGACCGATCCGACCCGCCTGATCATGCCGGGGCACTTCATCACGTACGCTGAGAAGAGCGGCAAGATCCTGGACGTCGACCGCTGGGTCCTGCGCCAAAGCATTGCCCTGCTGGCCGGTTCCCCGCAGATGCCGCCGCTGGCGGTGAACATCTCCGGGCGTTCCTTCGATCAGCCGACCCTTCCGCATTTCATCGCCGAGGAACTGCGGCGCCAGGGCGTGGCGCCACAGCGCCTGCTGGTGGAGTTGACGGAGACCTCGGCCGTCTCGGACCTGCAGGATGCGGAACGTTTCATCGAAGCCTTGCGCAAGACCGGTTGCATCACCTGCCTCGATGATTTCGGCAGCGGCTTTTCCTCCTTTGCGTATCTCAAGCACCTCAAGGCCGACGTGCTCAAGATCGACGGCCTGTTCATCCGCAACCTGCCCCATGACCGGGACAATCAGGTCTTCGTCAAGTCCATCGTCGATGTGGCGCGCGGCCTGGGCAAGCGAACCGTGGCCGAATTTGTGGAGAACGAGGACACCCTGGCGATGCTGCGGCATTTCGGTGTCGACATGGTGCAGGGCTACCACCTGGACATGCCACAGGAAAAACATCCCGCCCTCGGGTCTGGGCTGGCTGCCTGACGGTCGGCTGCCGGTCGGGCTGGCCGGCGCAGGTCGGCCCTAGGGCCGGTTCACATCAGTTGCGCGCGTAATTCAGCTGGAAGCCGGTGACGCCTTCGAAACGCGTCATCTCATGCGAGAGTTCGGAGATGGTCACCATGCGCTGGCGGCTGCGCGCCACGGCAACGAAGGACCACCGAAGGACCTCGGCGTCAAGCTCGATGGCGATGGTGCCCGACGCAATGTCGTAGCCGCGGGCCTCGGCCATCTGGCGCAGGGCCGGCTCGCTGGGCAAATAGCCAGGGCGAAAGCGCAGCGTGATGGCCACCGCCTGCCGCGAGGGCAGCCAGGCCTCCAGCCTGGATATCCACATCATCGAGACAGCCGACAGCAGCGCCAGCGCCATCGCCGCGCCATAGAAACCGACGCCGACCAGGATGCCGATGACCGAGGCTGCCCACAGGGAAGCCGCGGTGGTGAGGCCGCTGATGTTGAAGCCCTCGCGCATGATGACGCCCGCGCACAGGAAGCCGATGCCGGTGACGATGCCCTGGATCACGCGCGTGGTGTCGCCCGCCGTGGCAGCCAGCGTGTGGCCCCCGAACCAGCCCGATGAGTAACCGCCGATCACCGTGAGCGCGGCCGAGGCCATGCAGACCAGGCCGTAGGTGCGCATGCCAGCGGCACGACCGTGGTAGGAGCGCTCGTAGCCCACCAGCAGCCCCAGCAGCAGGGCGCCCAGCAGGTTGAAGAACACCAGCACATTGGTGGCGACCATGGGGGCCGACCAGAAGCTGGCCAGGGTGTCGAGGGTGGGCATGGTACGGGGGGCACGGTGGATGACGTGGGGCCATTCTGCGCCCGTGGGGCGCAGCCGCCAAGCAAAGGATCACCCCGGCGCCCCGCTGGTATTGCCAAAAACGTACACTTCAGGGCCCTATGAACGCCCCCGTCGACGTCTCCTTCTTTCCGCGCGCCGCCAAACCGCTGACCAGTTACCGCAAATACTGGGCTTCTCGCTTTGGCACGGCCCCCTTCCTGCCCATGAGCCGCGCCGAGATGGACAAGCTCGGCTGGGACAGTTGCGACATCATTTTGGTCACGGGCGACGCCTATGTGGACCACCCGAGCTTCGGCATGGCGGTGGTCGGCCGGGTGCTGGAGGCCCAGGGCTTCCGCGTGGGCATCATCGCCCAGCCTGACTGGCAGAGCGCCGACCCCTTCAAGGTGCTGGGCAAGCCCAATCTGTTCTGGGGTGTGACCGCCGGGAACATGGATTCCATGATCAACCGCTACACGGCTGACCGCAAGATCCGCAGCGACGACGCCTACACCCCGGGTGACGTGGGCGGCAAGCGGCCGGACCGCGCGGCCATCGTCTATAGCCAGCGCTGCCGCGAGGCCTACCCCGAGGTGCCCATCGTGCTGGGCGGCATCGAAGGCTCATTGCGCCGCATCGCGCATTACGACTACTGGAGCGACAAGGTGCGCCGTTCCATCGTGGTGGACAGCAAGTGCGACCTGCTGCTCTACGGCAACGCCGAGCGCGCCCTGGTCGAGGTGGCGCATCGCATCGCTGCGCGCGAGCCGGTGCAGAGCATCATCGACGTGCGTGGCACGGCTTTTGTCCAGCGTCATAGCCCTGAAGGCTGGTTCGAGATCGACTCGACCGAGGTCGACACGCCGGGCCACGTCGAAGAGCACATCAATCCCTACCAGACCACGTCCGAACAGGCCGCAGCCCAGGGCCAGACCTGCAGCAAGGAAGATGCCGCGAAGGCTGGGGGCGATGCCGCACCCGTGATGCCCGCCATCCAGCCGCTGACCTTCATGGCCAACCCGGCGCTGACAGGCAAGGGCAGCATCAAGCGTCTGCCGCGCGACCGCACGGTGATCCGCCTGCCGAGCTACGAGCAGGTCAAGTCCGATGCCGTGCTCTACGCCCACGCCAACCGGGTGCTGCACCTGGAGACCAACCCCGGCAATGCGCGGGCGCTGGTGCAGGCGCACGGTGAAGGCACGACGGCGCGCGACGTCTGGATCAACCCGCCGCCCATTCCGCTGACGACGGCCGAGATGGATGTGGTGTTTGGTCTGCCCTATGCGCGCAGTCCGCACCCGGTCTATGCGGACGAAAACGGCAGCCACGACGCCGCCACCAAGATCCCGGCCTGGGAGATGATCCGCTTCAGCGTGAACATCATGCGCGGCTGCTTCGGCGGCTGCACCTTCTGCTCGATCACCGAGCACGAGGGCCGCATCATCCAGAGCCGTTCGGAAGATTCTGTGATCCAGGAGATCGAGGACATCCGCGACAAGGTCACGGGCTTCACCGGCGTCATCTCCGACCTGGGTGGCCCCACCGCCAATATGTACCGCATCGGCTGCAAGTCACCGGAGATCGAGGCGGCCTGCCGCAAGCCCAGCTGCGTCTACCCCGGCATCTGCCAGAACCTGAACACCGACCACAGCGCGCTGATCCACATGTACCGGCGCGCGCGTGCCCTCAAGGGCGTAAAGAAGATCCTGATCGGCTCGGGCCTGCGTTACGACCTGGCCGTGAAATCGCCCGAGTACGTGAAGGAACTGGTGCAGCACCACGTAGGCGGCTACCTGAAGATTGCGCCCGAACACACCGAGGGCGGGCCGCTCTCCAAGATGATGAAACCCGGCATCGGCAGCTATGACAAGTTCAAGCAGATGTTCGAGAAGTTCAGCGCGGAAGCGGGCAAGAAGCAGTACCTGATTCCCTACTTCATCGCGGCCCATCCGGGCACCCGCGACGAGGACATGATGAACCTGGCCTTGTGGCTGAAGAAGAACGGGTTCCGCGCCGACCAGGTGCAGACCTTCTACCCCAGCCCCATGGCCACCGCCACGGCGATGTACCACACGCAGATGAACCCGCTCAAGGGCATCCATCGCGATGATCGCAGCGAGAAGGTCGACATCGTGCGCGGCGACAAGCGCCGCCGCCTGCACAAGGCCTTCCTGCGTTACCACGACCCGAACAACTGGCCGCTGCTGCGCGAGGCGCTCAAGGCCATGGGCCGCGCCGACCTGATCGGCAACGGCAAGCAGCATCTGATCCCGACCTTCCAGCCGCTGACCGACGGCGGCTACCAGAGCGCTCGGCGCAAGAACTCGACACCGTCCACAGCCAAGCCCGCGGCGAACACACCGGTGAAGGGTCGTTTGCTCACCCAGCACACCGGCCTGCCGCCGCGCGAGACGGGCGCGGCCAGGGCGGGCAAGCCCACGGCGCGCAAGCCGCGCTGAACGCTCAGCCTTTCGGCAGGGTATGCAGCGGCAGGTCCAGCCGCTGTGCCAGGGCATCCAGTGTGCGCCGCGTCTGCGAGGCAAACCAGGCCTCCAGTGCCTTGCGGGTAGCCGGCGCCAGCATGTTCGACGTCTGCACCCCAGCTGCCTCACCCAGGGCCTGTGCGAAATGCGGCTCCAGCGCCGCCACCGCCACGCGGCCATCCTTGCAGGCATAGACGCGGTAGCCCGCATGGGCGCCCCCCACCGCACCCTTCGGCGTGGTCAGGCCCCAGTGGCGTGGAAGTGCCAGCCAGGCCACGGCGTCAGACAGTGCCACTTCCTGCCGTGACCCCATGCCACGCTTCTGGCGCTGCATGAGGGCCGAGAACACCGCTTCCAGGGCCAACAAAGCGCCCCCCATATCCGCAAACAGCGTGGGCGGCAGTGCCAGGCCACTGATCAGGTCCTGCTCGGCCATATAGGTCAGGTCGTGGCCCGGAATTTCGGCCAGGGGACCCGGTGCGCCGACGATGCTCACCAGACACAGGGCCGGGTACTGACGGTGCAGGGCGGTCCAGCCCAGGCCCAGGCGCTGGAGTGCCGAGGGCCGGAAGGAGGTGAGCAGCACGTCGGCCCGGGCCAGTTCACGGTGCAGGGCCTTGCGGCCCGCATCGGTCTTGAGGTCGGCCCGGCGCACGCGGATGCCCGCGTGCAGATCGGCGTAGGCGCCCTGCTGGTAGGCCTGCATGGGATCGCCGGCGGGGGGCTCCAGCTTGACGCAGCGCGCGCCCAGGGCATGCAGGCGCATCAAGGCGGCAGGACCCGGCAGGTTCAGGGCCAGGCTGAGGACACGGATGCCCCTGAGGGGTTTGGAGGACGGGGCCATGGGGCCCAGTTTAATCAATGCTCAGCGGCCGAAGTCCAGCGGCAGGCCCACGTAGTTCTCGGCCAGCGAGCGCGACATGGCCTCGGAGTGGACCAGGTAGTCGAGTTCGGCCTCCTGGATCTTCTGGCCGAAACCGGCTGTGTCCGGAAACTGGTGCATCAGGGACGTCAACCACCAGGAGAAGCGCTCGGCGCGCCAGACCCGCGCCAGGGCGCGCTGCGAATAGTGGTCGATGCCGGCATCGCTCTTCTCGGCGTAATGCTCGATGAGGGCGCTGGAGAGGTACTTCACGTCGCTGGCCGCCAGGTTGAGACCTTTGGCACCGGTGGGCGGAACAATGTGTGCCGCGTCCCCCGCGAGGAACAGACGGCCAAAGCGCATCGGTTCGGCCACGAAGCTGCGCAGGGGAGCGATGCTTTTCTCGATGCTCGGGCCGGTCACAATGCGCTCGGCCATGTCGGGGTCCAGGCGCCGGCGCAGTTCGTCCCAGAATCGATCGTCGCTCCAGTCCGCCACCTTGTCGTCGATCGGACACTGGACGTAATAGCGGCTACGGGTAAGGCTGCGCATGGAGCACAGGGCAAAGCCCCGTTCGCTGTTGGCGTAGACGATGGCATGCGGCGAGACCGGGGGCACATCCGACAGCACGCCCAGCCAGCCGAAGGGGTAGACCTTCTCGTACTCGGTGATGGCATCTTTCGGAACGCTGGCGCGACAGACGCCATGAAAACCGTCACAACCGGCAATGAAGTCGCACTGGATCTCGTGGGTCTGACCGTCTTTCTCATAGGACACACGCGGATTGGGGCCCTCGTAGTCGTGCAACTGCACATTGCCCGCGCCATAGATGGTCGTCAGGCCCATGGCCTGGCGCACATCCATCAAGTCACGCGTGACCTCGGTCTGGCCGTAGGCCGTGACGACCTTGCCATTCGTCAGCCCCGTCACGTCGATGGGATGGCGCGTGTTGGCAAAGACGAGTTCGATGCTGTGGTGCACCGTGCCCTCGCTGCGCACCCGCTCCCCGACGCCAGCCTCATGCAGCAGATCGACCGTGATCTGCTCCAGGATGCCGGCGCGGATGCGGCTGAGCACGTAGTCGCCGGTCTGGCGCTCGACGATGACCGCGTCGATGCCGGCCTTGTGTAGCAGCTGTCCGAGCAAGAGGCCGGAGGGGCCGGCGCCGATGATGGCTACCTGGGTACGCATGGGAATTCTCCTCGTTGAAACCGATGGGACGAGAATAGGCACGCCAGGTCGCCTCGTCTGCCCTGATCTGCGTCAAATGTGCGATCATCGCCACCAATGCGCGATGATCGCGCAAACATTGAAACCCCCATGATTGCCAAATCCGACCTGATCGCAGGCATGGCCAAGGGAATGGCCGTGCTGGAGAGCTTCGACACCGAGCGCCAGCGCCTCAACGCGACCCTGGCCGCACAGCGAGCCGGTATCACGCGTGCTGCGGCGCGCCGGCACCTGCTGACGCTGGCCCACCTGGGCTATCTGGAGACGGACGGTAGCCACTTCTGGTTGTCGAGCAAGGTGCTGCGTTTTTCCGGCAGCTACCTGGCGTCCTCGCGCCTGCCACGCGTCCTGCAACCGGCGCTGGAGCGCCTGGCGGCCCAGACCGGGCAGGCCTATTCGGCCGTGGTGCCCAACGGCGACGAGGTGGTCATCGTGGCGCGCAGCAGCGACGTGCGCCGCAGCGCCGCTGATGGCCTGCCGCAGCTCATGGCTTATGGCCTGCACCTCGGTGCCCGATTGCCGGCGCACGCCACGTCCACCGGGCGCGTGCTGCTGGCGGCGCAGCCCCGCCCGGAGTTCCTGGCCTGGATGAAGGGTCGGCTGCTGGAGCGCCTGACCGTTCACACGGTGACCGAGGCACGGCCTTTCCGCGCCCTGATCGAGCAGGTGCGTCGGGACGACTATTGCCTGAGCTCCGAAGAGCACGAACTGGGCGTGCATGCGCTGGCAGTCCCCCTGCGCAACTCCCAGGGCCGAACGGTGGCAGCCCTCAACGTGGTGGCCTCGACGGCGCATCTGTCCGGGGCCGCCATGCAGCGCGAACTGCTGCCCATGCTCTGGGAAGCGGCGCGGCAAGTGCGTTCTCTACTTTGATTTCTGTGTGCAATTGCAACAATCCGCAGGCGGCCCGTTGCTGCGTGGGGCTTGCGGTATATATTCATCCCGGTATTCCGCACGCCTGATTTGCACCACCCTCAAGGAGCCACCATGAAACGCCTGTCCCTCATCATCGCCCTGGCCTTTGCCTTGCCCAGCGCATGGGCCCAGCTCAAGCCCTGCGACGAACTGAAGACCGAGATTGCCGCCAAGATCGACGCCAACGGCGTCAAGAACTACACGCTGGAGATCGTGCCCACCGAGCAGGTCGGCGACCGCAAGGTGGTGGGCAGCTGCGAGGGTGGCAGCAAGAAGATCGTCTACGTGCGCAACTGAGCGCTCGCCGCGTCATCGCCCGCTCGCCGCCAGGATCTGGCGGCGTTTTTTTTGCCTGGCTGGGTTGGCGCCACTTACAAATCCACACCATGTCCATGCCGGCTCAAGGCAGGGCGCTGCAAAATCGGGCAAACATGTTCTCTCTGTTTCGCAAGGACAGCGGCGCCAGCCCGCAGACCATCAGCCGCCAATCCATGCTGCCGCGCCGCATGGACCTGGAGGAGCGCAAGGCGTTCCGGCGTGAACTGCTGGACCAGGTGATCCGGGAGAGCCTGCTGGCCCTGGAGGTGGAGAACGGCATGTATCGCCTGCGTCTCATGCCCCTGGATACGCGCCATCATCGCTTCGTCGCCATGATCGAGGTGGGCCGGGGTTTCCAACCCAGGCGAGGCGGCCGGGCCTGGGACGACCCGGAGACCGAAAACTGGATCCGCAAGTGTGCCTACGAACGCTTCGGCCTCTTGCTCGAGGCCATCTACTGGCGCTCGGGTGCCGCTGCGGCAGCCACCCGATCCGCTGCCACCCTGGCCGCGGCCGGGCCGACACATCCGCACTACCAGCTCGTGTCGGAAGAGGAAAAGGAGGCGCTGATGAAGGCCATCCGGCAGGGAAGCGAACTGCCCGTGCTTCATGTCGGCGACTGGGAATACCAGACCGACATGGCGCCGCTGGGTGAGCGCGGAGCGCCGGGCGCGGGCTGAACCCGTCGGCGGGGGCGCTCAGTCCGCGGCCATGGCCGGACGCGTGCGGTAGAACTTCAGGGGCACGACCTCGGCCTCGCGGGCGGCCTGGTTCAGCACTGATTTCTTCATTCTGCCCACCACGTGCATTTCACAGGGCTTGCAGTCAAAGCGCAGGGTGAGCTTTTCCTTGCCGTTGACCAGGGTCAGCGGCTCGGCGCGCACCGTGCCCTGCACCCCGGTCACGCCCTTGGCCTGCTTGGGGCACAGGCTGAGCGAGAAGCGCACGCAGTGCTTGGTGATCATCAGGCTGACTTCACCTTCTTCTTCATGGCTTTCGTAGGCGGCGGCGATGACCTTCACGCCGTGTCTCGCATAGAAGTCGCGCGCCTTCTCGTTGAACACGTTGGCCAGGTAGGTGAGGGTGTCTTCCGGATAGGGCACCGGCGGCTCCACGGGCCTGGCACGCGGCGGGCGTTCGTAAGCGGCAGCGCGGGAGGCTTCCAGCGCAGCCACGGCGTCGCGGCGCAGGGTGTTGAGCGTGGAGGCGGGGATGAACCAGGCTTGGCTCAGGTCCAGCGTGATGGCGATCGGCTCGAAGATCGTGGCGCCAAAGCGCCCGAGTTGTTCGCGCAGCGTGGCCTCGGCCTGCGCGGCGTTCCTGGCCGGCTCCCTGGCCGCAGCGACGCTGGCGTGGCCCGTGTGGCCGTCCTCGTCCATCAGCTCCAGGGCAAAGCCCGTGGCGGTTTCCTGCAGCTTGGCCCAGACACCGATGCGGCGCTCGCTGGACTTCTTTTCCAACAGCCGGACCCAGTTCATGTCGCGGTTGCGGTTCAGCTCGGTGCCCTTGCGCAGGTCCTTGAAGCCGGCCATCGGGTCTTTGGGATACACGCGCCAGCTATCGACCGACATCGGGCCGGCCGGCTCGGCCCGGTTGATGGCCAGGCCCACCAGTTCCTTCTGCAGGTCGTAGTAGCACAGGCCGTCGCCGTTGTGCAGCACGGTGCCGGGTTCGCTCACCGTGAGCTCGACGAAATCGGGACCGACCTTGTTGACGTAACCGAGATGGCGCCCCGGGTTCTTGGGCGTGTCGAAGGCGCCGATGTCTTCCTTGCGCCCCTGCACGAAGTAGTCGGTGAACTCGCGGTTGAAGTTCTGGTCTGGGTCCGGCGTGAAGCTGCAGGTGGTGTGGCCGCTGGAGGCGCGGGCCAGCTCGGGGCGCGCCTCCAGCAGTTCGTCGAACAGCTTGCGGTAATGCGCCGTGATGTTCTTGACGTAGGCGAGGTCCTTGTAGCGGCCTTCGATCTTGAAGCTGCGGATGCCGGCATCCACCAGCGCGGCCAGGTTGGCGCTCTGGTTGTTGTCCTTCATGGACAACACGTGCTTGTCATGGGCCACAAAACGGCCCTGGCTGTCCTGCACCTGGTAGGGCAGGCGGCAGGCCTGCGAGCAGTCGCCGCGGTTGGCGCTGCGCCCGGTGTGGGCGTGGCTGATGTAGCACTGGCCGCTGTAGGCCACGCACAGGGCTCCGTGCACGAAGAACTCCAGGGTGCAGCGCGCGGGGTCGATCTGGGCATGGATGGCCTGGATCTGCTGCAGCGTGAGTTCGCGGGCCAGCACGATCTGGCTCAGGCCGGCGTCCTGCAGGAAACGGGCTTTCTCGGGGGTGCGGATATCGGTCTGGGTGCTGGCGTGCAGCTGGATGGGGGGCAGGTCGATTTCCAGCAGGCCCATGTCCTGGATGATGAGGGCATCGATACCGGCATCAAAGAACTGCCAGGCCAGCTTGCGCGCGGGCTCCAGTTCGTCGTCGCGCAGGATGGTGTTGAGCGTGACGAAGATGCGGCTGTTGTAGCGGTGCGCGTGCTGCACCAGGCGGGCGATGTCCTGCACGGAGTTGTCGGCCGAGCTGCGCGCGCCGAAGGAGGGGCCGCCGATGTAGATGGCATCGGCGCCATGGTTGATGGCCTCGATGCCGATGTCGGCGGTGCGTGCCGGGGACAGGAGTTCGAGCTGGTGGTCGAGCAGGGACATGCCCCCGATTATCCCAGCAGGAGGCCTTTTTTAGAAGGCAGGGGGACGTGCCCCTGCGGGTTCAGGGCGCCGCCGGGGCGACGGCTGCGCCTTCGATCTTGTGGCGCTGCAGGGCCTGTGCGACGAAGCCGCTGGCCTTCATCTCCTCGACGAAGCCGCGCAGATAGGCCACACCGGCCTCGCCGCGCACACGTGGCGTGCCCATGGCCTGGTTGATGACCATGAAGCGGCCGTCCAGCAGGCGCAGGCCGGGCACACGCTTGGCATCGGCCTCAAGCTGCTGCTTGACGCCGGCGGCGACCTCGAGCTTCTGCGCGAGGAAGAAGTCGACGACGGCCGGGGACGTCGGCGCGCGCTCCAGGGTGGCCTGCTTGATCTCGCGGGTCAGGTACAGGTCATAGGCACTGCCTTTGCCGACGGCCACGCGGATGCCGGGACGGTCCACTTCCTCGTTGCGCCGGATCGGCGAGGCCTGAGGTACCAGGTAGGCGCCTTCGATGACCACGTAGGCCGCGCTGTACAGCACGTCCTGGCCACGCAGAGGGTCGATCGCGACGAAGGCGATGTCCACCTTGTTGGCCTTGAGCGCCTCTACCACCGCGCCAGCGGAGCTGAAGGTGACCAGCTCCAGCTTCACGTCCAGGCGCCGGGCCAGCTCACGCGCCAGATCGACGGAGACGCCGCTGGGCTGGCCGGCGGCATCCTTGTTGGCCAGGATGGGGTTGCCGAAGTTGATGGCGGCACGCAAGGTGCCCTGGGGGGCCAGCGCCTCGCGGGTGGCCGGCGCAATGGTGGAGCAGGCGGTCATGAACAGGGTGGAGGTGAGAAAAAACGCCAGGGCCAGGCCGCGGCCCATCGCATGGCTCAGAGCGGGCATCAGAAGTCCACCTTCTCGCCGGGGTTGACCACCAGCATCTTGTTGGCTTCGTTGCCCAGTGCGGCGGAGAACTCGGCCGGGGTGCCCTTGAGTTGCGGGATGGTGCCGTAGTGGATGGGCAGGGCGTACTTGGGCTTGAGGTAGTTCTTCACAGCGTAGGCGGCATCGACCGGGCTCATGACGAAGTGGCCACCGATGGGGATCAGCAGCAGGTCGGGCTTGTAGTACTCGCCGATGAACTTCATGTCACCGAACAGGCCGGTGTCGCCCATGTGGTAGATCTTGAAACCGTTCTCCATCTCGATGATGAAGCCCACCGGCTCGCCGCCGACGTGCACTTCGTCCTTGGTGGTGGCCGGGTTCTTGTAGGCGAACTCGGAGGAGTGCTCGGCGCGGGTGGCCGTGATCTTCACGCTGTTCGGGCCGAAGGGCGTGATGGTGCCGCCCTTGCCGAAGCGGGGCGACAGTTCGTTGGGCAGGATGCCCAGGGTGGACAGGGTCTGGTTCAGCCCGGCCGGGCCGTACACGGGGACCTTGTGCATCTTCGCCAAGTCCGGTGCGTCGGCCACGTGGTCAAAGTGGCCATGGGTGACCAGCACCAGATCCACCTTGCCCAGCGCCTCGAGGTTCTTGAAACTGGCGGGGGTCTTGGGATTGGTGCGCAACCAAGGGTCGACCACGATGACCTTGCCGCCGGGCGTGGTGATGCGCACGCTGGCCTGGCCCAACCAAAGGACCTCGGTCTTGCCGCTTTGTGCGCTGGCACTCAAGGCGCCCAGCAGCACGGTGGCGGCGAGGGTGGCTTTCAACAGCTTGCTGAGCAGGGCTTGCATAGAGGATTCTCCTTGGGTGTGGGGATGCGGGGCTTGCCGGATCGATTGAACACAGGCAAAAAGCCGGCGTCAAGCGGACAAACCCAGCGAGGGTCACCCGGACCAAAAAAAACGCGGCCGTAGCCGCGTTTTTCGGGATGCTGCCAGGATTTATTCGATTTTGGCCTTGGCTTTGAGTTCGTCCTGGAACTTCACCAGCTTCTGCTGGCCCAGTTGCTGGGCGATCTGAGGCTTGATCTCGTCGATCTTGGGCAGCTGGGCTTCGCGCACGTCGTCCAGGCGGATCACGTGGTAGCCGAACTGGGTCTTGACAGGGGTCTCGGTGATCTTGCCCTTGGCCAGTGCGACCATGGCGTCGGAGAATTCCTTGACGTAGTTGCCGGCCGCAGCCCAATCCAGGTCGCCGCCGTTGGCGCCGGAACCCGGGTCCTTGGACTGCTTCTTGGCGATGGCGTCGAACTTGGCGCCCTTCTTGAGCTGGGCGATGATGGCCTTGGCTTCGGCCTCCTTCTCGACCAGGATGTGGCGGGCGCGGTATTCCTTGCCGCTGTTGGCCGCGACGAACTTGTCGTACTCGGCCTGGATCTCGGCATCGGTGATGGGGTTGTTCTTCTGGAAGGCGGTCACCAGATCACGGATCAGCAGGGAGTCGCGGGTGAACTCCATCTGGGCCTTGAATTCGGCGCTGGCGTCCAGGCCCTGTTTCTGGGCTTCCTGCACCAGCAACTCGCGGTCGACCACGGCCTTCTTGAGCTCCTCGATCATCTCGGGCGTGATCTGGCGGCCCGAACGTGCGAACTGCTGCGCCAGGGCGTCAACGCGTGCCAGCGGGACGGGTTTGCCGTTGACGATGGCCAGGTTCTGTGCCTGGGCAGGCATAGCCAGGGTGCCCATGAGCGTGGCCAGGGCCAGGGCCGGGAGTATCAGCTTGTTCATCATGAATCCTAGGAAATCGACGGAGAGATCGGGGGGAGGGAAGACAGGCCCATGGGCGTTCAGAGCGTTTCGATGGCGATCGCATGCACGCCCCGGGCGATGAAATCTTGCAGAGCATCATACACAAGGCGATGGCGTGCCACGCGTGACATCTCTGTAAACAAGGGTGAAGCAATGCGAACCCGGAAATGGGTGCCATGGCTCGTGCCGTTGGAGCCGGCGTGGCCGGCATGCGCGGCGCTCTCGTCGATCACTTCCAGCACGCTCGCCTGCAGCTTGTCCTGCAAACGGGCAGCCATCAGGCCGGCCAGCGCGGACAGGTCCTGTGTCACTGAAGTACCTCCGTGCTGCTCGCTGCGGTGCGAGCTTGCTTGAAGCGGTTCTGCGCGGCGCTCATGGGTTTCCGGCCTCGTCTGTCTTAAGGTAGCGGGCGATGTACAGGCCCTGGCCGACGATGAAGATCAGGGGGAACGCATAGCCCCAGAGCTTGAAGTTGACCCAGGCCTCCGTGCTGTAGACGGCCGCTACGTAGCCGTTGAGCGCCGCCATGAAGGCGCAGTAGACGATCCAGGCCACGTTCAGCCGCATCCACACGGGGTCGGGCAATTCCAGTTGGCTGCCCAGCAGCATCTTGAGGAAGTTCTTCTTCATGGCCCACAGGGCGATGGCCAGCGCCACCGCCATGGCGGCGTAGAGCACGGTGGGTTTCCACTTGATGAAGCGCTCGTCCTGCAGGAACAGGGTGAGTGCGCCGAAGACCAGGATCAGGGCCAGGGTGATCTTCTGCAGGGTTTGCAGCTTGCGGTCGATGGCGTACATGATGGCTGTCTGCAGCACGGTGGCCGCCATCAGCACGGCGGTGGCCACATAGATGTCATGCAGCTTGTAGGCGCTGAAGAACAGCAGGATGGGGAAGAAGTCGATCAGGATTTTCATGAAGGTCCAGGCGGTCAACCCCCGATTATCGGGGCAGGGACAGGTCGCTCAAGGCTTGTGTTCCAGCGCCGCAGAGTTCATGCAGTAGCGCAGCCCGGTGGGCGCGGGGCCGTCCTCAAAGACGTGTCCAAGGTGCGCACCGCACTGGGCGCACACGGTTTCGACCCGCACCATGCCGTGGCTGACGTCGCGTCGCTCTTCAATCGCATGGGGCTCGGCCGCCTCCGAGAAGCTGGGCCAGCCGCAACCGGCGTCGAACTTGGATCCGGACTCAAAGAGGCGCGCACCGCAGCAGACGCAGCTGTAGTAGCCGGCTTGCCAGAAGTCAGCGTATTTGCCAGTGTAGGGGCGCTCGGTGGCTGCTTGGCGCGTGACCTGGTAGGCCCCGGGCTCAGCGTGCTTGGCGGCCAGCAGGGCCTTCCATTCTTCGGCGGTTTTCTGGATGGCGTACGTCATGGATGAAAAGAAATTGGTTTGAACAGGTGCGGCTCAGCGGCTCAGGAGGAACAGCTGATTTCTATCGATGTGGCCCACTCGGGCGGAAAGCCGGCTTCGTCCTCGTGGCCGGGGTGCTCGTCATAGGGGTGCTCCAGCAGCGCCAGCAGTTTCGCAACCCCCGAAAAATCCTTCCCCCGGGCCTGCCGGATGGCCAGTTCGCCCAGGTGATTGCGCAGCACGAACTTGGGGTTGCATCCCAGCATGGTGGCCGAGGCCTGTTGCCGGTCTTGCTGCGCCAGCCGCGCCTCATACCGTTGCAGCCAGGCGTCGCAGGCCGCGCGGTCCAGAAACAGATCACGCACGGGCGCGGTCTGGCCGTCGGCGGCGAAATGGCTGAGGCGGCGCCAGAAGATGGTGTGATCGGTTTTTTCCTGGGCCAGCAGGCGCAGCGTGTCTTCGACCAGTTCGCGGTCGCCATCCAGTTTCTGCGCCAGCCCCAGCTTGGCGCGGAGACGGGTCTCGAGTTCGGCCGGGTAGCGCTCGCGGTAGGACTCCAGTGCAGCCAGGGCCAGTTCCTGCTCGCCGATCAGGGGCAGCAGGGCCTGGCCCAGGCAGAACAGGTTCCAGTAGGCGACGTTGGGCTGGCGGGCAAAGGCGTAACGCCCCTGCGTGTCAGAGTGGTTGCAGATGTGGGCAGGGTCGTAAGCATCCAGGAACTGGAAGGGGCCGTAGTCCAGCGTCAGGCCCAGGATGCTCATATTGTCCGTGTTCATGACGCCGTGGCAGAAGCCCACGGCCTGCCATTGGGCCAGCAGGGCGGCGGTGCGCTCGCTGACGACTTCGAGCAAGGCGGCGTAAGGATTGCCGCCAAATTTCTCCGTGCCGCGGCAGGCCGGGTAGTGGTGGTCGATGACGAAATCGGCCAGGCGGCGCAGTTCTTCGGTCTGGTTGTTGGCGGCGAAGTGTTCGAAATGGCCGAAGCGGATGAAACTGGGCGCCACGCGCGTGACCACTGCCGCGGTCTCGATCTCTTCGCGGCGCACCGCGGCGTCCGAGCCGGTCACGCACAGCGCGCGCGTGGTGGGAATACCCAAGGCATGCATGGCCTCGCTGCAGAGAAACTCGCGGATGCTGGAGCGCAGCACGGCGCGGCCGTCGCCCATGCGCGAGTAGGGCGTGCGCCCGGCGCCCTTGAGCTGGAGTTCCAGGCCGGCATCGGTTTCACCCAGCAGCAGGGCGCGGCCGTCGCCGAGCTGGCCGGCCCAGACGCCGAACTGGTGGCCGCTGTAGACCGTGGCCACGGGTTGGCTGCCGGCCAGCGGTCGGTTGCCGCTAAAGGCCTGAAGCAGCTCGTCCGACGTGGTCCATCCTGGCGGAAGACCGAGCAGCTCGCCCACGGCGCAGCTCTGGCCTACCCAGTAGGGCGCGGGCAGGGGCTGCGGCGGCAGGGCAGTGTGGAAGGCCGCCCCGAGCGCAGCGTAGCGGTTGACCCAGGCCAAAGCGCTGGCAGGCGCAGCGGGGCGGTCCTGGAGGGTATCGATGGCAGCTGACATGGCCTGATTGTCGTGCAGGTGACGAAGGCTCGTCCCGATCAGGGACTTACCCTCGGTGGACAGGCCGATGGCTTGCGCGATACTCCGCGACGGAGCGCATAGAACACCCAAGGAGACCTGTCCATGCTCGGATTGATGCAAGACCAGCCGCTGCTGATTTCTTCCCTGATCGATTTTGCCGAACGTCATCACGGCGACGGCGAGATCGTCTCGCGTCGGGTGGAGGGCGACGTCCACCGCTACCACTGGCGCGACGTCGCTGCGCGTGCCCGCCGCGTGGCCAACGCGCTGGACGCGATGAAGCTGCAGTTCAGCGACCGCGTGGCCACCCTGGCCTGGAACGGGTACCGCCACCTGGAGCTGTATTTCGGCGTCAGCGGTTCGGGCCGCGTGCTGCACACCATCAATCCGCGCCTGCACCCCGACCAGGTCGCATGGATTGCCAACCATGCCGAAGACCAGGTGCTGTGCTTTGACCTGACTTTCCTGCCCATCATCCAGGCCGTCCATGCCAGATGCACTACGGTGAAGCACTGGATTGCGCTGTGTGATGGCGACAAGCTACCGAAGGACAGCGGCATCCCCGGCCTGCAGAGTTACGAGGCCTGGATCGGCCAGCAGCCGGACACCTACCATTGGCCGGACTTCGACGAGAACTCGGCCTCCAGCATGTGCTACACCAGCGGCACCACGGGCAACCCCAAGGCCGCGCTGTACAGCCACCGCTCCACCATCCTGCACGCCTATGCGGCGGCCTTGCCCGACGTGATGTGCCTGAGCGCGCGCGACTCGGTGCTGCCGGTGGTGCCCATGTTCCACGTCAACGCCTGGGGCATTCCTTATTCCGCCGCGCTGACCGGTGCCAAGCTGGTGTTTCCGGGGCCGGCGCTGGATGGCAAGTCCATCTACGAGTTGATCGAGGCGGAGCGTGTCACCTATGCCGCGGGCGTGCCCACCATCTGGCAGATGCTGCTGGGTCACATGAAACCCGGCGGCCTGAAGTTTTCCACCCTCAAGCGCACGGTGATCGGCGGCTCGGCCTGCCCGCCGGCCATGATCACGGCCTTCCGCGAGGAGTACGGCGTCGAGGTGCTGCATGCCTGGGGCATGACCGAGATGTCGCCGCTGGGCACGCTGTGCACGCTCAAGAACAAGCATCTCACCCTGCCCGAGTCCGAGCAGATGAAGATCCGCCTCAAGCAGGGGCGCGCCATCTTCGGCGTGGACATGAAGATCGTGGACGGCAATGGCGAGGAGTTGCCCTGGGACGGCAAGGCCTACGGTGACCTCCTGGTGCGCGGCCCCTGGATCCTGGGCGAGTACTTCAAGGGCGAGGGCGGCAACCCGCTGGTCGAGGATGCCGACGGCCATGGCTGGTTCCCCACCGGTGACGTGGCCACCATCGACGCCGACGGCTACATGCAGATCACCGACCGCAGCAAGGACGTGATCAAGTCCGGCGGCGAGTGGATCAGCTCCATCGAAGTCGAGAACATCGCCGTCGCCCATCCCGCCGTGGCCATGGCGGCCTGCATCGGCATGCGCCATCCCAAGTGGGACGAGCGCCCGGTGGTGGTGGTAGTCAGGAAGCCGGGCGCCGAGCTGACGCGCGAAGAACTGCTCAGCTTCTACGAGGGCAAGACCGCCAAATGGCAGATTCCGGACGATGTGGTCTTTGTCGACGCCATTCCCCTGGGCGCCACCGGCAAGATGCTCAAGACCCGCTTGCGCGAGGCGCTGAAGGACTACCAGCTGCCGGGATCCTGAGGGACAGGCTGAATGTCCGTTCAAGTCGCACGGCTTTCGGGGGCCTGGAAACGAGTCGCAAATGCGATAGTTCTAGGGCAATCCCTAGCGCTGCATCGGTGGAATTTGGTTACGCTGCAATGGTTTTGTCAACGAGGAGATTATTGATGAAGTTCGCTATCAGGTTCGTGTCCGCCGCTGCCGTTCTCGCTTTTGCCGGTGCGGCTTATGCCCAGAAGGGTGAAACTGTCAAGATTGCCTTCATCGATCCGCTCTCGGGTCTGATGGGGCCGGTCGGCAGCAACCAGCTCAAGGGTTTCCAGTATTTCGCCGACAAATTCAGCAAGACCAACCCGGCGGGTGTCAAGTTCGAGATCCTGGCCTTCGACAACAAGCTCAGCCCGGCCGAAAGTCTCAACGCCTTGAAAGCTGCCACCGATCAGGGCGTGCGTTACATCACCCAGGGTGATGGCTCTTCCGTGGCTGGCGCCCTGATCGACGCCGTGGCCAAGCACAACGAGCGCAACCCGGGCAAGGAAGTCATCTTCCTGAACCACTCGGCCATCGACCCCGACTTCACCAATAGCAAGTGCAACTACTGGCACTTCCGCTTCGATGCCGACACCTCCATGAAGATGGAAGCCCTGACCACCTTCATGAAGGACCAGAAGGACGTCAAGAACGTTTACCTGCTGAACCAGAATTACTCGCACGGCCACCAGGTCGCCAAGTACGCCAAGGAGTTGCTGGCCCAGAAGCGCCCGGACGTCAAGATCGTGGGCGAAGACCTGACGCCCCTGGCCCAGGTGCGCGACTTTTCGCCCTACGTGGCCAAGATCAAGGCCGCCGGTGCCGACACCGTGATCACCGGCAACTGGGGCTCCGACCTGGCCCTGCTGGTCAAGGCAGCCAATGAAGGCGGCTACACGGGCAAGTTCTACACCTACTACACCGGCGTCACCGGCACCCCGACCGCATTGGGCAAGGGTGGTGCCGGACGCGTGTTCCAGGTGTCCTACAACCACTACAACATGGGCGGTCAGATGGGTCAGTGGCAGGCCGAGTACAAGGAGAAGTTCAAGGACGACTTCTACACCGGCTCCATCATCCACATCCTGACCGCGCTGGGTGAGTCCATGGCCACGGCCAAGTCGACCGACCCGGTCAAGGTGGCCAAGGTTCTGGAAGGCCTGAAGTTCAAGAGCTTCAGCGGCGAGGTCGAGATGCGCAAGACCGACCACCAGCTGCAGCAGCCGCTGTACCTGACGGTGTGGCAGCCGGTGGACAAGAAGTTCAGCTACAGCCCGGAAAATACCGGCATGACGCTGGCCCTGGTCAAGGAGTTCCCGGCCTACGTGGCCAGCACCCCCACCAGCTGCCAGATGAAGCGCCCCTGATATTCAGGTCGCTGTCCATGTGTGTGGGGCCCGATAGCCTTCGGACGATCGGGCCCTTTTCATGTCTGACGTATTTGTCTTGAGATCTGCCGCAACGGCACGGAAGGTTGTTCCCTGATGGAGTTCTTCATCATCTCCATGCTCAACGGCCTGAGCTACGGGCTCTTGCTGTTCATGCTCAGCTCCGGGTTGACGCTGATTTTCAGCATGATGGGCGTGCTCAACTTCGCCCATGCCAGCTTCTACATGCTGGGCGCCTATATCGGCTACAGCGTGGCCAGGCTGGTCGGTTTCTGGCCCGGCTTGGTGCTCGCCCCCTTGCTGGTCGGGATGCTGGGCGCGGTGTTCGAGCGCCTGGCGCTGCGCAAGGTCCACAAGTACGGTCACGTGCCGGAATTGCTGATCACTTTCGGTCTGTCCTACATCATTCTTGAACTGGTTCAGCTGGTGTGGGGGCGCACGGCGGTGGAGTTCACGCCCCCCCCGATGCTGCAAGGTCCGATGTTCACGCTGGTGAACAACGCCACCGAGGGCCTTGGCCTGGTCTGGGGCATTGCTCCGGCTGAACTCTGTCAGGCTGCTGCCTGCTCGCCGTTTCCGGCGACGCGTGGCTTCATGATGCTGGTGGCGCTGTTCATGCTCGTAGCGCTATGGCTGATGCTTACACGCAGCCGCATCGGGATGGTGATCCAGGCGGCGTTGACGCACCCCGAGATGGTCGAGGCGCTGGGCCACAACGTGCCGCGCGTTTTCATGCTGGTCTTCGGGGCCGGCGCTGCGCTGGCCGGCCTGGGCGGCGTGATCGGCGGCAGCACCTTCGTGACCGAGCCGGCCATGGCGGCGACGGTGGGCTCCGTGATTTTCGTGGTCGTTGTCGTGGGCGGACTCGGTTCGCTCTCGGGTGCCTTTCTGGCCTCGGTGCTGATCGGCGTGATCCAGACCTTTGCCGTGGCCTTCGACTACTCCTTCCTGACGATGGCGCAGCAGCTCGGCTGGGAGCTCAGTGCGGCAGCGCGCAACAACTCGGTGCTCAAGCTCACGCTCTCGCAGGTCGCGCCCATCCTGCCTTATCTCTTCCTGGTCCTGATCCTGATCTTCCGGCCCAAAGGGCTGCTCGGTACGCGGGACGAGTGAATATGAAACACCCCCGATGCGCCTTCGGCGCCTCCCCCTCAAGGGGGCGCTACCAGCGGCCCGGCAAAGCCGGCTCCGCGGTAGCCCCCGGTTTGCACCCTTGTTGGCATCATTCCTTGCAGAAACGTCGCGCCATGGGAATCGCACAGTGAAGCAGTACTACGAATTCAAGCCCTACAACGTCGGCCGCTGGATCATCTGGGGCCTGTTTGCGCTGCTCCTGTTCTTCGCGCCCAAGATGTTCACCAGTGGCCTGTCGGTGACCCTGCTCTCGCAGATGGGCATCGCCATCATCGCCTGCCTGTCCTACAACATGTTGTTGGGGCAGGGCGGCATGCTCAGCTTCGGTCACGCGGTCTATTCGGGCCTGGGCTCCTATGTGGCGATCCATGCGCTTAACATGGTGACCAAGGGCAGCCTGCCCATCCCCGTCAGCCTGTTGCCCATCATCGGCGGCTTCGCCGGCATGGGTTTCGCCATCCTGTTCGGCTACGTCACCACGCGCAAGGCCGGCACCCCGTTCGCCATGATCACGCTGGGCATGGCCGAGCTGGTCTTCGCCATGTCCCTGATGTTCTCCGAATTCTTCGGCGGCGAGGCGGGGGTGTCGGGCAACCGCGTGGTCGGCCAGCCCTTCTTCGGCATCAGCTTCGGGCCGGGTACCCAGGTCTATTACCTGATCGCGATCTACACCTTCGTCTGCGTGGCGCTGATGTTCGCCTTCACGCGCACGCCGCTGGGGCGCATCCTGAACGCCGTCCGCGACAACCCGGAGCGCGTGGAGTTCATCGGCTACAGCACCCAGCGTGTACGCTACCTGGCGTTCATCATCTCGGGCTTCTTCGCCGGCATTGCGGGCGGACTGGGCGTCATCCTGTTCGAGATCGTCACCGCCGAGGTGGTGAGCGGGATCCGCTCGGGGGCCTACCTGCTGTTCACCTTCCTGGGTGGTGCCACCTTCTTCTTCGGGCCCATCATCGGGGGGGTGCTGATGGTGCTGGCCTCGGTGCTGCTGTCGGAGATCACCAAGGCCTGGCTGCTTTACCTGGGCCTGATCTTCGTGTTCATGGTCATGTATGCGCCGGGCGGTATCGCCAGCCTGATCATGATGAATCTGCGCGTGGCCAGCTTCGGCTTCCTGCGCAAGGTCTGGGTCAGCTACCTGGGCCTGGCGATCTCGGCCCTGGTGCTGCTGCTGGGCGCAGCCGTGCTGATCGAGATGATCTACCACCTTCAGCTCAATCTCACGATGGGGCCGGAGCTGCGCTTCGTCGGCATCCCGCTCAATGCGCACAGCCTCGACCACTGGTTCGGTGGTGCGTTCGTCATGCTCACGGGCCTGGGCCTGTTTGAGCTGTGCCGCCGGCACTATGTGCATGAGTGGGGCCAGATCCAGGAAGACATCGAGAAGGAAATCAAGCGGAGGGAAGCGCTATGAGCGGGGAAGCTGGCATGAAAACACCCGCACTGGAACTCAAGGACCTGCGCAAGAGCTTTGGCAAGACCGAGATCATCCGGGGTGTCGATCTGGCCGTGCAGGCTGGCGAGCGCGTGGCCGTGATCGGCCCAAATGGCGCTGGCAAGTCGACGTTGTTCAATCTCATCAGCGGGCGCTTTGGCCCCACCAGCGGCGAAGTGCTGTTGCACGGCAAACGCATCGACGGGATGAAGCCCTACGAGATCAATCGCATGGGCCTGGCGCGCAGCTTCCAGATCACCAACATCTTTCCCAAACTCAGCGTGTTCGAGAACCTGCGCTGCGCCGTGCTCTGGAGCCTGGGCCACCGCTACAGCTTCTTCAAGTTCCTGGCCGATCTGGAAGACGCCAACGACCGCACCGAGGAACTCCTGGAGATGATCCGCCTGGACAAGAAGCGCGACATCCTGGCGATGAACCTGACCTATGCAGAGCAGCGGGCGCTGGAGATCGGTGTGACCATCGCGGGCGGCGCCAGCGTGATCCTGCTGGACGAACCCACCGCGGGCATGAGCAAGAGCGAGACGACACGGTTCATCAAGCTGATCCGCGAGGTCACCGAGGGCAAGACCCTGCTGACGGTGGAGCACGACATGGGCGTGGTCTTCGGCCTGGCCGACAAGATCGCCGTGGTGGTCTACGGCGAGTTGCTGGCCTTCGACACGCCGGAGGCGGTGCGTTCCAATGCGCGCGTGCAGGAAGCCTATCTGGGCTCGCCCGTCGCCGATTCGCAGGCGGGAGGCCATTGACATGACCGCATTGCTGAAAGTTGAAAGCCTGCACGCCTTCTATGGCAAGAGCCATGTGCTGCACGGCGTGCATTTCGAGGTGCAGCCCGGTGAGATCGTGGCCCTGCTGGGTCGCAACGGTTCGGGCCGCTCGACCACGGCCAAGGCCGTCATGGGTCTGGTCGACTGCGCGGGCAGCGTGAAATGGCGGGGCGAGGAGATCCAGGGCCGTAAGGCCTTCCAGATCGCGCATCTGGGCATCGGCTACGTGCCCGAGAACCGCGAGATCTTTCCCGACCTGACCGTGCACCAGAACCTGATGCTCGGTGAGAAGGGCAAAGGTCGCCAGAGCCGCTGGAGCTTCGACGACATGTACGGCATGTTCCCGCGCCTGAAGGAGCGGCAGCACACCGAGGCCGGCGTGCTCTCGGGCGGCGAGCAGCAGATGCTGACCCTGTGCCGTACCCTCATGGGCGACCCCGACCTCATCATCATCGACGAACCCACCGAGGGCCTGGCGCCCAAGATCGTGGAGCTGGTGGGCCAGTACCTGAAGACACTCAAGGAGCGCGGCATCTCGGTGCTGCTGATCGAGCAGAAGCTGACCATCGCCATGGCCATCTCCGACCGCGCCTTGGTCATGGGGCACGGCAGCATCGTCTTTGAGGGCACCCCCGAAGCGCTGCGCAACGACAGCTACACCCGCAAGGAGTGGCTCGAGGTCTGAGCCTTCCGGGCTGGGTTTCAGGGGGTTTGTCCCAGCGGTGACAAACCCTCGTTGCATCGCAACATCAACCCTTTACAATCAAAAATCGAACGATCGTTCTATTTTCTGAACCACCCGAGGAACGCAAGCATGAGCGCTGAATACAAGGTGCATGGCGACGTCGCCGTGATCACGCTGAACAACCCGCCCGTCAACGGATTGGGCTACGAAACCCGCAAGGGCGTCACCGAAGCGCTCGCCAAGGCCAACGCGGACGGCGCCGTCAAGGCCATCGTCATCACCGGCGCCGGCAAGGCCTTCTCGGGCGGGGCTGACATCAAGGAGTTCGGCACGCCGAAGGCGCTGCAGGAGCCCAACTTGCTGAGCGTCATCCTGGCCATCGAGAACTCGGCCAAGCCCGTGGTGGCCGCCATGCACACCATCGCCATGGGCGGCGGGCTGGAATTGCCCCTGGGCTGCCATTACCGCATCGCAGCCCCCGGCTGCAAAGTGGCTCTGCCCGAAGTAAAGCTCGGTCTGATCCCCGGTGCCGGTGGCACGCAGCGACTGCCGCGCGCGCTGGGCGTGGAGGCAGCCCTGAACATGATCGTCAGCGGCGAACCCGTGCCCAGCGAGATGCTGGCGCAACTGCCAGGTCAGAAGCTGTTTGACAAGTTGGCCGCCTCCAACGACACCCTGCTGGATGAGGCCATGGCCCTGGCGCGCGAGAAGGCAGATGTGCGTCCCTTGCCGCTGGTGCGCAATCTGCCCGCCAAGCATCCGCAGGGCGACGCCTACTTCCAGTTCGCCCGCAATATGGTCGGTGGCATGAGCAAGAACTTCCCGGCCCCGCTCAAGTGCATCGACGCCGTGGAAGCCGCCACGAAGAAGAAGTTCGATGACGGCCTGCTCTTCGAGCGCGAGCTCTTCATCAACCTCATGTGGACCCCCGAGTGCCGCGCGCTGCGCCACATCTTCGCGGCCGAACGCGCCGCCTCCAAGATTCCGGACGTGCCGGAAGACACGCCCAAACGCGCCATCCAGACGGTCGCCGTCATCGGTGCCGGCACCATGGGCGGCGGCATCACCATGAACTTCCTGAACGCCGGCATCCCCGTGAAGATGCTGGAGATGAAGCAGGAGGCGCTGGACCGTGGCATTGCCACCATCCGCAAGAACTACGAAGCCCAGGTCGGCAAGGGCAAGCTGAAAGCTGACAAGTACGAGCAGCGCATGGCCCTGCTGAGCACCACGCTGAACTACGAAGACCTGAAGAACGCCGACCTCGTGATCGAAGCCGTGTTCGAGGAGATGGGTGTCAAGGAGAAGGTCTTCAAGGAGCTGGACCGCGTGATGAAGCCCGGTGCCATCCTGGCCTCTAACACCTCCACGCTGGACGTCAACAAGATCGCTTCTTTTACCCAGCGTCCGCAGGACGTGGTGGGCCTGCATTTCTTCAGCCCGGCCAACGTCATGAAGCTGCTCGAAGTGATCCGTGGCGAGAAAACGGCCAAGGACGTGCTGGCCACCGTGATGGCCGTGGCCAAGACCATCAAGAAAACCGCCGTGGTTTCGGGTGTCTGCGACGGTTTCATCGGCAACCGCATGATCGAGCAGTACAGCCGCCAGGCCGGTTTCCTGATCGAAGAGGGCGCCACGCCCGAGCAGGTCGACAAGGCGGTCGAGAAATTCGGCTTTGCCATGGGCCCCTTCCGCATGGGTGACCTGGCAGGCAATGACATCGGCTGGGCCATCCGCAAGCGCCGCTACGTCGAGAAGCCGGGCATGAAGTACAGCAAGACAGCTGACCTGCTGTGCGAGCTGGGCCGTTACGGCCAGAAGACCGGTGCCGGCTGGTACGACTACAAGCCGGGCAAGCGCGACGCCATTCCCAGCCCGCTGGTGGTGGAGATGATCGAGAAGCACCGCAAGGACATGGGCATCACCCCGCGCAAGATCTCCGACGAGGAAATCGTGCAACGCCTGGTCTACGCCCTGGTCAACGAAGGCGCACACATCCTGGAAGAAGGCATTGCGTCTCGCGCCAGCGACATCGACATGGTCTACCTCACCGGCTACGGCTTCCCCATCCACCGTGGTGGTCCCATGCAGTACGCCGACACCGTGGGCCTGTTCAACGTGGCGCAGAGCATGAAACGCTTCGCGCAGAACCCGCTGGACGACGCCCAATTCTGGCAACCCGCACCCCTGCTGGCAAAGCTGGTGGCCGAAGGCAAGAGCTTCAACGGCTGAGCCGCATCCAGGAGAATTTGAAATGACCAACGCCGTTATCGTTTCCACCGCACGTACCCCCCTAGCCAAGAGCTGGAAGGGCGCTTTCAACATGACCCACGGCGCCACCCTCGGTGGCCATGCCGTGCAGCACGCCATCCAGCGCGCCGGCATCGACGCCGGCGAAGTGGAGGACGTGCTCATGGGTTGTGCCACGCCCGAGGGCGCCACCGGTTCGAACATCGCGCGCCAGATCGCGCTGGCCGCCGGCTGCCCGGTCACCGTCTCCGGGGTCACCATCAACCGTTTCTGCTCCTCCGGCCTGCAGACCATCGCCATGGCCGCGCAACGCATCATCGCCGGCGAGGGTGACGTGTATGTCGCTGGCGGCGTGGAGAGCATCTCCTGCGTGCAGAACGAAGCCAACCGCCACATGATCACCGACCCGGCCCTGCTCAAGGCCAAGCCCGAGATCTACTGGAACATGCTGCAGACCGCCGAGCAGGTGGCCAAGCGCTACAACATCGGCCGTGACGTCATGGACGAGTACGGCGCGGCCAGCCAGCAGAAGGCCTGCGCGGCCCAGGCGGCCGGCCTGTTCAACGCCGAGATCGCGCCCATCACGGTCACCGCCGGTGTGGCCGACAAGACCCTGGGCCTGATCACCAAGAGGGTCACGATCAGCGCGGACGAAGGCCTGCGCGAAGGCACCACGAAAGAAGGCATCAGCGGCATCAAGCCGGCCATGCCCGGTGGTGTGATCTCGGCCGGCAATGCCAGCCAGTTCTCCGACGGCGCCGGCGCCTGCGTGCTGATGAGCGAAGAGCTCGCCAGCAAACGCGGCTTCCAGCCCCTGGGCCGTTTCCTGGGCTTTGCCGTGGCCGGTTGCGAGCCCGACGAGATGGGCATCGGCCCTGTTTTCGCCGTGCCCAAGGTGCTCAAGCGCCTGGGCCTGAAGGTGTCGGACATCGACCTGTGGGAACTCAACGAAGCCTTCGCCGTGCAGGTGCTCTACTGCCGCGACAAGCTGGGCATCCCGGCCGATCGCCTCAACGTCAATGGCGGTGCCATCGCCGTGGGCCACCCTTATGGCGTCAGCGGCCAGCGCCTGACCGGCCACGCCCTGATCGAAGGCAAGCGCCGTGGTGCCAAGCGTGTGGTGGTCACCATGTGCATTGGGGGCGGCATGGGCGCAGCCGGAGTTTTCGAAGTCCTGTAAAACACGACGCATCGCGCCATGAGCTACCGGCAGACCCTCGACTTCCTGCTCTACCAGTGGCTCGCGGCCGATTCGCTGAATGAGCGCGCGCGTTTCGCTGACCACGGCCGCGAAACCTTCGACGCCGTGCTCGACACCTGTGAGCGCATCGCGCGCGAGAAATACGCGCCCTTCAACCGCACGGTGGACACCGAGGAGCCGCGTTTCGATGGCGAGCGGGTCATCCTGCCGCAGGCGACCCACGATGCCCAGAAGGCCTACGCAGCCTCCGGCATGCTGAGTGCCGCGCAGGACTATGAGTTCGGCGGCATGCAGCTGCCCTACACGGTGGAGGCGGCGGCCAACTCCTTCTTCGCCATGGCCTCAGTGAGCATCGGCTCTGGCCTGCTGACCGCGGGTAACGCCAACCTGCTGATGGCGCATGGCACGTCGCTGCAGAAAGAGGTCTTCGCCAGGAATGAGTTTGCAGGCCGCTTCTCGGGCACCATGTGCCTGAGCGAGCCGCAGGCGGGTTCGTCCCTGAGCGACATCGCCACCCGTGCCGTGCCAGACGGTGTGGACCATCAGAACGACCCCCTGGGCCCGCGTTACCGCCTCAAGGGCAACAAGATGTGGATCTCGGCCGGCGAACACGAGCTGACCGAGAACATCATCCACCTGGTGCTGGCCAAGATTCCCGGGCCGGATGGCAAACTCATCCCCGGCACACGGGGCATCTCGCTTTTCATTGTGCCCAAGAAGCTCGTTGACACCGAGGGTCGGCTGACCGGTGAGCGCAATGACGTGGTGCTGGCTGGCCTGAATCACAAGTGCGGCTGGCGCGGAACGACCAACACTCTGCTGAACTTTGGCGAAGGCAAGTACCCCGTGCGGGGTGAGGGCGGCGGGGGACTGGATGGCTCCGGGTCCGGTGCGGTGGGCTATCTGGTCGGCCAGCCCGGCCAGGGTCTGCGCTGCATGTTCCACATGATGAACGAGGCACGCATCGGCATCGGCATGGCGGCCACCATGCTGGGCATGGCGGGTTACCAGGCCTCGCTGGACTATGCGAAGCATCGGCCGCAGGGCCGTCCGATACAGAAAAGCAGCGCGAGCGCTGCGGGCCCCGGTGGCAAGGACGCCGCGCAAGCCCAGATCCGCATCATCGAGCACGCCGACATCAAGCGCATGCTGCTGACCCAGAAGGCGTATTGCGAGGGTTCGCTGGCCCTGCAGCTCTACTGCGCGCGGCTCATCGACGAGCAGCACACCGGCGACACCGAAGCCTCCGACGAGGCGCGCCTGCTGCTGGAGGTGCTGACCCCGATCGCCAAGAGCTGGCCCAGCGAGTGGTGCCTCGAGGCCAATTCCCTGGCCATCCAGATCCACGGCGGCTACGGCTACACCCGCGACTTCCCGGTGGAACAGTACTGGCGCGACAACCGCCTCAACATGATCCACGAGGGCACGCACGGCATCCAGGCCCTGGACCTGCTGGGCCGCAAGGTGCTGATGGAGGAGGGCCGCGGCCTGCAGCTGCTGGCCGGGCGCATGACGGCCACGATCCGGCGTGCCCAGGTCCAGACCGAGCTGGCGCCGTACGCAGCGCAGCTGGCCAAGGCCCTGCAGCAGGTGGGCGCGGCCACGAAAGCCGCCTGGTCCACCGGCCAGCCCGGCGAGGCCCTGGCCAACGCGGTGCCTTATTTGCAGGCCTTCGGCCACACGGTGCTGGCCTGGATCTGGCTCGAGGTGGCCTTGGTGGCCAAGCCGGACGGCCCGGACATGGCGCAGCGCGGCCGCCTGCTGGCCGCTCAATTTTTCTTCCGCTATGAATTGCCGAAAATCGGCGCCTGGCTTAATGTAGTGGAGACGCGCGACATGACCTGCGCGGATTTCCCCGAGGAGGCATTCTGATGGTGACTGAAACGAACAAGCTCCGCGTCGAGCGGTGGTCCTGGATCCTGATCTATGGCGGTCTCCTGGCGCTGGTGCTGGGCATGTTCCTGGAACGGCAGGACCGCACGCTCGGTGACACGCTCCAGATCGGCGGCACCATCGTCGCGGGCAGCGGGGCCGTGCTGATCTGGGTCCGCTCCCGCATGAAGTAACCGAGGCACAAAGGCAGACCCATGACACGCACCATCCAGCAACTCTTCGACCTCAAGGGTAAGACTGCCCTCATCACCGGCGGCTCGCGCGGCCTGGGCCTGCAACTGGCGCATGCGCTGGGTGAAGCCGGAGCTCGCATCATGATCAGCGCCCGCAAGGCCGAGGAGCTGGAGGTGGCCGTGGCCGACCTGCAGGCCGCCGGCATCGACGCGCGCTGGATCGCCGCCGATTGCGCCAAGGAGGAGGACATCCTTCGACTGGCTGATGAAACCATGCAGCGCATGGGCGAGGTGGACATCCTGGTCAACAACGCTGGCGCGGCCTGGGGCGCCCCGGCCGAGGACCATCCGATCGCCGCCTGGGACAAGGTGATGAACCTGAACATCCGCGGTTATTTCATTTTGAGCCAGGTGATCGGCAAGAAGAGCATGATCCCGCGCAACTCAGGGAGGATCATCAATGTGGCGTCGATCGCCGGACTGGGCGGCAACCCGCCCGAGATGACCACCATCGCCTACAACACCTCCAAGGGCGCGGTCATCAACTTCACGCGCGCCCTGGCCGCCGAGTGGGGCAAGTACAGCATCAATGTCAACGCCATCTGCCCGGGGTTCTTCCCGAGCAAGATGACGGCCGGCACCCTGGAGGCCTGGGGCGAGGAGAACCTCAAGAAGCACGCTCCGCTGCAGCGACTGGGCGATGACGAGGACCTCAAGGGCTTGTGCGTGCTGTATGCCTCTGACGCCGGGAAGCACATCACCGGGCAATGGCTGGCGGTCGATGGTGGTGTGAGTTGTGTCACGGGGGGATGAGATGAGCATCCCCTTTGGCGTGCGAATCCCCTTTGTCGAGCACCTGGGCTTCACCCTGGAGCGCTTCGAGGGCGGCCAGTCCGAACTGCACTACGATCCCCAGCCCGAGCATCTGAACTCCTTTGACGTCACGCACGGCGGCGCCACCATGACGCTGATGGACGTGGCGATGGCCACCGCGGCGCGCAGCGTGCAGCCCGATATGGGCGTGGTGACCATCGAGATGAAGACCAGCTTCATGCAGGCCGCGCGCGGCAAGCTCACGGCCAAGGGCCGGCTCATCCACCGCACCGCCACGCTGGCCTTCACCGAGGCCACCATTTACGACGCCGGGGGCAGGCCTTGTTCGCACGCCACCGGCACCTTCAAGTACGTCAGGCGCCTGCCGACCGGCCCCCGGGACAGCCAGGCGCTGAACGTGATTTCCACCGACTGATCCACCCAGAGACACACCATGCCCACGAACCGCCAGATCCTGCTCGACAACCGCCCGCAAGGCGAAGCCACTCCCGGCAATTTCAAGCTCGTCAGCACCGATACGCCTGCCCTGCAGGACGGCCAAGTGCTGGTGCGCCACCATTACCTCAGCCTGGATCCGTACATGCGCGGCCGCATGAACGAAGGCAAGAGCTACGCGCAGCCGCAGCCGCTGGGCGAGGTCATGATCGGCGGCACGGTGGGTGAGATCGTCGAAAGCCGCCACCCCAAGTTCGTCGCTGGCGACAAGGTGGTGGGCATGGGCGGCTGGCAGGAGTACAGCGTGGTCGACGCCAATCAGCTCGGCGCCGTGCGCAAGGTGGACACCACGCACGTGCCCCTGAGCCACTACCTGGGGGCCGTGGGCATGCCCGGCGTCACGGCCTGGTACGGCCTCGTGAAGATCATCGAACCCAAGGCCGGCGAGACCATGGTGGTCAGCGCCGCCACCGGTGCCGTGGGCAGCGCCTATGGCGCTCTGGCCAAGGCACGCGGCTGCCGCGTCGTCGGTATCGCTGGCGGCAAGGACAAGTGCGACTACGCAGTCAATGAGTTGGGCTTCGACGCCTGCATCGACTACAAGCAGCACAAGGATGCGGCTTCCCTGTCCAAGGCGCTCAAGGAAGCCTGCCCGAAGGGCATCGACGGCTATTTCGAGAACGTTGGCGGCATGGTGCTGGATGCTGTGCTGCTGCGCATGAACGCCTTCGGCCGCATCGCGGTCTGCGGCATGATCGCCGGCTACAATGGCCAGCCCATGCCGCTGGCTAACCCGGCCCTGATCCTGGTCAACCGCCTCAAAGTGCAGGGCTTCATCGTCAGCGAGCACATGGAGATCTGGCCCGAGGCGCTCAAGGAGCTTGGCACCCTGGTCGGAACGGGAAAACTGCGCCCGCGCGAGAGTGTCGCTCCCGACCTGGCAGCGGCCCCCGAGGCTTTCCTGGGCCTGCTCAAGGGCAAGAACTTCGGCAAGCAGCTCGTCAAGCTGATCTAGGGCCTGCCCACACCATGGACCATGCTCCGCACCCGCAGCAAGACGATGGAGCAGGGCAGGCCGTCGCCAGGAGGGGCGAGGAGTTCCGCGACGACCAGCGTGCGCCGGGCAGCGGCAATACCCAGGCCAGAAGCCTGCTGTCGGCCGAGGAACTGGCGCCACTCACCACGCTGTCGGATAGCCGCTCGATGCGGGCCGTCCTGCAGACGTTGCTGCTGGCTGCTTGCGGAATGGCACTGGCCCTGTCCACATGGCCAACGTCAGGGTGGTGGGCGGGCGGCCTGGCAGGCCTGGTACTGATCGGTGTGGCCCAGCACGGCCTCTTCATCCTGGCGCACGAAGCAGCCCATTACCGGCTGCTGTCGAACCGTACGCTCAATGATGGGCTGGGCCGCCTGATCGGCATGAGCGGGGGCGTCTCCATGTGCACCTACCGCGTCACGCACCGCCTGCACCACAACAACCTCTATGGCCCCGAAGACCCGGACACGGCCATCCACGGCGGTTATCCGCGTGGCAAGGGCTACCTGTGGAAGAAGCTGGGGCAGGACCTGATCGGCTGGAACGCCTGGAAAACCTACGCCTACTTCTTCGGCTCGCCGGCCATCAATGAAGACACGAAGCGGCGCATCTCCCCCCTGGACGACACCTCGCCGCAGCTGCGCGCTGCGGCCCGGCGTGATCGCTGGGGTGTGGTGGCCTTCCATTTACTGGTGCCGGTGGCCGCCGCGCTGATGGGTGGCCTGGACGGCCTGCTGGCCTATCTGGCCCTGTGGACCCTGCCGCTGCTCACGACGCTGCAGCCCATCCTGCGCCTGCGTGCCATCTGCGAACACGGTGCGGTGAACGACCTCACATCGCCGCTGACCGCGGCGCGCACCAACCGGACCTGGGGCAGCGTGGCCAACTGGGTCGGGCGCTTTGTCCTGTTCCCGCACCACGTGAACTACCACCTGGAACACCATCTGTACCCGGCGGTACCGCACTACAACCTGCCGCGCCTGCACCGGCTCCTTGAAGAGAAGAACGCCTTGGGTGAGGCCGAGGTGCGCGATCTCGATGAGACCTGGTCCCAGATCTTTGCACCAAGGAAAGCTCGTGGCTGAATTGCTCCTGCATCACTATCCGACTTCACCGTTCTCGGAGAAGATCCGTCTGATCCTGGGCTACAAGCAACTCGCATGGCGATCCGTGCTGGTGCCGCGGGTCATGCCCAAACCCGATGTGGTGGCGTTGACCGGCGGCTACCGCAAGACGCCTTTTCTGCAAATCGGGTCACACATCTATTGCGATACGGCCCTGATCTGTGACGTGCTGGAACACCTCCAGCCTGAGCCCACGCTCTATCCCCCAGATCAAAAGGGCCTGGCGCGGATACTGGCGCAGTGGGCCGACGACAAGCTCTTCTGGGCCGCCATGGCCTGGAACTTCAGCCCTGCAGGTGCGGCACAGATGTTCGGCGGCGGCGCTCCCGAGCAATGGGGCCCCGTGGCCAAGGCCTTTGGCGAGGACCGCGCCAGGATGCGTGTGGCCGTCCCGCGTAACGCACCCGCTGATGCAGCCGCTGCCTACAGGAGCTACTTGCGACGTCTGTCCGACATGCTGCAGACGCAGCCCTTCCTGTTGGGCGACACGCCCTGCGTTGCCGACTTTGCCTCCTACCATCCGCTGTGGTTCACGCGCACGCAGACCAGCGTGATGGCCGGCATCCTGAGCGCGACGCCCATCGTCCTGGCCTGGATGGACCGCATGGCGTCGATCGGGCACGGCCGGGCAGAAACGCTGTCCGCAGCCGATGCCATTGCCCTGTGCACAGCCTCGCCGGACGGGGGCGCCGTGCTGGGCAGCGAGCCTTTCCAGGACGAGCACGGAATCCCCCTGGGCAGCCGCGTCAGCATCGCCAGCGACAGCTTCGGGCCGGAACCCAGCACGGGCGAGCTGGTCGCGGCAACGCGCATGCACTACACGATCCGCCGAGTTGATGATCGTGCGGGCGTGGTCCACGTCCATTTCCCACGCATCGGCTATGTACTGAAAAAGGAAGAGACATGATCAAGGATTTCGCTGGCAAGACCGCCGTGCTGACCGGCGCCGGTTCCGGTTTCGGACTGGAGTGCGCGCGCATCGGGGCCCGCCTGGGCATGAAACTGGTGCTGGCCGATGTGCAGCAGGATGCGCTGGACCGTGCGGCCGCCGAGATGAAGGCCGCCGGCGCCGACGTGCTGGCCCAGCAGGTCGACGTCTCGGATGTTGCCCAGATGGAGCATCTCGCGCGCCGCGTGGAGGAGCGCTTCGGCGCGCCGCACCTCGTCTTCAATAACGCCGGCGTGGGCGCCGGCGGCCTGGTCTGGGAGAACACAGTGCAGGACTGGCAGTGGGTGCTGGGTGTCAACCTCTGGGGTGTGATCCATGGCGTGCGCCTGTTCACCCCCATGATGCTCGAAGCGGCACAGAAGGATCCCGACTATCGCGGCCACATCGTCAACACCGCGAGCATGGCCGGCCTGCTGAACCCGCCGAATATGGGCATCTACAACGTGAGCAAGCATGCGGTGGTTTCACTCAGCGAGACCCTCTACCAGGACCTGGCACTCGTGACGGACCAGGTGGGTGCTTCGGTGCTGTGTCCCTTCTTCGTGCCCACCGGCATCCATCAGAGCGAACGTAACCGGCCGCACCAACTGGCCGTGGCCCAGCCGACGCGCAGCCAGCTCATCGGCCAGGCGATGAGCGACAAGGCGGTGAGTTCTGGCAAGGTGACGGCCGCAGAAGTGGCCCAGAAGGTTTTTGACGCGGCGAGCGTCGGGCAGTTCTACATCTACAGCCACCCCAAGGCCATCGCCTCGGTCCAGACACGTCTGGAAGACATCCTGCAGGCGCACAACCCCACCGACCCCTTCGCCCACAAGCCCGAGTTGGGCGAGGAGCTGCGCCGGGCGCTGCGTGCCGCCGCGGGCTGAGCTCAGTGGATCTTGGGGGGCGACTGCTTGTCGCCGTCGATCAGCAGGTCAAGCTGCGCCAGCGGATTGTTCTGCCGGTCCTGGGATTCGACAAACTGCAGCAGCTCAACGTTCTTGATGAAGCTGGCGGCTGAGCTGACCTCCAGAATCCTCTCCGGGGCCATCGGGCGCGCGACGGCATAACCCTGGACATAGTCGACACCGATCTCCGCCAGGGCCTGGACCGTTGCCGCATCCTCGGCCCACTCAGCGATGGTTTTCATGCCCAGGTTACGCGC
The DNA here is from genome assembly GCA_030695415.1 of Hylemonella sp. Taxonomy (GTDB): domain Bacteria; phylum Pseudomonadota; class Gammaproteobacteria; order Burkholderiales; family Burkholderiaceae_C; genus Hylemonella. The sequence goes on from JAUYQZ010000046.1 coordinate 61,721, forward strand.
CAGGTTGACGATCGCCTCGACGATGGACACATTGGCCGGGTGCTGATTCATGTTGACGACAAAACTGCCATCGATCTTGAGCAGGTCTGCGGGCAGCTCCTTGAGGTAGGAGAAGGAGGTGTAGCCAGCTCCGAAATCGTCCAGCGCCACGCGGGCGCCGTAGCTGCGCACCTTGTCGATGAAGCGGCGGGTGTTCTTCAGGTCATGCAGGGCGATGCTTTCGGTGATCTCGATACAGATGAATCGGCACACATGGCTGTTGCGGCGCAGGAGGTCGAACACCTCCATCATGAACTCCTCGTCGTTGAGCGAGGCACCACTGAGGTTGATGCAGACGAACTGGGTACGCAGCAGCTTGGAGCGGTGCTGGTCCAGCCAGGCCAGGGTGGTGGTCAGGACCCAGTGGTCGATCTTGCTCATGCGCCCGCTGTCCTCGGCCGCTGCAATCACACGGCTGACCGGCACCAGCTCTCCGGCGGCGTCGCGCATGCGCAGCAGCACTTCGAAGTTGAGCGCATCGTTCGGTCGGGTCAGCGACATGATGGGCTGCATCTCGAGGAAAAGACCGGCGATGGTGTCGCTGGCCGAGAGCTCGCCGATGAGGCGGATTTCGGCCTGGTGCTCCCGGAAGGCCGGGGAGTCCTGTTCGTACACGACGAGCCCGCGATACTGGCCGGACTTGGCTGCGCGGCAGGCGCGATCGGAGGTGGAGAGCACTTCCTTGAACGTGGTGCCGGGGCTGACCTCGATCAGGCCGATGGAGCCGCGCACGTAGAAGGCCTTTTCACCGACACGGAAGGCCTTCTCGTCAATGCTGTCGATGATGCCGCGGCAGATCACCGTGGCCAGCGGCATGCGCGTGTCCGGCAACAGGATGACGAACTCGTCGCCGCCGACACGCCCCAGGCGCATGTGACCAGCCAGCAGGCTGTTGACGCGCTGGCAGACCTGCCGCAGCACCTCGTCACCGGCATTGTGCCCATACAAGTCGTTGATGAGTTTGAACCGGTCCAGGTCAAGATAGGCCAGGGCCAGCGGGCTCGCATTGTCGGCGGCAGCGACCGCCTCATTGAAGGCCTTCTCGACCCCACGGCGGTTCAGCACCTTGGTCAGCGCATCGTTGTCAGCCAGGAAGTTCAGCTCCTCGGCGGCGATCGACTTGTCGGTCACGTCCTGCAGGGAGCCTTCGATCTTGTCGCTGGACAGGGCTGCCTTGACCAGGTAGCGGCGCGGCGCCTCGAAACCGGTCACGTCCATCTGGCTGCTGATCTCGATATCCTCGTCGGGCCGATGCTGCGCCAGATCCAGCAGCGCGTGCCAGATGTCCGAACCGAAATACTGCTGCCAGGTGTTGTGCGTTGTCTTGAAGGCGCGTGGCCCCAGCATCTTGCGCAGGGCGGGGTTGATGCTCGTGAAACGGCCGTACAGGTCCAGCGTGAACATGCCGATCGGTATGGAGTCGTAGGCGTGTTGCAGCTGAGACTGTGCGAACAGCCGCTGCAGGTGTTCCTGGCGCATCTGGGCTGCGATGGCCACCGAAGCCAACAGGCTGGACGCCAGCGCCGCGGTCACGCTGTTGGCCAGGCCAATGGTGAACGTGACGCCAAAGGCCGCGGCGATGATTTCAGACAAACCGGAGAAAGCCGTGATGCCCAGTGAGGCGATGTACCACATGGCGACCGTCGAGCGGGTGGTACGGATGATGTCAATCAAAAGTACAACGAGCAGCACCAGTGCGACAGAGCCCAGAGACCACATGACCGGCAGGAACTGCGTGCGTGGCAGCACGAGGGCCGCCAGCACGATGCCCATGCTCAGCCAGGTCAGAAGCTTGCTGGGCAGCTGATGGCTGAGCTTCTTGAGTTCGTCCACGAACAAGGACTTGAACAGTGCGACCGTCAGCACCGCATAGGCGCCACGGGTCAAAGAGCGCATGGGCAGGACCCAACCCTCGGGGACGGTCTGACCCAGCCAGTGACTATCCCAGCCGGCAGAAATCGCCGCAGTTCGGAAGGTCAGGATCAGCCAGGCCGCGAAAACGACATAGGTCAGGCTGCGATTGAGCAGGGCAGCAAACAGCGTGAAGACAACCAGGGCGATCATGCCGCCTTCGAGCAGGCCGGAATCACGCTGGAAGTTCTGATCGGAAAGGAGCATGTCCTTCGCCGTCCCGACATTCGCTGTCAGACGGGCCGGACCGATAAACTTGCCCCTGCAGAGGACGGCCTGGGAGGGCTTGTCGACTTGCAGTGAAAAACCCGCCTTCAGCGGTTTGATCTGTCCCCGATATTCCTGGCGGTTGGCCTGTCCCAGCAACTCCAGCCCGCTTCCCGACCAGCAGGCGATCTCCACCGTGTGCCTGGAGGGGAACTCGACCAGCAGGCCCGGCAGGGCAGATGCCGGGGGCTGGAAACTGAACCAGACGGGCTGTCGGGAGAGGTTGGTTTCGAAATGCCCGATCTTCGGCACGCTGCTGAGCCGGTCGAGCACCAACTCCGGGGGGATGGGCGTGCCACTCTCGATCAGCGCTTGGAACTCAAGTTGCACCGGCGGGGCCACGTTATAGCGGTCATCCCAGGTCAGCAGCGCAATCACCGAAACCAGGGTGATCGCTATCGGGATGATGAAAGCCGATAAATGCCTGAGCGCACGGTCCAGTCCAGTCTGGACACGGTGGGCGAAGCCCTGGTTACGAGGTTCTGCTTGGTCGGCTTTCATTCAATGCGCATGGTTCTGACAAGCCCCGCTGTTTCATGACTGACGTTCTCGACGTCGGCCAGTACCGCGCGGATTGTCGGGTTTGCGCATAGGATACCAGCGGATGTCCCTTCGCGACATCCTTTTCCATCAGGTAAACGCCTGCTCTGCCCGCTGTTGCCGACGGTCATACTCCCGCGGAAAGTTGAATGACGAGGCTGCATTGACATCAATGTCTGGATGATGCGTGCCACAGAAAAAGCCATGCAACTGATGCTTGGCCTCGATCAGACGACCTTCGTACCCGTCGATCTGGAACGCCATGACCCGATGCGGCACGTTGTTGGCCGTGGGCAGGGGGGTGAATGTCTTGCCGGGCATGACATCGATGAACATCAGCTTTTCGTAGGACTGATCCAGCGGCGGGCGAGCAGCCACCATGGCCCACTGGATGTTGTTTTTTTCGCAATAAAGCAGGCATGCCTTGATCAAGACCATCTTGACCAGCCGACCGGAGGCCCCCTTGGCCACCCCCAAGCGCCTGACTTCGACCATGGACTGCCCTTTGTAGACATCAGGCAGCGAGATGGAATGCTCCATGCTCAGCGGGCGGTAGGAGTTGTTCTGGATCCGCATGGTCCCGATCACGCTGCCATCGATCCTGGACTCCGCCAGGAGAATGATGGAGTCGGCTTCGAAGTCATCCGGTTCCGCTTGCCTGAGCTTCTGCGCGAACTCGGGCATGTGCCTGGCGTAGGCCTCGTACCTCAGGGCGATCGCGCGCTCCAGATCCTCGCCCGAGCGGACAATTCGCACGGAGAAGGGCAGGCGCTCGGTCGTTTTCAGCCTTTCCTCTTCAACAAAGGCGGCGAGTGAGGATAAGGCAGGGATCCGTCCCTGCAAGACGGAAGCAGCTGTACTCGGGCTGGCAGTGTGCATGGTGAAGCCTTTGACGTTGGTTGAGGAAAGTGGATGTGGGGATAGTCAGTCGTTCTCGCGCCTTCCATCCTATCGTCTGACAAAGCGTTAAATAGTTGAGTCGGGATTCGCCTGGGTCTCGTGTAGGAATCTGTCTGACAGGGCCCCTCGGGAGCTGTGGCACACTCGCTGCCTTTGTTTCCAGGGTCCCCCTGCGGGCCCGGCCATTCGTCAGAGAGTCATGCAGAAAATTATCGCGCAGATCGCGCAGGAAATCCGGGTTCGTGTACAGCAGATCGAGGCCGCCGTGTCCCTGCTGGACGGGGGGGCCACGGTGCCCTTCATCGCCCGCTACCGCAAGGAAGTTACCGGCGGGTTGGACGACATCCAACTGCGGGAGCTGGAAGCCCGGCTGGCCTACCTGCGGGAGCTGGAAGAGCGTCGCGCCGCTGTGCTCAAGAGCATCGAAGAGCAGGGCAAGCTCACGCCCCCACTCAAGGCCGCGATCGAGGCGGCCCCGACCAAGCAGGAGCTGGAAGACCTTTACCTGCCCTACAAGCCCAAACGCCGCACCAAAGGCCAGATTGCCCGGGAAGCGGGGCTGGAACCGCTGGCCGACAGGCTGTTTGCCGATCCGGGCCTGAACCCGGCCACCGAGGCCGAAGCCTTTGTGCTGAAAGAAAAAACCGAGGCCGGTGACGATTTCACCACCGTGGCCGCTGTGCTGGACGGTGTGCGCGACCTGCTGTCGGAGCGCTGGGCCGAGGATGCGATCCTGGTGCAGTCGCTGCGGCAGTGGTTGTGGCAGGAGGGCCTGTTCCAGAGCAAGCTGGCCCCGGGCAAGGACGAGAACCACCCCGACGTGGCCAAGTTCCGCGACTATTTCGATTACGACGAACCCATCGGCCGCGTGCCCTCGCACCGTGCCCTGGCCGTGTTCCGGGGCCGCACGCTGGAAATCCTGGACGCCAAGCTGGTGTTGCCCGAGCCGGAGGCGAGCTCCTCGTCCAAGCCGGGGTCGGCCCAGCCCTCGATCGCCGAGGGCAGGATCGCCCTGCACCTGGGCTGGAGCCACCAGGCTCGCCCGGGCGACGACCTGATCCGCAAGTGCGTGGCCTGGACCTGGCGCGTCAAGCTCAGCCTCTCGACCGAGCGCGACCTGTTTGCCCGCCTGCGCGAAGAGGCCGAGAAGGTGGCCATCAAGGTCTTTGCCGACAACCTGCGCGACCTGCTGCTGGCCGCCCCGGCCGGCCCGCGTGTGGTCATGGGCCTGGACCCGGGCATCCGCACCGGCGTGAAGGTCGCGGTGGTGGATGCCACTGGCAAGCTGGTTGACACGGCCACGGTCTACCCGCACGAACCGCGCAACGACTGGGACGGCTCACTGCACACCCTGGCCCGGCTGGTCGAGAAACATGGTGTGAACCTGATCGCCATCGGCAACGGCACCGCCAGCCGCGAAACCGACAAACTGGCGGCGGACCTGATCAAGCTGGCGGCCAAGGTGGACAAACAGATCGAGAAAGTCGTGGTCAGCGAGGCCGGTGCTTCGGTTTATTCAGCCAGCGAATTCGCCTCCCAGGAGATGCCCGATGTGGACGTCAGCCTGCGCGGTGCGGCCAGCATCGCGCGCCGCCTCCAGGACCCGCTGGCCGAGCTCGTCAAGATCGACCCCAAGTCCATCGGCGTGGGCCAGTACCAGCACGATGTGAACCAGAGCGAACTGGCCCGCAGCCTGGAGACCGTGGTGGAAGACTGTGTGAACTCGGTGGGCGTGGACCTGAACACCGCCAGCGTGCCGCTGCTATCGCGCGTCTCCGGCTTGTCGGGCAGTGTTGCCAAGGCGGTGGTGCGCTGGCGTGAGGCCAACGGCGCCTTCGGCAGCCGTCAGGACCTGCTCAAGGTCACCGGCCTGGGCGCCAAGACCTTTGAGCAGAGCGCCGGTTTCCTGCGCATCCGCGGCGGCGACAACCCGCTGGACATGACAGGGGTGCACCCCGAGACCTACCCCGTGGTGGAAAAGATCATGGCGCAGACCGGCAAGCCGGTGGCCGAGCTCATGGGCCGGGCCGAGATGCTCAAGACGCTCAAGCCCGAGCTCTTCGCCAATGAGCGTTTCGGTGTCATCACCGTCAAGGACATCCTGAGCGAGCTGGAGAAGCCGGGGCGCGACCCGCGGCCGGACTTCAAGGTCGCGCGCTTCAACGAGGGCGTGGACGACATCAAGGACCTGAGCGAGGGCATGGTGCTCGAAGGCACGGTCAGCAACGTGGCCCAGTTCGGTGCCTTCGTCGACCTGGGCGTGCACCAGGACGGCCTGGTGCATGTAAGCCAGCTGGCCAACAAGTTCGTCAACGATGCGCGCGAGGTGGTGAAGACCGGTGACATCGTCAAGGTCAAGGTGCTGGAGGTGGACGTGGCGCGCAAGCGCATCAGCCTGACCATGAAGCTGGACACCGCCCCGGCCCGCCAAGACGCTCCGCGCGAGAACCGCTACGAAGGGGCGGGGCGCGGGCAGCAGCAGCCGCGCCGCGATAACGGCCCCGCGCCGCAGTCGGCCATGGCTTCGGCTTTTGCGAAACTGAAACGCTGAGCCTCGGGGCAGAGGCTGCGGGCGGCTCAGGCGTGGGGTCGCCCCCGTCGCTTCGGGCGCTGGCCGCTCGACGCAGCGGGGGAGTGCAGGACATAATGGCGCCATGAGCCAGAACGACGCCCGGAGACCGTAGCCATGGAGTTGAATGCCCTGCTGGCGGGGTCCATCGTGCTGCCAAGCATCCCCAGGATCGTTGCGTTGCTGCTCAGCGAGCTGGACCGCGAAGTCGCCGACCTGAAGAACATCACCCAGCTGATCAGTACCGACCCGGCCCTGACGACGCGCGTGCTGCAGACGGCCAATACCCCCATGTTCCGGCTCTCGGGCAAGGTCAATAGCGCCGCCGAGGCCCTGGCCATTCTGGAGCTGTCCCACATCCGCCAGATGGCGGCCGAGGCGGCCTCGGCCGCCTCGCTCAAGGGCATCCCCGGAATCAACCTTCCGCAGTTCTGGAGCTACAGCCTCAACGTGGCCAAGCTGGCGCGTTCGCTGGCCGGCGTGACCCGGCAGAACCAGGGCGCCGCTTTCACCTGCGGCCTGATCCACGCGATCGGCGAACTGGTCATGCATGCCGGCATGCCTGCCGAGATGGCCCTGCTGAACAAGGAGCTCGGGCCGCTGGATCTCAAGCGCGCCAGAGCCGAGTTTCAGCACTTTGGCTACAACTATGCCCATGTCGGGGCGGCGTATGCGCGCCAATGGCACTTCCCGCAGCCCATCGTCGATGCCCTGGAGCACCAATACGCGCCGTTCTACAACAACGTCTATGAGCCGCTGGCCGGAGTCATCCACCTCGCCACCTGGCGAGCCCGGGCCCGGGAGGCCCAGCTCAACGAGCGTGCCCTGGCGGTGACCTTCCCCGGCGAAGTCGGTGAGGTGCTGGACCTGGACATCGACATGGTGCTGCAGCAGGACCCCTTTGACTGGTCCGCCCATACCTGAGTGCCGGTTTCCCGAAATCTTCCCGCATGAAAGCCTTGAGTCTGTACGCCGGGCCGGCGGCCCGCGAGCACATCCGTCAGCACGGCCTGCTGCCGGCCGACATCCATACCATCCCGGCGGCAGCCGGCGGCCCCAAGGGACTGATCCTGGGGGCACTGGACCGTTACCTGTTCGGCGAGTGGCTGCCACAGTCGGCCCAGCCGGTCGACCTGGTCGGCGCCTCGATCGGGGCCTGGCGCATGGCCACCGCCTGCCTGGACGATCCGGTGGCCGCCTTCGAACGCCTGGAGCACGACTACATCCGGCAGCACTACGAGTTCAGGCCTGGCAACAAGCTGCCCAGCGCCCGCCACGTGAGCGAGCTGTTCGGGCAAAGCCTGCGCTCTTTTTATGGCGGTCGTGAAACGCAGGTGCTGCAGCATGCGCGTTACCGTCTGCACGTCGTGACCTCGCGCGGCCGTCATCTGCTACGACGCGAACACCGCCTGCGCACGCCACTGGCCTACCTGGGGGCTTTCCTGACCAATGCAGTACAGCGCAAGGCCATGGGCGCCTGGCTGGAGCGCGTGGTGTTTTCCACCCGCAGCGCCCCGACGCCCGACGCACCCTGTGCTGCGCTGCCTTTTGACAGCCACGATTACCGTACCCGCCAGCTGCCGCTGCATGCGGCCAATTTCTACCCGGCCCTGCAGGCCAGTTGCTCCATTCCCTTTGCTTTGCAGGCCGTGCACGATATTCCCGGCGCGCCGCCCGGCGCCTACTGGGACGGCGGCATCACCGACTACCACCTGCATCTCAATTACGCCGCCGCGCCCGATGTGGCGCAGCGGCCTGGCCTGGTGCTCTACCCGCATTTCCAGCGTGCCGTGGTGCCGGGCTGGCTGGACAAAGGATTGCCTTGGCGGCATCGGGCCACCCACCACCTGGACAACATGCTCTTGCTGGCACCGAACCCGGAGTGGATCAGGACCTTGCCCCATGGCAAGCTGCCCACCCGCCAGGACTTCACCCACTACGGCAACGACCTGGCCAGCCGCGTCAAGCACTGGAGCCAGGCCGTGCAGATGAGCCGCCAGCTGGCCGACGAGTTCCAGGCCTGGCTGGACCAGCCGGACCCGGCGCAACTGCAACCGCTTTGAGCCGCAGCACGCCACCCATTGGATGCTGAAGCAGGCCGCGTGGCCCGCAGGCTCACATCGCCTGCTGCAGCATCGCCCGGTAGTCGTCCGCACTGGCCATGCGCGGGTTGGTCTTGTGGCAATGATCGGCGAGGGCGCCGGCGATCACAGTGTCGAACTGGCTCTCGCTCACCCCCATCTCACGCAAGCCGCTGGCCAGGCCCAGGCGGGCGTTCATGTCCTGGAGGGCCGAGGCGATGTCACCGGCCGAGTCCAGGTTCATGGCCTGGGCCATGCGCAGCAGGCGCGACTCCTTCTGGACCGACTCCGCACCCGCATTGAAGTTGATCACCGCCGGCAGGAACATGGCGTTGAGCGTGCCGTGATGCAGGCGCGGGTCCACGCCGCCCAGGCTGTGGCTCAGGCTATGCACGCAGCCCAAGCCTTTTTGGAAGGCCATGGCGCCCTGCATGGAGGCGCTCATCAGGTTCAAGCGCGCTTCGCGGTCGCTGCCATCCTTGGTGGCGCGCTCGATATGGGCCCAGGCGCGCTGCAGGCCGTCCAGGGCAATGCCGTCCGCCGGCGGATTGAAGGCCGGGGCCATGAAGGTTTCCATGCAATGGGCGATGGCGTCCATGCCGGTGGCGGCCGTCAGCTTCGGGGGCAGGCCCAGCGTGAGCTCGGGGTCGCAGATGGCGGTCTTGGGCACCAGATACCAGGAATGGAAACCCAGCTTGCGGCCGTCGTCAACGATGAGGAGGGCGCCACGCGCCACCTCGCTGCCGGTACCCGCCGTGGTGGGAACGGCGATCAGCGGGGCTACGCGTTCCGTGATCCTGGCCGAGCCACCCTCGATGGTGGCGTAGGTCTTCAACGGGCCTTCGTGCGTGGCGGCAATGGCCACGCCCTTGGCGCAGTCGATGGCGCTGCCGCCACCCAGCCCGATCAGGCCGTCGCACTGCTGCGCCTGGTAGATCGCCGTGGCGGCCCGCACGGCGGCCTCCGTGGGGTTGGAAGGGGTCTGGTCGAACACGGCCGCACGCATGCCGGGCAGGGCGTCGAGCGCCTTCTGCAGCAGGCCGGCGGCCTTGACGCCAGCGTCGGTCACGACCAGTGGGCGGCTGATACCGCTGCGCTCGCACTCCTGTTTCAGCAGCTTGATGGCGCCGAAATCGAACTGGACCTGGGTGATGTAGTAGATAAGCGCCATGGTGGTTTGTCTCCGCGGTGTACGATCAAAAACTCCGAATCCAGCCACTTTAGCAAGCAAATCTCCCCCCATGAGTCACCCACGCAACCCGCGATCCCTGCTGACGCCGGCCATGCACCAGGTGCTGGACCGCATGGCGCGCGTGCGCCAGTTGCCCCTGCATGCGCTGGGGCCCCAGCAGGCGCGCCAGGTCTACGAGGTGGGCTCGGGCATGCTGGAGATTCCCGGCCACAAGCTGGCGCGGGTGCAGGACCTCAGCATCCCGACCCGCGATGGTCAGGCCCTGCCGGCCCGGCTCTATGCGCCGGCGCAGGAGAATCTGCCGGTGCTGCTGTACTTCCACGGCGGCGGCTTCACCATCGGCAGCGTGGCCACGCACGATGCGCTGTGCCGCCACCTGAGCCATCTGGCGCATTGCGCCGTGCTTTCGGTGGATTACCGGCTCGCGCCCGAGCACAAGTTCCCCACGGCCGCCAACGATGCCTGGGATGCCCTGCAGTGGCTGGCCGCGCAGGCCGGGGCCCTGGGCCTGGACGGCAGCCGCCTGGCCGTGGGCGGCGACAGCGCGGGCGGTACGCTGGCGATCGTGAGTGCCATTGAGGCCCGCGACGCCGGCCTGCCGCTGGCGCTGCAGCTGCTTTTCTACCCGGGCTGTGCTGCCCACCAGGACACCCCCTCGCACAAGACCTTTGCCCACGGCTTCGTGATCGAGGAGCCGCACATCACGTATTTCTTCAACCACTACATCAACACCCCGGCCGACCGGGAGGACTGGCGCTTTGCGCCATTGCACGCGCCCGATGTGGACGGCGTGGCGCCGGCCTGGATCGGCCTGGCCGAGTGCGACCCGCTGGTGGACGAAGGCGTGATGTACGCCGACAAGCTGCGTGGCGCCGGCGTGGCCGTGGACCTTGAGATCTACCGCGGCGTGGTCCACGAATTCATCAAGATGGGCCGCGCCATACCCGAAGCCCTGCAGGCTCACGCCGATGCCGCACGGGCGCTGAAACACGCCTTCCAGACAGTATGAGCAAGCACACCATCACCCGCGCCGACTTCCGTTTTTCCCACCGCCTGCGCGTGCGCTGGGCCGAGGTGGACATGCAGAAGATCGTCTTCAACGCGCATTACCTGATGTACTTCGACACCGCCATCAGCGACTACTGGCGCGCGCTGGCCTTGCCCTATGAGGCGGCCATGGAGCACCTTGGCGGCGACCTGTATGTGAAAAAAGCGAGCCTGGAGTACCACGCCTCGGCGCGCTACGACGACCCACTGGCCATCGGCATGAAGTGCGAGCGCATCGGCAATTCATCGATCCAGTTCCGTGGCGGTGTGTTCCGCGGCGACACGCTGCTGGTCGAAGGCGAGCTCATCTACGTTTACGCCGACCCGGCGACCCAGACGTCGAAGCCGGTGCCGCAGGCCCTGCGCGACACCCTGACGGGTTTTGAGGCTGGCGAGGCCATGGTGGAGATCCGACTGGGCACCTGGGCCCAGCTGTGCGAAGCCGCACGCCAGGTGCGCACCGAGGTCTTTGTGCAAGAGCAGCAGATTCCGCTTGAACTCGAGTGGGACGAGGACGACGCCACCGCCCTGCACGCCGTGGCCTATAACCGACTGGGCATGCCGGTGGCCACGGGTCGTCTGCTGCAGAACGGACCGAAGGTGGCCAGGATCGGCCGCATGGCGGTCAGCCGCGTGCTGCGCGGCGGCGGACTAGGCCGCGAGATCCTGCAGGCACTGATGCGGGCGGCTGCGCAGCGAGGCGACCGCGAAGTGCTGTTGCACGCCCAGCGCAGCGCCGAGGCCTTCTACGCGGGGCAGGGGTTTGTGGCGCGCGGCCTGCCCTTCGAGGAGGCTGGCATACCGCACATCGAGATGATCCGGTCCCTGGCCTGACCTCAGATGTCTTCCAGCAGGGCGTAGGGCAGGGGCAGCAGTTCCAGCGCCGGCCCGCCGGCCTGGCCCACTTGCAGGCTGGCGCCAGCGGCCGATGTCTGCAGGGAGACGATGGCGTCGAAGCCACCACCGGGCGCCGCCGCAGCCTGGGCCACAAGGCCGCAAGGTTGGCTGGCATCGTCCGCGTCGAAGATTTCCTGACCCGCCTGCAGGATGGCGGCGCTGTGTGCCAGGTAGCCGCGCCGCTTGAGCGTGCCGCGGAACTGGCTGCGCGCCACCACCTCCTGGCCAGGGTAGCAGCCCTTTTTGAAGTTGACGCCGCCCAGGGACTCGTAGTTCAGCATCTGCGGCACAAAGGCCTCGAAGATGGGCTGGGTCAGCGTGGCCACGCCGCTGCGCACCTCGCTCCAAAGCCAGTCCTCCGGCTTGAGTTCGGGCGCCGCCGGCAGCGGCGTGCCCACCGGCGCGACCCACAGGGCGCGGGGCGTGCCATCGGCCGGGTAGAGATGCACCAGGGTGGCGGCGCCCAGATCATGGCGGCTCCAGGGCAGGTGCGCGCCGGGCGCCAGGGTCTGCACGGCCTCACCGGCCAGGCCACATAAGGCAACCTCGGCACTGGCATCGCTGAGCTTGACCTTGGAGCGCAGCACGAACATGGACAGGCGCTTGAGCGTGGGCGCCAGCAGGTCGCGGCTACAGACCAGCAGGATCTCGCTGTGGCTGCGTTTGAATGCGATGAAACTGGCCTGCATGCGGCCCTTGGCCGAGCAGAAGGCGGCCAGGCGGGCCTCGGACAGCCCCAGCAGGGAAAAATCCTGGGTCAGCTGGCCATGCAGGAACTTGGCGGCATCTTCGCCCTCGGCGCGGATCACTCCGAGGTGGGGCAAGAGGGCAAGGCCGTTCAGGATGGTATTCATGAGGGTGAATTATCATCGCCAGCTGTACACATGGAATGAGTAGGGCTGTGAAATTCATTGCGTCGCTTCTGTTTCTGGTTGCCAGCCTGCTTTTGGCTAGCCTTGCCTGGTGGCTGCAACACCCGCTGGACCTCAAGGCCGAGACCGTGGAGCTGACGGTTGAGCCAGGTGCCGGCGCGCGCACCGTGGTGCGCGCCCTCGCGGACGGGGGTGTCCAGGTGCAGCCGCAAGTGCTTTACTGGTGGATACGCTTGTCGGGCGAGTCCCGCCAACTCAAGGCCGGCAGCTACGAGATCAGTGGCTCGCCCACGCCCCGTACTCTGGTGAACAAGCTGGTGCGCGGTGAGGTGGCTCAGCGCAACGTGACCCTGGTCGAAGGCCTGACCTTCAGCCAGTGGCGCGAACTGCTGGCCAAGGCAGACCGGCTCAAGCCCGAGACACGGGATCTGAGTGACGCCACCATCATGGAAAAATTGGGTCGCCCGGGCGTGCACCCGGAGGGGCGTTTTTTCCCGACCACCTACACCTATGCCAAGGGATCGAGCGACCTGGCACTGCTGCGGCGCGCCATGCTGGAGATGGACCAGCGACTGGCGGCGGCCTGGGCCCAGCGGGCCCCCGACATTCCGCTCAAGAATCCGGACGAAGCCCTGATCCTGGCCAGCATTGTGGAGAAGGAAACGGGCCGCCCCTCGGACCGCGGGGAGATCTCGGGCGTCTTCAACAATCGCCTTCGCATCGGCATGCTGCTGCAGACCGATCCCACCGTCATCTATGGCCTGGGCGCCAAGTTCGACGGCAACCTGCGCAAGCGTGATCTGCAAACCGACACTCCCTGGAATACCTACACCCGCTCCGGCTTGCCGCCCACACCGATCGCCATGCCCGGTCAGGACGCCCTGCTCGCGGCCGTCCAGCCGGCCCAGACCCGGGCCCTGTACTTCGTTTCGCGGGGTGACGGCACCAGCGAGTTCAGCGCCACCCTGGACGCGCACAACCGCGCCGTGCGCAAGTACCAGTTGGGCCAGCGCTGAATGCCGGGCGTCTTCATCAGCTTCGAGGGGATCGACGGCGCCGGCAAGTCGACCCACATTGAGGCCCTGGCCCAGGCCTTGCGCGGGCAGGGCCGTAGCGTCACGCTCACGCGTGAGCCCGGCGGAACGCCGCTGGCCGAAAAGCTCCGCACCCTGGTCCTCAATGAGCCCATGGATGCGATGACCGAGGCCTTGCTGGTTTTCGCCGCACGGCGTGACCATCTGCAGCAGCTCATCGAGCCGGCGCTCGCCCGCGGTGACGTGGTCCTGTGCGACCGGTTTACGGATGCGACCTACGCCTACCAGGGCGGCGGGCGTGGTTTTGATGAACAGGTGCTGCACGTGCTCGAGGGCTGGGTGCAGGCCTTGCCCGACAGCCCGACCCTGCGCCAGCCCGATCTGACCGTCTGGTTCGACCTGGATCCGGCGATCGCCGCACAGCGCCTGGCTGGCGCGCGCGTGCCCGACAAGTTCGAGGCTCAGCCAGTCGACTTCTTCCGGCGTGTGGCGGCGGGCTATGCGCAACGCCGGACGCAGGACCCGCAACGCTTCGCCCGCATCGACGCGGCACAAAGCCGCGAAGCCGTCTGGCAGGACGTGCTGGTCGCCGTGCGTCAACGGGGATGGCTCGCATGATGCCAGCCACAGCGCTGGCGCCCTGGCTTGCGCAGCAAAGCCGCCAGTTGCTGGCCCAGCGCGGCCACGCCTGGCTGCTGCAGGGACCATCGGGCCTGGGCCAGTACAGCCTGGGCCTGGCCCTGGTGCGGACCTGGCTGTGTGAGCACCCGACGGAGCAGGGCGCCTGCGGCAGCTGCCCGTCCTGTCATGCCATCGAGGTGCGCACCCATGCCGATCTGTGCGTGCTGATGCCCGAGACCGTCATGCTGGAGCTGGGCTGGCCCCTGGACGAGAAATCCCAGAGCGATATTGACGACAAGAAGCGCAAGCCCAGCAAGGAAATCCGCATTGAGGCCATGCGCGACGCCATCGAGTTTGCCCAGCGCACCAGTGCGCGGGGTCGCGGCAAGGCTGTGCTGGTCTATCCGGCCGAGCGCATGAACCACGTCACGGCCAACGCCCTGCTCAAGACGCTGGAAGAACCGCCGGGCGACGTGCGTTTCGTCCTGGCCAGCGAGGCCGCCCATCAGCTGCTGCCCACCATCCGCAGCCGCTGTCTGGCCCATGTGATGACCTGGCCGCAGGAAACCGAGGCCCTTCACTGGCTGCAGGGGCAGGGCGTGGCCGCGGCCGACGCGCCTACGCTGCTGCGTGCCGCCGGCGGCCGACCCGAGGATGCCCTGCTGTTTGCCGCTTCCGGTCGCGACCCCAAAAGCTGGCGGGGCCTGCCTCGTGCGCTAAAGCGCGGCGAGCTCGCTGTCGTGGCCGACTGGAGTCCGGTTCAGCTGATCGATGCCCTGCACAAGCTCTGCCACGATCTCATGGCCCTGGGCATGGGCGCCGCGCCGCGCTATTTCGATGTCGCCGATCTACCTCCGCCGCCGCCCATCGGCACCCTCAGCGCCTGGCAGCGGGACTTGGGGCAGGAACGCCGCAGTGCCGAGCATCCCTACAACACCGGCTTGATGATCGAAGCCCTTGTGAGTCGCACCCAAACGGCTCTAAACTAGCCCTCTACCGTTTACGCCCATCATGTCCACCCCTCCCAACAGCACGCCCCGGCCCAGTGTCATCCAGCTGGCCATCAAGGAAAAGGCCGCGCTCTATGCCGCCTACATCCCCTTGTTTGCAGAAGGCGGCGTGTTCATCCCGACCACGCGCGAGTACCGCCTGGGCGACGATGTCTATGTGCTGATGTCGCTGCCCGACGACAGCCAGCGCTACCCCCTCGCCGGCAAGGTGGCCTGGGTCACACCTGCGAAGGCGGCTGGCACGCGGACCCAGGGCGTGGGCGTGCGTTTTCCCGCCGACGAGAAGTCGCGCTTGCTGAAGAACAAGATCGAAGAGATCCTGGGCTCGCACCTGGCGTCGGACCGCGCCACGCAGACCGTCTGAGGCCAGCACGCCTGAGGTGTGCGGCGTTGCCGGACAGTCTCAGGGTCCCCTTTGCCATGTACACCGACTCTCATTGCCATCTGAGCTTTCCGGAACTCCGGGAGGATCTGCCGCGCATACGGCAAGCCATGTCCGCCGCGCAGGTGTCGCGGGCCCTGTGCATCTGCACCACCCTGGAGGAATTCGAAGAGGTTCATGGCCTGGCCCTGCAGTACGACAACTTCTGGGCCACCGTCGGCGTGCATCCGGACAACGAGGGGGTGACCGAGCCCACCTTGGACGATCTGCTCTCACGCGGCCGTCTGCCCCGAGTCATCGGGATCGGCGAGACCGGGCTGGACTACTACCGCCTGGGCGAGCGCAGCGTGGCTGACATGGAATGGCAGCGCCAGCGTTTTCGCATCCATATCCGCGCCGCGCGCGAGCTGAACAAGCCCCTGGTCATCCACACGCGCAGCGCTTCCGACGACACCCTGCGCATCCTGCGGGAGGAGGGTGAGGATGGCTCTGCGGGATCGGCCGGCGGCGTCTTTCACTGCTTCACGGAAACCGCCGAAGTCGCCCGGGCAGCCCTGGACCTCGGCTTCTACATTTCCTTTTCCGGCATCCTGACCTTCAAGAACGCAGGAGATCTGCGTGATGTCGCGGGTTTCGTCCCCATGGACCGCCTGCTCATCGAGACCGACAGCCCCTACTTGGCACCGGTACCGTATCGGGGCAAGACCAACAATCCCTCGTACGTGCCCCACGTTGCGCAGCAGATTGCACAACTGCGGGCGCTCCCGGTACAGACCGTGGCCGAGCTCACCAGCCGCAATTTCGAGCACCTGTTTTCCGGCTGCGTGAGTCACGCTGCACAGAGCTGAGCGCTCTGGGCAGGCGCCTCAAGGGGTCGTTTCCGACCGTCGGCAGTCGACTTGTAACGGCGTCCCGCCTCTGCTTACAACATCTGTTTCATAGCTGGTCCAAATGTAAAAGACTGTAGTGTTTCTTTGCCAGCCCATTTCAAAGGCGCAACATTTTTCCATGTTGTTGCATTGATGGGCCAGCGGCAACAGAAAAGCAAGGCTCATCACGTCGAAGCCCTCAACTCAAGGAGTTGGCTGTGAAAAGTGAAATGCCCGCCGGGGATACCGAGCGAACCTACCCGCGCCCCGCCCGCCCCGTGACCGAGAGCAAGGCGCCGGACCGTAAGCAGATCGACGCGGATCGGACGCTCAAACTGCTGGTGCGCGGGCTCGAGCGTGACGAGCGCCAGCTGCTCGACGGCCTGGTCCGGGTGTCCTTGCGGCGTTCGCCGCGGCTGGAAATCCTCGAGGAGGAAGACGCCGTCCGGGCCGATGTGGTCCTGATCGGCGCCACCGACGGCGCGGCCGTGAGCTGGGCCAGGAAGCAGCCCTGGATTGAAGACAAGGCTGTGATCTGGATCGGAGGCGGCGGACACATCCCACAAGGCCACACGGTCATCCGCCGCCCTGTGCAGTGGTCCATCCTCCCCATCCTGCTGGCGCGTGCGCTTGAAAACGGACCGAACGCGCCATCGGTCTCACAACACGGCACGCTGGACAAGCTGCACGCTCCACTTCGTGCACGCGCATCCGACCACCCCATCCTGGTGGTCGACGACAGCCTGGCCGTACGTAACCATCTGCGCGCCTTGCTGGAGTCGGGCGGCTTTGCCGTGAGCGAGGCTGACAGCGTGGCATCCGCCTTGAAGATCCTCTCGCACGAACAGGTCGACTGCGTGCTGATGGACGTCCTGATGCCCGGCCTCGACGGTTACGAAGGCTGCCGCCAGATCAAGTCCCTGCTGCGTGGCAGCAGTGCCGTTCCAGTGGTGATGCTGACCAGCAAATCCTCTCCCTTCGACCGAATTCGCGGAAAGATGGCTGGCTGCGACGCCTATCTGACCAAGCCGATCGACCCCCAGCAGCTCGGCGATGTACTTGCCGTGCACCTGCAAAGCTGAATCTGGCACCCCCAAGGAGCAAGCGCCATGAACGGTCACATACTCATCGTTGAAGACAACCCGGTTGATCGACTGCGCCTGGAGAAACTGCTCGGCGAGGCTGGCTACAGCTTCGCGACTGCGGTCAACGGCACGCAGGCACTGGTCGAAGTCAGGCGCAGCCGGCCCGATGCCATCCTGATGGACGTCAATATGCCGGAGATGGACGGCTTTGCCGCGACCCGTGCTCTGCAGGCTGATGCACAGACCCGGGGCATACCCGTGATCCTGGTCACCGCAAAGAACCAGAAGGCTGACAAGGCCTGGGGACAGATGCTGGGCGCCCGCGGGCATATCACCAAGCCGTTCAGTGACGAGCAACTACTGTTACAGGTCCACGCACTGCATTGACTTGTCCGCAAAGCGATCCACATTGGCAACCGTAAAAAGGGGAGAACACACCATGGGAAGAAAAGTACTCATCGTCGATGACGTCCAGGCCGATCGCAGCAATCTGGAGCGCATAGTCTCCGACGCGGGGCACCAGCCCCTGCTGGCCGAGAACGGCGCGATGGCGGTGGAGCGCGCCCGGCGCGACAAACCCGACCTCATTCTGATGGACGTCAACATGCCTGATGTGGACGGCTTCGCCGCGACGCGCATGCTCAAGGCAGACGAGGCGACCAAGGGCATCCCGGTCGTGTTCGTCACGAGCAAGAACCAGAAGGCCGACATGGCCTGGGGACAGATGCTGGGCGCCAGAGGCTTCATCACCAAGCCCTACAGCCGCGAGCAGATCCTGGCACAGCTCGCTTGAGCGGCAAGACCCATGCAGGACGCCATGAACGACACCGCTGCCCCCACCGAACGGCCCCTGCTGCCGCCCAGCGTGGCGCTGAAGCAGGGGTTCCAGTTTCAGGGAGTGAACGCAGGGGGCACCCCGCTCGCGGCGGCGTATGCAACAGCTTCCTCAAGCGCTGGTGGGGTGGCCGGTAACAACGAGATCGAGCAGCGCGAGGGCTTTTTCATCGGCCACCTGGGCTTGATGATTCGTTACGAAGACGGCAGCGAACTGTCCGACCTGCCCGCCATCTATCAGTTGCCCAATGCCCCCGACTGGTTTGCCGGCGTGGCCAACCTGCATGGCCTCCTGGTACCGGTCTTCGATCTGGCGAGCTATCTAGGCACCGAACACCCGGCGGGTGTCAAACCGATGTTGCTGGTCCTCGGGCATGGAAACGATGCGGCGGGGGTGGTGATCGATGGCCTGCCCCTGCGCCTGCGCGTCAAGCTGGCTGATCGCGCAGACGGGGCCCCGGTACCGGCCCCTCTGGAGGGTTGCGTATCCCAGACCTACTGGGCTGCAGATCGCACCTGGATGGACCTGCAGGCACCGGCCCTGCTGAACAAGTTGAGTGAGGAACTGGCGGCCATCGGTTCATGACCGGGCCTTGACCGCCTTTTTAATGGTTGAAACGACTGGAGTGCAGTGATGAAACTGAATCTGACAATCCGAACCAAGGTGCTGGCCGGTTTCGGCCTGCTGCTGGTCCTGTCCGCTGTGTTTGCGGTGGTGGCTACCTGGCAGGTGAACGCCCTGCAACGGCTGCATAACCTTGCCGAAGCCAAGTTTTCCATCATCGCCCAGGCAGAGAACACCATATGGGAACTGCGTTCCGGCTTCCCGCTTTACTTTGCAAGCCTGGATCCCAAGCGGCGCCAGAGCATCAAGGACAAGAACCCTGATCACATCCGGGACGTTCGCCAGCAGCTGCAGGCTTACTCGGAACTGCCGAACCTGACGCCGGAGGAGTCGCAGAAGCTGAAGGAAACGCAGGTCATCCTCGAGAGGTATGTCTCCAAGCAACCCTTGCTGTTCACCTTGTTTGAAGAAGGCAAGGTGGAT
Organism: Hylemonella sp.; assembly: GCA_030695415.1. GTDB lineage: Bacteria > Pseudomonadota > Gammaproteobacteria > Burkholderiales > Burkholderiaceae_C > Hylemonella. The sequence goes on from JAUYQZ010000046.1 coordinate 80,919, forward strand.
GAGGCCCAGGAGATACGAACCAATTGGACGGTCCCGGGGGCCATTGGAACGGTCAAGGGCATCACAGATCTGCGCAAGCTGGCGCAGGAGAACAACGAAACGAGCATTGCCCAGACCCATACGACGGCCAACCGCCTGATGGCACTGACCGGCATGCTGTTGGCGATCCTCGGCGTCGGCATCGCCCTGTACGTGTACCGTGGCATCAGTCGTCCGCTGAAGGATCTGCAGGATACGGTGGAGCGCGTGCGCGCCGGCGAAGTGCTGATGGAAGCCGAGGGTGTCAAATCGCAGGACGAGCTCGGAGTCATCTGGCACACCGTGCACGGACTGCTGGTCGAGCGCCGCGACGCCCAACGCAAGGCCGAAGCTGAGAATGAACGCCTGAACCAGTCGGTGATTTCCATTCTGGAATCGGTGCACCAGCTGGCGCAGAAGGATCTGACCGTGCGAGCGCCAGTGACCGCCGACGTGATTGGCACCGTCTCGGACTCCATCAATGCCTTGACGGACGAGACCTCCCGGGTGCTGCAAGGCGTGAGCCAGATTGCCGGCAGCGTGGCACTGGCCTCGGATAAAGTGCGCAGCCAGGCCGAAATGGTGTCCAGGACGGCCGAAGACGAGCGTAGCAGTGTGGGCAGGATGATCGAGTCACTGACCCATGCCACGCAGACGATGAACCAGGTCGCTGCCCTGGCAGAGCAGTCGAACAACTCGGCGAACAAGGCGACGGCCGTGACCGAAACGGCTCTGGAGGCGGTGAACGGGACCGTGAAGGGCATGGAGTCGATCCGCGAGACGATTGCCGAATCGGAGAAGCGGATCAAGCGCCTGGGCGAGCGGTCGCAGGAGATCTCCGGCATCGTGAACCTGATCAACACCATCTCGGAGCGCACCCACGTGCTGGCCCTGAATGCATCGATGCAGGCCGCAGTGGCGGGTGAGGCAGGGCGCGGCTTCGCGGTGGTGGCGGAAGAGGTGCAGCGGCTGGCCGAAAGCTCCAGGACGGCCACCCAGCAGATCAGCACGCTGGTCAACAACATCCAGCTCGAAACCAATGAGACCATCGGCACGGTGAATCGCACCATCAGCCAGGTGGTGCAGGGCTCCGAGCAGGCGCAGAAGGCCGGGGAGCAGATGCGCATGACGCAGAAGATCACGGCCGAGCTCGTGGCGCAGGTGAAGCGGATCGCCGAGGTATCCGAGGAGCAGCGTGAGATGTCGGCCGGCCTGCTGGCATCGGTGCAATACATCGGGAAAAGCACGGAACGCACAGCGGATCAGATTTCGGCCCAGAACCGGGAAACCGAATCTCTGCTGCAGTCGGCCCGCCGTCTGGTGGAGTCGGTCAACGTGTTCAAGCTTCCGAAGTTGGCCTGACGCTGAGCCCGCCATTCCATCTCAGAGAAGGCTACCCCCGTGAAGCTCAACGACCTGATCGATGCGCTGGCCGCCGAGATCGAACTCGCCCGGCCGCAACTCGACCGCGATCTGGATGAACTGGCGTCCCTGGATGTCGCTGACCATGCATTCCTGGTCGCGCTCGACGACTACAGCAGCCTGGCGCAGCGCATGGGAGAGGCCGGCGAGATGGCCGGTTTCCCCGGGCTGCAGGCGGTTTGCAACCATGTGCTTGAAAACACGCTGGCCCTGCCGGCCCTGGCAGCCGATGAGCGGGAACGCCTGTTCAAATTCCTGCGCGAGTGGCCGCCGCTGATCATCTATTACCTGCGCAATATTTCCGATCCGACCACCGCAGCGGGCCTGGTCGACCATCTGGTGCATGCGCCGTATCCCATGGACGAAGAGCAGGCACTCAAGACCATGCACATGCTGGGCGCCATGCCGCAGCAGATTCAGCAGCCGGGCAGTGGCGACCAGCCGGCACGGGCCGTGCTGGCCACACCGGAAGACGTGGCGCTGCAGATTCCAGCCGACACGGATGCCAAGCTGCTGGAGGGCTTCTTTCATGAGGCGCCCGACCAGGCCCGTTACCTGGTGGACCTCTCCCGCAAGATGGCGCAAGGTCAGGGCGACGGCTCCGACCTCGTCGCGGCGCGGCGCATGGCGCACACGCTCAAGGGCTCCGGCGCGATCATCGGCCTGCGTGGACTGGCCTCACTAGGGCATCATTTCGAGGACATCCTCGATCATTTCGAGGGTCAGGGCGGGGTGGTCGCCAGGCCGGCCGCGGACACCCTCCTGGATGCTGCCTACTGTCTGGAACAGATGGTCGGATTTGTCACCGGCACGGACGACTACCCCGTGCAGGCGCAGGATACATTGCAGCGGGTGCTGGACCTGGCCAACCGGATTGACCGCGGCGAGCTGATCGACCAACCCCTGGTGCGCGCAACTTCGGTGTCCCTGGTAAGTACGCCAACGCCGCCACAGGTCCCCGGTCGTGGTAACGCGACCGAGCTCACTTCCGCAGTTACGCCTCAGCATGCGGGCCACCTGCCGACGGAGCGCAACGCCGCGGCACTGCGGGTCAGCGTCAAGCAGGTTGATGAGCTATTCCGCGTTTCGGGGGAGGTGTCGGTCAACAGTGCCGTTCTGGAGGCGCGCCTCAAGCACCTCATCGATCACGCGCGGGAGCTGCTGAGCCAGAACCTGCGGGTGCAGAAGCGCCTGTTCGAACTCGAAACCCTGGTCGACGTGCGCGCGCTCACCATGATGCGGGCGCGTACCAAACGCTCCGACGAAGCGGCATTCGATCCCCTGGAAATGGACCAGTACAGTGAGCTGCACAGCACCACCCACGCGTTGATGGAGGAATCAGCCGATGCCCGCACCTTGGCCTTCCGGCTGGAAGAGGAGATTTCCCGGTTGAGCGGTGTGCAGACCCTGCAGCAGCGCCTGTCAAAGGACCTGCAACATCTGGTCATTGGCACGCGAATGAACCAAGCCGGAGTGCTGGAGCCTCGCCTGCAGCGCAATGTGCGCGCAACCTGCCAGGCCACGGGCAAGCAGGCGGAGTTGATTGTCAAGGGCGGCGAGGCCTTGATCGACGGCGACATGCTCAGCCGCCTGGCCGAGCCGCTGCTGCACCTGTTGCGCAATGCCGTCGACCATGGATTGGAGTCACCTGAGGAACGACTGGCCGCCGGCAAGGCGCCCACGGGACGCATCGAACTTGCCTATTCGCGACAAGGTCAGCAGGTCGTCCTTCAGTGCGGCGACGATGGTCGTGGGCTGGACCTGCCGGCAATCCGCCGGCGTGGCATCGAGCGGGGACTCATCCAGCCGGACCACGTGCTGACAGACGATGAGCTGGCCCGTCTGATCCTGCTGCCCGGTTTTTCCACGCGCGATACCGTGAGCGAGGTGTCGGGCCGTGGCGTGGGTCTGGACGTGGTGCGGGACTGGATTCATTCCATGAACGGCAGCATCAGCATCAGGTCAAAGGCAGGGCAGGGCTGCAGTTTCGAACTGCGCTTTGCCGCTTCGCTGTCGACCATGCAGTCGCTGGTGGTGGAAACCAGTGGACAACGCTTTGCTCTGCCTTCACTGCACATCGAACAGGCGGTTCCGCGCGGGGTCGGAACACTCGATCGCATCGGCGACAAGCTGGTCTACCACCACGGCAAGCGGGTTCTGGGTGGCAGATTGCTCTCGGAGCTGGCCGGCTTACCCGTGCAAACCGACAAGCCACTCAATGACTACGACATCGTGATCGTGCGGGTGGACAACAAGGTGCATGTGCTGGGGGTCGACCGGCTGATCGACTCGCGTGACCTGCTCGTGAAGAATCCGGGCCGTTTTGCACGCCATGTCCGGGGTGTCGCCGGCCTCTCGATCCTCGGTGACGGCAGCGTCGCCGTGAATTTGGACCTGAGCCAGTTGCTTGCCCGGGAGGGTGGCACGCGTCAGGTCAAGAGCCTGCGGGCAGCGAGCGCGACCGCCGGGGAGCAGCAGGGTACCCCGGGCGTTCTGATCGTCGACGACGCCTTGTCGGTCCGGACGTCCTTGATGCAACTGGTCCAGGATGCTGGGTTCCGGGTGAAATCTGCCAGAGACGGCATCGATGCCATCGACACGCTGGGATCCTTCAACGCCGACATCGTGCTGACCGACCTTGAGATGCCGAACATGAACGGCATCGAACTCACCACCCATATCCGCAGCCGCGACGACCTCAAGGCCATGCCGGTGATCATGATCACTTCACGCTCCCAGGACAAACATCGCCGGCTGGCCGAACAGGCTGGCGTCAGCAACTACATCACCAAGCCCTATAACGAGGGCGAACTCCTGCAGAAGATCCGTCAGGCGCTGGCCGCCTGAGATGCGAATCGGAACCAGCGCCATGGAAACAATGAATCGCAGCGCCCGCGCCACGGCCATGCAGGTTCGTGGCGACTTTGTGCTGCTGCGCGCGGGCTCCCTGCATCTGCTGCTGCCGCAACATGACGTGAATGCCACGGAGTATATGGAACACGCTCCCGATCCCATTGGCATTCCCGGTATTTTCAGTCTTGGAGAAGCCGATGGTGAGGCGCACCTGGTGGCGGCCCTGTCGGAAAACATGCACATGCTGCCCGAGATTCCCGCTGACCGCTTTCTGCTCACCCGGCTCTGCGGCGAACGCCGGCATTTCTCGTTGGCCTGGAGCGAAGTGCGGGTGCTGATCGATACGGCACTGGAGCTGCACCCCCTGCCGGCCATCCTGCAAGGGAAAGCCCGCCTGATTGACGCGTATGTCGAACTGGACGGCGAACTGGCGTTCTGCACGACCGCGCAGCGCGTTCTGGCCCAAGTGCATGCAAGGCCGGAGTAAACAATGGACATGCAACTGCCTGCGCTTGTCGAAGATCCGTCATCGGGTGAAATCGGTGAAGAGACCCCGGCACCCCGCGCGCTAGCCTGCCTGCTGGAATACGCGAGGGGCACCTGTGTGGCCCTGCCGGTACATGCCGGCGTCGAACTTGTGGAGCAGCCCAGGGTCGTCGCGGTCCCCGGCATGCCGCACTTTGCCCGCGGTTTGATAGCCTGGCAGGGCCGGCAACTGCCTCTGATTGACCTGGGGCGGCATCTGGAGGAGGGCGGATCCCCCGCGCCGGTACCGTTCAGTCATGTGCTGGTGGTGGCCTTTCAGACGGCTCCTGGCCAAGCGCTGGACTACGGCGCCCTGTGCGCGCCCTTTCTGGTTCGGATGATCGAAGTCACCGACAGCCAGCAATGCCCGCTGCCCGTCGGCAGTGAACGCTGGGCACGCATGGCCGCGTCCTGCTTCCGGTACCAGGGGCAGCCCGTGCCCGTACTGGAGACAGCCAGAGTCTTTGGCCCCTCGGTCGCCTAGAAGGCGGGATCCCAATTGTGCTCATAAAGGAGGTTGCAATGATGGCTCAGAACTTTCTCGATACGCCGAAACGAAGCGACAAGCCGAGAGACTTCGGATTGACCTGCCTGATCGACAACGGCGTACCCACACGCCACTTCAGGGATGTGGTCCAGAGTAACGCGCATCTGATCGATGTGGTCAAGTTCGGGTGGTGCACGGCGCTGGTCACTGTGGACCTGGAGCAGAAGATCCAATGCCTGGTCGAGAACGACGTGAAGTTCTATTTCGGCGGAACGCTATTCGAAAAAGCCCTGGCCCAGAAGAAGCTGGACGCGTTCTACCGCTTTCTCAAGCGATACGACTGCCAGATCGTCGAAGTATCCAACGGTACCCTGCCCATCGACGTGACGGAAAAGGGCAGGCACATTGCCGACTTTGCCAAGGAGTTCTATGTCCTGAGCGAGGTCGGCAAGAAGGACATCGACGAAGCCGACGATATGCCCATATCCCAGTGGTTGGCCGAGATCCATGCCGACTTGGCCGCTGGTGCCAAGCGGGTGATTCTGGAGGCCCGTGAGTCGGGACAAAGCGGGATCTGCAATGCCAATGGTCAGCTGCGAAAAGACTTGGTGGAAAGCATCTCCAACTCGCAGTTCCGTTCTACCGATGCCATCTGGGAGGCCCCTACCAAGTCCTTGCAGACTGCTCTCATCGCCAGCCTGGGGCCCAACGTCAACCTGGGCAATATTGCCTTTAGCGATGTGATCGGTCTGGAAACCTTGCGCCTGGGTATACGCTCGGACACCTTCACCCTCTATGACGGCCCCGATGGACATTTTGTGGAGCCCAAGTCCTCCCACATGGTCAAGGGGTCTGCTGGCGACCGTCGCCGCACCTTCGACGGATTTGCCCGAAATCAACTTCCCGAGAGCAAGGCCCTGATGCCCGGCATGATGATGCTCAAGTAGCGTGCCTGCCATACGCGACATCTCCAGTGGGGCCTTGTCGGGGCCTTCAAGGGACCCTATGCCCGGCGCAGAGGTCAGGGTCATCCAGGGCGTCGACCAAGGCTTGCCCCCGTCCGACATCAACATCGTCATTGATGTCATTCGGGCCTTTACCGTGGCCCACCTCGCCTTTGTCCGCGGTACCCGCGAGATTCTGCTGGTGAATTCGGTAGAAGAGGCCATGGCGCTGAAGGCGCAGCAGCCGGGCTATCTTCTGGCCGGAGAGATCCGGGGCTTGCCGATTCCCGGATTTGATCTGGACAACTCACCTTATCGGGTTTCTCTGGCTGAGCTGCAGGGGCGCACGCTGGTGCAGAAAACGACCCATGGGGTCACAGCCACGCTGGCCGCACTGGACGCACGGTACGTCCTGGTCACCGGGTTCTCCAATGCCTCCAGCACGGCCCGTTTCGCCCGTGGTCTGGTTGAAGGGACGGGGTTTCGGCGGATCAATGTCATTGCATCCCACGGCCAGGACGATGACGACCTTGCTTGCGCTGAACTGATCCGGGACCGGATTCTCAACATCGGAGCCGTGGACCCAGACAGCGTCATTGAACGCATCCGCGCGTCCAGACCTGCAGCCAAATTCCTCACTGGACAACCCAATGGTTTCGAGCCGCGGGATCTGGATTTTTGTGTTCGCGCCTATGATTCCGATTTTGTGATGCAGGTGGATTCCGGCTCGGCGCCACCCAGAATCGGGTGGGGCCGATTCGTCGATCATAGCTGAGAGGTTGCGTCATGTATCCATCTCATCTATATGATTATTAACGTTTTATTGTATTTTTTTGATTGCGTCATGGGTGTCTTGGCAGTCATCATCAACGTTATACGATGTATATTATGTTAATAATTAATCCGATTACCGAAAACTCAAAAACTAGCGAATCCGACGGCTAGCTGACCTCGAAGTTCAGCGTTGGCGCACTGGCGTCGCTGAACGCTGCCCCCAGGGCAATCTGCCCGCGACCATGCAGCACACACTCCTCGCGGCGCAGCAGCAGCTCTGACCGGGTGCCGACAAAACGGATCCAGGTGCCGTAGCTACTCATGTCGATCAGCATGATGCGCCCGTGGCGCCACTCCAGCCGCGCATGAGTGCGCGATACGCGTGGATCCACGACGACGAACTCACAGTGGCGAATGCGGCCTATGTGCACAGGCAACTCGAAGGCGCGGTAGACGCGCATCTCATCCCCCCACGACAGGTGGACCTCCTGCCCAAGTGCGTCGGCCGTGGCCGCCTTGCTCATGGGATCAACCTCACCCTGCATGGTGATGAAGTCCGTGGACTGGTCCTCGTGCCACTCGACCTGGTACACGTTGCACGGTTCGACCCGGCCGCGCACGCTGATCGGCCCCAAGGGGCGGTACCGAATGCCGTTGGCACGGCTGGAGTAGTCCAGGTCAAGGCTTTCGACCCAGATTTCGTGGGGGCCGGCGAGGTCAGACAGGCGGGATGCGATATTGACGGCATCGCCGTAGCAGTCCCCGTTGACGATTTCCACCTCACCGGTGGCGATGCCGACACGGATCGGCAGATGCTCTGCCAGCGGCTGCTGGAGCAGGTTCATCTGGTGCTGGCGCTGCAGATCCACCACAGCATGGATCGCCGAGGTGGCGTCATCGAACACGGTGAGAACCCCATCACCCAGGGTCTTGATGACTTGACCACCCCGCGCCTGCAGCACCTCGCAAATCCAGCGGGTCAGTTGCGTGACGGCGCGGGTTGCCCTGATATTACCTAGTGACTCGAATACGGAGGTACTGCCGGCCAGATCAGTAAAAACGACGGTGGTGTTGACACCCATGCGCAAGCTTGATTGATATTTTCTGTCGACAGTTTAGGGCATCGCCGAACGCTTGAATACCGCGTCTCTGTCCGAATTTCGAACGGCTGGACAAGCATACAGTCCTGAGGTGTTGCTCGATGTATCTTGGGTAAAGTATTGATTTACATGTTGTTTTCCGATGACATCGAGAGCATAAAACAGTTGTGGGAAATCCACGCCGAAATTACCCTGCGGGAGTCGTTGAGTCTGTGGATCCATACAAAAAAAGAACATATGAATAAACTGGCAAACCAATTCATCAGCAGCATGCAAGGACTGCTGGGACGTCCGCTCGCGGAGGATGCTCACGCAGCTGTCCGCATTGAGGATATCCGCCAAGCGATGATTGACTGCCTCGGCGACGAGGGCTGTCAAAGTTACCCGCACATTGAGAGGCGTGTGCTCTTCGCCCCGGACCTTCAGGGCCTGTGGTACTTGCGCGCCGACATCATGGTGGTCATCTCTTCCCTGCAGGGTGAAGGCGTGGCCAACCAGAAGATCCGCATCATTACCGGCATGTTCGAGGGCCTGCTCCCCAGGAGCATGATCTCGCGCCCGGGTGCTCTGAGCCGCTGACTTTTCAGACCCCTCGCTCAGTGAGCGTGGGCGTGGCCCCAAAGCAACAGCGCATCACGCCCCTGCACCACCAGGTCGCAGGTCTGGCCAACAGGCAGCAGGACCTTGGTGGGAACGTGACCAAACGGCAGATTGGTCAGGACGGGCACCTTGACTTGGCTGCGCAGCCAGTTGATCACGGACTGCAGTTTGAAACCCTTGTCGTGCGGCACCAGCGTGTAGCCGGTGAACTGGCCCAGCACGATGGCCTTCTGTCCCGCCAAGACGCCGGAATGCAGGAGTTGGCTCAGCATGCGTTCAATTCGGTAGGGATGCTCGGCCACATCCTCCAGAAAAAGGATGCCGTCTTTCACCGCCGGAAAAAAGGGTGTTCCCAGCAGGGAGCACAGCACGGCCAGATTGCCGCCCCAGAGCACGCCGTCATCCACCTTGAAGTTGGCCGCTTCACCCAGACGTCGCGCGTGAAATGGGCCAGCCAGGACGATGTCTGCCTCGCGCTCCTTGTGCTGACGCCAGCCGGCACCCTCCCCCTGCCCCCGGATCATGTCGTCGAAGCAGGCTTCCATGATGTCGTCCGGGCCGCCACGGCCCCCGGCGCCATGACCATCGGCCTTATCCGACCGGTCGCTCACCCCGAAGCCTTCGCACAGGGAAGGGCCCGCCCAGGTCACCGCTCCCGACTGGGCCAGCACGGCCAATTGAAAGGCCGTGAAATCGCTAAGGCCCACGAACTGCGTGCCGCGCTCGATGGCCTTCGCAACACTTTTGTACTTGATGCTCGGAAGTATCCGCGTCAGGCCGTAGCCGCCCCTTGAAATCATGGCCACGTCGGCCCCACTGGCAGCGGCGCGGTGAATAGCCGCTACACGCGTGGCATCGTCGCCGGCAAAACGCTGGAAGGACGAAAGCGCCGCCTCGTCGACTTCGACCTCGTGGCCTAAGCCCTGCAGGCGTTTCAAGCCCCGTCGAAAAGCCGCCTTGTCGCGCACGGCCCCGGAGGGGGAAAAGATATAGATGTGTTTCTTCATCAAGCTGCCGATTATCGCGGGGCGAAATGGCGGACTGCCGCCTGCGCGATAGCCTCGCCCTGCTCCTGGACGAAATGCCCCCCCTGCTCTACGCGCACAGGCTCGGGGCAGCCGCGGATTACCTCCCGCAACTGCTGCATGACCGGCCAGCCCAGCACCGGATCCTGCAGGCCCACGGCCATCAGGCTGCGACCTTGCCACTCGGTTTGCCAGAAGTCACGAGCCTGGCGTGAGATCGCGGCACCATCGGCCTGTGCAGTCTCCGGCACCATGGGCGGGAAGGCGCGCAGAGCCGCCCGGTGGCCACGATCCGGGAAAGGTGCGTCATAGGCGGCTGCCTCCTGCTTACTCATCGAGGGATTAGCACGCGCCAGCAGGCCTGCGACGCTGTAATCCGGCTTCTTGGCACACATCTCGCGCCAGGCCAGGAAGCCAGAGCTCAGAGGGGCATCGCCGGTGGCCAACGTTGTGTTCATGACGAGCAGGCCGTCGTAGCGTTTTGGTGCTTCCATGGGCAGGGTCAGGCCCAGCAGCCCGCCCCAGTCCTGTACCACCAGCACGATGTTATTCAGGTTCAGGCGTTCGACGAACTCCAGCAGCACTTGACGGTGCCAGCTGAAGCTGTGGGCGGACTCCTTCTTGGGCTTGTCGCTGCGGCCAAAGCCGATCAGGTCGGGCGCCACCACCCGGTGACCAGCGGCCAGGAAGACGGGGATCATCTTGCGGTAAAGATAGCTCCAGCCCGGATTGCCGTGCAGGCACAGCCAGGTCATCGGGGCATCGCGCGGACCTTCGTCCAGGTAATGCAGACGCAAGCGGGCCAAAGCCGGCAAGTCGCTGAGGTAGTGTGGTGCCCACGGATACGCCGGCAGATCGACAAAATACGCCTCAGGTGTACGCACCGCGTCTTCGCGGACCGGCTGGCTCAGGAGACGCTGCGTCTCCCGTTTGCGCTGGAAGAAATCCTGCAAGAGCGCGCCGCACTCCTGCGCCAGCACGCCTCCCTGCACGGCCGTCTGGTGGTTCAGCTGCGACTGGGCGAACAGATTCAGTACGGATCCGGCCGCGCCGGTCTTGGGGTCTGGCGCACCGAACACCACCCGCTTGAGTCGCGCGTGCAGCAGGGCACCGGCGCACATGGGACAGGGCTCCAGCGTGACGAAGAGCTCGCAATCCTCCAGCCGGTAGTTGCCAAGCCGGGCCGCCCCATCGCGCAAGGCGCGGATCTCGGCATGTGCCGTGGGGTCGTGGCTGCCGATGGGTGCGTTGTGACCAGTCGCGATCACGACGCCCTGGTGCACCAGCACGGCCCCCACCGGTACCTCGCCGGCCTCCGCAGCCTCGCGCGCCAGCGCCAGCGCCTGCTGCATGAAGACGGCATCAGTTGCCATGCAGATCCAGGCGATCCATCCAGGCGGCAAGCGCGCGCTCGTTCTCGCTGCCTGCGGCGTAAACCGCCTTCATGGCCGCATGCGCTTCGGGGCGGTGCTGGTTCAGCTTGAGCTTGCACTGCAGCGTTGTCACACGCAGCTCGAAGGCAACGATGCCAGCAAGCATCCGGTGCGCATAGTCCTCACCCAGGCCACGCCACTGTGCTGCGTAGGCTGGCTCATGGTCACCAATCAGCTTCTTCAGCAGCGCGTCCTTGGCCGCCGCGTCCTCCACCAGCGTCGCCTGCACCGTGGCATGCACGGCGAGGTAGTTCCACGTCGGCACCCGGACGAGATCCGGGTAGACCTGGGGCGACATGTAGGCATGGGGCCCGAGGAAAGTCACCACGGCTTGCGCACGCGCCTGCAGGTAGCGCCAGTGGGGGTTCGGTTTGGCCACATGGCCCAGCAGCACGAGCCCGAGGCCCTCGTCCTGCACATGCAGCGGCAGATGTGTCACATAAGGCAGGCCCGCATCGTCCGGGCTGATCAGGCTGGCAAAAGGATGACCACGCATGAGGGCCAGGGCATGTTCGCGATCTTCCGACTTGAACTGGGGCGTAAGGTACATCGTGCATCAAGTTTAGCCGCTGCCTCCCTGAATTCACCGTGAGGCAAAGCAACAGGCCGCCACAAGCCACAGAAATTCTGGTACCTTCATGGACAGAGAGACAGGTACAAGGAACGACAGGCGAAGGCATGAGTGGCGCGTTGGTAGGATTCCGGGTCGACGGCAACAACAAGCTGATGCGTCTGCATGGCGAGCGCGGCTGCGAAGGCGTGCTGACCGAGGTGCTGGCTTATTTGCGCAGTGTCAGCCATGCCCGCTTGCACGCCTACGCAAGCACCTTGAAGCCGGTGGCCACGACCGATGGCCCCTACGCCGAGGAGACAGCCCAAGCTGTGATGCAGGCCTTTTGCGAAGCCCATCTGGGCGAGAGCTGCTGCCTGCAGACCTGGGCCGAGGCCTTCGCGGCTTTTCCTGAACTTGAGGCCTGGCATGCGGGCTTCCCCTTCATTCCCGCCGCCCGGCTGGACAACTGCGGCGACGTGACCTGGGGCATCCTGCTGGATCTGGACGCCAGCGCCTTGCAGATTTTCGTCAACCGCAACGCGCGCTTCCAATGGCGCGAGATGGCGTCGTCGCAGCCGGCTTACTGCACCCTGCCGCTGGCCGATGCACGCGAACTGACGGCGCAGGACCTCAGTGCCTTGCACGGCGTCTTGCACCAGCACTCCTATTCCGACGGCATGGATCCTGTCTTGCCGCTGCGCGACGCGCAATCGGCCCCCTTCCCCGGTCCTGGCGACTGGCTGGCGCAGTTACGACTCCAGGGCGGGCGCGTGCGGCTGCTGCTGCAACGCGGATCGCTGCGGGCCAAAGTGCGTCAGGTCGGCGAATTCAAGCTGGACGATCCCCACTGCGGGGCTTTGCTGCGCGAGGCGCTCGACCCGCAGGTACTGGCGCTGGCGCAGGCCATTTACGGGCCCGGCGCCAGCCTGGGACAGGTCGCCCACGTGGCAGCGCAAGCGCCGCAACTTCCCTTCGCCCCCGGCGACAGCGGCCTGCCGCTGCTGGTGCTGGGCCTGAGTCCAGCGTCCGGCTTGAGCCTGGCACCGGGACCAGCCTTCTTCGACGCTGTGCGCATGCGTCTTCTGGCCGCGGGCATGAGCCCGCAGGGCTGGCGCTTCCTGATCAAGCAGGACAACGCGGTATTGCGCTTTTTGCTGCAGTTCTTTCCGCCATCGGCGCGCATCCTGGGCAGCTTTTCGCATTTCATCAATCTGCTGGCCAGCGCCTTGCAGAACGAGGCCCTGCGCATCGAGCGCTGCCAGCCCGCGCTGCGCGGCGTCGAGCGCATTCTCGACCGCACGCGCGGGCGTCCGGGCTCGCTGCGCGAGGAAAACGCGCGCATTTTCCTGCGCGCCATCATGCGCGCGCAATTGTCTTCCGACGAGGAGGCCAACCTGGCCCACGAGGCGCAGGATGTGTCTGACTTCGTCTACGCCCACGCCGAGGTGCTCAAGGGCGTCACCTGGCGCTCCCTGTGCCGTCGCTCGGATGACTGGCACCGGGCCCTGTTGATCACCGTCGATCCCGACAAGGATGTACGCTGGCCCGCGCTCTTGCCGGTCTATGCCACCGGCCCTTATGTTGCCGTGGAACTCGACTCCGGCTTCCTGCTGGCCGAGGAGGGCCTGGAGCAGCGCCACTGCATCGGCACCTATGCCAACGCCTGCGCCAGCGGCGCGACCCGGGTTTTTTCCCTGCGCCACAAGGGCAGGCGCATCGCGACCATCGAACTGCAGCGTGGCCATGATGACGCCTGGCGCCTGGTCCAGATCCGTGGCAAGGCCAATACGGTGGTGCAGGACCCTGCGCTGCTGGAAGCGGCTGGCCAGTTGGCTCTGGCCTATTCGGAGGCGGCGCGCTCGCGCGAGCGTGCGGAGTTCGCCAAGGCGCGCGCGTATGGGCATTCGAGCGGATCTCTGTCGCCAGCGCTCGCCGCTCCCATGCAGGAGTACTGGACCGGCTAGGCTGTCCGCCGTGCCGCCCGCAGACAGCACGGTGGCATCATTCCCACTCGATGGTGGCCGGCGGCTTCGAACTCACGTCGTAGGTCACGCGGTTGATGCCGCGTACCTCATTGATGATGCGACTTGAGACCCTCTTGAGCAGCGCGTAGGGCAGCTCGGCCCAGTCGGCCGTCATGAAGTCGCTGGTCTGCACGGCGCGCAGGGCCACCACATAGTCGTAGGTGCGGCCATCGCCCATGACACCCACGCTCTTGACCGGCAGGAAGACCGTGAAGGCCTGGCTGGTCAGCTCGTACCAGGACTTGCCGGAAATCGGGTCGAGGGTGGAGCGCAGCTCCTCGATGAAGATGGCATCGGCCCGGCGCAGCAGATCAGCGTAATCCTTCTTCACTTCACCCAGGATGCGCACCCCCAGGCCAGGGCCCGGGAAGGGATGGCGGTAGACCATGTCGTGCGGCAGGCCCAGTGCCACACCGAGTTCACGCACCTCGTCCTTGAAGAGGTCGCGTAGCGGCTCCAGCAACTTCAGGCCCAGCTGTTCGGGCAGGCCGCCCACGTTGTGGTGGCTCTTGATGGTGACGGCCTTCTTGCTCTTGGCCCCCCCGGACTCGATCACGTCGGGGTAGATGGTGCCCTGGGCCAGCCACTTGGCACCTTTGGCTCCCTCGCCCTTGAGCTTGGCCGCCTCGGCCTTGAAGACGTCAACGAACAGTCCGCCAATGATCTTGCGCTTCTGCTCGGGTTCGCTGACGCCGGTCAGCTTGCCCAGGAAGAGCTCACTGGCATCCACCCGGATCACCTTGGCGTGCAGCTTGCCGGCGAACATGTCCATGACCATGTCGCCCTCGTTCAGGCGCAGCAGGCCGTGGTCCACGAAGACGCAGGTCAACTGGTCACCGATGGCGCGGTGGATCAGCGCTGCGGCCACCGAGGAATCGACGCCACCGGACAGGCCCAGGATGACCTCTTCGTCCCCCACCTGTCGGCGGATGGACTCCACGGCTTCCTTGACGTGATCGCGCATGACCCAGTCGGCCCGGGTGCCGCAGATCTCCAGAACGAAACGCTCCAGCATCGCCCTGCCCTGCACGGTGTGCGTGACTTCCGGGTGGAACTGCACCGCATAGAAGCGGCGCTGCTCGTCGGCCATGCCGGCGATAGGGCAGCTGGGTGTGGACGCCATGAGCTTGAAGCCGGGCGGGAAGGCCGTGACCTTGTCGCCGTGGCTCATCCAGACCTTGAGCATGCCGTGGCCTTCGGGCGTCGTGAAGTCGGCGATGTCCTTGAGCAGGGCGGTGTGACCATGGGCCCGCACCTCGGCGTAGCCGAACTCGCGCTGCTGACCGCTTTCCACCTTGCCGCCGAGCTGTTGCGCCATGGTCTGCATGCCGTAGCAGATGCCCAGCACCGGCACACCCAGTTCGAACACGGCCTGCGGTGCCTTGTCGGTGCTTTCCTCGTAGACGCTGGCGTGGCTGCCAGAGAGGATCACGCCCTTGAGCTGGCCGTCGGCCGCGAACTGCCGCACCCAGTCGTCCGTCACATCACAGGGATGGACCTCGCAGTACACATGCGCCTCGCGCACACGGCGGGCGATCAGCTGCGTGACCTGGGAGCCGAAATCGAGGATGAGGATTTTCTGGTGTTGCATGGCAAGGTGCTGTTCACATAGTTCTCAATTCGGGACGCCGCCAACCGGCTTTGCCCACTGCAAGGGGCTGAGGACTGCGGCTCCGAACCTGCCTGCGCAAGCTCGGGCAGACCGAAGAGTCTCAGCCTCTGGCTGGGGTGCCTGGCGCGACACGAAGTGCTCGCAGCCTGGGGGTACGCTTAGTCAGCGCGGTAGTTCGGCGCTTCCTTCGTGATCTGAACGTCGTGCACATGGCTTTCGCGGATGCCGGCCGAGGTGATCTCCACGAACTCGGCCTTGCTGCGCATCTCCTCGACGGTGGCGCAACCGCAATACCCCATGCTGGCGCGCAGGCCGCCAGCCATCTGGAAGATGATGGCGACCACCGAGCCCTTGTAGGGCACGCGGCCTTCGATGCCCTCGGGCACCAATTTGTCGGCCTGCGGGTTGCCGGCCGTCGATTCCTGGAAGTAGCGGTCAGCGCTGCCCTGCTGCATGGCACCGATCGAACCCATGCCACGGTAGCTCTTGTAACTGCGGCCCTGGAACAGCACGATCTCGCCCGGCGCCTCTTCGGTGCCAGCAAACATGCCGCCCATCATGACGGTGCCCGCGCCGGCCGCGATGGCCTTGGCGATGTCACCGCTGTAGCGGATGCCGCCGTCGGCGATCAGCGGCACGCCCGTGCCCTTGAGCGCTGTGGCCACGTTGTCGATGGCCATGATCTGGGGCACGCCCACGCCAGCCACGATACGGGTGGTGCAGATGGAACCCGGGCCGATACCGACCTTGACCGCGTCGGCGCCGGCTTCCACCAGGGCCAGCGCAGCCGCGCCAGTGGCAATGTTGCCGCCGATGACATCGACCTGCGGATAGTTCTGTTTGACCCAGCGCACGCGGTCGATCACGCCCTTGCTGTGGCCATGCGCCGTGTCCACCACGATGGCATCGACGCCAGCCTTGACCAGGGCCTCGACACGGGCTTCGGTGCCCTCGCCCACGCCCACCGCCGCTCCCACGCGCAGGCGGCCGGCAGCATCGCGCGCGGCATTCGGGAAGTTGAGCTGCTTGGTGATGTCCTTGACGGTGATCAGGCCCTTGAGTTCGAAGGCGTCATTGACGACCAGCAGGCGCTCCAGCTTGTGCTTGTTCAGCAGGGCTTTGGCCTCGGCCGGCGTGGTGCCGTCAGGCACGGTAATCAGACGCTCGCGCGGGGTCATGATCTCGCGCACAGGCAGTTCGTAGCGGGTTTCGAAGCGCAGGTCGCGCCCCGTCACGATGCCCACCACCTTGCCGGCGACGACCACCGGGAAACCGGAGACGCCCAGCTCGTCGGACAGCTTCATCACGTCGCGCACCGTGGTCTCGGGCGGGATGACCACCGGATCCCGCAGCACGCCGGATTCGTAACGCTTGACCTTGGCCACCTGGGCGGCCTGCTCGGCCACCGTCAGGTTCTTGTGGACGATGCCGATGCCGCCTTCCTGGGCAATGGCAATGGCCAGGCGCGCCTCGGTGACCGTGTCCATGGCCGCAGAGACCAGGGGCAGGTTCAGGGAAATGTTGCGGGAGAAACGGGTCGCGAGAGTGGTGTCCTTGGGAAGGACCTGGGAATACGCTGGCACCAGCAACACATCGTCGAAGGTGAGCGCTTTACCTAGAAGGCGCATGTCTAAGCTCCAAAAAAAGAATTGTACCCGCCTCGTGCCCCGTTCTCGGCAGTCCCGGCGCGGGATACCACAGCCGGCATGACCCGGACTGGAAAACCAGCCCGACGGCGCTACACTGTTGCCATGAAACCGATCCGCCCCCTGATCTGCGTGGCCCTGTGCCTCTATGCGCTCGTGGCCAGCGCCCAATGGCAATGGATGGACAAAGATGGCCGCAAGGTCTTCAGCGACCGTCCGCCACCGGCCGATGTTCCGGAGAAGAGCATCCTCAAGCGCCCGGGTGGCCGCGGATCCGCAGGGGCTGTCGCCCCGGCAGTTCCCGCACCCGGTGCGGCACCGGGAGCTACGGCGGCGGCTGCCGGTGTGGACAAGTCCCTGCAGGACAAGAAGAAGCAGGCCGAGGACGCCGAAGCCGCCAAACGCAAGGCCGAGGAGGAGCGCAATGCGCGTCTGATGGCCGAGAACTGCAACCGCGCCCGGCAGGCGAAGTCCGGCCTTGACTCCGGCGCACGCATGAGCCGCATCAACGAAAAGGGCGAGCGCGAGTTCATGGATGAATCTGCCTTGGCCGCCGAGGGCCAGCGCCTGCAGTCCATCATCAACGAGAACTGCAGATAGTCAGTAGCCCGACTTGGCGCCGGCACGCTTGGTGGCAAAGAGGCCTGCCCTGCCGGCGCCCTGCTTGGCGAAGCGCTCGCGACGCGCCAGCTTGGGATCGACGCGCAGGGGTCGATAAACCTCCACCCGGTCCTGCGCACGCAGCACCTGGTCACGCGTCGCCTTGCGCCCCCAGACCCCTACCGGGGCATGCCGCAGGTCAAGCTCCGGGTATGTCCCGGCCAGACCACTGGCATGCAAGGCCTGGGCCACGGTACTGCCGGCCGGCAGGCGCAAGGTGAGCTCGAACACCTGCCGCGCGGCCGGCGCATAGCTCACCAGAATCTCGATCTCCAACTCAGTCGCCATAGACCTGCTCGGCGCGCTTGACAAAGGCATCGACCAGGCTGGTGGCGATCTTGTCGAACACCGGCCCGACCAGCTTGCCCAGCAGCGCATTGGAGAAACCGTAGTTCAGGGTCAGCTCGACTTTGCAGGCACGCTGGCCACCCTCGCCTACCGGCACGAAATGCCACTGGCCTTCCAGTTGCGAGAACGGCCCCTTGACCAGCTCCATCCTCACTTCGCTGCCGGGGACGTGGCTGTTGCGGGTGGTGAAGCTTTGATGGATGCCACCGAAAGCAATCCCGACTTCGGCCGTGGCGCCACCCTCATGGGATTCGACGACCCGGGCGTGATCGCACCAGGGCAGGAATTCGGGATAGGCTGCCACCCCGATGACCAGCGCGTACATTTCCTGTGGGCTGTACCAGATCAGAACGGACTTGTGGACGGTTTTCATAGAATGCTGGACCCGCAGGCCCAAACGGAATTGTAAGTTTGCTGCCCGCCCCCATTTAAGACCCCATGGCCAAAAAACCCGAAACGCCCGCCCGCATTGCCGACAACAAGAAGGCCGTCTTCAATTATTTCATCGAGGAACGCTTCGAGGCCGGCATGGTGCTGCAAGGCTGGGAGGTCAAGGCCGTGCGGGAGGGCAAGGTGCAGCTGACCGACGGCTACGTGGTGATCCGCGACGGCGAGATGTACCTCATCGGCTGCCAGATCAACGCGCTCAAGACCGCCTCCACCCACATCAACCCCGACACCGTTCGTACCAAAAAGTTGCTGCTGAAGAAGGATGAGATCCGCCGTTTGGTCGGCAAAGTCGAGCAGAAGGGCTACACCTTAGTCCCGCTTAACCTGCACTGGAAGAGCAACAAGATCAAGTGCGAGATCGGCCTGGCCAAAGGCAAGGCCGAGCACGACAAGCGCGATACCATCAAAGACCGCGAAGGCAAGCGCGAGGTGGAGCGCGCCATGAAAAGCCGCAGCCGCTGAGGGTGCCGGCTGCAGCCGTCAGTCGAGATCCCGCAGGGGGTGCGCGTGTGCCGGCCAGGCCGGGGTGAAGAATCCTTCCACCATGTCGGGCGTCACCTCTTCCAGCCGCGGCGGCATCCATTTCGGCGCCCGGTCCTTGTCGATCACCAGGGCGCGGATGCCTTCCATGGTGTCGGTTGCCGTCATGTAGCGATCCAGGTGCCGCGTGTTGAAGCATTGACGCACCATATCGCGCTCCATGCGCAATTCGTCCGCCAGTGTCATGGTGGCGCCGCGGCGGATCTGCTCCAGCGTGACTTCCAGCATCAGCGGTGAATGCGTGCGCAAGGCCTGGGCAGTGGTTGCAGCCCACTCGCCCGGTTCTTTTTCCAGTGTCTGCAGAATGTGCAGCACGGTCGCTTGCTTGAAGCAGCGCGCGATCGTGTCCAGCGGCAGTTCCGCGGCGGGTGCGGCGGTGATGTAGTTCTGCTGCCAGCCCTGAAGGCAGGTGGCATCAAAACCCGCCAGACCGGCCAGCGCATCCCAGGCCTCACCGATGCGCGCCGCATCGAAGCAGGCATCGGCCAGTTGCAGCGCCAGCGCATCGCCGGCGCCGATGACTTCGCTGGTCAGGGCCAGCCACTCGCCGCCATGGCGCGGGCAACGCGCCAGAAACCAGCCACCGCCAACATCGGGGAAGAGTCCGATATTCGTCTCGGGCATGGCCATCTTGGTGCGCGGCGTGACGATGCGCAGCTTCGCCCCTTGTGAGATGCCCATGCCGCCCCCCATCACCACGCCATCCATGAAGGCGATATAAGGCTTGGGATAGTGGTGGATCAGGTGGTTGAGCGCGTATTCCTCGGTGAAAAAATCTTCCAGTTCGGCGTCGCCGCGCAGCACGGCCTGGTGGAAGAAGCGAATATCCCCACCGGCGCAGAAGGCGCCAAAAGCGCCCTCCTTGCCCATGCCGCGGATCGCCACCGCCTGCACTTGCGGGTCGTCGCGCCAGGCCAGCAGTGCGGCGGCCAGTGCGCGGATCATGGGCAGGGACAAGGCATTGAGCGCACGCGGGCGGTTCAGCGTGATGCAGCCCAGCTGGCCGCGGACTTCGGTCAGGACCTCGGGACAGGTAAAGGTGATCGTGTGATTCATCGTTTGTACTTCCAGGCCATCAGTTCATTGCCCACCAGCGCCAGCAGCACCAGCGCCCCGCCCTGCAGCACGGCCACAGTGGGCTGCTCTCCGGCACCCACCCAGACCAGCAGGATGCCGAAGATGATTTCAAGTTGAGCCAGCAGCGAGACTTCGGGCGCCTTGAGAACGCGCGCGCAGATCACCAGCAGCGTGCAGGGAATGGCCAGCTGGACCACGCCCAGCAGGGCCAAGAGGCCGACGTCATGGGCTGTGGCCTGCAAAGGCAAGGCCAGCGGCAGCGTGGCCAAGGCGGAGATCGCACCACCGACCAGCACCGAAGGCACCAGGTCGACATCCTCCCCCTTGGCGTGGCCATGCTGCACCACGATCCAGTTGATGGCCGCCGTCAGCGGCACGAACAGTGCCACCACGATGCCCTGCCAGCTGCCACCCTGGACCTGGCTGCCGAACATCCACAGCATTCCCAGACCGGCCAGCGCGATGGCGGCCCAGGTGAACCAAGCGATGCGCTGGCGCAGGAAGACCCAGGCCAGCAGCGCGGTGAACAGGGGATTGAGGGACGAGATCACCAGCACCCCGGCGACGCTGGTCATGGTCAGGGCCAGCATGAAAGAGGTGAACATACCGCCCCAGCACAGGCACGACCACCAGAGTGCGGGCGGCGCGGTGCGCAACTGGCGCCAGACCACGCCTGGGCCATGCCACAGCGGCAGGACCAGCAGCAGCGTCAGCGCCGTGAAGAGGCTCCGCCAGAAGGTGACTTCAAAGCTGCGCGCCGCTTCCAGCTGGCGGGTCACGACCCCGGCGATCGACCACATCAGGGTTACCGCCACCATAAGCCAGATGGCACGCCGGTGCGTGAGCTTCATCACCCCTCAGACCGACTCGAGCCTCAGAGGCTCTTGCCGAAGCGCTTGCGCTCGTTCTCGGTCAGGTAACGCTTGCGCAGACGGATGGACTTGGGTGTGATCTCGACCAGTTCGTCGTCCTCGATGAACTCCACGCCGTACTCCAGCGTGCAATCGATCGGGGGCGTGACCTTGATCGCATCTTCCTTGCCGCTGACACGGAAGTTGGTCAGCTGCTTGGTGCGCGTGGCGTTGACCACGAGGTCGTTGTCGCGGTTGTGGATGCCGACGATCATGCCTTCGTACACCGGGTCGTTCGCCTTGACGAACATGCGACCGCGGTCATCGAGCTTGCCCAGGGCGTAGGTGAAGATTTCACCGGCGTCCATGGAGATCAGCACGCCGTTCTTGCGGCCGCCGATCTCGCCCTTGTGCGGCTCGTAGCCGTCGAAGATGTTGGAGATCAGGCCGCTGCCGCGGGTCAGGTTGAGAAATTCGTTGGTGAAACCGATCAGCCCGCGCGCCGGAATGCGGTATTCCAGACGGACGCGGCCACGGCCGTCCGGCTCCATGTTCACCAGCTCGCCCTTGCGCTCGCCCAGGGCCTGCATCACGCCGCCCTGGTGCTGCTCTTCGATATCGGCGGTGACCATCTCGATCGGCTCGCACTTCTCGCCCTTGATCTCCTTGAACATCACGCGCGGCTTCGACACCGCCAGCTCGTAACCTTCGCGGCGCATGTTCTCCAGCAGGATGGTCAGGTGCAGTTCGCCACGGCCCATCACTTCAAAAATACCCTCCTCAGCTGTTTCCTTGACGCGCAGGGCCACGTTGTGCTGCAGCTCTTTCTGCAGTCGGTCCCAGATCTGGCGGCTGGTCACGAACTTGCCTTCACGGCCGGCCAGCGGGCTGGTGTTGACGCAGAAGTTCATGGTCAGGGTCGGTTCGTCGACCTTGAGCATGGGCAGCGGGGCCGGCTTGGCCGGATCGGTGATGGTCACGCCGATGCCGATTTCATCAATTCCGTTGATCAGCACGATTTCTCCCGGACCGGCTTCCGTGGCCTGCACGCGCTCCAGGCCCTGGAAGGTCAGCACCTGGTTGATACGGCCCTTGACGGACTTGCCGTCCGGTCCTTCCATCACCAGCACGTCCATCATGGGCTTGATCGTGCCCTGGCTGATGCGGCCCACGCCGATGCGGCCGACGAAAGTCGAGAAGTCGAGCGCAGAAATCTGCAGCTGCAGCGGCGCGGCCGGATCGCCCGTCTGGGCGGGCACATGCTTGAGCACGGTCTCGAACAGGGCCGACATGTCGGGGCCCCACTGTTCACCCGGCGCGCCCTCTTTCAACGAGGACCAGCCGTTGATACCGGAGGCGTAGACCACCGGGAAATCGAGCTGCTCGTCATTGGCGCCTAGCTTGTCGAACAGGTCGAAGGCGGCATTGACCACCTTGTCGGGGTTGGCGCCCGGCTTGTCCACCTTGTTAACCACCACGATGGGCTTGAGCCCCAGGGCCAGCGCCTTCTTGGTCACGAAACGCGTCTGCGGCATCGGGCCTTCCTGCGCGTCGATCAGCAGCACCACACCGTCCACCATGCTCAGTGCGCGCTCCACCTCACCGCCGAAGTCGGCGTGGCCGGGGGTGTCGACGATATTGATGTGCGTGCCTTGCCAGGTCACGGCGCAGTTCTTGGCCAGGATGGTGATGCCACGCTCTTTTTCGATGGCGTTGTTGTCCATCACGGTGTCGACCACCTTCTCGTGTTCGGCAAAGGTGCCGGACTGGCGCAGCAGCTGGTCCACCATGGTGGTTTTGCCATGGTCCACGTGGGCGATGATGGCGATGTTGCGAATCTGTTTATGGCTCATGCTTGGCTTTCCAGGATTTGTTGGATTTCGATCGGGCTCAACAGACGCCCGGGTATGAGTTCACCTGCCTTGACATGGGCGGTGCCCAGCAGGGTATGGGGTTGGTCGCCGTAAACGGCCACCAGGTGGGTATCCGGCCAGCCGCCGCGTCGGCGCAGACCGCTGAGGAAACGCCCCGCATTCTCGGGGTCCAGGGTGACGGCGGTGTGACCGTCCAGCAGCGCATCAACCGGTTTGAGCTGCACGGGGCGCTGCGCCTCGTCCATGCTCTCCAGCCCTTCCAGGGTCACGCACTGGGTCTGGTCGAAGGAGCCGGTGGCAATGCGCCGCAGTGCCACCAGATGGCCCCCGCAGCCCAGGGCCTCGCCGATGTCTTCGCCCAGGGTCCGGATGTAGGTGCCCTTGCTGCACTTCACGTGCAGGCGCAGGCAGGGCGCGTCGCCCTGCAGTTGCGCTTCCAGCAACTCCAGCTCGTGGATCACCACGTCACGCGGTTCACGCTCCACCGTCTCGCCCTCGCGGGCATATTCGTACAAGGCCTTGCCGTCCTTCTTGAGTGCGCTGTACATGGGCGGCACCTGGCGGATCGGCCCCATGAACTGGTCCAGCACCTCGACCACCTGTCCCAGCGTGCAATTCACGGGTCGGGTGGCGATGACCTCGCCCTCGGCATCGGCCGTGCTGGTCCGCACGCCCAATCGCACCGTGGTCTCGTAGGTCTTGTCGGCATCCAGGTGCAACTGGCTGAACTTGGTGGCCGCGCCAAAGCAGATCGGCAGCACGCCAGTGGCCAGCGGGTCGAGCGTACCGGTGTGGCCGGCCTTCTCGGCACGCAAGAGCCACTTGGCTTTCTGCAAGGCATTGTTGCTCGAGATTCCGAGCGGTTTGTCCAGCAAGAGCACCCCATGCACAGGGCGCCGTTGCACCCTGGTGCGTGGCGCTGGCATGGTCAACCCTCGTCTTTGGAACGCGATGCGACAGCCTGCGCTATCAGCGCATTCATGTCGGCGGCTCGTTCGGTCGTGCGATCGAACAGGAAGTGCAAGGTCGGCACGGTGTGGATGTGCAGGCGTTTGAACAGGCCGTTGCGAAGGAAGCCGGCTGCCTGGTTCAGTGCATCCTGCGTTTCCTGCGGGTCACCCACCAGCACGCTGAAATACACCTTGGCGTGGGCGTAGTCGGGTGTGACCTCGACGCTTTGCAGCGTCACGATGCCCACGCGCGGGTCTTTCAACTCGCGCGCGATCAGCTCCGTCAGATCACGCTGGATCTGATCTGCGACCTTGAAGCCGCGGTTCGGAGTGGATGATTTCTTGGCCGGCATGGTTTACAGCGTACGGGCGATCTCTTTCACCTCGAAGAACTCCAACTGATCGTTTTCCTTGATGTCGTTGTAGTTCTTGAGCTTGATACCGCACTCGAAGCCTTCCTTGACCTCGCGCACGTCGTCCTTCATGCGCTTGAGGGAGTCCAGCTCGCCGGTATAGATGACCACGTTGTCGCGCAGCAGGCGGAAATGCGCGCTGCGGGTGACGTAGCCGGCGGTGACCATACAGCCCGCCACCGTGCCGATCTTGGTAGCCACGAACACGGTCCGGATCTCGGCCATGCCGATGACCTCTTCGCGCTTCTCCGGAGCCAGCATCCCCGACATCGCGGCCTTCAACTCATCGACGGCGTCGTAAATGATGTTGTAGTAGCGGATCTCGACGTCGTTGCCTTCGGCCAGCTTGCGCGCCCCGGCGTCAGCCCGGGTGTTGAAGCCGATGATGATGGCCTTGGAGGCGATCGCCAGGTTGACGTCGGACTCGCTGATGCCACCGACGGCGGCATACACGAGCTGCACCTTGACCTCTTCAGTCGAGAGCTTGAGCAGCGAAGCGGCCAGCGCCTCCTGCGAACCCTGCACGTCGGCCTTGACGATGATCGGCACCATCTTGACTGCGCCGGCGGAGATGTCGGTGAACATGTTCTCCAGCTTGGCCGCCTGCTGCTTGGCCAGCTTGGTGTTGCGGAACTTGCCAGCGCGGTAGGTGGCGATCTCACGGGCACGGCGCTCATCGGACAGCACCATGAACTCGTCGCCCGCCTGCGGCACCTCGGTCAGGCCCTGGATTTCCACCGGGATGGACGGCCCGGCCGACTTGATCGGCTTGCCGTTCTCGTCCAGCATGGCGCGCACGCGGCCATAGGTCTGGCCAGCCAGCACCACGTCGCCGGCCTTGAGCGTGCCGGATTGCACCAGCACGGTGGCCACCGGGCCGCGGCCCTTGTCGAGCTTGGCCTCGATGACCAGGCCCTTGGCCATGGCGTCGATCGGGGCCTTGAGCTCCAGCACCTCGGCCTGCAGCAGCACCTGCTCCAGCAGGGCATCGATGCCCTGGCCGGTCTTGGCCGACACGGCCACGAAGGGCGACTCGCCGCCGAACTCCTCCGGCACCACCTCTTCAACCACCAGTTCCTGCTTCACGCGGTCCGGGTTGGCATCGGGTTTGTCGATCTTGTTGATGGCCACGACGATGGGAACGCCCGCCGCCTTGGCGTGCTTGATGGCTTCCCGCGTCTGCGGCATGACGCCGTCGTCGGCGGCCACCACCAGGATCACGATGTCGGTCGCCTGGGCGCCACGGGCACGCATGGCCGTGAAGGCTTCGTGACCCGGGGTGTCAAGGAAGGACACCATGCCGCGCGGCGTTTCCACGTGGTAGGCGCCAATGTGTTGCGTGATGCCACCGGCTTCACCGGCGGCCACCTTGGCGCGGCGGATGTAATCCAGCAGCGAGGTCTTGCCGTGGTCGACGTGGCCCATCACGGTCACAACCGGGGCGCGTGGCAGCGACTCACCGTGCTGTTCCGACACCTCGTCTTCCGTGAAGGCTTCCGGGTCGTCCAGAGCGGCCACGATGGCCTTGTGGCCCATTTCCTCGACCACGATCATGGCCGTGTCCTGGTCCAGGGGCTGGTTGATGGTGACCATCTGGCCCAGCTTCATCAGGTGCTTGATCACCTCCGAGGCCTTGACGGCCATCTTGTGCGCCAGCTCGGCCACGGTGATCGTCTCGGGAACGTGCACCTCGACGATGCGGGCCTCAGCCGGTGCGGCCTGGGCATGCTGATCATCGCGGTCGTGACCCCGCTTGCCACGCGGGCCACCACGCCAGCTGCTGCGGCCGACGCCGCCACTGGTGTCGCCACGGGTGGGAATGGCCTTCTTCTTGGCCGGATCGCCCGCCCAGCTGCTGGAGAGCTTGGCCGACTTGACTTCCTTGCCGGCGCCCGCGGGCGCAGCGGCACCGGTACCTGCCGGCCTTGCCGGCTTGGCGGCCATCGTGCCGGCAGCCGGCTTGTGCAGCGTGCCCTTGATGGCAGCTTTCGGCTCTTCCTTCTTGGGCGGCGGGGGCGGCGGCGGCGCCTTCTTGGCCGGCGTCGACATCATGGACCGGATCGCAGCGGCCTCCGCCTCGGCCTTGCGGCGGCGGTCATTGAGGTCAAGCGCACGCGCGGCTTCCTCGTCGGCACGGGCCTTGGATTCAGCGGCCGCCTTTTCGCGCAATTCAGCCTGCGCTGCAGCACGCGCTGCAGCAGCATCCGCAGCTTCGGCCGTGGCCTCCGCCTTGCTGGTCGATGCCTGGACCTTTTTCTCGTCCTCCGTCGCCGCGTAGCTAGCCGCACGTTCCTCGGCTTCACGCTCGCGCTTTTCGCTCTCTTCGCGCTGTCGACGCTTCTCTGCCAGATCTTCTTCCTGACGGCGGATCAGTTCAGCCTGACGGCGAGCCTCTTCCTCGCGCCGCATGAGTTCGGCATTGTCAACCGCTGGGGCCGCCTGGCTGGCCACCGGCGCCTCTTCAACCGCCTCGGCGGCACCCCCCTCGACCACATCGCTGCCGTCATCGCGACGGATGAAAGTGCGCTTCTTGCGGACTTCGACCTGGATGGTGCGGGCCTTGCCGCTGGCATCGGCCTGCTTGATCTCGGTGGTCGACTTCTTGGTCAGGGTGATCTTCTTGCGCTCGGCCGTGGCCGTGCCATGGCTGGCCTGCAGGAAACCCAGCAGGCGCTGCTTGTCGGCATCGGTCAGGGTGTCGGCGGCGGAAGCCTTGGGCACGCCGGCGGACTTGAGCTGCTCAAGCAGGGTATCGGTTGACTTCTTGAGTTCGCTGGCAAACTCGGCGACGGTCGTACTGGACATTTGTAATGGGGCCTTTAGCTGGGGCATGACCCGCCCGGCGGGCAAGGGTCAGCCTTAACTGAACTTATTTTTTCATGACGATGACTCTTGAGCAGCGGCTTCATTGGTGAACCAATGTTCGCGCGCCTTCATGATCAGGGCTTTGGCCTCGTCCTCGGACTGGCCGGTGATCTCGGTGAGCTCGTCGACCGCGAGGTCGGCCAGGTCATCCAGCGTATGCACGCCGCCATCGGCGAGCTTGGCGATCAGCTCGGGCGTGAGGCCTTCGAGGTCGCGCAGGTCCTGCGACACCTCCTCGACGCTCTCTTCGCGCGCGATCTCCATGGTCAGCAGGGCATCCTTGGCGCGGGTACGCAGCTCGTTGACGGTGTCTTCGTCGAAGGACTCGATCTCCAGCATCTCCTGCAGCGGCACGTAGGCCACCTCTTCCAGGCTGGTGAAGCCTTCGGCGATCAGGATGTCGGCGATCTCCTCGTCCACATCGAGCTTGGCCATGAACAAGGAGCGCAGCGAACCGGTCTCGGTGGCCTGCTTCTCGGCCGATTCGGCCGCGTCCATGATGTTGATCTTCCAGCCGGTCAGGTCGGACGCCAGGCGCACGTTCTGGCCGCCGCGGCCGATGGCGATGGCCAGGTTTTCCTCGTCCACCACCACGTCCATCGCGTGCTTTTCCTCGTCCACCACGATGGACTGCACATTGGCCGGGGCCAGCGCGCCGATCACGAACTGGGCCGGATCCTCGCTCCACAGAACGATGTCCACGCGCTCGCCAGCGAGCTCGTTGGTCACGGCGTTGACGCGGGTGCCGCGCACGCCGACGCAGGTGCCGATGGGGTCGACGCGCTTGTCGTGCGAGAGCACGGCGATCTTGGCGCGCGAGCCAGAGTCACGGGCGCAGGACTTGATCTCCAGCAGGCCCTGTTCGATCTCGGGCACTTCCTGGCGGAACAGCTCGATCATGAACTCGGGGGCCGAGCGCGACAGGATGATGGGGGCGCCGCGCAGCGTCAGGTCCACATCCATGATCATGGCGCGCACACGGTCGCCGGTGCGCAGGTTTTCCTTGGGGATCATCTCGCCGCGGCGCAGCCGGCCTTCGACCCGGCCGGACTCGACAATGATGTCGCCTTTGTCCATGCGTTTGACGGTGCCGACGAAGATCTTCTCGCCGCGCGACATGAAGTCGTTGAGCAGCATCTCGCGTTCGGCATCACGAATCTTCTGCAGGATGACCTGCTTGGCAGCCATGGCGCCGATGCGACCGATGGGCAGCGACTCGACGGCTTCCTCGATGTACTCGTCCACCTCGATGTCGGAGATCTGTTCCTTGGCTTCGAACAGCAGGATTTCCTGGTCGGGCAGCTGCAGGCCGGCCTCGTCGGGAACCACGTGCCAGCGACGGAACGTCTCGTAGACGCCGCTATCCCGGTCGATCGCCACGCGGATGTCCACGTCGCCCTCGTAAAGCTTCTTGGTCGCTTGCGCCAGCGCAGATTCCACCGCGCCAAACACCACGTCGCGCTCGACGTTCTTTTCGCGTGAAATGGCTTCCACCAGCATCAACAGTTCGCGATTCATGCCTCTAACCTCCAAAACCCTCAAAGACCCGTGGCCCCAGCTTGCGTGTCGCTGCGGCCCTTGAAACTCACGATCGGCGCCAGACGCGCCTCGCGCAATTCGTCGAGCGTGAAACCCAGCGCCTGCAACGGCGGGGGCTCACGCTTCTTGCTCACCTTCTGACCGGGCTTGGGTTCCGGCGCATCGCTCCAGACGATCTGCCAACCCATGCTCCCGTCGGCGGCACTCACGCGTTCGAGCGTGCCGCGAAACTTCTTGCGGTTGGCGCTGACCTGCCCTGCCGCTGCCGCACCCATCGGCGCCTTGAGCGTGATGTCGACCACCTGGCCGACAAAGCGCTCGAAATCCTTCTCATGACGCAGCGGGCGGTCGATACCCGGCGAGGACACCTCAAGCCGCTTGTACTCGATACCATCGACTTCCAGCGCATACTGCAGCTGGCGCGTGACCTTCTCGCAGTCCTCGACGTTGACGAAACGCTCGCCGACCTGGGGGTCCCAGGGCAGGTCGATCGTCACGCGCAGCAAACCACCGGCGGAGCGGTCGATTTCCACCAGGTCGTAACCGAAACCGGTCACGGTTTGCTCCACGATCTGCTGCAGTGTCAACGTTGTTCTTCCCTGGCCATCAAAAAGCGTTCGACCATAAAAAAAGGGCGGTTGGTAATCCGCCCGATTGGTCGAGAATTGCCGCATTGTACTCGAAAAGCGGGATTAGACCCTTGATTTTCAAGGAAATTTGCCCCTGGCCGGGGCCCCGTTCAGGCCGCTTCCTGCACCAGGGTACGGGTGTAGGGATGGGAAGGGGCGTCCAGCAGCGTCGCCACCGGACCGGACTCGACAATGTCGCCGCCTTTCATGACCAGCACCTCGTGTGCCATGGCCCGGATCACGTCGACATCGTGGGTGATCAGCAGGTAGCTCAGCCCCCGCTCACGCTGCAGGCGCTGCAGCAACTGCAGGACCTGCTTCTGGATGGTCACGTCCAGCGCGCTGGTGGGTTCGTCCAGCACGATCAGGCGTGGCTCGACAATCAGCGCGCGGGCGATCGCCAGGCGCTGGCGCTGACCGCCGGAAAACTCGTGGGGGTAACGCTGCAGCAGGCCCGGGAACTGCTTGTCGCTCAAGCCCACCTCCTCCAGCGCCCGCTCCACCTTGACCCGTCGCTCCTCTTTTGATAGCTCCGGTACGTGGATCGTCAGGCCCTCTCCCACGATCTCCTCGACCGTCAGGCGCGGCGAAAGGGAGGAAAAGGGATCCTGGAACACCACCTGCACCACGCGGCGCAGCGCCTTGTCCAGCGCGGGCCGGCCCTGCCAGGCCTGGCCGGCCACCTGCAGTTGCCCATGGAAGGGCAGCAGGCCCAGGGCCGCCAGAGCCAGCGTGGACTTGCCCGAGCCCGATTCGCCGATCACCCCCAGGGTGTGGCCGGGCGGAATGCTGAAGCTGGCTCCCTGCACCGCCACGAACTCGCCGCGACGGAACCAGCCGCGCAGGCCCGGCAGCGGTGTGGGGTAGCTCACCCGCAAGCCCTGCGCCTGCATCAGCGGCCCGGCACCGGGCTGTTGCGGCAGCTCCTGCACGTCGCGCACCGGGCGGCTGTCGATCAGGCTGCGCGTATAGGGGTGCTGCGGCCGGGCAAAGACCTCGGCCACCGAGCCCTGCTCGACGATGCGGCCGTTCTCCATGACGATGACACGGCTGGCGAAGCGCCGCACCAGGTTCAGGTCGTGCGTGATCATCAGCACCCCCATGCCATGTTTTTGCTGCAGCCCATCCAGCAGATCCAGGATCTGGCCGCGCAAGGCCACGTCCAGTGCCGTGGTCGGCTCGTCGGCCAGCAACAACTTGGGCTGGCAGGCCAGGGCCATCGCGATCATGGCGCGCTGGCGCTGGCCGCCGCTCAACTGGTGCGGGAAAGCCTTGATGCGCTCCTCGGGCTGGGGGATGCCGGTGTCAGCCAATAGCTGGATGGCGCGTGCCAGAGCCGGCGCGCGGCCCAGGCCGAGCTTGAGCTGCAACACTTCAATGATCTGGTCGCCGATGGTGAACAGCGGGTTCAGGGCCGTCATCGGCTCCTGGAAAATCATGGCGATGTCGCGGCCGCGCACGCCGCGCAACTCGCGCTCTGACAGGGACAGAAGATCGGCCGCGCCGTCGCTGCCGTCGAATCTGGCGGTCCCGCTGACAGCAGCCTCGGGCAGCAGGCGCAGCAGGCTCAGCGCCGTGACGGTCTTGCCTGAGCCCGACTCGCCCACCAGGGCCACCTTCTCGCCCGGGGCGATCTGGAAGTCGATACCACGCACGACGTCCTTGCCGCCGAAGGCGACACGCAAGTCTTTGACATCCAGCAGAAGCTGACTCATTTTTCAGCCTTCCTGGGGTCCAGCGCGTCGCGCAAGGCATCCCCCATGAAGGTCAGCAGCAGCAGCGTGATGACCAGCACGCCGAAGGTGGACAGCGAGATCCACCAGGCATCGATGTTGTTCTTGCCCTGGGCCAGCAGTTCGCCCAGCGAAGGGGTTCCCGGCGGCACGCCCAGGCCCAGAAAGTCCAGCGAGGTCAGCGCCAGGATGGCCGCGCTCATGCGGAAGGGCAGAAAAGTCACCACGGGGGTGAGGCTGTTGGGCAGGATGTGGCGCCAGATGATCTGCCCGTTGGACAAACCCATGGCCCGGGCCGCGCGCACGTAGTCCAGCTGGCGGTTGCGCAGGAATTCGGCGCGCACGTAATCGGACAGGCCCATCCAGCCGAACAGGCTGAGCAGGATCAGCAGCAGGGCGATGCTGGGGTCGAACATGGCCGAAAAGATGATCAGCAGGTAGAGCTCGGGCATGGAGCCCCAGATCTCGATGAAGCGCTGGAAACCCAGATCGATCTTGCCGCCGAAGTAGCCCTGCAAGGCGCCGGTGAGCACCCCCAGCAGCACGCCGATGAAGGTCAGCGCCAGGGCGAACAGCACCGAGATGCGGAAGCCGTAGAGCAGGCGCGCCACCACGTCCCGCCCGCGGTCGTCGGTGCCCAGCCAGTTGTCGGCCGACGGGCCCGAGGGATTGGGCTCCTTGGCGAAGTAGTTGATCGTGCCGTGGTGATACGGGTTGGGCGGATACAGCGCGAAATTGCCTTCCTTGGCGAACTGCTGCTGGATGAAGGGGTCCAGGTAGTCGGTCGGCGTCGCGAAATCCCCACCGAACACTGTCTCCGGCACGTTGTGCAGGATGGGCACGTACCACTGGCCGTGGTGGCGCGCCAACAGCGGCTTGTCATTGGAGATCAGTTCCGCACCCAGGCTCAGCACGAACAGTGTGCAGAAGACAGCCAAGCTCCAGAAGCCCAGGCGATTACGCCGGAAGCGCTGCCAGGCGCGCTGCGAGGGCGAAAGTGAGACGGTGGCCATCAGTCGAACTTCACCCGGGGATCGACCCAGACGTAGCAGAGATCGGAGATCAGCTTGGTCACCAGGCCGATCAAGGTGAAGAGGTAGAGCGTGCCCAGCACGACGGGATAGTCCCGGCGCATCACCGACTCATAGGACAGCAGACCCAGGCCGTCGAGCGAGAACAGGGTCTCGATCAGCAGGGAGCCGGCGAAGAAGGCGCCGATGAAGGCGGCCGGGAAACCGGTGACGATGGGAATCAGCGCATTGCGGAACACGTGCGTCCAAAGCACGCGCCTCTCGCCGAGGCCCTTGGCGCGGGCCGTCAGCACGTATTGCTTGCGGATTTCCTCGAGGAAGGCGTTCTTGGTCAGCATGGTGGTGACGGCAAAAGCGCCCAGCACACTGGCCGTCACCGGCAAGGTGATGTGCCAGAGGTAGTCCACGATCTTCGCGCCCCAGCTCAGTGTTTCCCAGTTGCTGGAGGTCAGGCCGCGCAGCGGAAACCACTGCAGCTGACCACCGAAGACCACCAGCAAGGCAACGCCCAGCACGAAACCCGGGATCGCATAGCCGATGAGCACGATCAGGCTGGTCAGGGTGTCGAATCGGCTGCCGGCGCGCACCGCCTTGGCGATGCCGAGCGGCACCGAGATGAGATAACTCAGGAAGAAAGTCCACAAGCCCAGGCTGATCGAGACCGGCAGCTTGTCCTTGACCAGATCCCAGACGCTTTTCGGATAAAAAAAGCTCTTGCCCAGATCGAAGCTCGCGTACTGGCCCAGCATCTGCCAGAAGCGTTCGTGCGCGGGTTTGTCGAAGCCGTAGAAAGCACGGATCTCCTCGATGCGTTTGGCATCCACGCCCTGACGGCCACGGTAGCCGGCGCCGGAGGCTGCGGCGCCCTCCCCGCCCGTGTCGCGCCCTTGCAGCTGCGCCACCATCTGCTCCACGGGCCCCCCGGGCACGAACTGGATGACGACAAAGGTCAGCAGCAGGATGCCGAACAGCGTCGGGATCATGAGCAGCAGTCGCTTGAGGATGTAGGCAAGCACGGCTTACTTCCCTCCCTGGCTCGCGGCCAGACTGGCCGCGAGATTGGCGGGCGTTGCCCACCAGACCGAGGTGACCCAGGCCTCGGGCTGGTAATAACGCGGCGTGAGGGCCGGCTGCTCGAAGCGCCCGGCGCGCCAGGCCACGCGATGCACGCCGCCGTACCAGTGCGGCACGGCGTAGTGACCGTGCCGCAGCACGCGGTCCAGTGCGCGCAGGCGCGCCACCAGTTCGGGCCGGGTCTGGGCGGAAATCACCTGGTCCAGCAGGGCATCGACCGCCGGGCTCTTGAGGCCGATCACATTGCTCGACCCTTCCGTATCGGCGGCTTTCGAACCGTAGCGCTCCAGCAACTCGGTGCCCGGCGCCTCGCTGCCGATGAGGCGGTTGCTGATGATCTCGAAGTCAAACACATCCATGCGCTTTTGCAGGATGGCAAAGTCGATCACCTTGTAGTTGACCTGGAAGCCCAGCTTCTCGAGATTGCGCGCATAGGGCGTGACCACGCGTCCCATGGAGCCCGAATTGTCAAGAAACTCGATGCTGAAGGGCTCGCCCTTGGCGTTGCGCAAGGCCCCATCGCGGTAGCTCCAGCCCGCTGCAGCCAGCAGGTCGCGCGCGCGCCGCAGGTTGTCGCGCAGGGTCTGGCCCGAGGCCGGATCCAGGCTGGTCACCGGCGGCAGGGGCACTTCCTCGCTGAAGACTTCCGGCGCCAACTGGCGACGCAGCGGCTCCAGCACCGCCAGCTCGTCGGGGCCGGGCCGGCCCTTGGCCTCGAAGTCGCTGCCGACGAAATAGCCGCGCACCCGGGTGTAGGCGTTGTAGAAGAGCTGGCGGTTCATCCACTCGTAGTCCATGGCCAGGGCGATGGCTTGGCGCACCCGCACGTCCTTGAACTTGTCGCGGCGCATATTGAAGAGAAAGCCCTGGAAGTCGCCCGCATTGCCGTGCTGGAGCTCCTTCTTGATCAACTGGCCGCGCTCGAACTGCTTGCCGGTGTAGGCCCGCGCCCATTCGCGCGCGATGAAAGCCTGGATGTAGTCGAACTCGCCAGCCTTGAAGGCTTCGAGCTGGGCCGTGTTGTCCTTGTAGATCTTGTAGGTGATGCGGTCGAAGTTGAACATGCCGCGCCGTACGTTCAGATCCCGCGCCCAGTAGCCCGGGTCGCGTTCGTAGCTGATGTCCTTGCCGAAGTTCACCTTGCCGATGCGGTAGGGGCCGCTGCCAATGGGGATGTCCGTCACGATCTGGTCCAGCGGCTTGAGGCTGCCGTTATTCAGGCCCCATTGCCGGCTGAACACGGGCAGGCTGCCGGCGATCAGCGGCAGCTCGGCATTCACGCGCTTGAAATCAAAACGCACCTGGCGCTCTGCGAGCACCGCCACCCCCTTGATCTCGCCAAAGATGGTGCGGAACTGCGGCGCCGCCTCCCTGGAGGTCAGCCGGTCGAAGGAGTGCTTGACGTCGGCTGCCAGCACCGGGTCGCCATTGTGAAAGCGGGCCAACGGGTGGAGCGTGAAAACGGCCGAGAGCCGGTCAGGCGCCAGCGTGACGTCCTGAGCCAGCAGACCGTAGGCCGTGGTGGGCTCGTCCATGGTGCCCGTCAGGAGACTTTCGAACACCAGGCCGCTCAAGCCGGGCGGCGCGCTGCCCTTGAGGGTGAAGGGGTTGTACTTGTCGAAGTTCGACAGCCGCGTGGGTGACACCAGCGTGATCTCGCCACCCTTGGGCGCCACCGGGTTCACGTAGTCAAAATGGGCAAATCCCGGCGCATACTTGATGTCACCGAACTGGGCATAAGCATGCGCGGCCCAGCCCGGCAGGCAGAAGATCAGCGAAATCAGGGGGAGCAGAAAATGGCGCATCCGCATGCGACAATTCTG
This sequence comes from Hylemonella sp., assembly GCA_030695415.1. Lineage (GTDB taxonomy): Bacteria > Pseudomonadota > Gammaproteobacteria > Burkholderiales > Burkholderiaceae_C > Hylemonella. The sequence continues at coordinate 115,792 of JAUYQZ010000046.1, forward strand.
CACACAAATCTTTCCTTCCTTGGTACATCGAGAAAAAATATGGGCTTCCTGACCGGCAAGAAATTTCTGATCACTGGCGTACTGAGCAACCGCTCCATCGCCTATGGCATCGCCAAAGCGTGCCACTCGCAGGGCGCGGAGTTGGCTTTCAGCTACGTGGGCGAGCGCTTCAAGGACCGCATCACCGAGTTCGCTGCCGACTTCGACTCCAAGCTGATCTTCGACTGCGACGTCGGTGACGACGCCCAGATCGACAATCTCTTCAAGGACCTGTCGGCCCACTGGCCCCAGTTCGACGGTTTCGTTCACAGCATCGGCTTCGCCCCGCGCGAGGCGATCACCGGCAACTTCCTTGACGGCCTGACGCGCGAAAACTTCCGCATCGCGCACGACATCAGCGCCTACAGCTTCCCGGCCATGGCCAAGGCAGCCCTGCCCTACCTGAAGGACAAGTCGGCCCTGGTGACGCTGAGCTACCTGGGCGCCCTGCGCGCCATCCCCAACTACAACACCATGGGCCTGGCCAAAGCCAGCCTGGAGGCCTCGGTGCGCTACCTGGCCGAGGCCGTGGGCCACCTGCCCGACGGCCGCAGCATCCGCGTCAACGGCATCAGCGCCGGTCCCATCAAGACCCTGGCCGCCAGCGGCATCAAGGACTTCGGCAAACTGCTCGGCATTGCGGCCAATGGCTCCCCGCTGCGCCGCAACGTGACCATCGAGGACGTGGGCAATGTGGCGGCTTTCCTGCTGAGCGATCTGGCCAGCGGCATGACCTCTGAAATCAGCTACGTGGACGGCGGCTTCAGCCAGTCCGCCGTGGCCGTCGTCGACGCCTGAGCCGGCTGCGGCTCTCCCCATGAAAACGCCCCGCGATGCGGGGCGTTTCTCTTTTTGGGAAGAGCCGATCAGGCCTTCACGCAATCTGCAAAGTAGTGCTTCTTGCCGTCTTCGGCGACCACTTCCACCAGGCCGTGGATGTCGGTCTCGAAACCCGGGCACTGGCCGTTGAACTCGCGGGCGAACTTCAGGTAGTCGACGATCTTCTTGTTGAAGACCTCGCCCGGAATCAGCAGCGGGATGCCCGGCGGGTACGGCGTCACCAGGCCCACGGTGATGCGGCCTTCGAGCTGGTCGATCTCCACGCGCTCGGTGGTGCGGTGCGCAATGTGGGCATAGGCCTCGCTGGGGTTCATGGCGGGCGTCAGGTCGCTCAGGTACATCTCGGTGGTCAGTCGCGCGATGTCGTACTTGGCGTACATCTCGTGGATGAACTGGCACAGGTCGCGCAGGCCCATGCGCTCGTATTTCGGCTGCTTCTTGCAGAAATCCGGCATGACGCGCCACATGGGCTGGTTCTTGTCGTAGTCGTCCTTGAACTGCTGCAGCGCAGTCAGCAAGGTGTTCCAGCGGCCCTTGGTGATGCCGATGGTGAACATGATGAAGAAGCTGTACAGGCCCGTCTTCTCCACCACCACGCCGTGCTCGGCCAGGTACTTGGTCACGATGGAGGCTGGCAGGCCGGTCTTGTCGAACTTGCCGTCCAGGTTCAGGCCGGGTGTGACGATGGTGGACTTGATCGGGTCCAGCATGTTGAAGCCGTCGGCCAGCTGGCCGAAGCCGTGCCACTTGCTGCCGTTCTTGGTGCTGCGGCCGTCGCTGCGGATGATCCAGTCCTCGGCGCTGCCGATGCCTTCTTCGGCCAGCTTCTCGGGCCCCCAGACCTTGAACCACCAGTCCTTGCCGTATTCCTCGTCCACCTTGCGCATGGCGCGGCGGAAGTTGAGCGACTCGATGATGCTCTCTTCCACCAGCGCGGTGCCGCCGGGCGGCTCCATCATGGCAGCCGCCACGTCGCAGCTGGCGATGATGCTGTACTGCGGGCTGGTGCTGGTGTGCATCAGGTAGGCCTCGTTGAAGAGGTGGTGGTCCAGCTTGGTGTTCTGCGCGTCCTGCACCAGCACATGGCTGGCCTGGCTTATGCCGGCCAGCAGCTTGTGAATGGACTGGGTGGCGTAGACCATGGAGTGCTTGGGACGCCCGCGCTTCTTGCCCATGGCGTGGTAACGGCCATAGAAGGGGTGAAAGGCCGCGTGCGGCAGCCAGGCTTCGTCGAAGTGCAGGTTGTCGACGTAGCCGTCCAGCAGGGTCTTGATGGTCTCGGTGTTGTAGAGCACGCCGTCGTAGGTGGACTGCGTGATGGTCAGGACGCGCGGCTTGACCTTCTTCGGGTCCACGCCCTTGAGCAGCGGGTTGGCCTTGATCTTGGCCTGGATGGCCGCCGGCTCGAACTCGCTCTGCGGAATCGGCCCGATGATGCCGAAGTGGTTGCGCGTTGGCTTGAGGAAGACGGGGATGGCCCCCGTCATGATGATGGCGTGCAGGATGGACTTGTGGCAGTTGCGGTCAACCACCACCACGTCACCGGGGGCCACCGTGTGGTGCCAGACCATCTTGTTCGAGGTGCTGGTGCCATTGGTCACGAAATAGCAGTGGTCGGCGTTGAAAATGCGCGCGGCATTGCGCTCGCTCTCACCGATGGCGCCGTCATGGTCCAGCAGCTGGCCCAGCTCTTCCACCGCATTGCAGACGTCGGCGCGCAGCATGTTCTCGCCGTAGAACTGGTGGTACATCTGGCCCACCGGGCTCTTGAGGAAGGCCACGCCGCCCGAGTGCCCCGGGCAGTGCCAGGAGTAGGAGCCGTCCTCGGCATAGTCCAGCAAGGCCTTGAAGAACGGCGGCTGGATGCCTTCCAGGTAGCTCTTGGCCTCGCGGATGATGTGGCGCGCCATGAACTCGGGGGTGTCCTCGTACATGTGGATGAAGCCATGCAGTTCGCGCAGGATGTCGTTGGGCAGGTGGCGGCTGGTCTTGGTCTCCCCATAGACGTAGATGGGCACGTCGGCATTCTTGCGCCGCACTTCCTCGATGAAGGTGCGCAGGTTCAGCACGGCCGGGTCCAGGTCCGGGCCGGGGGTGAACTCCTCGTCGTCGATCGACAGGATGAAGGCGCTGGCGCGTGACTGCTGCTGGGCGAACTGCGAGAGGTCCCCGTAGCTGGTGACGCCCAGCACCTCGAAGCCCTCGGCCTCGATGGCCTGCGCCATGGCCCGGATGCCCAGGCCCGAGGTGTTCTCGGAGCGGAAGTCTTCGTCGATGATGACGATGGGGAAACGAAATTTCATTGAGACGGACTCCAGCCGGGCCAAAAAAGAAAACTGAGCGCGAAGTGTACGGATTAATTGGCGGCTGCCCCGAATCTGTCACGGGTTTTGCCGCAGAATGTCGCAATTGAATCACACCCACCAATAGGAGCAAAGCAAGTCATGGCGGATTCGACTCTCTGGTGGCTGGCTGCCGGCATTCTGGTGGCCGTCGAACTGACGACCGGCACCTTCTACCTGCTCATGCTGGCCGGGGGCCTGGCCGCCGGTGCCGTGGCGGCCCATGCCGGCCTGGCCACGACCTCGCAGCTCGTGGTGGCCGCCGGTGTCGGCGGTGGCGCCGCACTGGCCTGGCATTTCTGGCGCCCGCGCGCGGCGGCCAGCCATGACGCCGGCAGCAACCCGGACGTCAATCTGGACATCGGCGAGACCGTGCAGGTCGAGTCCTGGCTGCCCGACGGCAGCACCCCGATCAAGTACCGCGGCGCGCAATGGCAAGCCCTGCCACGCGAGGGCAGCCCTCGCGCCACCGGTGCGCACCGCATCGTCGAGGTACGCGGCAGCCAGCTGATTCTCGAAAAAATCGCCAACTGAAGCACGGAGCACCCCCATGGATTTCGCCATCCCCATCCTTATCCTCGTCATCGCCGCCATCTTCGTCAGCCGCTCGGTCAAGATCGTCCCGCAGCAGAACGCCTGGGTCATTGAGCGTCTGGGCAAGTACCACGGCGCGCTCACCCCGGGTCTGAGCTTCATTTTTCCCTTCATCGACCGGGTCGCCTACAAGCACAGCCTGAAGGAAGTCCCGCTGGACGTGCCCAGCCAGGTCTGCATCACGCGCGACAACACGCAGCTGCAGGTCGACGGCATCCTGTATTTCCAGGTGACCGACCCCATGCGCGCCAGCTACGGCTCCTCGAACTACATCATGGCCGTCACCCAGCTGGCCCAGACTTCGCTGCGTAGCGTGATCGGCAAGCTGGAGCTGGACAAGACTTTCGAGGAGCGCGACATCATCAACGCCCAGGTGGTCCAGGCCATCGACGAGGCTGCGTTGAACTGGGGCGTCAAGGTGCTGCGCTACGAGATCAAGGACCTGACGCCCCCGAAGGAGATCCTGCACGCCATGCAGGCCCAGATCACCGCCGAACGCGAGAAGCGCGCCCTGATTGCCGCTTCCGAGGGCCGCCGCCAGGAGCAGATCAACATCGCCACTGGCGAGCGCGAGGCCTTCATCGCCCGCTCCGAAGGCGAGAAGCAGGCGGTCATCAACAAGGCCCAGGGCGAGGCGGAATCCATTCGTGCCGTGGCCCTGGCCAACGCCGAGGCCATCGAACGCGTAGCCGCCGCCATCCGCCAGCCCGGCGGCGAGCAGGCCGTGCAGCTCAAGGTGGCGGAGAAGGCCGTGGAGGCCTATGGCAAGGTGGCCTCCGACGCCACCACCACCCTGATCGTGCCCGGCAACATGAGCGAAGTCTCGGCGCTCATTGCCTCGGCCATGACCCTGGTGCGTCAGCAGAAGTAGGCTGCTCTCCTTGACGCCCGCGACCCGGGGAGTGGCGCTCTCCGTACTCGCCTCGACACTGTTCGGGGTGATGTATTACTACACCTCCCTGCTCGCGCCCCTGGACGGCGAGCAGATCTTCGGCTGGCGCATGTTGCTGACCGTGCCCTTGATGACCGCCTTTCTGCTGGCCGGCGGCGACTGGCAACTCGTGCGCGCCACCGCTGCACGTCTGCGCGCCGAACCCCGCTTGTGGCTGGTGCTGCCCCTCTCGTCGGCCCTGCTGGGCGTGCAGCTCTGGCTCTTCCTCTGGGCGCCGCCCAACGGGCGCGCGCTTGACGTGTCGCTGGGCTATTTCATGCTGCCACTGACCATGGTGCTGACCGGCCGGCTGGTCTATGGCGAGCGCCTCACACTCCTGCAGCGCCTGGCCGTACTAAGCGCTGGCGCCGGCGTGCTGCACGAACTCTGGCGCGTGGGCAGCTTCAGCTGGACCGCGGCGATCGTGGCCCTGGGCTACCCGCTGTACTTCGTGCTGCGCCGGCGCTACCGCACGGACCACCTGGGGGGCCTCTGGTTCGACATGCTGTTCATGCTTCCGCTGGCGGCCTGGTTCGCACTGGGCGTGGCGCCGGGCCTGGCTGTCTACGCGCAGCAGCCTGCCCTGTGGGGTCTGGTACCCGTCCTTGGCCTGATCAGCGCCACGGCCCTGGTGAGCTACATCCTTTCCAGCCGCCTGCTGCCCCTGGGCCTGTTCGGCCTGCTGGGGTATGTGGAGCCGGTGCTGCTGGTGGGTGTGGCCTTGCTGCTGGGCGAACGCATCGCTCCCGGGCAGTGGTGGACCTACGGGCCGGTCTGGCTCGCCGTCGGCCTGCTGGTCCTCGAAGGTCTGCTCAAGCTGCGTCGGCAAACACCCTAGTGCGGACAGCAACGCATTGCCCTGATATTTCGATACCGACATCCACCCAGCCTGTGGCGCCCCCTCCGACGCCGTCCAGCGCCTGGCGGCGCGCGTAGCTTCAGCCGGTCCTCGTAGAAATTCGGGTACAAAGCCGCTATGCCGTCATTTCTTCCCATCCGCCTTTGTGTCCTGGCTTCGATGCTGGTCTTCGCCAGTCTCGTCGCGGGCTGCAGAAGTCAGCCGGCCCCGGTCGAGCAACTGAGCGCCGAAGCCACCCTGGGGGAGAAAGCTTTCAACGACCCCGCCCTCTCGGCCTCCGGGCGCATGTCATGCGCGACCTGCCATGCCCCGGCCTTCGGCCAGGCATCCCCCAATGCGCTGGCCGTTCAGTTCGGCGGCCCGGAGCTTAACCAGCCCGGCCTGCGTACCTCCCAGCCCCTGCGCTACCTGGCCACCAACACCGCCTTCCATTTTGATTCCGAAGGCAAGGCCAGGGGTGGCTTCTTCTGGGATGGGCGTGCCGACTCCATGGCTCAGCAGGCGGGCGGCCCTTTGCTCAGCCCCTTCGAGATGGCCAATGCGGACAAGGCTGCGGTGGTGCGCAAGATCGCCAGCGCCGCCTGGGCCGCCGATTTCAAGGTGCTCTATGGAGCAGACGTCCTGAACGATACGGACAGCGCCTTCGACAAGCTGACCTTAGCGCTGCAGCGCTTCCAGATCGAGGACACCGTCAAGCGCGGCTACACCAGCAAGTACGACGAGGTGCTGCGCCAGCGGGCCTCCCTGACGGTCCAGGAAGCCCGGGGGCTGCATTTGTTCAATGACCCGGCCAAGGGCAACTGCGCGGCCTGCCACACTTCGGAGAAGGGTGCCGACGGCAGTCCCCCGCTCTTCACCGACTTCAGCTACGACAACCTGGGATTGCCGCGCAATCCTGAGATTCCTGCCAATGCCGACCCGAAGTACTTTGACCTGGGCCTGTGCAAACGGGCCGAGCTGCGTCAGCGGGACGAACTCTGCGGTGCCTTCAAGGTGCCTTCGCTGCGCAATGTCGCGCAACGGCAGGCCTATTTCCACAACGGCAAGTTCAAGACGCTCAAGGACGCCATGACTTTCTATGTCGAGCGCGACACCCACCCTGAAAAGTGGTATCCCCGCGGGCCGGACGGCCGCGTGCAGAAATTCAACGATCTGCCCGCCCGCTACCACCGCAACGTCAATGTGAGCGAGGTGCCTTACGACCGCAAGCGCGGGGAGGCGCCGGCCTTGAACGAGGCGGAGATCGAGGATGTCATCGCTTTCCTGCAGACGCTGAACGACGGGTGGAAAGGCGATTGAGCCTCTCCGGGAAGCGGTGGGGGACCCCCGCGAAGGGTGGCGGGCGTGTCGGCCTGCAGGGCGGGATGGCTCGAAATTCGTCTTGCGCGAATTTCTCGGGGCTGCGCCCCCGCGCTACGCGCGTCCAGAAACAGTCCCCCGGACTGTTTCTGAGCGAACCGGGACGCGGTTTCTCACCCGCCCTCTCCGCCAAAACAAAAGGCCCACGCACTGCGTGGGCCTTTGCATTTTTGGCGGAGAGGGCGGGATTCGAACCCGCGGAGGGTTTTACCCCTCGCACGCTTTCCAGGCGTGTGACTTAAACCGCTCATCCACCTCTCCGAAGCCCGTGATTGTAGCCGAGCCTGAGCCCGCCCCGGGCCGGGGCCGATGAAAACGGCCAAAGAAAAAGCGCCTGCGGGCGCTTTTTCAGGGAGCACGGCGCGACGTGATCAGCGGATCACGGCCAGCTGCTCGCGCTTGTCGCCCTTGTAGGTGAACAGGGTCAGCGCGCCATTCTTGATGTCGCCCTTGGCGTCAAAGGCGATGGGGCCGGTTACGCCCTTGTAGTCGGAGGCAGCCAGCACAGGCAGGTACTTGGCGGGATCCGACGAACCAGCCTTGACCATGGCAGCGACCATGAGCTTGGTGGCGTCGTACACGTAAGGCGAATAGAGCTGCACGTCGACGTTGAACTTGGCCTTGAAATCGGCGCGGAACTTGTCCATGCCGGCCTTGCCTTCACCCTCGACACCGCCGGCTTCAGCGCAGAACACCTGCTCACTGCCGATGGCGTCGCCCGCGAGCTTGCTCAGCTCGGCCGTGCAGATGCCGTCGCCGCCCATGAACTTGGCGGTGATGCCCAGCGACTTCATCTGCTTGAGCATGGGGCCGCCCACGGCGTCCATGCCGCCGAAGAAGACCACATCCGGCTTCTTGCCCTTGATGCTGGTCAGGATGGCGTTGAAGTCGGTGGCCTTGTCGGTCGTGAACTCCTTGGCCACGACCTTGGCACCAGCCGCCTCGGCAGCCTTGGTGAATTCCTCGGCCACGCCCTGGCCGTAGGCGGTGCGGTCGTCGATCACGGCCACGTTCTTGGCCTTGAGGGTGCCCACAGCGTACTTGCCCAACGTGCTACCCAGGTGCACGTCATCGGCCACGACGCGGAAGGCCGTCTTGTAGCCCTGGCGGGTGTACTTGGGGTTGGTGGCGGAGGGGGAAATCTGGGGGATGCCGGCATCGCTGTAGATCTTGGAGGCCGGAATGGTGGTGCCCGAGTTCAGGTGGCCGATGACGCCGACAACCTTGGCATCGGCCAGCTTCTGGGCCACGGCGGTGCCCTGCTTGGGATCGGCGCCGTCGTCCTCGGCCATCAGCTCCAGCTTGACCTTCTTGCCGTCGATGGTGACGCCGGCGGCGTTGAGCTCGTCGATCGCCATGCGCGCACCGTACTCATTGTCCTTGCCCAGGTGGGCAATCGCCCCACTGATCGGGCCAACGTGGCCAATCTTCACGACCGGCACCGCAGGGGCGGCGTCCTCCTTCTTGCCGCAGGCAACCAGCAGGGCCGCAGCCGCGACGACGGCCAGAACACGATTCACTTGATTCACGGGCATGGCGAACTCCATTATTTTGAAACAGGCAGGTGGAAAAACTGACGACCGCAAGCCTACCTCAAATTGCGCCAGCCGCAACCTTACCCCCATACGGACGATGGCGAATCAGCCGGCCCGGCGCACCGGCAAAGCGGTCTCGGCAGTTTCCGCGGTTACCGCCTGGGTGACGGCCTTGCGCACGGCGTTGTCCACGCGCTGGCGGATGCGCGGGGCCAGCTCCTTCATCTGCTCCTGCAGGGCATCGGCCACAACCTGCTGCACCCGGGCATCCAGCGTCCGCTCCAGGTGCTGCAACACGCGCTGCACCAGCGCCTCCTCCAGCTCGCCCGGGGCGCCCGGCGCGGCAGGCACATCCACCACCTCGGTCAGGGTGGGCAGGGTACGCAAGAGCTTCTTCGAAAGAGCGGGCATCAGTTGGCCCCCTTGAGGTTCAAATCATGGCGGACGATCTCGTAGCCGAGTTCGGTGTACTGCTTCCAGCGTCCGCGCGCCAATTGCCGGTCTTCGTCGTCCAGGCTGACCACCTCGATTACCCGCTCATAGTGGTCAAAGCCGGCCGGCAGCTGTGTGCCCAGATTGAGCAGCACCTGGCGGTGCGGCAGGGCCTGCGCCGGCGCCTCAGTCAGCACCACGGGTGAGGCCGCGAGCAGGCCGGGCTCGGCAGGCTGACGCACATGGGCGATGAAATCGGTCTGGGAAAAGGTCCACAAGAGCGCGTCGAGTCTGGCCAGGGCGTCGGCCGGCGCCGTGACCACCACGCGCGAACCGGTGGTCACCGCCTTGCGCAGCAGGCGGCAGGCATAGGCCAGCTTGTCCGGCGCGTTGAAATGGAAAGCGACTTCGGTCATGCTGCTGCGCGCCCTGACTCTCAGACCTTACGGCGGGCGGATTTGGCAGGCGGCTGCTGGGCGAGAAGGAATTCCAGCAGCAGGCCCACAGGGCGGCCGGTCGAGCCCTTGGCCGCGCCGCTCTTCCAGGCGGTGCCGGCGATGTCCAGGTGAGCCCAGGGGAACTTGGCCGTGAAGCGCTGCAGGAACTTGGCCGCCGTGATGGCGCCACCCGCGCGACCGGCCACGTTGCCCACATCGGCAAAGTTGCTCTTCAACCCTTCGGCGTAATCGTCGTCCAGCGGCATGCGCCAGCACAGATCCTGCGCAGCGTCGCCGGCGATCAACAGCTTTTGCGCCAGCTCATCACTGGGGCTGAACAGACCGCTGCGCACCGCGCCCAGCGCGATCACGCAGGCACCGGTGAGGGTGGCGATGTCCACAACGGCCTGCGGCTTGAAACGCTCCGCGTACGTCAGCGCGTCGCACAGGATCAGGCGGCCCTCGGCGTCGGTGTTGAGGATCTCGATGGTCTGCCCGCTCATGCTGGTCACCACGTCGCCGGGCTTGATGGCGCGGCCGTCGGGCATGTTCTCGCAGCTCGGAATGAGCCCCACCACATTGATCGCGGGCTTGAGCTCGCCCAGGGCGCGGAACACGCCCAGCACGCTGGCCGCGCCACCCATGTCGAACTTCATCTCGTCCATCTCGGCCGCCGGCTTGATGGAAATGCCGCCGGTATCGAAGGAAATGCCCTTGCCCACCAAGACCGTGGGAGCCTCGGCCGCCGGTGCGCCCTTGTACTGCAGAACGATGAAGCGCAGCGGCTGCTCCGAGCCCTGCGCCACGGCCATGAAAGCGCCCATCTTGAGCTTGGCCACCTCGCGCGGGCCGAGCACCTGGCAGCTGATCTTTGGCAGTTTGGCCAGCCCGCGGGCCGCCTGCGCCAGATCGGTCGGCGTGGCATGGTTGGCCGGGCGGTTGGCCCATTCCTTGGCCAGCTCAATCCCGGCCACGGCGGCCGTGGCCCGCTCGTACTCGGCCTTGACCAAGGCCGCCTCGGGCACGGCCAGGGTCACGCGCGCCAGGCTGCGGGCCTCGGCCTTGGACTTGGTGGTGGTGTAGACATAGCTGTTGTCGGCCACGGTCTGTACGGCGGCCCGCACGGCGCCGTTCGGTGGCGCCTTGGCAAAGCCCAGCACCAGCTTCGTCACGGCCGGAGTGCCTGAGCGCAGCGCGCCCAGGGCCGCGTTCACGGCCAGCCTGACCTGGCGCGGCGTGCCCTCGCCGGCGCCCACCAGCAGCACGCGGCTGGCCTTGGCCTGGGCCGGGCGGTAAAGTGACAGCAACTTGCCGGCCTTGGTATCAAGGTCTCCGGACTTCAGGGCCTGGCCCACCAGGGCCGCCAGAGGCTCCCGACCCGGCTTGAAACCGGCGGGGACCAGAAGAATGAGGGCATCGCAGACCTGCGCGGATGCGCCGGCGAGATCGAGGGACTTGAGTTCGAAGTTCATAATGGCATTTTCCTGACGAGCAATGTTATTCGATTCCTCCATCCGCAAGGAGCTCGCCCGCAGCTTTGGCGCCACGTTGATCATTCTGGTCACCGTCGTCATGACCATGACGCTGATCCGGACCCTGGGCATGGCCTCGCGCGGCAGCTTCAATCCCTCGGACGTGATGCTGGTCATGGGCTACACGCTGCTGTCCTTCCTGCCCAACATCATGACGATGGGACTGTTTGTCTCCATCGTCATGACGCTGTCGCGCCTGTACTCCGACAGCGAGATGGTCATCTGGTTCTCCAGCGGCATGGGCCTGTTCAACCTGCTGCGCCCGCTGCTGCGTTTTGCGTGGCCCATCCTGCTGGCCATCGCCACCCTGGCCATGTTCGTGCTGCCCTGGTCCAACCAGCAGGTCGAGAGCATGCGCGCCCAGTACGAAAGCCGCGGCGACCTGGAACGTGTGCAACCTGGCCAGTTCCAGGAGTCGGCCGGTGGCACCCGCGTCTTCTTCATCGAGAAGAGCCTGCTCAATGAGTCCAGCGCGAAGAACGTCTTCGTCGCCACCACCGAAAACGGCAAGGAAACGGTGACCTCGGCGCGCAGCGGCTACACCGAACTCATCGGCAACGACCGCTTCCTGGTGCTCGAGAACGGCCAGCGCCTGGAGAGCAATATCGGCAAGACCGACGTGAAGATCGGCGAGTTCGAGCGCTACAAGGTCCGCGTGGCGCAGGACCCGCTGGGCGGCAAGATCGAGGTGCCGCTGGGCAACGTCTCCACCCTGGAATTGATCCGCAACCCCAACTCCCTGCCCTATCTGGGCGAGATTTCCATGCGCCTGGGCTTCGTGCTGGCCGCGCTCAACCTGGCCGTGCTGGCGCTGGCCGCCACGCGCGTGAACCCGCGTGTGGGGCGCTCGGGCAACCTGATGTTCTCCCTGCTGCTGTTCCAGGTCTATCTGAACCTGCTGACACTGGGGCAGACCTGGATCGCCTCCGGCAAGGTCGGCTTCCTGGCCTACAACCTGCTGCTGCACGGCGGCATGCTGGCCGTCGGCCTGCTCTGGCTGGCCATGCGCCAGCACAACTGGGGCTGGCGCGTGCGCCCGCTGGCCCTCTTGCGACGGAGGGCCGCGCCATGAGGACCATACGCCGCCTGATCCACGCCGAAATGTTCCAGTCGGTGGTCTTCGTCACGCTGGGTTTTCTCGCCCTGTTTGCCTTCTTCGACTTCGTCGACCAGCTGCCCGCGATCGGCCGCCCCGGGCTGGCCGCCGGCTACCAGGTGCCCCAGGCCGCCACCTACGTGGCCCTGCTGGTGCCCAACCACCTCTACGAGCTGCTGCCCATCACCGTGCTGATCGGCACCATCTACGTCATGACGCGGCTGGCACAGAGCTCGGAATTCACCATACTGCGCACCAGCGGGCTGGGGCCCTGGCGTGCGCTGCGCATGCTGCTGAGCGCCGGGTTCACCTTCGCGTTGCTGACTTTCGTCGTCGGTGACTACCTCGCCCCCTGGGCCGACCGCACGGCCCAGTTGCTCAAGGCGCGCTACGAGGGCAAGCTCAGCGTGGGCCAGACCGGCGCCTGGCTGCGCGAGCGCGAGCCCTACGCCCAGTTTGCCGTCAACGTCGGCTCGCTCAACGCCGACGGCGACATGCGCGACGTGCGCATCTTCGAGTTCGACAACCAGAACGCCCTGGTCTCCATGACGCATGCACCGCTGGCGCGCTTCATGCCCGACGACTCCTGGCAACTGGAACAGGCCGATCGCACTGAATTCAACGCGCCGGGCCTGGCCCTGAGCCGGGTCGAACGCACTCGCGTGCCGCTGTTCCGCTGGCCGACAGGCATCTCCGCCGAGATGGTCTCGGCCGCCGTGCTGCGCCCCGAGCGCATGAGCACCATCGACCTGTTCCAGTACATCCGTCACCTCAAGGCCAATGCCCAGACCGCCGAACGCTACGAGATCGAGTTCTGGAAAAAGGTGTTCTATCCCCTCTCCTGCCTCGTGATGGTCATGCTGGCCCTGCCCTTCGCCTACCTGCACTTCCGCAACGAAGGCATCTCCGTCTATGTCTTCGGCGGCGTGATGGCCGGCATCAGCTTCTTTTTTCTCAACAATGTCTTCGGCTACATCGGCGAGCTCCAGCACTGGATCCCCTGGATCACCGCCGCCGCGCCCGGCATAATCTACATGCTGATCTCGCTCACCGCCTTCGGCTGGCTGGTACTCAGAAGGTAATCCCTCATGCAAAACCCGGCGCCGCAGCGCGGCATCATCCTCTTTGCGCATGGCTCGCGCGACCCGCAATGGCGTGCCCCCATGGAGGCCGTGGCCGTGCGCGCCGCTGCGCTCGAACCCGCCGCCGCGGTGCGCTGCGCCTACCTGGAGCTCATGGCGCCCGACCTCCCGGTCTGCGCCGGCGAGATGGTGGCGCAGGGCGTCACCGCCATCACCATCGTTCCCATGTTCCTGGGCGTGGGCCGCCATGCCCGCGAAGACCTGCCCCTGCTGGTGGCCGAGTTGCGGGCCCAGCACCCGCAGGTGAGTTTTGAGCTGCGTGCGGCCATCGGCGAAGACGAGCGCGTGATCGACATGCTGGCACGCATCGCGCTGGCCAGCAGCTGAGAGGCTGAGCCGCACCCGGCTCTGCTGACCCTCCGTACAATCGCCGGGACTCTTGTGCCGCCCATGATCCGTACCGCCCTTCGCAACCGCACCGTCTTCCTGCTCGTCCTGGCTGCCTCGCTGGCCATGTCCCTGCTGCCCGTGCTGTGGCCGCAGCTCGACATCGCCGTTGCCGCCTACTTCCTGCAGCCCGAGCCGCCCGTCAATCCGGCGCAGTGGATGTGGGTCGAACTCGTCAACGAACACGTGCCCAACATCTTTCGCGCCCTGGCCCTGCTCAGCATCACGGGCTGGATCATCGTCAGCCTGTTGCGGCGCTCGCGCCGCGCCGGCATCGCCCTGGCGTTTGTCGGCATCTCCCTGCTGCTGGGCCCGGGCTTCGTCACCTGGGCCGTCAAGGAACACACCCTGCGCGCGCGCCCCTTCGACGTGGTTCAGTTCGGCGGCGACCGCCAGTTCACCCCGGCCCTGGAGCAGGCCCAGCAATGCACCGACAACTGCGCCTTCACCAGCGGCCACGTGGCCTGCGGTTTCTTCTTCGTCTCGCTCATGCTGCTTGACCCGCGTCGCCGCTGGCGCTGGATCGCCACCGGCGTGGTGGCCGGCAGCCTGGTGGGCGTGGCGCGCATTTCTGTCGGGGCGCACTGGCTGAGCGACGCACTCTGGGCCCTGCCCATCACCCTGCTCGCCAGCGGCCTGGTCTGGGTGGTGCTGAGTTACGTCTACAAATACGGGCAGCCGCCCGGAAAGGTGTAAGCCCATGGCTGGCCTGCCTCCCCTGATCCGCCTGATGCGCCCGCACCAGTGGGTCAAGAACGTCTTCGTCTTCGCCGGCCTGCTGTTCAGCCAGGCCTGGCACAACGGCCCGCTGGTCGAGCGCGTGCTCTACGCCTTCCTGGCCTTTTGCTGCTTCTCCAGCCTGGTCTACATCCTCAACGACTGGCGCGACCGCGCCATCGATGCCCAGCACCCCAGCAAGCGCCTGCGCCCGCTGGCCAGCGGCGCCGTCAGCCCGCGTGACGCCCTGATACTGGCCGGCGTGCTGCTGCTGGTCGGCCTGGGCATGGCCTGGGGCAGCCGCGCGCTGCTGCTGATCCTGGCCCTGTACGTCGTGCTCAACCTGGCCTACAGCTGGCGCCTCAAGCATGTGCCGGTGGTTGACGTGTCCATCATCGCCAGCGGCTTCATGCTGCGCCTGCTGGCCGGCACCGTGGCCGTGGGTATACCGCCCTCCCGCTGGCTGCTGCTCACCGGCCTGTTCATCGCGCTCTTCCTGGGCTTTTCCAAGCGCAAGGCCGAGACCTTCCACGAACCCAGGCAGCAACGCGCAGTGCTGGAGCACTACCCGCCCGCGCTGCTGGACACCTACATCGCTGCCACCATGACGGCTACCGTCATCACCTACGGCCTGTACGCCACCAGCATCGAAGCCATGCAACAGCACGGCGAGCGCCTGGTCTACACCGTTCCCGTGGTGGTCTTCGGCCTGCTGCGCTATGCCTACCAGGTGCACCGCGGGCGCGGCGAGGACGTCTCCCGCGACCTGCTGCGCGACCCCTGGATCATCGCCGCCGGCATCGCCTGGCTGCTGATCTTCCTGAGCACGCGCTTCTGGCGCTGAGCCGCGACGCGCTTGAAACTGCCCCTCAAATCCCTGCTGCTGGTGATCGGTGGCGCGGCCACCGTCTACGCCCTGGTGCTGCTGCTCAGCGGCGAACGCGCCTCCGTCCACCTGCTACAAGAGCTGCTCTCGCCCGCCGGGGCCCTGGCTGCCGCCCTGTGCCTGCTCAACTATGTGCTGCGCGGGCAGCGCTGGCGCCTGTGGATGGCGCACTACGAGCGCCCGCTGCCCCTTCTGCAAGGACTGCGCCTCTACCTCGCCGGCTACACCTTCACGCCCACGCCGGGCAATGTCGGGGAAGCTGCGCGTGGCCTGCTGCTGCGCCAACCGCTGGGTACCGCCGACAGCCTGGCGATCTTCGGCGCCGAGCGCGTGGCCGACCTGCTGGCCCTGTTGCTGCTCACGCTGCCCGGCCTGTGGTGGTTGTCGCAGCGGCCCGGTGCGGCGGCCTGGCAACTGCAGCTCATCGCCGCAGCCCTCGCCATCAGCCTCTTGTCCGCTGCCGTGCTCTACCGCTACCGCCGCACCCTGTGGCAGCGCCTGCCCTGGCTGCAGGGGGCCTGGCACTGCCTGGCGCGCCGACCCTGGACCTGGCTGGGTCTGACCCTCGTGGCCTGGGCCGCCCAGGGCCTGGCCACCTGGCTGCTGTGCCGCGCCTTCGGCCTGGGCCTGGATCCGCTGCTGGCCACCGGCTTCTATGCGCTGGCCATGGTGGGCGGCGCCCTGTCCATGCTGCCCGCGGGCCTGGGCGGCACGGAGGCGCTGCTCACCGGGCTGCTGGTGCTGCAGGGCGCCGCCCTGGCCACCGCCGTGGCCGTCACCGTGCTGGTGCGCCTGCTGACGCTCTGGCTGGCCGTGGCCATCGGCGCGCTGGCCCTCCTATATAGTGCGGCCGTCTCCAAAGATATTTCCCTGCGCTGATGCCCGCCTCTCCCACCGACGCCTCCTTCAATCTGCCGCGCTGGCTGCTGGTCACCGCGCTGGCCGCGCTCGCGGTGCGCCTGTGGATCGCCCACGCCCTGCCCATCACGGGCGACGAGGCCTTCTTCTACTGGTGGGGCGTCTACCCCGACTGGGGCTACTACGACCACCCGCCCATGGTGGGCTGGCTGATCTGGCTCTTGCGCACGCTTTTCGGCGAAGCTACCTGGGCCATCCGCCTGCCGGTGGTGCTGCTGCCGCTGGCCCTGGGCGGCCTGCTCTGGTGGGCGCTCAAGCCGCTCAACCGCGAACGCGCCGCCTGGGCCGTGCTGCTGTTCTGGCTGGCGCCGATCAACTGGCTCAATGCGCTGATCACCACCGACACCCCTTTGCTCTTCTGGTCGGTGCTCTCGGTGGCCATGCTGCTGCGCGCCGAACGACGTACGCAGCTGGACGGCCGCGCCTGGGCGCTTTACGCGCTCTCGGGCTTCTTCATAGGCTGCGCCTTCCTCTCCAAGTACTTCTCGGTTGTGCTGGGCCTGGCCTATCTGGTCTATTTCGCCGGCTTCCGCCGCGAGCGCTGGCCCGCCCTGCTGCTGCTGGTGCTGTGCGCGCTGCCGGGCCCGCTCATTAACATCCTGTGGAACATGAGCCATGGCTGGCCGAACATCATGTTCAACGCCATCAACCGCAACGAAGGCGCGACCTTCGAACTGCGCAAGCCACTCACCTACCTGGGCATGCTGGCCTACCTGCTCACGCCGGCCCTGCTGTGGCTGGGCGTCAAGCATCGCAGCGTGCTCGCGGCCACGGCCCGCCAGCTGCCCCTGGTCAGCGTACTCATCGTGGTGCCCCTGCTGTTCTTCGCGCTGCTTTCGCTCAAGAAGGTGGTGGGCCTGCACTGGGTGCTCTCCTTCTACCCCTTCGTCTTCGTGCTGCTGGCCTTCGCGCTGCCGCAGGCCGCCTTGCGTGCCTGCGCCCTGGGCCTGGCCGCTTTCACGGCCCTGCACGTGCTGCCGCTGGGCGCCATCGCGCTGACCCATGTGGAGCAATGGGCGGGCAAGCCGCGCTACTTCGCCATCGTGCGCTCCTTCAAGACGCCCGAGCTGCTGGCCCAGGTGCGTACGCCCGACTCCGTGCTCATGGCCGACGGCTATTCGCCCGCCGCCGTCTACGGCTACGTGAGCGGCCAGTACGTGCCCGTCTTCGGTCCGGGGAAGTTCCACGCGCGCCAGGACGACCTGCTGGTCGACTATTCCGTCTACCAGGGCAAGACCATCCGCGTGCTGCTGTCGGACCCACCGGTGATGGGCGATTTCACCCCTTACTTCGACAGCGTGCAGGCCCACGCCGTGGTGCAAAGCGGCGTCACCTTCCACTACGTCGAAGGCCGCAACTTCAACTACGAGGCCTATCGCAAAGGGGTTCTGGCCGAGGTCTTCAGTCGCTACTACCAGATCCCCACGTGGCTGCCCATGACGGGTTGCCCCTACTGCGTGCGCTACTGCGGGCAGGTCTCATGCCCGAAGCCGTGAACGGAAAGCCTTTGGTGGTCGCCGCCTTCGACTTCGACGGCACCCTGACCTGGCGCGACACCCTGCTGCCTTTCCTGCGCCGCTTGCTCGGCACACCCACCCTGCTGTGGGTGCTCTTGATGTGCAGCCCCTGGCTTATCGCCTACGCCCTGCGCCTGACCAGCAACCACCGCGCCAAGGCGGTGCTGCTGCAGGCCAGCCTGGCCGGCCGCACGGTGGACGAGGTGAAACGCTGCGCCCAGGCTTTCGTGCGCGAGTATCTGCCCTTGCAGTGGCGCCCCTGGGCCATGCACCAGCTGGTGCAACACCAGCAGCAGGGCCACCGCTGTGTGCTCATCAGCGCCTCCACCAGCCTCTACATGCATCTCGCGGGCCAGAGCCTGGGCGTGGACGCCGTGCTCTGCACCGAGATGGAAGTGGCGGACGGCCGCTACACCGGCCGCATGGCCACGGCCAACTGCCATGGCGAGGAAAAGGTGCGGCGGCTGCAGGCCTGGCTGGCCACCGAGTTCGACGCGTCGCAGCCCGTGTTGCACGCCTATGGCGACACCTCGGGCGACCGGCCCATGCTGAGGCTGGCCAGCGTGGCCTGGTACCGGGAAAAGCCCTGGCGGGCTTGATCCACATCAAGTCCGCGCCCGTTGCGCTTCCTATAATCAAGACGTGCAAGCCTTCACGAAATTCCATTCGCTGAACCGCTGGGCGATCGCCGTCCTGATCGGATTGCTGGCCCTCGGGCCTTTCCTGCACGGCCATCTCGGAGCGTCCCATGTCTCCGGCTTTCATCTGGATGGCATTCACGCCGTCGCCCATGCCAATGAAGCGGGCCCGGCACACAGCATGCGTGCCGTAGACGACGAATCCCCCGCACTGGGCGTGGCCACCACCCTGCCCAAACCCGACGATGACGGCAACCTGCTTCTGCAGGCCGCCTTGCTGCTGGCGACGGTACTGGGCCTGCTGCCGCGTCTGATCATCCTGCGCATCCGGCCTTCGGCCGCGGAGCCGCGAACGGTCCATGCCTACCATGACGGCTGGCCGCCTCCGGCCATGGCACCGCCCCTCCTGACCGCCTGATCCCAGGCAGGCTGCGCCCTGCCCGGCCCACCGCCATGCTGCGGTGGCCTTCCTCTTTTTTCGATCCAGGAGGCGGTCATGTCCCGACTGCTCATCTCTCTGCTTCTCGTGGCCGGCGCCAGCCTTGCGCCGGCCCAGGCCCAACCCGCTTTCAAGGAACTGCAGGTCGACGCCCGCCAGCAGGCCGCGCTCGGCATTCGCACCATCGCGGTCAAGCCCGCCACCACCGGGCTCTTGCTGGCCTCAGCCACCGTCACCGTGCCGCCCGGCCAGGACATCACGGTGACCGCCCCCTTTGACGGCGTGATCACGCGCATCGACGTCGGCCTGGGTGACACGGTGCGCAAAGGTGCAGCGCTGCTGTCCATCAGCAGCCCCATGCTCGCCGATGCCCGGCGCCAGGCACGGGAGGCCCAGCTCGATGCGCTGAATGCACAAGCCGCCTTGCAGCGCGACCAGGCCATGTACGACGAAGGCCTGATCCCCGCGGCCCGGCTGCAGCTCAGCCAGAACCGCTACCGCGCCGCCGATGCGGCCCGACAGGCCCAGGAAGCCATGCTGCGCTCCACCGGCCAGGCCGGCGACGCCGGTAACGGTGACTACGCCAGCGGCACGGTGCGCGCGCCGCGCCAGGGCAGCGTGATCGAGTCGCTCCCCGGCGTGGGCCAGCGTGTGGAAGCCGGTACCGTCCTGTTCAGGATCGCCGACCTGCGGCAGCTGCAGCTCGACATCGTGCTCTCCGGCGACAAGGCGGGCCTGCTGCACCTGGGCGACAGCGTCACCGTGCCGGCTCGTGAAGCCCGCGCCACCCTCATCGGCGTCAGCCGTGCCCTGGACGCCTCGAACCAGGCCCGTGCACGGGCCCGCGTCACCACCCCCGGGCGCCTGCAGGTCGGCGAAGTCCTGTCCGTGCAGATCCAGCCCACACGCGACAAGAGCGCCGCCCCCGCCTGGCTGGTGCCTGCGCGCGCCATCGTGCTGTATCGCGGACAGTCCTGGGTGCTGGTGGCCACGCCCCAGGGCTTCATGCCCACCCGGGTCCAGCTGCTGTCGGGCAACGACGAGCTGGCCGTCGTGGAGGGCGAGCTGGGCCCGGACCGCCAGGTCGCCCACACCGGCATCGCCTCGCTGCGCGCGCTGATGGAAAAAGGCGAGTGACATGTTCAATGCCCTTATCCGCCTGAGCCTGCGGCACCGCGTGCTGGTACTGCTGCTGGCCGTGGTCCTCATGGCCGTGGGCCTGCGCGCCTGGATGCAGCTGCCCATCGACGCCTTTCCCGACATCTCCCCCACGCAAGCCAAGATCATCCTCAAGATCCCGGGCATGACGCCCGAGGAAGTGGAGCTGCGGGTCGTCAAACCGGTCGAACAGGAACTGCTGAGCATTCCGCGCAAGCGCATGGTGCGCTCGGTCTCCAAATACGGCATCGCCGACATCACACTCGACTTCGACGAAGGCGTGGACATCTACTGGGCGCGCCAGCAGGTCAACGAACGCCTCACCGGCGTGATGGCCTACCTGCCCCCCGGCGTCAGCGGCGGGCTGGCGCCCATCACCACGCCGCTGAGCGAGCTCTACATGTTCACCGTGGAAGGCGAAGGCTACAGCCTGGCCGAACGGCGCCGCGTGCTGGACTGGGTGCTGCGCCCCGAGCTGCGCACCATTGCCGGCGTCGCCGAAGTCAACTCGCTGGGCGGCGAAGTCCAGACCTACGAGGTGGTGCCCGACAGCGCCCGCATGGCCGCGCTGGGCCTGTCCATGTCGGAGCTTCGACAGGCGCTGGGCAGCAACAACAGCAACGACGGCGCGGGCCGGCTGACGATCGGCGAAGAATCCCTCGTGGTGCGCGTCGAAGGGGCGGTCCGCAGCCTGGGCGATCTGCGAGCCATCCGTTTGCCGCTGCCTCGCGGCGCACAGCCGGTGCTGCTCGAAGACGTGGCCACCGTGCGCCTGGGCGCGCTCACACGCTACGGCGCCGTCACGCAGGACGGCCGCGGCGAAGCCGTGCAGGGCCTGGTGCTGGGCCTGCGCGGCACGGACGCGCGCAAGCTGGTCGATGCCATCGCCCTGAAACTGGACGCGCTGAAAACGCGGCTGCCCGAGGGCATGAGTATCCGCACCTTCTACAACCGCGGTGAACTCGTCACCCGGGCGGCCGACACCGTGATCAAGGCCCTGGCCGAAGCGGCGGTGCTGGTCTGCGTCGTGCTCTACCTCTTCCTCGGTGGGCTGCGCGCCGCGCTGGTCGTGGCCCTGTCGCTGCCGCTGACGCTGCTGACCACCTTCCAGCTCATGACATTCGCCGGCCTCACGGCCAACCTCATGAGCCTGGGTGGCCTGGCCATCGCCCTGGGCATGCTGGTCGACGCTTCCGTCGTGGTGGTCGAGAACATCGAAAGCTCACCCGGCATGCCCGGTGAAGCCAGCAGCGAGCGCGTGTTGCACGCCGTGCAGCAGGTGGTCAAGCCGGTGGTGGCGGGCGTGCTCATCATCGGCGTGGTCTTCCTGCCCCTGCTCACGCTCGAAGGACTGGAAGGCAAGCTCTTCAGCCCGGTGGCGCTGACCATCGTGATGGCACTGGCCGCCTCGCTGCTCATGGCGCTCACCGTCATCCCGGCGCTGGCCTCCCTCGTGCTGCGCCCCGAGGCGGCCCACGAGTCCGCCCTCATGCGGCGCCTGTCCACCGGCTACGTGCGCCTGCGCGACAGCGCCTGGCGGCACCCGCGCTGGCTGGCCGGCGTGGCGCTGGGCTCCCTGGTGCTGGCCGCCGTGCTTTACGGCCTGGTCGGCAAGACCTTCATGCCCACCCTGGACGAAGGCGATATCCTGGTCCAGCTGCAGAAGGCGCCGACCATCTCGCTGGAAGCCTCGCTGGAACTCGACATCCGCGTGCAGCAGGCCATCCTGGCGGCAGTGCCGGAAGTGAAATCCATCGTGGCCCGCGCGGGCTCCGACGAACTGGGCCTGGACCCGATGGGCCTGAACGAGACCGACACCTTCCTCGTGCTGCGCCCCAAGAGCGAATGGCGCGGCAGCAAGGAGGACATCATCCACGCGCTGCGCGATGTGCTCGACGGTTTTCCGGGCCTGGTCTACGGCTTCACCCAACCCATCGAGATGCGGGTCTCGGAGATGCTGACCGGCACGCGCGGCGACGTGGCCATCAAGCTCTTCGGCAACAACCTGGGCGAGCTGGTGGACAGCGCACAGAAAGTCGCGCGCGCCGTGCGCCAGGTCAAGGGCGCGGCCGAAGTCATCGCGCCGCGCAGCGAAGGCATGCAGTACCTGACCGTGGCGCTCAACCGGCACGCCATCGGCCAGGCGGGCCTGAGTGTGGAAGGCGTGCAGCAGGCGCTCAAACAGCAGGTCGAGGGCGAGACCACCGGCCTGGTCAACGAGAACGGCGTACGCGTGCCGCTGGTGCTGCGCGGCGGCGACACCGTGCGCAACAGCCCCGAAGCCCTGCGCAACCTGCCCCTGCTGGGTGCCGACGGCCGCGCCTGGCGCCTGGGTGCTCTGGCCGACATCCGGCAGGTCGACGGCCCCATTCGCGTGGACCATGAACTGGGCCGGCGCCTGGCCACCATCCAGGTCTCGGTCGAGGGGCGCGACCTGGCCGGCTTCGTGCTGGACGCCCAGCGGGCCGTGGGCCAGCTGGACCTGCCGCGCGACATGCAGATCGTCTGGGGCGGCCAGTTCGAGAACCAGCAGCGCGCCGCGGCGCGCCTGGGCCTGGTCATCCCCGCTGCCATGGGCATCATCTTCCTGATCCTCACCCTCACCTTCGGCTCGGCGATGCAGGCGACCATCATCTTCCTGAACATCCCGTTTGCGCTGGTGGGCGGCGTGGTGGCGCTGGCCGTGGCCGGCGAATACCTCTCGGTGCCCGCCTCGGTCGGCTTCATCGCGCTGCTGGGCATTGCGGTGCTCAACGGCGTGGTCATGGTCACGCACTTCAACGAAAGGCGCCTGGGCGGCGAAGCCATGCACGACGTGGTACGCCTGGGGGCGGAGCGGCGGCTGCGCCCCGTGCTGATGACCGCCATCATCACCGCCCTGGGCATGATCCCGCTGCTCTTCGCCACCGGCCCCGGTTCGGAAATCCAGAAGCCGCTGGCCATCGTCGTCACCGGCGGGCTGGTGAGCTCCACCCTGCTCACCCTGCTGCTGCTGCCCAAGATCTATGAACACCTGGGGGCGCCGGACAGCCTGGCACGACTCGCTGCCCTGCTGCGCCGTCACCGGCCCGGGCGCCCGGCCGGACTGAAGGAGGACGCGAAATGAAACAGCTGTCGATAGCCCTCTTCCTGCATGGCCTGTGCGCCCTGGCCGCGGCGCAGGAACGCCCCATGGTCGACCCGCTGCAGGCGATGCTGCCGCCCGCGCATCAGGTGCAGGACGTCGTGCTGCGCAGCCCGGCCACGCGCGCCGCGCTGGCCCAGCGCGATGGCCAGCTGCGCCGCGCCGATATCACCGAAAGCGGCACCGCCGAGTTCACGGCGCGGCTGAGCCAGCAAAGCCGCAGGGTTTCCGACCCCGCCGAACACTACATGGAAACCGCGATCAGCCTTGATCGTCCCGTGCGCTGGTGGGGCAAGGCCGGGCTCGATGCCGATCAGGCCGGCGCGGGCCGCAACTCGGCACGACTGGCCTATGCCGACGCCATCCACGAGACCAGCCGTGAGCTGCTGCAACTCTGGATCGAAGCCTGGCGCGCCGGCATGCGCCTGGACAACGCCCAGACCAACCTGGCGCTCGCCCAGGAACTGGAGCGCCTGGCGGCCGCACGCCTGCGACAAGGCGAGATTTCCCAGCTCGACGCCAGCCTCGCGCAGGCCGAGCTGCAGCGCGCGCAGGCCGCGCTAGACCAGTCGCGCGCCGCCCAGGCCGGGGCCATCGCACGCCTCGCGCGCAACTACCCGGGCCTGACGCTGACGCAGGCGCCCGTGCCGGATGCAGCCTGGCTCCAGACCCGCGCGGAGGCGCTGCCCGCCCTGCCCGAGCTGCGTCAGCAGTACCTGGAGCGCAACCACCAGCTCAATCTCTGGCGCAGCGAAGCGGCGCGTCTGCGCCTGCTGGCGCAACGCACGGAGCGCGACCAGTGGCCTGACCCCACCCTAGGCGTCTACACCGCCAACGAGCGGGCCGGCACAGAGCGCATCTTCGGCGTGTCCATCAGCGTGCCGATCTCGGGCAAGCTGCGTCAGAACCATGCGCTGGCCGCCGCAGCCGATGCCCAGATCGCCGAAGACCGGGTGCGCCAGCTGGAACTCAGCCTGGGCGCCGACATCGAGGCGCGCTACAACGGCCTGCAGCACCAGACACGCGCGGCCATCAGCGTCGGCACGGCCGCGCAAACGCAACTGTCGGCCGCCGAGAAATCACGCAAGGCTTACGCCCTGGGTGAACACACCATGACCGAACTCATCCAGAACCGTCGCCTGGCGACAGAGCAGCTCACCGGGGCCCGGCTGGCACAGATGGAAGTGCTGGAAGTCCTGGCCCTGATCGAGCTGGACCTGCACCTGATCTGGGACTTCGACGAATAGGCGGACGTACCTTGACAGCCCATCTGGCCTTCTCATGGCCGCTCAAATGGAAACCTCACGCAGAAGGATCACCCGGCGTGTCGCGCCTGCGCATGACAGCCCGGGTCACCGCTGCCACACTGATCCAGAGCGTGCTGCCTGCAAGCGCCGGGTATATGAGCAGGAGATCGACACGGATATTGCACTCGCCGGAGCAAAGGACCCGGGTGTACATGAGGTATTCGTAGACCGCGTAAGCGATCCAGAGCAACGCCAGCACCAGGAACCCGGGCCTGCCAGAGGCGCGCCAGCCCAGAACCAGGGCGGCGGCAAAGAGCAAGGCGAATGGAATCGGCTGAATCACCAGGGCATTGTTCAGGCAGGCGCGGCTGAGGGCAAGGGTGATCCAGCGCGAGAAAGGCACTTTCGGCTTTGCCCGCGTTCTTTAGACGCACAAGGCATAATAAAAACCAGTCTTATCCCGAATTCGCCATGAATCTGCACCAATTCCGCTTCGTCCAGGAAGCGGCCCGCCACAACCTGAACCTGACCGAGGCGGCCAAGGCGCTGCACACCTCGCAGCCAGGCGTGTCCAAGGCCATCATCGAGCTGGAAGAGGAGCTGGGCATCGACATCTTTGCCCGGCACGGCAAACGCCTCAAGCGCATCACCGAGCCGGGGCAGGAGGTGCTGAAAAGCATCGAACTCATCCTGCGCGAGGTCGGCAACCTCAAGCGCATCGGCGAGCAATACAGCAAGCAGGACAGCGGCACCCTGTCGATTGCCGCCACCCACACCCAGGCACGCTACGTGCTGCCCGAGCCGGTCGCGAAACTGCGTGCGGCCTGGCCCAAGGTCAAGCTCAGCCTGCATCAGGGCAACCCGGACCAGGTGGCGCGCATGCTGATAGACGAGGTGGCCGAGATCGGCATTGCCACCGAGTCGCTGGCTAATCACGCGGAGCTGGTCACCCTGCCCTGCTACGAATGGCAGCACATGCTGGTGCTGCCGGCCAGCCACCCGCTGGCCACCAAGGAGCGCATCTCGCTGGAAGACCTGGCCACCGAGCCGCTCATCACCTACCACCCCAGCTTCACCGGTCGCAACCGCATCGATCAGGCCTTTGCCCAGCGCAAGCTGGTGCCCAACGTGGTGCTGGAAGCCATCGACTCCGACGTGATCACCACCTACGTGAAGCTGGGCATGGGCCTAGGGCTGGTGGCCGAGATGGCGGTGCGCAAGCTGCCGGCCCAGGGCACGGGCGATGAGCTGGTGGCCCGTCCCATGGGCCAGCTCTTCGGCCAGAATGTGACCCGCGTGGCATTCAAGCGCGGCACCTACCTGCGCAACTTCATCTATGAATTCGCTGCGCTGCTGAGCGAGCGCCTCCAGCGCGAGCTTGTGGAGCGGGCCATGCGTGGCGAAGCGACAGAATACGAACTCTGAATACGCGTCAATTCACCTTGCCCGTTCGGGCTGAGCCTGTCGAAGCCCCGCAGCCTTTCGACAAGCTCAAGGCGAACGGCTCCCTTGCCCTCTGAACCATGAGCACACCCCGTACACCTCAACTCGTCAGCCGCCTGCCCAAGGTCGGCACCACCATCTTCACCGTCATGTCCGCGCTGGCCACCGAAAAAGGTGCGGTCAACCTGGGCCAGGGCTTTCCGGATTTCGAGGGCGACCCGCGCCTCGTTGACGCCGTGACCGACGCCATGAAGCGCGGCCTGAACCAGTACCCGCCCATGACGGGTGTGCCAGCCCTGCGTGAGGCCATCGCCCTCAAGAACCAGGCGATCTACGGCCACAGCTACGACGCCAACACAGAGATCACCATCACCGCCGGCGCCACCCAGGCCATCCTCACCATCATCCTGGCCATCGTCCACCCGGGCGACGAGGTCATCGTGCTGGAGCCCTGCTACGACAGCTACGTGCCCAATATCGAGCTGGCCGGTGGCGTGGTGGTGCGCGTGCCGCTCACGCCCGGCACCTTCCGCCCCGATTTTTCAAAGATCGCTGCCGCCATCACCCCCAGGACGCGCGCCATCCTCATCAACAGCCCGCACAACCCCAGCGGCATGGTGTGGACGAAAGAGGAAATGCTGCAGCTGCAGGAGCTGCTGGACCCGACCGACATCCTGGTGATTTCCGACGAGGTCTACGAACACATGGTGTTCGACGGCAAGCAGCATGAAAGCGCGGCGCGTTTTCCCGCGCTGGCCGCGCGCAGCTTCATCGTCAGCAGCTTCGGCAAGACCTACCACGTCACCGGCTGGAAGGTGGGCTACGTGGCCGCGCCCGCGCCGCTCTCCGCCGAGTTCCGCAAGGTGCACCAGTTCAACGTCTTCACCGTCAACACCCCGGTGCAGCACGGCCTGGCCGCCTACATGGCCGATCCCAGGCCCTACCTGGACCTGCCCGCCTTCTACCAGCGCAAGCGAGACCTGTTCCGCGAGGGCCTGAAGAAAACCAAGTTCCGCATGCTGCCCGGCGAAGGCACCTATTTCCAGTGCGTGGACATCTCGGCCGTGAGCGACCTGAACGAGGCCGAGTTCTGCAAATGGCTCACCACCGAGATCGGCGTGGCGGCCATCCCGCTGTCAGCCTTCTACGGCAACGGCTTCGACCAGACGGTGGTGCGCTTCTGCTTCGCCAAGAAGGACGAGACGCTGCACACCGCGCTGGAGCGCCTGGCCAAACTGTGAAACCGGGAGCTTGAACATGAACGAAGGTCAACGCCTGTGGCTCGGTTCGGGGCTGGTGCTGCTGCAGTTCGGCCTGCTGGCTGTGCTGGCCCTGCTGGCCTGGCCCGCGGTGGAGAACGGGGCCGTTCCGCTGGCGGCCTGGGCCGCGGCCGCGGCGGCCTTGCTGCTCTTCGGCTGGACCCTGCGCGCCAACCGCCTGGGCAACTTCAACATCCACCCCCGCCCGCGCGTGGGCGGCATGCTGGTCACCAGCGGCCCCTACGCCTGGATCCGTCACCCCATGTACACCGCCTTCCTGCTCGGCGCCTTTGCGCTGGCACGCACGGCCGACGCCGGCCCCGCCTGGCTGGTCTGGTGGGCGCTCTCGCTGGTGCTGTGGTTCAAGTCCACGCTGGAAGAACGCTGGATGCTGGCGCAGCACCCGGGTTATGCGCATTACCGCGAGCAGACCAAGCGCTTCGTGCCCTGGGTCTACTGATTGACGCAGCGACAGGACAAGAAACTTTTCTCTGCTTTCGAGCCAGGGCGATCATTTACCCAGGAGGAAAGCCGAGGCCCAACACCAGAGTTAGTCCTTCGCGCCCGGAGCAGGCGCCGTGGCCGAAGCCGTCATTCGGCTACCTTTCGGCTCTTGCGATTCGCACAATGGCCTTGGCGATGTCCTCGGGAGACAGCACGAAATCTACGAAGCCACTAGCGATAGCGCTTTCAGGCATGTCGGGCTGCTTTGCGGTGTCAAGGCGCTGGGCGATGGTCGTGCCCCCGACCTCCTTGATGCCGCGAAGCGCGTCTGCGCCGTCACCATCGTAGCCAGAGACAATCACGGCGATGAGCTTGCCGTCCCAGTGCTCCGTCAAGGAGCGCAAGAAGACGGTGATGACATCGGGCCAGCCCCTGGGCTTGGAAATCGGCTCCAGCCGAAAGTCGCCCTCAAGCACGTGCAGGTCGCGTTGTTCAGGGATGATGAAGACACAATCAGGCCGAATGAGAAGGCGATCAGTGATCAATTCCACCGGCATCGTCGAGAAGCGCGGGAGAGCCTTGTGAAGCTGAGTGGCGAGGGTCCTCACATGGTTGACGATCACGACAGCGACCCCCATGTCGTTCGGCAGGTTCTGCAGCAAGCGGATGTATGCGTCCAGACCGCCGGCGGAACCGCCAACGCACACGATAGGAAATTCCCGCCCTTTGCGAACGATCCTTGTGGGTGATGTCACATCTTGCGGTGTCATCGAAGCAAATTCTTTGTGGCCGAGCTAAATGTTGCAGGTCACCCCATCTGTTGAAACGAGGAGATCCGACAGGATAACCCTGATATCAACATTCGATGCCAACATTTCCATTTCGGCTGGACCTTCCGCGCCAAGCGGCCGGGCAACTTCAACATCCACCCCCGCCCGCGCGTGGGCGGCATGCTGGTCACCAGCGGCCCCTACGCCTGGATCCGTCACCCCATGTACACCGCCCTGCTGCTGGGCACCTTTGCGCTGGCGCGCACGGCCGACGCCGGACCCGCCTGGCTGGCCTGGTGGGCGCTCTCGCTGGTGCTGTGGACCAAGTCCACCCTGGAAGAACGCTGGATGCTGGCGCAGCACCCGGGGTATGCGCATTCCCGCGAGCAGACCAAGCACTTCGTGCCCAGGGTCTACTGATCCACACAGCGCCAGGACAGGCTGGTTTTTCTGCTTTCAACCCGTCACTGACGCACAGGCCGCTAAGGCGGCCCGCCCGCAAACGGGCACTGAAGTGACGAAAAAAAGCCCTCCTTGTTCAGTCTGTCAAGGCGCAATGGGGCTGCGGCCGGCTTCTGTGCAGTAAGACCGTTCGATCGAAATTTGTTCTCAATCGATCACTGCCCCCTGCTTATACTGGTCGCAATGAGTCTTGAGTAGCGTCTTCCATGGGCACGACAACCATCCTCATCGTCGATGACGAGCCGGCGAATCTGTCGCTGCTGACGCATCTGTTGCGACCGCTTTATCAGGTGCGCGCTGCCAATTCGGGCGAGAACGCACTGCGTGCGGCGACGAGCGAGCCGCGTCCGGACCTCATCCTGCTGGATGTCATGATGCCGCTGATGGATGGCAAGGAGGTTCTTGGCCGCCTTCGCAACAACCCAGCCACCGCCGACATCCCCGTGATCTTCGTCACGGCGCTCACCGATGTCGATGACGAAGAGCGCGGTCTGGCGCTGGGCGCCGCCGACTACATCGGCAAGCCGATCAAGCCGGCGCTTGTTCTGGCCAGGGTGCGCACTCAACTCGAAGCCAAGCAGGCCCGCGACTGGCTGAAAGACAAGAACGGCATCCTGGAAGCGGAAGTATCCCGCCGGATGGTCGAGAACGACCTGACCCAACTGGTGAGCATTCGGGCCTTGGCCCATCTGGCCGAGACGCGCGACCCCGAAACCGGCAACCACATCTTGCGGACGCAGAATTATGTTCGCGCCCTGGCGCTGGGGCTCAGGCAGCACCCCCGCTTCTCCGCCACCCTCGACCCGCACACCATTGAACTGCTGACGAAGTCGGCGCCCTTGCACGACATCGGCAAGGTCGGCATCCCGGACCACATCCTGCAGAAGCCCGGCCCCTTGACCCCGCAGGAATGGGCGATCATGAAGACCCATGCCCAGCTGGGTTTCGATGCCATCGAACGGGCCGAGACCGATGTTGCGCAGCCGGTGGCCTTTCTCTCTCTGGCCAAGGAGATTGCCCGCTGGCACCATGAGAAATGGGACGGCAGCGGCTATCCCGACGGCCTGCGTGGCGATGCGATTCCGATTTCTGCCCGCCTGATGGCCGTGGCTGACGTGTTCGATGCCTTGATCTCGCCGCGCGTCTACAAGCCCGCGATGAGTTATGACACAGCCCGCAAGATCATTGCCGAAGGCAGCGGCAGCCATTTCGATCCGGACATCGCGGCGGCCTTTCTCGAAGACTTCGATGCCATGACGGCCATCGCCGATCAATACAAAGACAGTCAAACCTCGTAAACCGCAGGTTCGACAGACAGCCAAGACCGACATGGACCATCACTTGAAGCCTGGTTTATTCGAGAAGGATGGCCTGTTGTCGCTGCACGCCAGTCACCGCCCCGAAATGCGCAAGGTCGCGACGCTGGTCGCGGTCTTGCTTTCGGGTTTGCTGCTGTCGATCGCCTTGCCACCCTTTGGTGCGGCCCGTGGTATCGCCCATTACCTGCCCTTGCATACGCTGCTTGAAACGCTTGCTGTCGTGGTCGCCGTGATGGTGTCCGCCATTGCCTGGAATGTTCACACCAAGAAGACGTCCCCCAGTATCGTGCTGCTGGGGGTGGCGTTTTTGGGCGTGGGCTTGCTGGACTTTTCGCACATGCTCTCGTACGCCGGCATGCCGGATTACGTGACGCCGAGCGGGTCGGAGAAGGCGATCAATTTCTGGCTGCTGGCGCGCGCACTGGCGGCGGTGGCTCTGCTGGCTGTCGCGGTCGTGCCGTGGCGTACTTCGTCATCGCCAGTGAAGCTTTTTGTGGTGATGGCTTCCGTGCTGCCTGTGGTGGCAATAGCGCATTGGCTGATACTCTGGCATTCCGAATGGCTACCGCGTACCTTCATTCCCGGTGAGGGACTGACTGCTTTCAAAATATATTTTGAATACGCCATCATCGCCATCAATATTCTTGCGGCGATCGTCCTGTGGCGGCGTATGCGCCAGCCGCAACCTTTCAATGCCGTGATGCTGTTTGGTGCCGTGTGCGTGATGGCCATGGGCGAGTATTTCTTCACGCTTTATGCGGATGTGACGGACATCTACAACCTGCTCGGTCATGTCTACAAGGTCCTTGCCTATCTGCTGATTTACCGCGCGATTGTTTTCGAGACTGTCGAGCAGCCCTACCACCGGCTGAGTTTCATGCAGGCGCAGATGCAAGCCACGCTCAACGCTGTGCCAGATCTGATGTTTGAAGTGGATGAAAAGGGATTCATCCGAGATTTCCATTCCGCAGTCCCGGAGTTGCTGGCGGTTCCTCCCGAGAGGTTCTTGAACAAAACCGTTCATGAAAGTCTGCCGCAGGAATCGGCGGACGTTGTCATGGCCGCCATCCATGATGCCGGGGTAACCGGGCGCTCACATGGAAAGCAGTACCAGCTCCAGGCGCCGCAGGGCGATAGAAAGTGGTACGAACTCTCCGTGGCACGCAAGACTGGGGATATGAATGGGGAGCATGGCTATGTCATGTTGGCGCGTGACATCACCAAGCTCAAAGAGAACGAAGCTGTTCTGAAAATGCAGGCCCAGCGATCCCAAATCCTGCTGAACCTGCCCAAGATTTCAGGTCAGATGGATGAAAAGAGTTTCATGCAGTATGCCCAGGAGCAGGTGGAAGACCTGACCGGCAGCAAGATTTCATTCATTCATCTCGTCAACCGTGGCGGCGAGGAGATCGAGCTGGTGGCTTGGTCGCGCCGCACACTCGAACACTATTGCACTGCTGCCTACGACTCCCACTATCCACTGAGCAAGGCAGGCATCTGGGCGGACGCGCTGCGTGAAGGCAAGGCGGTCATCTTCAATGATTACCCAAACTATCCGCATAAACGTGGGCTGCCGGAAGGTCATTCCACGCTGCAGCGACTGATCTCGGTCCCGGTGATCGAGGGCGGCGAAGTGGTGATGTTGGCGGGTGTTGGCAACAAGGATACTGACTACACCGACCTCGATTGTGAAAGCGTGCAGTTGATAGCCACAGAGATCTGGCACAACGTCAAAAGGGCCCGCAACGAAAACAAGCTCGCCCGGCTCACGCGTGCGCTGGACCGATCCAAAAACGAAATCTACCTGTTGGACCCGAAGACCTGGTTGTTCATGGATGCCAACCAGGGTGCATTGGAGAAGACCGGCTACTCATTGAAAGAGTTGACCAGCTTGACCGTCCTGGATCTGAAGCCGGAATTCAAGCAGGAATCGTATGCGGCATTGCTCGCGCCGCTGCTGTCTGGAGAGAAGAAATACGTCCGCCTTGAGACGAATCATCGTGCCAAGGATGGCAACTTGTACCCGGTCGAGGTTCATCTTGAAATGACCCACGATGAGCCGCCCTTGCTCATGCAGGTCGCGCTGGACATTACCGAACGCAAAAGGACGGAGTCGCTTCTGCATGAGCAACTTGACGAACTGCAACGCTGGCAGCAGGCGATGTTCGGTCGCGAGAACCGCATTATTTCGATGAAGCAGGAGATCAACGAACTGTTGGCCCGCTCCGGGCAGCCGCCGCGCTATGCGGACCATCCGCCGGAAAAGCCGGACGGAGGTGTCAAATGAACCGGCTCGATAGACTTGGCGGTGGGCTGATCGGGCCGCTGCAGCGCTCGCTCAAGACCCGCGTCACCCTGTTCTCTCTGGCGATTTTCGTCCTCAGCCTGTGGACTCTCGCCTACTACGCGTCGACGATGCTGCGCACGGACCTGGAACAATTGCTGGGTGACCAGCAACGCTCGACCGTGGCCTTGGTGGCCGCAAACATCGATCAGGAGCTGAAGGATCGCCTGACGGCCCTGGAGCAGATCGCGGCCGACTTCGACGAGAAGGAGTTGAAGTCGCCGGCAACGCTGCAGGGCATCCTCGAACGCCGGCCGATCCTGCCCTTGCTGTTCAACGGTGGCTATTTCGTCACGGATGCCGCAGGCATCACCACCGCCTCCGTTCCGGTCAAGGTCGGTCGCATCGGCAACAACTACTCTCTCAGCAAGAACGTTGCTGCGGCGCTGCGTGAAGGCAAGTCGGCGATTGGCGCCCTGGAAATCGGCAAGGTATTACGGATTCCGGTCTTCAGCCTGGCGGTGCCGATACACGATGCACGGGGGAAGGTCATTGGCAGTCTGGTGGGTGTGATCAACCTGGGCTCGGACAATTTTCTGGACAGGACCATCTCGAATCCCTATGGGCGAACGGGGGGCTATGTACTCGTCGACCGACAGCAGCGGATGATCGTCACCGGCACCGACAAGAGTCGCATCATGGAAGCCCTGCCGCCCGCCGGCGTCAGTCCGGAGATCGACAACTACCTGGCCGGGCGCGAGGGCTCGGCCATATTTCGCAATCCCAAGGATGTGGATCTGCTGGTCTCGGTCAAGGGCATCCAGGTGGCGGACTGGTATGTGGCCGCAACGCTGCCGATCGCGGAGGCCTTTGCACCGATTGACGACCTTCAGCAGCGCATGCTGCTGGTCACGCTCCTGCTCACCCTGTTCGCCGGCGGACTGACGTGGTGGATGCTGCGACGCCAACTGGCGCCAATCGGCGCCGTCGTCGCCGCCCTGGAGGGCCGCCCGGCGCATGGCTTGTCGTCTGGACCGCTGCCCGTTACCAGGCTCGATGAAATCGGGCAGTTGATCAGCAGCTTCAACCGCCTGTTGGAGGCGCTCGCAATCCGGGAGCAGGCGCTGAGGGCGAGCGAGAACCGCTTCAGCCTCTTCATGGAGTATCTTCCCGGAGCAGCGTTCATCAAGGACGAAAATGGCATCACGCTGTATGCCAACCGCTACATGATGGACATTGTTGGCGCGCGCGCCTGGCATGGAAAATCCGCCCGGGACCTCTTCCCGCCAGAAGTGGCCGAAAAGATGATCGCCGATGATCGCCGTGTCATGGCAGCAGGGCATGCGATCACGGAGGAAGACATCCCCAACGCGGATGGCCAGCTGCGGCATTATGAAACGCACAAGTTCACCATCCCCAGCCCAGGCCGGGTTCAACTGCTCGGCGGCATTTCCCTGGACATCACCGAGCGCAAGCAGGCCGCGAAGGACATCCGTCTTGCCGAAGCCCGTTTCCGGGCCATCATCGAAGCATCCCCTATCCCATTTGCGCTGAACGATTCAGCGCTGAACATCACCTACCTCAACAGCGCCGCCATCCGGACCTTTGGTTACGATCTCAAAGATATCCCGACGCTGCAAGCATGGTGGCCCAAGGCCTATCCGGACGAAAGCTATCGCCAGGAGGTCGCAAAAGAGTGGGCCTTGCGCATCGATGCAGCACAGCGTGATGCCAAGCCATTCGTGCCGATGGAGGTGAGAATCCGGTGCAAGGATGGCAGCGAACGGACCGTGCTGGCAACGGCGACGCAGCTCGAATCGTCTTTCAACGATCTCCATGTCGTGACCCTCTACGACATCACCGAACGCAAGAGGACGGAGTCGACGTTGCATGAACAGCTTGACGAACTGCAACGCTGGCAGCAGACGATGCTTGGCCGCGAGGGCCGCATCATTGCGCTGAAGCAGGAGGTCAACGAACTGTTGGCCCAGACGGGTCAGTCGCCGCGCTATGCGGATCATCAGCTGGCAGACCACGCTCCCGGTGTCGGCGAGCCGCCGACGCAGCCACGCGGAGATGACGCATGAAACCGATCCAAAGCCGCGATGGTGCGCTTGCCGCCGGCCGCGATGACGGCGTGCTTGAAGCAAGGCTTAGCCTGGCCTTAAGGGATTTGCTGCCGATTTTGTCGGTGACCGAAAGTATTGAAGCACTGCTCGGCTTTACGCCGGACGACTATCTTTCCGCGCGAGTTTCCCTGCCACAGCAAGTTCACCCTCACGACACCGACATCGCCGACATGCTTTTTTCGTCTGGCGATCCCGGCACGTCCGGCACCTTCAACATCCGGCTCAGGCATGCCGATGGCCGCATACGGTGCATCCGGGGGGAGTACAGCAAGGCCGTGGGTGCAGAAGGACTGGTGCTCCATTTGCTGCTGCAGGACGCAAGAACCTTGAAGCGACCGATGCCGGATGCCTCCACGATGGTCAACTTCACGGCCATGATGGAAAACACGGATGACTACATCTATTTCAAGGATAGAAATCACGTTTTTACCGGGTCCAGCCAGACGCTGGTGTCACTCTGCGAGCCCGCCGAACACTGGACTGATCTGCTCGGCCAGACCGACTACGACGTCTTTCCCGAAGAGTTTGCGGATATCTACTACCGACTCGAAAAGCAGATCTTCTCCGGCCTGCCGGTGGCCCACGAGGTTCAGGAGACCCTGAGCAAGGACGGCAGAAAAGGCTGGGTCGATAACCGAAAGTACCCGATCCGGGACGAAAACGGGGAGATCATCGGCCTCTTCGGTGTTGCACGCGACGTCACCGAACGCAGGCAGGCGGAGCTGGCGGAGCGAGAGAGCAGCCATCGGTTGAGCGCCGTGATGGAGAGCCTCACGGAAGGCCTTGTCATGGCCGATCCTCAGGGGCGGGTCATCTACTGGAACCCGATGGCCCTGGCCATTAACGGCTACGCCAGTGCGGACGACTACCAGCGCCCGCTCGCCGAGTTTGCCGAAATGTTTGAATTCCGGCCACTCGAGGAGGATCGCCTGCTAACGGTCGACGAGTGGCCGATGAGCCGCGTGCTGCGTGGCGAAGTTTTGCGCGATTGGGAGGTCCGGTTGCGCCGGCTCGATCAGGGCTGGGAGAAGATCCTCGCGTATTCCGGCTGGATCATCCACAGCGTCGACGGCGAGGAGCTCGCGTTCCTCTCGATCAATGACATCACCGAGCGCAAGGGCGCCGCCCGCCAGTTGGCCGAAAGCGAATCCCGGCGGCAGGCCGAAATGCGCGCAGCCCTCGACATCCAGCGTCAGTCGTCCCGCGCGGCATTGAGCCTGATGGAAGACGCTCTTGCCGCCAAAAAACAGGCCGAGGAAAGCGAAGCGACACTGCGCAAACTGTCGCTCGCCATCGAGCAGAGTTCGGAAAGTATCGCGATCACCAACCGCGATGGGGTGATCGAGTATGTCAATGACACTTTTGTGAAGGTGACCGGCTATTCCCTCGATGAATTGACGGGAAAAAACCCTCGCGTCCTGCATTCAGGCAAGACGCCACCGGAAACCTACGCGGCGATGTGGGCCGCCCTGACGCAGGGGCAGCCATGGAAGGGCGAATTCATCAACCGCAAGAAGGACGGTACTGAATACACCGAGTTCGCCGTCATCACGCCGCTGCGCCAGCCCGACGGATCGATCAGCCACTACGTTGCGGTGAAGGATGACATCACCGAGAAAAAGCGTATCGGCCTCGAACTTGACCAGTACCGCAATCACCTGGAGGACATGGTTGCGCAGCGCACCGCTGAATTGAATGACACGCTGTTTGCGCTTGAGAGCGTCGGTACAGCAATCACCCGCGCCGAGGTGAACAGCGGAAAAATAATCTACGCTAACCGCTATGCCTGTGATTTTCTGGGTTACTCGCCAGAGGAAATGCTGGAGCTGAGCATTTTCGATTTCGATGCGCACATTACGGCTGAAACCTATCCCGAGGTCGCTGCCAATATCCGCATGAATCGCTTTGTGCGCTTCGAAACGGACCAACGGCACCGTGATGGTCACACTATTCCGGTCGAAATGACCGTCTACTTTCAAGAAGGCCGGGAAG
Source organism: Hylemonella sp. (assembly GCA_030695415.1). Classification (GTDB taxonomy): domain Bacteria; phylum Pseudomonadota; class Gammaproteobacteria; order Burkholderiales; family Burkholderiaceae_C; genus Hylemonella. The sequence continues at coordinate 152,063 of JAUYQZ010000046.1, forward strand.
GCGCGCCCGATTATTTCACTGGCTTTGGCGTCGATATCACCCAGCGAAGGCAGCTTGCAGATTCACTGCAGAAGGCCAAAGACGCCGCCGAGGCAGCCACCGTCGCCAAGAGCGCCTTCCTGGCCAATATGAGCCACGAGATCCGCACGCCGATGAACGCCATCATCGGCCTCACCCACCTGATTCAACGCGCGGGCGCCACACCGGAGCAGGTGGACCGGCTGAGCAAGATCGACACCGCGAGCCGGCACCTGTTGTCGATCATCAACGACATCCTCGATCTTTCCAAACTCGAGGCGAGCAAGCTGCGGCTGGAGGATTCCGACTTCAACCTGTCAGCGGTCCTGGACAACGTCGCGTCCATCATCACCCCCGCGGCACAGGAAAAAGGCCTTGCGGTCGAGATCGATCGCGACTCCGTGCCGGCCTGGCTGCGCGGCGATGCCTTGCGGCTGCGCCAGGCCTTGCTCAACTGCGCCGGCAATGCCGTCAAATTCACCGACACAGGCCGTGTCATGCTGAGCGCCAAACTCCTTAAAGACGACGGCAACGACCTGCTGGTGCGCTTCGCGGTCGCGGACACTGGCGTCGGCATCACGCCGGAAGCCATGCAGCGCTTGTTCCAGGCCTTCGAGCAGGGCGATGCCACGACCACGCGCAAGTACGGTGGCACCGGCCTCGGGCTCGCCATCACCAAGCAACTGGCGCAGATGATGGGCGGAGATGTCGGCGTCGACAGCACGCCGGGGGTGGGCAGCACCTTCTGGTTCACCGCCCGCCTGCAACGCGGCCACGGCGCCATGGCCTCCGATACGGCCAAACCCACGGACGATGCCGAGGCGCAACTGCGCCGGCTGGCCCCCGGCAAGTGGCTGCTGCTTGCCGAAGACAACGCCATCAATCGCGAAGTGGCGCTGGAGCTGCTGCACGGCACTGGTTTGGCCGTGGACACGGTTGCGGATGGCCGGCAAGCGTTGGAGAAAGCGGCGGCACGCGATTACGACCTGATTCTGATGGACATGCAGATGCCCGTCATGGACGGCCTCGAAGCCACCCGCGCCATCCGCAAGCTGCCCGGCTGGGCGTCCCGGCCGATCCTGGCGATGACGGCCAATGCCTACGAGGAGGATCGGCAGGCCTGCCAGGACGCGGGGATGGATGACTTCATTGCCAAGCCGGTCGAGCCGGAGGTGCTCTTTGCCACCTTGCTGAAATGGTTGCCGCAGCAGCAGCAAGCTCAGGGCACTCACATTCCCAACGTGCCGCCAGAACATTTGCCTCAGGCTCAGCCGGCGTTGCCGAAGCAGCTGGCGGAATTTGCGGGTCTCGACACGGCCCGCGGACTGCTGGCCCTGAACGGAAACGTAAGCACCTATGTTGCGCTGTTGCGGCAGTTTGCCGCCAGCCATCGCGAGGATGCACAGCAGCTGCGCAGCGAACTTGCAGCGGGGGATTCCGAGGCTGCCAGGCAAAGAACACACGCCCTCAAGGGGGTCGCTGCAAACCTGGGCGCCACTGCCCTGAGCTCGGCCGCGGTGGCGCTGGAATTGGATTTGCGCAACGCTGATGCAAGCAAGCTGCCGGCGCTGCTGGAGTCCCTGCAAACAGAACTCGCTGCCCTGGACGCGCTACTCGCTCAGTTGCCCGAGACAGCGGCTGGTGGTGCGCTGGCTCCCAATCCCGGCCGGGCGCGGGGGGTGCTCGAACAACTGGCCCCCCTGCTGGCCAGGGACGATACCGTGGCAGGCGATCTGTTCGAGAGCAGCCGGCAGCTTTTGTTGGCAACGCATGGGACAACGGCGATGCAATTGGGGCGGCAAATCGCGGCTTTCGACTATCCGGGCGCGCTGTCCACCGTGCGCAGCCTGCTGCATCAGACGCCAGACAATCAATGAGGCCTGCGCCTCGCCCGCTCGGGCACCGAGGCCTTGCGCGCAGCTCAGTGCAAGCTTAAGCCCGCGCTTAGCCTGAGCTGACCTTTGCTCCGAAAGGTCAAAGCGCCTTCCCCAACCGCTCCACCCCCTCGCGGATCTTGTCCTCCCCCACCGTCGCAAAACTCAGGCGCAGGGTCGCGGGATCAGGGTTCGTCGCATAGAACGGGGCGCCCGGCACAAAGGCCACGCCCTTTTCGATCGCGCGTCTGGCCAGCTCGCCCGCATCCTTGAGCTTGCCGCCCGCGCCCGTGAGCCGGGCCCAGAAGAACAGGCCACCACCGGGCTGGGTGAATTCAATGGCGTCGCCCAGTTCCTTCTTCAGGCACTCGCCCATGGTCCTGGCACGGCCGGCGTAGACCTCACGCACATGGGCCAGGGTGGCGGGCATACGGCCGGCCTTGAGGTATTGCGCGGCGGTGGCCTGGGCAAAAGTGCTGGTGTGGGCGTCGCTGAACTGCTTGCACATCGTCGCCTTGGCCAGCAGCTCCGGCGGGGCGATCATCCAGCCCACGCGCAGGCCCGGAGACAGCACCTTGCTGAGTGAACCGCAGTGCACCAGCCAGTCGCGGCTGCCGGGCACCTGGGCCGTGAGGGCCAGCAGGCTCGCCGGCGGGGCCTTGCCGAAATAGAGGTCGCCATAGGGATCGTCCTCGATCACCACGGTTTTCGTCTTCACGGCCAGTTCCAGGATGCGCTTGCGGCGCTCCAGGCTCAGGGTAGCGCCGCTGGGGTTGCCGAAGGTGGGGATGAGGTAGACGAAACGGGGTTTGTGTTCGGAGATCAGCTGTTCGAGCTTGTCGACCTGTACGCCGTCAGCGTCGATGGGCGCGCCGATGACCTGGGCGCCGTAAAGGCGGAAGCACTGGATGGTGGCGAGGAAGGTGGGCGCCTCCACGATGACCTTGGCGCCGGGGTCCACCAGGGTCTTGCCGATCAGGTCCAGCGCCTGCTGGCTGCCGGTGGTCACGATGAGCCCGTCGGGGTTGACCTGCACGCCCTTGCTGCCCATGAAGGCGGCGAGCTGTTCGCGCAAGGGGTTGTAGCCTTCGGTGGCGCCGTACTGCAGGGCGGCACCGGGTTCTTCGCTCAGCGCTTTCATGGACGCTTCGCGGATGCCGTCCACGTCGAACATGGCGCTGTCGGGAAAGCCACCGGCAAAGGAGATGATGCCGGGCTTGCCCAGCAGCTTGAAGAGTTCGCGGATGGCGGAGGTTTCGACGTTGTTGAGGCGTTCGGCGAATTGCATGGGGTTCTCGGGAGGAAAGAAACGACTCCCCCGATTCTCCGTCAAACCGACCCGCCCCCGCCGGGCGCCCTACTTCGTCGGCAGCGGCAGCGACTTGCCTTCGGACGCTGCGGGCACGGCCACGCCCAGCCACTGCGAGACGGTGGGTGCGATGTCCACCACCTCCACCCGCTCGTCCACGCGGCCGGGTTTCACCCAGCGCGGGCCCCAGGCCAGGATGGGCACGTTGGTGTCATACGGATACGGCGAGCCGTGCGTGGCGATGCTGGTGCTGGACTGGAACATCCAGTAGGGCTTGAGAACGTATTGCACGTCGCCCGACACATCAACATGCCAGGCACGCTGCATGGCGCCGAAGAAGGGGCCGTCGATGCGGCTGCCCGCAGCCAGTTCACCCCGGGTGTAGGCGGCAGCGATGCCGGGCTCTTCCATCAGCAGGGCGCGCGCGACTTCGGCCACTTCGTCCGGGTCCACGCGCTGCTGCGTAATGAGCTGTTTGTTCAGCAGCAGGGCCGAGCCCGAGAAGCTCACCCACTTGCCGGCGCCGAACTCTTCTTCCAGCCCATTGTTGACCCGCGTGAGCAGCTGGCTGCCGACGATGCGGCCCGAGCGCAGGCCCTGCTGGGCGGTGAACTCGGGCGCGGGCATGAAACCGTGGTCGGCGGTGAGCGTGGCGATGTAGTTGTCGCGGCCCAGGGTGGCGTCCAGGTGCTTGAAGAAGTCCTGCAGCATGCGGTCGAGCTGCAGCAGGTGGTCGTGCGAGAAACGCGACTCGGCGCTGAAGCGGTGGTTGATGTAGTCGTGGCCCGAGAGGCTGATGGCCAGGATGTCGGGCACGTTGTCCTTGCCCAGGCCTTCGCCCGCGATGGCAGCGCGCGCGAAGTCCAGGGTGAGCTGGTCGGCGTAGGGGCTGCGCAGCAGCTGGCTGTAATAGGCCGAACCGGGCGCCTCGTCACTGGGCGCGCCCATCATCATGGGCAGCGCGGCGGCCTTCTGGCCGTACCAGGGCTGGCGGTCGGGCAGCGAACGGGCGTAGGCCTCGTCGGGCAGCAGGGCTTTCCACTCTTTCTTGAACCAGCGGTCGGCCGGCTTGGCGGCGTTGAAGGCGGTGACCCAGGCCGGATGCTGCGGCATGTAGAAGGTGCTGCTGGCAAAAAAGCCTGTCTGCGTCATGTACATGTAGGCGGTGCCAGTCTGGCCCGCGGGCAGGATGGCGCCGCGGTCCTTGCCCGAGATGCCGATGACCTTGGCGCGCGGGTCGGCGCGCTTGAGCACGTCGCCCACGGTCTCGACCTTGAGGTTCTTGGGGCTGGTGCCGTCCAGCGGCTGGGTCTTGTGGCCGATGTAGGTCGCGGTGGTGTCACCGGTGCAGTACTCGGGCGCGCCGGTGATGGCGTCGCGCCATTCGTTGGCGATGATGCCGTGGCGGTGCGGGTAGGCGCCGCTGAGCACAGTGGCGTGGCCGGCGCCGGTGACGGTGAAGGCGTGGCCGTAGTGCGCGTCGCTGAACCAGGCGCCACGGTCCAGAAAGCGGGCCAGACCATCCGGAGCCAGCTGGTCGCGGTAGGCCAGCATCTGGCGCTGCGGCAGGCCGTCCACCACCAGGAAAACCAGCAGGCGCGGGCGGTTCGTGGCCGTGACCGGCGGCGCCACCGGCAGGGCCGCCGGCGCGGCAGCCGGTGCGACCACGGCGGGCACGGGCGCGGACGCCGCCGGCGCAGCGACGACGGGCGGATCGGAAGGCGCAACGCTCTGGCAAGCGGTCAGTACGGCCGCCAGCCCACCGGCGAGGCACAGGCGCAGAACGCGCGAGAGGACACGGGGCTTCATGGGCGGGCGTGAGGGTGGACAGCGATGCCAAGGATCATCCCATGAAATTTGCGCCCGGCGCCGGGCGGGCGCATGGACCTGATGGACAATGCTGTAACCGGAGATTTCCGCCCTTGCCGCCAGCGTGACCTGCCGTCACACTGGCCCCACACGCGACACCAGGATGCCCCCATGTCCGACCTTTCCGCCTTCTTCCAGTCCGTCAAGCTGCCGGTGATGCCGGAGGTGGCGCACGCCCTGATCCGCACCCTGCACGACGAGGACGTGTCCATCACGCAGGTGCGTGACCTGGTCGCCAAGGACCCGGTGCTCACCGCCAAGCTGCTGCGCACCGCCAACAGCGCGGCCATGGGCATGCGCCGCGAGATCGGCACGCTGGACGCGGCCATCTCCATGGTGGGCCTGTCGCAGGTGCGCACGCTGGCGCTGACGGCCTGCATGAACGTGGCCTTCCCCGTGGTGCCCGGCCTGGACCGCACCGATTTCTGGCGAAACAGCATGGCCTGTGCCGGCTACGCTCAGTGGCTGGCCGGCGGCATCGGACTGGACGCCCAGCAGGCCTGGCTGGCCGGCATGATGCTGCGCCTGGGCGAGCTGCTGATCGTGCAGGCCAAGCCCGAGGCCCTGGCCGTGCTGGAACGCCAGCCGCAGATCCCCGGCGATCGCTGGGCGCGTGAACAGCAGTTGCTGGGCTTCACCGAGGCCCAAGTCACGGCCGAACTGGCACACCGCTGGCATTTCCCGGCCGACATCGTGCACGGGCTCAACGCCTCCTCGGCCCCGCTGGCCTCGCAGCCGCTGTCGCAACTCGCCGGCGTGGTGCACCTGGCCAGCCGCCTGGCTGACATGGCTTTCAGCGACCCCGAGATCGTGGACGCGCTGCCGCAGGACGTGGTGTCCGCGCTGGACCTGAACCTGGACTGGATGCGCAGCAAGCTGCCCTCGCGCGACAGCTTCCTCGACATCTCCACGCTTTGATTTACCCCGTTTGGGTTGCGCCCCTCGACCGGGCGCAGTTCAGGCCCGTCGCCACGCCCGCTGAGACATGAACGCCGCCGCCATCCGCTCCTTCTTCGCCACGCTTAAGGCCGCCAACCCGCAACCCGTCACCGAACTCGAATACACCTCGGTCTTCGAGTTGCTGACCGCGGTGCTGCTCTCGGCCCAGGCCACCGACGTGGGCGTGAACAAGGCCACGCGAAAGCTGTTCCCCGTGGCGAACACCCCGCAAAAGATCCTGGACCTGGGGCTCGACGGGCTGGAGAGTTACATCAAGACCATTGGCCTGTACCGCAGCAAGGCGAAACACCTGATGGAAACCTGCCGCATCCTGGTGGAACGCCACGGCGGCCAGGTGCCGCGCACACGTGAGGCGCTCGAAGCCCTGCCCGGCGTGGGCCGCAAGACCGCCAACGTGGTGCTCAACAGCGCCTTCGGCGAGCCGACCATGGCGGTCGACACCCACATCTTCCGCGTGGGCAACCGCACTGGTCTGGCGCCGGGCAAGACACCTTTTGAGGTGGAGATGCAGCTCCTGCAGCGCGTGCCGCCCGAGTTCCTGGTGGATGCGCACCACTGGCTGATCCTGCACGGGCGCTATGTGTGCCAGGCGCGCAAGCCGCAGTGCTGGCAGTGCAGCGTGGCGGCGTACTGCGACTTCAAACCCAAGACACCCGCCCCATGAGCTGGCACCGCCCTGCCCTGGCGCTGCTGCTGGCCCTGGCCGCCGGCACGCTGAGGGCCGAACCCGTCAGTGTGCAGGACGATGGCGGGCGTTCCATCACCCTGAGCGGCCCGGCGCTGCGCATCGTGGCCCTCGCCCCGCACCTCACGGATCTGCTGCTGGCCATCGGCGCCGCGGATCTGCTGGTGGGCGTGAGCCGCCACAGCGCGCCCGATCCGGCGCGCTGGCCCGTGGTGGGCGACGCGCACAGCCTGAACCTGGAAGCCATCGCGGCGTTGCGGCCCGACCTGGTGCTGGCCTGGCAAAGCGGCACCCCACAACGCCAGCGCGATGCCCTGCGCCAGCTGGGCCTGCCGGTGTACGAGAGCGAAATCCGCAGTGTCGAGGCCATGGCGCGGAGCCTGCGCCGGCTGGGTACGCTCACCGGCCGCACGGCGCGCGCCGACACCGCGGCCACCCAACTGCTGCAGGACTGGCAGGCGCTGCAGGCGCGCTACCAGGGCGCACGGCCGGTACGGGTGTTCTACCAGGTATGGGACGCGCCGCTGATGACTTTCAACGGCCAGCACCTCGTCAGCCAGGCGATGCGCGCCTGCGGCGGCGTGGGCGGCTTCGACGCGCTGCGCCCGCTGACCCCCACGGTGAGCCGCGAAGCCGTGCTGGCCTACCAGCCGCAGCTGCTGCTCACCGGCCACGGCATGGCCAGTCTGGACGCCTGGCGTGCGTGGTCGCAACTCGACGCCGTGCGCCTGGGCCAACTGGTGCAGGTGAACGGCGATGCGCTCACGCGCATGAGCCCGGCCTTCGTGCCGGCGGCGGCCGAGCTGTGTGCCGCCATCGATGCTGCGCGGCGTCAGCTGCCGGCGCGCTAGGCGATCAGTCGCGCGGCAGCCAGCGGCCCTCAACGCAGCGCCAGTCGCAGCCATAGGTGCGGGCCAGGGTCTCCTCGCCCAGCACGTCTTCCACCGGGCCGGCACGCCACTGCCCCTCGTCCATCAGGGCAATCACATGCGTGGCCGCCTGCTGCACCCAGGCGATGTCGTGCGCACTGATGACCATGGCCTGCTGCGTCTGCGCGCGCAGCCAGTGCGCCAGCTGGCGCTGGTGCGCCGGGTCCTGGAAACTCACCGGTTCATCCAGCAGCCACAGCGGCGTGCCCTGCGCAGCCACGCCGGCCAGGCCCACGCGCTGGCGCTCCCCGCCCGACAGGCGGGTGATCGGTCGATCGCGCAGCGGCAGCAGGTCCAGCGCGCCCAGTAATCCGCTCAGGTCCTTGTCGTTTGCGGGGGGTGCCGGCGCGTGCAGGGCCAGCCATTCGCTCACTGTCAGCTCGAAACGGTCAAAGGCCTGCTGCGGCAGGTAGGCCCGCAGGCGGGCCGCACGCGCGGGCTCGCACAATGCGGCGACATCGCCCTGCAGCGTGATGAGGCCGCTTTGCAGGGGCACCGGCAAGCCGGACAGGGCACGCAGCAGCGTGGACTTGCCAGCCGCGTTGCGCCCGATCACGCACCAGCGCTCGCCCGCCTGCACGGTGAAGCTGAGCGCGTGCAGCAGCGTGCGCCCCGCCGCGGCCAGGCTCAGTGACGCCACGGACAGCGGGACCGGGTTCACCTTGCCTCCCGGGCCAGGAAATAGACGAAGAGCGGCGCGCCGATCAGGGCCATGACCGCGCCCACGGGCAGCTCCAGCGGCCAGGCGAGCTGGCGCGCGGCCGTGTCGGCCAGCACCAGCAGCGCACCTCCGCCCAGCGCGCTGAGCCAGGCCAGTTGGCGCGTGGCCCGCACCCCGGCCAGCCGCAGCGCCTGCGGCACCACCAGGCCGACAAAGCCGATCGCGCCGGCCACAGACACGGCTGCTGCGGTGGCCAGGCAAGCCAGCAGCAGCAGTTCCCGGCGCAGCTGGCGCACGGGCTCACCCAGCAGCCATGCGGCTTCGCTGCCCAGCAAGAGCCGGTCCACGGCACGCGCACGCCAAAGGAACCAAGCCACGAACAGGACGGCCAGCGCGAGCGCCCATCGCGCATCACCGGCGCCGGAGAGATCGCCCACCAGCCAGAAGATGGCGCCGCGCAGGCCGGCATCCGGGGCCAGCGTGAGCAGCAGCGTGGCCAGCGCGCTGAAGATGGCGGCCAGCATGGCGCCGGCCAGGATCAGACGGACCGAGGCATCGTCCTCCCGCGCGTTCACAGCGCCCAGCCAATGACCGTGCGACAGCGCCAGCAGCAACAGGCCGGCGCCCAGCGCGCCCAGCGCGGCGCCCAGCCACAGCAAGCCACCGAGCAGCAAGGCCCCGATGGCGCCCAGGGCCGCACCGCTGGAGGTGCCGAGCACATAGGGATCGGCCAGGGGGTTGCGCAGCAGCACCTGCATGGCCAGGCCGGCCAGGGCCAGCAAGGCGCCCACACTGAATGCGGCCAGCACCCGCGGCGCGCGCAGCGTCCAGAGCAGCTCGGGCGCCGCTCCGGCCAAGGCCAGGACGATCACACCCAGCGTCAGCAGCGGAAGCCCCCAGACGACGCGTTTCATGCCCTTGCCCCCCAGGCCATGATGCGCTGGTGCAGCTGCTCCACACCGTCGCTCAGCGCGGCTGGGCCGGGCTGCAGGATGTCGGCGGACTTGATATCGAAGATCTGCCGGTCTCGCACCGCCGGCACCTCCTGCCAGCCAGGGCGCGCAGCGACCTTCTCGGGGCGGAATTTCTTGCCACACCAGGAGCCGATGATGATGTCGGGGCTGCGGCGCGCGATCTCCAGCGGATCGGCCACGATGCGGTCCTTGCCCAGTGACTGGGACGCCAGCTCGGGAAAGACGTCGTCGCCACCGGCGATGCCGATGAGCTCGGACACCCAGCGGATGGCACTGATGGGCGGCTCATCCCATTCCTCGAAGTAGACGCGGGGGCGGCGCGGCAGGGTCGCCGCCGCTGCGCGGATGGCGTCGAGCCGCGCCTGCAGGGCGGCGATGCGCTGCAGACCGGGCTCGGCCTGCCCCACCATGGCGGCGACCTGGTACATCATGGAAAAAATTTCGGCCACGCTGCGCTGGTTGAAGATGGTGACCTGCACCCCATGGCGGATCAGCGCCGATGCGATATCGGCCTGCAGATCGGAAAAGCCGAACACGCAGTCGGGCTGCAGCGCCAGTATCTTGTCGATCTTCGCGCTGAGAAAGGCACTGACGCGCGGCTTCTCCTGCCGCGCACGCGGCGGACGTACCGTGTACCCCGAGATGCCCACGATGCGCCGCTCCTCACCCAGCAGGTACAGCCACTCCGTCGTCTCCTCGGTGAGGCAGACGATGCGTTGGGGGCCGTGGTCCTGCATGGTGACGGGTACTTTAGCGTTGCTGGTAGGCCAGCGTCACCCACATGCCGAAGGGCGGGGTGTTGTAGCCGTAGGCCAGTTGGTAGGGCCGGTCGAATGCGTTCTCCAGCTTGAAGCGCAGCGACCATTCCTTGTCGAGCGCGCGCGAGGCGTACAGGGCCAGGGTGGAATATCCCGCCAGCGTCTTACCCGGTGCACCGCTGTCGTAGCGGTCATCCGACGCATTCAGCTTGACGCCGGCCGTGGTCAGGCCGAAGCTGCGCCAGACGTCCAGCGAACCGTAATGGCGGGCACGGCGGGCCAGGCGGGTGCCATCGCTCTCGTTCCAGGGATCCTGCGCCACCAGCGCGTAGCGTACCTTGGTGTCCTGCCACTGTGTGCTGCCACTGAGTTCCAGACCCTGGTTACGCACCTTGCCGATATTGACGGGCGTGTACGGCGAGACAGACTGCCAGTAGATGGCATCGGTGGTGCGGGTGTTGAAGGCCACCATGCGGAAGGTATCGGCACCGCTTGCGTAGGCCACCCCTGCTTCCTCGCTCAGATGCGTCTCGGGCTTGAGGTCGATGTTGTTGGACAGTTCCCCGGCGCTGGGCGCACGAAAACCGGTGGAGACGCTGGCCGTCAGGCGCCAGACCTCGGTCAACCGATAGCCCAGCCCCAGCAGACCCGAAGTGTTGTCCCACGTCTTGGCGAAGCTGGTGTCGGCCTTGCTCACCCGGACGCTGTCCTGGCGAAGGTTACCCTGCAGGGACCACGCCCCCAAGGACTGGTTCAACCCCACGAAATAGCCGTTGAGCTGGCGGCTGGCGCGATAGCCGGAAGAGGTGGCATCAGCCGTGTAGAACTCGTCACCCGACTCGACGCCGAAGTTGAACACCCGGTCACGCCCTGCGCTGTAGGTGTTGAACCAGCGCACCGCGGTTTGCTGGCCCATGTTCAGCCCGGAATCGTAGGCACCGCGATTGGGCAGGTCGTTCTTGAAGTCGCGCATCTCGAAATTGGTGCGGCTCAGGTCCAAGCGGCTATTCCAGTCGGCGTTGAGCTGGCCCTGAGCAAAGACATTGAGGGTGGAATTCTCACGGCGCAGCAGGTGCCGGTCGCTGGCAATCGCCGGGCTGGAACCGTTGTCGTAGGCCACATCGGAGCGGATCAGACTCGCGTAGGCCCCGAGCGTCAGGTCTTTTGAAACGCGCTTGCTCAGCTTGCCGGAGAAATGCGTGCGATCGACGGCATCGTTGTCAGGATTCACCCTGGCGCTCTGCGCGGAATTCATGGCCGAGAAACCATCGGTGCGATCACCTCCCAGATCGAAGCGGTACGAGATGTCATCGTGCTGGCCGGCATATCCGGCCGTCACGGCCTGGGTGTTGCGGCTGCCAAGGGTGGCCGAGCCATAGGCGCCAGATTGTCCGTCCAGCTTGCGCGTGAAGATCTGAAGTACGCCGCCGACAGCCGCCTCGCCATACAGGCCGCTGGCGTTGCCGCGCAGCAGCTCAATGCGCTCAATCTGCTGCAGGGGCAGGTCAATCGCCGTCAGGTTGCCCCAGCCATCGACCATGGTGCGCACACCATCGATCATGACTACCAGATTGGTACTCGCGGCACCACGCAGAAAAAAGGAAGTGACGTTGCCGGGACCACCGTTGCGGCCGAATTCGAAACCGGCCTCGCCCTGCAGCAGATCGGCCAGCGAGACCGCCTGGGAGCGGTCAATGTCTTCCCGGGTGATGAGGGTGACCGACGGCAGCACGTCGGCCAGCGGCTGCTCGACGCGGGCAGCGGTCACCACGGTCGCAGGGAGTTGGGAGGGTTGCGCCAGCACGGGCCATGGCGATGCAGCGAGGCTGGACAGGACGACCAGGCACGTCTTTCGGAAACGGGTTTTCATGAGAATGAACCATTGACAAAGCCCTCACCGTCTTCCCCGACAGTGCATGGGCGGCACGGCGCCACGCAGGCGTGACGCCACTTCATTGGCCGGTATCCGGGCTGGTGGAAACAACCTCCATCGCCTTCCCGGTTGCTTGTTCAGGGCATCCAGTGGCTGATTGATGGAAGCGGAACCTTGCGGTTCGTCCACTTACCGTTGCGGGGGCAGCGCAGGTTGGGCTCACCGTGACGGCTCACCTTCCTGCTTCCCGTTGAACTGCGGCATGTGAACCACACCGCAAGCACCAACATGAAAGATTTTACGTTCGAAATCTTGCGTCAACCCTACAATCGCAACACCTATGTCGAACCTGTCCCAAATCGAGCAACTCGCCGAGCGCGTCGAGCGCCTGCTGGTTCGCCACGAGGAACTGCAGCGCACCAACGAGCTGTTGATCGACCAGGTCGATGCGTTGACGGCCGAACGCGACCAGCTCAAGTCTCGCCTGGGCGCGGCGCGCACCCGCGTCGACGCCCTGCTGGAACGCCTGTCCGAGCCCGCCGAGACCGACGGCCACAAGGACGCGCCATGAAACAGCTCGAGGTGCAGATCATGGGGCAGAGCTATCTGCTGGGCTGCCCCGAAGGCGGCGACGCCAGCCTGCTCGAAGCCGTGGAACGCGTGGACACCGCCATGTGCAAGATCCGCGACGCCGGCAAGGTCAAGGCCCGCGACCGTATTGCCGTGCTGGCCGCGCTGAATCTGGCGTTCGAGTTGAGCGATCGCGGCACGAGCACGTCGGCGCCTGTGCCGCGTGCAAAAGCCCCTGCGGGCAACGTCGGGGATACCGACGCCGCACTGGGCGCCCTGATCGAACGGCTCGATGCGGCGTTGGGCCAGGACGGGCAGCTCATCTGAAACACCCCCGTGGCTGGCCCACTGCGTGTGGCCAGGCCTCCCACCCTCAAGGGGGCAACACCGGTGGCCCGGCCAAGCCGGTTCCACGGTGTTCCGCATCAAAGCCTCTCGCGCGTCGAACAGCGCAAATATTCCGCCACCATTGCTTCGTCAGCCAACTACAATGACCTGGTCTGCAATGCCATCGGGCTTTAAATTCCTTGAACCAATGCTCATTGAGCCCGGGCTTGGAAATTGCCTGGCTAGCGTGATCGTCTCGCGTCAGATGAACCCAAAGCCAACGCTGACCTCGCCCACCTGAACCCCGGTTCAGGATGCGGCCCGGTGGCACTTGCAGACACCTACACTCCGCGCCCCTGCCGTCCGCCCTCCCCGATGTTTCTTGAACCCCAGTTGATCGTCGAACTGGCCCTGATGGGCGTGTGTGCCGGTTTTCTGGCGGGCCTGCTGGGCATCGGCGGCGGCATGATCATGGTGCCCTTCATGACCATCATCCTGGAGGCCAAGGGCTTTCCCGATGAGTACGTGGTGAAGATGGCGGTGGCCACCTCGCTGGCGACGATCTGCTTCACCTCCCTCTCCTCGGTGCGCGCGCACCACAAGCACGGTGCCGTGCTGTGGCCGGTGGCGCGCCTGCTGGCGCCGGGCATCCTGGTGGGCGCGCTGATCGGCGCGCAGATCGCCGCCGCGCTGCCCACGCGCATCCTGGGCCTGGTGTTCTCGCTCTTCATCGCCTACTCGGCCACCCAGATGTTCCTGGACCGCAAGCCCAAGCCCTCGCGCACGCTGCCCGGCGGCCTGGGCATGTTCGGCATGGGCAATCTGATCGGCTTGCTCTCCTCGGTGGTGGGCGCCGGCGGGGCCTTCGTCTCGGTGCCCTTCATGACCTGGTGCAACGTCAAGATCCACCAGGCCGTGGCCACCTCGGCCGCGCTGGGCTTCCCGATCGCGCTGGCCGGCACCCTGGGCTATATCTGGGCCGGGCGCGGCCTGCCCGACATGCCGCCGGGTGCCTTTGGTTACCTGTACCTGCCCGGCCTGCTGGTGATCGCCACCACCAGCATCCTGACCGCGCCGCTGGGAGCGCGTACGGCGCACCGCATGGACATCCGTCCGCTCAAGCGGGCCTTCGCTGTGGTGCTCTACCTGCTGGCAGCCTACTTTCTGATGCGTTGATGACGCCGACCTGATGGATCAGGGCCGATAATCCCGGCTGCAAATTAGCCCGCACTTCATCGACGAGGGGACCCCATCACATGCGTATTGCCATCATTGGCCAACAGGATTTCGGCAAGGCCGTGCTTGAAGCCTTCCTGGCACGCGGCGACGAAGTCGCCGGCGTGTTCTGCAAACCGGAAAAGCCGGGCGAGAAGCCCGATGCCCTGCGCGCCGCGGCCGAAGCCGCAGGCCTCAAGGTCTTCCAGTTACCCAGCCTCAAGAATCCGGAAGCAGAGCAGGCCCTGCGCGAGCTGAACGTGGACCTCGGCATCATGGCCTACGTGCTCCAGTTCGCACCACAGTCCTTCGTGAGCATCCCGAAGCATGGCACCATCCAGTACCACCCTTCCCTGCTGCCGAAGTACCGCGGCCCTTCGTCCATCAACTGGCCGATCGCGCGCGGCGACACCCAGACCGGTCTGACCATCTTCCGCCCCACCGACGGGCTGGACGAGGGCCCGGTGATCCTGCAGAAGACCTGCCCCATCGGCCCCGACGACACGCTGGGCGACGTCTACTTCAAGCACCTCTTTCCCCAGGGCGTGGCTGCCATGCTGGAAGCCGCCGATCTGGTGCTGGCCGGCAAGCACAGGGAAGTGACGCAGGACGAAGGCCAGGCCAGCTACGAAGGCTGGTTCAAAGGCGAGGAGTCGAAGATCAACTGGGCCAACCACGTGGACCAGGTCTACAACCTCATCCGCGCGTGCAACCCGGCGCCCGGCGCCTGGTGCGAACTGGGCGGTGTGAAGGTCTCAGTCTACGATTGCCGCAAGCATCCCGTGCGCACTTTTGGTGCGGTGCGCGGCAAGCCCGGTGAGGTGGTGCAGATCACGGATCAATCCCTCTTCATCAATGCCCAGGGCGGCACGATCGAGGTGCTGCGTCTCAAACCCGAAGGGGGCAAGAAGATGGAAGCCGGCGAGTTCGCCCGCATCCAGGGATTGCAGGCGGGCGGTGAGAAGAAGGCCGGCTGACGGCCTGGGTCGCGTACTCGCAAATGCAATCCGAGGGCAGCCTATGGCTGCCCTTTTTTTCACGCGCACCGCTTGGCGTGCCCGCCAGCGCCATCAAACATAAGAGCGCGTTGATGCATGGCCGAGCGAAAGTGAATTTTCAACACACAGCCAGCGCATTAGCATGCATGATTGCGTCTCGTGCGCGGATATTTCAATCGGAAAAACACGCCACAAGCGAGACCGAAAGAAGGCCCGACGCATACGCAATACCCCCACTCGGAAAAACCCTAGGGCTCGCGAAAAATCCCGGAAAGTTGACCGCAATCAAGAGCAATTTTGCGAGAAAATTTCACAGTTGGGTCAGATCGGTTGCCGCAAGGTGGTCGAGAGACAAACGCAGAGTGGTCTTTCAATTGACAGACGTTCCATCAACAGGAGACAAGACATGAAGAACCTTCAAACCAAACTGAGAGGCCGAGTGGTGGCCGCGGCCGCCGCCGTCATCGCGGCGGCCGGCCTGAGCGCCTCGCTGCCGGCCCTGGCCTGGGAGCCGACCAAGCCGGTCGAGTTCGTGGTGCCCGCCGGCACGGGCGGCGGTGCCGACCAGATGGCCCGCCTGATGCAGGGCATCGTCATCAAGCACAACCTGATGAAGCAGTCCCTGATCGTGGTGAACAAGTCGGGTGGCGCTGGCGCCGAAGGCTTCCTCTCGGTCAAGGAAGCCAAGGGCGATCCGCACAAGATCATCATCACCCTCTCCAACCTGTTCACCACGCCGATGGCCACCGGTGTTCCCTTCAACTGGAAGGAAATGACCCCCGTCTCCATGATGGCGCTGGACCAGTTCGTGCTGTGGGTCAATGCCGAGAAGCCGTACAAGACGGCCAAGGAATACCTGGATGCTGTGAAGGCCGCTGGCCCGAACAAGATGAAGATGGGCGGCACGGGCTCCAAGCAGGAAGACCAGATCCTGACCGTCGGCATGGAAAAGGCCACCGGCACCAAGTTCATCTACATCCCCTTCAAGGGCGGTGGCGAGGTGGCCGTGCAGCTGGTCGGTGGTCACGTTGACTCCAGCGTGAACAACCCGGCTGAAGCGGTGGCCCAATGGCGTGCCGGCAAGCTGCGCGCCCTGTGCGTTTTCGACGACACCCGCATGCCCTACAAGGCCAAGGTCACCGACACCCAGTCCTGGAACGACATCCCGACCTGCAAGGAAGCGGGCGTGCCGGCTGACTACGTCATGCTGCGCGGCATCTTCACGTCCCCCGGCGTCACGGCCGACCAGATCAAGTACTACGTTGATCTGATGCAGAAGATCCGTGCCACTCCGGACTGGAAGGAGTACATGGAAAAGGGTGCCTTCAACCAGACCTTCATGACCGGTGCTGAGTTCACCAAGTGGCTGACCGCTGCTGAAGACAACCACCGCGCGCTCATGCAGGAAGCCGGCTTCCTGGCCAAGTAAGACGACAACAGCGGGTCCGGCCACACGCGCCCGGACCCGCATTTCCCGGAACCTCCGCAACTGCATAGTGGGACGGTCGCCAGCCGAGACTGGCGCTGACCCGAGTTTTTTGCCGCCTGAAATTTTCTTATCCGCACTTAACTCGTCATGGAATCGAACATGGAAACACACGAAGGCGAACGCACCGGCGTAGCCACCAACATCATCGACGCGGCCGTTGCGGTCTTGGTCATCATCATGGGTGGCGTTGTCATCTATGGCAGCCGCAAGCTGGGTTCCGAGTGGACCAGTGACGGCCCCGGCGCTGGCTACTTCCCCTTTTACATCGGCCTCATCCTCTGCATCTCCGGCATTGGCGTGCTGTACCAGGCCCTGGCTGGCAAGGTCAAGAACACCGAGGTGTTCGTCGATGGCGAGTCCTTCAAGCGCGTGCTGTCGGTGCTGTTGCCGGCAGCTGTTTACGTCGGCTTCATCCAGGTCCTGGGCATCTACGTGTCCTCGGCGCTCTACATCGCGCTCTTCATGATCATCCTGGGCAAGTACGGCTGGCTCAAGAGCGTGATCATCGCCCTGGCCGTCAACGCCCTCTTTTTCATGATGTTTGAAGTCTGGTTCAAGGTGCCCTTGCACAAGGGCTCGCTCGATCCGCTCGCCTTCCTGGGCTATTGAGCACCTACGCAGAATAACGGAGATCAGAAAAAATGGAAGAAATCAACGCACTGTTCCAGGGCTTCGCCACAGTGATGACGCCCATGAACTTTTTGCTCATGGTGGTCGGAATCATCCTCGGCGTGCTCATCGGCGTGCTGCCGGGTTTGGGCGGCGCCAACGGCGTGGCCATCCTGCTGCCGCTGACCTTCAGCATGAACCCGACTTCGGCCATCATCATGCTGTCCTGCATCTACTGGGGCGCCCTCTTCGGCGGCGCCATCACGTCGATCCTGTTCAACATTCCGGGGGAACCCTGGTCGGTGGCCACCACCTTTGACGGCTATCCCATGGCCCAGAAGGGCAACGCAGGCGAAGCGCTGACCGGCGCCTTCACCTCGTCCTTCATCGGCGCCTTCGTGGCCGTGGTGATGATCACCTTCATGGCGCCGCTGGTCGCCAAATTCGCCCTGAAATTCGGCCCGCCCGAGTTCTTCTCGGTCTATCTGCTGACCTTCTGCAGCTTCGTCGGCATGGGCAAGGGTTCGCCCTTCAAGATCCTGGCTTCCATGACCATCGGCTTTGCCCTGGCCTCGGTCGGCATGGACACCGTGACCGGCCAGCTGCGCCTGACCTTCGGCTTCTCCGAGCTGATGCGCGGTTTCGACTTCCTGATCGCGGTGATCGGCCTGTTCGGTATCGGTGAGATCCTGCTGTCCATGGAAGAAGGCCTGGCCTTCTCCGGCAAGAGCGCCAAGATCGATGCCAAGATCGTGCTGCAGACCTGGAAGAAGCTGCCCAAGTACTGGGCCACGTCGGTCCGCAGTTCCTTGATCGGCATCTGGATGGGCATCACCCCCGGTGGCGCCACCCCGGCGTCCTTCATGGCCTACGGTATCGCCAAGAAGGTGTCCCCCAACGGCTCCAAGTTCGGCACCGGCGAGCTCGAAGGCATCGTGGCGCCGGAGACCGCCGCCCACGCGGCCGGTACCGCCGCCCTGCTGCCCATGCTGGCTCTTGGTATCCCGGGTTCGCCCACGGCGGCCGTGCTGCTGGGTGGCCTGCTGATCTGGGGTCTGCAACCCGGCCCGCTGCTTTTCGTCGAGCAGAAGGATTTCGTCTGGGGCCTGATTGCTTCCATGTACCTGGGCAACCTGGTGGGCCTGCTGGTGGTGCTGACCACCGTGCCGCTGTTCGCCTCGATCCTGCGCATCCCCTTCTCGATCATCGCCCCGGTGATCATCGTGATCTGCGCGATCGGCGCCTACACCGTGCACAACGCCATGCTCGATATCTGGTTCATGCTGCTGTTCGGCGTGGTGGGCTACGTGTTCAAGAAGCTCGATTACCCGATCGCACCGCTGGTGCTGGCCCTGGTGCTGGGCGACAAGGCCGAGGACTCCTTCCGCCAGGCCATGCTGGTCTCGCAGGGTGAGATGTCGATCATGTTCTCCAACCCGCTGGTGGGCTCGATCACCACCCTCGCCCTGCTGCTGCTCTTCTGGCCGGTCATCTCCAAGGTGATCGCCCTGATCAAGCCGCCCAAGAAGGACGAGTTCGCCGACCAGCGCGGCGTGGACTGACAGTAGACAGGAGAAATACAACATGCCCGTAATTGCACTGACCCAAGGAATGGGCTCGCTGGCCCAGGATGTCGCCGAGAAACTTGCGGCTGACCTCGGCCTGCAGAGCCTGGAGCACGAGGTGGCGGCCCGGGTGGCCGACAAGATGCACGTCTCCAAGAGCCTGATCAACCGTCTGCGCAGCGGCAAGGCCGGCCTGATCGAAGGCCTGCGTGCCGACAAGGAGGCCATGGCGCTTTACACCGCCGAGGAAGTGCTCGACGCCGCCGCGCGCGGCAATGTCGTCATCCGCGGCTGGGGCGCTACTCAGCTGCTGCGCGCCGTGCCCCACATCCCGTGCATCCGCATCATGCGTCCGCTCGAGCAGCGGGTCGAATGGCTGATGAAAAAGCTGGAGACGGATGACCGCGACCTGGCCCGGGCCGAGATCCAGCGCAGCGACCAGGCCAATGCCGCACGCATGCACGATCAGTTCGGCGTGAACTGGGGTGACCCGGTGCTGTTCGACGCGGTGCTGAACACCGAGCGTCTGAGCGTGGACAGTTGTGTCGACCAGATCAAGAACCTGCTCAAGCGCCCCGAGTTTGCCGAGACCCCGGCATCGAAGACGCTGCTGCAGTGCATGGCGCTCAGCGCCCGGGTGCGGGTCGCCCTGTCGACACACGCGGAAACGCATGCGGTCGATGTCTCGATTTCCTGCCTGGATGGCCGCGTGACGCTGGCTGGCATCGTCGCCGACGACACCGAGAAGGCCGCGGCACTTCGTGTTGCCGAGGGCGTGGCCGGCGTGAAGTCGGTCGACAGTCAACTGCGCGCGTTCTCCGACGCCCGGCACTTCCCCACCAACCGCCGTTGAACGACGGCCCGCCGTGCCGACCCCGCGTCGGCACGGCCCCCTCCCCTGCCTATCAGATCTTGCCGCGCTGCTTGAGCCGGCTGAGCGTCTCTGCCGAGAGGTTCATGTAGGCCGCGAGTTCCTTCTTCGGGATGCGGTCGAAAAGTTCAGCGTGCTTTCGCACGAAACGATGCACACGCCCCGGCGCATCGAGCAAGTGCAGCGTGATGGTGTGCGCCATGATCTCGCTCATCAGATTCATGACGCAGTACTCGAACAGGCGTTTTTCCTCAGGGTGCCGCTCCAGGAATCCGATCCACTCGGGCATGGGCAGCTTGACCACCCTCGCCTTCGTGACGCAAACAATGCTGTAGGGCGCGGGCGTCTTCAGACACCATGCGGCGTAGCTGGTTTCCATCTCGCGTTCAGCGGCAAAGCGCAGGATCATTTCCTTGCCCTGGGCGTTGGCCACCACCCGCTTGAGCACCCCGTCCAGGATGAAGTACTGCTCCATATCGTGCACACCCTGGTGCAGCAGGAAGTCTCCCTTGCTGCAATCCACCACCGTGAGGTGCCGCTCCAACTCCTCGTGCGACGCCGCACTCATGCCCTTGAGCACATTGTTCTGGCGGACTTGAACCCGAATGATGTTCTTTTCCGGATGATTTTCGATGGCTGTCATGGTCCAGGGATCGCGCTTTCGCGCCCGTAGCGGGTCGGCCTGCGAGGGAGGCCGGATATTTGTCCCGAAAATTGACCGTGGTCAATGGCGAAACGGAAATGGATTTCTATCATAACCCCGCAGTACACGTTCAGCCCTGTCCAGCTTATGACTTCGGTCACGTTGCACCGCTCCAACCCCGAATGCGCGCTCCCGGGGTTGCCCAGATTTGAGGAGCCGCAGGTATTCGCCAGCCTGGCCACCCGATTTCCCTAGACGTCCAACACCGAGAGAGACTTCAACATGTCCAACGACGCTCAATCCAGAGAACTGACTGACGGTTTCCACCTGGTCATCGATGCTCTGAAACTCAACGGCATCAAAAACATCTACGGCCTGCCGGGCATTCCGGTCACGGATCTGACCCGCATGATGCAGGCTGAAGGCCTGCGCGTGATTTCCTTCCGCCACGAAGCCAACGCCGGCAACGCTGCCGCCATCGCCGGCTTCATGAACGGCGCCGAGGGCGTGCCCGGCATCTGCCTGACGGTGTCCGCCCCCGGCTTCCTGAACGGCCTGGTTGCACTGGCCAACGCCACCACCAACTGCTGGCCCATGATCCTGATCTCCGGCTCCTCCGAGCGCGAAATCGTCGACCTGCAGCAGGGTGACTATGAAGAGATGGACCAGCTGGCCATCGCCAAGCCCCTGTGCAAGGCCGCCTACCGCGTGCTCAACGCCGAAGACATCGGCGTGGGCATCGCCCGCGCCATCCGCTCCGCCGTTTCCGGCCGCCCGGGCGGTGTCTACCTGGACCTGCCCGCCAAGCTGTTCTCGCAAGCCATGGACGCCGCCGCCGGCAAGGCTTCGCTGATCAAGGTGGTTGATCCGGTGCCGCGCCAGATCCCCGGACCCGACGCTGTCAAGCGCGCGCTGGACCTGCTCAAGGGCGCCAAGAAGCCCCTGATCCTGCTGGGCAAGGGCGCCGCTTACGCCCAGGCCGATGCCGACATCAAGGCCCTGGTCGAGAAGACCGGTATCCCCTACCTGCCCATGTCCATGGCCAAGGGCCTGCTGCCCGACACGCACGAGCAGTCTGCTGCAGCTGCCCGTTCCTACGTGCTGCCGGAAGCCGACGTGGTGCTGCTGATCGGTGCGCGCCTGAACTGGCTGCTGTCGCATGGCAAGGGCAAGACCTGGGGCGGCAAGGACCACAAGGACGCCGGTGGCCAGAAGTTCATCCAGATCGACATTTCGCCCACCGAAGCCGACAGCAACGTGGCCATTGATGCCCCGCTGGTGGGTGACATCGGCTCCTGCGTCTCCGCCCTGCTCGCTGGCATCGGCTCCAACTGGGCCAAGCCCCCGGCCGAGTGGACCAACGCGATCACCGAACGCAAGACGAAGAACGTCGCCAAGATGGCCGAGACCCTGGCCAAGGATCCCAAGCCGATGAACTTCCACAGCGCCCTGAACGTGGTGCGCGACATCGTCAAGGCCAACCCCGACGCCATGCTGGTCAACGAAGGCGCCAACGCGCTGGACTTCACCCGCTCCATCGTCGACATGTACAAGCCGCGCAAGCGTCTGGACGTGGGCACCTGGGGCGTGATGGGCATCGGCATGGGCTTTGCCGTCGCTGCCGCCGTCGAATCCGGCCAACCGGTGATCGCCATCGAGGGTGACAGCGCCTTCGGTTTCAGCGGCATGGAAGTCGAGACCATCTGCCGCTACAACCTGCCGGTGTGCGTGGTCATCATGAACAACAACGGCGTCTACCGCGGCACCGACGTGAACCCGACCGGCGGCGCTGATGTGGCCCCCACCGTGTTCGTCAAGGGCGCGCGTTACGACAAGCTCATGGAAGCCTTCGGCGGTGTGGGCGTCCACGCCACCACCCCGGCAGAACTGCGCAAGGCGATGGAAGAAGCCATCAAGTCGCGCAAACCCACCCTCATCAATGCCGTCATCGACGAAACCGCCGGCACCGAGAGCGGCCGCATCACCAGCCTGAACCCGGCCAGTGTTGCGACCAAGAAGCACTGATTTCACAAGCGCAACCCACAAGGAGAAATGCACATGTCTGGAAACCAACCCCTCAAGGGCATCAAGATCATCGACTTCACGCACGTGCAAGCCGGCCCGGCCTGCACCCAGCTGCTGGCCTGGTTCGGCGCTGACGTGATCAAGGTCGAGCGCCCGGGCGCCGGCGACGTCACCCGCAGCCAGCTGCGCGACATCCCCGATGCCGACGCACTCTACTTCACGATGCTCAACAGCAACAAGCGTTCGCTGACGCTGGACACCAAGACGGCCGAGGGCAAGGAAGTGCTCGAGAAGCTGATCAAGAAGTCCGACGTCATGGTCGAAAACTTCGGCCCCGGCGCGCTCGATCGCATGGGCTTCACCTGGGAGTACATCCAGAAGCTCAACCCCGGCATGGTCCTGGCTTCGGTCAAGGGCTTCAGCGATGGCCACCACTACGAAGACCTGAAGGTCTACGAAAACGTGGCCCAGTGCGCCGGCGGCTCCGCCTCGACCACCGGCTGGTGGAAGGGCGAGAACTCCCAGCCGACCATCTCCGCTGCGGCTCTGGGTGACTCCAACACCGGCATGCACCTGGCTATCGGCATCCTGACCGCCATCATCGGCCGCCAGCAGACCGGCAAGGGCCAGAAGGTGGCCGTGTCCATGCAGGACGCCGTGCTCAACCTGTGCCGCGTGAAGATGCGCGACCAACAGCGCCTGGAGCGCCTGGGCTACCTGGAAGAGTATCCCCAGTATCCGCACGAGATGGAAGCGTTCAAGGACCGTGTGACCCCGCGTGGCGGCAACGCCGGCGGCGGCGGCCAGCCGGGCTGGATCCTGAAGTGCAAGGGCTGGGAGACCGACCCCAACGCCTACATCTATTTCACGGTGCAGGGCCACGCCTGGGAGCCGATCTGCGACGCGCTGGGCAAGCCGGAGTGGAAGACCGACCCCAAGTACACCACCCCGAAGGCTCGCCAGCCGCACATCATGGACATTTTCGCCACCATCGAAAACTTCATCAAGGACAAGACCAAGTTCGAAGCGGTGGACATCTTCCGCAAGTTCGACATTCCTTGCGCCCCGGTGCTGTCCATGAAGGAACTGCTGGTTGACGAGTCGCTGCGCAAGAGCGGCTCCATCGTGGAAGTGCCCCACCCCGTGCGCGGCAGCTACTTCACCATTGGCAGCCCGATCAAGTTCTCGGACCTCAAGCCCGAAGTCACTGCCTCCCCGCTGCTGGGCGAGCACACCGACCAAGTACTGGCCGAGCTGGGTTACAGCAAGGACCAGATCGTGGCCATGCACGGCAAGAAGGCGGTCTGAGCCCCTTCCCCCGCACATGAAAACGGCGCCTTCGGGCGCCGTTTTTTTTGCCGCCGCCGCAGATCCCCGGTCGACCGGCCCGCTTGGGTTTTCTCCTCTGTCAGCATGTATCAGCGGGGCCCGTTGTCAGCATAAAAAACGACGATATTTCAATGCGTTGAAACCCCTATAATGCGTGAGTCATATAGAAGACTAGCTTCTTCTATTCATAAGAGTTTTTTATCATTGGAACCAGGAGTTCATTCATGACCAAGGCCCTCGAAGGCGTCCGCATCCTCGACTTCACGCACGTGCAGTCGGGGCCCACCTGCACCCAGTTGCTGGCGTGGTTCGGCGCGGACGTCATCAAGGTGGAAAAGGCCGGTGAAGGTGATGCCACGCGCGGACAGCTGCGTGACGTCGAAGGTGCCGACAGCCTGTACTTCACCATGCTCAACCACAACAAGCGCTCCATCACCCTGGACACCAAGAATCCCAAGGGCAAGGAAGTGCTGGTCAAGCTGATCAAGGAATGCGACGTCATGGTCGAGAACTTCGCCCCTGGCGCGCTTGACCGCATGGGCTTCCCCTGGGAGAAGATCCAGGAGATCAACCCCCGCATCATCCTGGCCTCGGTCAAGGGCTTCGGCCCCGGGCCCTACGTCGATTGCAAGGTCTACGAGAACGTGGCCCAGTGCACCGGCGGCGCGGCCTCCACCACGGGCGACCCGGACGGCCTGCCCATGGTGACGGGCGCCCAGATCGGCGACAGCGGCACCGGCCTGCATCTGGCCCTGGGCATCGTCACCGCCCTGTACCAGCGCGAGAAGACCGGCCGCGGCCAGAAGGTGCTGGCTGCCATGCAGGACGCCGTGCTGAACCTGTGCCGCGTCAAGCTGCGCGACCAGCAGCGCCTGGAGCGCACCGGCGAACTGCGCGAATACCCGCAGTACCCCGACATCGAGTTTGGCGAAGCCGTGCCGCGCGCCGGCAACGCCTCGGGCGGCGGCCAGCCCGGCTCCATCCTGAAGTGCAAGGGATGGCAGAAGGATCCCAACGCCTACATCTACTTCATCACGCAGGGCGCCGTCTGGCCGGCCATCTGCAAGATCATCGGCGAGGAAGACTGGATCACCAACCCGCACTTCGCCACGCCGCAGGCCCGCCTGCCGCACCTGAAGATGATCTTCGCGCGCATCGAGGAGTGGACCAAGACCAAGACCAAGTTCGAGGCGATGGACATCCTCAACGAGTTCGACATCCCCTGCGGCCCCATCCTCTCCATGAAGGAGATCGCCGAGGACCAGTCGCTGCGCGACACGGGCACCATCGTGGAAGTCGATCACCCGGTGCGTGGCAAGTACCTGAGCGTGGGCAACCCCATCAAACTTTCGGACAGCCCGACCGAGGTGACCCGTTCGCCGCTGCTGGGTGAGCACACCGACGAGGTTCTGAGGCAGATGGGCTACAGCTCGGCCCAGCTCGAGGAACTGCGCGCCGCCAAGGCCATCTGATCCATCGTACGGGTCTGCCACACGCAGGCCCGGGATAAAAAATGCCAGGGAACCCCTGGCATTTTTCATGGGCGAACGGTTGTGGAATCAGGCGTCTTGCAGGGGCGCCGGGCCCGAGCTGTCGAAGTAATAGGCAATCCGCTGGCGCGGCCCCAGGTAATCCAGCGCATCAGCCGGCAGGCCGGCGGGCTTGAGGCTGCGACGGATACCGATGCCAGGCTGGCTTTCCAGGTCCAGGATCAGCGCCTCGTGCTTGGGCACCGAGGGCTCATGGACGATCACGCGGGGCTTGAGCGGCCGCACGGAATTGACCGAGACGACCAGCGCGTAGCGCCCGTCGATCAGCTGCACCACGGAGCCGGGTGGATAGACCCCCATCATGCGGATGAAGGCGCTCAGCACCATGTTGTCGAAGCGCGCCTTGTGCTGGGCGAACAGGAGTGACAGCGCCTCGTGCGGGGTGAGCGCCGTCGCCAGACGCGGCGGATTGCACAGATTGTCATAGCGGTTCACCAGCGCCAGGATGCGCGCCGGCATGGTGATGTCGTCACCCGGCGGGCGCATGGGGAAACCGGTGCCATCCGCCAGCTCGTGGTGCTGGGCAATGGCCATCAGCGCACCTTCGCTGAGCTGCATGCGCTTGGCAATGGCCACGCCCTTGCTGACGTGCTCCTGGTAGAGCTTGAAGTCCTCGATGGAGAAACCCTCCTCGAACCAGCGCAGGCGCTGAGGCAGCTGCAGCTTGCCGACGTCGTGCAGGAAGGCACCCACACCCAGGTCCAGAAGGGACTGCCCGCTCAGGCCCATGGCCCGTCCCAGCAGCAGGCTCATGACCGTGACGTTGACCGGGTGCATGGCGGCGCGCTCTCCCACGCCCTCGGAAAGCAGACGGATCGCGGACTCACCATCGCAGCCCATCTCCTGCACGAATGTCGAGATCATGGCCACGCATTGATCGCGCACGGCGAGCGGCTGGTCCAGCACCTGCTCCTGCACCCTTCGATACTGCTGCTGGGCCAGGCCGAATTTCTGCTCGCAGGCATTCAGGGTCTTCTGCTGCGCCTCGATCCGAGCGGCGCGGCGCTGGCGGAACTCGCGCTCCCGCGCGAGGGCACGCGCAGCGGCCGCTTCGTCCATGGCCGGCTGGCTCGGCAGGGCCTCCGCCGGCGCATCGCTCTTGCCTGGCACATAGCGCACCTGCTTGAGGCCCAGGCTGCGTATGGTTTCGATCTGGCGGGAGGACGTGATCTTGAAGCTGCCGGTCGGAAAAGGATGCGACATCCAGCCCAGTTCGAGCTCGATGTAGAGCCCGATGCGCAATTCGTTGATATCGATCAGTTCGGAATCGGAAGACTTCATAAGAATGGGGTGGCTGCCCACCCTTGAAAACTTCGATGCAGCAGCCGGCACTAATTTTATGCCAAGGGCAGCCTTTTTGAGGACGGAAGCCTTTGGAGAATCAAGGACTTAGCTACACATCCTGCAGCAAGGTGGGAGCTTGCATCCGCTCAAGACCGTCGATGCGGCAACGGAATATCATGGCCCCACGCGCTCACCGCCCACCGGATACCGATGAACGACACCCCCAGCCCTTCAGACACCGTCTTCAGCGCCCGCGACCTGAGCAAGACCTACCAGATGGGCGAGGTCGAGGTGAAAGCCTTGCAGGACGTGAACCTGGACATCCGCCGGGGCGAGTTCATCGTGCTGCTCGGCCCCTCGGGCAGCGGCAAGTCCACGCTGCTCAACATCCTGGGCGGGCTGGACCGCCCCAGCAGCGGCAGTGCGCGCTTTGCAGACCACGAGCTCACCGGCGCCAGTGACGCCGAGCTCACCCGCTACCGGCGCGAGCATGTGGGCTTCGTCTTCCAGTTCTACAACCTCATCCCCAGCCTGACGGTGCGTGAGAACGTCGAGCTCGTCACCGACATTGCGCACAACCCCATGCCGGCCACCGAGGCGCTGCGTCTGGTGGGTCTGGAAGAGCGCATGGACCACTTCCCCTCACAACTCTCGGGCGGCGAGCAGCAACGCGTGGCGATTGCGCGCGCCATCGTCAAACGCCCCGAGGTGCTGCTGTGCGACGAGCCCACCGGTGCGCTGGACTACGTGACCGGCAAGCTGGTGCTGGAGGTGATCGAGCGCATCAACCGCGAGCTGGGCACCACCGCCATCGTCATCACGCACAACGCCGCGATTGCCGGCATGGCGGACCGCGTGCTGCACCTGGGCGGCGGGCGCGTGCAGCGGGTGGACATCAACCCGCACAAGATCAGCCCTTCCGAGCTGTCATGGTAGCGAGGCACAAACGATGAAGGCGCTGGACCGCAAGCTGCTGCGCGACCTGCGGCTCATGTGGAGCCAGGCCATCACCATCGCCCTGGTGGTGGCCAGCGGCGTGGCCGGCTTCATCGCCAGCTTCAGCGCCTACGACGCGCTGTCCTGGTCGCGCGAGGTCTACTACACGGAATCGCGCTTTGCCGACGTCTTTGCCAGCCTCAAGCGGGCGCCGCTGGCGCTGGAACGCCAGCTCGCCGCCCTGCCCGGCGCGGCGCACGTGGAAACCTCGTTGACGCAGATCGTGCAGGTGGACATTCCCCATGTGTCCGACCCCATCATCGGCCGCCTGGTCGGTATTGACCTGCTGACGCTGCCGCGTCTGAACCGTATCCACCTGCGCGAAGGCCGCATGCCCGTCACGCAGCGCGGCAGCGGCCTGGAAGTCCTGGTCTCGGAGGGCTTCGCCATCGCCCGCAAGCTGCAGGCCGGCGACCGTATCCATGCCCTGGTCAACGGCAAGCGCGAGGAACTGCTGATCACCGGCATCGCCCTCTCACCCGAGTACATCTTCGCCGGCCTGGGGGGTTCGCCCGACCTGCGCGGCTTCGGCGTCTTCTGGCTGGACCGCCACGCCCTGGCCGCGGCCTACAACATGGAGGGAGCCTTCAACCAGGTCGCGGTGCGACTGGCCCCCGGCGCCAGCGAGGGCCGCGTGATCGACGGCCTGAACCGCCTGCTCGCGCCTTACGGGGGCATCAGCGCGCACGGCCGTGACGAGCAGATGTCACACATGATCCTGAACTCCGAGATCAAGGAACAGCGCGTCATGGGCACCGTGCTGCCCAGCATCTTCCTGGCCGTGGCCGCCTTCCTGCTGAACGTGGTGCTGAGCCGCCAGATCGCCACCCAACGCGAACAGATCGCTGCGCTCAAGGCGCTGGGTTACGACAACCGTGCCATTGCTGCGCACTACGTCAAACTGGTGCTGGTCATCGTCATCCTGGGCGTGCTGATCGGCATGGGCGTGGGCGCCTGGCTGGGCAACTGGTTCTCTGGCCTGTATGCCGAGGTGTTCCGTTTCCCCGAGCTGCGCCACCGCGTGCGGCCCGAGCTGGCCCTGGCCGCCACTGCCATCACCCTGGCCGCGGCGCTGGGTGCCACCTGGCGCGCGATTGCCGCGACCGTGCGGCTGGCCCCGGCCGAGGCCATGCGCCCGCCGGCACCGGGGCGCTTTCGCCCCAGCTTCGTCGAGACCTGGGGCCTGCGCGGCTTCTTCAGCCCGGCCGTGCGTATGGTGCTGCGCACCATGCAGCGCCGCCCCTTGCGCACCGCGCTCACCATCCTGGGCATCGCCGCCTCGATGGCCATCGTCATCAGCGGCACTTTCTGGCGCGACACCATCGACCTGCTGCTGCACACCCAGTTCCGCCTGGTGCTGCGCGGCGACGTCATCGTCAGCCTGGTGGAAGCGGCACCCGCGCCCGTTTCCTACGAGGTGGCGCGGCTGCCGCACGTGACGGCCGTGGAAGGCGTGCGCAGCGTGCCGGCCCGCCTGGTCCACGGGCAACACCATTGGCGCGGCAGCGTGCAGGGGCGGGCCGCAGAGCCGCAGTTGCAGCGCATCGTGGACGTGGCCCACCAGAGTTTTTCCCCACCGCAGGACGGACTGCTGCTGACCGACCGCCTGGCCGAGCGCCTGCACATCAAGCCGGGCCAGACGGTGCGCGTGGAACTGCTCGAAGGCCGGCGCCAGGTGCTGGAGCTGCCGGTCATGGGCACCGTGCAGGAGATGATGGGCATGGGTGCCTACATCGAACGCCGCAGCCTCAACCGCCTGCTGCAGGAAGGTGACCACGTGAACGTGATCGCCATCTCGGTGGAGCGCGGCCACGAGCCCGAACTGCTGGAGCGGCTCAAGAACCTGCCGCGCGTGGCGGCGGCTTTCAGCAAATCCGTGATGCTGCGCAACATCGAGGAGATCACCGCGCGCAACGTGCTGGTCTTCAGCGCCATCCTCACCGTCTTCGCCAGCATCATCGCCGTGGGGGTGGTCTACAACCATGCGCGCATCGCGCTGGCCGAACGCGCCTGGGAACTGGCCAGCCTGCGGGTGCTGGGCTTCACGCGCGGGGAAGTCTCGACCTTCCTGCTGGGCGAACTGGCGCTGGAGATCCTGATCGCCATCCCGCTGGGTCTGGTGGCCGGCTACTGGCTGGCTGCGGGTATCGTGCAGCTGATCAAGACCGACGAGTTCTTCTTCCCGCTCATCATCCAGCCTCCCACCTACGCCTACGCTGCCATCGTCGTGGTGGCCGCCGGCGTGGCGAGCGCACTGATCGTGCGCCGGCGCATCGATACGCTGGATCTGGTGGGCGTGCTGAAGACACGAGAATAGAAACATCAAGCCAGGGAAACAAGCATGAATCTCTCCAGAAGAAAACTGTGGACCGGCGGCGGCCTGCTGCTGGCCGTGTTGCTGCTGGTCTGGGCCTTCTGGCCACGGGCCACCGAAGTGGAACTGGGCGCGGTGAGCCGCGGCCCTTTCGAGCGCGCCGTGCAGGAAGACGGCAAGACCCGTCTGCGCGAACGCTACGTCGTGTCCACGCCGCTCACCGGCCGCGTGCAGCGCCTGGCGCTCAAGCAGGGCGACACGGTGGCGCGCGACGGCGTTCTGGCCACGCTGTGGCCCGTCATGCCCGGCCTGCTGGACGAGCGCTCCCGCCAGGAGCAGAACGAACGCATCGGTGCCATGGAAGCCGCCGTGCGCCGCGCCAGCGCCAATGTGGAGCGAGCCCGGGCCGCGCTGGACCAGGCCGTGGCCGACCTCAAGCGCAGCGAGACGCTGGCGCAACAGGGCTTCGTCTCACCGACGCAGAACGAGACCGGTCGCCTGACTGTTCGTCTGCGCCAGAAGGAACTGGACAGCGCGCGCCAGGAAGCAGACGCCACCGGCCACGAACTGGCGCAGGCCCGCATCGCCATCCGCACCTTCAGCCAGGGCACCACCACCGCGCAGCGCAGCTGGGCCATCAAGGCGCCCGTCACCGGCAAGGTGCTCAAGGTCAGCCAGCAGAGCGAAGGCCTGGTGCAGGCCGGCACCCCGCTGCTGGAGCTGGGTGACCCCGGCGACCTGGAAGTGGTGGTCGATCTGCTGACCGAAGACGCCGCCCAGGTCAAGCCTGGCACGCCGGCCACGCTAGCCAACTGGGGCGGCCCGCAGCTGCTGCAGGCGCGTGTGCGCCTGGTGGAGCCCTCCGCCTACACCAAGGTGTCCGCCCTGGGCGTGGAGGAGCAGCGCGTGAATGTGGTGCTGGACATCCTCTCGCAGCGCGAGCAATGGCTCTCTCTGGGTGACGGGTACAAGGCCGATGTGCGCATCGTGGTCCAGACCGAGAAGGATGCGCTGAAGGTCCCGGTCAGCGGGCTTTTCCCCTCCGGCGCCCGCGCCGCGCTCTACGTCCTGGAAGGCGGCCGCGCCCGCCTGCACGAGCTGGAGGTGCTGGCGCGCAACGGCAGCGAGGCCTGGGTCAGGACCGAGCTGGCGCCGGGCACGCCGGTGATCCTTTTTCCGCCGAGCAGCCTGCGCGACGGGCAGCGCGTGCAGGCCCTGGCCGCCAGATCAGCATCACGGCCATGACAGGGCCCATGCGCCATCCTTACCTCCTCCTGCCGGGCCTTCTGGTCAGCCTGATGCTGGCCGGCTGCACCGCGCGCGCCTGGTACGAAGGCGCCAGGGCCGGCGCCGAGAGCGAATGCCGCCGCCAGGCACCCGGTGCCTACGAAGACTGCATGAGCCGCGTCAACCGCCAGACCTACGAGGACTACGAACGGGAGCGCCAGCGCAAGTAGCTGGCGCGGCCGCCGGAACTCAAGCCCGCGGCACGGACGAGCGATCACCCAGCCAGTGCTGCACCTGGGCAATGACCCAGGCCGGCTCATCCAGGGGCAGATCGTGACCGGCCGTCGGATGCAGTTGCAGTGTGCAGCCCCAGCGCTGGGCCACCGCGGACGAGCAGCGCACATCGACCAGTCCATCCTGCTTGCTGGCCAGCAATAGAAGACGCGTGGCCGGCGGCTCGTTCCGCACCCGGTAGCGCGCCGCGGCCAGCAACTGGCGCAGCGCATTGCCCGGGTTTACCGGGCGAGACTGGCGCACGGCGATCCAGTCGGGCAGCACGGCAGCCCGTTCAACGGCACGGTTGCTGGTCAGGCGCAGGATGGCCTGCTCCCACCCCGCCGGCGTGGCGCGGCCCAGGACCAGACCCAGCAGGCGACCATAGTTGCGCGGACGCAAGCGATGGAAAAAAGGACTGAAGGGCCGCAAGCTGGTGTTGATCAGCACACACCCTGCCACCTGCCCCGGTGCCTGGTAGGCCCACTCCGTGGCCACCATGGCGCCCAGAGACATGGCCAGCAGGTACACAGGGCCCTGCACGCCGCGCTGCGACAGTTCGGCACGGCAGCTGGCCACCATGGCCGAGACATCGGCCGGGCTGCGCTGCGTGTGCCACTGGCCATTGCCCGGCAGGTCCAGCGTCAGCACGCGCGACTGCGGCAGGGCTCGCCGCAAAGCCTCGACGAAACCGCCCCAATGCGCCGCTTCGCGGGTCAGGCCGCGCAGCAGGATCCAGGTCGGACCTGCCGCCTCAGTCATACCACTCCTGCAGCGCCAGCGCGCGCTGGCCCGCGCGCGCGTCGAACGCCGGTTGCCACAACCTGTGGCTGGCCGCGGCGCGCACCAGGAAATCCAGCAGCGCGGTATGGCGCCGCAGAACGCGCTGCTGGCGATGCTCGATCAGCGGGTTGAAGATGCCCTTCACCGAGAACAGCTGGCGCGGGTTCTTCTTGATCCACAGCCATGAACCCATCTCCAGCGTGAGCGGCAGGAACACGCGCCCCGGGTCCTCACCGGCCTGTCGGTAAAGATGGTCCCACAGGTCGCCGTGTGCCAGGTACTGTCGGCTCTGCGGCTCGAAGATGTACTGGTGGTGGCTGTGGGTCTGGAGAAAGATCTCCTTGAGCGCGCGCATCTCGGCCAGGTGCTCGATCGGTTCGCGTGTGTGGGCGTAGGGAAACCAGATGCGGTCACGCACGCCAAAGCCGGAATGGCAGTCGAGGGCGATGCTGAACCGGCGCGCCAGCAGTTCCGCGCGGACGATCCCGCACAGCGCCTCGCTCTCCAATTCCATCGGATCGCCGACCCGGCCACGGTACCAAGGCAGGCCACGGCTGCGCCGCTGGCCGCCGACGAGAAACGGCACGGCGTCACTCGCGTCCACGGGCGCATTACGCATCAGGTCCACGCCATTCGGGTTGGCGCGTGTGCCCAGCAGCATGCCACCCGGGTTGACGATGGGCACGAAAACCAGTCGGACCGATTCCAGCTGCTGCTGGAAGGACCGGTCCCACTGCAGCCGCTGCACCACCTGCTGCAGATAAGCCAGCACCACCGCCGAGCCGATTCTCTCCAGACCATGCACGCCACCAAAAAACCCCACGGCCGGCACCTGCGGGTCGGGATTGCCCAGCGCGATGGCATGGATGGGCAGCTGGCGCCCATCCGGCGCCAGCACCTGCTGCAACACCCGCACGTCGAGCTGCGCACCGCCCAGCTCGATGATCCTCTCGAGGGCTTCCAGTTCAGGGAGTTTTTGCGTGGACACGTGGCGGCAGTCTCTGGTGTCGAAAGATCCGGGGGCGTGCCGGGGAGCATAGCGCACCCCTTCGGCGCGGCGCCCTGCGCGCATGACATCAAACCGTCATGGTGGCACGCTAAGGTAACGCCATTGTCATTCTTTACAGGAGCAAGACATGCTCTGGAAACTGTTCCGGCTCCAGTCCCTGCTGGACGCGCTCTTCGACGACACGTGGCTCAGCCTCGGCGTGGATGACATGGATGCCCAGGACCATGAAACGCCTGCGCCGCTCCACCTGGCCTGATCCCCTGCGCTGGCTGCCCCTGTGCGCAGCCATCGTCTGGGGGCTGCTTGAGTTCCTGGCGCTGCAGCGCTCGCGCTACACCAGCCGGCGCATGCGTTCATGATGCTTTTCCTTTTCTCGTCTTGCCAGATCTTTCACTGTGAGGCACCGGCGGATCCCCGGTGCTGTCACTGCCGGAGTGCGACAATCTTTTCATGAATGACCGTCCCCAGACCCTGGGCGAAGAAATCGCTAACAGCGTGAGCCACGGCCTGGCCCTGTTGGCCGCCCTGGTCGCCACGCCCATCCTGATCGTGGCGGTCAGCCCGCTGAGCGCGACCGACATCGTGGGTGCCTGCGTGTTCGCCGCCACCATGATCCTGCTCTATTTCACCTCCACGCTTTACCATGCCCTGCCACCGGGCCGCGCCAAGAACGTCTTCCTCAAGCTCGACCACGGCGCCATCTACCTCTTTATCGCCGGTAGCTACACGCCGTTTGCATTGGGCGTCATGGGCGGCGCCTGGGGCTGGACGCTGTTTGGTCTGGTATGGGCCATGGCCTTGCTGGGCGTGACGCTCAAGGCTTTTGACCGCCTCTCGCATCCCTGGCTGTCCACCGGCCTCTACCTGCTCATGGGCTGGCTGGTGCTGATCGCCGCGGTGCCGCTCGTCGAACGGGTCCCCACGGCCGGCCTGACGCTGCTGGTCGCCGGTGGCCTGGCCTACACCCTGGGCGTGGTCTTCTTCGTCCTGGATTCTCGGGTCCGCTACGCCCATGCCATCTGGCACGGCTTCGTTGCCGCAGGCACGGGCCTGCACTACTTCGCGGTACTGGGCTACGCAGCCTGAGCCGGGGTGAACCGCCAGCCGCGTGGCGCTGAAGGCGGCAGTCTGCCCGTCCCTTACCGGGGAACGGAGCCGCGATCAACCGTTGACGCCCGCTGCTAGTCGAGAAAGAGCTGGGCTTCCTGGCTGGACGCCCAATCGACCGGCGCATGGGCCAGCACCACGCCCACGTCCAGGCCGAGGGCCAGGGCCGTCTTGTCAGGAAAGCTCACGGCGAGCTTGCTTTCCGAATACCCCATCTCGTGGGCACGGCAGCGCCACGCCGCCACATGCAGAATGCCCGCCATGGGCTCGTACCCCTCGCGTTCGAAGGGGGCATCGTGATGCTCCAGCGTTTCCACCAAGACCTCGGGCAGCTTCCAGGCCCGAGCAAATCCCGCACCGACCTGGGCATAGCAGTAGCCCAGCAGCTCGTGCTCGGTACGCGCCCGGTTGGGCGCGAAGACATTGATGCGCTGGTTGAGCTGCTCCATCTCCTGCGGCATGCCGCGATGCATGACGAGTTCTCCCAGGGCGTGGACCAGGCCCACCGTGTAGGGCGAGACCCCCACGTTCAACTTTCTCGCCAGAAGCTGGGTCACTCTTGCCGTGTCGAGGCTGAAGCGCCAGAACTGCTTCATGTCCACGCCTCCCACCTTGCGAAAGGCACTGGTCATGGCGGCTTCGATCGTCATGTCCCGAACCGGCCGCAGACCCAGGATGCCCAGGGCCTCGCTCACGGTGCCGACACGGCGGCTGAGCTGGAAACGTGCGGAATTGGCCACCATGAGGAGGCGCGCGGTCATCACCGGATCCATGCTCAGCAGACTGCTCACGCGCTGCGCGTCAGGCTCCTGGGCATTGAGTTCGGTCAGCGCCAGCGCGATCACGCGGGGAATGCTGGGCAGGGCCACGGGCGATGCAATCAGGGACTGGATATCCATCATGTTGTCAAAACCTACGTGTCAGGTTCCGCCTCGCACATCGCGATGCATCCCCGGAGATCAGATGCCGTCCTCGGGTGCAAGTCCAGCATGGATCCAGGCCATCTTAATTTCAATCTTCTGGCACGCAAGCGATCTTCGCCAATATTCCTCCGAATGATGACGCAAAAGCGTGAAAATGTTCTGGATGACCATGAGCCCGACGCGCCAGAATCCCGACCTGCCCGGGGAAGACTGCGTTCGGAACGCGCCGCCGCTGGGGCGACTCATTCACCCAGACATTGACCTGGCGCCCACGCCAGCAGCTGGCTCTGGGATCCACCGACATTCATGACCACCAGCTTCTTTCGCGCCGCGCTCATCCTCGGCCTGCTCTCGGCCATCGGCCCCTTCGCCATCGACATGTACCTGCCGGCGCTGCCCTCCATCGGGCAGAGTCTGGGCGCTTCCATCGGCGCCGTGCAGGGCAGCCTGATGGCCTTCTTCATCGCGCTGGGCATCGGACAGCTGATCTACGGCCCGGTCTCCGACATGGTCGGCCGCAAGCCGCCGCTGTATTTCGGCCTCGCGCTGTTCGCCATCGGCAGTGTGGGCTGCGCGCTCGCACCCGACATCCATACCCTGATTGCCATGCGCTTCGTGCAGGGCCTGGGCGCCTGCGCCTGCAGCGTGGTGCCGCGCGCCGTGGTGCGCGACCTCTACACGGGCCACGAGGCGCTGCGCCTGATGTCCACACTCATGCTGGTCTTCAGCGTCTCGCCCATCCTCGCGCCGCTGGTCGGCAGCCTGCTGATCGAGTGGCAGGGCTGGCGCAGCGCCTTCTGGTTCATGCTGGTGATCGGCCTGCTGGGCCTGCTGCTGATGGCTACGCAAATGCGCGAGACCCGCCCGCCCGCGCAACGCGCTGGCAGCAGCTGGGGCCAGGCCTTCCGGGGCTATGCCACCTTGCTGCGCGACCGTCATTTCATGGGCCTGGTGCTGATCGGCGCCTTCGGCATCGCCAGCTTCTTCGCCTACCTGGCCAATTCCTCTTTCGTGCTGATCGACCACTATGGCCTCACGCCCAGGCAATACAGCGTGGTCTTCGCGGCCAATGCGGCCAGCTTCATCGGCATGTCGCAGCTGACGGCGCGCCTGGGCCGGCGCTTCGGCCTGGTGTCCATGGTGCGCCTGGCCACGCACAGCTACGCAGCCACCATGGCGCTGCTGCTGACGCTCTTCCTGCTGGGTTACGACCAGATGCCCGTGCTGCTGGTGCTGCTCTTCATCGGCTACGGTTTTCTCGGGCTCATCATCCCCACCACCGCCATCCTGGCGCTGGAAGACCATGGCCCCATCGCCGGCACCGCCTCGGCCTTGATGGGCACGCTGCAGTTCGCCACCGGCGCGGTGGTGATGGCTGTGGTGGGTTTTTTCGTGGATGGCACCGGCCTGCCCATGGTGGCGGGGGTTGCGGGCTCGGCGGGGATGACCTGGCTGTTGGTGCGCGGGACGCTCAAACGCTGAGCGCGCGGTGCCGCGAACGCTTGTGATCTGCATTGACCTCATCAGCGCACGGGTCGGTTCAATGCGTCCCCATGCCGGTTGGTGCAGCGCCCGCTGCAGTGTTCAAAGACCTACTTTGCGTGCAATGAAGTAAGTTGCGGTTGAGACCGAGGCGGCTAGCGCAGCGCCCCACGCCAAATCAACCATCGTCACCAACACGGGCCAATCTTTGAGCGTAGCGAGGTTGGTGAGGTCATAGGTGGCGTAAGTGATCAGCCCGAAGAGCGCACCAAAAACAAGTGCATGCATCCACGAGCTCTTTTCAATGGCTGGAGCAATGACGAAAAGCACGAGCCCAACGACGAACAACAGGTAAAAAGCGATCGCTGCGATCCAGTTGATTTCACTGGTCATCAGAAAACCAATTTGATCGCGATAGAAATTTTTAGCAACAAACCCAAGCCAGACCATGTCGATGACACAGAAGACAGGAAGTGCGATGGCATAAAGCTTGATGAACATGAGAAAAGCGGCGATAGTTTCAAGTGCTGAGGTACCCACCGGCAGATCGTTGGGGGGGGGGCCCCCGCCGAGCCAAGGCACCGAGATATTACAAACGAACCTTGGCGTGCTGTGCATCGTCCGTTGCCGGCATTGTTTCCCCTGTCGCATACGCTTTGGCGGCTTCGTAGACGTATTTGAGCCCGTTCATGCCCGCGTTGTTCCAGTACTCGCCCTCGTGCGCCGTGAATTTCAGTAAGGCGATGTTCGGGTCGGATTTGCCATCCGGAAACCATACTTTCCAGGCTTCTTTCCATAGCTTTTCAAGCAGCGCTGCATCTCGCAATAGTGTCAACTCGCCGTGTACAGAAGCGAATTTGCTGGCGCTTTGAAAAGTGAGAACCGCATTTGGATTGACCCTGATTTCGTCAACCTTGAGCGAGTTGATATCGGTGACAAGGTAAGCGTCTATGCCATCGTCCAAGCACGTCATGGCCATCGGCCGCGCGTGGATTGCGTTGGCCGAATAGGTGACCAGCATCGCAACATCAAAGTCTTTGACCACATCGTTCAAATGATTCCTGCCGTCGTTCGGGTCCATCCTGCTGCCTCCTTCGTCTTGAAAAATTGGGGGAAGGTTTGATCCGAAGGCCAATTTATGAGAACGCCGGCAAACGATCGGTGCGGCACACAACACAGCATCCATAAAGGTCGTTTTCTTCATGCTGGAAGAAAATCACAGCCAGCTCACCAGGGAAGGTCTGAGCAAGTCATCAGGCTGCCTTTCTTGGCCTGGTGCATCTCGGGGTCTCGCGGGCTGCTGCTGTTCCTGGTCGAGCCTTCCGGTGGTGGCGGGGGGTGCGGGCTCGGCGGGGATGACCTGGCTGCTGGTACGGAGTACGCTGGGAACCGTAGGGCGGAACAACAGGCCCCATCCATAAAAAAACCCCGCCGCAGCGGGGTTTGCTGTTGGAGAGCAAACGCCCTCAACCCATGTGCAGGCCACCATTGACCGAGAAGTCCGCCCCGGTGGAATACCCGCTCTCCTCGCCGGCAATCCAGGCGATGATGGAAGCGATCTCGCCCGGCTCGCCCAGGCGCTTGACGGGGATGGTGCCCACGATCTTGTCCAGCACGTCCTGGCGGATGGCCTTGACCATGTCGGTGCCGATGTAGCCCGGGCTCACGGTGTTGACCGTCACGCCCTTGTTGGCCAGCTCCTGTGCCAGCGCCATGGTGAAGCCGTGCATACCGGCCTTGGCGGCAGAGTAGTTGGTCTGGCCAGCCTGGCCCTTCTCGCCGTTGACCGAGCTGATGTTGATGATGCGGCCCCAGCCCTTTTCCACCATGTCGCCCACCACCTGCTTGGTGACGTTGAACATGGAGTTGAGGTTGGTCTCGATCACGGCGTCCCAGTCCTCGCGCGTCATCTTGAGGAACATGCGGTCGCGCGTGATGCCGGCGTTGTTCACCAGCACGTCGATGGGGCCGTGCTCGGCCTTGGTCTTGCCGAAAGCTTCGACGGTGGATTCCCACTGGCCGACGTTGCCGACCGAAGCGTAGAAGGTGTAGCCCAGGGCCTTCTGCTCCCCCAGCCACTTGTCGAAGTCGCGCGTGGGGCCGCAACCGGCGATGACCTTGAAACCCTCCTTGTGCAAGCGCTGGCAGATGGCGGTTCCGATACCGCCCATGCCGCCGGTGACGTAGGCTACTTTCTGACTCATGATGCTCTCCTCGTTGAACTTGTTCTCAATCTAATGGCTGGGCCCGTCAGGTGGGCCTAGGCAAAACCCGTGTGTGGGGCAAACCCTCAACGCTCGATGGTGAGCGCCACACCCATGCCGCCGCCGATGCACAAGCTGGCAATGCCCTTCCTGGCATCACGGCGCTGCATCTCGTGCAGCAGCGTCACCAGAATTCGGCAGCCCGATGCACCGATGGGGTGCCCGATGGCGATGGCGCCGCCATTGACGTTGACTTTGCTTGTATCCCAGCCCATTTCCTTGTTCACGGCGCAGGCCTGGGCGGCAAAGGCTTCGTTGATCTCCAGCAGATCCAGATCAGCCGCCTTCCAGCCGGCGCGCTGCAGGGCCTTGGTGGAAGCCGGCACCGGGCCCATGCCCATGGTGGCCGGGTCCAGGCCGCTGGTGGCGAAGCTGGCAATGCGGCCCAGGGGCTTGAGCCCCAAGGCGGCAGCCTTCCTGGCCGTCATGACCATCACGGCAGCAGCGCCGTCGTTGATGCCCGAAGCATTGCCCGCCGTCACGCCGCCAGCCTTGTCGAAGGCGGGGCGCAAGCCGGCCAGGACTTCGGCGTTGGTCTTGCGGTTGATGAACTCGTCGGCATCGAAGACCAGCGGATCGCCCTTTTTCTGCGGCAGCAGCACAGGCACGATCTCGTCCTTGAACTTGCCGGCATCCTGCGCCGCCGCGGCTTTCTGCTGGCTGGCGACAGCCAGCGCGTCCTGCATCTCGCGGGTGATGCCGTACTGCTTGGCCACGTTCTCGGCGGTGATGCCCATGTGGTACTGGTTGTAGACGTCCCACAGGCCGTCGATGATCATGGAGTCAATCATCTTCCAGTCGCCCATGCGCTGGCCGTCGCGCGAACCCAGCAACACGTGCGGGCTGGCGCTCATGTTCTCCTGCCCGCCGGCAATCACGATGTCGCTGTCGCCCGTGGCCACGGCCTGCGCCGCCAGCATCACGGCCTTGAGGCCGGAGCCGCAAACGGCGTTGATGGTGAGCGCCGGTGTTTCCTTGCGCAGGCCGCTCTTCATCAGCGCCTGGCGTGCCGGATTCTGCCCGGCACCGGCCGCAAGCACCTGGCCCATGATGACTTCGCCCACCAGGGCGGCATCCACCTTGCTGCGCTCCATCAGGGCCTTGATGACGAGGGCGCCGAGCTCGGTGGCCGGGGTCTTGGCCAGTCCGCCGCCGAACTTGCCAACCGCGGTGCGGGCCGCGGCAACGATGACGATGTCTTCCATGATCTGTCTCCTCTTCTTTGTTCGCCCCGAGCTCGTCGAAGGGCGTTTCAAGTTTGTATGGGCTTCGACAGGCTCAGCCCGAACGTTCACCTCAGGCCTTCTGTTTCACGTAACGGCCCGGGGCCGCTTCGATCACCTTGTACTTGCTGCCCTTGCCGTACTTCTTCGGTGCAGCAAGCTGCTTGCCGGCCTGCTGGCCCAGCCAGGCCGACCAGTCGGTCCACCAGCTGCCGCCGTGCTCTTGTGCCCCTTCGAACCAGTCGTCAAAGCCCTTGGGCAGCTTGCCGTCGGCACGGATCCAGTGGCTGCGCTTCTTCTTCTCGGGCGGATTGATGACCCCCGCGATGTGGCCTGAAGCCCCCATGACGAAGCGCTTCTTGCCCGGCAGCACCTGCGTGCTGGCGTAGGCGCCGGGGATGGGCACGATGTGGTCTTCACGCGAGCCGTAGATGTAGACCGGCAGGTCGACCTTGCGCAGGTCCACCTTTTCACCGCAGACCGTGAGCTTGCCCGGCTTGACCAGGTTGTTCTCCAGATAGGTGTTGCGCAGGTACCAGGCGTAGAAGGGCCCGGGCAGGTTGGTGCTGTCGCTGTTCCAGTACAGCAGGTCGAAGGGCGGGGGCGTCTCGCCCTTGAGGTAGTTGCCCACCACGTAGTTCCAGACCAGGTCGTTGGGCCGCAGGAAGCTGAAGGTGGAGCCCAGGTCGCGCCCGGACATCAGGCCGCCCTGCCCCATCTGCTGCTCGCGCATTCGCACCGAGTTCTCATCGATGAAAACATCGAGGATGCCGGTGTCGCTGAAATCGAGGAAGGTGGTGAGCAAGGTGAGGCTGTGCACCGGTTTCTCGCCACGCGCCGCCAGCACAGCCAGGGCCGTGCCCAGCAGGGTGCCGCCGACGCAGAAACCCAGGGCGTTGATCTGTTCGGCGCCGCTGATCTCCCGCGCCACGTGGATGGCCTGGATGACGGCGTCCTCGATGTAGTCGTCCCAGGTGGTGTGGCCCAGGGACTCGTCGGGGTTGCGCCAGCTCACCACGAAAGTACGGTGGCCCTGCGCCACGGCGTAGCGGATCAGCGAGTTCTCGGGCTGCAGGTCGAGGATGTAGTACTTGTTGATGCAGGGCGGCACCAGCAGCAGGGGACGCTCGTAGACCTGGGCCGTCAGCGGCTTGTATTCGATGAGCTGGAAGAGCTCATTCTCGTAGACCACCGCGCCCTCGCTGGTGGCCACATTGCGGCCCACCTCGAACTGGCTTTCGTCGGTCATGCTCACATGGCCCTGACTGAGATCGTGCAGCATGTTCTGCAGGCCCCGGGCAATGCTCTCGCCCTTGCTGTCGATGGCCTTCTTTTGCGCCTCGGCGTTGAAGGCCAGGTAATTGCTGGGCGCGCTGGCCGCCACCCACTGTTCCACGCCAAAACGGATACGCGCGCGCGTCTTGGGGTCGGCCTGCACGGCGTCGGCCATCTCCATCAGCAGGCGGGCATTGAGCAAATAGGTGGAGGCCGCCATGGCCGCCAGCGGGTTCTCGCCCCAGGCCGGCGCGGCGAAACGCCTGTCGCCCGTCGGGGCCGCGCCGG
Source organism: Hylemonella sp. (assembly GCA_030695415.1). Taxonomy (GTDB): domain Bacteria; phylum Pseudomonadota; class Gammaproteobacteria; order Burkholderiales; family Burkholderiaceae_C; genus Hylemonella. The sequence goes on from JAUYQZ010000046.1 coordinate 193,612, forward strand.
CGCCCTGCTGCATCAGTTGCGCCAGATCCTGCACGTACTTCTGCTGCAGGGCCTGGAGCTTGTCGGGCGGGATGCTCACCGCAGGCTCCGTGGCCGCAAGTGCGGGCATGCCCTGGCCGGCTTGCGCGCCCTGGAAGGACTGGAAAAGCTTGAGCCAGCTGTCGCCGTAGGCCTGCTGGAACTGCTGCGCCGCTTGCGCCCAAAATTCGGGGGTATCCTGTGTCACGTGAGGTCCTCGTTCTGGCAACACATCTAGTATCTCAGCCTTCAGCCTTCCCTATCCTGACAAAGCTCAATTCACCCATGTTTTTGATCCTGATCGCCATCGGCTGGCTGTACGTGGCCCTGCTCATGGCCGTGGCTGAAGCCACCAGCCCGATCGGCAGCGTGCTGGGCGCGATCGTCACTTTTCTGCTGTACGGTTTGGGGCCGGTGGGTCTGCTGCTCTACATCCTGGGCACGCCAGCGCGCAAGAAACTGCGCCGTCAGCGGGAGGCGGAAGAACAGGCGGCCTGGCAGCAGGCCCAGGACACCTCAAGCCAGCCAGATGCAGGCGGCCAGGCGGCCGCTGACGCGGTCACGCCGGTGCGAAAAGAACCGTGATGGGTTCGTGACCGTGCACCAGAACGCTGAGCCCTCATTGCCATAGACCTGGTCGATCCCCAGCGCGGTCAGGCGCAGCCTGGCCAGGGCCGGCAGATCCGCCAGCCATTTGCCGGGTGCGGCCGCCGGATGGAAGCAACTGGCGGCTCCTGGGTTGCGCTCTTCGAAGGCCGCCTTCACCTCCGGTCCGACCTCAAAGGCCTGCGGCCCGATGCAGGGGCCGAGCCAGACCATGAGCTCGCCCGCATCAACCCGCAGGGCTGCGTACAGGGTTTCGATCACCCCCACCCCACCCTCACCCGCCAGGCCGCGCCAGCCGGCGTGTGCGGCAGCCACGACACTGCCGCGGACGTCGGTGAACAACAGGGGCAGGCAATCCGCCACCATGATGGTGCAGGCCACGCCGGGCTCGCGCGTGAGGCAGGCATCAGCCTCGGTGCCCTGCAAGGTGTGCGCATCAAGGGTCACCACGCCGCGCCCGTGCACCTGCTGCAGAAACACCGGTCGCGCCGCGATGGCCTGCGCCAGCACGGCACGGTTGGCACCTACGGCCAGCGGGTCGTCGCCGACGTGATCGCCGAGGTTCAGGCTGTCATAGGGCGCGACCGATCGCCCGCCGACACGCGTGGTGCACACGGCACGCACGGTGGCCGGTGCCGGCCACTTGGGAACGAGCCAGTCGGGATGCACCGGATCACGCCCCGTTCAAGGCTCGTTGTCCGGGCAGCTGGACGGCTGCGCCTGCTGGAACGCGGGCAGCTGCATGCAGGCAGCAAAGGCGCCCATGGTCAGCGGCAGACCCTCGAAGTTCACCTCGAAGCGCTGGCCGTTGAAGATCTGCGGGACCAGGCAGCAGTCGGCCAGGGTGGGCGTGTCGCCCCAGCAGTAGACCGAAGGCGACAGGCCGGCCTGCTGGCGCTGTGCAGCCAGGGTGGCGAGCTGGCGCTCGAAGCTCTCCAGGCCCTCGCGCACCCAATGGCGGTACCAGGTGTTCTTGGCGTCTTCACTGACCTTGAGCTCACGCACGAGGTACTTGAGCACGCGCAGGTTGTTGAGCGGATGGATCTCGCAGGCGATGGACTGCGCCAGCGCCCGCACCTTGGCGCGGCCGGCCGCATCGGCGGGCAGCAGCGGCGGCTGGGGATGGGTTTCGTCCAGGTACTCGATGATGGCCATGGACTGCGACAGGTGCTCGCCGTCCACTTCCAGCAGGGGCACCAGGCGGTCGGCCGAGACCTCGGCGTAGCCGGGCAGCTTGTGGTCGCCGCGCGCCAGGTGCACGGGGAGGTAGTCGTAGCTCAGGCCCTTGAGCGCCAGCGCGATGCGCACGCGAAAGGACGCGGAAGATCGGAAGTAGTTGTGCAGCTTCATACCGTCAAGGATACCGCCCTTGCCCACCCTGAAGGCTGAGGGAGAATCCGGGCAACGTTCAAAAAAGGAGCCCCCATGATTCTTGAAATCGCCGACATCCGCATCCACGCCGATCAGCAGACCGCCTTTGATGAAGCCATCCAGCGCGGCCTGGCGACCGTCATCAGCCAGGCCCGGGGTTACCGCGGCTTCAAGGTCAACAAGGGGGTCGAGCATCCGGACCGCTACATTCTGATGATTTTCTGGGAGACGCTGGAGGACCACACCGTGCACTTCCGCCAGTCGCCAGCCTTTGCCGAGTGGCGCGCCATCGTGGGGCCCTTCTTCGCCGCGCCGCCGGTGGTGGAGCATTTCACCCTGCTGGCGAAATCAGACTGAGTCGGATCCGATCAGTCGGCGCCAGTCGATTCGTGGCCGGCCACGAGCTTGCCGAGCAGTCGCACGAACTGCTCGCTCTCAGTGGCTGACAGAGGTGCGAGGATGCGCGCCTGCGCTCGGGCCACGACCCGCTTCATCTGCTGCACCGTCTGCTCGCCCTCGGGGGTGACCCAGAGCAGCTTGCGCCGCCGGTCGTGCGGATCCGCCTCGCGCCGCACCCAGCCCTTGGCCTCCAGCCGGCCGATGACGGAGCCGGAGGTGGCCGGGTCGAACGCCACCCGGGCGGCCAGCGTCACCTGGTCGGCGCCGGGCGCCTCCAGGAGCGCGTTGAGCATGGCGAACTGCACGGGAGTAACGTCGAACCGGGCCGTTTCCTCCATGAAGACGGCCACCGCGCACTGCTGGGCACGCCGGATCAGGTGCCCGGGCGCCTGCTTGAAATCGAAGCTTTTTGACATGCGCTCAGTGTATTACCCAGGGGAATTCCCGCATCCGCTCGGGGAAAACCCGGTGCCGCAGCAGGTCGACAATATGCATACTTACTAAATGGACGACCTGCACGTCCACTGGCAAGAGCCCACGTCGCGCATTCCGTCCGCGATGTCACAATGCCAGCCCGCAGGAAAAACCATGGACGCCCCCCTCCCTTCCGCCACCGCCCGCCAGGCGCTCTACCGCGAGATGTCGCCGCTGAACCTGACCCCGCTGTGGGAGGTGCTGCACGCGCTGGTGCCGCCGCAGCCGGCCTCGCCCTGTGTGCCAGCCCATTGGAAGTACGAGGAAGTACGGCCCTACCTGAAACGCGCTGGCGAGATCATCACGGCGGAAGAGGCCGTGCGCCGCGTACTGATCCTGGAGAACCCGGCGCTGCGCGGCCAGTCGGCCGTGACGCAGTCGCTCTACGCCGGCCTTCAGCTGATCCTGCCCGGCGAAGTCGCGCCCAGCCACCGCCACACGCAAAGCGCGCTGCGCTTCATCGTGGAAGGCACCGGGGCCTATACGGCCGTGGACGGCGAGCGCACCACCATGCACCCGGGCGACTTCATCATCACGCCGAGCTGGACCTGGCACGACCATGGCAACGAGGTGGAAGAGCCGGTGGTCTGGCTCGACGGCCTGGACATCCCGATGATCCGTTTCTTCGATGCCGGCTTTGCCGAGAACGGCGCCGCCAGGTCGCAGTCGCTCACGCGGCCCGAGGGCAGCAGCTTTGCGCGTTATGGCCACAACATGGCGCCGGTGCGCGGCGATGCCCCCTTCGGAGCCACCTCGCCCATCTTCAGCTATCCCTACGAGCGCAGCCGCGAGGCCCTGCACCAGCTCGAGCGCTGCGCGCCGCTGGACGCCTGGGACGGCTACAAGCTGCGCTACATCAACCCGCTGACCGGCGGCACGCCCATGCCCACCCTCCAGCCCTTCCTGCAGCGCCTGCCCGCGGGCTTCGACGGCCAGGGCTGGCGCCAGACCGATGGCGCGGTCTACAGCGTGGTCGAGGGCGCAGGTACGGCGACGATAGAAGGTCCGAAGGGCACGCTACGATTCGATTTCCAAGCGCGCGACCATTTCGTCGTGCCGTCCTGGCAGACGCTGCGCCTGCAGTCGACGGCCGGTTGCGTGCTTTTCAGTTTCACAGACCGTCCGGTGCAGCAGGCCCTGGGCATCCACAAAGAAGAAAGGCTCGCATGAGTTTCGTCATCGCCGCACCAGCCCCCGTCTCCGTGCCCGTGGTCGGCAGCAAGGACCGTTTCCCCGTCGGCCGCATCTACTGCGTCGGCCGCAACTACGTGGCGCACGCGCAGGAGATGGGCTTCACCGGCCGCGAGCCGCCCTTCTTTTTCATCAAGCCGGCCGACAACTGCCTGGTCATCGAGCCGGGCCAGACCGCAGAACTGCACTACCCGAGCCTGACCAAGGACTTCCACCACGAGATCGAACTGGTGGCCTGCATTGGCACCGGTGGCAAGAACATCAAGGCCGCCGATGCGAAGAAACACATCTGGGGCTACGCCGTGGGCCTGGACATGACCCGGCGCGACCTGCAGGGTGAGCAGAAGAAGCTGGGGCGCCCCTGGTGCATCGGCAAGACCTTCGACGAGGCCTGCCCCATCGGCGCCATCACGCCGACGGCCCAGGCCGGCGACGTGGACAAGGCGGAGATCTGGCTGCAGGTCAACGGCCAGGACCGCCAGCGCAGCGATGTGTCCAAGCTGATCTGGAACATCGGCGAGATCATCGAGCACCTGAGCACGGCCTGGGAGCTCAAACCCGGCGACCTGATCTACACCGGCACGCCCGAAGGTGTGGCCGCGGTGGTGTCGGGGGACGTCATGGAAGGCGGCGTGGCCGGCCTGACGACGATCAAACTCAAGGTCATCTGACGAATGGCCAGGCCGCAGCCCTACAATCCCGGCCCATGATTCACAAGTTGTTGGGGAAGCTGGCCGGGCTCTGCGCCATCCTGGCCGGCATACTGCTGACCGTCATCACACTGATGACCTGTCTGAGCGTGCTGGGGCGCAACACCACCGGGACTACGCTCGTCGGTGACTTCGAGCTCACGGGGGTGGCCGCCGGCGCCGCCATCGCCCTCTTCCTGCCCTGGTGCCAGTTCCGGCGCGGCAACATCATCGTGGACTTTTTCACCTCGGGCGCGAGCCCGCGCACCACCGCCGGGCTCGACCGCCTGGGTGCCGCTCTGCTGGGCCTGGCCATGGCCCTGCTGGCCTGGCGCACGGTGCTCGGCGGCCTGAGCGCCTGGTCCACGCAATCCACCACCATGATGCTGGGCTTTCCCGAGTGGATCATCTATACGCTGATGGTCCCGCCGCTGGTGCTGACAGCCTGCATCGGCCTGTGGCAGGCCCTGCAGGGCTTCGAAGTGGAGACCTCCACATGACGCCACTGCTGCTGACCCTGCTGATCTTCGGCGTGATGCTGGGGCTGATGGTCGTGCGCATCCCGATCGCCATCGCCATGTTCGTGGCCGGCTGTGCCGGTTACCTGCTGCAGGCCGGCTGGCTGCCGCTGTCCAGCTTCCTCAACACCCAGGCCTTTGCGCGCTTCGCCAGCTACGACCTGTCGGTGATACCGCTGTTCATCCTGATGGGGCACTTCGCCACGCAGGGTGGGATCTCCAAGGCCCTGTTCACCTTCGCCAGCGCCCTCATGGCGAGCGTACGCGGCGGCCTGGCCATGGCCTCGGTGATGGCCAGCGCAGCGTTCGGCGCCATTTGCGGCTCCTCGGTGGCAACGGCGGCCACCATCACCTCGGTGGCCCTGCCTGAGATGAAGCGCCACGGTTATTCAGGCCGCCTGGCCACCGGCACGCTGGCCGCTGGCGGTACCCTGGGCATCCTGATCCCGCCCTCGGTCCCGCTGGTGATCTACGCCATCCTGACCGAACAGAACATTGCCAAGCTGTTTGCCGCGGCCATGGTGCCCGGCATCATCGCCATGCTGGGCTACATGGCGGCCATCGCCGTCTACGTGCGTCTGGTGCCGGGTCATGCCCCCGAGCACGACACCGTCACCGAGCGCGTCAACCTGCAATCGCTGCTGGGCGTGATCCCGATCGCGCTGATCTTCCTGATCGTCTTCGGCGGCATCTACGGCGGCATCTTCACCCCCACCGAGGGCGCGGCCGTGGGAACGGCCGCCACCTTCGTGGCCGCCCTGCTCAAGCGCGAGTTGAGCTGGGCCAAGCTCAAGCACTGCTTCTATGCCACGGCCGAAGGTTCGGCCATGATCTTCATGATCTTCATCGGTGCCGACCTGATGAACGCCGCACTGGCGCTGACCCAGGTGCCGACCCAGCTGGCCAGCCTGGTCGGCGGCTGGGGCCTGCCGCCGCTGATGGTGGTCAGCGCCATCCTGCTGGTGTATGTCGTGCTGGGCGCGGTGATGGACGAGCTGTCCATGCTGCTGCTGACCATTCCGATCTTCTTTCCCCTGGTCATGGGTCTGGACTTCGGCCTGCCCAAGGAATCGGTCGCCATCTGGTTCGGCATCATGTGCCTGATGACGGTGGGCTTCGGCCTGCTGGCGCCCCCTGTGGGCCTGAACGTCTACGTGGTCAACGGCATGGCCAGGGACGTGCCCATCGCCGAGAGCTACCGCGGCGTGCTGCCCTTTCTGGTCAGCGACGTGCTGCGTACCCTGCTGCTGCTGTTCTTCCCGGCCATCTCCCTGTGGCTGGTGAAGTACGTGGGTTGACGGGGTATGTTGAGGGAAAGCCCCAGCACGAAACAGCACAGATTTCAGCTAAGGTGCCGGCAGACCATTCCAGGAGACCCCCATGATCCAACGCCGTACCCTGCTCAAATCCACCGCCGCCGCTGCAGCGCTCGGCGTCCCGACCCTGGGCCTGGCCCAGCAGAGCGTGACTCTCAAGTTCCACACCTTCATGTCCCCCATGTCGGCCGTCTGGAACACCATGCACAAACCCTGGATGGAGAAGGTCGAGAAGGACTCGGGCGGCCGCATCAAGTTCGAGGCCTACCCGGCCATGCAGCTGGGCGGCACCCCCGTGCAGTTGTATGACCAGGCGCGTGACGGCGTGGTCGACGTGGTCTGGACCCTGCCGGGCAACACCGCGGGCCGCTTCCCGCGCGTCGAGGTGTTCGAGTTGCCCTTCATGCTCAACAACGCCGAGGCCACCTCCAAGGCCTATTGGGAATACGTGCAGACCGTCGCGGTCGACGAGTTCAAGGACACGCAATTGCTCGCCCTGCACGTGCACGGCCCCGGCATGTTCCATACCAAGGACAAGCAGATCAGGAGCCCGGCCGATCTCAAGGGTCTGAAGATGCGCGGCCCGACCCGCCAGGTCACCAAGCTGCTGCAGTCGGTGGGCGCCACGCCGGTGGGCATGCCGCTGCCACAGATCCCGGACGCCCTGTCCAAGGGCACGATTGATGGCTGCGTGATTCCCTGGGAAGTGGTGCCGGCCGTCAAGGTGCACGAGCTCACCAAGTTCCACACCGAGTTCCCGGTCGGGCACACGGGTCTGTACACCACGACCTTCGTGATGACCATGAACAAACCCAAGTACGAGTCGCTCGCGCCGGACCTCAAGAAGGTCATCGACAACAACTCCGGTCTGGCCACCTCGGGCTGGCTGGGCAAGCAACAGCAGGCCAGCGACGTGCCGGGCCGCAAGCCCTCCGTGGAGCGCGGCAACACCATCTACACGCTGAGCAATGCCGAGGCGGCTGAGTTCGTCAAGCTCTCCTCGCAGGTGGACGACGAATGGGTGGCAGACATGAACAAGCGCGGCTTTGACGGCAAGAAGCTGCTGCAAAGCGCCAAGGACCTGATCGCCAAGCACGGGAAGGCCTGAGCGATCTGTACCCCATGAAAAAGCGCCCGACGGGCGCTTTTTTCACGCCTGAACACAGCGCCCGGGAGTGGGCACAAGGCCGACCAGCACCGATGCGCTGCGCAAATGGCGTTCACGTCCGATGGAATGCTCCGGTTGGAGGGACCGGAGCACGGGAGGGTCAGAAGTTCGGACGCACCAGCCGCACCGTGAGCATGGAACGCTTGGTGACATCACCCCGAGCTTCCCCCGTGCCCAGGTGCACCGCCCAGCCCTGCTGTACGCCGATGTGGTCGGTGTTGCCGCCCGTTCGGCCCTGCCGGATGTTTTCGTAATCGTAGGGATTGATGCGCGCTGCCGGATTGATGCTGGCCGTGATGGACCAGTGCCAGTCCTGCGGGGCTGCCGGAAATAGCGCCATGTCCGGACTCGCGGGCTTGCCGACTTTACCGGCCAGGCGGCGCAGTTCCGGCACGCGCGGCAAGCGCCAGGCAACGCCCTCGGCCTTGGCCCGGGCCGCTGCCAGCGCCGTGGCTTCACCGTGGGTCATCAGCAGCGGCACTCCTGTGCAGCTCGCGCCGTTCCAGGCCATGCCCTGGACGCAGCGTGGCCAGGCCAGCTTGCTGCGGACATCCACCACATAGGCGCCATCCGCCGACAGGCTCCATTCCGCGGAAGCGGGGGTATCCACGGCCCAGGCTGGCGTGGCGAGGGCGGCAGCCACCAGACCGAGCAGAAGGAGCAGGCCATGAGAAAGCAGGCGGCGTTTCATGGCACGAGTCTAGGGCCTATTTCACCAGCGTGAGCACCTCGGCAAAAGCCGGATGCTCGGCCGAGCGCAGCCACTCGAAGGCCACCATCTCGGTCGTGACCAACTCGGCCCCAGCGCCAGCCAGGCGGTCGAAGGCGGCATCGCGGTTGCGCTCGGTGCGCGAGCCGCAGGCGTCCGTCACCACCCAGACCTCGAATTCGTCGTCCAGCAGATCCAGCGCTGTCTGCAGCAGGCAGACATGCGCCTCGCAACCGGCCAGCACGACGGTGTTGCGCCCATCGGCTGGCTGGGCCGGCTTCTGGAGGTGCTTGGGCAGGCTACGCGCGTTGCCTTGCGGTGCACGCGCCGGCGGGCGCAGCAGCTCGGCCAGGCCGTCGGCCACGGCGCTGAAGCTCATCTTGGGGAAGGTCTTGCCGCCGGCCTGTGCAATCAGCGCTTGCAGCGCGGGTACGGTGGGGCCCAGTCCTGTGGGGTTTTCTTCGGTGGCGAAGACTGGCACCTGAAGCAGGCGCGCCATCTGCGCCAGGCGACTGGCGTTGGCCAGCACGGTGGCGCCTTCATGGATGGCGGGCATGAGCTTGCCCTGGTAGTCGACCAGCAGCAGCTGGGAATCGTCAAGTTCGAGCAGCATCTTGTTTCCTTCAGGCGACGCGGACCAGCACCCGGCCGCGCACCTGCCCGGCCATGAGTTGCTGGGCCTTGGCGATGGCGTCTTCCAGCGGGACCTCTTCGACCATGCGCTCCAGCAGGTCTGGGTCCAGGTCGCGCGCCAGGCGATCCCAGGCACGCTGGCGCTTCGCCAAAGGGGCCATGACCGAGTCGATGCCGGCCAGCGTGACGCCGCGCAGGATGAAGGGCATCACCGTGGTGGGCAGGTCCATGCCCTGGGCCAGGCCGCAAGCGGCCACCACGCCGCCATAGCGCGTCTGCGCCAGCGCGTTGGCCAGGGTGTGCGAACCCACGGCATCGACCACCCCGGCCCAGCGCTCCTTCTGGAAGGGCTTGCCGGACTTGCTCAGTTCTTCGCGGTCGATGACGGCGCTGGCACCCAGCGCTATCAGGTAGTCGGCCTCGGCCGCCTTGCCGGTGGCGGCGACCACGGGGTAACCCAGCTTGCCCAGCAGGGCGATGGCCACGCTGCCCACGCCGCCGGTGGCGCCGGTCACCAGCACCTCGCCACTGCCCGGCTTGACCCCGTGGTCTTCCAGCGCCAGAACACACAGCATGGCGGTGTAGCCGGCCGTGCCGATGGCCATGGCCTGGCGCGGCGTGAAGGCCGCAGGCAGCCGGACCAGCCAGTCACCCTTGAGGCGCGCCTTTTCGGCCAGACAACCCCAGTGGGTCTCACCCACCCCCCAGCCGTTGTGCACAAAAGCGTCGCCGGCCTTCCAGGCCGGATGGCTGGATTCGAGCACGGTACCCGCGCCGTCGATGCCGGCCACCATGGGCCAGTTGCGCACCACCGGCCCCTTGTTGCAGATGGCCAGACCGTCCTTGTAGTTGAGCGTGGAGTACTGCACGGCCACCGTCACGTCAGCGGCGGGCAGGCGGGCTTCGTCCACTTGCTGCACAGAGGCATTGAATCCGTTGGCATTGTCCAACACGAGAGCTTTGAACATGGGCAGATTAGTTGACAGTAAATTATTTAAAATCAATGACTTATATCGTTTATCACGAAAAAGCTTTAATTGACACCGACGTACTGGAGGTCCTATGCTAACCGCATGCGTCTCCAAAGCCTTGTCTTCCTGCTGACCGTGTTGATCGGCACGCGCGCCGCCGCCAACGGCCCAGGCGATGACCTGGACCGTTTTCTGAGCGCACGCGGCCTGCTGGACCAGCCAGTGCGTACGCAAACGGCGCCCGCCGCACAAGCAGCCCCGCTGGCGCCCCTCGCAGCGACAGCCGCGCCCCTTCCCAATACATCTGCCGAAGACGGCACCCAGCGCATGTCCGGCCTGGTGGTTGCCGCCATGGGCGCCCTGGGCGTGCCCTACCAACGTGGCGGCAACGGCTACGAATCCGGCTTTGACTGCAGCGGCTTCGTACGTGCCTTGTACCAGCAGAATTTCGGTCTCCTGCTGCCACGCCGGGCCGCCGAACAGGCCGCGGTGACCCAGCCCATTGCGCGTGAGGAACTCAAGCCCGGCGACCTGGTGTTCTTCAACACCCTGAACCGTGCGTTCAGCCATGTCGGCATCTATGTCGGCGACCACCGCTTCATCCATTCACCGAGGTCCGGCGCTGTGGTGCGCATCGAGGACATGCGGGTGAACTACTGGAGCCGCCGTTTCGAGGGTGCCCGCCGCGCGGTGGGCCAGACCACGGCGAGCTTCGGGCCGCCCCCCACCGTGTCCTCCAGCTTGAACTACACCAGCCACTGAGTCGCCTGCGTGCCGCTGGCGCAGATTGCGCCAGTGCCCGGCTCACCGGCCCGGCGACAGGTCAATCTCCACCCCTTGTCCAAGCGCCAATGCGTCGGCGGCTTTGCCCGGCGCGCCCCGGGTGACGGTCACCTGGCGCGGTCCAGAGATGGACGCGACCACGCCTTGTCCACCACTTGACGTTCTGGTGCTCGTGCTCGTGCTCGTGGTCGCGCTGCCACCCGCGGCCGGTGCGGCGCCGCCCGATGGCGCCCCGGTTCCGGCGCCGGCAGCCGTTGCCGGCTGGGAATCGATGTCGACGCTGGCCTGAAGCATGACCGGTGCCGGCGGTGGCGGCGACGGTGCGGGTGGCAGCGGTGGGAGAACGATGACCGGAACGAAGCGTATGTTGTCAATGACCGCGGCCACTGGCTCGCTCTGCAGCGCCCGGCCGTTGACCTTGAGCACGCCATTGCCGGTGTTATCCACCGTGTTGAAGCTTCCCGTCAGGTTGCCATGCGGCGCATCCACCCCGATGCGCGTGGCGCGGCCGGAAAGATCCGCCTGGACCCCGGCGCGCACGTCGGCCGAGCCCACGTCCAGCGACATGTCCACCCTGTTGCCGGCTGTCACATTGAGACTCGGAACCTGCACCGTGCCCGTCACGTCGTCGGCGGCATTGAGCGTCAGACCACTGGCGCCGCTTTGCAACAACCCGTTCAAGGCGATGCTGCCGCTGGTGGCCGCGAGCGTGGTGTCGGAGAGCAGGTTGACTGGCGCGTTGAAGAGTATGCCTTCGGCGCCACTGACCGATACATTACCTCCAATGCCGGAATTGCCCGCCCCGGCGTTGAGGGTCAGCCCCTGGAGGGTCGTGCCACTGAAACGCAGCTTGCGCGGGCTGTCCACGGTCACTCGCTCCGCGTAGCTGCCACTCTGCACGTTCACGGTCCCACCAGCGACCACGGCATTTACGCCGCCCTGGACGGAATTCATGGGCGTCAGGCGGCTTCCCTGCACGCCGGGCCGGCCGCCGCTTGCGGCGGTCGCCACATTCACCACCGTCCGATTGGACGACCTGAACCCCTGGTCCTGCACAAACCATCCACTGTTGCCCGCACTCAGATCCAGCAGGTGCTGTTGCCAGGCCAGATCAGGGGCCTCCTGCTTCAGGCTCTCGTTGGCGTAGCGGTTCAGATTGAGGTTCACCCCCCATTCGTTGCCGTTGGTTCCTTCAGAATTTCCAGCGATGTCGATGCCAGAGCCGCCGGTGTACTGAACCGAGATGCCGCTCTTGGTGTTCTCGATCCGGTTGTTGGCCACGACATTGCCGGCCCCGTTGTTGCCATGGATCAGGATACCGGTGCGCAAGTCGTGGACGTTGTTGTTCCTGATCGTGAAGTTGGCGACACCGCTTCCCACCACTATGCCGCGGCTGATGTTGCCGGGCGTCGTATAGCCCTGCTCGCTGCGGTAGTAGGTGTAATAGGGAACGCCATTGAGCGGGCCGGCGATTTCCATACCTTCCACGGTCACGTTGTTGGCGCTGATGGTGATGGCATTGATGTCCGCCAGATCCGGAACCTGCAGTTTGGCGCCATCCCCCTTCAAGGTCAGACCTGCCTTGTTCAGGGTGATCTGCTCTCCATAGGTACCCGCGCCAACGTTGATGGTGGCGCCCGTGGAAGACTGGTTGATCGCGGTGGCAATCGACATGGCCTGCGCCTGCGTACTACTGCCTACGATCTGATTGCCCACGCCCACCTCGAACACCTGCGTCCGGCCCGAACCATTCCAGCCCTGGATATAGCTGGCACCGTGGCCCGGCAGGCTGACCGCGAAGTCATAGCCCTTCTGCTTCGTGGCCTGCAGCCAGGTGTACTGATGGCTGGTCACGCTGCTTGCGTTGCCCACGGCGTAGCCAAAGCCCGCGATGTTCAGGCTTCCGAAATCGAAGGACGCTGATAGGTCTTGCAGGTAGACCGGGTTGAGTTCGCCGAAACGATTGTTCCCCTCGATGGTGATGTTGTTGACCTGCTGGCTGTAGCTCCTGTTGGCCTGGTACAGCGCCAACCCACCCCACTTGTTGTTCAGGGTGGTGGAGTTGCGTACCGTGACGTTGGCGCTGTCGGTCAGTTGCAGGCCTGCACCCTCGGTCGTGGCCGTGTCGTTGCCCACGGGCGCCCCATTGAGGGTGACCTGGTCGATCAAGGCCCCGTTGACGCCGTTGAGATCGAGTTCTGCCTTGCCCGCGCCCCGGCTGGTTACGCGCGTGATGGAGAAGTTGCGCAGGGGAAAGGCTGCCGTATTGCCCGGCGACACCTTGATGCCATAGGAACTCTGTTGGGTCGTACTGAATGCCGTCGGGCCATAGACGGTGAAATCGCGCAGCGTGACGTCATTGGCACTGACGTTCACGCCATAGCCGCTGACCGACCGCAGGTCGATGACCGTGGCCGCCTCGCCCGCCCCCTCCAGCGTCAGGCTCTTGTTCACGTTGAGCGTGACTGCTTGCGCATGGGTTCCGGCGGCGAGCTGCACCAAACCGCCGGTCCTGGCCACATCCACTGCATCCTGGAGTGACGCCGTGTCGTGCACCTGCACGGTATTGGACCTGCCCGAAATGCTGGGTGCATTGAGATCAGACTTGAGCACCACCGTGTTGCCATCGACCACGATGGCGCTGCTGGCCCGCTGCACGCCCTGCAGATTGATGACGCCAGACACCAGGTTGGCGGCGTCACCCGTGGTCAGCAGGATGTGCGCGCCCTCCAGACTGGCACCGGCCATATTGCCTACGGTCGCATTCGTCCCCTGCGCGCCGCTGTCGACTGCGAATTCGAACAGATTGCCGTTGAAGGACACAGTGCCGCGGTCGGCGCCCGAGAGCCGGATGCGCCCGCTCGTGGCGAGGATGGTGCCCTGATTGACCACCGAAGGCGCGACCAGCGCCACGAGCCCGGCATTGGCCACCGTGATGCGGCCTTGATTGGTGATGCTGCCCGTGGTTGCGCCCGTGATGCCAAACGCGCCGGAGGTACCGCCGGCCTCGAAGGCGGCCTGGTTGACCGTGCCGGTGCTGACGATGAGTGAACCCACATTGATGTTCGAGCCCTGGTGGAACATGACCCCGTTGGGGTTCATCAGCAACACCGTGCCATTGGCCGACAAGGTGCCGGCGATCTCCGACATATTGGCGCCGGCCGAGACCCGGTTCAAAACCGCTGCACTGGCATTGGGCTGAATGAACTGGACCTCCTTGCCCGAGGCAATGTTGAAGGACGCCCAGTCGATCACGGCACGCTGGGTGGTCTGCGTCAACGTGAGCTTGTCAGCGGTCAACGCGCTGCCCACCGTGCCGGAGGCCACCGCGCCGCCCATGGGCAAGCCCGCCTGGCCGGGATTGATGGGGTCGGCCAGCACCAGCGGACAGAAGCACAGGGCAAGGGCCAGCGGCAAGGCCTTGAGCGCAAACGCAGCCGCCTCGGCCCGTGGCCGACGACGGCGATGAGAGAGCGTAGACCGTGAGTGTTTCATCGTGCTTCCCTTGTCCAGTTTCAATGCCCGCCCCAACTAGAAGCGCACCAGCAGCGACCCCAGCAGGCGCACCGCCTTGCCGTTGTCCACCGCGCTGGCCAGCGACTTGGTCAGGGGCCAGACCGCCTCCACCTGGGCCGTGACATTGCCCACCAGGAACAGGCGGGCACCGACACCGGCCGATGCCAGGCTTTGCGTGGCGGGCGTGCCGGCTGAAGGCGTGCCCACACGCGTCACCTCGCCCACTTCATACAGCCCCAACAAGTGATAGCCCTGTACTCCGGGCAGCGCCGGGACGCCAACATAACGGGGCTCCAGACGGATGGCCAGGGCGCGGTCCCCCACCAGCTCGGCCGCTTCGTAGGCCCGCCCGAAGCGGCGCCCCCCCAGGGCAAACTGCTCGGACGAGAGCAGGGGCGTGTCGCCCGACCATTGGCCCGCCATGCCCATGGTCACACCCCAGCGCCCACCCAGCGGCTGGAAACGCGTGTAGTCGAAGACCACCTTGCTGAACATGCCATCGGCGCCGGCCCGGCTCTTCAACGCATCACCCTTGCTGGTGCCACCTACCCCCTGGCTGACGTCCACTTCCAGGATGTTCTGCCCCTCCCAGGCGTCGAGCGCCAACCAGCTCAGGCCAGCGCGAACGGCGCGGATTCGGTCCTCCGTCGTGCGCACCCCCTGGGTGTTGGTGTCGGTGTCGACCGTGTCGTACACCAGGCGGGCCAGCACGCTGCGGTTGCGCGTACGCAACACGGGGTATCCCAGCAACAGCGACACCCCGTCCGAACGCCCACGGATGTCGTACTGGCTCAGGCTGTCGCCCGGTTGCGTGCGCGCCTGGAACAGCGTCAGCCCCACCTTCCAGCCCTCGTCGTTCAGCACCTGGCTGTAGGCCAGCTGGTGATAGGCCAGCTCGGTATCGCCGGTGCCCACACCGATGTAGCGCAACTGGTCGTTGGCGCCGAGCAACTGGTTGGCTGAAATGCCGACCATGGCCTGGTTGGGCCCCAGGTAGCGGGTGCCGTAGTTGTCGTAGGACGCAAAGCCCTCGACATCCTTGATGCTGGCAATCAGCGTCAGGTCGGCAGCGCCCACCACCTCCGACGGGGTCAAGACGCTGCGCAACTGCAGGCCGGGAAATTCGTTGGCGATCAGCAGATAGCGCTCCAGCACGTCGGCGCGCAGCGGCCGTGTCGCCATGATCTTTTCGCCAAGGGCAGCCAGCTCCTTCGCGACGCGTTGATCCCCTTCAATGAATACTGCTGCGATGTACCCTTCCACCACGCGCAGGGTCAGCTCGCCGTCTGCGCCCAAGGTCTGCGGCGGCACGACGACCACTGACAGGAAATAGCCGGCATTCCGGTAACGCACCGTCAGCGCCTGCGCCAGCGTGAAGATGTCGCCAAGCGCGATCTCGCGTCCGACGTAGGGGGCCGTGACCTGGCTGAACTCCTCAGCAGTGAACACCGTGGCGTTCTCGATCGCGATGGTCTTGAGCGTCAGCCGGGTGGCCCGGACCGACTCGGGCACCGCTTCACGCTCGCCGGCTTTCAGTTCAGGCAGCACAATCTCTGCCGCCGGTGCCGCGGGGATATCGAAACGCTCGCGCAGTCGAGCGGGATCGGTAGCCGGAGACGTCGTCACCTGCGCCTGCGCACATACGCAGAGGACCAGCCCCGCCCACCCCCACCTCGTGGCCAGCATGCGTGCAAACGTGCGTGCATGCTCAGGCCGGCTTCCCATCCCGCCGAAATACCATGCTCTGTTCCCGGTTCGCCCCACAGCCGCTCCTTGTGCGTCGGTCTTGCCGAGTTTGCGGGCTTCATATGACTATTGATGAGTCACTCAGGATAGTTAAAGCCCACTCCCTTCGATCCCAACATGTAACGCATGGTAACAAACTAATTCCATATGTAAACCCCCGGACGTCAGCAGGCAGAGAAAAAGCGGGTCCACCCCATGGCCGAAGTGCAAGAAAAAAGGGGCAACACCACCGGCGTTTCGCGCCGGGCAGATGGGAGAGTCCGGCACAATGCCCCGTCCCTGTCACCCACCCGAGAGGAGTCCCCATGTTCTACACCGTCGACACCACAAAACCCTTCGAGCAGGCCTGCACCGATCTGGACGCCGCCGTCAAACGCCACAGCTTTGGCGTGCTGCACGTCCACGACCTTGGCAACACCCTGCGCAGCAAGGGTCTGAGCTTCACCGAAAACTGCCGCGTCTTCGAGGTCTGCAACCCGGCCCAGGCTGCCAAGGTGCTGGCCAGCGACATGCAGATGAACATGGCCCTGCCCTGCCGCATTTCTGTCTACACTGAAAATGGAAAGACGCGGATCGGCATGATCAAGCCCACCGACATGCTGGCCATGCTCTCCCAGGATCCGGCCCTGAGCCAGGTGGCCAAGGAAGTCGACGAGAAGACCACGCTGATGATCAACGAGGCGAAATGATGCAAACGGCACTGCACCGATTCCTGCGCCGGACAGCCATCCTGCTGCTGTCCAGTAGCTGCCTCTGGGCCCGGGCCCAGGAAGCCCAGCCCACCTATGCCAGCGCCGAACCGCTGGGCACGGCCATGGAGAACTGGGCCTACCCCTATCCGGTGCAGATGTTGCAGTTCGAGGTAGAGGGCCGGCCGGTACGCATGGCCTACATGGATGTGAAGCCGCAGAACCCCAATGGCCAGACCATCGTGTTGCTGCACGGCAAGAACTTCGGCTCGGACTACTGGGCCAACACCCTGAGCGCCATGTCCACCTACGGCTTTCGCGTGATTGCCCCGGACCAGATCGGCTTTGGCAAATCGTCCAAGCCCGAGATGCGCTACACCTTCGGCATGCTGGCCGAGAACACCGCGCGGCTGCTCGACCACCTGAAGGTCGGCCGGACCACGGTCATCGCCAACAGCATGGGGGGCATGCTGGGTGTGCATTTCGCGCGTCGTTACCCGGAACGCGTGATCGCCCTGGTGCTGGAAAACCCGCTGGGCCTCGAGGACTATGTGGCCAGCATTCCGCCCCAGCAGACGCCCAACCTCGTGAAGCTGGAGATGGCGCAGACGCCGGCGAGTTATCGCAACTTCGTCAAGGGCTACTTCCCGGTCTGGAAGCCCGAGTTCGAGCGCTTCGTGGAGCAATTCGCGCGCGTGCAACTCAGCGGCGACTACCCGCACTTCGCCCTGGTCTCGGCACTGACCTACCAGATGATCTACGACGGGCCCATCTACAACGAGCTGCCCCAACTCAAGGTGCCGACCCTGCTGGTCATCGGCCAGAACGACCGCACGGTGTTCGGCCGCCGCTTCGCGCCGCCCGAGGTGGTCAAGCCCATGGGCAACTTCCCCGCCCTGGGCCGCGCCGCACAGCAGCGCATCCCGGGTGCGGTACTCAAGGAATTCAACGGCGTGGGCCACGTGCCGCACCTGGAGCAGCCCGAGCGCTTCCACGCGGTGGTCATGGACTTCATCTACGGCAAAAAATAAACCCTGAGGGCCTTGGCCCTCAGGGTTGTGGTGTGCGCTCCGCGACGGTGCCTTACTTGTCAGCGGGCTTCTGGGCACCGCCCTTGTTGCCCACCTTGTCCTGTATCCAGCCGTCGGCAGGCTTGAGAACCTTGTCGTTCACGGTGCCGAAGGCCTTGGTCACGCCCTTGTTGGCGGCCGAGGCGCCTTTCTGGATGCCTTGCTCGATCGCCTCACCGGTCTTTTTGCTCGTGCGCGCCGCCTTGTCGACGAAGCGCTCTTCCTCGGCGTGCACCGCCGGCACGGCCAGGGTGGACAACACCACGAACACCATCGGAAATTTCTTCATTTGAGACCTCGGTTGACGGACAGGGCAGATCCAACGCCGTGAATCTACCATCCCTGAACGTCCAAGCCGGATTGCCGGTGGACGAACAATAGCGGCGTACCGCTGCTTTCAGCACACCGTGGGGTGCGGGTGGATGGTATCGCCGATCAACTCGCCCGCATGCGCTCCGACGATGCCGCCTGCGCCGATGCGCTGCGTTTCCTCGTGGAACAAGCCCTTTATCGCTCCAACTCGGAGGCCAGCGCGAGCGCTTTCTGCCCCTCCGCAGCATTGCCCTGAGCGATGCGGGACTGGGCGATCACGCGCCAGTTCATGGCCTGAAGGCGGCGCTGGGTGGCGGCGAAGCTGTTGGACTTCTGGGCCAGCGCGATGGACTGGGCGTACTGCCCCTGGGCCAGCCGTAGCTGGGCCAGCTCGTGCCACAGGCGCGCGTTGCGTGGTTCGATGCGCAAGGCGCGCTCCAGCGTCGCGCCGGCGGCTTCCGGGCGGCCCGTGACGGTGTCCTGCTGCGCCCGGTCCAGCAAGGCAATCACAGCCCGATTGCCGGAAACGGGGGGCAAGGGCGGCGGCTCTGCGGCGGCGGGAAGATCGCTCGCCGGTCCGGCATCACTGCCCGGCACCGGACTGGTCTGCGTGGACAGGCCCGGGCTCGTCGGCACAGCGCTGTCCCGGTCGGCCGCCACAGCGGGACCCGGCGTCTGCGGCAGCGTCATCCCGCCTGCGCCAGGGGCTGGCGGCGGCGCCGTGCCCACGCTGGCGCAGGCCGCCAGCAGCAGCGGCACGGCAGCCACCAGGAGTCGTTCAGGGTATCGTTTCATCAGTCAAACAGCTTGCGGATCCAGCTACGTTGGCCCGGATTATCCTGCCCGGCCGCCTGGTCACTGCCGGCCGAAGTGGCATCCGGCGGGCTGGGCAGGGGACGATCAGCCGGCTTGCAGGGGGTGGTGGCGACGGGCGCCGAGCCCTTGATGAAGGGCAGGAGCACGGTCGTCTTGCACGCCTCCTCCTGGCGCAAGCCCGTGCCGGGGTCGATGGCGACCATCTCGATGTCCTCGGGCACGCCCGGCTGCAGGGGTTCGGGCTGGATGTTCTTCATCATCTCGCCCCAGACCGTCATGGCGCCCGAACCGCCGGTCAGGCCGGTGGACTTGTTGTCGTCCCGCCCCACCCACACCACGGCCACATGGTCGCCGGTGTAGCCGGCGAACCAGCTGTCGCGCATGTCGTCGGTCGTGCCGGTCTTGCCCGCCACCTTGAGCTCGGCGCTCACCCAGCTGCTCAAGGGCTGCCCCGTGCCCTCTTCCACCACGCCCTGCAAGGCCGTGGTCAGCAGGAAGACCGGCGCGGCTGCGGCGACGGACTCCACGTTGAGCGGGTAGCGCTGCAGGGGTTTGCCGTCAGCGGTGACGATTTCACGGATGGCGCGCAAGGGCGTGCGAAACCCGCCATCGGCAAAGGTCTGGTACATCTGCGTCACCTCGATGGGCGACAGTTCATACGCCCCCAGCAGTGAAGACGCAAACGGCGACGGTCTGCGCTCAATGCCGAAGCGTGGCAACTTGTCGAGAATGCGATCCATGCCCAGCTCGATGCCCAGGCGCGCGGTGGACACATTGAGTGAGCGCGCCAGTGCCGTGCGCAGCGGCACCTGGCCGTTGAACTTGTGGTCGTAGTTCTGCGGCTTCCAGTCGGGCGTGCCGCGCTGGCGCCAGACCAGCGGGCTGTCATCCAGCGGCGTGACCAGTGTGTATCTGTCCGGATTCTCAAGCGCCGTGAGGTACACGATGGGCTTGGCCAGCGAGCCGATCTGGCGCTTCGCGTCGATGGCGCGGTTGTAGCCGGCATAGCGCGCCTGCCGCCCGCCCACCAGGGCCTGCACCTCGCCGTTCTGGGTGCTGCTGACGACCACCGATCCCTCCAGCGTGTTGCCGGGCAGCTTGCGTGCTTTCTCGATCTGCTCCAGCCGCTGCGCCAGGGCCTGCTCCGCCGCGCGCTGGATGCGTGGATCCAGCGTGGTGAAGATCCGCAGCCCCTCGCTGCGCAAATCCTCCTCGCGGTAGTCGCGCTGCAGCTGCCGATGCACGTACTGCAGGAACGCAGGGTACGGCGACGTGCCCGTGGGCACGCGCGCCGCCACCCCCAGCGGCTGTTGACGGGCCTGAGCAAACTGGGCCTGGCTGATGGTCCCGAGCTTGACCATCTCCTGCAGTACGACGTTGCGTCGCTGCAGCGCCTGCTCCGGCTTGTTGCGCGGGTCATAGACGGCGGGGCCCTTGATCATGCCCACCAGCAGGGCGATTTCATGCAGCTCGAGCCGCTCCAGCGGCCGGTCGAAGTAGAAATGGCTGGCCAGACCCACGCCGTGGATGGCGCGATTGGCGTCCTGCCCGAGATAGATCTCGTTGAGATAGGTCTCGAGGATCTCCTCCTTGCCGTAATGCAGCTCCAGCAGCAAGGCCATCAGGACCTCGTTGGCCTTGCGTGAGAGCGTGCGCTCGGAGGTCAGGAAGAAGTTCTTCACCAGCTGCTGGGTCAGGGTGCTGCCGCCTTCGATGCGCTGACCGCTCAGGGTCTTGTACAGCGCACGTGCGATGCCCCGCGGATCGATGCCCCAATGCGTATGGAACTTTCGGTCCTCGATGGCGAGCAGCGCGTCGATCAGGGGCTGGGGAACCTGGTTCAGCCGCAGCAGATCGCGGTCCTCGTTGTGACCTGGATAGATGCCACCGATCTGCGGTGGCTCCAGGCGCAAGAGCGTGATGTCCCGTTCTTCGCCGGCCCGCTCCTGCAACCGGGACACCGTACCGTCGGCAAATTCGGCGCGCACGCGCTGAACCGCCTGGGCGCCGTCCCAGAACACGAAGTCGCGCGTCGTGAACTCGACGCCCTGAAGGGTGTAACGGTAGCTGCCCGCCTCCTGGGGCTGCGGGGTCTCGTGATAACCAATCCGCTTGAGTTCCTCGACCAGCTGCGCCGGCGTCAGCTTGAGCCCCGGGTAGACCTCCAGGGCACGACCATAGACGCGCGCGGGAACGGCGAACTTGCGTCCCTCGAAAGCCTCGCGGATGGTGACATCGAGGTAGTACAGGTATCCGCTCAGGCCCAGGCCGGCGAGCAGAACCAGCACCCGCAGCACCCGGCTGCGGAAAAGCAGCAGGACCCATTGCCGCAGAAACGGCAGCAGCTTGAAACGGAGCCAGCTCCAGAGCGTTTGTAGAAATTTCATTGTGACCCGTGTGACAGCAATCGTTTTCATTTTAGGGCGCACCCAGGTCCAGCAAGTCTCCTGCCGTTACACGCCACGCCTGCCGCAACGGCCCACATCAGGCCCGGCGCGCCCCTGCCGCACCACAAAAACAAAAGCCCGAACCATCAGGGGCTCGGGCTTTCGGCGGGTCGGGGAAGGGATCTATCGGCGTGCCGGCGGCAAGTCCGTGCAGCTGCCGTGCGCCACCTCGGCGGCCATGCCGATGCTCTCGCCCAGCGTGGGGTGCGGGTGGATGGTCTTGCCGATGTCCACGGCGTCGGCGCCCATCTCGATGGCCAGCGTAATCTCGCCGATCATGTCGCCCGCATGCGTGCCGACGATGCCGCCACCGACGATGCGGTGCGTCTCCTCGTCGAACAACAGCTTGGTGAAACCCTCGTCGCGGCCGTTGGCAATGGCGCGCCCCGAAGCCGTCCAGGGGAACAGGCCCTTCTTGACCTTGATGCCCTGCGCCTTGGCCTGGTCTTCGGTGAGGCCCACCCAGGCCACCTCGGGGTCCGTATAAGCCACGCTGGGGATCACGCGGGCGTTGAAGGCCGCGCTGGCCAGCTCCTTGTTGCCCTGCAGTTCACCGGCGATCACTTCGGCCGCCACGTGCGCCTCGTGCACCGCCTTGTGCGCGAGCATAGGCTGGCCCACGATGTCGCCGATGGCGAAGATATGCGGCACGTTGGTGCGCATCTGGATGTCCACGGGGATGAAGCCGCGGTCCGTCACGGACACGCCGGCCTTGTCGGCGGCGACCTTCTTGCCGTTGGGCGTGCGGCCCACGGCCTGCAGCACCAGGTCGTAAGTCTGGGGGGCTGGCGCTGTCCCGCCGGGCTCGGCACTTTCGAACGTGACCTCAATGCCTTTGGGCGTGGCCCTGGCGCCCACGGTCTTGGTCTTGAGCATGATGTTGTCGAAACGTGGCGCGTTCATCTTCTGCCAGACCTTGACCAGGTCGCGGTCTGCGCCCTGCATGAGGCCGTCCATCATCTCGACCACGTCCAGGCGCGCGCCCAGAGTGCTGTAGACCGTACCCATCTCCAGGCCGATGATGCCGCCGCCCAGGATCAGCATGCGCTTCGGGACTTCCTTCAGCGCCAGCGCACCAGTGCTGTCCACCACACGCGGATCGTCCGGCATGAAGGGCAGGCGCACGGCCTGCGAACCGGCCGCGATGATGGCCGTCTTGAAGGCGATGACCTGCTTCTTGCCGGTCTTCTCCTGGCTCGTGCCGGTGGTCTCTTCCACTTCCACGTGATTGGGGCCGACGAAAGCACCGTAGCCACGCACGATGGTGACCTTGCGCATCTTGGCCATGGCAGCCAGGCCGCCCGTGAGCTTGCCGATGACCTTTTCCTTGTGACCGCGCAGCTTGTCGATGTTCACCACCGGCTTACCGAAGTCCACGCCCAGGGCGCCCAGATGGCTAACCTCGTCCATCACGGCCGCCACGTGCAACAGGGCCTTGGACGGGATGCAACCCACGTTGAGGCAGACGCCGCCCAGCTGCGCATAGCGCTCGACCAGTACGACCTTGAGGCCCAGGTCGGCCGCGCGGAAGGCGGCCGAGTAACCGCCGGGGCCGGCGCCCAGCACCAGCAGATCGCACTCGATGTCGGCGCTGCCGCCGAAGCTGGCCGCGACCGGAGCGGGTGCAGCGGATGAGGGGCTTTTCGAGCCCTCCCCCGTGACGGGGGAGGGTTGGGGTGGGGGTGAGCCAGCTTGCCTCGAAGGGGAACTCGTGTCGCTGCTTTCAAGCAGCAACACGAGAGACCCTTCTTTTACTTTGTCGCCGATCTTGACCTTGAGTTCCTTGACCACCCCGCCGTGGCTGGCCGGGATCTCCATGGAGGCCTTGTCGCTCTCCACGGTGATCAGGCTCTGCTCGGGCTTGATGGTGTCGCCGGGCTTGACCAGCAGCTCGATCACGGAGACCGATTCGAAGTCACCGATGTCCGGGACCTTGATGTCTAGGAGTGCCATCGGTTTTCCTTACAGCATGACGCGGCGGAAGTCGCCGAGCACCTGGGCCAGGTAGGCGTTGAAACGGGCGCCCGCTGCGCCGTCGACCACACGATGGTCGTAGGACAGCGACAAGGGCATGACCAGGCGCGGCTGGAAGGCCTTGCCATCCCACACCGGCTTCATCGCGCTCTTGGACAGGCCCAGGATGGCCACTTCGGGCGCGTTGATGAGCGGTGTGAAATAGGTGGTGCCGATGCCGCCCAGCGAGGAGATCGAGAAGGTGCCGCCCTGCATGTCGGCCCCGCCCAGCTTGCCGTCGCGCGCCTTCTTGGAGAGTTCGGCCATCTCGGCAGAAATTTCCACCAGGCCCTTGCGATCGGCGTTCTTGAGCACGGGCACCACCAGGCCGTTGGGCGTGTCGGCCGCGAAACCGATATTCCAGTAGTTCTTCAGGACCAGCTGGTCCCCGTCAAGGCTGGCATTGAACTCGGGGAATTTCTTGAGGGCCGCCACCGCCGCCTTGATGACAAAAGCCAGCATGGTGAACTTGATGCCCGCCTTCTCGTTCTCCTTGTTGAGCTGCACGCGCAGGGCCTCCAGCTCGGTGATGTCGGCATCCTCGTAGCTGGTGACGTGCGGGATCATCACCCAGTTGCGGTGCAGATTCGCGCCGCTGATCTTCTTGATGCGGGAGAGATCCTTGAGCTCGATGGGACCGAACTTGGCGAAGTCCACCTTGGGCCAGGGCAGCAGACCCAGGCCGGCGCCATCGCCACCCGCTGCAGGGGCCGCACCCATGGCCTGGGTGCGCGCCGCGCCGCTCATGACGGCCTTGGTGAAGTTCTTGACGTCGTCATCGACGATGCGGCCCTTGGGACCACTGCCCTTGATCTCGTCCAGCGGCACCCCGATCTCGCGCGCGAACTTGCGCACCGAAGGGCTGGCGTGCGGCAACTGGCCCTTGGGGGCCGTGGGATCGTGGGCGGGAACAGAGGCCGACGCCACGGGCGCAGGTGCCGCCGCTGGTGCGGACACCGGGGCTGGTGCCGAAGCAGCCGCGACCGGAGCGGTGGTCGCGGCCGGCGCCGCAGCGGGCGCCGCACTGGCACCGGCATCCGCCGCATCCAGCAGCAGCACCACCGAACCCTGCTTGACCTTGTCGCCGATCTTGACCTTGAGTTCCTTGACCACCCCGCCGTGGCTGGCCGGGATCTCCATGGAGGCCTTGTCCGATTCGACGGTGATCAGCGACTGTTCCGCCTTGACGGTGTCGCCCGGCTTGACCATCAGCTCGATGACCGCGACCGACTCGAAGTCACCGATGTCCGGGACCTTGATTTCTATGAGTGCCATGTTTGTTCTTCCTGTTCCTGGAAGCGGGACATTGCGGCGAAGAGGTCACATCGCTGCGCGATATGCGTCTTCGCCGCAAGGTGAACCCACTTTATGCGTAGAGGGGATTCACTTTGTCCGTCTTGATCTTGTACTTGGCGATGGCCTCGGCCACCTTCTCCATCGGCAGCGTGCCTTCTTCAGCCAGCGACTTCAGGGCCGCCACCACGATGTAGTGGCGATTGACCTCGAAGTGCTCGCGCAGCTTGCTGCGGAAGTCGCTGCGACCAAACCCATCGGTGCCGAGAACCTTGTAGGTCCGGCCCTTGGGGATGTAGGGGCGGATCTGCTCGGAGAAGGTCTTGACATAGTCGGTCGAGGCGATCACCGGGCCGACATGCGGCTCCAGCTGCTGGGTGACGAAGGCCACACGCTGCTTGGTCGTAGGATGCAGCAGGTTCCATCGCTCGACGTCCTGACCGTCGCGCGCCAGTTCGTTGAAGCTCGGGCAGCTCCAGACGTTGGCAGCCACGCCCCACTCTTTCTCCAGCAGCTCCTTGGCAAACATCGATTCGCGCAGGATGGTGCCCGAACCCAGCAGGTTCACTTGCGGCGCGGACCCGGAGGGGCCCTTCGGTGACCCCTTGCCTGCCTTGGCTTCCTGCAACAGGTACATGCCCTTGATGATCTGCTCCTCCGTCCCGGCCGTCAGGCCCGGCATGGCGTAGTTCTCGTTGAGCAGGGTCAGGTAGAAGAAGACGTTGTCCTGCTTCTCCACCATGCGCTTCAAGCCGTGGTGCAGGATGATGCCCACTTCGTGCGCGAAGGTCGGGTCGTAGCTCACGCAATTGGGAATGGTGCTGGCCAGGACCTGGCTGTGGCCGTCCTCGTGCTGCAGGCCTTCGCCGTTGAGCGTGGTGCGCCCGGAGGTGCCGCCCAGCAGGAAACCGCGCGCCTGCATGTCGCCGGCGGCCCAGGCCAGGTCGCCCACGCGCTGCAGACCGAACATCGAGTAATAGATATAGAAGGGGATCATGATGCGGTTGTTCGTCGAATACGACGTTGCCGCGGCGATCCAGCTGCAGATGCCGCCCGCCTCGTTGATGCCTTCCTGCAGGATCTGGCCAGCCTTGTCTTCCTTGTAATACATGACCTGGTCCTTGTCGACCGGGGTGTACTTCTGCCCTTCGGGGTTGTAGATGCCAATCTGGCGGAACAGGCCCTCCATGCCGAAAGTACGCGCCTCGTCCACCAGGATGGGGACCACACGCGGGCCCAGGGCCTGGTCACGCAACAGCTGCGTGAGGAAACGCACGTAGGCCTGGGTGGTGGATATCTCGCGGCCCTCGGCCGTGGGCTCCAGCACCGACTTGAAGGTCTCCAACGGGGGCACCGCGAACTTCTCGCTCGACGCCGTGCGGCGCTTGGGCAGGTAACCGCCCAGGGCCTTGCGACGCTCGTGCAGGTACTTCATCTCCGGCGTGTCGTCGGCCGGCTTGTAGAAAGGGATCTTGGACAGCTCGCTGTCCGGGATCGGGATGTTGAAACGGTCGCGCATGTAACGGATGTCGTCTTCACCCAGCTTCTTGGTCTGGTGCGCGGTGTTCTTGCCCTCGCCGGCCTTGCCCATGCCCCAGCCCTTGACCGTCTTGACCAGCAGCACCGTCGGGCCGCCCTGGGTGTTGTGGGCCTTGTGGAAGGCCGCATAGACCTTCTGCGCGTCGTGGCCGCCACGGCGCAGGCCCCAGACCTGCTCGTCACTCATCTTGGAGACCATCTCCAGCGTGCGAGGATCGCGGCCGAAGAAATTCTTGCGCACGAAGGCGCCGTCGTTCGCCTTGAAGGCCTGGTAGTCGCCGTCCAGGGTGTCCATCATGAGCTTGCGCAGGGCGCCATCCTGATCGCGCGCGAGCAGGCCATCCCACTCCTTGCCCCAGATCAGCTTGATGACGTTCCAGCCGGCGCCGCGGAACTCGCCTTCGAGCTCCTGGATGATCTTGCCGTTGCCGCGCACCGGCCCGTCCAGCCGTTGCAGATTGCAGTTCACGACGAAGACCAGGTTGTCGAGCTTCTCGCGCGCGGCCAGGCCGATGGCGCCCAGGCTTTCGGGTTCGTCCATTTCGCCGTCGCCACAGAAGACCCAGACCTTGCGCTGGCTGGTGTCAGCCAGGCCGCGGGCGTGCAGGTACTTGAGGAAACGCGCCTGGTAGATCGACATGATGGGCCCCAGACCCATGGATACGGTGGGGAACTGCCAGAAACCGGGCATCAGCTTGGGGTGCGGGTAGCTGGACAGGCCCTTGCCGTCCACTTCCTGACGGAAGTTCAGCATCTGCTCTTCGCTGATGCGGCCTTCCAGGTAGGCACGCGCGTAGATGCCTGGCGACGAGTGGCCCTGGATGTAGAGCAGGTCGCCGCCGTGGGTTCCGCCTTCGTCGGTGTTGTCGGCGTGCCAGAAATGGTTGAAGCCCGCCGCGAACATGTGGGCGAGGGACTGGAAGGAGCTGATGTGACCGCCGAGGTCACCGCCATCGGCCGGGTCCAGGCGGTTGGCCTTGACCACCATGGCCATGGCGTTCCAGCGCATGTAGGCGCGCAGGCGGCCTTCGAGGTCCAGGTTGCCGGGGCTGTGCGCCTCCTGGTCCGGCTCGATGGAATTGACGTAGCCGGTGGTGGCCGAGAAAGGCATGTCGATGCTGTGCTCGCGCGCATGTTCCAGCAGTTGCTCCAGCAGGTAATGCGCCCGCTCCGGCCCCTCCTGCGCGATCACGGCTTCCAGGGCGTGCTTCCATTCAAGGGTTTCCTGGCTGTCGAGATCTTCGGGGTTCAGACCAGACAGGTTCTGGGGCAGGGCTGACATGCGTGGCTCCTCTTTGTTTGGGCATCGAACTTGTTTGCAAACAAGTTCTTCAGTCAATGTAAAACGGCCAGCGAGTTTCGCATAACTTTTTCGTAATTTCAAGTTGTGCTTACTTGTTTCATATTATGAATTACATAAGCACCCACAAAAGTCCCACCGAATACACTAGGCGTAGATGTACACACGCATGAGCCAGCTGTTGCCCTACGTGCGCCGCCTGCCCGCGATGGTGCGCCTGCAGCAATGGTGGCGCCAGCAGTCACCGCACCGGCAGGACCGTTATGCCATGCTGGCTCCGCTGGTGGCGGTCTTGCTGTTCCTGGCCGCGATCGTCGCTGCGTTTGGCTATCTGCGCCTGGAGGAGATGGAACGGGAGCAGGAAGCCGTGCGCCGTGACGTGGAATACGCCCAGCAGCGCATGCGCCTGCGCCTGCTGGAACGCCAGGAAGAATTGGTGCGCCTGGCCCAGGAAATCTCGGGACAGGAACTGGACGCTGAACAGTTCCGCAACCGGGCCAGCGTACTGGTCAACCAGTTTCCCGAACTGCAGGGCCTGAGCTGGATCGACGAACGCCGCCGTCTGCGCGCCGCTCACGGCCATCCCAGTCTGGCGCAAAGCCTGGTCAACAGCCCTGTGCGCGGCGATGTGCTCCCTGAGAAACCCAGCGACACCGAAAACGCCTTTGCCCTGGCGCGTGAACTGCGTCAGCCCATCTACCTGCAACGCAACGCAACGCCCGATGGCACCGCGCTGCTGGAGTTGCACCTTCCCTTGCACACCCGCACCCGCTTCGCCGGTGTGCTGCTGGCTGAATACTCGCTCGACACACTCTATCGCTACGGCGTGCCCTCAGAAGTTTCGGCGCGTTATGCCGTCTCCTTGCGCGATTCGCGCGGCGAGGTACTGGCCGGCAGCAGCGCCCCCAAGCGCAACCGCGGGGGGCAATGGACGGGATGGGCCTCGCATGCGAACGATTATGAAGTTCCCGTTTCGCCGGTGGGCAACGGCCTGGTGCTGCACGCACAGGCCTACCGCGACTCGCTGGGCGTGGTGGGCAGTGGCCTGTTCTGGCTGGTCGGCACCCTGAGCGTGATGACGGCCTGGATGCTGATCGCCAACTGGCGCCACACGCGCCGACGCATGCAGGCGCAGCAAGCCCTGGTACTGGAAACCAATTTTCGCCGCGCCATGGAGAACTCCATGCCCACCGGCATGCGCGCGCTCGATCTGCAGGGACACATCACCTACGTCAACGCTGCCTTCTGCCAGATGACCGGCTGGAGCGAACGCGAGCTGGTCGGTTGCACGGCCCCCTTCCCCTACTGGCCCGAGGAAGACCGCGACATGCTGATGGGGCGCCTGGAGGACGAGTTGACCGGCCGCGTCACCCCGGGCGGCTTTCAGGTGCGCGTCAAGCGCAAGGACGGCACCCTGTTCGATGCCCGCATCTACGTCTCCCCGCTGATCGACGCGCGCGGACTGCAGACCGGCTGGATGACATCGATGACCGACATCACCGAGCCCAACCGTGTGCGCGAGCAGCTGTATGCATCCTACGAGCGATTCACCACGGTGCTCGAGGCGCTGGACGCCTCGGTTTCGGTGGCCCCGCTGGGCACGGACGAACTGCTGTTTGCCAACAAGCTCTACCGGCTCTGGTTCCATGAGCAGAGCAGTAACGGCCATGTGCGCCTGTCCACCCAGGCTGGCCTGCCAGCGCGAGTGAACAGCGAGGACAGCCAGGACAGCGTGGATGGTCTGGTGGGCATGCCCACCAGCGCTCTGCCCGACGCCGAAGCCGAGAACGCCGAGGTCTATGACGAGGAACTCGGCAAATGGCTGGAAGTGCGCACGCGTTATCTGACCTGGGTGGATGGCCGCCTGGCGCAGATGGTGATCGCCACCGACATCACGCCACGCCGCCTGGCCGAAGCCCAAGCCGCCGCACAGGCCGAGCGTGCCCAGACCGCCAGTCGCTTGATCACCATGGGCGAGATGGCCTCCAGCGTGGCCCATGAGCTCAACCAGCCCCTGACCGCCATCAACAACTACTGCAACGGCATGGTCTCCCGCATCAAGGCGAAGCAGATCTCGGAAGAGGACCTGCTGGGCGCACTCGAGAAGACCGCGCGGCAGGCCCAGCGCGCCGGCCAGATCATCCAGCGCATCCGTGCCTTCGTGAAACGCAGCGAGCCCAACCGCACACTGTCGGAGGTCGCGGTCATGGTCAACGAGGCGGTCGAACTGGCCGAGATCGAGCTGCGCCGCTACAACGTGCGCCTGAGCTACTTCATGGCCGATCTGCCGCCTGTTCTGGTCGACCCCATCCTGATCGAACAGGTGCTCGTCAACCTGCTGAAGAACGCGGCCGAATCCATCGTCCATGCACAGCGTCCTGCGCCGCATCGTCGTGTGGAGCTCCACGTGCTGCCCGCCGTCGTGGAGGGCAAGCCGGTGGTGGAGTTCACCGTCACCGATACCGGCCGCGGCATTGCGCCGGAGGTCATGGCGCGCCTGTACGAGGCCTTCCACACCACCAAGGCAGAAGGCATGGGCATAGGCCTGTCGCTGTGCCGTTCCATTGTCGAGTCCCACCACGGCCGGATGAAGGCAGAGAACCTCTACAATGGAGAGGAAGTCTCTGGTTGCCGCTTCACCTTCTGGCTGCCGGTGGACGCGCCGGCGGCAACGCCTGCCCCCTCTCAACTGCAAGCAGAACAATCCCAGGTTAGAGCATGAGTCTGATTCCGAAAAAAGGCACAGTCTATGTGGTCGACGACGACGAGGCCGTGCGTGATTCGCTGCAATGGCTTCTCGAAGGCAAGGACTACCGGGTGCGCTGCTTCGACTCCGCCGAGTCTTTTCTCAACCGCTATGACCCACGCGAGGTGGCGTGCCTGATCGTCGACATCCGCATGGAGGGCATGACCGGGCTGGAGCTGCAGAACCGCCTGATCGACAGCCACTCCCCGCTCCCCATCGTCTTCATCACCGGGCACGGCGACGTGCCCATGGCCGTGGACACGATGAAGAAGGGCGCGATGGACTTTATCCAGAAGCCCTTCAAGGAAGACCAGCTCGTGACCCTGGTCGAGCGCATGCTCGACCGCGCCCGTGAAACCTTCAGCGTCCATCAGCAGGCGGCCAGCCGCGACGCCCTGCTCGCCAAGCTGACGCTGCGCGAAAGCCAGGTGCTCGAGCGCATCGTTGCCGGCCGTCTGAACAAGCAGATCGCCGACGACCTGGGCATCAGCATCAAGACGGTGGAGGCGCACCGCGCCAACATCATGGAAAAGCTCAATGCCAACACCGTGGCCGACCTGCTGAAGATCGCCCTGGGACAAGCCGCCAAAGCCTGACCGCCACCCCTCCTCACCCACGCCCGCATCGTTTGTTCCAGCGGGCGTTTCTACTTGAACGACGGAACTCACGATGACTCAAACCACCGGCCGCCTGATCGATGGCAACGCCCTGTCAAAACAACTGCGCGGCGACGTCTCCCTGCGCGCCGCCGCCCTCAAAGCCCGCGGCATCATCCCCGGCCTGGCCGTGATCCTGGTCGGCGAGAACCCGGCCTCCCAGGTCTACGTGCGCAACAAGGTCAAGGCCTGCGAGGACAGCGGCCTGCACTCGCGCCTGGAGAAATACGAAGCGTCCATGACCGAAGCCCAGCTGCTGGCGCGCGTGGAGGCCCTGAACAACGATCCGTCCATCCACGGCATCCTCGTGCAGCTGCCCCTGCCCGCACACATCGACGCCCACAAGGTGATCGAAGCCATCTCGCCGGCCAAGGATGTGGACGGTTTCCACGTGGCCAGCGCCGGCGCGCTGATGGTGGGCCAGCCTGGCTTCTGGCCCTGCACACCCTATGGCTGCATGAAGATGCTGGAAAGCATCGGCTACGACCTCAAGGGCAAGCACGCGGTAGTCATCGGCCGCTCCAACATCGTGGGCAAGCCCATGGCCCTGATGCTGCTGCAGCAGAACGCCACCGTGACGATCTGCCACAGCGGCACCCGGGACCTCAAGGCCATGACCTTGCAGGCTGACGTCATCGTCGCAGCCGTGGGCAAGCAAAAGGTGCTGACGGCCGACATGGTCAAGCCCGGGGCGGTGGTGATCGACGTGGGCATGAACCGCAATGACGAGGGCAAGCTCTGCGGCGACGTCGATTTCGACGGTGTCAAACAGGTGGCTGGCTGGATCACCCCGGTGCCAGGTGGCGTCGGCCCCATGACCATCACCATGCTGCTGGTCAACACGCTGGAGGCCGCCGAACGCGCGGCTGGCTGATCGCGATCATCGCCACAAGCTATGGGGAATATCCTTGATTCGGGTGGCGTAGACCGCACAATGCAGACCATGAGCAATCCTCTCCTCGACTTCTCCGATCTTCCCCTGTTCGACCAGATCCGCCCGGAACATGTGGCGCCAGCCATGGTCGCCCTGCTGCAGGACTCCGACGCCGCGCTCGAGCGTGTCACCGCCCCGGATTTTCCAGCGGACTGGGGCGCCATCGCCCGCGACCTGGACGTCGCCACCGAGAAACTGGGTCGCGCCTGGGGTGCCGTGAGCCACCTCAACAACGTGGCCGACACGCCTGAGCTGCGCGCCGCCTACAACGAAGCCCTGCCCCGCGTGACCGAGTTCTGGACCCGCCTGGGCGCCGACGAACGCCTTTACGCCAAGTACAAGGGCATCGATCCGTCCAGACTGAACGCGGAGCAGCGCCAGGCGCATCAGAACGCCCTGCGCAACTTTGTCCTGGGGGGAGCCGAGCTGCGCGGCGCGGCCAAGGAACGCTTTGCCCAGATCCAGGAGCGCCAGGCCGAACTGGGTCAGAAGTTCAGCGAGAACACGCTGGACGCGACCGACGCCTGGTCCTACTACGCAACGCTGAGCGAACTCGACGGCGTGCCCATCGACGTGCAGCAGGCCGCGCGTGCCGCCGCCGAGGCCGAGGGCAAGGACGGCCACAAGCTCACCCTCAAGATGCCCTGCTATCTGCCGGTCATGCAGTGCGCCCGCAGCAGCGAACTGCGCCACAAGCTCTACCGCGCCTACACCACGCGCGCTTCCGACAAGGCCGAGGCGGATGGCAGCAAGTTCGACAACAGTGCGCTGATCCGCGAGATTCTTGGCCTGCGCCAGGAAGAAGCCCGGCTGCTGGGCTACCTGAACTTCGGGGAAGTCTCGGTCGTTCCCAAGATGGCTGAATCCCCCCAGCAGGTGGTCAGCTTCCTGCGCGACCTGGCCCAGAAGGCCCGCCCCTACGCCGAGCAGGACGTCGCCGACCTGCGTGCCTTCGCACGAAATGAACTGGGTATCGCCGAGCCGCAGCCCTGGGACTGGCCCTACATCTCCGAGCGCCTGAAGGAGGAGCGCTATGCGTTCAGCGAACAGGAGGTCAAGCAGTACTTCACGGCACCGCGCGTGCTGGCCGGCCTGTTCAAGATCATCGAGACCCTGTTTGAGGTCGCGATCCGGCCTGACAAGGCCCCGGCCTGGCACCCGGCCGTGGCCTTCTACCGCATCGAACGGGACGGTCACCTGGTCGGCCAGTTCTACCTGGACCAGCCCGCCCGCCCCGGCAAACGCGGCGGCGCCTGGATGGACGACGTGCGCTCGCGCTGGCTGCGCCCGGACGACGGAAGCCTGCAGTTGCCAGTGGCGCACCTGGTCTGCAACTTTGCCGACGGCGTGGGCGACAAGCCGCCGCTGCTGACGCACGACGACGTCATCACCCTGTTCCATGAGTTCGGCCATGGTCTGCACCACCTGCTGACGCAGGTCAACGAGCGCGATGTCTCGGGCATCAGCGGCGTGGAGTGGGATGCCGTGGAGCTCCCCAGCCAGTTCATGGAGAATTTCTGCTGGGAATGGGACGTGCTGAAGCACATGACGGCCCATGTCGATACCGGCGAGCCGCTGCCGCGCGCTCTGTTTGAGAAGATGATTGCCGCCAAGAACTTCCAGAGCGGCCTGCAGACCCTGCGCCAGATCGAGTTCTCACTGTTCGACATGCTCCTGCATACCGAGCACGATCCAGCTCATGACTTCATGCCCCTGCTGGATCTGGTGCGCGCCGAGGTCGCCGTGCTGCAGCCTCCTGCCTGGAGCCGCACGGCCCACACTTTCAGCCATATCTTCGCCGGCGGCTACGCGGCCGGCTACTACAGCTACAAATGGGCCGAGGTACTGAGCGCCGACGCTTACGCCGCGTTCGAGGAAACAGCGGGTAAAGGGGGCTTGCCGAACGTGCAAACCGGGCGAAAATACCGGGAGGCCATCCTGGAGGCCGGTGGCAGCCGCCCGGCCATTGAATCCTTCAAGGCCTTCCGCGGGCGCGAGCCCAGCCTGGATGCCCTGTTGCGGCATCAGGGCATGGCCCCCTGAACGACGAGAAACAGACCGCTCAGACAGATAGGGAATAATGACTCGTATGAAGACCACTTACCGTCCCCGTAGCGCAGCTTGGCTGGCTGCGGCTGCCGTTTTGGCACTGGCTCCGCTTCTGGCGCCGGCCCAGGGCATCTACCGTATTGTTGGCCCGGACGGCCGCGTCACGTTTTCCGACAAGCCGCCCACCAGCAGCGAGAAAGCCACGGCCTTGAGCCCGAGTGGCCGTTCGGCCCAGACGGGTGCCACCGGCGAACTGCCCTTCGAACTGCGCGAGGTCATGAACCGTTACCCGGTCACGCTCTACACGGGTGACAACTGTGAGCCCTGCGGTGCGGCTCGCACCTTGCTGACCAATCGGGGCGTACCCTTCACCGAACGCACGATCACCACGGCGCAGGACATCGAGGCGCTCAAGCGCCTGGGCATGGAAGCCACGGTGCCCACCGCCACCATAGGCGGTCAGCGCCTGAAGGGTTACTCAGAGGGCGAGTGGGTCGACTACCTCGACGCGGCTGGGTACCCGAAGTCTTCACGTCTGCCACCCGGTTACCGCAATGCGTCGGCCAGCCCCTTGGCGCCAGTCGCAGCATCGACACCGGCGCCGGCAAGCCCGGCCACACCAACGCCTGCCGTAACGCCTGCCGCCCCCCCGCCTGGGCCCACGCCGGACAATCCGACCGGTATCGTTTTCTGACCAACAAGGGGCCTCAGCAGGCCCCTTGTGCATTCAGTACGTCAAGGTCTTCACGCCGCCAGCCGTGCCCAGCAGGCAGACCTGGGCGCGCTGGTGCGCGAACACGCCCACCGTCACCACGCCCGGCCACTGGTTGACTTCGGACTCGAAAGCCAGCGGCTCCTTGATCTGCAGACCGGTCACATCCAGGATGTGCTGACCGTTATCGGTCACCAGGGGCGCAGCACCCTTCATGCGAACCTGGGCCGTGCCGCCCAGGGCGGCGAACTGACGGATCAGGCGCTGGGTGGCCATGGGAATGACCTCCACCGGCAGCGGGAACTTGCCCAGCACGGTCACCAGCTTGGACTCGTCGGCGATGCAGACGAAACGGCGCGACTGGGCTGCCACGATCTTCTCGCGGGTCAGCGCCGCACCGCCACCCTTGATCATGTAGCCGCGACCGTCGATCTCGTCGGCCCCGTCGATATAGACCGAAATCTCGCCCACCGCGTTGGCGTCGAACACCGGAATGCCCAGGGCCAGCAGGCGCTCGGTGCTGGCGACCGAACTCGATACCGCCCCCTTGATCTGACCCTTCATCGATGCCAGCGCATCGATGAACTTGTTGACTGTGGAGCCGGTGCCGACCCCGACGATGTCGCCGGGAACCACGTAGTGCAGGGCCGCCTGGCCCACCTGGGTCTTGAGTTCGTCTTGGGTCAGCATGACTCGATCTATAAGGTAGTGGATTGATCTGGGAAAATACGGCAACCACGGAATTATGCGATGTCTCTGATCCCCTACGCCCTCACCCGCCCGCTGCTGTTCAGCATGGACCCCGAAGCCGCGCACGACTTCACCATCGACATGCTCGCGCGCACCCAGAACACCCCGCTGTCCTGGAGCTACTGCCAGGGCCGGGTGGCCGACCCGATCACCCTGGCCGGGCTGAAATTCCCCAACCGGGTGGGCATGGCCGCTGGTCTGGACAAGAACGCGCGCTGCATCGACGGCCTGGGCGCCATGGGCTTCGGCTTCGTCGAGGTCGGCACCGTGACGCCGCTGGCGCAGCCGGGCAACCCTAAACCGCGCATGTTCCGCCTGCCGCAGGCGAACGCCATCATCAACCGCATGGGCTTCAACAACGACGGGCTGGATGCCTTCCTGGCCAACGTGCAACGCGCCACCTTCCGCCGCAAGAGCGGCACGCCCCTGCTGCTGGGCCTGAACATCGGCAAGAACGCCGCCACACCGATCGAACGCGCCACGGATGACTATCTGATCGGCCTGGCCGGTGTCTACCCGCACGCCGATTACGTCACCATCAACATCTCCAGCCCGAACACCAAGAATCTGCGCGCGCTGCAGAGCGACGAGGCGCTGGACGCCCTGCTGGGCGCCATCGCGGCCCGGCGCGAACAGCTGACGCAGCAACATGGCAAGCGGGTGCCGGTGTTCGTGAAAATCGCGCCCGATCTGGACGAGGAGCAGGTCAAGGTGATCGCCGCCACCCTGTTGCGCCACCAGATGGACGGCGTGATCGCCACCAACACCACGCTCCGCCGCGACGCCGTGCAGGGCCTGCCGCATGCGCAAGAAGCCGGCGGCCTGTCGGGCGCGCCGGTGCTGGAGGCCAGCAACCGCGTGATCCGCCAGTTGCGTGCGGCGCTGGGCCAGGGTTACCCCCTCATCGGGGTGGGCGGCATCCTGAGCGCCGCCGATGCGGTGAGCAAGGTCGAGGCAGGGGCCGACCTGGTGCAGATCTACACCGGCCTGATCTACCGGGGGCCGGAACTGGTCCAGCAGTCCGCGCTGGCGATCAAGGCCTTGCGCCAGACGTCCTGAGAGGCGCCGTGCGGATTCAGGCCCCCGGCCTGGAACTGTGGCTCTCAATGCCGGGAGGCGGCGTGAGCAGCGGCTGGTCCCAATAGGGTTCATCTGCAAAGCGCTCGGCGAGGAACTGGACAAAGTTGCGCAGCCGCTCCGGCAGGCGCCGATCCGGCAGGAACACAGCATACAGCGTGCTCTCCGGCAGCGTGTAGTCCGAAAACAGCTGCACCAGGCGCCCGGCCACGATGTGCTCACTGGCCGCAAAAGACGGCAGCACAGCGATGCCCACACCCGCCACGGCGGAGTCGACCAGGCCTTCGGCCACGTTGGCGCGCAGATTGCCCGTCACGCGGACGGTCAGCTCCCCCTCGTCCCCGCGGAAACGCCATTCGTTGCCCTTGGGTTTGTCATAGACCAGGCAGTTGCAGTTCAGCAAGTCGCGCGGGGTGCGGGGGGTGGCATTTGCAGCCAGATAGGCCGGCGAGGCCACCGCGATCCAGCGACACGGCGCCAGCCGCCGCGCCACGAGATTGCTCAGGCGCGGCTCTTCCGCCAGACGCACCACCAGATCGGCATTGCCCGAGATCAGGTCGGCGAAGCGCTCGGACAAGGTGACATCAATCTGGATGGAGGGATTGTTCACCAGGAATTCGCTCACGGCGGGAAGCAGATGCACCCGGCCGAAAGTGATGGCCGTGCTGATGCGGATCAGGCCATGCGAGCCGCGCGAGAGATCCTCGACATCGCGCACGGCATCGCCGGCATCGGCGACGATGCGCGCACAGCGCTCGTAAAAGCGTTCGCCCGCCAGGGTCAGTCCCAGCTTGCGGGTACTGCGGTTGAGCAGCTTCACCCCCAGTGACTCTTCGAGCTCCTGGATGTGACGGCTGGCCAGGGCCTTGGAAATGCCGCAGCGATCGGCAGCGACGGTGAAGCTGCCAGCATCCACGACCGCCACGAAGGTGGCCAGCGCGTTCAGGTCACGCATCGAGGGACCCGCTGCATGACACCCGTAAACAATGAATTCACAAAAACCCGTTCCATAGTCTGTGCGCTGAAAGTATATTGCCCTGTCCATGCCGCACGCGTGCGCAGCCCCGCGTCACGGAGCGGCCCTGCCCAAACCTGAAAGACTGACATCGTGATCTGGAGCGAAGAACATTTTGTGACCCGTGAGGGTGTGCAACTCTATGTGTACCGCAAGCGTGCCAAGGCGCCCGTGGCCGGCGAGGCTCCGCTGCCCGTGCTGATGCTGGTGCATGGTTCCACCGTCTCGGGCCGCAACACCTACGACCTGCAGGTGCCCGGCGGCAAGGACTACTCGGTGATGGACTACTTTGCCGAGCGCGGCTACGACGTCTGGACCCTGGACCACGAGGGCTACGGCCGCTCGGGCTGGTCGGGCCTCGGCAACAGCGACATCAAGACCGGTGCGCTCGACCTGGCCGCCGCTATTCCCCTCATCATGCAGAAAACGGGCGCGAAGAAGGTCAACCTGTTCGGCTCTTCCTCCGGCGCGCTGCGCTCCTGCCTGTACACGGCGGCGCACCCCGACACGGTCGAGCGGCTGGGCCTCTCGGCCCTGGTCTACACCGGTGCCGGCTCCCCCACGCTGGAGCAGCGCCGCAAGAAGCTGCCCGAGTACTCGGCCAGCCCGCGCCGCAAGGTGGACCTGGCCTTTTACGAGGGCATGTTCAACCGCGACAAGCCCGGCAGCAGCGAGGACATCGTGCCCAAGGCCATCGCGGCGGCCGAGTTGCCCCTGGTCAGCGAAGTGCCGACCGGCACCTATGTAGACATGTGCGCCAAGCTGCCGGTGGCCACGCCCGAGGCCATCCCCTGCCCGACCCTGGTGATCCGCGGCGAATACGACGGCATCGCAGCCGAGCCGGACCTGCTGGACTTCTTCGCCCGCCTGCCCACCAAGGACAAGGAGTTCGTCGTGCTCTCCGGCATCGCCCACAACCCGATGATGGGCGTGCAGCGCTACAAGTTCCATTACGCGCTCGAGACCTTCCTGCGCCGTCCCGTCTGAGCATCGATCAACCCCAAGGAAACAAGACCATGGCAAACGTGCAGTGGACCGGTGGCATCGAGCACTGGACCCATAAGGGCGACATCAAGCTCTTTCTCTGGCAGAAGCCGGCTTCATCCAGGGTGCCTTACGCCGGCACCATCCTCTTTGTCCATGGTTCCTCCATGGCCTCGCAGCCGACCTTCGACCTCACGGTCCCCGGCCGGCCGCACTCCTCGGTCATGGACTGGTTTGCCGAGCGGGGCTTCGACACCTGGTGCATGGACAACGAAGGCTACGGCCGTTCCGACAAGCACCGCCCCATCAACTTCGACATCAGCAACGGTGCCGACGACCTGGCCGCCGGCAGCGAGTACATCCTGAAGACCGCGGGCGTGGGCCAACTGATGGTCTACGGCATCTCCTCCGGCGCGCTCAAGGCCGCGCTGTTTGCCGAGCGCCACCCCGAGCGTGTGGCCCGGCTGGCACTGGACGCCTTCGTCTGGACCGGTGAAGGCAGCCCGACCCTGGCCGAGCGCAAGAAGAAGCTGCCGGAGTTTCTGGCGAAGAACCAGCGCCCGATCGACCGCGCCTTCGTCCACAGCATCTTCAACCGCGACCATCCGGGCTGCGCCGACGAGGCCACCAAGGAGGCCTTTGCCGACGCCATCCTGACGCTGGACAGCACCATGCCCACCGGCACCTACGTGGACATGTGCTCGCGCCTGCCGGTGGTCGAGCCGCGCAACATCCAGGCCGCCACGCTCATCATGCGCGGCGAGTTCGATGGCATCGCCAGCCTGGACGACCTGCTGAAGTTCTACCAGCGGCTGCCCTGCACCAACAAGCAGTTCAGCATCATGCAGGGAATCTCCCATGCCAGTTTCCAGCAGAAAAACTATCTAATGGTCTACGCCATCCTGCACGGCTTCTTTGCCATGCCCGAACCTGTCTACAAGGGGTAATCACCATGACTGCACGCTCCTCCATCCGTCGTCTTTTCCTGGGCTCGCTGCTCGTTCTGGCCGCCGGCAGCGCTGCGGCGCAGGCCTATCCGAACCGCCCCGTGAAGATCATCGTGCCCTTCGGCCCCGGCGGCTTCACCGACGTGGTGGCGCGCATCATGGGCCAGAAGCTCGGCGCGGCCATGGGCGGCTCCTTCGTGATCGAGAACAAACCCGGGGCCGGCTCCACCATCGGCGCCGACCTGGTCGCCAAGGCTGCGCCCGATGGCTACACCCTGGTCATGATCTCCTCGACCCATACGATCAGCCCCTCGATCTACAAGACCATCCCCTACGATCACATCAAGAGCTTCACGCCCATCAGCAAGCTGGTGGATTCCGCTTATGTGCTCGTGATCAACCCCGCCAAGGTGCCCGCCAGCAATGTGAAGGAATTCATCGCGCTGGCCAAGGCCAAGCCCGATACCCTGCGCTACGCGTCCTCGGGCAACGGCAGCACGCAGCACCTGATGGGCGGCCTGTTCATCTCCATGACCGACGCCAAGCTCCAGCACATCCCCTACCGCGGCAGCAACCTGGCCATGACCGACCTGATCGGCGGTGTGGTCGAGAGCAGCTTTGCCGGCATCACCAACGCCCTGCCCCATCTGGCCAGCGGCAAGCTCAAGGCCCTGGCCGTGACCACGGCCACCCGTGCACCGCAAATGCCTGACGTGCCTACCCTGCAGGAAGCCGGCGTGCCGGGTTACGACGCCAGCAACTGGTTGGCCCTGCTGGGGCCGGCCGGCATGCCCAAGGAAATCGTGCAGCGGCTCAACACCGAGATCGCCAAGCTCATGGCCCAGCCCGACACGCAGAAGGCCCTGTTCGATGCCGGCGTGCAGGTCAGCCTGTCCACCCCCGAAGGCCTGAGCAAACTCATGGAGGAAGAAACCGTCAAATGGAGCAAGATCGTCAAGGATGCCGGCGTCAGCATCGACTGAACCCCATCAGAGCCAACCAAGCACTCCCGCCCCGATCGCCAGGCTGCTGGTCAGCCCC
The DNA here is from genome assembly GCA_030695415.1 of Hylemonella sp. GTDB lineage: Bacteria > Pseudomonadota > Gammaproteobacteria > Burkholderiales > Burkholderiaceae_C > Hylemonella. The sequence goes on from JAUYQZ010000046.1 coordinate 234,110, forward strand.
GGTGACTCGATACCGAACAGGTTGAGCAGGCCCGGCGCGCCATGCGTGGCCGGGCCTTCGATCTTGAAGTCGGCAGTAGCAGCCCCCGGACCGCTGATCTTCGGCCGGATGCCCGCGTAGCCGGCCTGCAACGCGCCGTCGGGCAGCGCCGGCCAGTACTTGCGGACCTCGGCATAGAAGGCGTCACCGCGCGCCGGGTCCACCACCAGATCGTCCGCAGAGTCCACCCACTGCACATCGGGGCCGAACTTGGCCTGGCCACCGAGGTCCAGCGTCAGGTGCACACCCAGTCCGGCAGCTTCCGGCACGGGGTAGATGAGCCGCGAGAACGGCGAACGTCCGGCCAGCGTGAAGTAGTTGCCCTTGGCGTAGTACTCGCCGGGCACGTCCTTGGGGTCGAGGCCCTCGAAACGGCGCGCCAGCGACGGCGCGTGCAGGCCGGCCGCGTTCACCACCGTGCGGGCCCGCAAAGCGGTGCCATCGGCTGCTTCGAGTTCGATGCCCTGCGACGTGACCCGCGCCCGCACCAAACGCGAATGGAAAGCCACCATGCCCCCGGCGTTTTCCAGGTCGCCCTGCAAGGCCAGCATGAAGCCGTGGCTGTCGACAATGCCGGTGCTCGGGGAATGGATGGCAGCAACGCACTCCAGCGCCGGCTCCAGCGCCCGGGCCTGTTCGCGCGTGAGCAGCGCGAGGTCATCGACACCGTTCGCTGCGGCCCGGGCCATGATGCCCTGCAGTTCGGACACTTGCTGCGCTGAGGTGGCGACAATGAGCTTGCCGCAGCGGCGATGCCCAATACCGCGCTCGGCGCAGTAGTCGTACAACATCTGCTTGCCCTGCACACAGAGCTGTGCCTTGAGCGAACCCTGCGGGTAGTAGATGCCGGCATGGATGACCTCGCTGTTGCGCGAGCTGGTTCCGGTGCCAATGGCCTCGGCCGCCTCCAGCACCAGCACCTCGCGGCCGGACAGGGCCAGCGCACGCGCCACGGCCAGCCCGACCACGCCGGCCCCGATCACCACGCAATCCATCTGCTCCATGGCACAGCTCCATTCCGGCATGAAAAAAGGACCGGGCATTGCTACCGGGTCCTTTTTTGGTATTGGTGGGCGATACATGGATCGAACATGTGACCCCTGCAGTGTGAATGCAGTGCTCTACCGCTGAGCTAATCGCCCTGAATTCGTACGCGAAGCGCACTTGCGTCTTCAGGAAAACCGGAATTATGCCACAAGTGGCTGCGCGATCCTCAGGGCTGGAGACGCCAAACCGTCTTGCCGCCGCTGGCCTTGTCGAGCTGGGCCAGCACATCCGCGTGCGCTACCAGTTCCTGCTCGGATGCTGCCAGCACCGGCAACTCGAAGCGGCTCAGATCCACGCGCTCAAAGCTGCCGGTCGTGCCGAAGGTCTCGGCCACGTCGATCAAGAGCGCGTCCTGCCCCCGCGTGAGGTTGATGTAGACGTCGGCCAGCAGCTCGGCGTCGAGCAGCGCGCCGTGCAGGGTCCGTCCGGAGTTGTCCACGCCCAGCCGGTCGCACAGGGCGTCCAGGGAGTTACGCTTGCCCGGGTACATCTCCTTGGCCATGACCAGGGTATCGGTCACGCTGGCAACGTACTGCGCAAAGCGCGGCTTGCCGATCAGCTCCAGCTCCTTGTTCAGGAAGCCGACGTCGAAGGCTGCGTTGTGGATGATGATCTCGGCATCCTTCAGATAGGTCAGGATCTCCTCGGCCACCTCGCCGAATCTGGGCTTGTCGCGCAGGAATTCGTTGCTGATACCGTGCACCCGCAGCGCCTCCTCATGGCTGTCGCGCCCGGGGTTCAGATAGAAGTGCAGGTTGTTGCCGGTGAGTTTGCGGTTGAGCAACTCCACGCAGCCGATTTCGATGATGCGGTCGCCGCCTTCGGCGGACAGGCCCGTGGTTTCCGTGTCGAGAAAGATCTGGCGCATGGGTCAGATGATATCCGTGCCGGATGTCAAATTCTGGCCAGCGAAAACCGTGTCAGGCCAGGCGCCGCGCACAAGCAGGTTGAACACCCGGTGAGCACGGTAACGACGCATGGCACGGTTTCTCGCTGGATCAGTGATTCTCCTTGGCGTGGTTGATGGAGTACTTGGGGATCTCCACCACCACGTCCTGCTGCGCCAGTATCGCCTGGCAGCTCAGGCGCGACTGCGGCTCCAGGCCCCAGGCGCGGTCCAGCAGGTCTTCCTCGTTCTCGTCGGGTTCATTGAGCGAGCTGTAGCCCTGGCGCACGATGACGTGGCAGGTCGTGCAGGCGCAGCTCATGTCGCAGGCGTGTTCGATATTGATGTGGTTGTCGAGCATGGCCTCGCAGATCGAGGTGCCGGCCGGCGCCTTGATCTCGGCGCCCTGCGGGCAGTACTCGGGATGGGGCAGGATCTTGATGACAGGCATGCGGGTTCTCGAAAAGTTCGTCTCAGACGTTGGCGATGTTCTTGCCGGCCAGGGCCTGCTGGATGCCACGGTTCATGCGCAGCGCGGCGAAGGCTTCGGTCCCCTTGGCCAGGGCTTCGGTGGCGGCATCGATGGCGGCCGCGTCATCCTGCGTGCGGTTGGCCTCCAGCGCGTCCATCAGGCTGGCCATGGCACGACGCTCCTCGTCCGACAACAGGTCGGCGTCGGCTGCCAGCGCCGTGCGGGTGGCCATCAGCATGCGATCGGCCTCGACGCGGGCTTCCACCAGCGCTCGGGCGCGCATGTCTTCCTGCGCCGTGCTGAAGCTGTCCTGCAGCATCCGCGCAATCTGATCGTCGCCCAGACCATAGGACGGCTTGACCGTGATGCTGGCTTCCACGCCACTGATCTGCTCGCGCGCGCCGACCTGAAGCAGGCCGTCGGCATCGATCGTGAAGGTCACGCGGATGCGCGCTGCGCCAGCCGCCATGGGCGGGATACCGCGCAATTCGAATCTCGCCAGGCTGCGGCAGTCAGCCACGAGGTCACGCTCGCCCTGAACCACGTGCAGGGCGAGGGCGGTCTGACCGTCCTGGTAGGTGGTGAAGTCCTGCGCCATGGCGGTCGGGATGGTCTGGTTGCGCGGCACGATGCGCTCCACCAGACCACCCATGGTCTCGATGCCCAGCGAGAGCGGGATCACGTCCAGCAGCAGCAGGTCGCCGGAAGGATTGTTGCCGGCCAGCTGGTTGGCCTGGATGGCGGCGCCCAGCGCCACCACCTCGTCCGGGTTCAAATTGGTCAGCGGCTCGCGGCCGAAGAACTCGCCCACCGTGCGGCGGATCACCGGCATGCGGGTGGAGCCGCCCACCATGACCACGCCCTGCACTTCATCCACGCTGAGCTTGGCGTCACGCAGCACCTTGCGCACGGCCGTCATGGTGCGTGCAGTCAGTGCGGCCGTGCAGGCCTCGAACTGGTCGCGGTTCAGGGACAGATCCACCGCTCCGCTGGAGAGCTCGATCTCGGCCGTCACGATCTCCTCGTCCGACAGAGCTTCCTTGGCCTGCCGCGCCTCGGCCATGATGCGTGCCTGGTCTTCGGGGCTGTCGGCGGTGAGTCCCGCTTCCGTCAGCATCCACTCGGCCAGAGCCCGGTCATAGTCGTCACCGCCCAGGGCCGAATCCCCGCCGGTGGCGATGACCTCGAACACACCCTTGGACAGGCGCAGGATGGAAATGTCAAAGGTGCCGCCGCCCAGGTCGTAGACGGCGTAGATGCCCTCACTGGCGTTGTCCAGGCCGTAGGCAATGGCAGCGGCGGTCGGTTCATTGATCAGGCGCAGCACGTTCAGGCCGGCCAGCTGGGCCGCGTCCTTGGTCGCCTGGCGCTGGGCATCGTCGAAATAGGCGGGCACCGTGATGACCGCGCCATAGAGATCGTCGTTGAAGCTGTCTTCGGCGCGGTAGCGCAGCGTCGCCAGGATCTCGGCGCTCACCTCCACCGGCGTCTTCTCGCCATCGATCGTTCGCACGCGGACCATGCCCGGCGCATCGACCAGGGCATAAGGCAGCTTGGCGGCCTGGTGCACATCGGCCAGACCTCGCCCCATGAGGCGCTTGACGGAAGCGATGGTGTTGCCCGGATCGTTGATCTGGTGCGCCAGGGCCTCATGGCCGATCTGCCGGCCGCCCTGGGGAAGGTAGCGCACCACGGACGGCAGGATCACGCGGCCCTGCTCGTCGGGCAGGCACTCGGACACGCCGCTGCGCACGGCAGCGACCAGGGAATGGGTGGTGCCCAGGTCGATGCCCACCGCGATGCGCCGCTGGTGCGGATCGGGGGCCTGGCCGGGTTCGGAAATCTGCAGCAGTGCCATCGTTGTTCTTTTCTGGTTCAGGGCGAATTGTCACCCGAGCCGGCTCTCCATCCTGTCGTAACGGGCTTCGATATCACGGGCAAATCGCTCGATGAACATCAGCGCCCTCACCTGCGTCACGGCGCCGGCGTCATCCTTGGCCTGGTCCAGCAGCTGCTCGCAGCGCTGCAGCAGGTTTTCTCGGCTGCGCTTGACTTCCTCATTCAGGGCATCGAGCGCCGTGATGTCCTGCGCATCGTCCAGCGTCTCACGCCATTCCATCTGCTGCATCAGGAACTCGGCCGGCATGGCCGTGTTGTTCTCGGCATTGACGGGAGCGCCGTGCAGTTCGCACAGGTAGGCAGCACGTCGGAGCGGATCTTTCAGGCGCTGGTAGGCCTCGTTGATGCGCACCGACCACTGCATGGCCACGCGCTGGGCTGCAGCCCCCTGGGCGGCGAACTTGTCGGGATGGGCCTCGCGCTGCAGCTCCTTCCAGCGCGCATCGATGGCAGCGCGGTCCTGCTTGAACTGCTGCGGCAGGCCAAAGAGTTCGAAGTCGTCGGACTGGAGATTCACACCCGGAACGATTCGCCGCATCCGCAACGGTCACGCTCGTTCGGATTGTTGAAACGGAAACCCTCATTCAGGCCCTCGCGGACATAGTCCAGCTGGGTGCCGTCAATGTAGGAGAGGCTCTTGGGATCGATCAGCACCTTGACGCCATGGTCTTCGAAGACGATGTCTTCCGAGGCGATCTCGTCCACGTACTCGAGTTTGTAAGCCAGGCCCGAGCAACCCGTGGTCTTGACACCCAGGCGCACGCCTACGCCCTTGCCCCGCTTGCTCAGATAGCGTGTCACATGCCGGGCCGCGGCTTCAGTCAGGGAAACTGCCATTTCAGTCTTTCAAGCTCCGTGTGCTCACACTCAGTACCAGGGCACCCGTGGAACCGGCTTGGCCGGGCCACCGGGTGCGCCCCCTTGAAGGGGGAAGCGCCGCAGGCGCATCGGGGGGCACTTAATGCGCGTGTTTCTTGCGGTAATCATCCACCGCGGCCTTGATCGCATCTTCGGCCAGGATGGAGCAATGGATCTTGACCGGCGGCAGGGCCAGCTCCTCGGCGATCTCGCTGTTCTTCAGCGCAGCGGCCTGGTCCAGGGTCTTGCCCTTGACCCATTCGGTCACCAGCGAACTGGAAGCAATGGCCGAACCGCAGCCGTAGGTCTTGAAGCGCGCATCCTCGATGACACCGGTGCTCGGGTTCACCTTGATCTGCAGCTTCATCACGTCACCGCAGGCGGGCGCGCCCACCATGCCGGTGCCTACCGTGTCATCGCCCTTGTCGAAGGAGCCGACGTTGCGCGGGTTTTCGTAGTGATCAACGACTTTTTCAGAATATGCCATGGTCTTGCCTCTTTAATCAGTCAATATCAATGGGCGGCCCACTGGATGGTGCTCAGGTCCACGCCGTCCTGGAACATCTCCCACAGGGGGCTGAGCTCGCGCAGCTTGGCCACGTTGTGCTTGATGGTGGTGATGGCGTAATCGATTTCTTCTTCGGTCGTGAAACGGCCGATGGTCATGCGCAGGCTGCTGTGGGCCAGTTCGTCGCTGCGACCGAGGGCGCGCAGCACATAACTGGGCTCCAGGCTGGCCGAGGTACAGGCCGAACCGGAAGACACCGCCAGGCCCTTGATGCCCATGATCAGCGACTCGCCCTCGACGAAGTTGAAGCTCATGTTCAGGTTTTGCGGCACGCGCTTTTCCAGGCTGCCGTTCACATAGACCTGTTCGATGTCCTTCAGGCCGTCGAGCAGGCGCTGCTGCAGCTTGCGGGCCTTGGCCAGGTCCTGGGCCATCTCGGCCTTGGCAATGCGGAAGGCCTCGCCCATGCCGACGCACTGGTGGGTCGGCAAGGTGCCCGAGCGCATGCCACGCTCGTGGCCACCGCCGTGGATCTGCGCTTCAAGGCGCACACGCGGCTTGCGACGCACGTAGAGCGCCCCGATGCCTTTGGGGCCGTAGGTCTTGTGGGCCGTCATGCTCATCAGGTCGATGGGCAGGCTGTTCATGTCGATCTCGACCCGGCCCGTCGCCTGGGCGGCATCCACATGCAGCAGTATGCCCTTTTCACGGCACAGCGCGCCAATGGCGGGGATGTCCTGGATCACGCCGATTTCGTTGTTCACGAAAAGGATGCTGATGATGATCGTGTCGGGGCGAATGGCCGCCTTCAGCGCGTCCATGTTGACCAGGCCGTCTTCCTGCACGTCCAGGTAGGTTGCCTCAAAGCCTTGCCGCTCCAGCTCACGCAGGGTGTCCAGCACGGCCTTGTGCTCGGTCTTGAGGGTAATGAGGTGCTTGCCCTTGCCCTGGTAGAAGTGGGCTGCGCCCTTGAGAGCCAGGTTGATGGATTCGGTGGCGCCGGAAGTCCAGACGATTTCGCGCGGGTCGGCGCCAATCAGATCGGCCACCTGGCCACGCGCCTTTTCCACGGCGGCCTCGGCCTCCCAGCCCCAGGCGTGACTACGTGAAGCCGGGTTGCCGAAGTGCTCGCGCAACCAGGGAATCATGGCGTCGACCACGCGGGGGTCGCAAGGCGTGGTGGCACCGTAATCCATGTAGATCGGAAAGTGGGGCGTCATATCCATAGTTGTCTAAAAACGAACAGTCGATAAAGCGAAATGGCGCAGGCGTGGCCGGATCAGGACTTGGAAAACGCGTTACCCAGGGCAAAGACTGAGTTGGGCGCGTTCACCCGCACCGGCTTGACCACCGGGGCGCTGGAAATGGCCCGCTTGACCATGGGCTTGTCCTCGATGGTGATGCCCTTGGCGAGCTGCTCGTCGACCAGCTTCTGCAGGGTGACCGAGTCCAGGAACTCGACCATGCGGGTGTTCAGGGAAGCCCAGAGTTCGTGCGTCATGCAGCGGCCGCCGTCGCCCAGGCAGTTTTCCTTGCCGCCGCACTGGGTGGCGTCGATGGGCTCGTCCACCGACAGGATGATGTCCGCCACGGTGATCTCGGCCGCCTTGCGGGCCAGGGTGTAGCCGCCGCCGGGACCGCGGGTGGATTCGACGAGCTCGTGACGACGCAGCTTGCCGAAGAGCTGCTCCAGGTAGGACAGGGAAATCTGCTGGCGCTGGCTGATGGCAGCCAAGGTCACAGGGCCATTGCTCTGCCGCAGGGCCAGATCAATCATGGCGGTGACCGCAAAGCGGCCTTTGGTCGTGAGACGCATGGCAAACTCCTTTTCCGAGTAATTGGGTCAACTATAACAAAAAACCAAGTTCCGCGCTCGGGATAGGGGCCTGGCAGCTCAGGTGGCGGCCATCACGGGGCTTGCCCCGTTCAAGGCGAAACCGGCAGGCCAGCCGGATGGTCCGGCACGGCAGCTCCGAAGGCCCGGGCCTTGAGCAGGCCCAGCTGGTCGCGCACGCGGGCGGCCTGCTCGAACTCCAGGTTGCGGGCATGTTCCAGCATCAACTTTTCCAGTCGCTTGATTTCGCGCGCAATGTCCTTCTCGCTCATGTCCTCGACCTGGGCGCGGGCCATCGATTCCTGTTCCAGGCGCTCGGCCTCGCGACCGGCCTTCTCGCTGTAGACGCCGTCGATCAGGTCCCTCACCTGCTTGACGATGGCGCGTGGCGTGATGCCGTGTTCGATGTTGTGCTCGACCTGCTTGGCACGCCGACGCTCGGTCTCGCCGATGGCGCGGGCCATGGAATCGGTCACCCGATCGCCATACAGGATGGCCCGACCGTTCAGGTTGCGCGCGGCCCGGCCGATGGTCTGGATCAGCGAGCGCTCCGAGCGCAGAAAGCCCTCCTTGTCCGCGTCCAGAATGGCCACCAGAGACACCTCGGGAATATCCAGCCCTTCGCGCAACAGGTTGATGCCGACCAGCACATCGAAAGCGCCAAGGCGCAAGTCACGCAGGATCTCCACGCGCTCCACCGTGTCCACATCACTGTGCAGGTAGCGCACTTTGACGCCGTTGTCCGTCAGATAGTCGGTCAGCTGCTCGGCCATGCGCTTCGTCAGGGTGGTGATGAGCACCCGCTCGTGCTTTTCAACCCGGATGCGGATCTCCTGCAGCACGTCGTCCACCTGGTGCGTCGCGGGGCGCACCTCCAGCGCCGGGTCTACCAGGCCGGTGGGACGCACCAGCTGCTCCACCACCTGGCCGGTGTGCTCCTTCTCCCAGTTGCCCGGCGTAGCTGAGACAAAGATCGCCTGGCGCATCTTGGTCTCGAATTCCTCGAACTTGAGCGGCCGGTTGTCCAGCGCGCTGGGCAGGCGAAAACCATACTCCACCAGCGTGGTCTTGCGGGCCCGGTCGCCGTTGTACATGCCGCCAAACTGGCCGATCAGCACGTGGCTTTCATCCAGGAACATCAGCGCGTCCTTGGGCAGATAGTCCGTCAGTGTGGAGGGCGGCTCGCCCGGTGCAGCGCCACTCAGGTGCCGGGTGTAGTTCTCGATGCCCTTGCAGTGCCCCACCTCGGCCAGCATTTCCAGGTCGAAGCGCGTACGCTGCTCCAGGCGCTGGGCTTCCACCAGCTTGCCCATGGACACGAACTCCTTGATCCGATCGGCCAGTTCGACCTTGATGGTCTCCACGGCAGCCAGAACCTGCTCGCGCGGCGTCACGTAGTGGCTGCTCGGATAGACCGTGAAACGCGGGATCTTCTGGCGGATGCGCCCGGTCAACGGATCGAACAGCTGCAGGCTCTCGATCTCATCGTCAAAGAGTTCGATGCGCAGAGCCATCTCGGAATGTTCAGCGGGGAACACGTCGATGGTGTCGCCGCGGACACGGAACTTGCCGCGCGAGAACTCCATGTCGTTGCGCTGGTACTGCATGCGCACCAGCTGGGCGATCACGTCACGCTGGCCCAGCTTGTCGCCCGCGCGCAGCGTCATCACCATCTGGTGGTAAGCCTCGGGCTGGCCGATACCGTAGATGGCAGAGACGGTGGCCACGATCACCACATCGCGCCGCTCCAGCAGGCTCTTGGTGCATGACAGGCGCATCTGCTCGATGTGCTCGTTGATCGCGCTGTCCTTCTCGATGAAGAGGTCGCGCTGCGGCACATAGGCCTCGGGCTGGTAGTAGTCGTAGTAGCTGACGAAGTACTCCACCGCGTTCTTCGGGAAAAACTCGCGGAACTCGCTGTAGAGCTGGGCCGCCAGGGTCTTGTTGGGTGCAAAAACGATGGCCGGGCGCCCCATGCGGGCAATCACATTGGCCATGGTGTAGGTCTTGCCCGAACCCGTCACGCCCAACAGGGTCTGGTAGACCTCGCCGTTCTCCACCCCCTCGACCAGCTGGTTGATCGCCTCGGGCTGATCGCCGGCCGGCGGATAAGGCTGGTAGAGCTCGAAAGGCGAACCGGGGTAGCTGACAAAACGGCCTTCGGCGGGACTTTCGGCGACGCTGGCCTCGGGCGCGGGGATTGCTGATACGTCTTGCATGTCAACCTGATGAAGGACCATTTGCGGAGCCCGGTAAAATTCGGGCCAACCCGAAAGAATACGTCATTCCGGCTCCAGTGTGCAGCCTGCTACCCGGACGGGATGAATTCACCACTTCACAACTTTTCCAAGGAACCGACATGTCCATGTTCTCCGCCGTCGAAATGGCACCGCGCGACCCCATCCTGGGTCTGAACGAGCAGTTCAATGCCGACACCAATCCCGCCAAGGTCAACCTGGGCGTGGGCGTGTATTTCGACGACAACGGCAAGCTGCCCCTGCTGCAGTGCGTGCAGGCGGCCGAGAAAGCCATGATGGACAAGCCCACCGCCCGCGGTTACCTGCCGATCGACGGCATTGCGGCCTACGACGCCGCCGTGAAGACGCTGGTCTTCGGCGCCGACAGCGAACCCGTCAAGAGCGGCCGTGTCGCCACCGTGCAGGGCATCGGCGGCACCGGTGGCCTGAAGATCGGCGCCGACTTCCTCAAGAAGCTCAACCCCACGGCCAAGGTGCTGATCTCCGACCCGAGCTGGGAAAACCACCGCGCCCTGTTCACCAGCGCCGGTTTCACGGTCGAGAGCTACCGTTATTACGACGCCGCCAAGCGTGGTGTGGACTTCGCCGGCATGCTGGCCGACATCCAGGCCGCCCCGGCCGGCACCATCATCCTGCTGCACGCCTGCTGCCACAACCCCACCGGCTATGACATCACCGCCGCCCAGTGGGACCAGGTCATCGCCGCCATCAAGTCCAAGAACCTGGTGGCCTTCCTCGACATGGCCTACCAGGGCTTTGGCCATGGCATCACCGAAGACGGCGCCGTGATTGCCAAGTTTGTCGCCGCCGGCCTGGACTTCTTCGTCTCCACCAGCTTCTCCAAGAGCTTCAGCCTCTATGGCGAGCGGGTGGGCGCCCTGAGTGTGCTGTGCGCCAGCAAGGAAGAAGCCGACCGCGTGCTGAGCCAGCTCAAGATCGTGATCCGCACCAACTACAGCAACCCGCCGACCCATGGCGGCGCCGTGGTGGCCGCCGTGCTGAATAACCCCGAGCTGCGCGCCCTGTGGGAGAAGGAGTTGGGCGAGATGCGCATGCGCATCAAGGCCATGCGCCAGAAGCTGGTGGACGGCCTGAAGGCCGCCGGCGTGAAGCAGGACATGAGCTTCATCACCACCCAGATCGGCATGTTCAGCTACTCCGGCCTCTCCAAGGACCAGATGGTGCGCCTGCGCAGCGAGTTCGGCATCTACGGCACCGACACCGGCCGCATGTGCGTGGCCGCGCTCAACAGCAAGAACATCGACTACGTCTGCCAGGCGATTGCCAAGGTGATGTAAGCGGACTCTTTCCGCCATGAAAAAGCCGCCCTCGGGCGGCTTTTTCATGAGGGGCGATGACCGGTCGAGGTTCTGCTAACCGACCGCAAAACCGCGCCTGAACGCCTCACAAAACTGGGCGCTGCCGCTGATCGAGATCGTCAGCATGTGCCGCGGTGCACCCGTTGTACCCAGCTGGCGGCTGAAGCGCCGCGCCACCTCGTCGTAGATCAGCGACTCCGGCGCCGTCCACTCCTGCTGCCCGTGCAGCAGATAGTCCCACTCCCCGCCCTCCTCCATCGGCGCGCGCTGGCCCGGGAAAGCGGCAAACGCCCAGTCCAGAACCTGGGCGATCTCGGCGTGCAGAGCCGGCAGACGTGACTCAGGCACCGAGGCCATGGCCTCGAAACTGCCGTGGCCATGCGCGTCTTCGCTGTAATCGAAGTCCAGGTACTGCAGCGACATCGTCAACCCAGCAGATCCCGCAGATGCGGCAGCACGAACTCGGCCGCACGCTCGCCCTCGGCAATGGTGGGGACGGCCAGGTGATAGTCCATGGCCGCCACGTCTTCGAGACGGGGGCGGATGAGAACGTCCGCTGGCTCGCCGGCCATGCGGCTCTGCGTGATGCGCATCTGCATGATGTTCAGGCTGCTGGTCAACACATCCAGCATGGAGGGCATGGGCAGCCCCTCCCGGCCATTGGCCACCGCGGCTGGCCGCAAGCGCGTCAGCATGGCCTGCAGCATCCCGCCCTGGGGCGCTGCGTCGGCCTCGGCATCGCGCGCATGGCTGGCCACGCGGTTGTGGCGCAGCATCATGTCCCAGTTCAGGTCCACGGCGATGACGACGTCCGCCCCCATGGCACGGCACAGCGAGACCGGTACCGGGTTGACCAGACCGCCGTCGACCAGCAGGCGACCATCGTGCTGGGCCGGCGTGAAAAGTCCCGGCAGGGCGATAGAGGCACGCACCGCGTCGATCACCGGCCCCTCGCGCAACCAGATCTCACGCCCGGTATAGAGCTCGGTGGCCACACAGGCGTAGGCCTTGCGCAAGCCGCCGATGCCGCGGTCTTCGTAGCGACTGCGAAAAAATTCGGTCAGCCGGCCGCCCTCGATCAGGCCGCCGCCCATCCTGAAGTCCATCAGGCCGAGCACGGACTTCCAGGTCAGGGTCTTGACCCAGGGCTCCAGGCGGTCCAGCTCACCGGCCGCATACACCGCACCCACCAGGGCCCCGATGGAGGTGCCACACACGATGTCGGGAACGATGCCAGCGCGCTCGAGCGCCCGGATGACACCGATGTGCGCCCAGCCACGCGCCGAGCCACTGCCCAGGGCCAAGCCGATGCGCAGCGGCCTTTGCTGCAGGCCCAGGCTGGCGGCCATCGCTCAGTCCTGCCCCTCTTCCCCGGCCACCTGCGGGCGGGCCTGGCGTTGCCCGTTTTTCACCAGCAACTCCACGTACACCGCCGTCGCGCCCGCCTGGGCCGCCACGTCGATCTGCTCGATGAGATTGCCGAAGTGGACAGGAGCGGCCGTGTCTGCACTGAGGCCGACCCTGCAATCAAAGTCCCAGAAGTCGACCCCTTGCGGCAGGGCCACGCGCCGCTGACGTTTGACGTACTTGCGAATGTCGTGCTTGACGGCTTCGAGCACGCGGTCCGGGTGTTTGCCCTCGGGTTGAAGGGGATAGGTTTTGCGCACGATGGGCCTTGGTAAATTTCGCGAGGGGCTTGATTATCGTCGCCATCCGACTGCACGGTCAGCGGAGCGCGTAAACTGGGCGCCCCCACCGAAGCCCTTCATGCCATTTTCCTCCCTGGGCTTGTCGCCCGCCCTGTTGCGCGCCCTCAGCGCCCGGGCCTACACCCTCCCCACCCCCATCCAGGCTGCGGCCATTCCAGCCGTGCTGCAGGACCGCGACGTGCTGGGATCGGCACAGACGGGGTCGGGCAAGACGCTGGCTTTTGCGCTGCCGCTGCTGCAACAACTCACGCAGGCTCCGGGCGAGAGGCCCCGCCGCGCGCGCGCGCTGGTGCTGGTGCCCACCCGCGAGCTGGCCGCCCAGGTCGGCGACGAATTCCGCAGCCTGGCGCAACATCTGGACGGGTCGCTGAAGGTCACCGTGGTGTTTGGCGGCGTATCGATCAACCCGCAGATGATGGGCCTGCGCGGTGGCACCGACATCGTCGTGGCCACCCCCGGCCGCCTGCTGGACCTGCTGGACCACAACGCACTGAGCCTGGCCGGCGTCCAGACGCTGGTCCTGGACGAAGCCGACCGCCTGCTGGACCTCGGCTTTGCCGAGGAACTGCAGCGCCTGCGCGCCCTGCTGCCCGCCAAGCGCCAGAACCTGTTCTTCTCGGCCACCTTTCCGCCTGCCGTGCAGGCCCTGGCGCAAACGCTGCTGCAGGACCCGGTGCGCATCGACGTGCTGCCAGCGCCACAGACCCAGCCCGACATCGTGCAGCGCGCCATCGCCGTCGATGCGGCGCAGCGCACCCAGTTGCTGCGGCATCTGATCGGCCAGCAGCACTGGAGCCGGGTGCTGGTGTTCGTGGCCACCAAGCATGCGGCCGAGATCGTGGCCGACAAACTGCGCAAGGCGGACATCGATGCTGAGCCCTTCCATGGCGAACTGAGCCAGGGCAAACGCACCCAGGTGCTGGCGGACTTCAAGGCTTCGCGGCTCACCGTGGTGGTCGCCACCGACGTGGCGGCGCGCGGCCTGGACATTGCCCAGTTGCCCGTGGTCGTGAACTACGACCTGCCGCGCTCCACCAGCGACTACACCCACCGCATCGGCCGCACCGGTCGTGCCGGTGAGAGCGGACTGGCCGTGAACTTCGTCAGCGCGGCCACAGAGGCCCATTTCCGCCTGATCGAAAAACGTCAAGGCCTCCAGCTCCCGCGGGAAATCGTTGCCGGCTTCGAGCCGGTGCAAACTGTTTCAGAGGCCGCCAGCACGGGCGGCGTCAAGGGCAAGCGCCCGAGCAAGAAGGACAAGCTTCGCGCCGCGGCCGCCCGGAACCCGTGAGCCACCGGGGGTTGGCGGGGTCACGAGCCCGGCACGCCTGATGTAAGTGTTGGTATCGGCGCGCCATGGACCGCCTGCCGCTGGCTACCATGGCTTCGAACTGCTGTCACCGCTGTCCGCCCAAGCCACCAGACCCCTCACCATGCCTGACCTTCTCACCCTTGCATTCGCCGAGCCGGTGGTCGCCCTGTCCTACGTGGTACTGGGATTGGTGGGCTTTGGCTCCACCCTGGTCGGTGCACCGCTGCTGGCCCACCTGCTGCCGGTTAGCACCGTGATTCCGACGCTCGCGGTGACCGACCTGGTGGCATCCCTTTCCAACGGCTGGCGCCTGAGCGAGCATGTGGTGCGGCGCGAATTGTGGCGCCTGGTACCGCCCCTGTTTGCAGGCAGTGCGGTGGGGGCCTGGCTGCTGTTCACACTGCCCGTGCAGTGGCTCATGCCGCTGCTGGGAGGCTTCGTGGTGCTGTATGCGCTGAATGGCCTGCGGCCAAGGGAGGCCTACCACTGGGCCTTGCCGCTTTCGCCGCGCTGGGCCTGGTGGTTCGGCGGCGTCGGCGGCATGTTCAGCGCCCTGTTCGGCGCTGGCGGCTGGGTCTATGCGATCTACCTGGCGCGACGCCTGGAAGACGTGCAGCAGATCCGTGCCACACAGACGGCGGTGCTGATGTTCAGTTCGGGAGTGCGGGTGGCGCTGTTCCTGCTGGCCGGTCGCCTGCTGGACCCCCAACTGCTGTGGCTGGTCCTGTGCCTGCTGCCGGCCGTGGCCCTGGGCCTCTATATCGGCCACCGCATCAGCCTGCGCCTGGACAAGCGGCGCTTCCTGCTGGTGCTGCACGGCGTGCTGCTCCTCGCGGGCAGCAGCCTGATCCTGCGCGCCCTGCTCTAGCGGCTGGCTGTCTGGCCCAGCAGCGCGTCCTTGAGCTGCCAGTCGGCCGGGTCCTGACCCAGCCAGATGCGCAGCAAGGCGCCATAGAACTCGGGCTCGGGAAACGGCTCGCCGATCGGAACGCCGCGGATGGTGATCATGGTGCCCTTGCCAGGCACCCAGTCCATATTGATGACCTCACCGACTTTCATCTTGCGGGCATCGTAGAAGACCTGGCTCATGCGCATCACGCTGCCCACGATGCGCGTGTACTCTTCATTCGGCGTATTGGTCTTGATGCCCCTGATGAAGAGCCGGCCCAGTTCCTCCGAGGCGATATCGCGCACAAAGGTCAGCGTCAGGCGCTTGGGGCCCGGGGCCACCAGCACCTCGGTCAGGGTGCCCGACTTCTTGCCGATATACAAACCGGCCGTGTAAACCTTGAAGACGGCCTTGTAGCGCGTCCCGGCGCCATTGAGCTGCAGCTTGGACCCGGCGACTTCGAGGCTTTCCTCGTACCTCACGCCCTCCACTTCACGGGCGTGGACCTGCCATGCAAGCAGCCCCAGCATGCAAACGAGCAGCGCTTTCAGGGTTCGCGTCATTTATTCCTCTGTTGTTTGGTTGTTTGACAGGAGCATTGTCGCTTCCTTACCGAGGCCTGCAAACCAGGGCCCGGCAGGCGATTTCCCGGAGCCGGCTCGTCTAGGACCAGACCACCGATCGCATCGAGATCGAGGCCCCCTGAAAGCCTTCATTGAAAAAACGCACGCTCTCGCCGGCATGCACCGCACCGGCCGCATACAGCAGCGGCAGGTAGTGCTCGTGCGTAGGATGGGCCAGTCGGGCCGGTTCGCCGAAGTCCTGAAAGCGCTGCAATTCATCCAGCTGGCCCTGCGCGATCTGCTCGCCGACATGGCGGTCGAACGCGACGGCCCAGTCGTAAGCCTGGTCCCTGGGGGCATCACGCCGCATGGTTCGCAGGTTATGCACGACGTTGCCGCTGGCCACGATGAGCACACCCCGTTCGCGCAGACTGCGCAACTGCCGCCCCAGGGCATAGTGATCGGCTGGCGGGCGGTCGTAGTCCATGCTGAGCTGGATCACAGGAATATCAGCCTGCGGGAACATGGGCTTGAGCACACCCCAGCAGCCATGGTCGTAGCCCCAGGCCTGCTCGTCCACCCCCAGCGGCCGGTCCGTGCCGGGCTGGCGCAGCTCCGCGGCCAACGCCTGCGCCAGGTGCGGTGCCCCGGGCGCCGGGTACTGCTGTTCGAACAGCTCGCGCGGAAAGCCCCCGAAGTCGTGGATGGTGCGCGGCTGCGCCATCCCGGTCAGCCACCAGCCCTGCGTCAGCCAATGCGCCGAGATGCAGAGGATGAGCTGCGGCCGGGGCCAGCCGGATCCGAATTCGCGACCCAACGCCTCCCACTGCGGGCGGAAATCGTTGGGCTCGATGACGTTGAGCGGGCTGCCGTGGCCGATGAAAAGCACCGGCAGGCGCGGGCTGGGAAGAAGAATTTGCGCTTGCATCGGGCAATTGTCGCGTTTGCAGCAGTTTGCCGGTCAAATTAGGGACGAAACCCAGATCACGCGGCCATGCAACTGCTATATTGCAACGCAGCAATCTGCCGAAAGCGAGTTCTCATGCTCTACCAGCTCTACGAATCCCAGCGCTCCCTGATGGAGCCCTTTGCGGACTTTGCGCAGTCCGCCGCCAAGGCCTTCAACAACCCCTTGTCGCCCATGGCCCATCTGCCCCAGGCCCAGCGCATGGCAGCCGGCTACGCGTTGATGCACCGCCTGGGCAAGGACTACGAGAAGCCCGAGTTCGGTATCCGCACGGTGGGCGTGGACGGCGTCAACGTCGCCATCCACGAACGCGTCGAGGTCGACAAGCCCTTCTGCGAACTGCGCCGCTTCAAGCGCTTCACCGACGACGCGGCCACGCTGACCAAGCTCAAGAACCAGCCGGTGGTGCTGATCGTGGCGCCGCTCTCCGGCCACTACGCCACGCTGCTGCGCGACACCGTGCGCACCATGCTCAAGGACCACAAGGTCTACATCACCGACTGGAAGAACGCGCGCCTGGTGCCGCTGTCCGAGGGCGAGTTCCACCTGGACGACTACGTCAACTACGTGCAGGAATTCATCCGCCATATCCAGGCTGAATACGGCAACTGCCACGTGATGAGCGTGTGCCAGCCCACCGTGCCGGTGCTGGCCGCCGTGTCGCTGATGGCCAGCCGTGGCGAGACCACCCCGTTGACCATGACCATGATGGGCGGGCCGATCGATGCGCGCAAGTCCCCGACGGCCGTGAACAACCTGGCCATGAACAAAAGTCACAGCTGGTTCGAGAACAACGTGATCTTCCGCGTGCCGAGCAACTTCCCCGGCGCCGGCCGTCGGGTCTATCCTGGCTTCCTGCAGCATTCGGGTTTTGTCGCCATGAATCCGCAGCACCACGCCAAGAGCCACTACGACTACTTCCAGCACCTGATCAAGGGCGACGACACCAGCGCCGAGGCGCACCGCCAGTTCTACGACGAGTACAACGCCGTGCTCGACATGGACGCCGACTATTACCTCGAAACCATACGGACGGTGTTCCAGGATTTCAGCCTGGTGCAGGGTACCTGGGACGTGAAAGGCGTGGACGGCGCCATTGAGCGCGTCAAGCCGCAGGACATCAAGACCACGGCGCTGATGTCGGTCGAAGGTGAGCTCGACGACATCTCGGGCTCGGGCCAGACCGAGGCGGTGCACGAGATCTGCAGCGGCGTGCCCAAGGCCCGTCAGCATCACCTGGAAGCCAAGGGGGCCGGTCACTACGGCATCTTTTCGGGCCGCCGCTGGCGCGACATCGTCTACCCGGCGGTCAAGACCTTCATCCTGGACCACAACACTCCCGCCAAGGGCGACCGGAAAAAGACAGCCAGGTCAGCCGCCTGATCTGCAGGCCAGGGGCCGGATAATCCGGTCATGCCCGCAACAGCCGCCCAGATCCTCGACGCCCTGCCCCAAACGCAGTGCACCCGCTGTGGCTACCCGGACTGCGCCGCCTATGCGCAGGCCATCGCGTCCGGTGAAGCCGGCATCAACCAATGCCCCCCCGGCGGCGCCGAAGGCGTGGCGCGGCTGGCCCGTCTGACCGGCCTGCCGCCGCTGCCACTCGATCCCGCCTTCGGTCCCGAAGGCCCCATGACGGTGGCTGTGATCGACGAAGACTGGTGCATCGGCTGCACGCTCTGCCTCAAGGTCTGCCCGACCGACGCGATCCTGGGCAGCAACAAGCGCATGCACACCGTGATCGAAGCGCACTGCACCGGCTGCGATCTGTGCCTGCCGGTCTGCCCGGTGGACTGCATCCGCATGGAAGCCATCAGCGGTGAGCGCACCGGCTGGGCGGCCTGGTCGCGGCCGCAGGCCGATGCCGCCCGCCAGCGCTATGCCTTCCATCGCCTGCGACAGTCGCGGGACCAGGACGAGAACGACGCGCGCCTGCAGGCCAAGGCCCGAGCGAAGCTGGCCGACCTGCCGGCCCACTCCCTGCACACCGACCCGGTCATGCTGGAAAAGAAGCGGGCCGTGATCGAGGCAGCCCTGGCCCGTGCCCGGGAGCGCCAGCAAGGCACCGGCTCGCGTTGAGCCACGGCGATGCGGACATTGCCGAGTGCCAGCCTCCCTGATTGGCGGTATCCCGCCCCTCAATTCATCAGGACAAGTAGCAAAAAGTCTGGCATCCTGCGCTTCGGCTTTTACGAAATATGTCCGTTCGCGTTGAGCTTGTCGAAACGCACACCTTGGCAGGCCTGACGACGAGTTGCAACAACGATGCGCAAAGCACATAGCCTCAAAACGACCCAACAGCTGACCGGATCCGTGATGGGGCCGATCCAGCGGCTCCGAACCCTCATCCTGATTGCCATCGCTGCGTTCTTTCTGGCGAGTTGCGGGATCAGTCTGTTTGTAGCCCATCGCCTTTCCGAGGCGACCCTGAAGAACGCCAGGGAAAGCTTTGAAGCGCAGGCGAATCTGCTGGAACAGGCCGTGATCGGCAGATTCGAGAAGCCGGTGCAAGCACTCAAAGGGCTGGCAGCCCTCCATCGCCTGGAGCAGAGCTTCAGCAAGAAACGGTTCCACGACTACTGGGAGGCACGGGGTTTCCAGCAGGATTTCCCCGGGGTTCGCGGTTTTGGCTACATCGCCCATGTGGCGCCCGCGCAGCTCGATGCCTTTCTGGCCTCAGAGCGCCGCGACCAAGGTGCGGATTTCCGCATCAAGACCCTGGGGCCCGTCACCGAACGCTACATCATCAAGCTGATCGAACCGATCGAACAAAACCGTTCCGCCATCGGCCTGGACATCGGATCGGAGCGCGTGCGTCGTACGGCGGCCGACGAGGCCATGCGCTCCGGCCTGCCCACCCTCAGCGGCGTCATCACCCTGTTGCAGGATGGCCGCCAGGGCCCCGGTTTCCTGCTGCTCCTGCCGACCTACCGATCCGGCGCGGAACTGGGCACTCAAGTGCAACGCCAGGCCAGCCATCTCGGCTTCGTCTACAGCCCCCTGGTGGCGGAGGAGCTCTTTCAACCCCTGCTGCTGAACGCACTGGGCCAGATGCATTTCGATATCGAGGTGCGATCGCCACACGATCCGGCCCAATGGGTATTTCAATCCGAACGCTTCCAGCAGGAAACGCCAACGTCCGCTGAGCGCCAACCCGCGGATGAACCCCTCTTCACCACCAACCGGCATTTTCTGGTCGCCGGCCTGGAGTTCCGGCTGCTGGCACGCAGCAGCAAGGCTTTCGATGCCACCGTCGACACCCAGCAGGCTTGGCGGGTAGCTGTCGGGGGCGTCGCGTTCAGCGCCTTGCTGTCGTTCGTGCTCTGGCTGCTGGTGTCAGGACGGGCGCGCGCGGAAGCCCGCGCGCGGGAGCTCAGCGGCGAAATGAGTCGCCTGGCGGTGGTGGCCGAACGCACCAGCAACTCGGTGATCATTGCAGACGCCGAGCACCGCATCGTCTGGGTCAACCGGGCCTTCACGGCCCTGTCGGGCCAGACCCTGGACGAAGTGCGCGGACGCAAGACCAGCGATTTTCGGGGCGATATCCAGGACCCGCGAACGCTGGACAGAATTCGTGCCGCGCTGCAAAAAGGCGAGGGCTTGCGCATCGAGACCGTCAACCAGTCGCGCGACGGCCGCACCTTCTGGGTCGATCTGGATCTGCAAACCCTGCGCGACGCCGACGGCCGCTACCAGGGCTACGTGGCGGTGGAGCGTGACATCACCGATAGCAAACTGGCTCTTGAGCGCGAGCATGCCCATGCCGAACAACTGGCCGCCGCACTGCGCGAGACCGACGCGCTGATGAACACCATCAATGCCCATGCCATCGTCTCCGAGGCAGGGCGCGACGGGCGCATCCTGCGTGTCAACTCCGCCTTCTGCCGCATCAGCGGCTACAGCGCTGAGGAACTGGTCGGGCAGGACCACCGCATCATCAACTCGGGCTTGCAGGACAAGGCCTTCTGGCAGGACATCTGGCGCACCATCTCCTCCGGTCAGGCCTGGCACGGCCAGATCTGCAACCGGGCCAAGGACGGTTCCCTGTACTGGGTGGATAGCATCATTGCCCCGTTCATGGACGCCAGCGGGCGTGTCGAGAAGTACGTTTCCATCCGCTTTGACATCACCCAGGCCCGCGAGACCGAGCAGGAACTGGCCCGTGAGCGCAAGCGCCTCAGCAGCACACTGGAAGGCACCAACATCGGGACCTGGGAGGTGAACGTCATCACCGGCGAGAGCCGCATCGACGAGCGCTTTGCCGGAATGCTGGGCTATACCTTGCAGGAATTGTTCCCCTTCAACCAGGAGAAATGGCAAGCCCTGGCCCATCCGGACGACGAGAAGATGGCCCGCTCCTTGCGCCAGGACTACTTGCGTGGTCTGACTGAGAAGTTCGAGGTGGAGCAACGCCTGAAGCACAAGGACGGCCACTGGATCTGGGTGTTGTCGCGCGGCATCATTTCCGCGCGCCTGCCGGATGGGCGTGCCGAATGGACCCTAGGCACCCACATGGAGGTGACCGAGCGCCATCTGCTGCAAGAAGCGCTGGAGCAGCGCAATGAGCTGATGTCTGCCATCATGGAAAACATCCCGGGCGGCCTGAGCGCCTTTGATGCCGATCTGAACCTGCTCGTCAGGAATACCCAGTTCTCCGGACTGCTGGAACTGCCCGAATCGCTGCTCAGCCAGACACCCACCACGTTTGAAAGCATCATCCGTTTCAACGCCGAGCGCGGCGATTACGGTCCCGGAGACGTGGATCAGACCGTTGCCGCGATCGTGGAACGTGCTCGAAATCCCACCCCGCACGTGCTGGAGCGGACCCGTCCGAATGGCATGGTGCTTGAAGTGCGCGGCCTCCCCCTGCCCGGCGGCGGCTTTGTGACGACCTACACAGACATCACCCAGCGCAAGAACATCGAGAAGGAGGCACGTCGTGCCGACGAGATGCTGCGCCAGGCCATCAACACCCTGGACGAAGCCTTCGTGATCTACGACGACCAGGACCGGCTGCTGATCTGCAACCAGCGCTACAAGGACACCTACCCCATTGCGGCCGCGCTGATGGAGCCCGGCAACACCTTTGAGCACATCATCCGCTATGGCGCCGAGCGCGGCGAGTACGCACTGGCGATCGGGCGTGTGGACGAATGGGTCGCCGAACGCATGAGGCAGCACCGCAGTGGCGATACCGACGTCGTGCAGGAACTGGGAGATGGTCGCTACCTGCGCATCGTCGAGCGCAAGACCGCAGAAGGCTACACCGTCGGATTCCGCATCGACATCACCGCTCTCATGCGCGCCCGAATGGCGGCCGAGGAGGCCTCCAAGTCCAAGAGCCAGTTCCTGGCCAATATGAGCCACGAGATCCGCACGCCCATGAACGCCATCCTGGGCATGCTCCACCTGCTGCACAACACGGAGCTCAGCACCCGCCAGCTCGACTACGTCAACAAGACCGAAGGGGCGGCCAAGTCGCTGCTGGCGCTGCTCAACGACATCCTGGATTTCTCCAAGGTCGAGGCCGGCAAGATGACGCTGGAGACGGCGCCTTTCCGCATCGACCACCTGATGCGCGACCTGTCGGTCATCCTCTCCTCCAATACGGGCAGCAAGAACGTGGAAGTGCTGTTCGATGTGGATCGAAGCCTGCCCGCCAGCCTGCTGGGCGACAGCCTGCGCCTCAAGCAGGTTCTGATCAACCTCGGTGGCAATGCCGTCAAGTTCACCGAAAAGGGCATGGTGGTGTTGCGCATCGCGGTCCTGGAGGTGCAAGCGAGCCACGTGACGCTGGAGTTCTCGGTGCGGGACACCGGCATCGGCATCGCACCCGAGAACCTGCAACGCATCTTCGAGGGCTTCCTGCAAGCCGAGGCCTCCACCACCCGCCGCTTTGGCGGCACCGGCCTGGGCCTGGTCATCTCGGCCCGCCTGGTGGGCCTCATGGGCGGCCAGCTGAAGGTGGAGAGCGAAGTCGGCAAGGGCAGCCGCTTCCATTTCCAGATCACGCTGGGCGTTGCCCAGGATGATGCCCCCGCGATCGAGGCGCCAGCGCAAGCCGAGTTGCGTGAGTTGCAGGTGCTCGTCATCGACGACAACCCCCTGGCGCAGCAGGTGCTTCAGGCCATGGTCGAGCCCATGGGCTGGCAGGCCGAGCTCGCCAGCAGCGGGGAAGAGGCGCTGGCCCTGATCCGCCAGCGCATCGCCAGCGGGCAACGCCCCCATGACGCCGTCTTCGTGGACTGGCAGATGCCGGGCATGGACGGCTGGGAAACCAGCCTGGAGATCCGCAAGCTTCTCAGCGGGCAGGACGCCCCCATCCTGGTCATGGTCACCGCCCACGGGCGGGAAATGCTGGCCCAGCGGCCCGCCGGCGAACAGGCCCTGCTCAACGGCTTCGTCGTCAAACCCGCCACGCCCTCCATGCTGGTGGACGCCATCATGGAAGCCCGTCAGGTGCGGCAAGGCGGAGCGGCCAGGCGCACGACGGCAGCAGCCAGCGCGCACCGGCTGCAGGGCATGCGCGTGCTGCTGGTGGAAGACAACAAGATCAACCAGCAGGTCGCGCAGGAGCTGCTGGAGCGCGAGGGAGCGCTGGTGACCCTGGCCGACAACGGCGAACTGGGCGTGCAGGCCATTGAAGCCGCGCAGACACCGTGGGACGTGGTGCTGATGGACGTGCAGATGCCCGTGATGGACGGCTACACCGCCACCCGCAAAGTCCGCCAGGAACTCAAGCTCACCAGCCTGCCCATCATCGCCATGACGGCCAATGCCATGGAGAGCGACCGGCTGGAGGCCCTGGCCGCCGGCATGAACGCCCACGTGGGCAAACCCTTCAACCTGGACGAACTGGTGGGCGCCATGCTGCAGCACAGCGGCTATGTGGCTCCCGAGGCCGGCGCGGTGGCCGCGCTGCCCTCACCCCAGGCGCCTCGGCACGCCCCCGCAAGCCTGGTCAATACCGCCGAGTTCGACATCACGAGCGCGCTGGAGCGCCTGGGCGGCAATGCCCCTGTGTTGGCGCGCATCCTGCAGACCTTTGGCCGAGACCTGCCGCGCCAGCCTCAGGAACTCGCTGCGATGCTGGCCCAGGGCCAGGGCGCCGACTCGCGCCGCCTTTTGCACACGCTCAAGGGCACGGCCGCCACGGTGGGGGCCCATCGCCTGGCCGCCATCGCGGCCGAGGCCGAACACCGCCTGCGCGAAGGCAGCGTTCCAGCAGGCGAGGAAGCCCGGCTCATGCTGGAGCGCCTCAGCGCTGCCGTGGACGCGGTCACAGCCGATCTGATGCTCGCGCTACGCCAGTTGCAGCCCGAGGGGAACGAGGCAGGACCAGCGAACAGCACACCGGTCGACCGTGGGGCACTGCAGGCCGATCTGGACCGACTGATGACCCTGTTGCGCAACTCCGATCTGGCCAGCCTGGACGTGTATGCCCAGCTGCGCGACCGGCACGGTGCGGCGCTGAACGAGGCGCTGGAAACCCTGGACGAAGCCATGGCCGGGCTGGACTTCAGCCAGGCCGCCGAACTGTGCGAGCAGTTGCAGCAGCGTTACACTGACTGAGTTCATGTTCACCGACAACAACCTCCTGGCGAAGCTCCCCGGGCTGGCGCCCGAGCGCAAACCGCGCCTGCTGCTGGTGGACGACCAAGCCATCAACATCCAGGTCATGCACCGGGCGTTCGCCCAGGACTGCCAGGTCTTCATGGCCACCAGTGGGCCCCAGGCACTGCAGATCTGCCAGGACCAGGCGCCCGACCTGGTCCTGCTGGACATCGAGATGCCGGAGATGGACGGTTTTGAAGTCTGCCGGCGCCTCAAGGCCAGCGACCTGACCCGCCACATCCCGGTGATCTTCGTCACCGCCCACACCGACCCGGCGCAGGAAACGCGCGGCCTGGAACTGGGCGCGGTGGACTTCATCTCCAAACCGGTCAACCCCAGCGTGCTACGCGCCCGGGTGCGCACGCACCTGATGCTCAAGTTCCAGTCCGACGTGCTGCGCGATCTGGTGTTCCTCGACGGCCTGACGACCCTGCACAACCGGCGCTATTTCGACCAGCAGCTGGAGCTGGAGTGGGCCCGCTCGGTCCGCCAGGACACTGCGCTGTCGTTGATCCTGGTGGACGTGGACTATTTCAAACGCTACAACGACCACTATGGTCACCAGGCCGGCGACGACTGCCTGCGCGAGATCGCCGCGCTACTCAAGACCAGTTTCAAGCGTGGCACCGATATCGTGGCGCGCTACGGCGGCGAGGAGTTCGTCTGCCTGCTGCCCGACACCGGGCACGAAGATGCCATGCGCCTGGCCGAAGAAATTGCGAAGCGCGTGCGCGAACGCGCCCTGCCCCACGCCAAATCCGACGTGGCAGCGGCCGTCACCGTGAGTCTGGGCGTGGCCAGCGGCAACGGGCTGCAGGGGGCCGCCAAGGATCTGCTGGCGCTGGCCGACCAGCAACTCTACTTGGCCAAGAGCAGCGGCCGCGCGCGCGCCTGCGGTGCCGTCCTGGGCAAGAACTGAACGGGCGAATCCGTCCACCGCTTCACAAAGCTTCACCCTGAAGAAATATCCGTTCGCCCTGAGCCTGTCGAAGGGCTACTGGGGCTTTGACAAGCTCAGCCCGAACGGATGGAGTTGAACGCTAGTTCAGCGTTTCCCCTCGCCGATAACAGCGGACCGGGCCGCCTCAGGCCCGTGCGTCAAACTGCAGGATGGCGCGGGGAATCTGTTCCAGTCCCAGGATGTCGTCCACCGCCTGCAGCTTGATGGCTTCCTTGGGCATGCCGAAGACCACGCAGGTCTCCTCGTTCTGCGCAATCGTGCGGGCGCCGCCGTCGTGCAGCACCTTCATGCCACGCGCGCCGTCGTCGCCCATGCCGGTCATGATGATGCCCAGGATGTCGCGTCCGGCGCATTCGGCTGCGGATCGGAACAGCACATCCACGGAGGGCTTGTGCCGGTTCACCGGGGGACCATCCATCACTTTCACGTAATACTGCCCGGCCGACTTGGTCAGTTGCATGTGGCGCCCACCCGGCGCGATGAGCGCGACCCCGCGCTCCAGGCGGTCGCCGTCCCGCGCCTCGCGCACGTTCATGGAGCAGATGGTGTCAAGCCGGGCGGCATACAGAGCGGTGAACTTTTCAGGCATGTGCTGGGTGATGGCAATGCCCGGAGCATCGGCCGGCAGGCTGGTCAGCACGAATTCCAGTGCCTGGGTGCCGCCGGTGGAGCTACCGATCACCACCGGCTTGTTCACGGCCAGCGCATGCACGCTGGCCACAGGCATCGCCGCTTTGGCCACTGCCGCTGAAGCCGTCGTGCGTTGCCGGGGCCGTGAATTGGCCGCGGCCTTGAGCGTCTGAATCATCTCGAAGCGGGATTCCTCCATGTGCTGCTTGAG
Organism: Hylemonella sp.; assembly: GCA_030695415.1. Lineage (GTDB taxonomy): Bacteria > Pseudomonadota > Gammaproteobacteria > Burkholderiales > Burkholderiaceae_C > Hylemonella. The sequence goes on from JAUYQZ010000046.1 coordinate 260,086, forward strand.
CCCCAGCTTGGGCTTGGCCAGCACCGCCACAGCGCCGGCCGACAGGGCGTCCAGTGCGACCCGGCTGCCATCCGTGGACAAGGTGGAGCAGATCACGGTGGGTATGGGGTTGGTCGACATGATCTGCCGCAGGAAGGTCAGGCCATCCATGCCCGGCATCTCGATGTCCAGCAGCAGCACGTCGGGCCGGCTCTTCGCCAGCATGGGGCCGGCGAGGATGGGGTTGGGCGCACTGCCGACCAGCTCCACCTCGCTGTTGCCCGACAGCATGTGCGCCATCGCCTGGCGCACCACGGCAGAGTCATCGACCACGAAAACCTTGATCGCCATCCCTCTACTCCTGATTGATCGGAATCTGCTCCACCAAGGGCAGCGCCGGCCCGACCGTCCAGCGAAGATTTCGGTGCCCCACGCCCATGAGCGAATGGTGCAGCACCGCAATACCCTCGGCTGCCAGGAAATCCATCACCCAGCGCGCGTTGCGCTCACCCACCGTACCACGCTGAATGAGATCCGGGAACATATTGCCCCCCCCGTAGACATAGGCCTGGCACAGCCCCGGCACCACTCCCACGCTGCGCAGCAGCCGGTACATCTCGGTCATGGCCACACGGGCATAAGCGGTGTTGCGCGCCTCTTGCGGACCAGGCTCGCCGGCGTGCACGATGTGACACATGGCGCCCACCGTGCGTCGCGGGTCGGTCAGGATGACCGCCACGCAGGAACCCAGCAAGGTCTTGAACTCGTCGTCTGCCAGGCCCAGACCCACGTCACCCGGGAGCAGCTCGAGCAGCCGAGGTTCGGTGGGAAACTGGGAAAAGGGAAAGACCTGGTCAGACGTCATGGAAAGCGCGAAAGCGTGGAGAGGGGAGCACGAAAACAGAGCTTCATCTTAACCGGCGGCCCCGCTCCAGAAGCCTAGCCACCCTTGCGATAGGCCCCCGGCTGGACGGCGATCAACGGTGTCTGGCAGTTGACACGGCCCTCGGCCGTACCCATGAAGAACAGGCCGCCCGGGCGCAGCGTGGTCAGCACCCGGTCGACCACCTCGCGCTTGGTCGCCACGTCGAAGTAGATCAGCACATTGCGCAGGAACACCACATCGAAGGGACCCAGGTCCTCAAAAGGCTTGCACAGGTTGAGCAGGCCGAAGCTCACCCGCTCGCGCAACGCGTCCTGGATCATCACCTGCCCCTCGGCCGGGCCCTCGCCGCGCAGGCAGTAGCGGCGCAGACGCGCGGGCGACACATCGCGCAGACGGTCGGCGGGATAGACCGCGTCCTTGGCCGCCAACAGGACCCGCTGGCTGATGTCGGTGGCCAGAATCGACCAGTCCGGCCCGATCTTGCCCTGCACCTGCAGGTCAGCCAGCAGCATGGCGGTGCTGTAAGCCTCGTCACCGAAAGAGGCGGCCGCGCTCCAGACCGCCAGCGGTGCCCTGCTGCGCCGGCTGGTCAGTTCGCTTTCGAGCACCTCGTAGTGTCGGGGCTCGCGGAAAAAATAGGTCTCGTTGGTGGTCAGCAGATCGATCGCCATCTGCAATTCCGCACCCTGCGTTTCGTCGGCCAGCATGGCCAGGTAGTCGTCGAAACTGTCCAGACCCAGGCGCTGGATGCGCGGCGTGAGCCGCGAGGCAATCAGGGACTTCTTGGAGTCGTTGAAGGACAAGCCCACCAATCCATACATCAACTCGCTGATGTACTTGAATTGCTGGTCGCTGAAAGTGATGGTGGCCATGGATCAGGGTACGGGATGCAGGACCTGGCGAATGGTGGCCGCCAGCTCCCGGGGGGCGAACTTCGCCACATAGGCATCGGCCCCGACGCTCTGCACATGCTTCTCGTTGGTGGTCCCCGTCAGCGAGGAATGGATCACCACCGGCAGGTTGTGCATGCGCGGATTTTCCTTGATCATGCGCGTCAGCGTGAAGCCGTCCATCTCCGGCATCTCCAGATCCGTCAGCACCAGGGCGATCTTGTCGCGCACCGTGCCGCCCTGCCGCTCGGCATCGTCGGCGATGGCGATCAGCTGGTCCCAGGCTTCCTTGCCCGAGCGCGTCATGATGAAGGGCGCCGCCATGGCCTTGAGGCCCAGTTCGATCACCGTGCGCGCCACGGAGGAGTCATCGGCGACCAGGATGGCCGAGCCCGGCGGCAGCTGCAGCTCCGCGCCGACCACTTCGCGGGTGATCTCTTCCATGCTCGACGGAATCACGGTGCGCAGGATCTGCTCGACATCCAGCACCTGGGCCAGGCGCGTGTCGGGCTGGTTGCCGTCGATGCGCGCCAGCCCGGTCACCAGCGATCCGTCCTGCCCGCCGGCGACCGGCAGCACCTGGTCCCACTCCAGCCGGACGATCTCGTTGACATCCTCCACCGCAAAGGCCTGCACGGTGCGCCCGTACTCGGTCACCATCAGGATGCCCAGGCCCTTCTCCGGATGACATCCGATCACCGCAGGAAGGTTGATCACCGGAATGATCTGGCCGCGGATGTTCGCCATGCCCATCATGTGCGCGTGCGTGTTCGCCACTTCGGTGATCTCCGGCATGCGCAGCACCTCGCGCACCTTGAAGACGTTGATGCCGAAAAACTCGCGCCGTCCGGTGTTGGGCGAATTGCCCAGCCGAAACAGCAGCATTTCAAACTTATTTGAGCCCGCCAACCTGGCGCGCTCGTCGATGTCATGCGAGATGGATTTCATGCTCTGCTGCTCTGGTGATACGCGCCGTACTGATGGGAAAAGCGGGGGGCCGGTTCGGCACCGGTCCTAGGCCGCATGGCTCTGCGTCACCACCTTGGCCATGTCCTCGATGTCGAGCGCACGGGCCGGATCGAGGATGACCACAAAGCGCCCGTTGACCTTGCCGATGCCCTGGATGAAATCGCGCCGGATCACGCCACCAAACTGCGGCGGGGTCTCGATCTGGCTCGGCGCGATCTCCACCACCTCGCTGACCGCATCGACCAGCAGGCCCAGTTCGATGCGTTCCCCCTCATGGGTCGCGTCGATGATGATGATGCAGGTCTTCTTGCTCACCGGCGCGCCCTTCCAGCCAAAACGCACCCGCATGTCGATCACCGGCACCACCGCACCGCGCAGGTTGATCACACCGCGCAGGAATTCCGGCATCAAGGGCACCGGCGTCATGGCGCCGTACTGGATGATTTCCCGCACGGCGCGAATGTCCATGGCAAACACCTCGTCACCCAGGGGGTAGGTGAGGTACTGGTTGCTCAGTTCCTCATCCGGGGCACTGGCCTGCGGATCGGCGGAACGGGCTGCGTGCATCATGACCCCTCAGAAAGGTTTGAAGTTGCCGCTGCCGGTCCTGGCCACGGAGGGCGCCCGGGCGGCCGGGCTGGGCAAGATGCGCCGGCGGTCGGTGTGCTCGATCTCCACATCCAGCTTGCGCGTTGGCAATACCCCCTCGCCACCCACCTTGAAGAAGCCCACCGATCCCTGCAGCTGCGCCGCCTGACCGCTGAGTTCCTCCGCCGTTGCCGCCAGTTCCTCGGAGGCGCTGGCATTCTGCTGCGTGGCCTTGCTGAGCTGGCCCATGGCCCCGCCAATCTGGGTCACCGACTCGCTCTGCTCGGAGCTGGCCGCAGCGATTTCCTGCACCAGCTCGCTGGTCTTCTGGATGCTCGGGACGATCTCGTCGAGCAACTTGCCTGCACGCTCGGCCGTGCTCACGCTGCTCGATGCCAGATCGCCAATCTCCTTGGCGGCCTCCTGGCTTCGCTCGGCCAGCTTGCGCACCTCCGCCGCCACCACGGCAAAGCCCTTGCCGTGCTCGCCAGCCCGGGCCGCCTCGATGGCCGCGTTCAGCGCCAGCAGATTGGTCTGGTAGGCGATATCGTCGACGATGCCGATCTTGGCGGCAATCTGCTTCATGGCCTTCACGGTTTGGCTGACCGCATCTCCGCCTTCCACCGCTTCCTTGCTGGTCTTGGTGGCCATGCCGTCGGTGACCTTGGCGTTGTCGCTGTTCTGGCTGATCGACGCACTCATCACATCGATACTGGCGGTCGTCTCCTCGACGCTGGCGGCCTGCTCGCTGGCCGCCTGGCTCAGGCTCTGGGCGGTCGAACTGACCTGCCCGGCAGCGCCGGTGAGCGCATCAGCGGCACCGCGTACCTCTTCGATGATTTCCGTCAGCTTGGCGCAGCTGGCGTTGGCATCCTGCTTGACCTGGTCGAACACGCCCTGCGCATGGCGATCGATGCGCTGGGTCAGGTCGCCCGACGCCAGACCCGAGAACACCCGCACCACGTCCTCGATGATGAAGGCCAGTTTCTCGCTGGTGGCGTTGGCATCGTCCTTGAGCTTGCCGAAGCTGCCGGCATAGTCGCGCGTGATGCGCTGGTTCAGGTCACCCTCGGCCAGGCCGCCGAAGACTTTGAGCACATCCTCGAAGATCACCGAAGTGGTCTCCAGCATGTCGTTCACGCCCGAACACAACTCGCCGATGGGCCCGCTCTTGCCTTCCATCGGGATGCGCTGGCTGAGGTCGCCCGCCTTCGCGGCGGAAGCGACTTTCTGCGCCTGCTCCACCGCCAGCTTCAGCATCTCGTTGGCATTCACTTCAGCCGTCACGTCGGTGGCGATCTTCACGATCTTTACCACCCGGCCCATTTCGTCGGTCACCGGGGCGTACACCGCCTGCAGGGAAATCTCCTCGCCCGACTTGTTGACGCGCTTGAAGACCGCGTTCTTGGCCTTGCCCGCGTTCAGGTCGGCCCAGAACTGGGTGTACTCCGGCGCGTTGTAAATGGCCGGGGCACAGAACAGGCGGTGGTGCTTGCCGACGATCTCATCGAGCTGGTAGCCCACAGCCCCCAGGAAATTCTTGTTCGCCTTGAGCACATGCCCGCCCAGATCGAATTCGATGTAGGCGTAGGAGCTGTCGATGGCATTCAGGATGCCACGCGCATTGTGGCGCTCCAGCTCGGTCTCGGTGATGTCGTAGCGCACGCCCAGGTACTTCATGGGTTTGCCGTTGTCGCCCAGGATCGGCGCGATCACCGCATCCACGTAGTAGGGCGTGCCATCCTTGGCGCGGTTCTTCACGATGCCCCGGAAGATGTCGCCACGACCGATGGTCTGCCACATCTCCTTGAACACCTCCTTGGGCATGTCCGGATGGCGCGTGGTGTTGTGGCCGTGGCCGATCAGCTCGTTCTCTGGGTATTTGGATACTTCAAGGAACTTCTGGTTGACGTTGAGGATGTCACCCTTCTTGTCGGCCTCCGACACGATGCTGGTGATGTTCATGATGTCGGTGCGCACCTTGAGCTCGGTCTCCAGCTCCTTGATGCGCGCCTCCAGCAAGTCGGCGCCAAACATGCGGGCGAGCCAGCTGGCTTTGTAGTGAGTGTCCTGGGTCATGGTGTAGCTCCTTTGCGGGTCTTGTCGTCGTTGATCGTTGGGATTGATTCGGTCGGTTTCAGGTGTCACAAGCCGGGCTCAGTTCAGCGCTGCCGTGTCGACGGCTTGCGCAGCCAGCTGGGCCAGGGAGTCGACATCGAGGATGAGTGCCACCTCGCCGCTGCCCAGGATGCTGGAGCCCGAGATGCCGCGCAGGTTCTTGAACAGCCGGCCCAGGGGTTTGATGACGGTCTGGTGCTGGCCCAGCAAGACCTCGACCTCGATGCCGTACTGGCCATTCATCGAGCCGACCACCACGACGCTAACGCGATCGGGCAGGCTGGATTCCACGCCATACAGTGTGCGCAACCGGACCACCGGCAGCACCGAGCCGCGCAACTCGATGCAGTGCTGACCGTTGGCGTCGGCACGCAGCTGGTCCCCGCCCGCCTCGATCACTTCGACCACATTCTCCAGCGGCAGCACGAATTTGGTCTTGCCGACGCCAACCAGGAAACCATCGATGATGGCCAGCGTCAGCGGCAGCCGGATGTCCACCTTCAGGCCCTGACCCGGGCGGCTGTGCAGCCGCAGGGTGCCGCGCAAGGATTCGATGTTGCGCTTGACCACGTCCATGCCCACCCCCCGGCCGGACAGGTTGGTGACCTGTTCCGCGGTGGAGAAACCCGGCTCGAAAATCAGCATGTTGATGGCGTCGTCCGACGGCACCACGCCCTGCTCCACCAGGCCCCGGTTCCAGGCGCGCTGCAGCACCCGTTCGCGGTTGATGCCGCGGCCGTCGTCCTCGATCCGGATCAGGATGGCGCCGGTTTCATGCTGGGCGCTGAGCACCAGTCTGCCGGCGCGCGACTTGCCGCCAGCCAGCCGCTCCTGCGGCGGCTCCAGCCCGTGGTCCAGCGAATTGCGCACCAGGTGCATCAAGGGGTCGGCGATCTTCTCGACCATCGACTTGTCGAGCTCGGCGTCGCCGCCGACGATCTCGAAGTTGACTTCCTTGCCCAGCGAGGACGCGGTGTCGCGTACCACGCGGCGGAATCGGCTGAAGGTCTCGCCCACCGGCACCATGCGCAGGCCCAGCGTGCCGTTGCGGATCTCCTCGATCAGCCGGTTCATATGCTGATTCAGTTCTACCAGATCGGTGCGGCGGCTCTCGCGCGCCTTGAGCATGGCGCCGGCGCTGGCAATCACCAGTTCACCCAGCAGGTTGATCACCAGATCGAGCCGGTCGGCCTGCACGCGGATGTAGCGGTCTTCGCTGGTCGCGTTCTCGCGCATCTTCTGCTGCTTGCCCAGGGCCGCCTGCACCACTTCGGGCGCCACGCCGGCCTGGCTCTCCAGCAGATCGCCGATGCGTGCCTTGTCCATCGCCGGCATGCCGCGGCTCTGCTCCTGGGTACTCAGTACCTGAGCCAGCTTGTCCTGAGAGATCGCGCCGGCCGACACCAGCAGATCACCCAGACGCGGCGTATCGGGCAGCGCCTCGATGGCCTGCGCCATCTTCTGCTGCGGTGTGGGTGGGGCCACCACATCGAGCTGGCAGTCCTCGATGACGAAACTGAAGGCGCCCTCGATCTCCTCGCGGCTGGCCTCGGACTCCAGGTCCATCACAAAGCCCAGATAGCAAGTCTCGGGGTTCAGGCTCTCCAGAGGCGGCAGCGTGTCGAGCATGGTTCGCATGCCGATGATCCGGCCCAGGCCGCTGAGATAACGCACGATGGAAAGCGGGTCCATGCCGTTGCGAAAGGTCTCGTCGCCAAAACGCGCCGTGATGGACCACACGCGCAGGCCGCCCGGCTCGGACGTCGGCGCGGACGCGGCACCGCCCGCAGGCAACGCGGCAGGCGCCACCCCTTCACTGAGGGCCTGCAGCTGCACCACCATGTCGATGCGCTCGTCCTGCATATCGGGCGTGTCGCGCTCGGGATGTGGCGCGGTCTCCACCAGCCACTTGATCTGGTCATTGCACTGCAGCAGCAGCGTGTTGATGTCGGGCGAGAGCGCGACCTTGCCCTCGCGCATCTTGTCGAGCAGGGTTTCAACGTGGTGGGTGAACTCCACGACGCGGTTCAGCCCGAAGATGCCGGCCGAACCCTTGACGGTGTGGGCGCAGCGAAACAGGGAGTCGAGCAGTTCGCGGTTGTCCGGCTGCTGCTCCAACTCCAGCAACAGGTCCTCGATGGCGGTGGTCTGCTCGTGCGCCTCGCTGATGAACGCGGGCATGGCCGCAGCGATGAAGGCTTCGTCGTTGTCCTGCGCGCGACTCATGGGCAGACCTCCGTGCTGTGCCGGGCCGCACGAAGCGGCGGGGTGGATGGCATCCGCATCATGCAGACACCCCCGTTTCGCTAGCGCTCAGATAGGGGCTGTCCAGCCAGCTCTGCAGGCCCATGAGGCGGCAGGCCGCACCGAAAGGCTGGCTGGTGTCCACCAGCTGCCACTGCAGTTCCATCGTGTTCAGGGCGGCCAGCAGTTGCAGGCCGGCGCCGTCGACCGAACCCACCTGGCGCGCCGAAATCTTCAGCGGCGAAACCCCTTTGGCGCTGAGCTCCTTGGCCCACGCCAGCAGGCTGTCGCGGGTCTCCAGGGCGGTGTAGATGGTCAACTCGGCGGGTAACTCGAATCGTTCGTTCATCAGGGGCCTGACCAGGTGACGGTGGGCCGAAGGCCCGGGACGGTGACAGGGATCGACGTAGGTTCAAGCCAATATCATGGACACAACTTTGACACAGCATTGAGCAGCGAAGCCGGAGAAAAGGGCTTGACCATCCAGGCTTTTGCCCCGGCGGCCCTGCCTTCTTCCTTCTTGGACTCCTGGCTTTCGGTCGTCAGCATCAATATCGGCAGAAACTTGTACTTGGGCAAGGCCTTGGCGGCCTTGACGAACTCGATACCGTTCATGCGCGGCATGTTCACGTCGCACACCACCATGTCGATGGTGCGGCCGTCCAGCAGGGCCAGCGCGGCGGCGCCGTCCCCGGCCTCCAGGGTGGCGTAGCCCGCCCCCTCCAACGCCATCTTCACCACCTGACGCAGGCTGGAAGAGTCGTCAACGATCATGATGGTCTTGGCCATACTGTTCCTCGCAATAAAAAACTAGAAGAAAGAAGTTCCGTCGTCGTGCAAGGACTCGGCGCCTGCGCCGGCCTTGCCGTGGTCGCGCCGCTGCTCGGCCATGGCGTAGAGCGACTCCAGTCGCTCCAGCCACGATTGAACGGCAAGTGCCGAGGCATCTTGAGTGGGGTTTTCCAGCACCCCGTGCAGACGGCTGATGTCATCCTGCAGCAAGGCCATCATCTGGCCGATGCGGTCCTGGTATTGCAGTCCAACCAACATCTGGTCGATATGGGGTTGCAGCGATTGGGCCGTGGTCCCGCCCTCAGGCAGCAGTTGCTCCAGCACCTGGTTGATGGCATTGAAGGCCGAAAGCATTTTCCCCACCGCCTGCTCCGACTGCTCACGGGAGGTTGCCAGCTGGCGACTCCAGATCGGCAGCAGCGGCAGGCACAGGGTGGCCAGGGCGTCCTGCATCTCGGGCGTCATCGCCCCGGCGCTGGAGGGCAAGGAGTCAGGGTTCTTGTTCATGTCGTGCGTGTTCCTGATGCGCTGGATCAGTCAGTCCTGCGCCTCACGAAGCATCTCCTGGTTGATATAACAACCGCAGCCGATCAGGCGGTTGTCGTCCAGCGGCAGCACGTACGAGGACTTGGCCTGCAGCATGCCGGTCTGGGGATTGGTGATGGCGTAGCTGACCCAGCCGCCATCTTCTTGATCGCACACGGCCCAAGCCTCCCTCAGGAGATGAGCGGCATCAAGACCCGGGACATCCCCCAGCGTCTTTTTCACAAACGCCGGGGTGACGCCGAAGGCCGAGTACACGCCCTGTCGGTCAAAGATGAAGATATAGAGGTCTTTGGAGATGAAGGCGCCGTTCGGGTCATGGAAGGTCGCCAGGGCGCTGTCCAGGCCCTGTCCCTGGATGGTGGCCACGGCTTCGCGCACCAGGTGGCGGGCCTCGTCGGCGGTACCCTGGCGCAGCTTGAAGTTGCGCACCAGCACACCGAGCTTGCTCGCCTGCGCCAGCAGCCGGTCGGAGAAGACGGCCGAGCGCTCGACCAGCACCGCGTTCTCGCCGGTCAGCGTGTCCAGGTCGCCCACGGCATGCACCACCTCTTCCAGCGATGAACTCTGCCCGGCACTGCCCTCGGCCACCACGGACACATTCAGGGCAATCTCCTTGATGCCGGAGACCAGGCTCTCCATCAGCTGGTTGACGCTCTCGATCTCGACCACCGTCGTGCCCACGCGCGAGGATGACTCGGTGATCAGCGAGCGCACCTCGGCCGCGGCCACCTGGCTCTGCCCGGCCAGGCGCCGCACCTCGGCCGCCACCACGGCAAAACCGCGACCCGCGTCGCCCGCACGGGCCGCCTCCACGGCTGCATTGAGCGCCAGCAGGTTGGTCTGGAAAGCAATGCCGTCGATGGTGGTGACGATCTCGTTCATGCGGCTGGAGGTGGCCTGCAGCGGCCCCATGCTGGCCACCGCACGCTGCATCATCTCCCCCGCACTGCTGGCTTCCTTGTGCAGGCTTTCGGTCATCAGGCTGATTTCCTGCGAAGCCTGCGCATTGCGCCCGACGGTTTCGCTGACCTTGCGCACATGACTGGTGGTCTGTTGCAGGTGCTCGCCCTGGGTCTGGGCCCGCTCGGACAGGGACCGGGTGCCTTCGACCAGCTTGGTGCCGGTATCGCCCAGCTCCACCGCCAGCCAGCGGATGTCCGAGACCATCTGCGACATCCGCAACACCACCGACTCCAGATTGCGGTCGAAATTACCCAGGCTGTCGTTGCGATCGATGCGGGCTTCGCCGGTCAGGTCGCCTTCGGCGGCCAGCTCCATCACCTCGTCCACGTGGCTGCGTTCGATGCTGTTGCTGCGAAAGAAGCTCATCACCAGGTACCACCAGGCCAGCAGGCCCAGGCCCACGATGAGCCAGCTTTGCCAGACTTCGCTCTGCAGCCGGGCTCGTTCGGCCGCCAGCTGCTCGGCACTGAAGCCCAGCATCGCAAGATGCCACCACAGGAGCGTGAACAGCGCCAGGATCAATGGCGCGGCGATGACCCAGAACTTGAGACCGCCTGGCAAGCGCGCCATGAGCGCCATGCCCGGTCGCAGCAGCATGGTGTCGTCGTTATGTTCCCGCGTCAAAAAGGACTCCGTGATTCTGGGGCGGCTGCTCTGAAACCATTCGGACAGGAGCGCGTGAACGAATCCAGCGTTTCAATCGCGACCTGTGTTGCGATCAAGACTAACCGCACAAGCAAGTAGCGGCCATTGACATAGATCAAGACTCACCCTCGGCCCATCCGGATTCTGTGGCGTGACGTTCGGCCGACACCGCACGGGAGCCTGGTCATCAATCCATCTCCTCGCTGATCGCACTGCGGTAGGCACCGCAACCCAGCAGCAGGTCGTCCCCCACCGGAATGACGAAGGACGACTTGCCGCGCACATCGCCGGTGACCGGGTTGACAATGTTGTACTCCACCCAGCCACTGCCCTGCTCGGCACGGTACCAGGCATCCTTGACCAGCTTGGCCCCGTCCACGCCCTGGGCCTGGTGCACCGAACTGCCCACCTTGCCGAGGTCGGCGCCCATGATGCGGTAGGTACCGGCATGGTCCAGACCAAAGATGTAGAGGTCGCGGTCCACATAGCTGCCGGCTTTGTCGTGGAAGTCGCGGCTGGCCCGGTCGAAGCCCACGGCCTTGAAGTGCTCGGCCGCCTTCTTGACCAACTCAAAAGCCTCGTCGGCCGTACCTTCGCGCAACTGGATATGCGCGACCGCCTCCTGCAACTGGCGGGAGCGCGAGGTCAGCCGGTTGGAGCGATGCGCGGTGCGCTCCACGAGAGAGGAGTTCTGGCTGGTCATGCGGTCCAGGTCGCCCACGGCCTGCACCACCTCGCGCAAGGCCACGCTCTGGCGGGCGCTGACCTCGGCAATGCTCTCCACATTGGCCGACACTTCACGAATCCCGGAAACCAGGCTGTCCATCAGCTGGCCGACCTTGTCGATATCGGTGACAGTCGTGCTGACCCGGGTCGACGACTCGGCGATCAGCTGCCGCACCTCGGCCGCCGCCTGTTGCGTGCGCCCCGCCAGGCTGCGCACCTCGGACGCCACCACGGCGAAGCCGCGCCCCTGCTCGCCGGCACGCGCCGCTTCCACCGC
>JAUYQZ010000049.1 GCA_030695415.1 Hylemonella sp.
CATGGAAGTGGTCGGCACCGGTTACGAATTCGGTCACAACGACGACTACCAGCGCACCACCCACTACATCAAGGACAGCACGCTGATCTATGACGACGTGACCGGCTTTGAGTTCGAACACTTCGTTGACAAGGTCAAACCCGATCTGGTCGGCTCCGGCATCAAGGAAAAGTACGTGTTCCAGAAAATGGGCGTGCCATTCCGCCAGATGCACAGTTGGGATTACTCCGGCCCCTACCACGGCTACGACGGTTTTGCCATCTTTGCACGTGACATGGACATGGCCATTTCCAGTCCGATCTGGGGCCTGACCAAGGCCCCCTGGAAGAAATGACTCCCCCCCGTTGCTTGCTCGCTTCGCGTAGCCGCCTCCCCCCTCAAGGGGGCGCACCCAGCGGCCCGGCAAAGCCGGTTCCGCGGGTGCCCTGGGCTCACATCCCCTCATCGATCTGAATCACTGACATGAACATTCAAGGACAAGCAGCACTCGTCACCGGCGGCGCCTCGGGCCTGGGCGAAGCCACGGCGCGAGAGCTCGCGCGGCTGGGCGCCAAGGTCGCGGTGCTGGACGTGAACGCCGCACTGGCCGAAAAGGTCGCCAGCGAAATTGGCGGCGTGGCTTGCGTCTGCGACATCACCAGCACCGACAGCGTCACCGCTGCCCTCGCCAAGGCGGCGGCGGCCCACGGCCCGGCGCGCATCCTCATGAACATCGCGGGCATCGGCAGCGCCAAGCGCATCGTCGGCAAGGATGGCAAGCCGGCGCCGCTGGAAGACTTCGCGCGCGTCGTCAACGTCAACCTCATCGGCAGCTACAACATCAGCCGACTGTTTGCGGCCGAGTGCGTCAAGCTGCCACCGCTGGAAGACGGCGAGCGCGGCGTGATGATGTTCACGGCCTCGGTCGCCGCCTTCGATGGGCAGGTGGGCCAGCAGGCCTACAGCGCCTCCAAGGGCGGCCTGGTCGGCATGACCCTGCCCATGGCGCGTGACCTGGCCCAGCACGGCATCCGCGTCTGCACCGTGGCGCCCGGCCTGTTTGCCACGCCGCTGATGAAGGAACTGCCGGAAGCCGTGCAGCAGTCACTGGCTGCCTCCATCCCGTTTCCGCCCAGGCTGGGAAAACCCGAGGAGTTTGCCCAGCTGGCTTGCCATATCGTTACCAACGGCCATCTCAATGGCGAAGTCATCCGGCTCGATGGCGCCTTGCGCATGGCGCCGCGCTGAGCCCGATTTGCAACCCCCGAAGTTTTTTTACAAGGAGACCACCATGCTAGACCGCAACCGCCGCCACACCCTCAAGACCATCGCCGCCGCCGGCGCCACGCTCGCCCTTCCGCTGGCCGCACGCGCCCAGGCGAGCGCGCTGGAGACGCTGCGCATCATCGTCGGCTTCCCGCCCGGCGGCACGACCGACGCCTTTGCCCGCCGCCTGGCCGAGAAGCTGCGTGGCGGCTACGCCAATAACGTGATCGTCGAGAACAAGCCCGGTGCCGGTGGCCAGATCGGCGTGACCACGCTGCGCGACAGCCCGGCCGATGGCTCCACCATGCTGCTCACCCCGGCGTCGATGATCATCATCTATCCGCACACCTATCCCAAGCTGCCCTACAAGCTGGACGACGTCACGCCGATCAGCACCGCGCTGTACACCCCGCACGGCTTCGGTGTGGGCCCGCTGGTGCCGGCCTCGGTCAAGAACCTGAAGGACTACCTGGAGTGGGCCAAGGCCAACCCGACCCTGGCCAACTACGGCACGCCGGGCGCAGGCTCCATGCCCCATCTGGTCGCAGCCTTGATGGAGAAGGCCTCCGGCGTGCCGATGAAGCAGATTCCCTACCGCGGCTCCGGCCCCGGCATCCAGGAGGTTCTGGGCGGGCAGATCGCGTCCTTCTCGTCGCCGCTGGGCGACTACCTGCCGCATATCGCCGCGGGGCGGCTGCGCCTGCTGGCGGTGACGGGAACCCAGCGCTCGCGCTTCGCGCCCGACGTACCGACCTATGCCGAACAGGGCTTCGGCGAACTGACGATGCGTGAGTGGTACGGCGTCTTCATGCCCCCGCGCACGCCGGCCGCGGTGGCGCAGCGCGCCAACGCTGCGGTGCGCACCGCGCTCACGCACAAGGACATGATCGACTTCGGCGCGCCGCTGGGCCTGGAAGCGGTCGGTTCGCCCAGCGTCGAAGACTTCGCCAAAACGGTCAAGGCCGACGCCGAACTGTGGGGCCCCTTCGTGCGCCGCATCGGCTTCACCGCCGAGTCCTGATGGCATCCGGGTCGCCACGGCGACCCGATCCTGCCGCGGCCCCTCGCGCCAGCGGCTACACCCCTCGCCAGCACGCTGGCGGGGGATCCGCTCTGCTCCCCACCGGGGCCTGCACGTCAACGAGTTGCACCATGAAGAACCGCACGTTCTCAACCTCGCCTAAGGCGCTGTGGCTGCTTCCGGCCACGCTGCTGATAGCCGCGTGCAGCACGACGGCACCGCCCTCACCGCCGCCGCCAGCCCCGGCGCTGCTGGGGGCCAGCCGCGGCGCCACACTGCAGGCCTGCGAGGGACTGGCCGCCGGTTTGCGCCTTGAGCACACGCAGATCGACACGAGCGCATTGGTGGCCGAAGGTGCCCTCAAGCTGGGCCCGCGTGCCATGCCCGCTCACTGCCTGGTCAAGGGCAGCATGCACCAGCGCCGCGGCAGCGACGGACGTGACTACGCCATCGCTTTCGAGATGCGCCTGCCTCAGGCCTGGAACGGGCGCTTCTACTACCAGGGCAACGGCGGGCTGGACGGCCATGTGCAGCCGGCACTGGGTGCGCTGGGCGGCGGGCCGCTGACCGGCGCCCTGGCCCAGGGCTTTGCCGTCATCAGCTCGGACGCTGGCCACACAGGCGCACAGACGCCCTTCTTCGGCCTGGAGCCCCAGGCCCGACTGGACTATGGTTACCAGGCCGTGGCCAAGCTGACCCCCATGGCCAAGGAACTGATCCGCGCGGCGTACGGCAAAGGACCCGACCGCTCCTACATCGGCGGCTGCTCCAACGGCGGGCGTCACGCCATGGTGGCCGCCGCACGCCTGGGCGAGCAGTACGACGGCTACCTCATCGGCGCACCCGGCTACCGCCTGCCCCATGCCGCGCTGGCCCAGCTCTGGGCCGCGCAACAGTTCGCCCCACTGGCCACGCCGGGCGCCACCGCGCCGCATCCGCTGGCGCCCCAGGGGCGTATCCCCGATCTGGCCAGCGCCTTCACGCCCCAGGAGCGTCAGACCGTGGTCCGGGCCATCCTGGAGAAGTGCGACGCGCTCGATGGCGCGCGTGACGGGCTGGTACAGGACGTACAGGCTTGCCAGGCCAGCTTCAGTCTGCAGACCGATGTGCCCGGCTGCAGCGCGGCGCGCGACGGCGCTTGCCTGAGCCCTGCGCAAAAGCGGGTCATCGGCGAACTCTTCAGCGGCGCGCGCACCGCCGGCGGCCAGGCCATCTACGCCCCCTTCCCTTATGACAGCGGGCTGGCGGCTGCCAACTGGGGCATCTGGAAGTTCGTGAACTCGCTGGCGCTGGACCCGCTGGCCGTGGGCGCGGTGTTCAGCGTGCCGCCGGGCCGGATCGATCCCCTCAAGGAAGACCTGGGTGCGCGCCTGCCACTCATGAGTGCCAGCAACGAGATCTACAGGGAGTCGGGCCTGGCCCTCATGGCCCCACCGGGTCATGAGCACCCCACCAACCTCGCCGCGCTGCGCGCGCGTGGCGCCAGGATGGTGCTGTACCACGGTGTCAGCGACGCCGTCTTCTCGGCCGAGGACACGCGCCAGTGGGTTGATCGGCTGGATCGCGCGCTCGGCGGCCAGGCGGCCGACTTTGCACGCTACTTCCCCGTGCCCGGCATGAACCATTGCAGCGGCGGCCCGTCCACCGACCAGTTCGACCTGCTGGGTCCACTGGTGCAGTGGGTGGAGCAAGGCGTGCCGCCGCAGGGCGTGCCGGCCACCGCGCGCGGCGCGGGCAACGCCGGTGGTTCGAATGCCGAGCTGCCTGCGGACTGGTCGGCCACGCGCACCCGCCCCCTGTGCGCCTACCCCACGGTGGCGCGCTACCGCGGTGCCGGCTCCGTGGAAGACGCCGGCAGCTTCGTCTGCCAATAAACCATAACGACCGATACCCGCCCCGCCATGGACTACCAGCCCCACCTCGACGACATGCAGCGCCTCCTCATGGACGTGCTGGACGCGCCCACCCAGCTGCAGGCACTGTCCACCTTTGCGGACGTCGATATCGAACTGATGCAACAAGTATTGGAAGAAGCCGGCAAGTTCGTCGCCAACGAGGTCGCGCCGCTGCAGCGCGTCGGTGACGAGACGGGTGCGCGCTTTGAAGCAGGCAGGGTCACCATGCCGCCCGGTTTTCGCGCCGCCTACCAGTCCTTCTGGCAGGCTGGCTGGCCCGCGCTGGCCTGTGCGCCGGAAGATGGTGGCCAGGGCCTGCCGGCCGTGATAGAAGCCGTTCTCTATGAGATGCTGAGTGCCGCCAACCACGGCTGGACCATGGCGCCGGGCCTGCTTCACGGCGCCTATGAGTGCCTCAAGCACCACGGCAGCGATGAACTGAAAACACGCTACCTGAAAAAAATCGCCAGCGGCGAGTGGCTGGCCACCATGTGCCTGACCGAGTCGCACGCCGGCAGCGACCTGGGGCTGGTCCGCACCAAGGCGCAGCCCCAAGCGGACGGCAGTCATCGCCTCAACGGCGGCAAGATCTTCATCTCCGGCGGTGAGCACGACCTCACCGACAACATCGTGCACCTGGTGCTGGCGCGCCTGCCCGATGCCCCGCCCGGCCCGAAGGGCCTGTCGCTTTTCCTCGCGCCGAAATTCCTGCCAGACGGCAGCCGCAACGGCGTGCACTGCGAACGCATCGAGGAAAAGATGGGCCTGCACGGCAGCCCCACCTGCGTGCTGCGCTTCGAGGATGCGACGGGATGGCTGGTGGGCGAACCACACCGCGGCCTGAACGCCATGTTCGTGATGATGAACGCGGCCCGCCTGCACGTGGGCCTGCAGGGCATCGGCCTGCTCGAAGCCGCCTGGCAGAAGGCCAGCGCCTATGCGCAGGAGCGGCGCCAGATGCGCGCCCCCGGCGCCACCCAGACCAGCCTGATCCAGGACCACCCCGCCATCCAGCGCATCCTGGGCACGCAGCGCGCCTGGATCGATGGCGGCCGCCTGCTGGCCTACAAGACGGCCATCGAGCTCGACATGCTCAAGCACCATCCCGATGCGGCGCGACGCGAGTCCGCACAACGCTGGTGCAGCCTGGTGACCCCGGTGCTCAAGGCCGCCTGGACGAACCAGGGCTTCCTGGGCGCCAGCGCCTGCCTGCAGGTTTTCGGTGGCCACGGCTATGTGCGCGAATGGGGCATCGAGCAGATCGTGCGCGACGCCCGCGTGACCATGATCTATGAAGGCACCAACGAGATCCAGGCCATCGACCTGCTGCTGCGCAAGGTGCTGCCCGACGGCGGTGCCGCCCTGGGCGCGCTGTTCGACGAACTGTCCGCAGAACGCCGTCTACCCCCCGAACTGCTGCAGCGCTTCGCGCAGCTGCGGCAGTCAGCCGCACGCCTGGCCCAGGCGGCGCCCTCCCGCGTGGATCTGCCCTACTGGGTGGCCGATGATTTCCTGCAGGCCCTGGCCCTGGCCCTGCTGGACTGGGCCGGTTTTCGCATCGCGTCCAGCCTGCCGCACTGGCAGTTGCCGGCACGCGCCCTGCATTCCTGGATCCTGCCCGAGTTCGCTTTGCGCCTGCAGATCATCGAGCAGCAATTGGCCGAGACCGAAACAGCGGCGCCGGCGCCCGCTGCAGCCTGAGCCATGAGCATCCGCAAAACCGCCCCGGAGCCCGCCGTCGACCAGGTCGACACCAGCTACCTGGAAAGCCTGGTCGGCTACAACGCCCGCCGCGCCACCCTGGTCATCATCGATGCCTTCCTGCGCAATATGGCGGTCTATGGCCTGCGCCCGGTCGACTTCTCCGTGCTGTCGCTGATCGCGCACAACCCGGGCATCACCTCGCGCCAACTCTGCACCACCCTCAACATCCAGCCCCCCAACCTGGTGGGCATGATCAGCCAGCTGCAGAAACGCGAACTCATCACGCGCCGACCCCACCCCCACGATGGCCGGGCGATGGGACTGCACCTCACACCTGCGGGACGGAAGATGGTGAAGCAGGCCGAGGTGACGGCATCCGAGCTGGAGGAGGCCATCACCACCCGGCTGTCCGTCGCCGAGCGGAAAACGCTCATGCAGCTGCTGAAAAAAATCTATATTTGATGCAATTTTTCACGCTGCTCAAGGAGCGACCGGCCGCATCCGTCCATACGGGGAAACCCATTAGCTATTAATCTTGTAGCAGCCCGGAATCTGCGATATAGTCCTCCCTCGCCTCGTCTTCCCTGCTGGATTGCCAGCCGCGACCAGGCTCGGGGAGGGTGCCCCAGGTCATGGTCCTGGGGCTTCAAGGAGTGCAGTGAATGAGCTACAAGGAAAATGCCGCCATCGGCCAGCTGCTGGCTCTGCTGGAGTCGCGCTACGCCATGCGTGTGCTATGGGCCTTGCGTGACGGGCATGCCCAGACCTTCCGGCTCTTGCAGGACAGCGTGGGCGGCATCACGCCCAACACCCTGAACACCCGCATCAAGGAACTGCGCGAAGTCGGCCTGCTCAGCCACGGCAGCGACGGCTACCTGCTCACCACCAGCGGCACCGAGCTGACCCGCCGCATGGGTGAACTGCCTGCCTTTGCCACCAAGTGGCTGGCCAGCCAGGCTCGCAAGGCGCGCTGAGCCCCGGCACGGGCGGCCACGTCGCGGCGCCCTCCCAACTGGCATAATTCGCGGTTCGCCGGCTGGCGTGCGGTCTTCCAACCGGCACCGTCAGCTATCAAATAAATAGCAAGAAGGACCGCGCCATGGCCATCACCACCACCCCCTCCGGACTGCAGTACGAAGACACCCTCCCCGGCACGGGCGCCGAGGCGACCCGCGGCCAGACGGTGACGGTTCATTACACCGGCTGGCTCTACAACAATGGCGCGCAAGGCGCCAAGTTCGATTCCAGCAAGGACCGCAACGACCCCTTCCAGTTCTCGCTGGGCGGCGGCATGGTGATCCGCGGCTGGGACGAGGGCGTGGCCGGCATGAAGATCGGTGGTACCCGCGTGCTGATCATCCCGGCGGATCTGGGCTACGGTGCCCGCGGCGCTGGCGGCGTGATCCCCCCCAACGCCACCCTGAAGTTCGAAGTCGAACTGCTGGCCCTGGCCGGCTGAACTCCTTCCCGGCCGCCCCAGGCGGCCGGCCCCCCCGTCAGCAGACCCTTGAAAGGGCGGACAACGCCCCCACGTCGAGATCTGACGTTCATTTCACCTCTTAGCATGTCCGACACGCAAGCCTCCCCTCCCCCAGAGCAAAAGCCGGGCCCTGCCCCCGCCAGCTCCGACGCTGACGCCCTGACCCAGGTCCAGGCCGAACTGGCCGAACTCAGGGCCAAAAGCGCCGAACTGGCCGACCAGTTCCTGCGCGCCAAAGCCGAGGCCGAAAACGCCCGCCGCCGTGCCGACGAAGAGATCACCAAGGCCCGCAAGTTCGCAGTGGACAGTTTTGCCGAGAGCCTGCTGCCCGTGACCGACAGCCTGGAAGCCGGCCTGACCATCAAGGACGCCACCCCCGAGCAGATCCGCGAAGGCGCCCAGGCCACGCTGCGCCAGCTGAGCGCCGCGCTGGAGCGCAACAAGGTGATCGCCATCAACCCGGCCCCGGGTACGAAGTTCGACCCGCACCAGCACCAGGCCATCAGCGTGGTCCCCGCCGAGCAGGAAGCCAACACGGTGGTCAGCGTGCTGCAAAAGGGCTACACCATCGCCGAGCGCGTGCTGCGACCGGCCCTGGTGACCGTGGCCGCACCCAAATAAGGCCCTTGAAACCGGCCCGCTCGGCCACAAGTACAGCGCAACAGAATTTCCAGGAATCTCAGGAGTAAGACATGGGCAAAATCATCGGCATCGACCTCGGCACCACCAACAGCTGCGTGTCCGTCATGGAAGGCAACACCACCAAGGTGATCGAGAACGCGGAGGGCGCGCGCACCACGCCGTCCATCGTCGCCTATCAGGAAGACGGCGAAGTGCTGGTCGGCGCCTCGGCCAAGCGCCAGGCCGTCACCAACCCCAAGAACACGCTGTACGCCATCAAGCGCCTGATCGGCCGCAAGTTCACCGAGAAGGAAGTGCAGAAGGACATCAACCTGATGCCCTACAGCATCGTGGCTGCCGACAACGGCGACGCCTGGGTGGAAGTGCGCGGCAAGAAGATCTCGGCCCAACAGGTCAGCGCCGACATCCTGCGCAAGATGAAGAAGACCGCCGAGGACTACCTGGGCGAGCCCGTGACCGAAGCCGTCATCACCGTGCCGGCCTACTTCAACGACGCCCAGCGCCAGGCCACCAAGGACGCCGGGCGCATTGCCGGCCTGGAAGTCAAGCGCATCATCAACGAGCCCACCGCCGCGGCCCTGGCTTTCGGCCTGGACAAGGGCGGCAAGGGTGACCGCAAGATCGCCGTGTACGACCTGGGCGGCGGCACCTTCGACGTCTCCATCATCGAGATCGCCGACGTCGACGGCGAGATGCAGTTCGAAGTGCTGTCCACCAACGGTGACACCTTCCTGGGCGGCGAGGACTTCGACCAGCGCATCATCGACTTCATCATCGCCGAGTTCAAGAAGGACCAGGGCGTGGACCTGAGCAAGGACGTGCTCGCCCTGCAGCGCCTGAAGGAAGCCGCCGAGAAGGCCAAGATCGAGCTCTCCAGCAACTCGCAGACCGACATCAACCTGCCCTACATCACTGCGGACGCCAGCGGTCCGAAGCACCTGAGCGTCAAGCTGACTCGCGCCAAGCTGGAAAGCCTGGTGGAAGAACTGATCGAGCGCACCATCGCGCCCTGCCGCACCGCCATCAAGGATGCCGGCGTCGCCGTCGGCGACATCCAGGACGTGATTCTGGTCGGCGGCATGACCCGCATGCCCAAGGTGCAGGACAAGGTCAAGGAGTTCTTCGGCAAGGAGCCGCGCAAGGACGTGAACCCCGACGAGGCCGTGGCCGTCGGTGCCGCCATCCAGGGCCAGGTGCTCTCGGGTGACCGCAAGGACGTGCTGCTGCTCGACGTGACGCCCCTGTCGCTGGGCATCGAGACCCTGGGCGGCGTGATGACCAAGATGATCGCCAAGAACACGACCATCCCGACCAAGTTCGCACAGACCTTCTCCACCGCCGACGACAACCAGCCGGCCGTGACCATCAAGGTCTACCAGGGCGAACGCGAAATGGCCAGCGGCAACAAGTCGCTGGGCGAGTTCAACCTGGAAGGCATTGCCCCGGCCCCGCGCGGCCTGCCGCAGATCGAAGTGTCCTTCGACATCGACGCCAACGGCATCCTGCACGTCGGCGCCAAGGACAAGGCCACGGGCAAGGAAAACAAGATCACCATCAAGGCCAACTCGGGTCTGTCCGAGGAGGAAATCCAGAAGATGGTGAAGGACGCCGAGCTCAACGCCGCCGATGACAAGAAGCGCCTCGAAATCGTGCAGGCGCGCAACCAGGCCGACGCCACCGTGCACGGCGTGCGCAAGAGCCTGGCCGAGCATGGCGACAAGCTCGATGCCGGCGAGAAGGAAAAGATCGAAGCCGCCGCCAAGGCGCTGGAAGAAGCGATCAAGGGTGAGGACAAGGCGGACATCGAAGCCAAGACCGAAGCCCTGATGCTGGCCAGCCAGAAAATGGGCGAGAAGCTCTACGCCGAACAGCAGGCCGCGGCGGGCGCCGCCGGTGGCGGTGCCGCCCCGGGTGCCGAGCAGCCGCAGGCCAGCCGTCCGGCCGACGACAATGTGGTGGACGCCGAAGTCAAGGAAGTCAAGAAAGGTTGATATCGCACGGCGTTGCGCCGAATCAACTCGCCGCGTTCGACACTTACCTGCCGGTAAGGTCAGCGCGGCGTTCCTGCTCTAGAACATTACGAACATGGCCACCAAAAGAGACTTTTACGAAATCCTCGGCGTCGCGAAGAACGCCTCCGAGGAGGACATCAAGAAGGCTTATCGCAAGCTCGCGATGAAGCACCATCCTGACCGCAATCAGGGTGATAGCGCCAAGGTGGCCGAGGAAAAATTCAAGGAGGCCAAGGAGGCCTACGAGATGCTTTCCGATGCGCAGAAACGCGCCGCCTATGACCAGCACGGGCACGCCGGCGTCGATCCGAACATGCGCGGCGGCCCGGGCGATGGCTTTGGCGGCGGCTTCGCCGACGCTTTTGGCGACATCTTCGGCGACATGTTCGGGCAGCAACGCGGTGGGCGCGGGGCCGGTGGCCGTCAGGTCTACCGCGGGAGCGACCTGAGCTACGCCATGGAGATCACGCTGGAGGAAGCAGCGCGCGGCAAGGACGCGCAGATCCGCATTCCCAGCTGGGACAACTGCGACACCTGCCGCGGCACGGGCGCCAAGCCGGGCACGCAGGTCAAGCCCTGCAGCACCTGCCACGGCACGGGCTCGGTGCAGATGCGCCAGGGCTTCTTCAGCGTGCAGCAGACCTGCCCGCACTGCCAGGGCACGGGCAAGATCATCCCCGAGCCCTGCACCAGCTGCCAGGGACAGGGACGCATCAAGCGCCAGAAGACGCTGGAAGTGAAGATCCCCGCCGGCATCGACGACGGCATGCGCATCCGCAGTACCGGCAATGGCGAACCCGGCATGAACGGCGGGCCGCCGGGCGACCTCTACATCGAGATCCGTCTGCGCAAGCACGACATCTTCGAGCGTGATGGCGACGACCTGCATTGCGCAGTGCCCATCAGCTTTGTGACGGCCGCTTTGGGCGGCGAGATCGAGGTGCCCACGCTCGCCGGCAAGGCCGCCATCGACATCCCCGAAGGCACCCAGACCGGCAAGCAGTTCCGCCTGCGCGGCAAGGGCATCAAGGGCGTGCGCGCCAGCTACCCCGGCGACCTGTATTGCCACATCACCGTGGAGACGCCGGTCAAGCTCACCGAGCACCAGCGCAAGCTGCTGCGCGAGTTCGGCGAGTCGCTGCAAAAGGGCGGCGCCAAGCATTCGCCGAGCGAAGGCAGCTGGGCCGACCGGCTCAAGAGCTTCTTCAGCTAAAGCCTGGCCTCCGTCCGATCCCAAGCCGCAAGGGCCTCAGCCTTTGCGGCTTTTTTTGATCTGCATCTAGCAGCGGCCCCAGCGCGGGACTAACATGCGCCCATGAGCGTCTCCATCACCTTCCTTGGCGGTGCCAGCACGGTCACCGGCTCCAAGTACCTGGTGCGTCACGGTGCAGAAACACTGCTGGTCGACTGCGGTCTGTTCCAGGGCTACAAGCAATTGCGCCTGCGCAACTGGACGCCGCTGCCCGTCGCCCCCGGCCATATCAGCGCCGTCATCCTCACGCACGCCCATCTGGACCATAGCGGCTACCTGCCCTTGCTGGCGCGCGAGGGCTACGGCGGCCCCATCCACGCCACCCGCGGCACGCGCGACCTGTGTGCCATCCTGCTGCCCGACAGCGGCCACATCCAGGAAGAAGACGCGGCCTTCGCCAACCGCCACGGTTTCTCCAAGCACGCGCCGGCCCTGCCCCTGTACACCCGCAAGGATGCGCTGGCCTGTCTGAAGCAGATCAAGGCGCATGATTTCAGACGTACTTTCGAACCCATCAAGGGCTGGCACGCCACCTTCTTCCGCGCCGGCCACATCCTGGGTGCGGCCAGCCTGCTGCTGGAAGTGGCGGGGCGGCGCATCCTGTTCTCGGGTGACCTGGGTCGCACCGATGATTTCCTGATGAATCCGCCGGACCAAGCCCCGGTCGCGGACACGGTGGTGATCGAGTCGACCTACGGCGACCGCACCCATCCCAAAGAAGACGTGCTGGCCGAGCTCGGGCCCGCCCTGCACCGCCTGGCCGGGCGCGGCGGGGTCGCGGTGATCCCGGTCTTTGCCGTGGGACGCGCCCAGGAAATCCTGCATGCCATCGACCAGCTCAAGGTGCGTGGCGAGATCCCCAAGAGCCTGCCGGTGTTCCTGGACAGCCCCATGGCCATCCACACCACCGACCTGTTCGACAACTACATGGACGAACACCGGCTGGATGCCAGGCAGGTCAAGGCGCTCACGCACAGCGCCACCATGGTCAACACACCGGATGAATCCAAGGCCCTGGCGCGCCGCCACGGCCCCATGGTGATCCTGGCCGCCAGCGGCATGGCCACGGGCGGGCGCGTGCTGCATCACCTGTCGCTCTATGCCGGAAGCCACCGCAACATGATCGTCCTCGCCGGCTTCCAGTCGCCCGGCACGCGCGGCGCCACCCTGGCCTCGGGCGCGCCCTCGGTGCGCATCCACGGCAAGGACGTCAGTGTCGGCGCGGAGGTGGTCCAGCTGGCCTCAGCATCGGCGCATGCCGATGCGCCACAGCTCATGGCCTGGCTGGGCACCCTGCCCACCGCCCCCTCGCAGGTCTACATCGTGCACGGCGAGAGCGGCGCCTCGGATGCGCTGCGCCAGCAGATCGAACGCGGGCTGGGCTGGCGGGCCCTGGTGCCTGAGCATGGGGCGACGTGGCCGGTGTGAGAGCAAAGCGCAGGGTTACCCCCTGTTACCTCACCGCACGGCAATCAGTCAGAATCGCGTTCCATGAGTCTGCGGCTCTTCCACATCACCGAGTTTGCCAATTCCATGCTCACGCCTGCCGAGCAGCGTGAGGCCCGGCATCCGGCCCTGTTGCTTTTGCTGGCCAGCCTCTGGCTGGCGCTGGCGGGCAATGCGCCGCTGTGGCGCGAGCTGGCACGGCTGCCCATGGACGCGGGCAGCTTTGTCTGGATCACCCTGTGTTTTGCCCTGCTCACCATCGCGGCGCTGGGCTTGCTGCTGAGCCTGCTGAACTGGCCCTGGCTGCTCAAGGGTGTGATCACCCTGCTGCTTTGGCTGGTCGCGCTCAACTCCGTGCTGCTCTGGTCCGGTCAGGCTTACCTGAGTGCGGGTGCCGTGCCGCAGGGCCTGCCCGCCATGCTGGGCCAGCTGCGGGCCCAGCCGCTGTGGCAAACGGGACTGGCATTTGCCGTGCTGGCTCTGGCGCCCTCCCTCTGGATCTGGCAGCTGAGCCTGCGCCGCATCGCCACGCCCATCCGCCTGCCGCAGAACCTGCTGCTGGCCCTGCTCTTCACCGGCCTGCTGGCGTCAGTCTGGTTCGCGGGACGCAACGCACTGCTGCCCCTGCTGCAGGACCAGCCCCGCTGGCTCGAGCTGGTGAGCCCTTTCAACACGCTCCTGAGCCTGCCGCACTTCTGAACGTCGCGCGCAGGCAGAGCGCCGTCCCCAGCCTGCTCAGACGCCAGCCGAGACGGCCAGCAGGCGCTCACGCGCAGCACGGTACTCACGCCGCAGTTGCTCGATGAACTCACCGGCCCCCTGCACCTGGGTGATGGCACCGATGCCCTGGCCCGAACCCCAGATGTCCTTCCAGGCCTTCTTGGCGTCGCCACCGAAGTTCATCGTGCTGGGGTCGCTCTCGGGCAGCTTGTCCGGGTCCAGACCTGCGGCACGGATGCTGGGCGCCAGGTAGTTGCCGTGCACACCGGTGAAGAGGTTGCTGTAGACGATATCGTCCGAGCTGCCTTCGACAATGGCCTGTTTGTAGGCCTCCACCGCGCGGGCTTCGTGGGTGGCGATGAAGGCCGTGCCGATGTACGCAAAGTCCGCTCCCATGGCCTGCGCGGCCAGCACGGAGGCGCCATTGGCGATCGAGCCACTGAGCGCCACCGGGCCATCGAACCACTGGCGGATCTCCTGCACCAGGGCGAAGGGGCTCTTGACGCCCGCGTGGCCGCCGGCACCGGCCGCCACGGCGATCAGGCCGTCAGCGCCCTTCTCGATGGCCTTGTGCGCGAACTTGTTGTTGATGATGTCGTGCAGCACCACACCGCCGTAGCTGTGCGCGGCCTGGTTGATCTCCTCACGCGCGCCAAGGGACGTGATGATGACCGGCACCTTGTACTTCACGCACAGCGCCATGTCGTGCTCCAGCCGGTCGTTGGACTTGTGCACGATCTGGTTGATGGCAAAGGGCGCGGCCGGACGATCCGGGTGCGCCTGGTTGTGCGCAGCCAGCGCCTCGGTGATCTCGGCCAGCCACTCGTCAAGCTGCGCGGCCGGGCGCGCGTTGAGCGCGGGCATGGAACCCACGACACCGGCAATGCACTGGGCAATGACCAGCTTGGGGTTGCTGATGATGAACAAGGGCGACCCGATGATGGGCAGCGGCAGGTTCTGCAGGACGGCGGGGAGCTTGGACATGGGGATTCCGTTCGTAAAGACTCCGTTCGCCCTGGGCTTGTCGAAGGGCTTCGACAGGCTCAGCCCGAACGGGAAAGATCAGAACGCTTCGAGCGCCAGGGCGGTCACGCTGCCCGCGCCTTCGACGATGCTGTCACGCATACCCGGCGCCTTGCTCAGCAGGTGGTCGGCGTAGAAACGCGCCACGGTGATCTTGCTCTGCATGAAGGCCGCATCCTCGCCCCGGGCCAGCTCGGTCTGCGCCACCAGCAGGGCACGCGCCAGCTGCCAGCCCGCCATCAGATTGCCCGCCAACATCAGATAGGGCACGCTGCCGGCGTAGACCGCGTTGGGGTCCTTCTGGCTGGCCATGAAGTCGACCACATCGACAAAAGCCTGCCGGGCCGCACCCAGGCTCTTCGCAACCGCCAGGGCGTCGGCGCTGCCGTTCTTCCTGAGCTCGGCCTCGGTGCCTTCGATCTGTTTGGCGATCGCCTTCGCGGTCTGGCCCCCGTCGCGCAGGGTCTTGCGGCCCACCAGGTCATTGGCCTGGATGGCGGTGGTGCCTTCGTAGATGGTCAGGATCTTGGCGTCGCGGTAGTACTGCGCGGCACCGGTCTCCTCGATGAAACCCATGCCGCCGTGCACCTGCACACCCAGGCTGGTGACTTCCAGGCTCATCTCGGTGCTGTAGCCCTTGACCAGCGGCACCATGAACTCGTAGAAGGCCTGGTTCACCTTGCGCACCTCGGCATCCGGGTGTTGGTGCGAGGCATCATAGGCGGCCGCGGCCACGGAGGCCATGGCGCGGCAGCCTTCGGTGTAGGCGCGCATGGTCATGAGCATGCGGCGCACGTCGGGGTGATGGATGATGGGCGCGCTGGTCTTGAGCGACCCGTCCACCGGGCGGCTCTGCACACGCTCGCGAGCGTACTGCACCGCCTTCTGGTAGGCGCGCTCAGCCACGGCAATGCCCTGCATGCCCACCGCATAACGCGCGGCGTTCATCATGATGAACATGTACTCGAGGCCGCGGTTCTCCTGGCCCACGAGGTAGCCCACGGCACCTCCATGGTCACCGTACTGCAGCACGGCAGTCGGGCTGGCCTTGATGCCCAGCTTGTGCTCGATGCTCACGCAATGCACGTCGTTGCGTGCGCCGAGCGTTCCATCCTTGTTGACCATGAACTTGGGCACGACAAACAGGCTGATGCCCTTGATGCCCTCGGGCGCGCCAGTCACCCGCGCCAGCACGAGATGGACGATGTTGCCCGCCATGTCGTGCTCGCCGTAGGTGATGTAGATCTTGGTGCCGAAGACCTTGTAGCTGCCATCGGGTTGCGGCTCGGCGCGGCTGCGCACCAGGGCCAGGTCCGAGCCGGCCTGGGGCTCGGTCAGGTTCATGGTGCCGGTCCACTCGCCGCTCACCAGTTTTTCCAGGTAGGTCACCTTGAGCTCGTCAGAGCCCGCAGTCAGCAGGGCCTCGATGGCGCCGTCGGTCAGCAAGGGGCACAGGGCAAAACTCAGGTTGGCACTGTTGACCATCTCGATGCAGGCCGCACCAATGGTCTTGGGCAGACCCTGGCCGCCGAAGTCGGCCGGATGCTGCAGGCCCTGCCAGCCGCCTGCGCCGAACTGGCGGAAAGCCTCCTTGAAACCCGGGGTGGTGGTGACCACGCCGTCTTTCCAGCTGGAGGGGTTCTTGTCGCCCTCCCAGTTCAGGGGCGAGACCACCTGCTCATTGAACTTGGCCGCCTCTTCCAGCACCGCCTGGGCCGTGTCGTAACCCGCGTCCTCAAAGCCGGGCAGCTTCGCAATCTCGTCGATGCGGGCCAGATGCTTGATGTTGAACAACATGTCCTTGAGGGGCGCGACATAGCTCATGGCGGAACTCCAGCGAATTTGAAAAGATGGAAAAAAAGGCACCGCGCGTGCGGTGCCTTGTGGCGGATCAGAGCGCCTTGACCAGCTCGGGGACGGCGGTGAACAGGTCCGCCTCCAGGCCGTAGTCGGCCACGCTGAAGATCGGCGCCTCGGGGTCCTTGTTGATCGCCACGATCACCTTGCTGTCCTTCATGCCGGCCAGGTGCTGGATGGCGCCGCTGATGCCGCAGGCAATATAGAGTTGCGGCGCGACGATCTTGCCGGTCTGGCCGACCTGCAGGTCGTTGGGCGCGTAGCCTGCGTCCACCGCAGCGCGGCTGGCGCCGATGGCGGCACCC
Organism: Hylemonella sp.; assembly: GCA_030695415.1. Lineage (GTDB taxonomy): Bacteria > Pseudomonadota > Gammaproteobacteria > Burkholderiales > Burkholderiaceae_C > Hylemonella. The sequence goes on from JAUYQZ010000049.1 coordinate 16,603, forward strand.
AGCTTGTCAGCCAGCGGAGTCATGACTTCAGCGAACTTCTCGCTTGAACCCAGGGCGCGGCCGCCGGAGACGATGATCTTGGCGGCGGTGAGTTCAGGGCGGTCGTTCTTGGCGATCTCGGAGCCGACGAAGCTGCTCTTGCCGCTGTCAGCGGCGGCGGCCGTGGTTTCCACAGCGGCGCTGCCACCGGTGGCTGGCGCCGGATCGAAACCGGTGGTGCGCACGGTGATGACCTTGATCGCATCCAGGCTCTGCACAGTGGCAATGGCGTTGCCTGCGTAGATCGGGCGCTCGAAGGTGTCGGGGCTGTCCACCTTGATGATGTCGGAGATCTGGCCCACGTCCAGCTTGGCGGCCACCCGCGGGGCCACGTTCTTGCCGCCGGCCGTGGCGGCGAACAGGATGTGGCTGTAGTTGCCAGCGATGGCCAGCACCTGGGCGGCTACATTCTCGGCCAGACCGTGCGCCAGCTGGGCGCCGTCGGCGTGGATGACCTTGGCCACGCCAGCGATCTGGGCGGCAGCGGCAGCGGCAGCGCCGGCGTTGTGGCCAGCGACCAGCACATGCACGTCGCCACCGCAGGCCTTCGCGGCGGTGATGGTGTTGAGGGTGGCGCCCTTGATGGACGCGTTGTCGTGTTCGGCAATAACGAGAGCTGTCATTTAGATCACCTTGGCTTCATTCTTGAGCTTGGCCACCAGGGTGGCGACGTCGGGCACCTTGATACCGGCACTGCGCTTCGGTGGTTCCGAGACCTTGAGGGTCTTGATGCGCGGGGCGACGTTCACGCCCAGGTCTTCCGGCTTGAAGGTGTCGAGCTGCTTCTTCTTGGCCTTCATGATGTTGGGCAAGGTCACGTAGCGCGGCTCGTTCAGGCGCAGGTCGGTGGTGATGACGGCCGGCAGGCTGACGGAGAGCGTCTCCAGGCCGCCGTCCACTTCACGCGTGACCTTGGCTTTGCCATCCACGACTTCGACCTTGGACGCGAAGGTGGCTTGCGGCAGGTCAGCCAGCGCGGCCAGCATCTGGCCAGTCTGGTTGCAGTCATCGTCGATGGCCTGCTTGCCCAGGATGATCAGGCCGGGTTGCTCCTTGTCGACCAGGGCCTTGAGCAGCTTGGCCACAGCCAGGGGCTGAAGTTCCTCGCTGGTCTCGACCAGGATGGCGCGGTCGGCGCCGATGGCCATCGCGGTGCGCAGGGTTTCCTGGCACTGGGCCACGCCACAGGACACGGCGATGACCTCGGTCACCACACCCTTCTCCTTGAGACGCACAGCCTCCTCGACGGCGATTTCGTCGAAGGGGTTCATGCTCATCTTGACATTCGCGATATCCACACCGGTGTTGTCCGACTTCACGCGGACCTTGACGTTGTAGTCGACCACGCGCTTGACGGGGACCAGGACTTTCATGGGAGCCACTCCTGCTGTTTGCAAATTCGGTTGTTGTGATTGACGTTCACGTCAATCGAAGGATTCTAGGCGCACCCGCCAGAGCGAGCCGCCCCTTGCGCGACCCACAAAAAACGAACGGTCGTGCTTTTCTGAATTATATGCGGAGAAAGACGTCGTCTTTCAGGTTTTCATGTGGACGACACGCTGGGGATACGGAATCTCGATACCCGCCTCGCGCAGGCCCCGCAGGATGGCCAGATTGACCTCGGAGCGCAGCGCCAGTTGGCCGTTCTCGGGGTCCGTGATCCAGACCGACAGGGAGAACTCCAGCCCATCGGGACCGAAATTCGCCAGGTAGGCGGCCGGTGCAGGGTCCTTCAGGACACGCGCACTGGAGGCACCCGCCGCACACAGGATCTGGCTCACGCGCTCGACATCGCTGTCGTAGGCCACCGACACATTGATGGTCAGTTGCACCTTGGGATCGGCAGTGGACAGGTTTTCGACACGCTGGGTGATGATCAATTCATTGGGCACCACCGATTCGCGGCCATTGAGCGCGCGGATCAGGGTGTAGCGCGTCTTGATGTCGGTGACCACACCCTCGAAGTTGTCGACCCGCACCACGTCACCAATGCGAAGCGAACGCTCCAGCAGGATGACAAAACCGCTGACGTAATTGGCCGCCAGCTTCTGCAAGCCGAAACCCAGGCCCACACCCAGCGCGCCGCCCAAGACCGAAAGGGCCGTCAGGTCCACCCCCACGGCGGAGAGCACGAAGAGCAGGCCCACCAGCAGCAAGGCAGCGCGGATGGCGTTCGCCGCCACCTTGCGCATGGACAGGTCGCCCACGTTCTCGCGCAGGATGCGCCGCTCGATGGTGGCCGAGATCCACAGCACCACCACCAGCATCACGCCCGAGGAGAGGACGCCTTCAAGCAGGGTGCGCACACTGATGCGCGACTTGCCGAAGGCGAAATAGATGGCATCGAGTTCGTCCAGCACGGCCGGCAGCAGGCCCGTGATCCAGAGCACCGCTGCGCCCCAGGCCAGCCAGGACACCAGGTTTTCAATGAGCTTCACCGCGGAAGACTCGGGAAAGGAAGCCCCCAGCACGCGCACGAAGAGGCGGATGGCCGCCAGCGAGGTGAAGATGGGCAGGGCGACCTTGAGCACGGCCACCGGCTGGTACAGGGCCACGCCATGACGTGCGGCATAGATCAGCACCAGCGCCAGCACAGGAAACATCAGGCCGTCGAAGACATGGCGACCGAACCAGACCGAATCGGCCCCATGCCCGCGTCGCGCATAACGCGCCACCACATAGGCCAGGGCCAGGCAGGCCAACAACACCAGTCCCTCGATCCAGACACGTGCGCCGCCCAGATCACGCAGAAGATTTTGGAGTTCGGTCATGGAGGACGATTTTCACCGAATTGCGCGGAGAACCCGCTGCGACATGGGCTAATCTACGCCTTATTGAACGGAGAAACTGTGACCATGTCCCACCCAGCACCCCTTGGACGCCGCCAGTTGCTCGGCGCCGTCGCCGCGGCGGCCAGCGCTGGCGCGGTCCTGCCCGCCGCCGCTGCCACCGCCAACAGTCCCCCAGCCAGTGACGGCCCGCCCCACAAGGTCGTCTACCAGATCAACCGCCACGAGCCCGAGTACCAGGAAGCCATCCTCAACTCGATCGGCGCCATGCTGAAGAAATACGTCGATGACGTGAGCATCGTGGTCGTGGTCTGGGGCCCGGGCATCCATCTGCTGGCCAGGAAACCGAAACGCCCGGTCCCCAAGACCCTGCAGCAGCGCGTGCGCGGCATGAGCGAGTCCTACGGCATCGATTTCATCGCCTGCGGCAACACCATGCACACCCTCGGCTGGGAGAAGGCGGACATGCTGGACTTCGCGAGGGTCGAGGAAGTCGGCGCGGCCGCCATCATGGAATTGCAGGAAAAGGGCTACGCCTACATCGCCTGGTAGCCGGCGGCGTGCGGTGACTTAATCGAGAAACGCCGTGGAACCGGCTTTGCCGGGCCACTGGCGTTGCCCCCTGCAAGGGGGGTGGCGAAGCGACACGCAGTGCGCGCAGCCTGGGGGTGTTCTACACATCCGCCAGCGCGCGCAGATGCGCTTCCACACTGCGCCCCAGCGCGCTGAGGTTGTAGCCACCCTCTAGGCAGGACACGATGCGCCCCTTGCCATGACGGCGCGCCACGTCCTTCAGGCGTTCGGTGATCCATGCGTAATCCGCCTCGACCAGGCCCAGCTGACCCATGTCGTCCTCACGGTGCGCGTCGAAGCCGGCACTGATGAAGATCATCTCGGGCTTGAAGGCTTCAAGACGCGGGATCCACAGCATGTCGATCAGTTCACGTACCGCCATGCCCTTCGTGTAGGCGGGCACGGGCACATTGACCATGGTGTCGGTATCCGCACGCGCGCCGCCGTGCGGGTAGTAGGGGTGCTGGTAGATGCTGACCATCAGGATGCGCTCGTCGTCGGCCACGATGTCCTCCGTGCCATTGCCGTGGTGCACATCGAAGTCGGCAATGGCCACGCGCTTGAGCCCATGCCGCTCCACCGCATACTTGGCCGCCAGCGCCACGTTGTTGACGAAGCAAAAACCCATGGCCTTGTCACGGCAGGCGTGGTGACCCGGCGGGCGCACGGCGCAGAAGGCGTTTTCCAGCTCGCCCGCCACCACCGCATCGGTCGCCGCCATCGCGGCGCCGGCGCCGCGAAGGATGGCGTTCCACGAGTTGATGTTCATGGCGGTATCGGGATCGAGGTGGGCATAGCGCGGCCCCCCCGCTTCGACTTCTTCCATCAGGGAGGCGCTCAGACCGCGCAGCGCTGCGATGTGCATGCGCCCGTGGGCCAGCTCCATCTCCTCGACCGAGGCCAGCGGCGCATCCAGGCGCGTCAGCGCATAGTCCAGGCCTGAAACCAGCAGACGGTCCTCGATGGCATCGAGCCGCTCGGGGCACTCTGGGTGTCCCGGCCCCATCTCATGCTTGCGACAATCACGGTGGGTAAAGTATCCGGTCTTGCTCATGACGGCACCCGTCTGTTTTGGTTTTCAGTTATGGTCGTGCCATGGATGCACAAGCCAAGCTCAAATTATTGCTGGATCAGCTTAACACGGTGATCGTTGGAAAATCAGCCCAGGTGCAGGACGGTGTGGCCTGCCTGCTGGCCGGCGGTCACCTGCTGATCGAGGACGCCCCCGGTGTCGGCAAGACCACTCTGGCCCATGCACTGGCGCGCAGTTTCGGCCTGCAGTTCTCGCGGGTGCAGTTCACCGCCGACCTCATGCCCAGTGATCTTTCAGGCGTCTCGGTCTACGACCGCAACCAGAGCGCCTTTGTCTTCCACCCCGGTCCCATCTTTGCGCAGGTGCTGCTGGCGGACGAGATCAACCGCGCCAGCCCCAAGGCGCAGAGTGCGCTGCTCGAAGCCATGGAAGAGAAGCAGGTCAGCATCGAGGGTGAGACACGCCCCCTGCCCTCGCCCTTCTTCGTCATCGCCACGCAGAATCCGCAGGAACAGCTGGGCACCCATCCGCTGCCCGAGTCGCAGCTGGACCGTTTCCTCATGCGCATCTCGCTGGGCTACCCGGACCGCGCCTCCGAACGCGCACTGCTGTCCGGCAGCGACCGGCGCGAGATGGTCGATCGCCTGCCCGGCCTCTTGAGCTCCGAAGAGCTGAAGGCGCTGCAACAACAGGTGCAGGCCGTACACGCCGCACCGCCCCTGCTGGACTACCTGCAGGACCTGATTGCCGCCACCCGCAACGGCCGCTGGTTCGTGCAGGGCCTCTCGCCCCGCGCTGGCCTGGCCGTGCTGCGCGCCGCCAAGGCCCAGGCCCTGCTCAGCGCCCGCGACTACGTGGCACCTGATGACCTGCAGGCCATCCTGCCGCAGACCACAGCCCACCGTCTGGTGCCCGTGGCCAGCGCCGGCCGCGGCCCGCTGGAGCAGGTGCGCGCCATGCTGGAAGCCGTGCCGCTTCCCTGAGCCCATCTACCGCGATGGACCACGCGCAGCCCCTGCCCAACCCCCTGCTGCGGCCGCTGGCCCACGTGCGCGGCCGCTGGCAACGCTGGTGGCAGGCCCGCCTGCCCCGCAGCGACACGCTCACGCTGACCCAGCGCAACGTCTACATCCTGCCCACGCGCGCCGGCTTCATGCTGGCCGGCACCTTGATGGTGCTGCTGGTGGCCTCCATCAATTACCAGCTCAACCTCGGCTACCTGCTGACCTTCCTGCTGGGCGGCTGCGCCGTGGTCAGCATGCATATCTCGCACGGCACGCTGCGCGGGCTCACGCTGGTGCTGCACCCCGTCGAGGCCCACCACGCCGATGCGCCCAGCAAATTGCGCATCAGCCTGCACAACAGCCGAACGGCAGCACGTTACGGCATCGGCCTGCGTGTCTATGGGGAAGATCCGCACGCGCCATGGGTCTGGTGCGACGTGCCCGGCCAGGGCAGCACCGATACCGAGATCGTCTGGCCCGGCCTGGCGCGCGGCCAACACGCCGTGCCCATGCTCACGGCCGAAACGCGCTTCCCCCTGGGCATCTTCCGGGTCTGGACATTGTGGCGCCCAGCCGCCAGCGTGCTGGTCTATCCGCAGGCCGAACCCTCGCCGCCAGCCCTTCCGCCGGGCCAGCCCCACAGCAGCAGCGGCAGTGCCGCGCGGCACGTCGCCAGCAACGAGTTCGACGGCGTGCGGCCCTACCGCCGCGGCGACCCGCTCAAAAGCGTCGTCTGGAAAAAAGCGGCCAAGACCGATGAACTGGTCAGTCGCGACAGCCTGCAGGCGCAGCACTTCCAGCTCTGGCTGGATCTGTCCGAAACCCAGGGCGCCTCGCTGGAGCAGCGCCTCTCACGCCTGTGCGCCTGGGTCTTGCTGGCAGAGGCGCAGGAGCTGGATTACGGCTTGCGTCTGCCTGGCATTGAGTTGCCCCCGGAGCAGGGGGAGATACACAAGAGGCGGTGTCTGGAAGCGCTGGCTTTGTACTGACTTTCTTTTTGGGTCTTTTTGGGCTTGTGTGGCATTGCCGGGATGCGCGCCCGGCAGCGCACTTACTTTCTCTTGCTTCGCCAAGAGAAAGTAAGCAAAGAGAAGGCGAGCCGGATTCGTCGACCCTCCGCTGCGCTGCGGGCACGCTGCGTTGCTCGGCCTGAGCGGGGTGCGCGCAAACTCGCTGCGCTCAAACATGCGCGCCCCTTTTTCCGCTCAGCCCTGCGCTACTCGCCTCCTCATGACGGCGGGGGGAACCGAACACCAAAAAAAAGCCCAAAACAACAAGGACGCGCCATGGCGCGTCCTTGTTGGGTTCGGTCCTTGGGCTTTGGCTGTCGGCTGTTTGGATCCTCATGCCGTGTGGCAGGGCTGAGCAGCGCAGCAGCGGGCGGATCAGGGCGGGCGTTGTCTGAGCGCAGCGAGTTCAGCCCGACCCCGCCCGATGCGAGCAGCGCAAGGTACCCCGCAGGGGCCCTGACTTCGGCTCGCCTTTCTTTTGGGTACTTTGCTTTGGCGAAGCAAAGAAAAGTACCTCGCCCGCCGGGGCGAGACCCGGCTTGCCTCGCTAGCTACAAACGCAACAAGACAGCGATTAGCATGGCGTCATGCCGAACAGCGCAACCCAGAGCAAAGCCAGACTTCTGACTCCCGCCCTGCTCGGCTGGATCGCCGGCCTGGCTGTACAACTTCAGCAAAGCGAACTCTGGCCCGCAGCTCACTACGGCCTGCTGTGTGCTGCCGCGCTTGCACTGGTCCTCGCTGTCGGCAGATGGCATAGCGTGGTGGCCAGGCTGCTCGGCAGCTTCATTGCCGCCGCCCTGCTCGCCCACGCCAGCACCGGCCTGCGTGCGGTGCTCTTCCAGCAGCAGGCCCTGGACCCGGCGCTGGAAGGCAAAGACATCAGCATCTCGGGCCGCATCAGCGCCATGCCCCAGTTCGGGGAGAACAACACCCGCTTTCGCTTCACGGTGGAAAGCGCGACGCAGAACGGGCAGCCCGTGCCCGTTCCACCGCGGCTCTACCTGAGCTGGTACGGCGGTTTCCGCAATGAGGACGGGGCGCTGCTGGAGCCCTCGCAGGTGGCGCCGGTTCTGCAGGCTGGCGAGCGCTGGGAGTTCACGGTGCGGCTTCGGGCGCCGCATGGGGCACTCAACCCGCACGGCTTCGATTTCGAGCTCTGGCTCTGGGAGCAGGGTCTGCAGGCCACGGGCTATGTGCGCGCCGGCAGGCGCGACCCGCAACCCCGATCCCTGGGGCAGAGCGGCCGGCACCCGGTGGAGTGGGCGCGCCAGCAGGTGCGCGACGCGATTCAGCAGCGTGCGCCAGGGGTCACCGACTCCCCGGACGAAGAAGCCCTGGCCCGCGCCATGGGCATCGTCGCCGCGCTGGTCACGGGGGACCAGCAGGCGATCGCGCGCAGCGACTGGGACGTGTTCCGCGCCACGGGCGTGGCCCACCTCATGAGCATCTCGGGGCTGCACATCACGCTCTTCGCCTGGCTGGCCTCGCTGCTGTTGCGCGGCTTGTGGCGCGCCTCGCCGCGCCTGTGTCTGGCGTATCCGGCCCAGCACGCCGGCCTGCTGGGCGGCCTGCTCCTGGCTGCCACTTACGCACTGTTCAGCGGCTGGGGCGTGCCTGCGCAACGCACCATCCTCATGCTCGCAACGGTCACGCTGCTGCGCCTCTCCGCGCGGCGCTGGCCCTGGCCACAGCTCTGGCTGCTGACCGCAGCGGTGGTGCTGGCGGCGGATCCCTGGGCCCTGCTGCAAGCGGGTTTCTGGCTCAGTTTCGTGGCCGTGGGCATCCTCTTCGCCGGCGCCGGCCATGAAACGCTGGAAGCGCCCCGCACGCTCCGGCAGCGCGTCGGGGGCCTGCTGCGTGAACAGTGGCTGATCACGCTGGCGCTGGCGCCGCTGACCCTGCTGCTCTTCGGCCAGGTGTCGCTGGTGGGTCTGCTGGCCAATACGCTGGCCATCCCCTGGGTGACGCTGCTGGTCACGCCGCTGGCGCTGCTGGGCATGCTGTGGTCCCCCTTGTGGGATGCGGCGGCACAGGCTGTGCAGTGGCTGGGCTGGGTACTGAGCGGCTTGGCGGCGCTGCCACTGGCCACGCTGTCGGTGGCGCAGGCCCCGCTGTGGGCCGGCGTCGCCGGTGTGCTGGGCGGCCTGCTGCTGGTGCTGCGCCTGCCCTGGGCCATCCGTCTTGCCGCCCTGCCCCTGCTGCTGCCCGTGCTGCTGTGGCAGCCACCTCGTCCTGCGCCCGGCCAGTTCGACCTGCTGGCGGCCGATATCGGCCAGGGCAATGCCGTGCTGGTGCGCACCGCCACGCACGCCCTGCTCTACGATGCCGGACCTCGCCATGCCAACGACAGCGACGCCGGCCAACGTGTGCTGGTGCCGCTGCTGCGGGCCCTCGATGTGCGGCTGAACCGCCTGGTGCTGAGCCACCGCGACAGCGACCACACCGGCGGCGCGGCGGCCGTGCTCGCGGCACAGCCCGGCGCAGACCTGCTGAGTTCACTGGAAGACGCGCACGAACTGCAGACCTTGCGCCCAAGCACGCGCTGCGCAGCCGGCCAGGCCTGGGACTGGGATGGCGTGCGTTTCGAGGTGCTGCACCCGGCGGCCGAAGACTACGGCCGGGCGCGCCGCAGCAATGCCCTGTCCTGCGTGCTGCGCATCAGCAATGGCGTGCAAACGGTTCTGCTGGCTGGCGATATCGAGAAGGCACAGGAGGCCCGGCTGGTGGACGCCGGCGTCGCCCTGCGGTCCGAATGGCTGCTGGTGCCGCACCACGGCAGCAAAACGTCCAGCACCGCCACCTTCCTGGATGCGGTGGCACCGCACACCGCCCTGGTGCAGGCAGGCTACCGCAACCGCTTCGGCCATCCGGCGCCCGACGTACTGGCGCGTTATGAGGCGCGCGCTGTCCGGGTGCTGACCTCGGCCCACTGCGGCGCGGCCAGTTGGAACTCCATCGAGCCCGGGAACACCCGCTGCGAACGCCAGTTGCAGGCCCGCTACTGGCACTACCCCCGGCTGGCAGCGCCCTGAGGCGGCTGAAGCCTTGCGCCAACGCAAGGCGAGCGAGGTTTTTCTGCGGATAATGGGACAAACAGGAGCGAAGCCTTGGGCATGCAGGTGACAGACATCGACCGGGAACTCGATCTGGCCAGAATGGAAGGGCCGGTGCGCGACATCGTCATCCCGCCCTGTCCGGAACTGCTCGCGGCCCTCCAGCTGGAGATGCGCCAGAGCGACCCCGACCCGGCAGAGATCACGCGCATCGCCGGCAGCGACGTGGCCATGGCTGCGGCGCTCATGCGCGTGGCCAACAGCCCCTTGTACTCCCGCGCACGCTCGGCCAGCACCGTGTCCGAAGCCGTCACCATGCTGGGCATGGGCCAGGCGGCGTCCATCCTGACCGGCTTCCTGGCCCGCAATTCGATCCGTGCCAACTCGCCGCTGATCGAACACTTCTGGGAAACCTCGACCCGCCGCTCACTGGCCATGGCCTACATCGCGCGCCAGCTTTATGGGGTGGACGCCGAGGTGGCACAGACCTGCGGTCTGTTCATGCACGTGGGCATCCCCATCATGCTGCAAGGTGTCCGCGGCTACGCCGGCACGCTGGCCGAAGCCATGGCCCGCCAGGACCGCAGCTTCACCGAAACCGAGAACGCCGTGCACCGCACCGACCACGCCGTGGTGGGCGCCATCGTGGCGCGCACCTGGCACCTGCCGCCGGTGATCGCCTTTGCCATCCGCCTGCACCACGATTTCACGGTGCTGCGTGTGAGTTCGATTCCGGCCGGGGTGCGCAACCTCGTGGCTCTGGCCGCCGTGGCGGAGCATCTGGTGGCCGATTTCGAAGGCGTACAGCAGCAGCGCGAGTGGGAGCGTTTCGGACCAGCCTGCCTGGGCTATCTGCAGATCGGCGCGTCCGAAGTGGACCTCTGGGTCGACATGCTGCACCCGGTCTTCGAAGGCGTGGTGCTGGCCTGAAGATCCCTGGGCGGCAGGGCTTGGGCCACAGCCTGACCGAGTTCGATGACCGCCAGCGCGTAGTAGCTGCTCCAGTTGTAACGCGTGATGGCGTAGAAATTCTCGGTGCCGGCCACGTAGCTGGGCGAAAAGTCACCATTCTGCAGTTCCACCAGGGCCAGCGGGCCTGCATGTTGGCGCCCTGCGCCGCCCAGCACGATGCCCATGGCCGTGAACTGCTCCACCGGGAAAGTGGGCTTGATATCGGGAGCCAGCAGGGTCTGCATGTCCAGCCGTTCGTAGTCGAACTCCACCGGGAAATGGGTCGGCATGCCGGGCTGCCAGCGGTGCGCCCTGAAATAACTGGCGACCGAGCCGATAGCGTCGGCCGTGCTGTCGACGAGGTCCACGCGGCCGTCGCCGTCGAAATCCACGGCATACCGCGCCCAGCTTGAAGGCATGAACTGCGGGATGCCCATGGCACCTGCATAGCTGCCGCGCGCCTTGAAGGGGTCGGCACCCGCCTGCTTGCGCAGCTTCAGGAATTCGCCCAGCTCGGCACGAAAGAAGGCCGTGCGCTGCGCCGCGCGGGGGTGCGCCTGCGGGAAGTCGAAAGCCAGTGTGGCCAGGGCGTCCAGCACGCGGTAGCGCCCCGTGTGGCGGCCGTAATAGGTCTCCACGCCGATGATGCCGATGATGATTTCGGCAGGCACGCCGTAGGTGCTGCTGGCGCGCTCAAGCAGCTCGCGATGGGTTTGCCAGAAGTCCATCCCCGCCTGGATGCGCTCCGTCTCCAGAAAGCGGCTGCGGTACTGCTGCCAGTTCCTGGGGGTGGTGAGCGGGGGCGGCGTGATCAGCTTCACCACCTGCGGCACGAGCCGGGCCTGACCCACGGTACGGCGCACCCACTTGCGATCCAGGCCGTGGCGCTCGGCGATCTCGTCGGCCAGCACCATGGCCTCGGGGCGGGCAGCATAGGCTGGACCGCTGCCCTCAATCAGGGTGGCGGCCGTGTCCTGCACGCGCTTGAGGCGGGGTTTCTTGCCTGCAGCGGCCTGCGCGGGCAGCACGCAGGAAAGGAGGAACAGCAGCGCCGTCAGCAGCAGGAAGGTCGATGGTCGTTTGCTCACGTGGGCCAGCTCAGTTCTTTCAGTTCGCGTCGCAGGGCCGCCAGGTCGCCGCGGTCGTGGCGACCGTTGCGCGGTGCATAGCGCAACTGCTCGTAACGCTGCAACCAAGCCTGGATGGCCTGCACCCGATTGTCCTTGGGATCATGCATTTTCGCCAGCCGCGCCGCCATCTCGCGTGGCGTCGCCGCCGCACCCAGAGGGGGACCGTCGCGCTGCAAGCGGATGCGCACCCGCTCAAGCAGACGCAACCACGGGTCCTGCCGTCGACGCTCCCAGCGGGTCCACAGCGCCCCGCCCAGGCTGGCCGTGACCAGCACCCCCAGCAGCAGCAGGCCCAGGTCTTCCCAGCTCGGCGACTCAAAGCCCAAGGCGCGCAGCAGGTCGAGCTGGCGGTTCTGCGTGTAGTTGAGCACGCGCTGGTTCCAGGCGTTGTTGACAGCCTCCCACACGGCCCGCACGCCCTGCATCAGGTCCGGGCTGACCACGGTGCCCACCGCCGTGGCGATGGCTCCGCGCGGCGCCACCAGACGCTGAAGGGAACCGATGCGCCCGGGCGAGACGGCCGCCGTCGGATCCACCCGCAGCCAGCCCTGCCCGTCCAGCCAGACCTCGGTCCAGGCATGGGCATCGCTCTGGCGCACCACCCAGAAATCATCGATGGCATTGCGCTGGGCCCCCTGGTAGCCGGTGACGATGCGCGCGGGTATGCCAGCCGCACGGACGAGAACGACGAAAGCCGAGGCGATATGCTCGCAAAAACCCAGCTTGCGATCGAACCAGAATTCGTCGGCCGTGTGCTGCCCGTACTCGCCAGGCTCCAGGGTGTAGGTATAGCCACCGGTCCGCAGATGGTCCAGCACACGCCTGATCAGCGCGGCCGGGTCATTGCCGGTTTCACGACTCAGGTCCATGGCCCATTGCATGGTGCGCGGGTTGAAGCCAGACGGCAGCGTCATGTAGTCCTGCAGGCTGGCCACGGGACGCAGGGGGCCGTGGCGAAATTCGGTATGGCTTTGCACCCGGTAGCGCAGCAGGTCGTTGACGGGTCCGCTGGCCCGCCACTGGAGCTCCTCGCTCATGCGCGCCACCAGATCACCCGGCAGTTTAGGCGCTGTGAGCGTGGCGTCCAGCATGAGCAGCCAGGGACGGTTGTGCGGCTCCAGCGTGACCTCGTAGCGCAGCGGCGCACCGAGCACCTGCAGATCGGCGCGCGGCTGCATGGACGGCGGGAAGGTCGCCTGAAGCGGCTGCCACTCGCGACCGTCGAAGGTAGAGAGCACGGGCCCGCGGAAATACAGCGTGCCTGGCACGGGCTGCGGGGAATCCTTGTCGAAGCGCAGGCGCAAGGCCACACTGTCGTCCAATGCCAGGCTGGCAATGTTGCCCACCTGCATGCGCTGGGACAGTCCGCTGCGTCCGCTCATGGCATCGCCCGGCGTTCCCCATAGCGGCGAAAGACGCGGAAAAAGCAGGAACAGCAGGACCATGATGGGAGCACCCAGCAGCGTCATGCGGGTGGCCATGCGCGCAGACTGCCACAGCGAGGGCCGGCCCGCCGGCATGTGGCTGTTGACCAGTGCGGTCAGCAGGCCCATGAGGCCGAGCAGCATGGCCGCGGCCGTGGGCAGCGACTGCGAGTAGAAGAAGTTGGTCAGCATCGTGAAGAAGCCGAGAAAGAAAACCACGAAGGCGTCGCGGCGCGCGCGCAGCTCCAGGGTCTTGAGCGCCAGCAGCACCACGATCAGCGTCACGCCCGCGTCCCGCCCGAGCAGAGTGCGGTGCGTCATCCAGGTGGCGCCCACCGTCAGTACCAGAGCGCCCAACAACCACCCCCACGCCGGCAAGGGGCGCAAGGAAAAGGCCAGCCAGCCGCGCCAAAGCAGCACGCCCGCGGCCAAGGCGCTGCACCACCAGGGCAGGTGACCGGCATGCGGCAGCAGCACCCAGGCGATCACCACCAGCAGGAACAGGGTGTCGCGGCTGTCACGCGGGAGATGGGCGAAGGGATTCGTCATCGGACTCGGTTTCCAGCAGCAACAATAACCGACAATGACGCGCACTGCAGTTACCCATGATCAGGAGTCCCCATGAACATCAACGACAAGCTCAAGCAACTCGGCATCACCCTGCCGCCCGTGGCCACGCCGGCCGCGGCCTATGTACCTTATGTGCAGACCGGCAAGCTGGTCTTCCTGAGTGGCCACATTGCCAAGAAGGACGGCAAGCCCTGGGTCGGCCAGTTCGGCAAGACCATGGGCACCGACGAGGGCAAAGCTGCCGCACGTGCCGTGGCCATCGACCTCATGGGCACGCTGCAGGCGGCCGTGGGCGACCTGAACCGCATCAAGCGCATCGTCAAGGTGATGTCCCTGGTGAACTCCACGCCCGACTTCACCGAACAGCACCTGGTGACCAATGGCGCCAGCGAGCTGCTGGGTGAAGTCTTCGGCGAGAAAGGCGCCCACGCGCGCAGCGCCTTTGGCGTAGCGCAGATCCCCATGGGCGCCTGTGTGGAGATCGAACTGATCGCCGAGGTGGACTGAAATCGCCGGGGGCCTGACGCCGGCCCCTGATGCGGACGGGCGTCAACGACCACCGTCAGAAGCGCTCGCTCTCATCGTTGCCGTCGCCCTGGGCCGGCTGATCGGGAAGCCGGGCAATCAGTTGCTTTTCGACCCTCAGCAGCTGGGCCGTGCTGACGAGTGGCCGAGCGATCTCTGCCAGGGGCAGGAGCACAAAGGCACGCTCCAGCATGCGCGGGTGCGGCAGGGTCAGAACCGGGTCGTCCTGCCGCAGCTCACCATAAAGGAGGATGTCCAGATCCAGCGTGCGGGGGGCGTTGCGCCAGGGGCGCTCACGACCCGCGGCCTGTTCGAGGCCTTGCAGTGCGGCCAGCAGTTCGTAAGGACCGAGGCCGGTACGCAACTCGGCCACGGCATTGATGAAGTCCGGCCCCGCGGCATCGACCGGCGCGCTGCGGTAGAGGGAAGAGGCCAGCACCAGCTGGGTCTGCGGCAATGTGGCGATACCGTGCAGGGCCTGGCGCAGGGCGCCCCGCGCATCCCCCAGGTTGGCACCCAGTGCGACATACGCCGTCACCGGAATGCCAGGGGGCTCGTTCACACGCCCGCGTCCGGCGCACCATCGCCGGATTTCTTCGCGCCGGAACGACGGCGACGGCGACGCTTCTTGGGCGCGGCGCCATCGTCCGCGGACGCGTCGTACTCGGCCTCGCGCGGCGCCGCTGCACGGTCCGAGCGCGGCGCGGCGGCGCGGTCCGAAGCCGCGCCGTCCGAAGCTGCGCGGGGCTGCGTGCGCGGGGCCTTCGATCGCTGCAGCGCCTGCTCTTCGCGCACCTGGTCGACGAGATCCTGGCGCAGGCTGTCGTCACCGGTGCTGAACTCCTGCCACCAGTCGGCCAGCACCACGTCGATCTCGCCGATGTCGGCGCGCAGACGCATGAAGTCGAACCCGGCACGGAAACGCGGCTGCTCGACCAGGCCAAAGGGTGCACTGCCCACACGCTTCTCGAAACGCGGCTGCATCATCCAGATCTCGCGCATGTCGGCGGCCAGCTTGCCGCGGCCCGACACATCACCGATGCGTGCATTGAAGACGTCGTCGATCGCGTCCTGCAGCGCGGGATGGGCATGCTGGCGCTGCCGGATGCGCTCGGCCCAACCTTCGCGGACGTCTGACCAGAGCACACAGGCCAGCAGGAAGCTGGGCGCCACCGGCTTTTCTTCGCCCACGCGGCGGTCGGTATCTTCCAGAGCAGCCTTGACGAAAGGCTCGGCGGCCCGCTCGACCACCAGATCCAGCAGCGGGTAGATGCCGCGCGACAGACCCAGGACCTTGAGCTGCTCCACCGTGGCCAGCGCGTGCCCGGTCTGCAGCAGCTTGAGCATTTCGTCGAACAGGCGGCTCTGCGGCACATCGGCCAACAGGGCCTTGGACTGGGTCAGCGGCTTGGCCGTCTTGGGCTCCAGCTTGAATCCCAGGGGGCTGAGCTTGGCGGCGAAGCGCACGGCGCGGATGATGCGCACCGGGTCCTCGCGGTAGCGCGCCACCGGATCGCCGATCATGCGCAGCAGGCGCTTCTTCGCATCCTTGAGGCCGCCGTGGTAGTCGACCACAAGCTGTGTTTGCGGGTCGTAGTACATGGCGTTGATGGTGAAATCGCGGCGCGTGGCGTCCTCGTCCTGCGGACCCCAGACGTTGTCGCGCAGCACGCGGCCCGTTGAGTCCACGGCGTGTTTCATGCCGGCCAGCTCACTCTTGCTGGTGCGCTCGTTGCCGGCCACCTGCTCGGCCGCCGCATTGTCCATGTAAGCTCGGAAAGTGGAGACCTCGATCACTTCATGCTCGCGACCGCGGCCGTAGACCACGTGCACGATGCGAAAGCGTCGACCGATGATGAAAGCCCGGCGAAACAGGCCCTTGACCTGCTCTGGCGTGGCATCCGTGGCGACGTCGAAGTCCTTGGGACGCAGGCCGACCAGCAGGTCGCGCACGGCGCCGCCCACGATGTAGGCCTCGAAACCGGCATCCTGGAGGGTGTGGACCACGTCCAGTGCCCGCTTGTCCACCAGGTCGGGGTCGATACCGTGCTCGGCCGCGCCGATTTCCTGGCGCTTGCCGAAGGCGGGCTGGGCGGCATTCGACTTGCCCAGCAGCTTGTTGATGATTTTCTTGATCATTTCGTGAAGAGTTCCAGTACCCGCCAGCCGCGCTCCAGAGCCAGGGCGCGCAGGCGGTCGTCGGGGTTGGTAGCCACCGGACAATCTACATTGTCCATCAGGGGGAGGTCGTTGATCGAATCCGAGTAGAAAGTGACCTCGGTATCGCGGCGATCGAGTCCACGCGCGGCGAGCCACTCGGTGAAGCGCTGGACCTTGCCCGCGCGGAAAGACGGCGTGCCGCGGATCTCGCCAGTGATCCAGCCGCTGGCGTCGCGCTCCAGCTCCACGGCAATCAGCTCCCGCACGCCGAAGGCCTCGGCAATCGGACGCGTAACGAACTCGTTGGTAGCGGTGATGATGAGCACCTCGTCGCCAGCGTCTCGGTGCTGGCGCACCAGCTCGATAGCCTGCGGCCGAATCGCCGGCGCAATCACCTCGGCCATGAAGCGCTCACGCGCGGCCAGCGCCAGCTCGGGGCCCTTGAGGCGCGCGGCCTCGGTCGCGAATCGGACGTAGTCGTGCACGTCGAGCGTGCCGGCCTGGTAATGGGCGTAGAACTCGTCGTTGCGCCGCGCAAACTCGACCGGGTCGGTCCAGCCGATGGTCGTGGTGAACGTGCCCCAGGAATAGTCCGAGTCGATCGGCAGCAGGGTGTGATCCAGGTCGAACAGCGCCAGCTTGGTCTTTTTCGTCATAACAGTCACTGCACCTCGGTGCGCGACGCGCAAGGAACGAAGTGGTCCAGGCGGGAAACGCCGTGGAACCGGCTTGGCCGGGCCACTGGCGTTGCCCCCTTGAGGGGGGAAGCGGCTGCGCACCGCGCAGTCGCTGCGGGGGGGAGCGTCATATCTCGTCCAGCATCGCCTTGATCAGCGGGATGGTAATCGCGCGCTGGGTCTGCAGGGCGTAGCCGTCAAGGTGGTCAAGCAGCTGCATCAGGTGCCCCAGGTCGCGGCTGAAGCGCGTCAGCATGAAATCCATGATGTCATCGCCCAGGAAGATGCCGCGCGCATCCGCTGCCTGACGAAGCACGGCGCGGCGTTCGGCCTCGCCCAGCACCTGCAGGCCGTAAACATGGCCCCAGCCCAGCCGCGTGCGCAGGTCCTCGCGCAGCTTCAACCCGGCTGGCGCCAGTTCCCCGGCGGCCAGCACCCACTGCTGACCCGTCTGGGCGTGAACAAACCAGTTGAAGGCCGCATGCTGCTGCACAGCGGTATAGAGGTGCACGTCGTCCAGCAGCACGGCGGCCCAGCGTTCGTCGAAGGGGGGCGGCTCGGCGACGTTGGCGTCAAGCCAGCCAATGGCGGCACCCTGCTCGCGCAAGGCCTCACGTACGGCCTTGAGCAGGTGCGACTTGCCGCTGCCAGAGAGTCCCCACAGATAGGTCGGCACCGGCGAGCGCAAGGCGGCACGGCTGCCGTCCCCCACCCACAAGCGCAGGTGCTGCAGCACGGCCTCGTTGGGGCCGGCCATGAAGTTGGCCAGGGTCGGGCCGCTGCCCAGCCCGATGTCCAGCGCGATCTGCTTCATGCCAACGCAGCCATGGTCAGCCCTGGTAGAGCTTGCTGGCCAGGTAGCTGACCCGCACGCGACGCACAGCCACCAGCAGCACGGCACTCGCCGGCAGGGCGATCAGCACACCGACGAAGCCGAACACCTGCCCGAAAGCCATCAACGCGAAGATGACGGCCAGCGGGTGCAGGCCGATGCGCTCGCCGACCAGCCTGGGGGTGAGGTAGAAGCTCTCGACCAGTTGTCCGGCGCCATAGACCCCGGCGACGACCAGCACACCGTACCAGCCGCCAAACTGCAGCATGCCTGCCAGCAGGGCAAGAATCAGCCCCAGACCGAAGCCCAGGTAGGGGATGAAGAAAGCCAGGCCGGTGAACACGCCCAAGGGAACGGCCAGGTCGAAACCGAACAGCGCCAGTGCGATGCTGAAGTAGATCGTCAGCACCCCCATGACCAGCAACTGGCCGCGCAGGTACTGCCCGAGCACGTCATCGGCTTCCGCCACAAAACTGTCGAAGGAGGCACGCATCTTCGGCGGCACCAGTTCGACCGCGCGGGCGACGAACCGGCTCCAGTCGTTGAGCAAGAGGAACAGGACCACCGGGATGAGAACCACATTACCGATGATCGCCAGCGCCACACTGCCGCCCAGCTTGAGCGACGACAGCACCGAACCGAATGCGTCTTCGACATTGGCATTGAGGTACTTGACGACAAAGGCCTTGATGCTGGCGCTGTCCAGCGATACCGTGACGCCGAACTGCGCGAGCCAGGGGCCCAGCGAGCTGTTGACCCGGTCGGCCAGCAGGGGCAGTTGCTCGCGCAGCAGGGGCAGCTCCTTGGCGAAGATCGGCACCACCAGGAGCAGGATGGACAGAAGAATCAGGATGAAGAGGCTTTCCACGATCAGGACCGCCAGCACGCGTGGCATCCTGCCCCGGCCCATGTGGTCAAGCCGGTCCACCACGGGCGTCAGCACGTAGGCCAGCACGGCCGCCACCACAAAAGGCGTCAACACCGGCGCCAGCAACCACAGGGCGAGCATCGCCAGGGCGGCGATCAGGCACCAGGTCGCGGTGCGTTTTTGGGCGGGAGTCAGTGTCATACCGGCAGAGGGGGTGAACCCTTAGAATCTAGCGCTGAATTCTATCGGGCTTGCCTGCTGGCGCCCGAACGACAAAACAGACGCCCGCCTACCAGCCTTACCCGAGCAAGCCGCATGACCACTTCCTCCACCTCTCCTCTGAGTTACAAAGACGCCGGTGTCGACATCGACGCCGGTGACGCGCTGGTCGAGCGCATCAAGCCTTTGGCCAGGAAAACCATGCGCGAAGGCGTGCTGGCCGGCATCGGCGGCTTCGGCGCCCTGTTCGAGGTGCCCAAACGCTACAAGGAGCCGGTACTGGTCTCCGGTACCGATGGCGTGGGCACCAAGCTCAAGCTGGCCTTCGAATGGAATATGCACGACACCGTGGGCATCGACCTGGTGGCGATGAGCGTCAACGACGTTCTGGTGCAGGGCGCCGAGCCCCTGTTCTTCCTGGACTACTTCGCCTGCGGCAAGCTGCACGTGGACACCGCTGCGGCCGTGGTGGGCGGCATCGCCAGGGGCTGTGAGCTGTCGGGCTGTGCCCTGATCGGTGGCGAAACCGCAGAGATGCCCGGCATGTACCCGGACGGCGAATACGACCTGGCGGGCTTTTGCGTCGGCGCGGTTGAGAAATCGAAGATCCTGACCGGTCAGAGCGTGAAACCCGGCGACGTGGTGCTGGGCCTGGCCTCCAGCGGCGTGCATTCCAACGGCTTCTCGCTGGTGCGCAAATGCATCGAGCGCGCGGCGGACCAACTGCCCGCCATGCTGGACGGCAAGCCCTTCAAGCAGGCCGTGATGGAGCCGACCCGCCTGTACGTGAAAAACGTGCTGGCCGCCCTGGCGCAGCACCCGATCAAGGCGCTGGCCCACATCACTGGCGGCGGCCTGCTGGAGAACATCCCGCGCGTCCTGCCCGAAGGCACGGCGGCCCACCTGAAGAAGGGCAGCTGGCCGCAGACCGAGCTCTTTGCCTGGCTCCAGAAGACCGCAGGCATTGACGATTTCGAGATGAACCGCACCTTCAACAACGGCATCGGCATGGTCGTGGTGGTCGACGCTGCCAGCGCCGCCGCCACGGCCCAGACGCTGCGCAGCCTGGGCGAACAGGTCTACGAGATCGGCGTCATCGCCCAGCGCGGTCCGGGTGCGGCCGTCGTCGTGGCCTGAGCCCCCCCTCCTGCGGCCGACCCGGTGCGTCAACCGCGGCAAGCAAGCCCGGAGTGTTGCTTTTCGCTACAAAATCCCTAGCTACCCACACCCGCTGGTACTGGACTTTCGGATTATTTCCGGTCAAACTGCAGCTTTTGGTTAACTGCCAGGAGCATTCATGCCTGTGATCGCTGTGGTCAATCGCAAGGGGGGGAGCGGCAAAAGCACGCTCGCGGCCCACCTCGCGGCCTGGTGTGCGCACCAGGGCAGCGCGGTCATGCTCGGCGATGTGGACCGTCAGCAATCGACGCGCTCCTGGCTGCGCAAGCGCAACGCAGCGCTGCCAGCCATTGCACCCTGGACGGTGGACCAGAACATCCTGCGCGTCCCCACGGGCATCACCCACGTCATCCTCGACACCCCGGGTGGCCTGCATGGCTTCGACCTGGCGCGCATGGTCATGTTCGCCGACATCATCCTCATGCCGGTCTGCGGCTCGGCCTTCGACCGCGAATCCGCCGCGGACTGCCACGCCGAACTCTTGGCCCTGCCACGCGTGGCCACCGGTCGCTGCAAGGTCGCCTGCATTGGCATGCGCATCGACACGCGTACCCGCACGCCCCAGGTTCTCAAGGACTGGTCCACCGGACTGGGCATGCCTTTCCTGGGCGTGCTGCGCGAAAGCCAGGCCTATGTCCAGTGCCTGGAACGCGGGATGACCCTGTTCGATCTGCCGGCCGATCGCGTTCCCACGGACCTGCGCCAGTGGGAACCGATCCTGGGCTGGCTGGAACCCCAGCTGACCATCACACCGGCAACAAGCACCCACTCGGGCCATCCGGCACACGCCCACCACGCTTCTGCACCCGCCCTCCTGCCGGCCCGCCCTGCCGTGGCGCCCGCCCCCCTGCCCAGCCGTCTGCTGGCCACGCCAAACAGCCAACTGGCTGCCGCCAGCCGCAGCCCGGTTGCAGCTCCCGCAACGCCCCTGCCGATCACACCGGCCGCTGCACGGCCAGCCCCGGCCCTGCCCGAACGCGACACAGCCGCACCGGCTTCGCGCGTGCTGGCCTCGCGTGCGCTGCCGGCGGTCACACGCATCAATAGCACGCGCGTGCTGGACCGGGTCACCAGCAGCACTTCGCTGCGCAGTACTCCCCCGCCAACGGGGCGTGCCAGCGAATCATCCCCGGCGCAGGAAGCGCCGCCCATCCCGTCGTTCCTGAAACTGGTGAAGTGCTGAGGCTCTGACGGCTTCAGTCGAGCGCGCGGCGCAGTTCGGTCACGCGTACCGTGATGGCGACGGCATCGTCACTCTCCCCGGCATGCTCGAGGTAGGTTTCCAGATCCCGCAGTGCCGGCGCCAGCTGCCCCAGTTCAGCACGGGCCAGGCCGCGATCACGGTATTCATCCCAGGCCTGCGGCAGCAGCACCAGCAGCCGGTCCTCCACCGCGACCAGACGTAACCAGTCTTCCTGCGTGCGATGGATTTCCTTGAGGTTGCGCAGCATGCGCGCCACGATCTCGCGCGCCGACATGGCCTGCAGGTAGTGGCCCAAGTGCAGATCGGGGGCACCGGCCAGGCCGTGGCTGCTGCGCCAGGCATCCGCCCGCGCCTGCAATTCCTCGCGACTCAAGGACTGGCCGGTGAAAGGATCGATCACCACCTGGGCATGCGGGAGATTGACCTTGACCAGGAAGTGCCCCGGGAAGCCCACCCCATGCGCCGGCAGGCCCAGACCCTGTGCCAGTTCAAGCCACAGCACCGCCAGCGAAACCGGAATGCCGCGGCGACGCTCCAGAACACGGTGCAGATAGCTGTTCTGCGGGTCGTGGTAGTGGTTCAGGTTGCCGCTGAAATGCAGGTCGTGAAAGAAAAAGTGATTGAGCATGCGCAAGCGGTGCATGGGCGGCGCGTCGGCCGGCAGGCGCCGGTGCAGGCGATCGAGCAGCACATCCACCTCGGCCAGCACCTGCTGCACGTCCAGTTGCGGGTAGTCGTCCTGCCCCAGGCTCACGGCGGCTTCGAGCAGATGGAAATGCGCGTCGCTCTGAACCAGCGTGCCGAAATAGTCCAGCGGCGTAGGCAGCTTGAAGGACAGGTTCATGACGGCCAGGGCCCTAGCGCCGGAGGAATTGCCGGAAGCGCAGCCCTGCCGCCCAGACTGCACCCAGGTAGATGGCGGCAGCGCCGAGCACCAGCAGCGCCAGCAGACCGATACGCAAGCCGGCCTGGGCCTGCAGGCGCGGCCAGTCCCAGGCACCGGCCGCCCACATCAGGAAGACCGTCAACAAGGCGGATGCCGCCAGCACCTGCAGCCCGAACACGCCCCAGCCGGGCAGCGGCTTGTAACTGCCTCGGCGCAGCAGGCCGACCAGCAGCCAGACGGCGTTGACCATGGCACCAATGCCGATCGACAGGGCCAGCGCCGCGTGCTGAAACATGGGCACCAGAACGATGTTGAGCAGTTGCGTGAAGACCAGCACCACGATGGCGATGCGCACCGGCGTGCGGATGTCCTGGCTGGCGTAATAGCCTGGTGCCAGCACCTTGATGGCCACCACGCCCACCAGCCCCACACCCCAGCCCATCAGAGCCAGGGAAGTCATCTGCACATCACGTGCGCTGAAGGCACCGTAGTGGTAGAGCACGGACACCAGCGGTGTGGAAAATGTCAGCAGCGCCAGCGCGCAGGGCACGGCCAGCAGCACCACCAGGCGCAAACCCCAGTCCAGCATGGCCGAGTACTGCGCCGCGTCGTCGGACGCCTTGGCCGCTGCCAGCTGCGGCATCAGCACCACCCCCAGGGCCACCCCCAGCAGGGCCACCGGAAACTCCATCAGGCGGTCGGCGTAGCTGAGCCAGCTCACGCTGCCCGGCGCCAGGTGCGAGGCGATCTGCGTGTTGATCAGCAGCGAGACCTGGGCCACGCTCACCCCCAGCAGGGCCGGCGCCATGAGCTTGAGCACGCGCTGCGTCCCCTCGTCGGCCCAGGCGGCACGCAGCGCCGAGCGGCTCAAGCCCACAGAGGGAAACAAACCGATGCGACGCAAGGCCAGCAGTTGCGCGCCCAGTTGCAGCAGTCCGCCAACCAAAACACCGCCCGCCAGCGCGTAGATGGGCTCGATGCCCAGGGTCTGGAACCAGGGCGCGCCCAACCAGGCGGCAACGATCATCGCGACATTGAGCAGCACCGGCGTGGCGGCCGGCACGGCAAAACGTTTCCAGGTATTGAGAACGCCGGCAGCCAGCGCCACCAGCGACATGCAGGCAATGTAGGGGAACATCCAGCGCGTCATCACCACGGCGGCGTCAAAGGCGTTTCCGGCTTCCATCTTGCGCAAGCCGGCCGCCATCAGCCAGACCAGCAGCGGCGAGGCCAGGACACCCAGCACGCTCACGCCCAGCAGCACCCAGGCCAGCACCGTGGCCACGCGGTCGACCAGCTGGCGCGTGGCCTCGTCACCCTCTTGCGCCTTGACCGTGGCCAGCACAGGTACGAAGGCCTGGCTGAAAGCCCCTTCGGCAAAAAGCCGGCGGAACAGGTTGGGGATGCGGAAGGCGACGTTGAAGGCGTCGGTCAGGGCGCTGGCGCCGAAGGTGGCAGCAATCAGCAGTTCGCGCGCCAAGCCCGTGATGCGCGAGGCCAGGGTCAGCAGGGAGACCGTCGAAGCGGCTTTGAAAAGACTCACGGCGGCGGGATCCTGTTGTCACTCATAGCAGCGTCTAGTGTAGCCCGGCCGACCCGGGGCGGAGTGCCCACTCACCTTTGACCTGACAAAGTGCTACAATCGCCGGCTTTGCTGACATCATCCACAGACACAAGGAACTATTGATATGGCATCTGGAAAGCCGAAGAAAAAGAACCCGCGCCTGGCGTCGGGCCGCAAACGCGTCCGTCAGGACGTCAAGATCAACGCTGCGAACACTTCGCTGCGCTCGAAATACCGCACCGCCGTGAAGAACGTTGAAAAAGCCGTTCTCGCTGGCGACAAAGCCAAAGCCACCGAGCTGTTTGGCAAGATGCAGGCCGTGGTGGACACTGTGGCCGACAAGGGCATCTTCCACAAGAACAAGGCGTCTCGCGACAAGAGCCGCCTGTCGTCCAAGGTCAAGGCCCTGGCCTTGGCCACCGCCTGATTTTCAGGCAAATCGCACGGGCCCTGGAAAGGGCCTGCCGTTTGTAACGGGTGCGCTGTCAGCAAAGCAAAAAAGCCGCTCTTTGAGCGGCTTTTTTGTGGGCGCGTGACATCTCGGTGCTTAACGCAAGCGGGAACGGCCTTCGTAGACCTGCAGCTCGTTGTCGCGCGCGAAGTTCATGCAGAAATCCCAGGCCATGATCTCAGCCTCGCGCAAATCCCGGTGGACCACGACGCACTTCACGCCGCCGCGCGTCGTAGGAATGCACCAGGGGGAATAGCTCAGGTGGCTGCCGGGCCGAACGCCACCGGGTCGGAAGGGGCTCATCACCCCCGCCAGACGCTCGGACCAGTCACTGGGCCTGAAGGTCTTGCCCGCAAGGGTCAAGCCCATGATGCAGACTTCTTGGGTGGTGTCGGAAACCATGGATAGGCGACTCGGGCGCCGGACGCGGGCTGGGTACAGCGGCTGGTCCGGCCTGTGGCGGATGACAACTAGTATATCTTATATAAGACTTGGCCGGCCGTGGCGACCCGGCGGGTGAAGCCTGCTTGCGCGATGGATGGTGGCTGGGTCTAAAATCGCGTCTCGACGGCCCAACCTGCGTTGGGCCGCCTTGTTTTGTGATCCCTACGGAGTGTCTAGCCATGAACGCCCCCGCCGCCAAACCTGTCGAAGCCGCGTCCCCCCACGTGATGAACACCTACGGCCGCGTGCCGATCGCGCTGTCGCATGGCCAGGGCTGCCGGGTCTGGGACATCAATGGCAAGCAATACCTGGATGCGCTAGCCGGCATCGCCGTCAACACCCTGGGCCACAACCACCCCCGGCTGGTGCCAGCGCTGCAGGACCAGCTGGGCAAGATGATCCACAGCTGCAACTACTATCACGTGCCCGGCCAGGAACAACTGGCCAGCAAGCTGGTGGAACTGTCGGGCATGACGAATGTCTTCTTCTGCTCCACCGGCCTGGAAGCGAATGAAGCCGCGCTGAAGCTGGCGCGCAAGTTCGGTCACGACAAGGGCATCCAACGCCCGCAGACCGTGGTGTACGAAAAGGCCTTTCACGGTCGCTCCATCGCCACGCTCAGCGCCACCGGCAACGAAAAAGTGCAGAAAGGCTTCGGTCCGCTGGTCGAAGGCTTCATCCGTGTACCGCTCAACGACATTGAGGCACTCAAGAAGGCCACGGCTGGCAATCCGGACGTGGTCGCGGTGTTCTTCGAGACCATTCAGGGCGAAGGCGGCGTCAACGCCATGCGCGCCGAATACCTTCAGCAGGTTCGCCAGCTGTGCGACCAGAACGACTGGCTGCTGATGATCGACGAAGTCCAGTGCGGCATGGGCCGCACCGGCAAGTGGTTCGCGCACCAGTGGGCCGGCATCCAGCCCGACGTCATGCCCCTGGCCAAGGGCCTGGGCTCGGGCGTGCCCATCGGCGCCGTGGTGGCGGGCCCCAAGGCCGCCAACATCTTCCAGCCCGGCAACCACGGCACCACCTTCGGCGGCAACCCGCTGGCCATGCGCGCCGGTATCGAAACCATACGCATCATGGAAGAGGACGGCCTGCTGGAGAATGCCGCCAAGGTCGGCGCCCATCTGAAGGCTGCGCTGCAACGCGAATTTTCCGGCAACCCCGGGGTGAAGGACATCCGCGGCCAGGGCCTGATGATCGGCGTCGAACTGTCCAGGCCCTGCGGCGTGCTGGTCAACCGCGCGGCCGAGGCCGGCCTGCTGATCAGCGTCACCGCCGACAGCGTGATCCGCCTGGTGCCGGCGCTGATCATGACCCAGGCCGAGGCCGACGAAGTGGTGAGCCTGCTGGCACCGCTGGTGAAGGCATTCCTGGCCGAGGCCTGAGGCCCCGGGAGCCCCGATCATGAAGCTCAAGCATTACCTGAAGTTCACCGACCTGGGTGCCGACGAGTACGCCTATCTGTTCGAGCGCGCGGCGCTGATCAAGAAGAAGTTCAAGGCCTACGAGAAGCACCAGCCGCTCACCGATCGCACCCTGGCCATGATCTTCGAGAAGGCCTCCACGCGCACGCGCGTGAGCTTTGAGGCCGGCATGTACCAGCTCGGCGGCAGCGTGGTGCACCTGACCACGGGCGACAGCCAGCTCGGCCGCGCCGAACCCATCGAGGACAGCGCGCGCGTGATCAGCCGCATGGTCGATCTGGTGATGATCCGGACCTACGAGCAGACCAAGATCGAACGCTTCGCCCAGTTCTCGCGGGTGCCGGTCATCAACGGCCTGACCAACGAGTACCACCCCTGCCAGATCCTGGCCGACCTCTTCACCTACCTGGAGCACCGCGGCACGAATTCGGAAGGCAAGCCGGACCCGGCTCGCCTGGCCGGCAAGGTGGTGGCCTGGGTCGGCGACGGCAACAACATGGCCAGCACCTGGCTGCAGGCGGCTGAGTTGCTGGGCTTTACCGTGCACATCAGCACCCCCAGCGGCTACGAGGTCAACCCGGCCGTGGCCGGTGTGCAAAGCGGCTGCTACAAGGTCTTCAAGGACCCGATGCAGGCCTGTGCCGGGGCCGACCTGGTCACGACCGACGTCTGGACCAGCATGGGTTTTGAGGCGGAGAACGAAGCCCGAAAGAAAGCATTCGCCGACTGGTGTGTGGACGCCGAGATGATGCGCGCCGCCAAAGCGGACGCCCTCTTCATGCACTGCCTGCCCGCGCACCGCGGCGAGGAAGTTGAGGCAGAGGTCATCGACGGACCGCAATCCGTGGTCTGGGACGAAGCGGAAAACAGATTGCACGTGCAAAAGGCACTCATGGAGTACCTTTTGCTCGGCCGCTTGGCATGAATTGCCAAGCGGTGGCCCGCGAGGGCCAGCAATCTGTTTCGGCGCAGGCTAACTTCGCGCCAGCGAAGTTAAGCGCAGCGGCCGTAGCCAAAATTGGCTGCACTTGCTCCTTGATGGAATATCTTTTGCTGGGCCGACTCTGATGTCTGCCTGCACCAGCTGCGGCGCCTGCTGTTCCTGGTGCCGCGTTGATTTCTCCAGCTACGAACTGGACGAAAACGGTGGCCATGTACCAGTGGGACTGACCGTCGAGGTCAACGGCAACACCGCACGCATGCGCGGCACCGACCACTGGCCGCCGCGCTGCGCGGCGCTCACCGGCAAGCTCGGCGAAAAAGTGGCCTGCGGCATCTATGAGTGGCGCCCCTCGCCCTGCCGCGAGTTCGAGGAAGGCAGCGAGGGCTGCCACCGGGCCCGCGCCAAGGTCGGCCTGCCGCCCCTGCCTGAATCCTGAGTTTCAAGGTCCCTGGTAGAGCCAGGGCACATCCAGCAGGCGTTCGCCCAGCAGGCGCAGCGACGCATCGCGCGCCCAGGCCATGGGACCCTTCAGGTGGAAGATCTCGCCGTTGCGGATGGCGCGGGCCTGCACCCGCGCACAGCGCTGCCAACGGTTGAGCGCGTAACGCTGCAGCAGGGTGGGCACATCCAGCACGCCATCGACCAGTGCGACCTGGCGCCCCAGTTCAGCCGCGTCCTCGATGGCCATGCCGGCGCCCTGGGCGAGATAGGGGCGCATGGGGTGGGCGGCATCCCCCAGCAGCGCCACATGGCCGCGCGCCATCTGGTCCGCTGAACTCATGGGCGGGCGGTCACACAGCACCCAGAGGCGCCAGTCCGGCACGGCCGCGATCAGGTCGCGCAGGGCGGTGCAGGTGTGTCCCAGCGCGGCCTGCAGGTCGGCCGCATTGGCACCGTGGTCCCAGTCCTCCAGCCCGCCCTGCACATGCCCGTGCACGATGGCCACGATGTTGAGCCACTCGCCGCCGCGCACCGGGTACTGCACCACGTGCAGCTTCGGCCCCAGCCAGGCCGTCACCTGCTGGCTGCGCCGTGCGGCCGGCAAGCTGGCCTGCGGCAGCAAGGCGCGATAAGCCAGATGCCCGGCCACGCGCGGTGGGCCGTCATCGAGGAGTTGCTGGCGCACCCGGCTCCACAGGCCATCGGCCGCGATCAGGGCGTCACCCTCCACATCGAGGCCGTCATCCAGGCTCAGGCCGACCGCGCCGTTCGTCTCCACGTAACGGTTCACCGTTTTGCCGGTGTGCAGCCAGACGGCGTCGCGCTGCTGCAGGGCCTTCAGCAGCAGTTGCTGCAGATCGGCCCGATGGATGGTGGCGTAGGGCGCGCCGTAACGCTGCACCGTGGTCTGCCCCAGGCGCAAGGCGCCCAGCTCGGCCCCGCTGAGGGCGTGACGCACCTGGAGTCGCTCGGGGAAAGCCGCCACCTGCCGCAGCGCCGGGTCCAGACCCCAGCCCTGCAGCACGCGCACGACATTGGGCCCCATCTGGATGCCAGCTCCCACCTCGCCAAAAGCCTCGGCGCGCTCATAGAGGCGAACATGGCAGCCGGCCCGCGAGCAGGCCAGGCCAGCCGCCAGGCCGCCGATCCCGCCGCCAGCAATCAATATCTCGGTGTGCATGCGGGTCCGATTCTGCCGTATCAGAACACCCCAGGCCGCGACACGCCCTGTGCGCACGGTCAAAGACCGCGGCTCTTCGGTCTGTCCGAGCATGCGCAGGCAGGCTCGGAGCCGCAGCCCTCAGCCCCTCAAGGGGGCGACACCAGCGGCCCGGCAAAGCCGGTTCCGCGGTGTCCCCGGTTTATTCGATGCGAATCACGCTCGTAGGCTTGAAGCCCAGGTCGGCCGCCTTGCCCTTGCGACCACGCGCGGCCCGCGCATTGTTCAGGCTGCGGATCTCCAGGGTTTCGTCGCGCTCCTTGCCACCCCGGCCCACACCTTCGATCTTCACGCTGCGCGTGTAGGCCGCGGCGCCGGCCAGGGTGTCCTTGGGCTCCAGGTCGATCAGCATCAGGCCGCGCCCGCCATTGGGCATGGGCTTGAGTTCGCTGATTTCGAAGGTCAGGATGCGCCCGCCGGTGGAGGCACAGGCCACGTGGGTGGCCGCTGGCTGCGGCGGCACGTTCGCCGGCGAGGGGCGACACACGGTGTCGTCATCGCCGCAGTTGATGAAGGACTTGCCACCCTTCTGGCGTGAGCTCATGTTCTCCACGGTCGCCAGGAAACCATACCCCGAGGACGTGGACAGCAGCAGCCAGGCCGCGGGCGCACCGGCAAAGTAATGCACCAGCTGGGTCCCGGCTTCGAGTTCGACCAGGGTGGTCACCGGCTGGCCGTCGCCGCGCGCACCGGGCAGGCTGGCCACCGGCACGGAGTAGACGCGGCCCTTGTTGCCGAAGGCCAGCAAGGTGTCCACCGTGCGGCATTCGAAGGTGCTGTACAGGCCGTCGCCAGCCTTGAACGCAAAGCTGGCCGCGTCATGGCCATGGCCCTGGCGCGCGCGCACCCAGCCCTTTTGCGAGACGATCACGGTGACCGGCTCGTCCACCACCTTCACCTCGGCCACGGCCTTCTTCTCGGCCTGGATCAGGGTGCGGCGTGCATCGCCGAAGACCTTGGCGTCGGCCTCAATCTCCTTGACCATCAGGCGACGCAATGCTGCCGGGCTGCCCAGGATGTCTTCGAGTTTCTTCTGGTCCTCGCGCAGCTCCTTGAGTTCCTGCTCGATCTTGATGGCTTCGAGCCGCGCCAGCTGGCGCAGACGGATCTCGAGGATGTCCTCAGCCTGGCGCTCGGAGAGCTTGAAACGCGCGATCAGCGCCGGCTTGGGTTCGTCCGAATTGCGGATGAGGGCGATGACCTCGTCGATCTTGAGCAGCACCAGCTGCCGGCCTTCCAGAATGTGGATGCGCGCCAGCACCTTGTCCAGGCGGTGCTGCGAACGTCGCTCGATCGTGCCCTGGCGGAAAGCAATCCACTCCTCCAGCATCTGGCGCAGCGTCTTTTGCGTGGGCCGGCCGTCCAGCCCCACCATCGTCATATTGATGGGGGCCGAGGTTTCCAGGCTGGTGTGCGCCAGCAGGGTGGTGATCAGTTCCTGCTGCTCGATACGGCTGGTCTTGGGCTCGCAGACCAGGCGCACCGGCGCGTCCTTGCTCGACTCGTCGCGCACCACGTCAAGCACGGCCAGCACCGTGGCCTTGAGCAGGTTCTGCTCGGGCGTCAGCGCCTTCTTGCCGGCCTTGACCTTCGGGTTGGTCAGCTCCTCGATCTCTTCGAGCACCTTCTGCGTGCTCACGCCCGGCGGCAGTTCGGTCACCACCAGCTGCCACTGCCCGCGCGCCAGTTCCTCGATCTTCCAGCGCGCCCGAACCTTGAGTGAGCCGCGTCCCGTGCGATAGGCCTCGGCAATGTCATTCACCGGACTGATGATCTGGCCGCCGCCGGGGTAGTCGGGGCCCGGCAGCAGCTCGACCAGCTCGCTGTCAGGCAGCTTCGGGTTCTTGATCAGCGCCACGCAGGCCGCCGCCACCTCAGCGAGGTTGTGGCTGGGGATCTCGGTGGCAAGGCCCACGGCGATGCCACTGGCGCCATTGAGCAGGGTGAAAGGCAGACGCGCCGGCAACTGCTTCGGCTCCTCCGTGGACCCGTCGTAATTGGGCTGGAAGTCGACCGTACCCTCGTCGATCTCGTCGAGCAGCAGGGTGCTGAT
Organism: Hylemonella sp.; assembly: GCA_030695415.1. GTDB lineage: Bacteria > Pseudomonadota > Gammaproteobacteria > Burkholderiales > Burkholderiaceae_C > Hylemonella. The sequence continues at coordinate 47,277 of JAUYQZ010000049.1, forward strand.
CTTCGCCAGCCGGGCCTCGGTGTAGCGCATGGCGGCAGCGCCATCACCATCCCGGCTGCCGAAATTGCCCTGGCCGTCGATCAGCGGGTAACGCTGCGCGAAGTCCTGCGCCATGCGCACCAACGCGTCGTAGGCCGCCTGGTCGCCATGGGGGTGGAATCGGCCCAGCACGTCACCGACCACGCGCGCGCTCTTGACAGGGCGAGCTGCCGTGTTGCTGTTGGGACCGCTGTAACCCAGGCCCATGCGCGACATCGAATACATGATGCGGCGCTGCACCGGCTTCTGGCCGTCGCAGACATCGGGCAGGGCCCGGCCCTTGACCACGCTGAGCGCGTACTCCAGATAGGCGCGCTGCGCGTAGTGGGCCAGGGTCAGGGCGTCGTCGCCCGCGGGATCGGCAGCCAGATCGAGGGTGGGTTGGTCCATCGGTTTCTTCAGTAACTCTTGTCGCGTTTCAGGGCAGGCCCGGGCTCCGCCACGTCGTCATCCAGCCGGGCGAAGTCGGCGCGCTCGGACTGCGGGAGGGAGCGGGCGATGGTCTTGTCGGCCGCCGGCTTGAGCACGGCATGCAGCGCCAGCACGGTGCGTACGTAGTTCTGCGTCTCGCGGTAGGGCGGCACCTGGTTGCCGGCACGGCGCACGGCCATCAGTCCCGCGTTGTAGGCCGCCAGCGCCAGATCCGGCCGCTCGGGAAACTTGGACAGCAGCCGGCGCAAATGGCGGCTACCCACCTGGATGTTGGTACGCGCATCCGCCAGCTGGCGCGCCACCGGACGGCGCCGCTGGTCTTCCAGACCGTAGCCGCGAGCCGTAGCCGGCATCACCTGCATCAGGCCAACGGCGCCCTTGGGAGAGACGGCCGTGGCATCGAAACCCGATTCGGTGGCGATCAGGGCCTGCAGCAGCGCGTAGTCGATGTCGTGCTCGCGCGCCGCCTCGCGCAGCAGATGGCGCACCGCCTTGTAGTCTGGCGAGATCTCGAAGAAGGCATGCAGGCGCGTAGGCGCCATGGGCACGGGGCCGGCGCGCGTGCTGTCTTCGGGGGCCTGGTCGGTGAAATAGAGGGCGTAGCGTTCGTCCAGCTGCTCCGCGGCGAAATGCGGCACACCCTTGTCGTCGACATAGGCCCAGACGTCGGCCTGCGCTGCCGGCTGCCAAAGCAGCACCAGCAGGCCCAGGAACGCGACGAGGGGGCGGTACGCCGATGAAGACATCAGATGTCCACCTCCACCGAGTCGCCGTGCAGTTCCATCAATTCACGGCGCGCTGCGGCCTCGCCCTTGCCCATGAGCTTGGTGATCTCGGTCTCGGTCTGCGAGTTGTCGAAAGTGCCCAGGCGCACCTGCAACAGGCGGCGGGTGTCGGGGTTCAGCGTGGTTTCCCACAGCTGCTCGGCATTCATCTCGCCCAGGCCCTTGAAGCGGCTGATCTGGCAGCGTTCCTTGGCCACGCCTTCCTTGGCGCATTTGTCCAGGATGGCAACGAGCTCGCCCTCGTCCAGGGCATAGGCCTTGCTGGCCGGCTTCTTGCCACGCGCCGGCACATCGACACGGAACAGCGGCGGGCGCGCCACATACACGTTGCCGGAGTCGATGAGCTTGGGGAAATGGCGGAAGAAGAGCGTGAGCAACAGCACCTGGATGTGCGAGCCGTCCACGTCGGCATCACTCAGGATGCAGACCTTGCCGTAGCGCAGGCCGCTCAGGTCCGGCGTGTCGTTGGGGCCATGCGGGTCGACGCCGATGGCGACCGAGATGTCGTGGATTTCGGTGTTGGCGAACAGGCGGTCGCGTTCGACCTCCCAGGTGTTGAGCACCTTGCCGCGCAGCGGCAGGATGGCCTGGCTTTCCTTGTCACGGCCCATCTTGGCGCTGCCGCCGGCCGAGTCGCCCTCGACCAGAAAGAGTTCGTTGTGGGCCAGGTCACGGCTTTCGCAATCGGTCAGCTTGCCCGGCAACACGGCCACGCCCGAGCCCTTGCGTTTCTCGACCTTCTGGCCGGCGCGCTGGCGGGTCTGCGCCGCGCGGATGGCCAGCTCGGCCAGCTTCTTGCCGTACTCCACATGCTGGTTGAGCCAGAGCTCCAGCGTGGGGCGCACGAAGCTGGAGACCAGACGCACGGCGTCGCGCGAGTTCAGGCGTTCCTTGATCTGGCCCTGGAACTGCGGGTCCAGCACCTTGGCGCTGAGCACATAGCTGGCACGGGCAAACACGTCTTCCGGCAGCAGCTTCACGCCCTTCGGCAAGAGGCTGTGCAGTTCGATGAAGCTCTTGACGGCGGTGAACAGGCCGTCGCGCAGGCCGCTGTCGTGCGTGCCGCCGGCGCTGGTGGGAATCAGGTTGACGTAACTCTCACGTACCGGCGCGCCGTCTTCGGTGAAGGCCACGGCCCAGGCCGCGCCCTCGCCCTCGGCGAAGGTGTCGTTGTTGTCGGCGAAGCCCTCGCCCTCGAACATGGGAATCACCGGATCGGCCGGCAGCGACTGCATCAGGTAGTCGCGCAGGCCGCCCTTGTACAGCCAGGTCTGGGTCTCCTTGCTCTTCTCGACCGTCAGCGTGACGGTGACGCCGGGCATGAGCACGGCCTTGCTGCGCAGCAGGTGCGTGAGCTCGGCCATGGGCAGGACGGCCGATTCGAAATACTTGGCATCGGGCCAGACACGCACCGTCGTGCCCTGCTTGCGGTCGCCGGCCCCGGCGGCGCGCGTGCGCAGCGGCTCCACCACGTCGCCGCCGGCAAAGGCGAGTTGCGCCACCTTGCCTTCGCGGTGGCTGGTGGCCTCCAGCCGCTTGCCCAGCGCGTTGGTCACCGACACGCCCACGCCGTGCAGGCCGCCGGAGAAGCTGTAGGCGCCGCCCTTGCCCTTGTCGAACTTGCCGCCGGCGTGCAGGCGCGTGAACACCAGTTCGATCACCGGCGCCTTCTCTTCCGGGTGCAGACCGAAGGGGATGCCGCGGCCGTCGTCCTCGACGCTGACCGAGCCGTCGGCGTGCAAGGTCACGGCGATCTTCTTGCCGTGACCGGCCAGGGCCTCGTCGGCCGCGTTGTCCAGCACTTCCTGGATGATGTGCAGCGGGTTGTCGGTTCGGGTGTACATGCCCGGGCGCTGCTTGACCGGCTCCAGTCCCTTGAGGACGCGAATGGAGCCTTCAGAATATTCGGGGGTGGGTTTGACAGCCATGGCGCGGAATTGTAGACCCAGTCAGCAGAACAGCTGGATAAACATACAGTTACAACTCAAACCGACCGGCAGGTCGCAGGCGAATTGGCTACAGTTCAGCGATGAGCACACACAACAATAAGCAACTCTCCATGGCCCAGGTGCTGATCTGCGGCGCCGCCATCGTCACCCTGTCCATGGGCATCCGCCACGGCTTCGGCCTGTGGCTGCAACCGGTCACCCAGTCGCAGGGCTGGACCCGCGAAACCTTCGCCTTCGCCATGGCCATCCAGAACCTGACCTGGGGTGTGGCCGGCATCTTCGCCGGCATGCTGGCCGACAAGTTCGGCGCCTTCAAGGTCATCATCGCCGGCGCCATCCTCTACGCCCTGGGCCTGATCGGCATGGCCAACGCGCCCACCCCCCTGCTCTTTGCCCTGAGCTGCGGCGTGCTGATCGGCATCGCTCAGGCCGGCACCACCTATGCCGTGATCTACGGTGTGATCGGCCGCAACGTCAGCCTGGAGAAACGCTCCTGGGCCATGGGGGTGGCCGCTGCGGCCGGCTCCTTCGGCCAGTTCCTGATGGTGCCGGTCGAAGGTTTTCTCATCAGCAGCCTGGGCTGGGAACAGGCTCTGATGGCGCTGGGCATGGCTGCCCTGCTCATCATCCCGCTGGCCTGGGGCCTGCACGAACCCAGCTTTGCCGCTGGCACCCGCCCGAAACGCGATCAGTCCATCCTGCAGGCCTTGCGCGAGGCCTTCGCCTACCGCAGCTTCCAGCTGCTGATGGCCGGTTATTTTGTCTGCGGCTTCCAGGTGGTCTTCATCGGCGTGCACATGCCCAGCTACCTGAAGGACCACGGCCTCTCGCCGCAGGTGGCCAGCTACTCGCTGGCACTGATCGGCCTGTTCAATGTCTTCGGCACCTACATCGCCGGCAGCCTGGGCCAGCGCCTGGCCAAGAAGAACATCTTGGCCTTCATCTATCTCGCCCGCTCGATCGCCATCACGGTCTTCCTGCTGGTGCCGCTCACGCCCCTGAGCGTCTATGTCTTCTCGTCGGTCATGGGCCTGCTGTGGCTGTCCACCGTGCCGCCGACGAACGCCATCGTGGCGCAGATCTTCGGTGTGGCCCATCTGTCCATGCTCGGCGGCTTCGTCTTCTTCAGCCACCAGGTCGGCTCCTTCATGGGGGTCTGGCTGGGCGGTTATCTGTACGACAAGACCGGCAGCTACGACATCGTCTGGTACATCGCCATCGCGCTGGGCGTGGCCGCGGCCCTGGTCAACCTGCCGGTGCGCGAGGCTGCGATCCGGCGCCATGCGCAGGGAGCCCACGCATGAAAAAGCTGCCACGCCAGCTGCTGGCCTGGGGCGCCGCGACGGCCGTGCTGCTGGCTGTGTTTGCGCTCTATGCGCAGCCGGATTTCATGCTGACCCTGGCCGACCAGCTCTGGGCCTGTTTCTAGGGAGGTTGGCTCGAACCGAGCGGTAAGCGGCCGCCGCTGACCGCCCGAGACTGCGGATGGACGCGACGCGATGTTTCGCGCCAACCTTCCTTGGGGATATCCTGGATCCGTCTGACATGGCTGCGTGGCACACTGTGGCGCCATGACCATGAAGACTTTCATCATCACCGGCGCGTCCGACGGCATCGGCGCCGAACTGGCGCGCCAGCTGGCGCAGCGCCATGGTGCCGAGGCCGGCCTGACGCTGGCCGCACGCAAGGTTACCCAGCTGGAAGAAGTGGCCCGAGCATGCCGCAGCCATGGCAGCGAAGTGCTGGTCGTGCCCACCGATGTGACCGATCCGGCCCAGTGCCGCGCCCTGATCGAGCGCAGCGTCGAGCGCTTCGGCTGGCTCGATGCCCTCATCAACAACGCAGGCGTCTCGGCCCAGGCCCTGTTCGAGCAGGTCCAGCCCGAGGATCTGGGCTGGTACGAAGACCTGATGCGCGTGAACCTCTGGGGCAGCGTGTGGTGCACGCATGCCGCCCTGCCCCATCTCAAGGCCAGCCGCGGCCAGGTGGTGGCCGTCTCTTCCCTGGCCGGCCTGGTGGGCGTGCCGGGGCGCACGGCCTACTGCGCCAGCAAGTTCGCCATGACGGGCTTTTTCGAGGCGCTGCGCGCCGAACTCAAACCCGCCGGCGTGAGCGTGACCACGGCCTACCCCGGCGTGGTGGCCACGCAGATCCGCTACCGCGGGCTCAACGCAGCCGGCGTGGCCGCCGGCTCCAGCGGCCTGAAGGAAGACGACGCCATGCCCGTGGAGGTCTGCGCCCGACTCATTCTCGATGGCATGAACCGCCGCCAGCGCGAGGTCGTGATGAGCACCAAAGGCAAGCTGGGGCGTTTCCTCAAGCTGCTGGCCCCTGGCCTGGTGGAGCGCATGGCCCTGGCCGCGCTCAAGGACGAGGTCAAGCCGCGATGATCGTCATGCCCGTGCATGGCACGGAGGCGCCTTCGGCCTGGATCCAGCGCTGGTCGCACCTGGTGCGACCGGGCGGCTCGGTACTCGACGTGGCCTGCGGCCACGGCCGCCATATGCGCTGGTTTGGCCAGCGCGGCCACCCGGTGACCGGTGTGGACCGTGCGCCCGAGGCGATCGCCGCCGTGGCGTCGCTAGGCACGGCCTTGTTGGCCGATATCGAGAACGGTCCCTGGCCCCTGCTGCAGGAGGGTCAACCCTGCGCCTTCGATGCCGTGGTGGTGACCAACTACCTGTGGCGCGCCCTGTTTCCCGTGCTGCTGCAAAGCCTGGCGCCGGGCGGCGTACTGATCTATGAAACCTTTGCTGCCGGCAACGAGACGGTAGGCAAGCCATCCCGCCCGGACTTCCTGCTGCGTCCTGGCGAACTGCTGGACGTCTGCCGCCCCCTGCGCGTGGTGGCGTTTGAGGACGGGTACCTGGCCCAGCCCGAGCGCTATGTGCAGCGCATCGTGGCCGTGCGCGAGGCTGGCCTGTCCACGAACGGCACGCCGGCGCGTTATTCACTCTGAGTGCTAGCGCCCAAAGTGCTGGGGCTGGCGCTCGGTAGAATCCTCCTTTAGCCTGAACTCATACATTCTGCGGACATGACCTCCTCCCATCGCCAGATCACCGGCAGCATCGTGGCCCTCGTCACCCCCCTGCACGAGGACGCCAGCGTCGACTACCCCACTCTGCGCAAACTGATCGACTGGCACATCGCCGAAGGCACGGACTGCATCGGCGTGGTCGGCACCACGGGCGAATCGCCCACCGTCAACGTGGACGAGCACTGCGAAATCATCCGCGTCTCGGTCGAACAGGCCAAGGGCAAGGTTCCCATCATGGCCGGCTGCGGTGCCAACTCCACGGCCGAGGCCATCGAGCTGGCCCGCTTCGCGAAGAAGGTTGGCGCCGACTGCCAGCTGCAGGTCGTGCCTTACTACAACAAGCCCACGCAAGAGGGCCAGGTCCTGCACTTCAAGGCCATCGCGGAAGCCGTGGGTGACCTGCCCATGGTGCTGTACAACGTGCCCGGCCGCACCGTGGCCGATATGGCGCACGACACCGTGCTGCGCCTGGCGCAGGTGCCGGGCATCGTCGGCATCAAGGAAGCCACCGGCAATATCGAACGCGCGCAGTGGCTGATCCGCGATGTGCCCAAGGGCTTCGCCATCTACTCGGGCGACGATCCGACCGCCGTCGCCCTGATGCTGTGCGGCGGCCAAGGCAACATCAGCGTGACGGCCAATGTGGCACCCCGCCAGATGCACGAACTCTGCGTGGCGGCCATGGCCGGCGACGTCAAGCGCGCCATGGACATCCAGTTCAAGCTCATGCCGCTGCACAAGCAGCTCTTCGTCGAACCCAACCCCATCCCGGTCAAGTGGGCCATGCAGCGCATGGGCCGCTGCGGCGGCACACTGCGCCTGCCCATGACACCGCTGACAGCGCCCAACCAGCCCGTGGTCGAGGCTGCCCTGCGCAGCACCGGCCTGCTTTGAACCCCACTGCTCTCCAAGGATTCCCGGTGAAGCTTGCATTGAAACTGGCCCTGCTGGGCCTGCCTCTGGCACTGGTCGCCTGTTCCACCCTGGAAGGCGACAAGGTCGACTACAAGGCGGCGACCAAGACCACACCCCTTTCCATCCCGCCGGACCTGACCCAGTTGCCCCGTGACAACCGTTACGTCACGCCCGGCAGCACGGTCAGCGCCACCGGCTACCAGAGCGCGGCGCAGGGCAGCGCGGCCAGCGCGGTCGCGGTCGCGTCCTACCCTGGCATGCGCATCGAGGGCAGTGGCTCTCAGCGCTGGCTGGTGGTGGACCAGCCAGCCGAAAAGCTCTGGCCCCTGGTCAAGGAGTTCTGGCAGGAAACCGGCCTCCCCCTGACCATGGAAGAGGCCCAGCTGGGCATCATGGAAACCGACTGGGCCGAGAATCGCGCCAAGCTGCCGCAGGACTTCTTGCGCCGCACCCTGGGCAAATTGCTCGACACCCTGTCCTCCACCGGCATGCTGGACAAGTACCGCACCCGGCTGGAGCGCAATGCCGCTGGCGGTACCGAGATCTATATCAGCCAGCGCGGCCTGGAAGAGGTCTACAGGGACGCCGACAAGATCAAGACCACTTGGCAGCCGCGCGCGCCCGACCCCGAGATGGAAGTGGAAATGTTGCGCCGCCTGATGATCAGGCTCGGGGCGCCCGGCGCGCAGGCCGACCAGCAGGCAGCAGCAGTGACGCCGCGCCGCACCGCGCGCCTGGACAGCCGCGACGGGCAACCCGTCGTGCTGATCAGCGAAGGCTTCGACCGCGCCTGGCGTCGTGTCGGCCTGACGCTGGACCGGACCGGCTTCACCGTTGAAGACCGCGACCGTAGCCAGGGCACCTACTTCGTGCGCTACGTTGAACCCAGGCAGCCAGGCCAGGAAGAACCCGGTTTCTTCAGCCGCATGTTCAGCAGCACCCCTAAGGACAAGACCCCGCAGAAGTACCGCATCACCGTGCGTGGCGAGGGTGAGAGCAGCATCGTGGCCGTGCTCAATGCCGACGGCGCGCCCGAAGTGTCCGACAACGCGCGGCGCGTGCTGCAGGTCATCACCGACGATCTGCGCTAAGCGCCTGATCGCGGTCTCGCAGGGCCCACGCCCTTGCAAGGCGTAAAAAAAGCCACCGTGAGGTGGCTTTTTTACTGGCGGGGCAAGAATTACTTCTTGGCCGGCTCAGCAGCGGGAGCGGCGGCCGGAGCAGCAGCCGGAGCCGAAGCGTCGGCAGCCGGAGCAGCAGCAGCGGGAGCAGCAGCAGCGGGAGCGGCGGCGGGGGCAGCGGCTTCTTCTTTCTTGCCGCAGGCGGCCAGGGCAGCGGCGGCGATCACGGCGGCCAGAACGAGCGTCTTGTTCATGTGGATTTATCTTATAGAGGTTGATGACATTTTTCGGAAATCACCAGCACGGTTAAACAGGTCAACCGCGCTGGCCGGCAAAGCTGTTTGCACAAACCTGCCAGCCGAAAATTATATGGTGAATTCGATGCCATATTGCGAAAAAATCAGGGTTAACCACTAAGGGATACCCATGATCCACGGCTTGGCTAGAGCCCAAGCACGGAGGCCGGGAAGCCGGGCGTGCTGTCGCGCCGCCATTCGTCCAGCTGCTGTCGCAGGGTGACGCGCCGGGCGGCGTCGCTGTCGCACACCAGCACATCTCGTTCGGTGTCGATGCGTTGCATCACCCAGGCCGGAGTCCATAGCGCGCTCGTGAATGCCAGGGCATCGCCCGAGCGGCAAAGGCGGCACTCGATGATGTGGTCCCAGGTGCGGCGCCAGTTGACGAAGCGCGCGTGCTGGCGCGGCAGACCGGAATAATCCATGCCCAGCATGAGGAAACGGCGCCCGCTGCGTGACCAGGCCTGCAGCGAGTCGGCCACGGCGCGCTCCCCCAGCGGCCAGTCGGCGAAGTCGGCGTCGCACAAAATCAGTTCGTTCCAGCCCTCGCGGGCTGCGGCAGCCAGGGCGTCGCGTACCGCCTGCACGAAAACGCCACGCCCGTTCAGGCGGCCCTGCGGCAACGCGATGGGGGCGCCGTCTTCAGCAGGCATGGGCCCACCCGTCCTCGCACCAGACCTGCAGCAGTTCGCGCGCCGCGGCACTCGCGCGTGCGAGCTCGGCAGCACTCAGGCTGCGCTGGTCGGCCAACTGGTGCATCAGCTTGGCGTCACGTCCGCCCGCGCGGTAGCTCTCGCCGTTGATGAAGATATGGTGCGCGTCGTAGAGCATGCGCGTGCGCCTGTCGAGCATCACACCGGCGCGGCTCGCCGCAACGGCGCCCGCCTCGAACCAGACCTGCGGCTTGGGCTCGCTGAGGGTCTCGCCCAGGGCGCGCGCCAGCGCCTGCGGATCTTTCAGCGCCCGCTGCAGCGCCTGGCGGGCAAAACGCTCGAGTTCGGCGGGCAGGGCTGCGGGCGCGGCCACGGCGGCCTGGCGCGGGTCCCGGTAGAAATCCTCGCCCACGGTCTCGACGGTGTCCTCGGCAAGGCGCTGCAGGAGCTCCTGCGCCAGTTCGCCGGCCTTGGGGGAGCGAAAGCCGATCGAATAGGTCATGCAATCCCCGCCGACGGCCACGCCATCATGCGCATAGTGTGGCGGCAGATAGAGCATGTCACCCGGCTCCAGCACGAACTCCTGCTCGGGCTGGAAGTTCGCCAGGATCTTGACCGGCATGTTCGGACGCAGGCTCAGATCGTCCTGGCGGCCGATGCGCCAGCGCCGCCGGCCGTGGGCCTGCAGGAGAAAGACGTCGTAATTGTCGAAATGCGGCCCCACGCCGCCCCCATCGCTGGCGTAGCTGATCATCAGGTCGTCAAGCCGCGCAGCGGGTATGAAGCGGAAACGGTTCATCAAACCATGCACGGCATCGCTGTGCAGGTCCACCCCCTGCACGAGCAGCGTCCACTCGGGCGTCTTGAGCCCTGACAGGGCTCGACGGACAAACGGCCCGCGCTGCAGGCTCCAGTGTTCCTTGCCTCGGGCGCGCTGCAGGGTGACCAGGCGCGACTCCACGGCTTCCTGCGCCGCCAGTTCGAACAGTTCGCTGCGCGCCAGCAAAGGCTTGAAGCCCGGGATGGCCTGGCGCACCAGCAAGGCCTTCTTGTGCCAATGCCGCTTCATGAAAGCCTCGGGGCTCAGGCCGCCCAGCAGGGGCAATGGCTTCTTCACATCCATGTCAGTTCCATTCATTGCATTAACTGCGACAATTCTGCCCCATGGACATCAATCAGCAATGCGTGGTCGCCCTGACCTGGACGCTCACAGACACCCTGGGTGAGGAACTTGACGTGCTTGACGAGCCGGTCGAATTTCTGATCGGCGGGCAAGACCTGTTCAAGAAGATCGAGGACGCCCTGCAGGGGCACGGCGTGGGCGCCAGCGTGGCGCTGCAGCTCGAACCCGAGGAAGCTTTCGGCGACTTCCAGGAGAAGCTGCTTTTCCTGGAAAAGCGCGAACTCTTTCCCCCCGAACTTGAGGAAGGCATGACCCTCGAGGGCAGCGCCCTGCCGCCTGGCTGCAACCCCGAGGCACCCAAGGACGCGCTCTACACCGTCACCGAGATCTACCCCGAACACGTGGTTCTGGACGGCAACCACCCCCTGGCCGGCATTGCCCTGCGCCTGACACTCAAGGTGGAGGACGTCCGCGAAGCCACTGAAGAAGAGATCGGCCGCGGCACGGCCGGCACCGGCTTCTTCCGGATCGCGCCGCTACACGAGCAGGGGCCCGGTAACGGGCACCTTCACTAAAGAAGCCGAACACCCGCCGGCACGCAGGGCTCAAAACCAAGGAGCCCGCGGAGCCGGCTTTGCCGGGCCGCTGGGGTTGCTCCCTTGAGGGTGGGAGTCGGCTACGCGCAGTGAGCCGTCACGGGGGTGATCATTTCTTCCCAGTGGAGCCGTAGCCACCGGCGCCACGTTCGGTGGCCGCAGGAAATTCGCTGACCACGTTGAACTGCGCCTGGACCACGGGCACCACGACCAACTGAGCAATGCGCTCCATGGGCTCGATGGTGAAAGCCGTGGGGCTGCGGTTCCAGGCGCTGACCATCAGCTGGCCCTGGTAGTCGCTGTCGATCAGGCCCACCAGATTGCCCAGCACGATGCCGTGTTTGTGGCCCAGGCCTGAGCGCGGCAGGATCAGCGCGGCGTAGCCCGGATCGGCCAGGTGGATGGCAATGCCCGTGGGGATCAGCTGCCAGGCATTGGGCAGCAAGGTCACGGCCTCGTTGAGGCAGGCGCGCAGGTCCAGGCCGGCGCTGCCGGGAGTTGCATAGGTGGGGAGTTGATCCGCCATACGCGGATCGAGAATCTTGACGTCGATGTTCATGGTGTCGTTCAGAGAAAATCAGGTCTTCTTGCCCAGCCTGCGCGCGATCTCGACCACCAACTGACGTGCCAACACCAGCTTGTCAGCGCGCGGCAACTCGGTCGCACCGTGCGCATCCACCAGCAGCAGGGCGTTGTCGTCCTGGCCGAAGGTGGCCGGGCCGATATTGCCCACCAGCAGGGGCACGCCCTTGCGCGCCAGCTTGGCCTGGGCGTTGGCCAGCAGATCGTGGCTCTCGGCGGCAAAGCCCACGCAGTACAGCGCGCCGCTTTTCGCGCGCGCGCCCTGCGCCACGCCGGCCAGGATGTCGGGGTTCTCGACGAAGTTCAAGGCCGGCGCCTGGCCAGAACCGTCCTTCTTGATCTTCTGCTCGGCGGCATGGGCGGGGCGCCAATCGGCCACGGCCGCCGTAGCTACAAAAACAGTAGCACTCGACACCTCCGCATCCACTGCCTGCTGCATGTCGCGTGCCGAACGCACGTCGACGCGTCGCACACCGCGCGGCGTGGGCAGGTGCACCGGGCCGGCCACCAGGACCACCTCGGCACCGGCTTCGTGGGCGGCGCGCGCGATGGCAAAACCCATCTTTCCGCTGGAAAGATTGGTGATGCCGCGCACCGGGTCGATGGCCTCGTAGGTCGGGCCAGCCGTCACCAGCACGCGCTGGCCGCGCAGACTCTTGCGCGCGAAGAAGAAAATCACCTCTTCCAGCAGCTCCTGCGGCTCCAGCATGCGGCCGTCGCCCGTTTCGCCGCAGGCCTGGTCGCCACTGCCGACCGCAAACACATGGGCGCCGTCGGCCTGGAGCTGGGCCACATTGCGCTGCGTGGCCGGGTTGGCCCACATCTCGCGGTTCATGGCGGGAGCCACCAGCAGCGGCACCGTGTCAACCGGACGCGCCAGGCACATCAGGCTGAGCAGATCGTCCGCACGGCCGTGCAGCAGCTTGGCCATGAAGTCGGCGCTGGCCGGGGCGATCAGAATGGCGTCGGCCTCGCGGCTGAGGTTGATGTGGGCCATGTTGTTGGCCTCGCGCGGGTCCCACTGCGAGTGGTAGACCGGCCGGTTCGACAAGGCCTGCATCGTGACCGGCGTGATGAACTGGGCGGCCGCCTCGGTCATCACCACCTGAACGGTGGCCCCCTCCTTGATCAGGGCGCGGCACAGTTCGGCCGCCTTGTAGCAGGCGATGCCCCCGGTCAGGCCCAAGACAATGTGTTTTCCAGCCAAGTCGTTCATGGCCCGCAATGTAACAGTTTGGCAGGAACTTTCTGTCCCACGGTCGGGCTGTCACGCCCCCACGCCTATAATCTCGATTTACCACCTCCTCGGACCCGCGTTCGAACCTGACATGACCAAATTCGTCTTCGTCACCGGCGGTGTGGTGTCCTCCCTGGGCAAGGGAATCGCCTCAGCGTCCTTGGCCGCGATCCTGGAATCGCGGGGCCTCAAAGTCACCCTCATCAAGCTCGATCCCTATCTGAACGTCGATCCGGGAACGATGTCGCCCTTCCAGCACGGCGAGGTCTTCGTGACCGACGACGGCGCCGAGACCGACCTGGACCTGGGCCACTATGAGCGTTTCGTCGAAACGCGCATGAAGAAGACCAACAACTTCACCACCGGCCAGATCTACAAGAGTGTGCTGGAGAAGGAGCGCCGCGGCGACTACCTGGGCAAGACGGTGCAGGTCATCCCGCACGTCACCAACGAAATCCAGGAATACATCAAACGCGGCGCCGGCTACGACACCCCCGAAGCGGTGGACGTGGCCATCGTCGAGATCGGCGGCACCGTGGGTGACATCGAGTCCCTGCCCTTCCTGGAAGCCGTGCGCCAGCTGAGCCTGCGCCTTGGCCCGAACCAGGCCGCCTTCGTGCACCTGACCTATGTGCCCTGGATTGCCGCCGCCGGCGAGCTCAAGACCAAGCCGACTCAGCACACCGTGCAGAAGCTGCGCGAGATCGGCATCCAGCCCGACGCGCTGCTGTGCCGCGCCGATCGCCCGATTCCGGATGACGAGCGCGACAAGATCTCGCTCTTCACCAATGTGGCCGAGTGGGGCGTGATCTCCATGCCCGACGTGGACACCATCTACAAGGTGCCGCGCGTGCTGCACGAGCAGGGCCTGGACGGCCTGATCTGCGACAAGCTGCGCCTGAACACACCGCCGGCCAACCTGAAGCGCTGGGACTCGCTGGTCTATGAGACCGAGCACCCGCAGGGCGAGGTCACCATTGCCATGGTCGGCAAGTATGTGGACCTGACCGACAGCTACAAGTCGGTCAACGAGGCGCTGCGCCATGCCGGCATGACGAACCACGTGCGCGTGAAGATCGAGCATGTCGACTCCGAGACCATCACCGACGAGACCCTGCCGCGCCTGGCCAAATACGACGCCATCCTGGTGCCCGGCGGCTTCGGCAAACGCGGTATCGAAGGCAAGATCAGCACCGCGCGCTACGCCCGCGAGCACAAGGTGCCCTATCTCGGCATCTGCCTGGGCATGCAAGTCGCCACCATCGAATTCGCACGCCACGTGGCCGGCCTGAAGGACGCCAATAGCACCGAGTTCGAGCCGCACTGCCAGCACCCGGTGATCGCCCTGATCACCGAGTGGAAGGACGCCGACGGCAGCATCAAGACGCGCGATGCCAACTCCGACCTGGGCGGCACCATGCGCCTGGGCGCGCAGAGTTCCGACGTGGCCAAGGGCACGCTGGCCCACCGGATCTACGGCGACGTGGTCACCGAGCGCCACCGCCACCGCTACGAAGCCAACGTCAACTACCTCGACACCCTGCGCAAGGCCGGCCTGGTGATTTCGGCCCTGACGCAGCGCGAGCAGCTGACCGAGATCGTCGAGCTGCCGCAAAGCGTTCACCCCTGGTTCGTCGGCGTGCAGTTCCACCCCGAGTTCAAGTCCACCCCCTGGGACGGCCACCCCCTGTTCAACGCCTTCGTCAAGGCGGCTCTCGAGCACCAGGGCGCCGGCAAGAAGAACCTGAAGGTCGTGGCCTGAGGCCGGAACAACGAGCATGAAACTCTGCGGCTTCGACGTCGGTCTCGACAAGCGTTTCTTCCTGATCGCAGGAACCTGTTCCATCGAAGGGCTGCAGATGTCCATCGACGTGGCGGGTCAGCTCAAGGAAACCTGCACGTCCCTGGGCATCCCCCTGATCTACAAGGGCTCGTTCGACAAGGCCAACCGTTCTTCGGGTGCGACCCGACGCGGTGTGGGCATGGAGGCCGGCTTGAAGATCCTGGACGAAGTGCGCCGTCAAACCGGCCTGCCCGTCCTCACCGACGTGCACGACGAATCGCAGGTGGCCGAGGTCGCCAGCGTGGCCGACGTGCTCCAGACCCCGGCATTTTTGTGCCGTCAGACGGACTTCATCCACGCCGTGGCCAGGTCGGGCAAGCCGGTCAACATCAAGAAGGGCCAGTTTCTCGCGCCCTGGGACATGAAGAACGTGATCGACAAGGCCCGTGCGGCCGCCGTGGAGGCGGGCCTGGACCCCGATCGCTTTCTGGCCTGCGAACGCGGTGTCAGCTTTGGCTACAACAACCTCGTGGCCGACATGACCAGCCTGGCCGAAATGCGCAAGTCAGGCGCGCCCGTGGTGTTTGACGTGACCCACTCCGTGCAAAAGCCCGGCGGCCAGGGCACCACCAGCGGCGGTGCACGCGAGATGGTGCCCGTGCTGGCCCGCGCCGGAGCGGCCGTGGGCGTCGCGGGCTTCTTCATGGAAACCCACCCCAACCCCGACCAGGCCTGGTCCGACGGCCCCAACGCCGTGCCGCTGAAGCACATGAAGGCCCTGCTGGAAACGCTGGTGGCGCTGGACGACGTGACCAAGCGCAACGGTTTCCTGGAAAACAACTTCGCTGCCTGAACGCATGACACCCGCCTACATCATTGTCGACATGCAGATCACCGACATGGAACAGTACAAGCGGTACATGGCGGCCGCGCCTGCAGCCGTCGCTGCGGCCGGCGGCGAGTACCTGGTGCGCGGTGGCCGCTTCGAGGTCATGGAGGGCGACTGGCAACCGGCCCGCGTGGCCATGCTTCGTTTTCCCGGCTTCGAGCAGGCCAAGGCTTTTTACGACGGCGAGATGTACCGTCAGGCCCGGGCCAAGCGGGCCGGGGCCACGCAGTTTTTCAACATGATCCTGGTGGAGGGCGTCGCCGCCCCCATCGTTTGAACACCACTCTCACAATCGAAATCGAAAGGTAAGCATGAGCGCTATTGTTGATATCGTCGGCCGCGAGGTCCTGGACAGCCGCGGCAACCCCACCGTCGAATGCGACGTCCTGCTGGAGTCCGGCACCATGGGCCGTGCCGCCGTGCCCTCGGGCGCCTCCACCGGTTCGCGCGAGGCCATCGAGCTGCGCGATGGCGACAAGAGCCGTTATCTCGGCAAGGGCGTGCTGAAAGCCGTCGAGCACATCAACACCGAGATCAGCGAATCCGTGCTGGGCCTGGACGCCTCCGAGCAGGCCTTCCTGGACAAGACCCTGATCGACCTGGACGGCACCGAGAACAAGAGCCGCCTGGGCGCCAACGCCATGCTCGCCGTCTCCATGGCCGTGGCCCGCGCCGCCGCCGAAGAAGCCGGCCTGCCCCTTTACCGCTACTTCGGCGGCATGAACGCCGTGCAGATGCCGGTGCCCATGATGAACGTCATCAACGGCGGTGCCCACGCCAACAACAACCTGGACCTGCAGGAGTTCATGATCCTGCCGATCGGCGCGCCCAACTTCCGCGAAGCCCTGCGCTACGGCGCCGAGGTCTTCCATGCGCTCAAGAGCATCCTGCACGACAAGGGCATGCCCACCTCCGTGGGTGACGAAGGTGGTTTCGCCCCCAGCGTGGCCAACCACGAGGCGGCCATCCTGCTGATCCTGGAAGCCATCGACAAGGCCGGCTACACCGCCGGCGAGCAGATCGCCCTGGGCCTGGACTGCGCCGCCAGCGAGTTCTACAAGGACGGCAAGTACCACCTCGAAGGCGAAGGCCTGGCGCTGAGCGCCACCGAGTGGACCGACATGCTGGCCACCTGGTGCGACAAGTACCCCATCATCAGCATCGAGGACGGCATGGCCGAGGGCGACTGGGACGGCTGGAAGATCCTGACCGATCGCCTGGGCAAGAAGGTGCAGATCGTGGGCGACGACCTCTTCGTCACCAACACCAAGATCCTGAAGGAAGGCATCGACAAGGGCATTGCCAACTCCATCCTGATCAAGATCAACCAGATCGGCACCCTGAGCGAAACCTTCGCCGCCATCGAGATGGCCAAGCGCGCCGGCTACACCGCCGTCATCAGCCACCGCTCCGGCGAGACCGAGGACAGCACCATTGCCGATATCGCGGTGGGCACCAACGCCGGTCAGATCAAGACCGGCTCGCTGAGCCGTTCGGACCGCATGGCCAAGTACAACCAGTTGCTGCGCATCGAGGAAGACCTGGGCGAGATCGCCGTCTACCCCGGCCGCTCGGCCTTCTACAACCTCCGGTAATCCAGCTGCATGGGCGCACGTTTCGTCCCGGCCATCCTGATCACCCTGCTCGTGGTACTCCACGCGCAGTTGTGGTTTGGCCGGGGTAGCGTTCCCAATGTGAGCCGCATGGTCGGCGAGCTCGAAGCGCAGAAGCAGAAGAACGCGCAGGCCCAGCTGGTCAACGACCGGCTGGCCGCCGACGTGCAGGACCTGCGCGAGGGCCTGGAAATGGTGGAAGAGAAGGCCCGGCTCGAACTGGGCATGGTCAAGCCCAACGAGATCTACGTCCAGATCGCCAAGTAAGCCTGCCTGTACGGCGGCATGCCTTCAGTTCTTGCCGGCCGCCGGTTCGGTCGCGGCCATCGGCGCGGCAGCGGCCGCGTTCGCCCCCACCGCCAAATCGATCTCTCTCAGGCCCGGGTTCTGGTTCCTGAGAAAAGCCAGCACCGAATCCACGCTCACCACCGCGTAGCGTCCGGCACTGAACTCTTCACTGCTGTGGTCCGAGAAACGCACATGTGGACTGAACAGGCGTGCCCCGGCGCGGCGCGGCAAGGAAATGGGGATCACACTGGGTGTGTAGCCCTTGTCGCGCAGCCAGTCCTGTGCGGTCTGCCGCGAACTGATGGTCCCGGCGGGCGCCAGCGCGCTGGCCATCACCTCCAGCACCCACTGGTTCGAGTTCTGGAATTTCGTCGAGAACGGATGCGAGATCATGTTGTATTCGATCTCATGCAACTGGCGCGCCTGCGGGCCGAAGAACGCCCGCTGCAGCTTCAACTGCGTCGGGAAGGTAGGCGCTGCGACCAGTGCCCGGTAGCTGTGCAGCTCAACATTGAAGAAGTCCGCCAGCGATTGCTCCACCAGTTCCGACTGCCCGGTCCCGCAGCGATTGAGCAGGTGAAATGTGTACCATTGCCCCTTCGGATGGTCACGCCAGGCCACGCCGACATGGCTGTAGTGCAAGCCGAACTCCGACAGGTCCACCCCCACCCGTGCAATCAGCGCAAACGACAGTTGCTGCCGCTCCAGCTCGTCCAGCACCTGCGCCGACAAGCTGGCGGACTTTGCACTGCCTTCAACCGTCGGCGGCTTTTCGCCGCAAGTCTGGCCTGCCAACGCGAGGCTTCCAGCGATGGCCAGACACAGCACCAGTACCCCGCGGACAAGACTGAATGCACCCATGATCACTCCTGGAAACGATAAACCGCCACGCGCCCCTGCTCGTCGATCAGGGCGTAGCGACTGACATCCGTACTGAAGGCTGCAGCCCGCGGCCGCACCGGCGCCCCGCGCACTGCTGCCACCGGCTGGCCACTGCGCGTATCGAGCCTGAGCCCGTGGCCCTCCGCATCAACGGTGGCAACGTAGTCACCGCTCTCGGCATAGGCACCGGCTACGATCTGCAAGGGATAGCGCGTAAAACGCTGCATCTCACGGCCACTGGCAACGTCGAACAGCGTCGGCGTATGCCCGCCCGCGGCCACCAGCAGGTGGCGCCCATTGACCGAGAAGCTCGCTGCGGCAGCCGCCACCGTCAACATCTCACGACCGCTGCCGACCTCGACCACCTTGACGACATGGCTCCTTCCTTCGCCCAGCACCACGGCGACATAGCGGCCATCCGGTGAGTACTGGGCATCGGCCAGCGGCATGCCATCGTTGCGCAGACTCTGCACGGATTTGCCATTGGCCACGCTGGTCAGCTCGACTTCGCCATTGGCGGCAGCCGAGAGCAGATAGCGCCCGTCCGGCGAGAAGACGAGGCTGAGCACCTTGCCCGAGTGCGGCAGCCGGCGCCAGAGCTCCCTGCCGCTGACACGGTCGATCAGGCGCATCTCGCCCGTCTCCGTGCCCACGGCGATCGTGGCCGAATCCGGTGCGAAGCGCACCGACGACAAGGTCCCCTCAAGCTTGTAGTCCGCGGTGGGCTTGCCGCTCGCCACCTCGCGCAGCAACAGCCAGCCATCGCGTCGCACGATGGCCAGCCACTGGTCATTGCCGGAAAACGCCAGTGCGGTGTGATCCGTGCCCGCCACGAGGAAGGCCGCTTGAGCCCCAGCCGCAGCCTGCTGCGGAGCCACAGCGGCGGGTGCCGGCACCGCGGCTACCTGCTGCGTGGCGGGCAGGGGCCTCACGTCGGCCACGGGCTGGAAGTCGCGCATCCGGTTGCGGGCCAGGGCCACAAAACGACCCTTGGGAAACTGCTCCAGATAGGCTGCATAGTCGTCAGCGCGCTTGCTGCTCTTGATCGCATCCCAGAAAGCCAGCTCCAGCGCCACCTCATTCACGGGCACCGGCGGTCTGGCCGTCATGACCGCTTCCTGGCGAAACTGGAACTCCTCGCGCAGCGATGAACTCTCCCATGGAATCTGGCGCTCACCCGTCTCCGCCGACACACCGACACGCACGCGCTTGAAAACCTGCTCGACCGGCAGACCCCGTTCGGACATCTGCTTGAGCAGGTGCTGTGTATAGACGCCATGGCTGCCCTCTCCGTCCAGCGCTACTGCGCCGGGTGCCGTGGCGAAGCCGATCAGCGTGCCCGCCGGCGCCTCCATCTCGGCCAGGCCCTGCCGGCGCGCCCGGAAGTTGCGGTGAAAGGGGTTGTTGCGACAGGCGTCCAGGATGACGAGGTTGACGCGGGTCTTGGCGCTGTCCATCTTGTCCAGCACCTGACCGGCGTCCATACTGCGGTAGGGCACCTCATCTTCATGCTGGAAATCCGCCCCGACCGGGATCAGGAAGTTGCGTCCCTTGATCTGGATGCCATGCCCGGCAAAGTAGAAAAGCCCCACATGGGCCTGCTCCAGCCGCCGCCCGAATTCGCGCACCGCATTGTCCATCTGCTGCAGATTGGCGTTCTCGCGGGTGATGACTTCAAACCCCATCTCGCGCAGCGATTTCGCCATGGCGCGTGCGTCGTTGACCGGGTTCTTGAGCGGTGAATCGGCATAGCTAGCGTTGCCGATCACCAGCGCCACACGCCCGCTCTTGGCATTGGCCGGGGACGCTGTGACGGAAAGATTGCGCTCCTGGGCGCTGAGGTGCAAGGCCGACAGGAGCAGCAGTGCGGCCAGGCCTTGAAGGAAACGGGATCGACTCAGAAGTGCCTCCGTGTAATCAGCCCATGTGACCAGGCCGTCTGTTCCGCGGCATTCTATCCCGGCTCCCCTCCTGAACGGAAAACGCGTCACACCGTTGACACCGACCCGTCGCATTCATGTCACGCCGGAACGCGGCAGCCGTCAGTACTGGCAAGCGCTAACATCAGCACAGCATGAAGATTGCCCTCATTGGTGCCCCTGCCAGCGGCAGGACCCGCCTGGCACAGGAACTGACACTGCACCTGCCCGAGTTGCAGGTGCACGACGCCCCAGCCCCCGAACAGTTGCAGCGCGAAGCCTTCGATCGCATCCTTCTGATGGGGCTGGACCTGCCCGACATCACTGCAGCGCAACAGCAGGCCGATGAGCACCTGCGCACGCGGCTGACCGAGGTCGGGCTGGGCTATGGCGTGGTGTACGGACTCGGCCCGCAACGCCTGCGCGCCGCGCTGCGACTGATCTACCCGCAGGACGGCCCGCCCCCGCGCTGGACCGGACCCTGCGAACGCTGCGCAGACCCGGATTGCGAATTCCAGCTCTTTACTGGATTGCTGAAGTCGAAGGCGGCTGGGCGCCCGGGATCGTGAAAAGCTGTGCCGCATCTATCGCATCAAAGCGGTAGTTGGCCCCGCAGAACTCGCAGTCCACCATGATCACGCCGCGCTCGGCCAGGATCTCGCGGGCCTCGATTTCGCCCAGTCCCTGGATCATGCGGCCCACGCGCTCGCGGCTGCAGGTGCAGGCAAAACGCGGGCCGGTCTCGCCGGCATGCGGCATGAAGCGCTGCAGCTTTTCCTCCCAGAACAGGCGGCGCAGGATGGTCTCCACGTCCAGCGTCAGCAGCTCTTCGCGCTTGAGGCTGGACGCCAGGGTGGCGATGCGGTTGTAGTGCTCCAGCATCTCGGCCTCGTAGAGCTCGGCCTCGGCCGGCTGCTGGCCAGCCAGGTTGCCCATGCCCTCGATGGGCAGGCGCTGGATCAGCAATCCCGCGGCCACCTTGTCGTCGGCAGCCAGCACCAGCACCGTCTCCAGCTGCTCGCTCTGGCGCATGTAGAGCTGCAGTGCCTGGGACAGGCTCTGCACCGAATGCCCATCGGCATCAGACAGCGGCACCACGCCCTGGTAAGGCTGCTGCCCCGGCTGGCGCCCCTGCGGGTCCAGGGTGACGGCGCAGCGCCCCAGGCCCCGCACATTGAGCATGGCCGGCAGGCCGGCATCGTCAGGCACGGCGCCCTGCACCGTGGCCGTGGCGCGCAGGCTCAGGTCGGATTGCACCTCGACCACGGTCAACTTGACCGGCCCGTCGCCGAAGACCTGCAGGATCAGCGCGCCGTCGAACTTGATGTTGGACTGCATCAGCACACCCGCCGCAGCCATCTCGCCCAGCAGGGCCTGCACCGGCGGCGCATACGCCCCGGTGCTGCTCTGCGCACGGCGCTTCAGGATCTCGGTCCAGGCATCGGTCAGGCGCACGACCATGCCGCGCACGGGCAGGCCTTCGAAGAGGAATTTGTGGAGTTCGGACACGTGTGATGAAGCTGTGGTCAGCCGATTTTCTTCAGGCCCTTGCGGAAACGCTCGGCATTGTCGATGTAGTGCTGGGCAATACGCTGCAGGCCGGCCATCTGCTCGGGGCTGAGCTGCTTCACCGCCTTGGCCGGGCTGCCCAGGATCATGGAGCCATCGGGAAACTCCTTGCCCTCGGTCACCAGCGCGCCCGCGCCCACCAGGCAGTTCTTGCCGATCTTCGCGTTGTTGAGCACGATGGCCCCGATGCCGATCAGCGTACCGTCGCCCACGGTGCAGCCATGCAGCATGACCTGGTGACCCACCGACACGTTCTCACCCAGGGTCAGCGGCACGCCTTCGTCGGCGTGCAGCACGCTGGCGTCCTGGATGTTGGAGTTGCGGCCGATGTGGATGTGGTCGCTGTCACCGCGGATGACGGTACCGAACCAGACACTGACGTTGTCTTCCAGGGTGACCTGGCCGATGACCTGGGCGCTGTCGGCGACGTATACGTTCTTGCCCAACGTGGGGGCTTTGCCGTCGAGTTCGTAGATTGCCATTTGCTTGTCTCTTTTGGTGGTGGGGTTGATTGTAAGGAGGCTTGGTTTTCCTTCGTTGGCTGCTGGCTTGTAGTCGTAGCTTTGCCGGGTCTCGCCCCGGCGGGCGAGGTACTTTTCTTTGCTTCGCCAAAGCAAAGTACCCAAAAGAAAGGCGAGCCGAAGTCAGGGCCCCTGTGGGGTACCTTGCGCTGCTCGCATCGGTCGGGGTCGGGCTAAACTCGCTGCGCTCAGACAACGCCCGCCCTGATCCGCCCGCTGCTGCGCTGCTCAGCCCTGCCACACGGCATAGAGAACCGGACAGCCCAAGACAGAACAGCCGAACAAGGACGCGCCATGGCGCGTCCTTGTGGGGTTCGGTATTGGTATTTGGTTCCCACCGCCGTAATGAGGAGGCGAGTAGCGCAGGGGCAGACGGATCAGGGCTGGCGTTGTTCGAGCGAAGCGAGTTTAGCCAGACCCCGGCTGGACCGAGCAACGCAGCGTGCCCGTAGCGCAGCGGAGGGTCGACGAATCCGGCTCGCCTTTTCTTTGGTGACTTTCTTTTGGCGAAGCAAAAGAAAGTTACTGCCCTGCCGGGGGCACATCCCGGCAAAGCCACGCCAGCAAGGCGATCAACTCAACAGAAATTCAGTCCGCCTGCAGAGCAGACAACTCAGCATCCGAAAAACCCGCAGCCCGCCGAGCATCCAGATTAAACGGCCTCTTCAACTTAGGCGCCTCGTACTTCACCGTCAGCTCCGCATAGGTACGCACCGGGTCAAGACCACGTTGATCACAAGCCCACGCATACCACCGATTCCCCGTAGAAACATGCCCAATCTCATCCCGCAAGATGATGTCCAGAATCTCCCCGGCACGATGATCCCCAATCGACACGAGCTTGGTCTTCACCGCCGGTGAAGCGTCCAGCCCCCGCGCTTCCAGCGTGCGCGGCACCAGGGCCACGCGGGCCAGCAAATCACCGCGCGTGCGCTCCGCCATGGACCACAGGCCGTCGTGGGCCGGGAAGTCGCCGTAATCGAAGCCCAGCGTCAGCAGGTGATGGCGCAAGAGCGTGAAGTGGTAGGCCTCTTCAAACGCCACCTGCAGCCAGTCGCGATAGAAGGCCTCGGGCAGGCCGGGAAAGCGCCAGCAGATATCCAGCGCCAGGTCGACGGCGTTGCGCTCGATGTGCACGATGGAGTGCACCAGGGCCGCGTGGCCGCGCGGAGTGGCGAGCGAGCCGAGCTTGATCTGGGTGTGGGGCAGCAGCGGCGGGCGTTCGCTGCGGCCGGGCACGCCGGGCGGCTCGGCAAACACTCTGGCGCAGTCGATGGGGCCGCTGCGGTCCAGCGCAGTGACGCCAGCGGCCTTGGCCACGGGGTCGGCCAGGGCCAGCAGCTCGAGGCAGCGTGCGCGCAGTTCCATGATGCTGAAATTATCGCCCTAGAATCAGTCCAAACATCCTGAGCAACCATGTCCAACCCCTCTGAAGCCCCAGCCACGCCAGCCACCGGCGACCAGACCGCCATCGCGCGCCAGGCCATCCTGGACGAGGGGCGCAACGTCATCGGCTACGAGCTGTACGACCGCTCGCTGACCGCCAGCGCGCACACCGCCGCCAGCGATGCCGAGTTGCTGTTCAACGTGCTCTCGCACGCCGAGCACCAGGCGCTCATGGGGCGCAAGACCATGTTCATCAACTGCACGCACGCCAGCCTGGTCGGGCGGCATCTGGAACTGATCCACCCCGATCGTGTGGTGCTCGAGATTCCGCCGCTCGCAGACCAGAGCCCGGCCGAGATCGAAGGCCGCCTGCCCATGCTGATGGAGGTGCGCCGCAAGGGCTTCAAGCTGGCTTTCAGCCAGGTCATGCTCACGCGCCCCTACGCCGCCTGGCTACCGCTGGCCAGCTACATCAAGCTGGACATGTCGCAGCTCAAGCCCGAGCTGATCGAGCCGCTGGTGAAGTTCGCGCAGAAGCACAGCACGGCCAGGCTGATTGCCGAGAAGGTGGAGACGGCCGCACAGCATGAGCTCGCCATGCAACACGGCATCAAGCTCTTCCAGGGCTACTGGTTCGCCACGCCGGTGCTGGTGACGGGGCAGACCCTGCGCCCCGCGCAGGCGAACATCATCCAGCTCATCAACCTGGTGCGGCGCCAGGCCGATGTGGGCGAGATCGAGGAGTTGCTCAAGCGCGACCCCACGCTGTCCTTCAACCTGCTGCGTTTCATCAACTCGGCCGGCTTCGGCCTGAGCTGCGAGATCACCTCATTCCGCCACGCGGTGATGATCCTGGGCATGCAGAAGCTGTTCCGCTGGGCCGCCCTGTTGATGACCACCTCGCGCGTGGGCGGCACGTCGCCAGCCGTGGGCCATATGGCCGTGGTGCGCGGCCGGCTCATGGAGCTGCTGGCGGCCGAGCTGCTGCCGCCCGATGAGCGCGACGACGCCTTTGTGGTGGGCGTGTTCTCGCTGCTGGACACCATGCTGGGCCTGCCCATGGCGCAGGCGCTGGAATCGATCTCGCTCTCGGCCCATGTGACGGATGCGCTGCTGCAGCGCAAGGGCATGTTCGCGCCCTTCCTGGAACTCACCCTGGCCTGCGAGTCGGGTGACGATGCGGCCTTCGCACGCGCCGCCACCAACCTGCACCTCACCAACCACCAGGTCAACTGGGCCCATCTGCAGGCCCTGAGCTGGGCCGAGAACCTGGACCCGGCGAACGGGTGAGGCCAGAGACCCTCAGCCGCGCGGATGATGCTGCGCGTGCAGTGACTTGAGGCGCTCGCGCGCCACATGGGTGTAGATGGTCGTGGTCGAGATGTCGGCATGGCCCAGCAGCATCTGCACGGCGCGCAGATCGGCGCCGTGGTTGAGCAGATGGGTGGCGAAAGCGTGGCGCAGGGTATGGGGCGACAGCGGCGCCGTGATGCCGGCGGCCAGCGCATGCTTTTTCACGATCATCCAGAACATCACACGACTCATGGCCTCGCCCGCGCGCGTGCCGCGCAAGGTGACGAAGAGGTCGTCGGTCTGCTTGCCCGCCAGCAGCGCGGGGCGCGCCTCGCGCAGGTAGCGCTGCAGCCAGTGGGCCGCCTCCTCGCCGAAGGGCACCAGGCGCTCCTTGTTGCCCTTGCCGAAGACGCGCAGCACGTGCTCGGACAGACTGACGTTCAAGGTCTTGAGCCCCACCAGTTCGCTCACGCGCAGGCCACTGGCGTACATCAGCTCCAGCATGGTCCGGTCGCGTACGGCCAGCGGCGTGTCCTCGCCGGGCGCGGCCAGCAGGGCTTCGACCTGGGCTTCGCTCAGGGTTTTGGGAACGCGCAGGGGCTGCTTGGCCGCCTGCAGGCGCAGCGTGGGGTCGGCCATGATGCGGCGCTCGCGCAGGGCCCAGCGGAAATAGCGCTTGAAGACGGTGAGGCGGCGGTTGGCCGTGGTGGCACGCGTGGCCGCGTGCCGCTCGGAAAAATAGCCGTTGATGTCGTGTTCCGTGGTCTCCAAAAGCGTACGCCCGCGGGCGGTGAGCCAGCGGGCGTAGAGCGTGAGGTCGCGGCGGTAGGCCGTCAGGGTGTTGCGCGACAGGCCTTCCTCCAGCCACAGGGCATCGACGAAGGCGTCGATCGACGCGTCATGCGTGCCCTGTGCCACGAGGGGCTCAGTCGAGCTTGAGCCCGGCGGTGTCGACGACCTTCTTGTAGACCTCGTACTCGGCCTTGATCTGGGCCGCGAACTGCTCGGGGGTGTTGCCGATGATCAGCGAGCCCGTGTCCTCAATGCGCTTGCGCACGGCCGGGTCCTGCAGCACCTGGCGCACGGCGGCGTTGATCTTGTCCACCACATCCCTGGGCATGCCCTTGGGGCCGAGGATGCCGTAGTAGGCCATGCGATTGACGGGCTCCAGGCCCACTTCCTTGAAGGTCGGCACATTGGGCAGAACCGCCAGGCGCTGCGGCGCTGCGACAACGATAGGCACCAGGCGACCGGCCTGGATGAAGGGCAGGGCCGAGGGCAGGTTGTCAAAGATGATCGGCACCTGGCCGGCCACCGTGTCGTTCAGGGCCGGGCCCGCACCGCGGTAGGGGATGTGGGTGATGAAGGTGCGCGTCTGGCTCTTGTAGAGCTCGGTCTGCAGATGGCCGATGCCGCCCGTGCCCGAGGTGGCGTAGGAGTACTTGCCGGGCGACTTCTTGAGCTCGGCCAGGAAAGCCTGGTGGTCCTTGGCCGGGAAGCTGGGGTGCACGGCGATCACATTGGGCGTGGCCGCAATGTTGACGATGGGCGTGAAGTCCGTGAGCGGGTTGTAGGGGATCTTCGCGTTGATGGCCGGGTTGGCCGCCGTGGTGGACACGGTGGCCATGCCCAGCGAGTAACCGTCCGGCGTGGCGCGCACGGTTTCGGTCGCGCCCACGACGCCACCGCCGCCGGCCTTGTTCTCCACCACCACCGGCTGGCCCAGGGCCTTGCTCAAGGGTTCGGAGATGACACGGGCAATGATGTCGGTCGTGCCGCCCGGTGCGAAAGGCACCTGCAGCTTGATCGGCTTGTTGGGATAGCCCTGGGCAAAGGCGGTGCCGGCGGCAGCCAGCAGGCTGAGGGCGAAGAGAGCGCGTCGCTGCATGGTAAGAGTCTCCTGGGTTCAATGAAGGATGGCCGATTCTAGGGCCACCGCAGGCGCGTGATTAGTCGGGTATCCACGTACCTGAAGCCGTCGCACCACCGGGGTTCACTGGTATTCTCGCCCGGTGAACTACGCCGAGCTGCTCTTCCCCGACTTCTCCCTGATCCTGTGTGGCTATCTGGTCTGTCGCTACACGGCCCTGAACCGCCCGGTGTGGGACCAGGTCGAGCTCCTGGTCTACTACTTCCTGTTTCCGGTGCTGCTGTTCCACAGCATCGTCAAGAGCCCGCTGGACCTGTCGGCAGCCTCCAGCCTGATCGGCGCAGGCCTGAGCATGGGCCTCATCGGCATCGCCCTGTCCTACGTGCTGCCCCATCTGCCCTTCATCGGCCGCCACGTCGATACGCGGCTGCACGCCGCCAGCGCCCAGGTGGCCTTTCGCTTCAACTCCTTCATCGGCCTGGCCCTGGCCGACCGGCTGGCCGGCCCGGAAGGCCTGCTGCTGCTGGCCGTGCTGATCGGTTTTTGCGTGCCGCTGTTCAACGTGGGCGCGGTCTGGCCCATGGCGCGCCATGCCCGGCGCAGCGTGGGGGGCGAGCTGCTGCGCAACCCGCTGATCATTGCCACGGTCTCGGGGCTGGTGGCCAATGTGCTGGGCTTGCGCATCCCCAACTGGGCCGACCCCACGCTCAGCCGCATCGGCGCCGCTTCGCTGGCGCTCGGGCTCATGGCGGCGGGTGCCGGCCTGCGCTTCTCCAGCCTGGGCCAGGGCAAGGTGCTGGCGGTCGCCGTGCTGTCCATCAAGCACCTGCTGCTGCCGCTGATCGCGCTGGGCCTGTCGCTGGCCTTCGGCCTGACGCCGGTGCAGACGACCATCCTGCTGGCCTTCTCGGCGCTGCCGACGGCGTCCAGCTGCTATGTGCTGGCCGCGCGCATGGGCTACGACGGGGCGTATGTGGCGGGCCTGGTCACGCTGTCCACCCTGTTGGGGGTGCTCAGCCTGTCGTTTGCGCTGGGTGTGCTCAGGCCTTGATCTGTTCGGCCATGAAGGCGTTGATGGCCTCCAGGTCGGGCTTGAGCGCGGTGTAGGGGATGCTCTCGCGGCGCAGCAGGGCGCGCATGCCGCGGTCCACTTCCTTGGCCTGCTCCTCGTCCTGGAAACGCCCGGTATGGTTGTACTTGCGCACGCCGCGCTCGACCATGACGTTGATGTTGGTGTGCTGCTTGTACCAGTCGAGGATCTGCTTGCGGGTCTTGCCCGTGTCGCAGATGTTGTCGGGGTAGAACTCGTTGTAGTAGAGAACCTGCGGCAGCGAGGCTTCGGTCACCAGGAACTGCACCTGACCGTCGAGCAGCTCCAGCATGTGGAACTGCTGCTGCGCGATCTTGTACTGGTTGCGCAGGGCCTCGTAGTCTTTTTGCCACACCAGCGACTTCGCGTAATCCGGGATCTGCTCCACGGTCTTGTGGTGCAGGTGCAGGTACAGGATGATGGCGGAAGTGAACAGCGACTTTTCGCAGCCTGGCCCGCCGATGATGTTGATCACCTTCGTCGGGTACAGGCGCATCTTGTTTTCAGGCAAGTGGGGCGAGACGTAGGTGTATTGCATGGTCATGTTCCGACTCCGTCATTCACGCGAGGGCCTGCGGGTCCACCGTCTGGGCCAGTGCCCAGGCTGCGTGCTCACGCACCAGCGCACTCCCCTGCTCCAGTTGCACCTGCAGTGCTCCGACTATCGCAGGGTCGTGCGCCCCGCGCAAGGCATTTCCCAGGGCCACCACGATGTTGCGCTGCCAGCGCTCGTGGCCAATGCGCCGGATCGGGCTGCCCTCGGTCCGTTGCAGGAACTCGGCCTCGCTCCAGGCCAGCAGGTCCAGCAAGGCGCTGCCGCTCATGCCGGGACGCGGCGTGAAATCCGGCAGCGGGCTGCGCTGCGCGTACTTGTTCCAGGGGCAGACGAGCTGGCAGTCGTCGCAGCCGTAGATGCGGTTGCCCATCAACGGGCGCAGCTCCAGGGGGATCGGCCCCGCGTGCTCGATGGTCAGGTAGGAGATGCAGCGCCGCGCATCCAGCAAGCCCGGGCCCAGGATGGCCTGCGTGGGGCAAACCGTGATACAGGCCTCGCAACTGCCGCAATGGTTGCTGACGGGCTCGCTGGCCGGCAGGGCCAGGTCCACGTAGATCTCGCCCAGGAAGAACATGGAGCCGGCCTCGCGGTTGAGCACCAGGGTGTGCTTGCCGCGCCAGCCCTGCCCGCTGCGCACGGCGAGTTCGGCCTCCAGCACCGGCGCAGAGTCGGTGAAGACGCGGTGCCCGAAGGGGCCCACCTCGGCCGCCATGCGCTCGGCCAGCTGCTGCAGACGCGCGCGCAGCACCTTGTGGTAATCGCGGCCCCGGGCGTAGAGCGAGACGATGCCCTCCTCGGGCCGCTGCAGGCGCTCGAACTCGATGGCCTGCCAGCCCTCGGGCATACTCGCGCCCAGGTAGTCCATGCGCGCGGTGATCACGCTCACCGTGCCCGGCAACAGCTCGGCCGGGCGGGCTCGTTTCATGCCGTGTGCGGCCATATAGGCCATCTCGCCGTGGAAACCACGCGACAGCCAGTCGCGCAATCCCCCTTCAGCGGACGACAAATCGACACCGCTCACGCCGATTTGGGAAAATCCGAGTTCGCGGGCCCAGGCCCGTATGTGGGAAATGAATTGACTGCTGCTGAACGTCACGAAGCCATTGTAGAAACCCGCGTCCTGCCTGACGAATCCGCCACGCAGGCCCTGGCCGCCGCGCTGGCGGCGCAGCCGTCCCTGCGCAATGCCTTCATCACGCTGCACGGCAATCTGGGCGCCGGCAAAACCACCCTGGTGCGCCACCTGCTGCAGGCCCTGGGCGTGAGCGGGCGCATCAAGAGCCCCACCTACGCCGTGGTCGAGCCGCATGAGGTGCCCGGGCTCAACATCTGGCACTTCGACTTCTACCGCTTCAGCGACCCGCGCGAATGGGAAGACGCCGGCTTTCGCGACCTGTTCGCCAGCCCCGGCCTCAAGCTGGCCGAATGGCCCGAGAAGGCCGCCGGCCTGCTGCCCGTGGCCGACCTCGCCATCGAACTGCAGGTGCAGGGTGACGAGTCACGCCTGGTCACACTGACGGCGCACACACCCACCGGTTCCGCGCTGCTGCAGGGCCTGCGGGAGGCGCACGCAGGATGATGAACCGACGTGATCTGCTGCAAACCGGCACCCTGGTGCTGCTGCTGGGCCGCGCCCATATCGCGCGGGGTGCCGCCATCGTGGCCGTGCGCGTCTGGCCGGCCGAAGACTACTCACGCGTCACGCTCGAATCGGACACCGAACTCAAGGCCAAACAGACCTTCATCGGCCAGCCCCCGCGCCTGGCCGTGGATATCGAAGGCATCGAGCTCAACCCCGCCCTGCGCGAGCTGGTGGCCAAGGTGCTGCCCGAAGACCCCAACATCGCCGGCATCCGCGTGGGCCAGTACGCGCCGGGCGTGGTGCGTCTGGTGATCGACCTCAAGCAGGCCATCAAGCCCCAGGTCTTCACGCTGGCTCCCATCGAGCCCTACCAGCACCGCCTGGTGTTCGACCTGTACCCGACCCAGCCGCCCGACCCGCTGGCCGCGCTGATCGCCGAGCGCCTCAAGCTCAAGGAGGGTGCGCCTGCGCCGGCCCCGGCGGCCTCTGCGGCCAGGCCCCCTGTCGACCCGCTGGGTGACCTCATCGCGCGCCATGCCGACAAGGCACCGGCGACGGGCCAGCCGGCCGTGCCCGCGCTGCCGCCCCGTGGCAACGGGACCGACCGCCTCATCATCATCGCGCTGGACCCGGGCCATGGCGGCGAGGACCCGGGCGCCATCGGCCGCAACGGCACGCGCGAGAAGGACGTGGTGCTGCGCATTGCGCGCCGCCTGCGCGACCGCATCAACGCCAGCCGTGTCAACGGCCACACCCTCTTCGCCTACCTCACGCGCGACGGCGACTTCTTCGTGCCCCTGCACGTGCGCGTGCAGAAGGCGCGCCAGGTGCAGGCCGACCTCTTCGTCAGCATCCACGCCGATGCCTTCTACACGCCGCGCCCCCAGGGCGCCAGCGTGTTCGCGCTCAGCCACGGCGGCGCCTCCAGCAGCGCCGCGCGCTGGATGGCAGCCAAGGAAAACAAGGCCGACCAGATCGGCGGCATCAACGTCAAGACCAAGGATGCGCAGGTGCAGCGCGCGATGCTGGACATGAGCACCAGCGCGCAGATCAAGGACAGCCTCAAGCTCGGCGGCACCATGCTGCAGGAGATCGGCCGCGTGGGCAAGCTGCACAAGCCGCGCGTGGAACAGGCCGGCTTTGCCGTGCTGAAAGCGCCCGACATCCCCAGCGTGCTGGTGGAAGCGGCCTTCATCAGCAATCCGGAAGAAGAGGCCAAGCTCAACAGCGAGGCCTACCAGGAGCAGCTGGCCCAGGCGCTGCTGCGCGGCATCGAGGGCTATTTCGCCAAGAATCCGCCGCTGGCGCGCAACCGCAGCGTCTGAATCCCGCAGGCACGCACTCAAGCATCACCGTTCGGGCTGAGCCTGTCGAAGCCCTCGCGCGGAATGACCTACCCATGGACCTGATCGTTCACACCCCGGCCCTGCGCCATCTGCACATGGGCCTGGCCGTCACCAGCGGCGCGCTGTTCGCGCTGCGCGGCGCGGCCGTATTGGCCCGCCATCGCTGGCCCCTGCACCCCCATCTGGGTCGCCTCAGCATCATCATCGACACTGGCCTGCTGGCCGCGGCCCTGCGCTTGCTGTGGGAGCTGCGCCTCAACCCCCTGATCACGCCCTGGCTGCAGGTCAAGCTGGCCGTGCTGCCGCTCTACATCGTGATGGGCATGCTCGCGCTCAAGTACGTCCGCCAGCGGGAAGCCAAGGCCCTGTGCTACATCGGCGCGCTCGCCTGCTACGGCTTCATGGTCTCGGTGGCACTGACCCGCTCGCCCTGGGGACTGTTCGGCGGCTTTTAAGCCGCCTCTGCTCAAGCCCCCGGGGGCCGCGCAGCGGGCGGCCACCCCACCGTCTGCGTCAGCAGGATCTGCTGGTCAGCACTCAGGCCCATGGCCTGCGCCAGGGCCTGGCGGTCGAACCAGGCGCGCACCACCGTGGCCAGGCCCGCCGAGCTGCAGTACAGGTAGATGTTCTGCGCCATGGCACCGGCCGCGACCGAAGCGTAGGACTCGCGCATGGCCGCCGGCACCATCTTCATGCGGCCGTGGTCGGCCACGAAGACCAGGTCCAGCGGCGCGTGGTCCACGAAGTCCTGGTAGCCGGTGACACGCCGCACGTCCTCGGCCTTCATCAACAGAAGCACATGACGCTGCGGCTCGTAGCGGTACAGGCCCTGGGGCAGCGCGACGTAGAGGTCCACCTCTTGGGCGTTCAGTGCCGAAGGCGCCGTGCGCCCGCCGTGTTCGGCGCGGTTGATCCCCGTTGCGGCCCACAGCAGGTCGGACAGTTGCTGCGGCATCAAAGAGTCGGAACGGAATTCACGCTCCGAGTGCCGGCGCTGCAGCGCATCCATCAGCGGCAGGCCGCCCGTGGTCTGTGCCGGCGGCAGCGCCATCTCGCCCAGTGTCTCGCCCGTGGCGGGCTGGCCGTGCAGCTGGCCCAGCAGCCCCAGCGCCATCTTGGTCAAGGTGTTCATCGGGTCCCTCCTTTCAGGGCGCGGGCGAGGCCGCCGGCTCACTCCCCGTCGAGATGCGGCGGCGAAAGCCCCTCGGCGAGTTCGCCGGTTGAGGGGTCGATCCAGTCGGCAATGCCCAGTTCGCTTTCGGCCTCCTGCAGGCTCTCCCCGGGCTCGGGGGCCTCCAGGTCCGCCGCGGCCTCCATGTCGGCCTGGGCTTCATCAAAACTGTCGTAAGGGCCGAATTCCCGCCCGCCGTCCGTCAGGCTCCAGTAGTAGCCGCCGGGGCGCTTGAGCACCTGCCCCACCAGGATTTCCCCGGCCTCGGGCACCGCCTTCATGCTGGGCGTCTCGTGGCTGCTGGCGTCGGCTTTCTTGCGTGGCATGGCTGCACCTTCCTGCTGACAGTGGGCCGACATGGTGGTGGCCGACCCGGACACGCCTAATGATGCACACAGCCGGAGGCAACCGGCAAGCTGGTCATTCATCCACCTGTGGGCGCCCGCTCAGCTGGCGCGCGAATGCCGGTGCGCCTTCCAGGCGCCGAAGATCACGATCAGGCCGGGAACCAGGATCATGGCCCAGATGATCTTGTCCAGATTGGCCTTCACCCAGGGCAGGCTGCCCAGGAAGTAACCGGCGGTGCAGATGCCCAGCACCCAGATCAAGGCGCCCACGATGTTGTAGAGCGTGAACTTCACGCGGCTCATCTCGGCCACACCGGCCACGAAGGGCACGAAGGTGCGCAGGAAGGGCATGAAGCGCGCCAGGATGATGGTGATACCGCCGTAGGTCTCGTAGAAGTCGTGGGCGCGCTGGAAGGCCCGCTTGTTGAAGAAGCGCGAGTTCTCCCACTGGAAGACCTTGGGGCCGAAGTAGCGCCCGATAGAGTAGTTGGTCTGGTCGCCCAGGATGGCCGCGGCCAGCAGCACCGTCACCGCCACCGGGTAGCTCAGCAAGCCGGCGCCGGCCAGGGCCCCCACCACGAACAGCAGCGAATCACCCGGCAGGAAGGGCATGACCACCACACCGGTCTCGACAAAGACGATGAGAAACAGCAGCGCGTAGACCCAGACGCCGTAGGCCTGCACGAAGGCCTCCAGGTGCTTGTCCACGTTCAGGATGAAGTCGATGAGAAAGTTAATCAGTTCCATGCTTGGGGATTATCCTCGCGCCGCGGCCCGGCCAGGGGTAGACTGCGCCGACCCTGTTTTTTGGGAGCGAGCATGCGGCCCGTGCGCCATCGACCACACCTTGTCGTGCTGCTGGTGTTCAGCATTCTGCTGGTTGCGCCCACGAGCCCGGCCCGAGCCGCAGGCGCGGCGCCGGATTCGACGACTGCCTGGGGCGAGCGCCTCGGCCGTGCCATGCGAAACGCCGCGCTGTCCCCGCGAACCTGGGCACCCCTGCTGGGCGCACTGGCCCTGCAAGCCGGTGACGCGGACCGGCGGCTGCAGGCATGGGCGGCCGAACACACACCCGTCTTCGGCTCCCGAAGCCAGGCCGACAGCATGAGCGACGATTTCAAGCTGGCCGCCAACGGCGCCTGGCTGGCCACCGCACTGGCGCCCTGGCGTGAGCAGAGCGAAGGCAGCTGGCTCGCCGACAAGACGCAGGTGCTGGCCGTGCAGGTGGGCGCCCACATGGTGACCAGCACCGTGGTGGGCGAGCTGAAAGACCGAACCGCCCGCATGCGGCCCAACGGCGAGGGCGCCACCAGCTTTCCTTCGGACCATGCGTCGCGCGTGGCGCTGCACGGCACGTTGGCCAAGAGCAATCTGCGCCAGTTGGGCTGGTCCGAGCGCAGCGTGGCCGCGGCCGACCTGGGACTCGACACCCTGAGCGTGGCCACGGCCTGGGCGCGCGTGGAAGCCAACCAGCACTACCCGTCAGACGTGCTCGCCGGCCTGGCGCTGGGGCACTTCATCGGCACCTTTGCCACCGAGGCCTTTCTGGGCGGCAACGCGGCCCAAGCACCGCAGCTGAACGTTCAAGCTGCGCGGGACCGCTTCGTGGTCGCGCTGCAGCTGCCCTTCTGAATCGCGTGCCCGCCGCAGGCCCGGCAACTACGAGCAACCAGACAGTGGGCCACAACAAGCGTTTCAGGCCAGTTAACGTTTGAATTCACCGGCCGCCGGAGGCGGGCAGGTGGAATGATGGGTTAGCCTTCAATGGTCTAGCTCCTCGAGCATTCCGCCGAATGACGTGCGCCTACGTTTGCCGGTCAAAGTATCACCAAGGGTAACGCCCTGCCAAAATTCCTTGCTAAGGCAGACCTTTGTTTGCCATAAAGAGGTGCTTTCTTGAACCTTTATTGAGTAGTCGCACTCACGTCTTTTCCAGCCCCCATCGCTTTTCCATATGACCGAAAATTTATCAACTTGATCTTGGCCAAAAAAGTGAGTTATCAGCGATGGCGCACCTTTGGCCAAACTAAACCAAGAGAACACGTAGAGAAAAATTAGGATAAATATATACAAGAGCCAGCGCTTCAGAAATCCCAGTGATGCCATTTTGTTCGACGGATGGCGATCGAAGGCCAATGGTAGAAAGAGTGCAATCGCTAAGGGGAAGGCTAGATAGCCTGAGACTGATTTGACTTCTGGGTTGGGGACGAAACGGCTAGTCATTCCATAAATCGCCAATCCCAGCAAACTAAGGAATCCCAGCGTATAGATCTTTTCGCGTCGAGAGGCATTGGCGCGGAACAGCAATGGCATGATGAAGGCTAACGAAGAGGTAAGCGGCGAGCGCAGCGAGTCCGCTTGCCTGCCGGGTAGGGAGTAATTGTCAAATGTTACTTTGGCAATCTATTACGTACTGCTTTGCCTTTTCATCGTAGTCAGCCGCTGCGACACATTCCTGTCCGCAGAACTCTCTCAGTTTCTCAAGATTAGAAAATCTGGCAATGTGGAAATCGACCCTGTGCGAAGCCTTTACATGCAGCAAACGAAGTGAAAACCCATCGAATACAAGAGTCCGTAGATCGCATCGACTGAGGTTGTCGCTGCAGTAATCGAGATCGGGAGCCGTAACTTCTTTTAGCAAAGGCGCCAATTTTCTTGCCTGCGATAACTTTTTAGGAACTTTTTTGATCAACTTTTCGCAAGCGATTTCTTCCTTCGTAAGCGCAGTGACTTCCTTTGCGTTTGCAAAACCAAACGAGGTTGCCAATAGCAACGAAATCCAGAGGGGAGTTGGCATGATGGCTAACCCCAACTTGATATAGACGTCAAACCTGACTGACTAACAAGGTCGTTGCTCATCAAGTTTCCTCCCGTGATTGGTTCTAAGTGACTGATTTATATCAGCCTTTCCCGTCTTGGCCCACCTCGCCGGACTATTAACAAAGTCCACAAACCCGGCAAACCTCTCTTACTAACAAAGCGGCTGACGATTAACAAAGTCGAGGACGCGGGCTGAAACTCTTTCCAAATCAAAGGCTTAGCCTGAATCTCAGGCAATCCGAAGTTGATAACAAACCAGAGAA
This sequence comes from Hylemonella sp., assembly GCA_030695415.1. Lineage (GTDB taxonomy): Bacteria > Pseudomonadota > Gammaproteobacteria > Burkholderiales > Burkholderiaceae_C > Hylemonella. Next base: position 83,230 of record JAUYQZ010000049.1, read on the forward strand.
ACCCGTCAGCACGCGGTGTCCGCCTTGTACCTTCCAGGCCACCGCCCGCTGCGGGTAACAGCAGGCATTGGCTCTCCGAAATCTACTGACGGCACCCAGCCTGAAGCCGTCAATTGCCCGGGAATTCCGAGCGCCAGCTCCTGGCCGCAAGGGGGCGCACCGCGCAGCCTAAAATGCCCCGGTGAACGCCCCCCTCTCCCCCGCCCCCCGCCGCCCCATCCGTGAACTGCCGGATGAGCTGATCAGCCAGATCGCCGCTGGCGAAGTGGTGGAGCGCCCCGCCTCGGTGGTGCGCGAGCTGGTGGACAACGCGCTGGACGCGGGCGCCACCCAGATCACCGTGCGCCTGCTGGCCGGCGGGGTGCGCCTGATCGCGGTGGAAGACAACGGCATGGGCATCCCGCGCGACGAGCTGCCGATTGCCCTGAAACGCCACGCCACCAGCAAGATCGGCAGCCTGCACGACCTGGAGTCCGTGGGCACCATGGGTTTCCGTGGCGAGGCGTTGGCAGCTATCAATTCAATAGCAGATTGCGCCATCCTCTCGCGCGTGGCCGAGCAGTCCGGCGCCTTTTTGCTGGACGGCCGCACCGGCGAGATCCGGCCCGTGGCGCGCAGCGCCGGCACCACGGTGGAAGTGAAGGAGCTGTTCTTCAGCACGCCGGCACGCCGCAAGTTCCTCAAGACTGACGCCACCGAACTGGCGCACTGCATCGAGTCGGTGCGCCGCCACGCCCTGGCCCGGCCCGACGTGGGCTTTGCCATCTGGCATGAAGGCAAGCTGGTGGAGCAGTGGCGCGTGTGCCTTGGCGCCGAGGCCATGGACCAGCGCCTGGCCGATGTGCTGGGCGAGGATTTCATCACCGAGTCGGTGACCGTGGATTACCAGGGCAGCAGCCACGGCATCCGCCGAGACGGAACACCCGGTATCCGGGTGTGGGGCCGCGCCGGCATCCCGGACGCCGCGCGCTCGCGCGCCGACCACCAGTTCTGCTATGTGAACGGCCGCTTCGTGCGCGACAAGGTGCTCACGCACGCCGCGCGCAGCGCCTACGAAGACGTGCTGCACGGCCACCGCCAGCCGGTCTACGCGCTCTACGTGGAGATCGACCCGGCGCGCGTGGACGTGAACGTGCACCCCACCAAGATCGAGGTGCGCTTCCGCGACGGCCGCGAAGTGCACCAGGCCGTGCGCCACGCCGTGGAAAACGCCCTGGCCGCGCCGCGCGCGCAGGCGGCCGTCGATGGCGGCTCCGCGGTGCCGGCCCATCTGGCAGACATTGCGCGCCCCATCGCGCCGGCGCCCTGGGCGCAGCCCGCTATCAATTTCGGAGCAAACGACCCGTCGGCGCGCGGCCATGCCGTGCATGACCTGGCCGCGCTGTGGCAGCCCACGTCCACGGCATCTGCCGCGCCCGCCTGGGCGGTGCGCGAGCCCGGCTCGGCGACTCTGGCAGAGGCGACACCGCGCCCCGCGCAGGACGCCGGCAACACCTGGCCGCTGGGCCGCGAAACACCGGAAAGCACGTGGCCTCTGGGCCGCGCGGTGGCGCAGCTGCACGGCGTTTACATCCTGGCCGAGAACGCCCAGGGCCTGGTGGTGGTGGATATGCACGCTGCGCACGAGCGCATCGTCTACGAACGGCTCAAGAACCAGCTCGATGTGCAGTCCATCAGCAGCCAGCCCCTGCTGATCCCCGCCACCTTCGCCGCCACGCCGCAGGAAGTGGCCACGGCCGAGGCGCATGCCGCCACGCTGGCCACCCTGGGCCTGGAAATCACGTCCTTCTCGCCCAAGACGCTGGCCGTGCGCGCCGTGCCGTCCACCCTGGCGCAGGGCGACGCGGTGGAACTGGCGCGCAGCGTGCTGGCCGAGCTGGGACAGCACGAGGCCAGCACCGTGATCCAGCGCGCCCGCAACGAGCTGCTGGGCACCATGGCCTGCCACGGCGCCGTGCGCGCCAACCGAAAACTCACGCTGGAAGAGATGAACGCCCTGCTGCGCGACATGGAGCAGACCGAACGCTCCGACCAGTGCAACCACGGCCGCCCGACCTGGCGGCAGGTGACGCTGAAGGACCTGGACGCGCTGTTCCTACGCGGGCGCTGAGGTCCGCACCGCCGGCCCCTCAGGCCGGCCGCCGCTGCTCGGGCCGCACGCGGCTGGCCAGCAGGGCATCGGCCGCATCGATGTCCACCGCCTGGCCGCTACGGTCCACCAGCGGCTGCTCGAAATCGTTCCAGCCGCGCACGCCGGTCTTGAGCGAGGCCACCTTGCGAAAGCCCATGCGCTGCAGCGTGTGCGCGGCCAGTACGCTGCGGTTGCCGGAGCGGCAGATCACCACGATCTCGCGTTCGCGCCCGCCAGCCAGCGCGGGCACGGTGTCGTCGTAGTCCCAGTCGGCGGCCGATTCCAGGATGCCGCGCGGCACGTGGATGGAACCGGCAATGTGCACCGCGTCGAACTCCGCCGGTTCCCGGATGTCGAGCAGCAGCGGCGCATCGGGCTGGCCCAGCCGGCTCGCCAGGTCCCAGGGCATGATTTCCTTCACCTCGGCCAGGCAGTCGGCCACCAGATCGGTGTATTTCTTCATTGAAAACTTTCCGCAAGGCAATGACGAAGTCCCGCGGTGATTGTGCGCGAATACCGGGCTGAAGCGTCGCAAGGCACAATGCCCGCAGGTTCAACGCTCAGGAGTCTGCCCGCATGAAATACGCCTCGCATCTGGATTTTCTGCACGTGCTTGCACAGAACAACCCGGGCCAGCCCGAGTACCTGCAGGCCGTGGGCGAGGTGATGGAAAGCCTCTGGCCCTTCCTGCAGCGCAATCCGCAGTACGCCACACACAGCCTGCTGGAGCGGCTGGTGGAGCCCGACCGCGCGCTGATCTTTCGCGTGACCTGGGTGGACGACAGCGGCGCGGTGCAGGTCCACCGCGGGTTCCGCGTGCAGCACAGCCTGGCCATCGGCCCCTACAAGGGCGGCCTGCGCTTCCACCCCACGGTCAACCTGTCGATCATGAAGTTCCTGGCCTTCGAGCAGACCTTCAAGAACGCCCTCACCACCCTGCCCCTGGGCGGGGCCAAGGGCGGTGCGGACTTCGACCCCAAGGGCCGCAGCGAGGGCGAGGTGATGCGTTTCTGCCAGGCCTATATGAGCGAGCTGTTCCGCCATATCGGCGCCGACACCGACGTGCCCGCCGGTGACATCGGCGTGGGCGCGCGCGAGGTCGGCTTTCTCACCGGCATGATGAAGAAGCTGAGCAACCGCGCCGACGGCGTCTTCACCGGCAAGGGCCTGGCCTATGGCGGCTCGCTGGTGCGCACCGAGGCCACCGGCTACGGACTGGTCTATTTCACCGAGGAGATGCTCAAGCAGCGAGGCTTGCGCCTGGACGGCCTGCGCGTGAGCGTGTCGGGGGCGGGCAATGTGGCGCAGCACACGGTGGAAAAGGCCATGGACCTGGGCGCACGGGTGATCACGGTGTCCGACTCCAGCGGCATGGTGCTCGACGAGGCCGGCTTCAACCCCGAGAAGCTCGCCCTGCTCAAGGCGATCAAGAACCAGCAGCGCGGCCGCGTGAGCGACTACGCGCAGCGCGTGGGCGCCAGCTTCCATGCCGGCCAGCGCCCCTGGAGCGTGCCGGTGGACGTGGCCCTGCCCTGCGCCACCCAGAACGAGCTCAACGGCGAGGACGCGGCGACGCTGGTGAAGAACGGCGTGAAATGCGTGGCCGAAGGCGCCAACATGCCCTGCACGCTGGAGGCGGTGAAAGTGTTCGAGGAGGCCCGTGTGCTCTACGCCCCGGGCAAGGCCAGCAACGCCGGCGGCGTGGCCACCTCGGGCCTGGAGATGAGCCAGAACGCCATGCGCCTGTCCTGGACCCGCGAGGAGGTGGACGCCCGCCTGCACGAGATCATGCGCAACATCCACGCGGCCTGTCTGCGCCACGGCCAGCGCGCCGACGGCCGCGTGAGCTACGTGGACGGCGCCAACGTGGCGGGCTTCGTCAAGGTGGCCGACGCCATGCTGGCCCAGGGTGTGATCTGAGCGTACGCCTTCTCCCATGACAAGCCCTGAACTTTTGCGGCTCACGAGGCATCCTACGTTCCCATGAAACGCTGGTTCCTCCTGCTCCTGGCCCTGCTGACGGCCTTTGCCCTGGTGACGGGCTGCGCCACCCTCGACGAAAAACAGCGCGGCTGGATCTTCCAGCCCTCGGACCGCAGCTGGTGGCGCGGTGACGAAGCCGCCCAGGGCATGAGCGATGTCTGGATCGACTTCCAATCGCAGGAAACCCGCCAGGCCGTGAAGCTGCACGGCCTGTGGCTGGCGCACCCGAACCTGGCCCGCAATTCCAAGGCCCCCGTTCTGCTTTACCTGCACGGCGCACGCTTCAACGTGGTGGGCTCGGCCTTCCGCGCGCGCCGCATGCAGGAGCTGGGTTTCTCGGTGCTGGCGGTGGACTACCGGGGCTTTGGCAAGAGCACGCAGGAACTGCCCTCGGAGACCATGGCCTACGAGGACGCGCGCGCCGCCTGGGACTGGCTGGGCCAGCAATACCCCGGCCGGCCCCGCTACATCTTCGGCCACTCGCTGGGCGGGGCGATTGCCATCGAGCTGGCGGCGCAGGTGGACGACGAAGTCGGCACCCTGGTCGAAGGCGCTTTCACCTCGATCCCCGACGTCGTGAGTACGTTCAAATGGGGCTGGCTGCCCGTGGGCCCGCTGATCACCCAGCGCTTCGAGGCCGTCAAACGCGTGCCCGACATCGGCGCGCCCCTGCTGGTGGTGCACGGCGCCAACGACCGGCTCATCCCGCCCGAGCTGGGCCGCAAGCTCTTCGATGCCGCCACCGGCCGCAAGGCCTTCGTGCTGGTGGAGGGGGGCTCGCACCACAACACCAACTCGGTGGGGCAATCGCAGTACCGGGTAGCGATCAACGAGCTGTTCGGGCTGCGCTGAGCACAGCGGGGGGGCCGCTGTGCCGCGGCGGCGGCTCAGCCCTGGGCCAGCAGGCGCGCCTTGCCCGTCTGCCCCTGACCCGGGTCCAGCTTGAAGGAGGATGACAACTGCGCCAGCTGGCGCGCCTGTTCCTGCAGCGCGCTGGAGGCGGCCGAGGTTTCCTCGACCAGGGCGGCATTCTGCTGCGTCACTTCGTCGAGCTTGGTCACCGCAGCGTTGATCTGTCCGATGCCGGCCGATTGCTCTCGGCTGGCAGAAGCGATCTCACCCACGATGTCGGCCACGCGCTTGATGCCGGTCACGATTTCCTGCATGGTGGCTCCGGCCTGCGCTACCTGCGTGGAGCCCACGCCCACCTTGGAGACCGAGTCATCGATCAGGGCCTTGATCTCGCGCGCCGCTTCGGCACTGCGACCCGCCAGGGCGCGCACTTCACCGGCCACCACCGCAAAACCGCGCCCCTGCTCGCCAGCACGCGCGGCTTCCACCGCGGCATTGAGCGCCAGGATGTTGGTCTGGAAGGCAATGCCGTCGATGACGCTGATGATGTCCGCAATCTTGCGCGAGGACGTGTTGATGTCGTCCATGGTCTGCACCACCTGCGTCATCACCGCGCCACCGCGACTGGCCACTTGCGAGGCGGATGCCGCCAACTGGTTGGCCTGGCCGGCATTCTCGGCGTTGTGCTGGACCGTGCTGGACAGTTGCTCGGAAGCGGAGGCCGTCTGCTCCAGCGAACCGGCCTGCTGCTCGGTGCGGTTGGACAGATCCAGCGTGCCGGCGGCCACCTCGGTCGCGGCGCTGGCAATGGCATCCGAGTTGTGCTGCACCTCGCTGACGACCCGATGCAGGTTCTGTCGCATCTCCTCCATCAGTTGCAGCAGACGCCCGATTTCATCGCTACCACTGAACGGCACGCGCTGCGACAGGTCGCCCTTGGCAATGGCCGTGGCGGTGTTATCGGCCAGTTCGAAGCCGACGCGGATGCGCCGCAGCAACCAGACGGTCAGAAGGGTACCTGGCACCCCTCCCAGCAGCAGGGTCAGGATGACCACCACCCACGCCAGCTGGTAGCGCTGCTGCGCAGTCTTGGCGGCTTCGTCGGCCAGCTGTTCCTGGAAGCCGCGGAACGCGACCAGCGCCTTGACGGCAGCCTCGCCTTCTTCGCGGCCGGCCTTGAGGAAAGCCGCCATGGTGGGCGGGCTGAAGTCACCCACCTGGATGGCCTTCACAACGGCATCGAGCTTGAAACGCCAAGGCTCCCGCGCAACACGGGCCGCGTCTAGCAGCGCCTTTTCCCCCGGACTGTCCACCCTGCTCTCCATCTGCGCGAATATCTCGTTCGCCTTGGCGCGGTTGGCGGCGATGGCATCGGTGTGCAGACTGGTGGGGTGGTCGTGAATGCTCGCCAGTGCACCCTCGGGGGCATGCTGAAAGGCCAGTAGAACCTGCATGCGGTTCTGCAGAATGGCACTGATCGAGGCCTCGGCCAGCAAGGCCGATTTCATGGCATGAAGGTGCACCATTTCAAGACTGTTCCTGGCCGAGCGCAGCCCCCAGATGCTGACGGCCAGCACCAGCGCAAACGACAGCCAGTAGAGCCCCACCACGACCACGAAGCGATGCGAAATCTTGAATTTATCCAGCATGACCTGCTTTTCCTCAACGGTTTCTTGAACGAGGCCGGGCTCACGACGATCACCAGGCCCTGGCTTCTCTCGCTGCCCTGCATTGCAATTATGCTCAATCCCCCTTCTGGCATCCCGGGAAATAGCGGGAGAAATCCTTGCCGGTTGATCCTTGTCAACACGCAGACGCCGGATCGCGGGTTTCCCCCAATCTGATAGGCTCGACTGGATGTCTGCGTCAGCCTCTGCTCCTCCCGTACCCGCGGCCCCGGAGCCCGGCATGTCCCCCGCCCTGATCGTGCTCATCCTCTCGCTGCTGCTGGGGCTGCAGCCGGTCACCACCGACCTGTATCTCCCGGCCCTGCCCGCGCTGACCGAGGGCTTTGGCGCCACGCTGCCGCAGGCGCAGCTCACGCTCACCGCCCTGCTGCTGGCCTTCGGTATCTCGCAGCTGGTCTGGGGCCCGCTGTCGGACCGCTTTGGCCGCCGGCCCGTGCTGCTCTGGGGCCTGGGGGCCTATGTGCTGGCCTCGGTGCTCAGCACGCTGGCGCCGACCATGGAGTGGCTGATCGTCGGGCGCGTGCTGCAGGGTGCGGCCATGGGCGCAGCCGTGATGTGTGCGCGCGCCATCGTGCGCGACCTGTACAAGCCCGTGGACGGGGCACGCATCATGTCCAAGGGACTGACCGGCCTGGGCATCATCGCCTGCACGAGCGGGCCGCTGGGCGGCCTGCTCTCGGGCTGGGCCGGCTGGCGCATGGCCCTGCTGGCCCTGTCGGTCTTTGGCGCGGCCGCGCTGGCGCTGGTCCTGTGGCGCTTCCAGGAAACCGTGAAGCAGAAGAACCCGCAGGCGCTGCAGCCGGCGACGCTGCTGCGCACCTGGCGCGAGATCCTGCGCCACCCGACCTTCTGGGCTTACTCGGCGCTGTCGGCCGCCTCCTACGGCGGGCTGTTCACGGTGCTGGCCTCCTCGTCCTTCATCTTCATCGACGTGCTGGGCGTTTCGCGACCGTCCTACGGCCTGATCATGTCCACGGTGTCCCTGACCTACATCGCCGGCACCATCGCGTGCCGGCGCCTGCTGCCGCGCCTGGGCGTGCGACGCTCAGTGGCTCTGGCCGCCGGCTTCACGCTGACGGGTGGCACGCTCATGGGCGTGTTCGCGCTGGCCGGTCTGCACAATGGCTGGGCCATCATGCTGCCCTTCTACCTCTTCATGCTCGCCCACGGCGTACACCAGCCCTGCAGCCAGAGCGGCGCCGTGGGGCCCTTCCCCTACGCGGCGGGCGCGGCCTCGGCGCTCAACGGCTTCCTCATGGCCCTGGTGTCCTTCGGCGTGGGCGCCTGGCTGGGCGCCGCCATGGACGGCACGGTGCGCCCCCTGATGTACGGCGTGTGGTTCTGGAGCGTGATGATCGCGCTGTCGGCCTGGACCGTGGTGCAAAAGCATGGCAAGAGCAGTGAGCACTGATCTGCCAAGATGCCTGGCAATTGCCGGGCCGACGGCCAGCGGCAAGACGGCAGCCGCGCTAGCGATCGCCGCCGAGCTGCCGGTGGAGATCATCAGCGTCGATTCGGCCCTGGTCTACCGCGGCATGGATGTCGGCACCGCCAAGCCCAGCGCGGCCGAACTGGCCGCCGTGCCGCACCATCTGATCGACATCCGCGACCCGCTGCAGGCCTACAGCGCGGCCGAGTTCGTGCAGGACGCCACCGCACTAATGCACTCCATCCACGCACGCGGCAAGCACCCGCTGCTGGTGGGCGGCACCATGCTCTACTTCAAGGCCCTGTTGGAGGGCATCGACGACATGCCCAAGGCGGACGCTGGGCTACGCGCGCAGATCGAGGCCGAAGCCGCTGCACAAGGCTGGCCCGCGCTGCACGCCGAGCTGATGACGGTGGACCCGGTGACGGCCGCGCGCCTGGCCCCCGGCGACTCGCAGCGCATCCAGCGCGCGCTGGAGGTCTACCGCGTCTCCGGGCTTCCCCTGTCCTCCTTCCACAAACGCAAAGACGATGCACAGCCTTCGGCCCTGCAACAGGCCACGACCCTGATCTCGCTGGAGCCGCAGGACCGCGCCTGGCTGCACGCGCGCATCGCGCAGCGCTTCGACGCCATGCTGGCCGGCGGCCTGCTGGACGAGGTGCGACGCCTGCGCGCACGCGGCGACCTGCATGCCGAACTGCCGTCGATGCGCTGTGTGGGCTACCGCCAGGCCTGGGAGGCCATGGATGGCGTCTTCCCGATGAGCGAGCTGCGCGAACGCGGCATCTACGCCACGCGCCAGCTGGCCAAGCGCCAGATCACCTGGCTGCGCTCCATGCCGCAGCGCCGCGTGGTGGCCTGTGACGCACCCGATGCGCTGCAACAAGTGTTGCAAATCGCGCGGGCCTGGCACCAGGCTTAGGATGCTTCTGCGGGTGCGGCCAGGTGCTGCACCAGCAGACGCGCCGCCGGCGACAGCGCCGCCAGGTCGCGCACGCACAGCACCAGCTTGCGCGCCGCCCAGGGCTCGTCCAGCGACACGCAACGGATCTTGAGCGAGGGCAGGAAAAGCTGGGCGCTCTTGCGCGGCATCACGCCCAGCCCCATGCCTGCCGCCACCATGAGGCACAGCGCGTCGTAGCTGCTGACCTGGATGCGCAGGCGCAGGGGCCGGCCGAGTTCGGCGGCGACCTTGGTCAGCAGGTTGATCATGGCGCTGCCGGGGTGCGCCCCCACCATCTCGTACTCCAGCACCTGCGCCAGCTTCACCGATTTGCGGCGGGTCAGCGCGTGCCCCACCGGGGCGATCACCACCAGCTCGTCGTCGTGGTAGGGCAGCAGGCTGAACTGCTCGCCGTAGCTGCCGTCGTTGAGGATCCCGATGTCGGCGGCGTTGTCAGCCACCGCCTTGGCGATCACCGAGCTGATGCGCTCCTGCAGGTAGATCTGCACCTGCGGGTAACGCTCCATGAAGGACTTGAGCTCTACGGGCAGGAACTGCGTGATGGCCGAGATGTTGGCGTAGACCCGCACCTGGCCCCGCACGCCACTGGCGTACTCGCTCATCTGGCTGAAGATGCCGTCCAGGTCGTTGAGCACACCACGCGCCAGGTTGAGCAGGGCGAAGGCCGCGGCGGTGGGCTCGGTGCCCTTGTTGCTGCGCACGAAGAGTTCGGTCTGCAGCGTCTGCTCCAGCTCGCTCAGGCGCTTGCTCACGGCCGAGGCGGCGATGTGCTCGCGCGTGGCGGCCTCGGCAATGGTGCCCTCTTCCATCACGGCGACGAACAGGCGCAGGGAGACCGGATCGAGCTTCATGGGGCCCGATTAGACCACGCCCGGCGGTTTGCCATCTCCATTTGCGATGGCAGCATGGCAAAACGTTGATTTACCCTATAAGCGTCTTTCACCATCATCTCGCTTCGAGAAGGAGAAAGCATGACCACCACCCCACCCGCGCTCACGCCGGCCGCCCTGCAGGGCGTGCGCGTCATCGAGATGGGCCAGCTGATCGCCGGGCCGTTTACGGGCAAGACCCTGGGTGAATTCGGCGCCGACGTGATCAAGATCGAAGCGCCCGGCGCGGGCGATCCGCTGCGCAACTGGCGCATGATCAAGAGCGGCACCTCGGTCTGGTGGCAGGTGCAGTCGCGCAACAAGCGCTCCATTGCGCTGGACCTGCGTGACCCGCAGGGGCAGGACCTCGCGCGCCAGTTGATCGCCGAGGCCGATGTGCTGATCGAGAATTTCCGCCCCGGCACGCTGGAGGGCTGGGGCATGAGCTGGGACGATCTGAAAAAGATCAACCCCGGCCTGGTGATGCTGCGCATCAGCGGCTACGGCCAGACCGGCCCCTACCGCGACATGCCGGGCTTCGGCGTCATCGGTGAGGCCATGGGCGGCCTGCGCCACCTCACCGCCGAGCCGGGCCGCGTGCCGGTACGTGTGGGCGTGTCCATCGGCGACACGCTGGCCGCACTGCACGGCACCATCGGCGTGCTGATGGCCCTGTACCACCGCAAGGTCAACGGCGGCGCCGGCCAGGTGATCGACGTGGCCCTGCACGAAGCCGTGTTCAACGTGATGGAAAGCCTGATCCCCGAATACAGCGCCTTCGGCGCGGTGCGCGAAGCCGCGGGCAGCGCGCTGCCGGGCATCGCCCCTTCCAACGCCTACCCCTGCCGCGACGGCTACGTGCTGGTGGCCGGCAACGGCGACAGCATCTTCAAGCGGCTGATGGACAGCATCGGCCGCCCGGACCTGGGGCAGGCCCCGGACCTGGCTGACAACGCGGGGCGTGTGAAGCGTGTGGCCGAGATCGACGCGGCCATTGGCGCCTGGACGCAGACGCGCAGCATCGTCGAGGTGCTGGACACCCTGGGCCAGGCGCGCGTGCCGGCCGGGCGCGTGTACACCGCCAAGGACATTTTTGAGGACCCGCACTACCGCGCGCGCGACATGATCCTGAACCAGCACACGCGCGACGGCGACGACATCGCTGTGCCGGGCATCGTCCCCAAGCTCTCGGGCACACCCGGCACCATCCGCAGCAGTGCACCCCACCTGGGCGACGACACCGACAGCGTGTTGCAGCAGATGGGCCTGTCCCCGGACAACATCCGCGCACTGCGCGAGAAAGGCATCGTGGCATGAACATCACCCCCTCCCTCTGGCATGGCGCCGGCCGTCGCATCCACCTGCAGGAAGTCGGCACGCGCGACGGCCTGCAGGCCGAGTGCACCTTCGTGCCCACCGAAGACAAGATCGCCCTGGTCAACGCCCTCTCGGCCACCGGCCTGTCCAAGATCGAGGTCACATCATTCACCTCGCCCACGGCCATCCCGGCGCTGCGCGACGCGGAGGTCGTGCTGCGCGAGATCGCGCGCCGCCCCGGTGTGGTCTACAGCGCGCTGGTGCCCAATCTGCGTGGTGCCGAACGCGCCATCGAAGCGCGCGCCGATGAGTTCAACCTGGTGATGTCGGCCAGCGAAACCCACAACCTGGCCAACCTGCGCATGACACGCGAGCAGTCGTTTGCGGCGCTGGCGCAAGTGGCGCAGCTGGCGCGGGCGCAGCAGGTACCCGTGAACATCTCGCTCTCCTGCGCTTTCGGCTGCCCGATGGAAGGCGATGTGCCGGAGTCCACGGTGCTGGCCTGGGCCCAGCGCTTCGTCGACCTGGGCGTGCACGGCCTCACGCTGTGCGACACCACGGGCATGGCCTACCCTGGCCAGGTGGCGCAACTCACGCGCGCAGCCCGCCAGCGCTGGCCGGGTACCGAGCTCACCCTGCACTTCCACAACACGCGCGGCATGGGCCTGGCCAATGTGCTGGCCGGCATCGACGCCGGAGCCGACCGCTTCGACGCCTCGCTGGGCGGCATCGGCGGCTGCCCCTATGCGCCGGGCGCTACCGGCAATGTCTGCACCGAGGAAGTCGCGCATGCGCTGCAACTCATGGACTACGACACGGGCGTGGACCTGGAAGGCCTGATCGCCGCCTCGCGACGCCTGCCGGGCCTGATCGGCCACGAGACACCCAGCCAGATCACCAAGGCCGGCCGCCGCCTGGACCTGCACCCGGTCCCCGCCGATTTCGACGCCATCCGCACCCGCGCCCTGGCGCGCGATACGGCTCCCTCTGTCTGACATTCCACAACACCAGGAGACTTCGATGATGAACCCGCGTAACCGCCTGCGCCTCGCGCTCGCCACCCTGGCCGCTGCCGCGGCCTTCAGCGCCATGGCCCAGGGCAGCTACCCGAACCGCCCGGTCACCCTGGTGGTTCCCAGCGCCACCGGCGGCACCACGGACCTGGCCGCCCGCATGCTGGCGCAGCCGCTGGGGACCGCGCTGGGCCAGTCGGTGATCGTGGACAACAAGGGCGGAGCCAACGGCTCCATCGGCGCCATGATCGTCAAGCGCGCCGAAGCCGATGGCCACACGCTGCTGATGCAGTACTCGGGTTATCACGTCATCACACCCGCAGTGAGCAAGACCCCGCTGCAGTGGGATGTCAGCGACTTCCAGCCCGTGGCCAATGTGTTGTCGGCGCCGCAGGTTGTGGTGGTGCGCGCCAGCCTGCCGGTGAAGACACTGGCCGAACTGATCGCCTACGCCAAGGCCAACCCGGGCAAGCTCAATTACGCCTCGTCGGGCAACGGTTCGCTGCAGCACGTCACGGGCGCCATGCTGGAGCAGCAGGCTGGCATCCAGATGGTCCACGTCCCCTACAAGGGAACGGGCCCCGCGCTGCAGGACCTGCTGGGCGGCCAGGTCGACCTGACCTTCGGCACCCCCCCGCCCTTCGTGCCCCACATCCAGAGCGGCAAGCTGCGGGCGCTGGCCGTCACCGGCAAGGCTCGCCTGCCCAGCCTGCCCGATGTGCCCACCACGGCCGAAGCCGGCCTGCCCAAGCTGGACGCCACCTCCTGGTTCGCCGTCTTCGCACCCGCCAAGACGCCCAAGCCCGTGGTGGACAAGCTCACCGCCGAGATCGCGAAGATCATGGCCACGCCCGCCTTCAGGCAGAGGGCCCTGGACCTGGGTGCCGAGGCCGACTACATGGACCCGCAGCAGCTGGGCCAGTTCACCCAGGCCGAGCTGGCGCGCTGGGCGCAAGTGGTGAAAGCCTCGAAGATCGAAGCCGACTGACCCTATTTTCTTCACCCAGCCCCCAGGCCCGGCGCGAAACGCCGGGCCTTTTTCATGGCGTGCCAAGGATGTAGCAGCTTGTATCGAACGTCCGATCAGGCCTGTCGGGCGTGCAGAATTCGCTACCATGGCCCAAGCTCCCGGGCTAACGCGCCGGGCCACTCAAGGGGAAAGCACATGGACATGAACAGACGCATGCTGCTGGGCACCGCCGGCGCCCTGACCTTGTCGGCCTGCAGCACGCAGCAGATGGTCAACGTCGCCACGGCCAGGAGCCCGGAGGCGGCCCTGCGCAATATGGCGCAGAGCCGGGTCAACGCCTACACCTACAACCCCCAGCTTGCAGTGGCCGATCTGCGCCGCATCAAGAACGAGTACGACAAGCTCATGGGCAACCTGCAGAAGGAAAGCGGCGAGAAGTGGGGCCAGCGCGAAGCGGGCACCCTGCCCAGCCGCACGCGCTACGTGAAGTACACGGAGAACTACAAGAACCGGGTGGTGGTCGACTACGACGCCGGCACCATCCTGATCGAGCACCTGGAAGACGAGGCCGTGCGGGACAAGCTGCGCCGTGCCACCGTCGTGGCCCTGCTCACACCGGGCGACCCGGCCGCCGTGGACCTGTTCTCCGACCAGGAAATCTCGCTGAGCGGCCAACCTTATCTGCAGGACCTGGTGGTGGACCAGAACAACGTTGTCCTGAAGAACCGGGACGACGTGGAGCGCTACGCCGAGCACCTGGTCAACAACCGCCTGCAACAGCGCAGCATCGACGTCAAGGGCCAGCCCAAGACCGTGTACTACGTGCAGATGAGCATGGTCAACGCCGCCATCGACAAGCGGGCCTTGCAGTACGCCAGCCTGGTGCGCCAGAACTCGGAGAAGACCCGGGTCAGCCGCAGCCTGATCTACGCCATCATCCGCATCGAGAGCGCCTTCAACCCCTACGCCGTGTCCAGCGCCCCGGCCTACGGCCTGATGCAGCTCGTGCCCACCAGCGGCGGGCGCGAGGCCTATCGCAAGTCGCGCGGCGAGGACGTGATTCCGACCAAGGAATTCCTGTTCACGCCCGAGAACAACATCGAGTTCGGAACGGCCTACCTGGGCGTGCTGCTTTTTGACAGCCCGCTGCGCGAGATCCGCGATCCGGTCTCGCGCGAGTACTGCGCCATCGCCGCCTACAACACCGGCCCGAGCAATGTGTACCGCGCCTTCAGCCAGAAGAATGGGCGGGCCCGCCAGGACGAGGCGCTGGACGCCGTCAACGCGCTGCGGCCCGACGATGTCTACAACGCCCTGCGCAGCAAGCTGCCCTTTGCCGAGACCCGCGGCTACATCGCCAATGCGGTGCAGGCCAAGAAACGCTACGCGATGATGTAGCCCCGCGGCACGCGAGGCACCAGCACCACAAAGGGGGCCGCAGCCCCCCTTTGTGTTTCACTCGATACGCAGCTTCTGCGAAGCGTTGCCCTGCTTCTTGGGCAGCGTCAGCGTGAGCACGCCGTTGTCGTACTTCGCCTTGGCCTGGCCCTGGTCCACGTCCTGCGGCAACTGGACGCCGCGCGAAACGGAGCCGAAGTAGCGTTCGCTGCGCAACTGTTTGTCGTCCTTGTGCGAGTCTTCCTGCTTCACATCGGCCCGCACCATGACCATGCCACCTTCGATGGTGACGTGGATGTCCTCCTTGCGCACGCCGGGGATCTCGGCCGAGACGGTGTAGGCATTACCGCTCTCCTTCACGTCCATCCTGATCTGCCCCGGGCTGGGCAAGGGGTCGCCATGCAAGGGCTTGACGTAGAAGCCGGGCGAGACGTCGCGGAAGAAGTCGTCAAACAGGCTGCCGCGCGAGATGAGAGAACTCATGTGATCCTCCATATGGCAAGGTTGGCCGGCGATCCCTCGAATCGGCAACGACCACGCTTGAAAATATAGGGAGGCCGCGAGCAATCTCAAGACCCCGGCACCTCATCGTTGATGCAGATCAAACCCTGCCCAAGGGGGCCACCCCCCCCGGGGGCATCCAGATTTACCCTAGGAGATGCACCAAACCGGTTCTCAAGCGATGCCTCCCCCAGTATCATGACAAGGGTACCCACTCACCCCATTCACGAGGAGCCAGCCGAATGACACCCACCCTGATCATGGTCATCAACATCGCGGCCATCGTGGTCATGCTGGTCTGCCTGGCAACCGTTTACAAGCTGCGCGCCAACATCCCGGGCGGCGTCGTCGGCAAGCAATGGGGCTACCTGACTTCGCTGGTCACCCTGTTCACGCTGGGTTACTTCGTCACGCCGTTCTTCACCATGCTCCCCGCCCAGATCATCAACCTCGTGGTGGCCCTGATCTTCCTGTTCGGGGCGGTGTATGTGCTGATCACGGTGCGCCTGATCTACCGCATCATCGAGGAAATGACCAGCTGAGTTGAATCGCCATGGACTCCACCCTGATACTCGTCAAGACGGACAAGGGCATTGATGAGGTCAAGCACCGTTCCTTCGGCCTGCCGCAGACCCTGCGCGCCCTGCTCATCATGGCCGACGGATCGATCAGCATGGCGGGTCTGCTCACCCGCACAGCCCAGATCCCCAAGGTGGAGGAAAGCATCGAGTGGCTGGTGCGCGAGGGCTTCATCGAGTCGGTGTCGCCGTCCGGTCGCCGAACCGCGCCGTCGGCAAGCCCTGCCGTCGTGTCCGGTGGCGCCAACGGGCAAGCCCTGGCCCCCAAGCAGGCGCTGATCGCCATCAGCCGTGAACTGCTGGGCGCTGACGCTCCCAAGGTGCTTCAGCGCCTGACGGAGGCCGGCGAATCGCTCTCCGAACTGAACGCGGCGGTGGAACGCTGCCACAAGTTCATCAAGCTGACGATCGACGAGAAGAAGGCCGAGCAGTTCCTCAAAGCCTGCCAGTCCCTGCTGGCCGAGGCGCGCTAAGCCCCGGGTTTATTCCCGTCGTTCAATCCGCCTGCGCAGCGGCCGGCGGCTGCCAGCGCGGGTAATCGGTGTAGCCCACCGGACCCTCGGTATAGAACGTGGCCGGGTTGGCGGGGTTCAGCGGCGCACCAGCCTGCAGCCGGGCCGGCAGATCGGGGTTGGCCAGGAAGGGCACGCCGAAGGCCACCGCATCCACCTTGCCCGCGGCCACGGCCTGTGCCGCCTCTTCGCCGCTGTAGCCCATATTGCCGATCAGCACGCCCTGGTAGGCGGCGCGCACCGGCGTCATGAGGTCGCCCTTCTGCAGGCCCTTGAAATCCCCGCGCATCAGGTGCAGGTAGGCCAGCTTGAAGCGGTTGAGTTCGCCGGCCAGCCAGGCCGACAGGCCCACCGGGTCGCTGTCGATCATGCTGTTGAAGCTGTTGAGGGGCGAGAGGCGCAGGCCCACGCGCCCGCTACCCCAGACGCTGCACGCGGCCTCGATCACCTCGAACAACAGGCGGGCGCGGTTCGCGCGCGAACCGCCGTAGGGGCCGCTGCGCTGGTTGGAGCCATCGCGCAGGAATTCGTCGAGCAGGTAGCCATTGGCGCCGTGCACTTCC
Source organism: Hylemonella sp. (assembly GCA_030695415.1). Lineage (GTDB taxonomy): Bacteria > Pseudomonadota > Gammaproteobacteria > Burkholderiales > Burkholderiaceae_C > Hylemonella. The sequence continues at coordinate 99,998 of JAUYQZ010000049.1, forward strand.
ACGCCGTCGAAGCCCGCTGCCTTGGCGTTCTCGGCCGCCTGCCTGAAACCGGCCACGATGCCGGGCAACTCGTCGTCGCGCAGCGCGCGCGGCACGGCATAGGCCTGCTTGCCTTTCGGCGTGTGCACCATGTCGCTGGTGATGGCGATGGCGCTGGGCGCCACGGGCTGCACACCACCGTTGAGGTCCGGATGACAGGCGCGCCCGCCGTGCCAGATCTGCAGGAAGATGCGGCCACCGGCGGCGTGCACGGCTTGCGTCACCAGGCGCCAGCCCTCGACCTGGGCCTGCGAGTGGATGCCCGGCTCCTTCCAGAAGGCCGAGTTGCCTTCCATGGCCATGGTGGCCTCGGCGATCAGCAGGCCGGCGCTGGCGCGCTGGGCATAGTGCTCGGCCATCATGGCATTGGGCAGGTGGGCCTCGCCGGCGCGCATGCGGGTGAGCGGCGCCATGAAGACACGGTTGGGAACGGTGAGAGCACCGAGCTGGAGCGGATCGAAAAGAGTGGTCATACGGGGCAATGGCAAGCAGGAGGAAGGCACCCATCATGCCCCAGCGGCGCCTGATGCGCAGTCAGGCGCGCGACCCACCCTCTCAGGCGTGCGGGGCCTGCCCCGCCTCCCAGGCCAGCATCGCGGCCTTGCGCTCACTTCCCCAGCGGTACTGCCCGCTGTCGCCGCTCTCGCGGATCACGCGATGGCAAGGGATGAGGTAGGCGATGGAGTTGGCGGCCAGCGCGCTGCCCACGGCACGCTGGGCCTTCGGCGCACCGGCCATCGCAGCCACTTGCGTGTAGGAAGCCCGCTGCCCCGGCGGCAGGCGCAGCAGCGCCTCCCACACCTTGAGCTGGAAGTTGGTGCCGCGCAGCAGCAGGTGCAGACGGCCAGGCTGTGGCGTGTCGGGGAAGACCTGGTCGAGCAGGCGCTGGGCCTGCCGGTCGTCGCTGTCCAGCTGCGCCGCCGGCCAGGCCGCGCACAACTCCTGGCGCCGCCGGGCCGCGTCGCCGTCGAGGAAAGCCAGGTAACACAGCCCACGCGGCGTCCAGCCCGCCAGCGCCGTGCCAAAGGGCGTGTCGGCCTGCCCCCAGCCCAGCGTCACACCGGCACCGCCGCTCTTGATCTCGCCGGGGGTCATGGCCTCGCAGCTGACCATGAGGTCGTGCAGTCGGCTGGCGCTGGACAGGCCGCTGGCCTGCGTGACGCTGAGTACGTCCTGCGCCCCGCGCAGCGCCTCGCGGGCGTACTCCTTGGTCAGGTACTGCAGGAAACGCTTGGGTGAAATGCCGGCCCAGGCGGCAAACACGCGCTGCAGGTGGGTTTCGCTCAGGTGCACGGCCTGCGCCAGCTCGGCCAGGCTGGGCTGCTGCCGGGCCTGCGCACGCAGGTAGCGGATGGCCCGGGCCACCACCTCGTACTGGCGCTGCGGCTGGTCGAGCTCCAGCTCATCCATGGCCGCCCCCCTTGGCGCGCCACAGCGCGCGCGGATCAAAGCCCGTCACCAGCGCGGTGCCGCTCAGCACCACCAGGGCACCGACCCCGGTGTGCCAGCCTACGGCTTCGCCGAGGAACAGGTGCCCCCAGAGGATGCCGAAGACCGGGATCAGGAAGGTCACCGTGAGGGCCGACGCGGCCCCCAGGTCCGCCACCAGACGGAAGTACAGCAGGTAGGCCAGGCCGGTGCACAGCAGACCCAAGGCGGCCACGGCGCCCCAGACCGTGGGAGTGGCCCCCAGGGGCAGCGGCGTGAAGGGGGTGAACAGGAGCGCGGGTGCCAGCAGCAGCACGCCAGCCCACATGCTGCCGTGCGCATTGGCGTAGGGTTCGATGCCGGCAAATGCCTTCGCGTAGTGGCTGGCCAGGCCGTAGCACAGCGGCGCCAGCAGCGCAGCGCCGATGGCCAGGCCGGAGCCCGCTTGCAGCGTGGACGCATCCAGCCCGACCAGCAGTGCCACGCCGGCCACCCCCAGCGCCAGGCCCAGCAGCACCCGCGGGGCCGGCGCCGTGCGCCCCCAGAGCAGGGTGATGACGGCACCCCAGATCGGCGCAGTGGCGTTCAGGATGGACAGCAGCGAGGCGGTGAGCGTCTGCGCCGCCCAGGCGAAGAGCACGAAGGGCAGCGCCGTGTTGAACAGGCCCAGCACCAGGTAGTAGCGCCAGTGCGTGCGCAGTCGCAGCGTGTGCCGGAACCAGCGGCCAGCCAGCAGGAGCAGCAGCGCCGCGAGCAGCACGCGCCATTCGATCAGCCAGACCGGCCCCAGCACGGGCACCGCGACCCGCATGAAAAGGAAGGAGGCGCCCCAGATGGCCGAGAGGGTCAGGAGCTGGATGAGGCTGGCGGTGGTCATGCGAGGGGCACTTGAGGGGCAGGCAGGCATTTTGACGACATCCGCGACCAAAAATCCACCCGATTCTTGCGGAAGTGTGACTTTCGCCAGCAGCAAGGCTTGCTGCGCGCCGTGGAACCGGATACGCTGGGTACTGCCTTTCCAAGGAATATCTGCATGAGCTCCAGCCAACACAGCTTCCGCGAAATCGACGAACGCACCAACCTCACCGGCAGCAACAAGTTCGAGTTGCTGCTGTTCCATCTCGGCCAGGCAGCCGGCGCCGAGCGCCGCGAGTTGTTCGGCATCAATGTGTTCAAGGTCCGCGAAATCCTGGTGATGCCGTCCATCACCAAGATGGCCAATTCGCCCCAGCACGTGCTCGGCGTGGCCAACATCCGCGGCCAGATCATCACGGTGATCGACCTGCCGGCGGTGGTGGGCTGCACGCCCACCACGGGCACGGGCATCCTGCTGGTGACCGAATTTGCGCGTACCACCCAGGCCTTTGCCGTCGAGGAAGTCACGGAGATCGTGCGCCTGGACTGGAAGCAGGTGCTGTCGGCCGAAGGCCGCGGCGGCGGTCTGGTCACCAGCATCGCGCGGATCGACGGCGATGTCGAGAACACCCGCCTGGCCCAGGTGCTCGACGTCGAGCAGATCCTCCAGAACGTGATGCCCGACCAGGTCAAGTTCGAGAAGGAAGACGACCAGGACAAGCTCAGGTTGCCGCCCGGCACCGTGCTGCTGGCCGCCGATGACTCGGCCATGGCGCGCGCCCTGATCGAAAAGGGCCTGACCTCCCTGGGCCTGCCTTTCATCATGGCCAAGACCGGCAAGGAAGCCTGGGAACGCCTGCAGGGCATGGCCGCGCAGGCGAAGACCGAGGGCAAGCAGGTGAAGGACAAGGTGGCACTGGTGCTCACCGACCTCGAAATGCCCGAGATGGACGGCTTCACCCTGACGCGCAACGTGAAGGCCGACACGCAATACAACGGCATTCCGGTGGTGATCCACTCCTCGCTCACGGGCACCACCAACGAGAGCCTGGTCCGCGGGGCCGGGGCCGACGCCTACATCGCCAAGTTCGCCATCGACGAAATGGCCGCCACGCTGCGCAGGGTGCTGGCCAAAAGCTGAGCCCCGAGCCGGCAAGGGCGACGTCTGGGTGCCGCTGAACTGCAGCACCTGAAGTCAACGGCCTGCCGGCGTACGCTGGCCAGCGAACCCCAAGCCCGGCATGCCGGACTTTTCTTTTGGGTCAGCGTGCGTCTACTGCAGCGGCCCCTTGAGCCCCTCGGGCAAAGGCAGCGGCATCACCGCGATGCCCTCCTCCACCAGCGCCTCGGTTTCCTCACGCAGGCCTGCCCGCGGATACCGCGCTCTTCGGTCTCGCCGTAGTGGATCGTGCATGCCTCCTCCGCGGCTGGTCATCGCGCATCGAAGGATCAGGGTTTAGCAGGCCGACCGTTTCGTGGCCTTCGCCCAGGGCCGACTGGTGAAACGGGAGACGCTCAAGCAGCTGTTGGCGGCCAGTGCTCGTATGCGCGGCTGGCGGCCTGGCAGGTGCACCTCAGCCACCGCCCCCTCAAGGTTGTGCGCTTTTCTGCATCCGTTTCAGAGCGTAATGCTGCACCCAACCCACCAGCTGCAGCGCAGCGGGTGTAAGCGGCAGATCGTGGCGACGCACGGTGCAAATCAGAGGCCTAGGCAATTCGTCGTTGATCGGCACCACACACAGCCGGTCTTGCATGGCGCAGTTTTCATACAAGATCTGCGGCATGGTCGTGACCCATTGATCTGACGCCGCCACCACCGCTGGCAAAGCCAGAAACGATTCGCACAGCATTTTTACTCTGGGCGCTCCCAAACCAACTTTGCGAAAAGCTTCCTCGATCACGGCACCTGGACCTCGGGATGGGCTCGATAAGACCCAATCGCAGTCCTGCAATTGCTCTAGCCGGGTGGCCTGGGCGCAGGGATTTCTCACCGAGCACACAATGACCACTTGACTGGCATACAAAGGCTCAGCCACCAGGTCATTTTCAAGATCCACCCTATGCACCGGGGTCAGCGCGAAATCGAGTGTCCCGTCACGAAGTGCTGGAGTGATGCCAGGGTAGAGGCCGTCACGGCAATGCACCTTAACGTTCGGGTACTGTGAAGTGAATTGCTGCAAAGCCTGCGGCAGCAAGCCCAGACTGATCGCGGGCGATACGGCCATCTTTACCGTTCCCTCCCAATGGCCTCGTAACTGAGAAATCTCGTCTTGCGCCCGGCGGCTTTGCGCGACCATCAGCTTCGCATGTTTCAGAAAGGCCTGCCCGAAATGGGTAAAGGTCACCCCCTGGCGACTGCGCACCAGCAAAGGCGCCTGTAGCTCACTCTCCAACTGCTGGATGGCTGCCGTCAAGGCGGGCTGGGTCAGGTTCATCGAGCTGGCTGCAGCGCGGATGCTGCCCAGTTCCTCAATGAATACCAGCGCCTGCAAAGTCGGAAGTCTCACACCCGCACCATATAAAAATAGTTGATCACATCAATATTTTTCTGAATTTTCATTATTAGAGCTTCTTTCTACGATTCACTCAAGTCGAAAAGCTCCGGGTAATGCGAGTCCGACTTGAAACAAGGAGACTGCTGTGTTCATCAGAAATTGTTGGTATGTCGCCGCCTGGGACATCGAAGTTCCTCAGGAGGGCCTGCTCGCCAGAACCCTGCTCAACGAACCCGTTCTGCTTTACCGCGATAGTCAGGGGCGTGCCGTGGCACTGGAAAACCGTTGCTGCCACCGCGCGGCGCCATTGCATCTGGGCCGCAAGGAAGGCGACTGCGTGCGCTGCATGTACCACGGTCTCAAGTTTGATCCGACCGGTGCCTGCGTCGAAATTCCCGGTCAAGACAAGATCCCGCCCAAGACCTGCATCAAGAGCTATCCGGTCGTCGAACGCGACCGGCTGATCTGGATCTGGATGGGTGAGGCCCAGCTGGCGAACCCGGACGACATCGTCGACTACCACTGGCATGACTCGCCCGATTGGCGCATGAAGCCCGGCTACATCCATTACAAGGCCAACTACAAGCTCATCGTGGATAACTTGCTGGACTTCACCCACCTCGCCTGGGTGCACCCGACCACCTTAGGCACCGACAGTGCCGCCGCTTTGAAGCCGGTGATCGATCGCAACAACGATGGCAACGGAACGCTGAGCATCACACGCTGGTACTTCAACGACGATATGCCCAGCCTGCACAAAAAAGTCGCGAAGTTCGAGGGCAAAGTCGACCGCTGGCAGATCTACCAGTGGTCCCCGCCGGCCTTGTTGCGCATGGACGCCGGGTCAGCTCCGGTGGGCACCGGTGCCCCGGAGGGCAAGCGCGTACCCGAGGCGCTCCAATTTCGCCACACCTCCATCCAAACACCGGAGACTGAAAACACCAGCCACTACTGGTTTTGTCAGGCGCGCAACTTTGAGCTTGGCAACGAAGCCATGACGGAATCGATCTTCCAGAGCGTGGTGGTGGCTTTCGAAGAGGACCGCACCATGATCGAAGCACAGCAGAAGATCCTGGACCAGGTGCCAGACCGGCCGATGATCCCGATTGCCGCCGACAGCGGCCTGAACCAGGCGCGTTGGCTGATCGATCGCCTGATCAAGGCCGAATCCTCGCAGGATCGCACATGAGGCAAGTCAACGTCAGCCGAGTGCAGGCCATCGCGCGTGATGTGCTGCTGGTCGAACTGCGAGCCGAGGCGGGGCAAGTGCTACCGGGCGCCACACCGGGCGCACACATTGATCTGCATCTGCCCAATGGACTGGTTCGTCAATACTCACTGACCAACGCGCGAGGCCAGACCAGCCAGGACTGCTATCAAATTGCGATTGGCCGCGACGCACACAGCCGGGGTGGGTCCGCCTGGGTGCACGACAAACTGCGCGTGGGCAGCAGCCTGACCATCAGCGAACCACGCAATCTTTTCGAACTCGACACGGTAGCGCACCGCAAAGTGCTCTTCATCGGTGCAGGAATCGGTATCACCCCGATCTACGCCATGGCCGCTGCCGCAGCCCGCGCTGACATCGACTGGGCGCTGGTGGCCTGTGCCCGCTCAGCCAGCCGGATGGCGTTTGCAGAGGAACTCCAGGCTCTGGATAGACAGCGGGTGCGCTTCCACTTCGACCTCGAGCAGGGCGGACCGCTTGATCTGCCGGCGCTGGTCAAAGCCGATGCCTGGGATTCGATCTACGCCTGCGGTCCTGCTGGCCTGCTCGACGCGATCGAAGTACAGACCGCCGATTGGCCGGCCGGTACGGTGCGGATGGAGCGCTTCAAGGCGCCCGAGCAAGACGTCAGCGCCAACACGGTCTTTGAGCTGGTCTTGTCCAAAAGCGGTCGATCGATTCAAGTCAGCGCCACCGAGAGTCCGCTGGAGGCGCTAGAGCGCTGCGGTGTCGAACACCCCTACGCCTGTCGGGAGGGACTGTGTGGCACCTGCGAGGTCCAACTGGTGGAAGGCCAAGCCCAGCACCGCGATAACGTACTGGACGCCCAAGACAAGGCCGCAGGACATCGCTTTATTCCCTGCGTCTCGCGTTGCGGCGGCGACAGGCTCGTCATTAACCTTTAGGGTAACCATGAACCTCCAACAAAAAACTGCCATCGTGACCGGCGGAGCCTCCGGATTTGGTGCAGCCACCGCCATGAGGCTGGCCCAAGCCGGCGCCCGCATCATGGTGGCCGACCTCAACGCCGCAGGAGCAAAAAAGGTCGCCAACGAGATCGTGACCGCCGGCGGTCAGGCCAGCAGCGTCGTTGTTGACATTGCCGATCGGGGATCGTTTGAGCAGATGGTCGCAACAACCCATAAGACCTTCGGTGGCCTGGACATCCTGGTCAACAATGCAGGCACGACCCATCGCAACAAACCCGCGCTGGAAGTCACTGAAGAAGAATTCGACCGCGTCTTTCGCGTGAACGTGAAGAGCCTGTTCTGGGCAGCCCAGGCTGTGCTGCCTGGATTTGCCCAGCAAGGCCATGGTTGCATCGTGAACGTGGCCTCCACCACCGGCGTGCGTCCCGGCCCGGGCTTGGTTTGGTACAGCGGGAGCAAGGCCGCCATGATCAACCTGACCAAGGGCCTGGCGCTCGAATTCGCGCGCTCAGGCGTGCGCATCAATGCGGTCAACCCGATGATCGGCGAAACCCCCATGCTGGGTGATTTCATGGGTATGGAAGACACGCCGGACAATCGGGCGCGCTTCTTGATGCGCATCCCGTTGGGCCGTTTCACGCGACCGGACGACGTCGCATCGGCGGTGGCTTTCTTGGCCAGTGATGACGCTTCCTACCTCACCGGTGTTTGCCTCGACGTCGATGGGGGCCGCAACATATGAGTACCGCTTACCGCGCCCCGGACTTGCTGATCAACGGGCAATGGTGTGCTGGCAAACACGCCATGACCATGCCAATTGTCAATCCAGCCAACGCACAGACTCTGGATCACCTGCATTTGGCCAGCTCCGATCAAATCGAGCAGGCGCTGCAAGCAGCGCATCGGGGTTTCGTAATCTGGCAGAAAGTGCCGGCCCACGAGCGTTGTGCGAGGCTGGAAAGAGGCGTCGCCAAGATGCGCCAGAATCTGGAGCACATCGCCACCCTGCTTACCCTGGAACAGGGAAAACCCCTCGCTGAGTCGCGTGCTGAATGCGCCATGGCGGCCGACTTGATCAAGTGGTATGCGGAAGAAGCCCGTCGTACCTACGGACGCATCGTGCCGGCGCGTCTGCCCAACAGCAGCATGCAGGTGCACAAGCTACCCATTGGACCCGTCGCTGCCTTTTCACCCTGGAACTTCCCACTGGTGCTCTCGTCCCGCAAGATCGGCGGAGCCTTGGCGGCAGGCTGTTCGATCATCCTCAAAGCCGCGGAAGAAACCCCGGCGAGCGTGGCTGCCATGGTGGCATGCTTTCACGAGGAGTTGCCGGAAGGCGCCCTGCAACTGCTCTATGGGGTGCCCTCCGAAGTCTCCGAGCAACTGATCACCTCGCCGTTGATACGCAAGGTCAGCTTTACCGGCTCTGTACCCGTCGGTCGCCAGCTGGCGCAGTTGTCTGCTCGTCATCTCAAGCGCGTCACTCTGGAACTGGGCGGTCACGCGCCGGTCATCGTCTGCGCCGATGCCGACATCGACAAGACCGTGACCATGATGGTCACGCACAAGTTCCGTAACGCAGGTCAAGCATGCCTGGCGCCGACACGTTTTTATGTGGATCGACAGATCGAGGGTCCCTTCCTAGAAGCCTTCGTCGCCGCGAGTCATCGGCTCGTACTCGGTGACGGCATGCAAAGCACCACCCAGATGGGCCCGCTTGCCAACGCCCGCCGTGCGGCGGCTGTGCGAGACCTTATTGGACGTTCCGTGGAAGCCGGCGCCAAAGCCTACCAGGCACCCGTTCCGTCGGCAGGCTTCTTCGCACCCGTGACCGTCTTGACTGAAGTGACCCCGGATACGCCGGTCATGCAGGAAGAGCCATTCGGACCGGTCGTCACCATCGCGCCGTTTGACACCTTGGACCATGCCCTGCAGTTGGCCAATAACTCCCCCTATGGGCTGGCTGGCTACCTCTTCACTGACTCGGCCCGTAGCATCCACCAGGTGACCCAAGGCCTCGAAGTGGGAAGCCTGGCGATCAATGGCATCGGTGTGTCGGTACCTGAGGCACCCTTCGGTGGCGTCAAGGACAGCGGCCACGGCAGCGAGTCCGGCACGGAAGGCATGGAAGCATTCCTCGAAACCAAGTTCGTTCATTTGTGCGTGTAACGCGCTAACCTCAGGAGACCTCATCATGGTACGTCGCAAACTACTCACTGTCCTAGCTCTGGCCTGCTCGCTGCTCGCTGGCACTTCAGTCTTCGCCCAAACCGATAAGACACTGCGCATCCTGGTTGGCTTTCCGGCCGGCGTGTCCATCGACGTAGTGACCCGCATCCTGACGGAAAAGATGAAGGATGAGCTCAAGCGCCCGATAGTCGTGGACAACCGTCCCGGTGCCGGCGGCCGTCTTGCGGCTGATCTGTTGAAGTCTGCTGTACCAGACGGCAATACTGTCATGATCACGCCGATCGTCGTGCCGGTGCTCGCCCCCATGGTGTTCAGCAAATTGAACTACAACCCCGAAGCGGACTTCGCCCCGGTGGGCAAAATTTGTGATTTTTCATTTGCGCTGGCTGTTCCCGCCAACTCTCCGGTCAAGACCTTCAAAGAGTACGCGGCCTGGCTCAAAGCCAACCCGCAACAAGCCAATTTCGGCTCGCCAGCAGCGGGCAGCCTGCCGCACTTCTTCGGCGTGATGATTGGCTCGGCCCTCAATGTTGAGATGGTGCACGTTCCTTTCAACGGTGGCGCGGCGCTGCAGAGTGCGGTTTTGGGTGGTCACGCCCCTGCGGGTATCGACGTGGTGATGGAGTGGCAACAGAACGCCAAAGCCGGCAAGGTGACGGTTCTCGCGACATCCGGCGCGCAACGCAGCAAGGTCATGCCCGATGTGCCCACCTTTAAAGAGCAGGGCTTCCCGGACGCGGTGGGTCAGGGGTGGTTTGCCATGTATGCGCCGGCCAAAACACCCGCTGCTGCGATTGATGAGATCAACAAGGCGCTCAACAAAGCCCTGGCCAATCCCGAGGTGCGCGAGCGTTTTGCGGCACTGGGCTTGGAGCCGGCCGGTGGAACTCCCGCTGATCTGCAAAGGACCATGCAGGAAGATGCCAAGCGCTGGACACCGATTGTGAAGAAGTCGGGCTTCAGAGCTGACTGAGTCAAACTCAAGATCAGTCCGTTGACAGCACTACATAGGGAGTGCCTTTGGAGCCGCTTATGAACCGTCCCAATATCGTTTTTATCGTCGCTGACGATCTGGGCTTTGCTGATCTAGGCTGTTACGGCGGGCGTGACGCCGAATTCGGACCTGTGTCACCGTGCATCGACCAGCTCGCCGCAAACGGCTTGCGCCTGACCGAAGGTTATGCCAATTCACCTGTGTGTTCGCCCACACGTTTTGCGCTGATGACGGCCCGTTACCAGTACCGCCTGCGGGGTGGCGCGGATGAGCCTATTAGTAGCAAAAGCAAAGGCAGCACGATTCTGGGCCTGCCCCCTGAGCACCCCACCTTGCCATCGCTGCTCAAAGATGCGGGCTACCACACGGCGCTCATCGGCAAATGGCATTTGGGCTACCCGCCCAGCTTCGGTCCGTTGCGCTCGGGTTACGAGGAGTTTTTCGGCCCGATGTCGGGGGGGGTGGACTACTTCACCCACTGCAGCAACAATGGTTCGCACGACTTGTACCTGGGGGAGGCGGAGCACAGGGAAGAAGGCTACCTCACCGACTTGCTGTCAAAACGGGCGGTCGACTATGTGCGCCGCATGGGCAAGCCCGGCCAATCACAGCCTTTCTTCCTGAGCCTGCACTACACCGCACCGCATTGGCCCTGGGAGACCCGTGACGACTCTGAGGTGGCAGAGGCGACCAAGAGCAACATATTTCATCTGGATGGCGGCAACATCCACACCTACCAGAGGATGATCCATCACATGGATGAGGGCATCGGTTGGGTGGTCGAGGCCTTGCGCGAGACCGGGCAACTCGACAACACCCTGATTGTCTTCACCAGTGACAACGGTGGCGAGCGCTTCTCCGACAACTGGCCGCTGGTGGGCGGAAAAATGGACCTCACTGAGGGTGGCATCCGCGTGCCCTGGATCGCCCACTGGCCTGCCGTCATTCCGCCGGATTCGGTGAGTGCGCAGCACTGCATGACCATGGATTGGTCGGCTACCATGCTCGAGCTCGGGCAGGCGCAAGTCGCATCGACTCATCCTTTGGACGGCATTTCGATCAGCGCCGTATTGCGCAATCCCTCGCTCATCTTTCATCGTCCGATGTACTGGCGCATGAACCACCGCAGTCAGCGGGCCATGCGTGAAGGGCCATGGAAGTACCTGCGCGTCGATGGCAACGATTACTTGTTCAATGTCGTCAGCGATGCGCGTGAACGAGCCAACTTAGCCCAGAGACAACCCGAACGGCTCGCCGCCATGCGACGGGCCTGGGAAGAGTGGGAGGCCTCGATCCCTCCCATTCCGGTCGATGCTGCCATCAGCCTGGGCTACTCTTACAAGGACATGCCACAGCGTTGAGCATGACACAAAGCAACCCAGGCCGGTGATTTTGAACCTGGAACTTCCGCACGCCTAATGTACGACTGTCGGCAACGGGTCGAGAGCGGCCTCCCCGGCAATTTGAAAGCCCGGCACTCCGGGCTCTCCTGTTTACAAGAGCCTGTTGACTACTGCAACGGCCCCTTGAGCCCTTCCGGCAAAGGCAGAGGCATCACGGCAATGCCCTCCTCCACCAGCGCCTCGGTTTCCTCACGCGAGGCCTGGCCGCGGATACCGCGCTCTTCGGTCTCGCCGTAGTGGATCTTGCGCGCCTCTTCGGCGAAGCGCTCCCCCACGTCTTCCGTTTCGGACACGATACGGCGCGCGAGCTGCAGGTAGGCCGCCTGCAGGGCCTGGGCCGGGTCGCCGGCCACCACGGGCTGTTTCTCTTGGGTCGCCGTGGCTTGCGCTGCCTCGACGGCGCCGAAGTTCAGGCGCGGGGCGCTGGGCAGCTTCTGGATGGCCTTGTCGCTGCACATCGGGCATTCCAGCAGGCCACGCTCGACCTGGCTGGTGTAGTCCTCGTCGGACGCGAACCAGCCTTCGAACAGATGGTGTGCACTGCACTGGAGGTTGAAGACTTTCATGGACGGCAGTATTTTTGCGGGGCCTTCGAAAGGCTCAGGCCGAACGGCTAGTGTGTCTGATTATCCAGGGCTGGCCGTCAGGCGACAGACTGCCAGTCCAATGTCCACGCACCCGAGAGGACGTTCTGCAGCCAGAGCATGCCGGTGAGCGTTTTGGCGTCGGTCACCTGGCCGGTGCGGCACCACTGCAGCAGCTCGGCCGGCGTGGCGGTGCTGACATCGAGGAACTCGCCTTCATCCAGCTGGCGCTCGCCCAGCGTGAGTCCACGCGCGAACCAGACTTCGATGAATTCGGTGGAATAGGAGATGACGGGGTGAAGCACGCCGGCGCGTGCCCATTCGGTGGCGCGGTAACCGGTTTCTTCCAGCAGCTCGCGCCGCGCACAGGCCAGCACGCCTTCGCCCGGGTCCAGCTTGCCCGCAGGAAACTCGATCATGACCTGCTGCACAGGGTAACGATACTGGCGCTCGAGCACCACGCGCAGGCCGCCCGGTGCGTCGGGCAGCAGCGGGATGATCATGACGGCGCCGGGGTGCTTGACGTATTCACGCACGGCGCTGCTGCCGTCGGGCAGGCGCACGGTGTCGCGGAAGGCGTGCAGGAAGCGGCCCTTGAGCAGTTCCTCGCTGCTCTGCTGCGTCTCGATCAGGTGGCGGTCATCGGACGGCACCGGCACACCTCAACCGTGACGCTTGTAGAGGTAGCGGTAGACGAAGCCGGGGAAGGCCAGGGTCAGGAAGAGCGTGGCCGTGATGGCGTAGAACTCCCAGGTCTGCGGGGCGATGCGCCCGGCGCGCTGCTCCAGCAGCAGGGCCATGCCGCCCACGATGAAGTAGAACACCACCAGCTCCAGCAGACGCACACCGAGGTTCTTGTCGAACTTGAGCGGCACGACGGCCAGCAGGCGGTCGTTGATGAAAGGCAGGTTGGCGCCGACCACGGCGGCCAACACCACGAACCAGACGGCGGCGGATTGGGTCATGTTCCGAGCATTTGGATGACGGCCTGCGCGCACAGCGCCATCAGGCCGCCGGGCACGATACCGAGCACCAGCACCAGCAGGCCATTCACGGACAGCACAGCGCGCACGTCCAGCGGGGCCGACACAGTGGTGGCAGTGATGGGCTCGTCGAAGTACATGACCTTGACGACCCGCAGGTAGTAGAAGGCGCCGATCAGCGACATGATGACGGCGAACACAGCCAGCACGATGTGCAGGGTCTGGCCCGAGGCGATCAGGGCCTGCAGCACCGAGAGCTTGGCGTAGAAGCCGACCATGGGCGGGATGCCAGCCAGCGAGAACAGGCAGATGGCCATGATGGCGGCGTACAGCGGGCTGCGTTGGTTCAGGCCGGCGAAGTCGGCGATCTCCTCGCTCTCGAAGCCTTCACGCGCCAGCAGCAGGATGACACCGAAGGAGGCCAGCGTGGTCAGCACATAGGTGACCACGTAGAACATGGCCGAGCTGTAGGCGTTGGCGGCGGAGTAGATGTTGCCATCGATCACCCCGGACATGAGGCCCAGCAGCACGAAACCCATCTGCGAGATGGTCGAGTAGGCCAGCATGCGCTTGAGGTTGGTCTGCATGATGGCAGCCAGGTTGCCGATCAGCAGCGAGGCGATGGCCAGCAGGCCCAGCATCTGCTGCCAGTCGAACCACAGGGGCAACATGCCCTCGACCAGCAGGCGCATGACGATGGCAAAGGCGGCCAGCTTGGGCGCCCCGCCGATCATCAGCGTGACGGCGGTGGGCGCGCCCTGGTAGACGTCGGGGATCCACATGTGGAAGGGCACCACGCCGAGCTTGAAGGCCAGGCCGGCGACGACGAAGACCAGACCGAAGGTGAGCACGCTGGGGTTGATCAGACCGGTGTTGACGGCGCGGAAGACCTGGTTGATGTCCAGCGTCCCGGTGGCGCCGTACATCATGGACATGCCGTAGAGCAGGAAACCCGAGGCCAGCGCACCCAGCACGAAATACTTCATGGCCGCCTCGGTCGAGACAGCGTGATCGCGCCGCAGGGCCACCAGGGCGTAGCTGGACAGCGTGAGCAGCTCCAGACCCAGATAGATCAGCAGGAAGTTGTTGCCCGAGATCATGATGAACATGCCCAGCAGCGCAAACAGGCTCAGGCTGAACAGTTCACCGCCGCGCAGCATGTCGCGGTCGGCCGCGTAGGGGCGCGCATAGACCAGGGTCACCATGACGGCGATGGTGGCGAAGAACTTGAGCCAGTTGCCCATGGCGTCGCTCACCACCATATTGCCCAGGCCGTAGATCGTGCCGCCGGTATTGGCATAGAAAAGCTGCAGCAGGGCCACGACGGCCAGCGTGAGCAGGGTGGCGAGGTAGGTGGTGGTACGCAGGCGGCTCTTGACGCCGAGGTCCAGCAGCGTGATGGCACAGGCCATGACGAGCAGGATGACCTCGGGGAATACCGCGATCCAGCTGATGGTGTCGATCATCGTCAGTCTCTCAATTCTGTTCTTGGCCGGCTCAGTTCAGCTTGGACTGCGCCACGTGCTTGAGCAGTTCGGTCACTGAAGTGTCCATCACGTCGGTGAAGGGCTTGGGGTGGACGCCCATCCAAAGCACCGCGACGGCCAGCAGCGTGAGCATGAGGAACTCGCGGCTGTTGATGTCGCTCAGGCCCTTGACGTCGTCATTGGCCACGGGGCCCAGGTAGACGCGCTTGAACATCCACAGCGTGTAGGCAGCGCCGAAGATCAGCGCCGAGGCAGCAGCCAGGCCGATCCAGAAGTTGTACTTCACGGCCCCCAGGATCACCATCCACTCGCCGACAAAACCGGCCGTGGCGGGAAGACCGCTGTTGGCCATGGCAAACAGCAGGGCAAAGGCCGTGAACTTGGGCATGGTGTTGATCACGCCGCCGTAGCTCGCGATCTCGCGCGAGTGCACCCGGTCGTAGAGCACGCCGATGCACAGGAACATGGCGCCCGAGACGAAGCCGTGGGCGATCATCTGCACCACACCGCCGGCCACGCCGAGGTCGTTGAAGATGAAGAAGCCCAGGGTGACGAAACCCATGTGCGCCACGGACGAATAGGCCACGAGCTTCTTCATGTCCTGCTGCACCATGGCCACCAGGCCCACGTAGACCACGGCGATGAGCGAGAGCGCGATCATCAGCCAGGCCCATTCACGCGCGGCATCCGGCGCGATGGGCAGGGAGAAGCGCAGGAAGCCGTAGGCGCCCAGCTTGAGCATGATGGCGGCCAGCACGGCGGAGCCGCCGGTGGGCGCCTCGACGTGGACGTCGGGCAGCCAGGTGTGCACCGGCCACATGGGCACCTTCACGGCGAAGGCCGCGAAGAAGGCGAAGAAGATCAGGGTCTGCGTGCTGCCTTCGAGCGGCAGGGCATGCCAGGTGGCGATGTCGAAGCTGCCGCCCGACTTGGTGTACAGGAAGATCAGGGCGATCAGCAGCAGCAGCGAACCCAGCAGGGTGTAGAGAAAGAACTTGAAGGCCGCGTAGATCTTGTTGGGGCCGCCCCAGATGCCGATGATGAGGTACATCGGGATCAGCGTGGCTTCGAAGAAGACGTAGAACAGCAGGCCGTCGAGCGCGGCGAACACCCCGATCATCAGTCCGCTGAGAATCAGGAAGGCGCCCATGTACTGGTTGACGCGGCTGGTGATGGCCTCCCAGCCTGCGATCACGACGATGACGTTGATGAAGGCGGTCAGCGGCACGAACCAGAAGGAGATGCCGTCCAGGCCCAGGTGGTAGTGCACATTGAAGCGCTCCATCCAGACGAGCTTCTCCACGAACTGCATCTCGGCGGTTCCGAGCTGGAAGCCGGTGTACAGCGGGATGGTGACGAGAAAACTGGCCAGTGCGCCGATCAGCGCAACCCAGCGCACCACGCGCGCCTGTTCATCGCGACCGAGGACGAGCAGCAGCACGCCGAAGGCGATCGGCATCCAGATGGCGAGGCTCAACAAACCCATATTCTTGTTCTCCTTTGGGCCCTAGCGGCCGAGCCACGCGGCCAGCATCGGCCAGGTCACGAAATACGACATGAGCACCACGATGCCCAGGATCATGGCGAGGGCATAGTGGTAGAGGTAGCCCGACTGGAACCAGCGCACCACGCCGGCCACCCAGCCCACCAATTTCCAGGAACCGTTGACCAGCGTGCCGTCGATCACGGCCTGGTCGCCGCCCTTCCACAGGCCGAGGCCCAGCAGGCGGGCGCCGCGCGCCAGGACGTTCTCGTTGAACCAGTCCAGGTAGTACTTGTTCTCCAGCAGGGTGTAGACCGGCTGGAAGATGCGCTTGATCGCCGCCGGCAGCGCCGGATTGACCATGTACATGTAATACGACAGCGCCACACCGGCCAGCGCCAGCCAGAACGGCAACGTGCTGAAGGCATGGCCCGCCATGGCCAGCGGGCCGTGGATGATCTCGGCCAACTTGGCCATGGCCGGGTGGGCGGCCGCGTTGACGGTGATGGCGTCCTTGAGGAAGTCACCGAAGAGCATGGGCATGAGCGTGAGGTAGCCGATCACCACCGAGGGGATGGCCAGCAGCACCAGCGGCACCGTCACCACCCAGGGCGACTCGTGCGGCTTGCCGTCGCCGTGGTCACCGTGGTGGTGGTCGTCATGGTGCGCGTCGGGGTTCTGGTCGTAGCGCTCCTTGCCATGGAAGACCAGGAAATACATACGGAAGGAATAGAAGGCCGTGACGAATACGCCGGCCAGCACCGCGAAGTACGCAAAGCCCGCGCCCGGCAGGGTGCTGAAGTGCACCGCCTCGATGATGCTGTCCTTGGAATAGAAACCGGCGAACAGCGGCGTGCCGATCAGGGCCAGCGAGCCCAGCAGCGCGGTGATCCAGGTGATGGGCATGTACTTGCGCACGCCGCCCATCCAGCGGATGTCCTGGTTGTGGTGCATGCCGATGATGACGGAACCCGCGGCGAGAAACAGCAGGGCCTTGAAGAAGGCATGCGTCATCAAGTGGAACACGGCGACCGAATAGGCCGAAGCGCCCAGCGCCACCGTCATGTAACCCAGCTGAGACAGCGTGGAGTAGGCCACCACGCGCTTGATGTCGTTCTGAATGATGCCCAGAAAGCCCATGAACAGGGCCGTGATGGCGCCGATGATCATGATGAAGCTCAGGGCCGTGTCGGACAGCTCGAACAAGGGCGACATGCGCGCCACCATGAAGATGCCAGCCGTCACCATGGTGGCGGCGTGGATCAGCGCGGAGATGGGCGTGGGGCCTTCCATGGAATCGGGCAGCCAGACGTGCAGCGGGAACTGGGCCGACTTGCCCATGGCGCCGATGAACAGGCAGATGCAGATCACGGTGACCAGCAGCCACTCGGTGCCCGGGAAGATCAGTTTGCCCAGGTCGCCGGACTTGGCGAAGACCTCGGTGTAGTTCAGCGTACCGGCGTAGGCGGCGATCAGGCCGATGCCCAGGATGAAGCCGAAGTCACCCACGCGGTTGACCAGGAAGGCCTTCATGTTGGCGAAGATGGCCGTGGGCTTGTTGAACCAGAAGCCGATCAGCAGGTAGGACACCAGGCCCACCGCCTCCCAGCCGAAGAAGAGCTGCAGCAGGTTGTTGCTCATGACCAGCATGAGCATGGAGAAGGTGAACAGGGAGATGTAGGCGAAGAAGCGGTTGTAGCCCTCGTCCTCTTCCATGTAGCCGATGGTGTAGATGTGCACCATGAGCGAGACGAAGGTCACCACGCACATCATCATGGCGGTGAGGCCGTCGACCATGAAGCCGATTTCCATCTTCAGCCCGCCGATCACCATCCACTCGTAGATGGTTTCGTTGAAGCGCGCGCCGTCCATGGCCACGCTCTTGAGTGTCATGGCCGAGAGGATGAAGGCCACCAGCACACCCAGGATGGTGAAGGTGTGCGACAGACGGCGGCCGATCCAGTTGCCACCAATCTTGGTGCCGAGGATGCCGGCCAGCAGGGCGCCGGCCAGCGGCGCCAGCGGTACAGCCAGCAGGGTGGATGCGTTCAGGGTTGCGCTCATCTTCTTATTACCTTTAACCCTTGAGCTCGTTGAGTTCGTCCACGTTGATGCTGGACTTGTTTCGGAACAGCAGCACCAGGATGGCCAGGCCGATGGCCGACTCGGCCGCCGCGACGGTCAGGATGAAGAACACGAAGACCTGACCATGCATGTCACCCAGGTAATGCGAGAAGGCGACGAAGTTCAGGTTGACCGCCAGCAGCATCAGCTCGATGGCCATCAGCAGCACGATCAGGTTTTTCCGGTTCAGGAAGATGCCGACCACGGCGATGGCAAACAGCGCCGCGCCCAGCGTGAGGTAGTGACCCAGGGTGAGTGTCATGGCTTGTTCTCCTCGGGAGCGGCGGCCGGGGGCGCGACGCGGGTCGTCTCGACTTTCACGATGGACATGCGCTCGCTGGCGCGCACGCGCACCTGGAGCGACGGGTCGATGGCCTTGCTGTCCTTGCGCTCACGCAAGGTCAGCGCAATCGCGGCGATCATGGCCACCAGCAGGATCACGGCGGCCACCTGGACCGGGTAGACGTACTCGGTGTAGAGCAGGATGCCCAGCTCCTTGGCGTTGTCGACCTCGACCACCGGCTCGCCGATGACCTGGGCCACCGCCGGCCCTTCGCTGAGGCGAAAGCCCGTCAGCAAGACGGCCGCCATCTCCAGCACCACGACGGCGCCCAGGGTGACGGCCAGGGGCAGATGCTTCCAGAAGCCCTGGCGCATCTGGTCGATCTTGACGTCCAGCATCATGACGACGAACAAAAACAGCACCATGACAGCACCCAGGTACACCAGCACCAGGGTCACCGCCAGAAACTCCGCCTCCAGCAGCAACCAGATGGCCGAGGCCTGCGAAAAGGACAACATGAGAAAGAGCACGGCATGCACGGGGTTGCGCGCCGTGATCACCCGGAAGGCCGCGAACAGCAGCACGGCCGAGAACAGGAAGAAGAAGCCGGTTTTGACGTCCATGATCGGTCTTGGTGGTTGCCGCCTCAGCGGTACTTGGCATCGGCCGCGCGGGCGGCAGCGATCTCGGTCTCGTAGCGGTCGCCTACGGCCAGCAGCATGTCCTTGGTGAAATACAGGTCACCGCGCTTTTCGCCGTGGTACTCGAGGACGTGGGTTTCCACGATGGAGTCCACCGGGCAGCTCTCTTCGCAGAAACCGCAGAAGATGCACTTGGTCAGGTCGATGTCATAGCGCGTGGTGCGGCGGCTGCCATCCTGGCGTACTTCGGATTCGATGGTGATGGCCATGGCCGGGCAGACGGCCTCGCACAGTTTGCAGGCGATGCAGCGCTCCTCGCCGTTCTCGTACCGGCGCAGGGCGTGCAGGCCGCGGAAACGCGGCGACAGCGGGGTCTTCTCTTCGGGGTACTGGATCGTCACCTTGCGGGCGAAGGCGTAGCGGCCCGTCAGGGCCATGCCCTTGAAGAGCTCCACCAGCATGAAGCTCTTGAGGAAATCCCTCAAGGAGAAGGCGGTAGCGGTTGAAGCGGCGTGCATGTCGTCAGCCCCTTAGTTCCAGATGTTCCACGACGTCTGCATCCAGATGCCGACGACGAGCAGCCACACGAGCGTGACCGGGATGAAGATCTTCCAGCCCAGACGCATGATCTGGTCGTAGCGGAAACGCGGGAAGGTGGCGCGGATCCAGATGAACATGGAGACCACCACGAAAGTCTTAAGGCCCAGCCAGATCCAGCCCGGGACCCAGTTGAACAGGGCGCTGTCGATCGGTGACAGCCAGCCGCCCAGGAACATGATGACGGCCAGGATGGACACCAGCCACATGCTGGCGTACTCGGCCAGGAAGAAGATGGCGAAGCCCATGCCCGAGTACTCGACCATGTGGCCGGCCACGATCTCGGCCTCGCCCTCGACCACGTCAAAGGGGTGGCGGTTGGTTTCGGCCACGCCGGAGATCAGGTAGACGAGGAAGATGGGCAGCAGAGGCAACCAGTTCCAGGACAGGAAACCCAGACCCATGTCGCTGAAGTAACCCTCGCCCTGCCCCAGCACGATGTTGGTCAGGTTCATGCTCCCCGAGACCATGACCACCACCAGGAAGCAGAAGCCCATGGCGATCTCGTAGCTCACCATCTGCGCCGAGGCGCGCAGCGCGCCCAGGAAGGCGTACTTGGAGTTGGAGGCCCAGCCCGCGATGATGACGCCATAGACCTCGATCGAGGTGATGGCCATGATCAGCAGCAGGCCGACGTTGACGTTGGTCAGCGCGACATCGGGGCCGAAGGGGATCGCGACCCAGGCGGCCAGCGCCGGCATGATGGCCATGATGGGGCCGAGCACGAACAGGCCCTTGGCGGCCGCGGTCGGCTGGATGATTTCCTTGGTCAGCAGCTTGAGCGCGTCGGCAATCGGCTGCAGCAGGCCGAAAGGGCCGACGCGGTTCGGGCCGTGGCGCACCTGGATGAAGCCCAGGAACTTGCGCTCCCACAGCGTCAGGTAGGCGACGGCGCCCATCAGCGGGGCGAGCACGCAGACGATCTTGATCAGGATCCAGAGCACCGGCCAGGCCATCGTGGCCCACCAGCTGGCGGCGATCAGGTTCAGGCCGCCGTTGTACAGCGCATCGATCATGCGGTGACCCCTTCTTCACGGGCGTCGGCCGTCAGCTGCAGCGACGGCGCGCGACGGACGAGGCCGTCGAGTTGGTAGATGGACGCCACCACCGGCTCACCGGCCGTGGCGGCGACGTTGATGCTGGCCTGCGTGGCATTGGACAGGTTCGCAGCCTTGGCGGTGGCCACAGCCAGCACATCCTGTGAGGACTCGAACTCGAAACCGCTCAGGCCCAGCAGATTGCCCAGCACGCGCAGCACCTTCCACGCCGGACGCGTCTCGCCCAGGGGCTTGACCACGGCGTGGAAGCTCTGCAGGCGGCCTTCGGCATTGACGAAGCTGCCGGAGGTCTCGCTGAAGGGGGCGACGGGCAGCAGCACGTCGCTGAAAGCCAGGTTGGTCTTGAAGGGGCTGAGCGTGACGACCATCTCGGCAGCATCCAATGCGGCGGCGGCGGCCTGGCCGGCAGCCGTGTCGTGTTCGGGCTCGACGCCCAGCAGCACAGCGGCCTTGAGCTTGCCGCCCAGCATCTGCGCGGCGTTCAGGCCGGCCGCCTGCGGTTGCGCCTGCATCCACTGCGCGCCCACGGTGTTGGCGGCTTCGGTGAGGTAGCCGACGCTGGCGCCGGTCTGCGCACCGATCCAGTTGGCCAGGGCCAGCAGGCTCGAGGCGTTGGCGTGGTGGGCGGCCGCATTGCCCAGCAGCACGGCCTTGCGCTCGCCGCCCAGCAGGGACTTGGCGATGGCTTGCGCCTCGGGCGTGACCTGGCCAGCGGCGGGGGCGCTCACGCCCTTCTCGGCGGCAATCGCCGCGGCCACGTTGGCCAGGGCCTGGGCCCACTGTGCAGCCGGCGTCACCTGTGCATTGGCCACCTTCATGGCCCAGGCGTCAGCGTCCTTGAACAGCGACTTCGAGGTGATGGCGCTGAGCTGCCCGCCGTGGCGCACAGCCTGGCGAATCCGCTGGGCAAACAGCGGGTGATCCTTGCGCAGGTTGGAGCCCACGACCAGCACGCGCTGCAGTTGCGTGAGCTCGGCGATGGGCAGGCCCAGCCAACGGACACCTTCAGCCTTGCCGAACTCGGCGTGGCGCAGGCGGTGGTCGATGTTGTCGCTGCCCAGCCCACGCAGCAGGCCGGCAGCGAGGAACAGCTCTTCCAGAGTGCTGTGCGGGCTGACCAGGGCGCCGATGCTGTTGGCACCGTGGTCGTTCTTGATGTTCTTCAAGCCGTTGGCCACGTACTCGAGCGCGGTCTGCCAGTCGACCGTCTTCCACTGGCCGCCCTGCTTGATCATGGGGGCAGTCAGGCGGTCGGCGCCATTGAGGGCTTCGTAGGAATAACGATCGCGGTCGGCGATCCAGCACTCGTTGACGGCCTCGTTCTCCAGCGGCACGACGCGCAAGACCTGGTTGTTCTTGACCTGCACGATCAGGTTGGCGCCGGTGGAGTCATGCGGGCTGACCGACTTGCGGCGACCCAGCTCCCAGGTGCGGGCCTGGTAACGGAAGGGCTTGCTGGTCAGCGCGCCCACCGGGCAAAGGTCGATCATGTTGCCCGAGAGCTCGGAGTCCACCGATTGGCCGACGAAGGTCTCGATCTCGGCATGTTCGCCGCGGTGGCTCATGCCGAGCTCCATCACGCCGGCGACTTCCTGGCCGAAGCGTACGCAGCGCGTGCAGTGGATGCAGCGGCTCATCTCTTCCATGGAAATCAGCGGGCCGACGTCCTTGTGGAAGACCACGCGCTTTTCTTCTTCGTAGCGCGAGGAGGAACCGCCGTAGCCCACGGCCAGGTCCTGCAACTGGCACTCGCCGCCCTGGTCACAGATGGGGCAGTCCAGCGGGTGGTTGATCAGCAGGAACTCCATGACCGACTTCTGGGCCTTGAGGGCCTTGTCGGTCTTGGTGCGCACGATCATGCCCTGGGTGACGGGCGTGGCGCAGGCCGGCATGGGCTTGGGCGCCTTCTCCACGTCCACCAGGCACATGCGGCAGTTGGCCGCAATGCTGAGCTTCTTGTGATAGCAGAAATGCGGAATGTAGACGCCGGACTTCTCGGCCGCATGCATCACCATGCTGCCTTCGGCGATCTCCACCTTCTTGCCGTCGAGTTCGATTTCAACCATGTTCGTATGCTCGCTATGTCGCTCAGACGTAGGCCGGGACCAGGCAGGTCTTGTGGGCCACGTGATGTTCGAATTCGGGACGGAAGTGCTTGATCATGGCGCGCACCGGCATGGCGGCGGCGTCGCCCAGCGCGCAGATGGTGCGGCCCTGGATGTTCTCGGCCACGTTGTCCAGCAGGTCCAGGTCTTCGGGACGGCCCTGGCCGTTCTCGATGCGGTCGACCACGCGCGAGAGCCAACCCGTACCTTCGCGGCAGGGCGTGCACTGGCCACAGGATTCGTGCATGTAGAAGTAGGACAGACGCTGCAGTGCCTTGACCATGCAGCGGGTCTCGTCCATCACGATGACGGCGCCCGAGCCCAGCATGGAGCCGGCCTTGGCGATGGAGTCGTAGTCCATCGTGCACTGCATCATGATGTCGGCCGGCAGCACCGGCGAGGAAGAGCCACCGGGGATCACGGCCTTGAGTTTCTTGCCGCCGCGCACGCCACCGGCAAGCTCCAGCAGCTTGGCAAAGGGCGTGCCCATGGGAATCTCGTAATTGCCCGGCCGCTCGACGTCACCGCTGATCGAATAGATCTTGGTGCCGCCGTTGTTGGGCTTGCCGCACTCGAGGTAGGCCTGGCCGCCATTGCGGATGATCCAGGGCACAGCCGCGAAGGTCTCGGTGTTGTTGATGGTGGTGGGCTTGCCGTAGAGGCCGAAGCTGGCCGGGAACGGCGGCTTGAAGCGCGGCTGGCCCTTCTTGCCTTCAAGCGACTCCAGCAGCGCGGTTTCTTCGCCGCAGATGTAGGCGCCGAAACCGTGGAAGGCGTGCAGCTGGAAGCTGAAGTTGCTGCCTGCAATGCTGTTGCCCAGCAGGCCGGCGGCACGCGCCTCATCCAGCGCTTCTTCAAAACGGTCGTAGGCCGAGAAGATCTCGCCGTGGATGTAGTTGTAGCCCACCGTGATGCCCATGGCATAGGCCGCAATGGCCATGCCCTCGATCACGATGTGCGGGTTGTACATGAGGATGTCGCGGTCCTTGCAGGTCCCGGGCTCGCCCTCGTCGGAATTGCACACCAGGTACTTCTGGCCCGGGAACTGCCGCGGCATGAAGCTCCACTTCAGACCGGTGGGGAAACCGGCGCCGCCACGGCCGCGCAGCGCGGATTCCTTCACGGTGGCGATCACCTGGTCTTGCGTCAAACCTTCGCCGCCATCCTTGCCCAGGATCTTGCGCAGGGCCTGGTAGCCGCCGCGCGCCTCGTAGTCCTTCAGGCGCCAGTTGCTGCCGTTGAGGCCGGCGTAGATCTGGGGGGCAATGTGACGGTCGTGGAAGCAGGTCTCGACGCCGGTGGCGGCGAACTGCGAAAGAAGTTTATCGACAGCCATCACTTCGCCCCTCCGGCCTTCAGGCCGTCGATCAGCTGGTCCAGCTTGTCGTTGCTCATGAAGCTGCACATGGTGCGGTCGTTGACCAGCAGCACCGGCGCATCGGCGCAGGCGCCCTGGCACTCGCTCTGCTGCAGGGTGAACAGGCCGTCGGCCGTGGTCTGGCCCATGGCGATGCCCAGCTTGTGCTCGAGGTGGTGCAGCGCCTTCTGGCCGTCACGCAACTGGCAAGGCAGGTTGGTGCAGACGTTGAGCTTGTACTTGCCCACCGGGCGCTGGTTGTACATGTTGTAGAAGGTCGTGACCTCGTGCACGGCCATCGGCGCCATGCCCAGATAGGCGGCAATCTCGGCCTCGCTGTCGGTACTCACGAAACCGGACTCCTGCTGCACGATGGACAGGCAGGCCATCACGGCCGACTGGGCCTGGTCCGACGGGTACTTGGCGACTTCCTTGGCGAAGCGCGCCTTGGTGGATTCCGAAATCATCGGTCAATCTCTCCAAACACGATATCCAGCGTTCCGATGATGGCCACGGCGTCGGCCAGCATGTGACCGCGCGTGAGTTCATCGAGCGTGGCCAGGTGGGCAAAGCCCGGGGCACGAATCTTGAGGCGATAGGGCTTGTTGGCGCCGTCGCTCACCATGTAGATGCCGAACTCGCCCTTGGGGTGCTCGACAGCGGCATAGGCCTCGCCGGCAGGCACACGGAATCCTTCGGTGAAGAGCTTGAAGTGGTGGATCAGCTCTTCCATATTGGACTTCATGGCCTCGCGGGCCGGCGGCGCCACCTTGTGGTTGTCCGTGATGACCGGGCCGGGGTTGGCGCGCAGCCAGGCCGAGCACTGCTGGATGATGCGGTTGGACTCGCGCATCTCCTGCACGCGGACCAGGTAGCGGTCGTAGCTGTCGCCGGTCTTGCCCACCGGGATGTCGAAGTCGACACGGTCGTAGGCATCGTAGGGCTGGGTCTTGCGCAGGTCCCAGGCGATGCCCGAGCCACGCAGCATGGGACCGGTCATGCCCAGGTTCAGGGCACGCTCGGCCGTCACCACGCCAATACCCACGGTGCGCTGCTTCCAGATACGGTTGTCGGTCAGCAGGGTCTCGTACTCGTCCACGCACTTGGGGAAGCGCGCGCAGAAGTCGTCGATGAAGTCCAGCAGCGAACCCTGGCGGTTGGCGTTGATCTCGGCCACGGCGCGGGCGTTGCGGATCTTGTTGACCTTGTGCTGCGCCATGCTGTCGGGCAGGTCACGGTAGACGCCGCCCGGGCGGAAGTAGGCTGCGTGCATGCGCGCGCCGGACACGGCCTCGTACATGTCGAACAGGTCTTCACGCTCGCGGAAGGTGTAGATCAGGATGGTGGAGCTGCCGCAGTCGTTACCGTGCGAGCCCAGCCACATCAGGTGATTGAGCAGGCGCGTGATCTCGCCGAACATGGTGCGGATGTACTTGGCGCGCAGCGGCACTTCAAGGCCCAGCATCTTCTCGATGGCCAGGCAGTAGGCCTGCTCGTTGCACATCATGGACACGTAGTCGAGACGGTCCATATAGGGCAGCGACTGGATGTAGGTCTTGCTCTCGGCCAGCTTCTCGGTGGCGCGGTGCAGCAGGCCGATGTGCGGGTCGGCGCGCTGCACGACCTCGCCGTCGAGCTCGAGCACCAGACGCAGCACGCCGTGCGCGGCCGGGTGCTGGGGTCCGAAGTTCAGCGTGTAGTTCTTGATTTCGGCCATGTCAGGACTCCCGCCGGGCCGTCCCAAGGGAGGCGTGCGCCCCCTGGGGGGGCAGCGAATACACGTAGTGATGAGCGTGGGGGCACATATTTATTTCAACCCGCCGTAGTTGTCTTCACGGATGATGCGCGGTGTGATCTCGCGCGGCTCGATGCTCACCGGCTGGTAGATCACGCGCTTGAGTTCGGCGTCGTAGCGCATCTCGACGTGACCCGACAGGGGGAAGTCCTTGCGGAAAGGGTGGCCGATGAAACCGTAGTCGGTCAGGATGCGACGCAGGTCGTCGTGCCCTTCGAACACGATGCCGTAGAGATCAAAGGCCTCGCGCTCGTACCAGTTGGCCGCACGCCAGACCTCGGTGAGCGTGTCCACCACCGGGAAGGCATCATCGGCGGCAAAGACTTTCAGGCGGACGCGCTGGTTCAGGCTGACGGACAGCAGGTGCGAGACGACGCAGTAACGTGCGCCCTCCCAGGCACCCTCACCCCAGGTGGAATAGTCCACACCGCAGAGGTCGATCAGTTGCTCGAAACGGCAGTCGGGCGCATCACGCAGGATGCGGGCCGCAGCCA
Source organism: Hylemonella sp. (assembly GCA_030695415.1). GTDB lineage: Bacteria > Pseudomonadota > Gammaproteobacteria > Burkholderiales > Burkholderiaceae_C > Hylemonella. Next base: position 126,550 of record JAUYQZ010000049.1, read on the forward strand.
GGTAGTCCTGGGGCGCGACCTCGACGGTGACTTCACCCAGCTTGACGTCGACACGGCGCGCCTTGCCGCCCAAAGCGGCGGCAACGGTGTCCTTGAGAGCTTCGGGATTCACGGCAAAAGCAGTCATCGATGGCTCCTTCAGACGCGGGCGATGGTCTGCGTGCGGCGAATCTTCTGCTGCAGCTGGATGATGCCGTAGATCAAGGCCTCGGCCGTGGGCGGACAGCCCGGCACGTAGACGTCAACCGGCACGATGCGGTCGCAGCCGCGCACCACGGAGTAGCTGTAGTGGTAGTAGCCGCCACCGTTGGCGCAGGAGCCCATGGAGATGACCCAGCGCGGCTCGCTCATCTGGTCGTAGACCTTGCGCAGGGCCGGGGCCATCTTGTTGCACAGCGTACCGGCCACGATCATCAGGTCCGACTGGCGCGGGCTGGCACGGAACACCTCGGCGCCGAAGCGGCCGATGTCGTAACGGGCAGCGGCCGCATGCATCATCTCCACCGCGCAGCAAGCCAGACCGAAGGTCATGGGCCAGAGCGAACCGGTCTTGGCCCAGTTCACCACCGAGTCGTAACTGGTGGTGACGAAGCCTTCTTTCATCACGCCTTCAATCATGGCAATGATCCTTGTTGAAAATTCCAGTCACCGCAGGCTGCGCAGCACAAAAAGTGGCAAGCGTGGGGGACATCCTCATTCCCAGTCCAGGGCGCCTTTTTTCCACTCGTAGACAAAGCCCACGACGAGGATGGCGATGAACACCATGGCCGCCCAGAAACCCACCGCACCCACTTCCTTGAGCGCCACGGCCCAGGGGAAGAGGAAGGCGATTTCCAGGTCGAACAGGATGAAAAGGATGGCCACGAGGTAGTAGCGCACGTCGAACTTCATGCGCGCGTCTTCAAACGCCTCGAAACCACACTCGTAGGGGGAATTTTTAGCCGCGTCGGGGCGGTTGGGGCCCAGGACGTAGCCGATGACCTGGGGAATGACCCCGACGGCAATGCCGACCAAGATGAACAGAAGGACGGGGAGGTATTGATCGAGGCTCATCTTGATTTGCTGATCACCGTTAGTCAGCCCGGACGATGCCCGGGCTTCATTTGTCTGGTGCCGTCGGCGAGACTCGAACTCGCACAGCTTTCGCCACTACCCCCTCAAGATAGCGTGTCTACCAATTTCACCACGACGGCTTGTCTCTTTTACCGGGCTCGCATGAGGGCCAAATGGCTTACCCGGCAGCCTCGGAGTTTACTCCGAATCCCCCCTCTCTCCGGGGAGAAGTTCTGGAAATATTGACTCAGGTCATCGCGCCGGAATCTGCGCCGGGCCGGGGGCGACGGGCGCCACCGGGGCCGAAGCCGGCGCGGCGCCGGCCGGCATCGTCGTGCCCGGAATCTGGGATGCGGTCTCAGGCACAGCCGGTGCGGTCACGGCGCTGCCTTCGAGCACGCTGCCGGTGCTGGCCGGGCGCGCATTGCTGAAGTAGGCCAGCGCCAGCGTGCTCACGAAGAACACCGTGGCCAGCACGGCCGTGGTGCGCGAGAGGAAGTTGGCACTGCCGCTGGCGCCAAACAGGCTGCCGGAGGATCCGCTGCCGAAAGCGGCGCCCATGTCGGCACCCTTTCCGTGCTGGATCAGGATCAGGCCGATCATGGCCACGGCCGTGACGATCTGCACCGTGAGGATGATGGTGACGATGAAACTCATGTTTACTCCTAAATTCGTAGCAATCGAGCAGCTGTATCAGCGAGCTGCCGCGATGATGGTGAGAAAATCCGGGGCCTTGAGCGAAGCGCCGCCGATCAGGCCGCCGTCGATGTCGGGCTGGGCCAGCAGCTGCGCGGCGTTGGCCGCGTTCATGCTGCCGCCATAGAGCAGCTTGATGCGGTCAGCCTGCGGCGTGGCCGCCTTGAGTTGCGCGCGCAGCACGGCATGAACCTGCTGCGCCTGCTCGGGACTGGCGGTCTTGCCGGTGCCGATGGCCCAGACGGGCTCATAGGCCACGACGATCTCGCTGATGCAGTGGCCGTTGAGGTGGATCACCGCGGCCAGCTGGCGCTTGACCACTTCCTCGGTCTTGCCGGCTTCCCGCTCGGCCAGCGTTTCGCCCACGCAGACGATGGGGGTCACGCCACCCGCCAGCGCATGCTGCGCCTTGGCGGCCACCACGGCATCGGTCTCGCCGTGGTACAGCCTTCGCTCCGAGTGACCGACGATGGCGTAGCGCACGCCGAAGTCCCTGAGCATGGCGACCGAGGTCTCACCGGTATAGGCGCCCAGCTCGTGCTGCGACACGTCCTGCGCGCCCAGCTCTACCGGGCTGGCGGCCAGCAGCATCTGACACTGCGCCAGATAAGGCGCCGGCACGCAGACCGCGATGTCGCACGCGGGATCCTTCAGACCGGACAGCAGCCCTTTGAGCAGGGCCTGGTTGGCGGCGAGGCTGCCGTTCATCTTCCAGTTACCGGCAATCAGCTTCTTGGTCATAGCGCCCCCACGCTTGTCATTTCATGTACTGCGCTGCCCCCCACGGGGGCCTTCGCGCCTTGGGACGGCCCGGCAGCGCTCATGCGGCGCTCCAGGTCAGCACGATCTTGCCGATGTGCTGGTTCGATTCCATCAGGGCATGCGCCCTGGCGGCGCCGCTGCCGGTATCGTCTGCCGGGTCCACCGCTGCAAACGTGCTGTGGATCACGGGCTTCACCTTGCCGGCCTCGATCAGCGGCCAGGCGTGCTTGAGGCAAGCCTGCGCGATCGCCTGCTTGAAGGCGATGGGGCGCGGGCGCAGCGTGGAGCCGGTGATGGTCAGGCGCTTGCGCAGTACCAGGCCGGCGTTGAAGCTGCTCTTGGTGCCGCCCTGCACGGCGATGATGACGATGCGGCCATCCTCGGCCAGGCTCTCGACCTCGCGTGCGACGTACTCGCCGCCCACCATGTCGAGGATCACGTCCACACCCTTGCCGTCGGTCAGGCGTTTGACCTCATCCTTGAAGTCCTGCGTCTTGTAGTTGATGGCATGGTCGGCGCCCAGCTTGAGGCAGGCGGCGCACTTGTCATCGCTGCCCGCAGTCACGATCACTTTGGCTCCCATGGCCTTGGCCAGCTGGATGGCGGTCACGCCAATGCCGCTGGACCCACCCTGGATCAGCAGGGTCTCGCCGGCCTGCAGGCGCCCGCGGTCGAACACATTGCTCCACACCGTGAAGAAGGTCTCGGGCAGCGAGGCGGCCTCCACATCGCTCAGACCCTTCGGATACGGCAGGCACTGCGCGATGGGCGCGGTGCACAGCTCGGCGTAACCGCCGCCGGCCACCAGCGCGCACACCTTGTCGCCCAGCTTGAGACCGGCTTGCGCCAGTTCCGTGGTATTGCCGCCCACGATCGTGCCGGCCACTTCGAGGCCGGGGATGTCGGACGCGCCTGGCGGCACCGGGTAGTTGCCGGTGCGCTGGAACACGTCGGGGCGGTTGATGCCGCTGGCCGCCACGCGGATCAGCAGCTCACCCGCACCCGGCACCGGGTCGGGGCGCTGGCCCAGACGCAGCACCTCGGGCGCACCGTAGGAAGTGATTTCGATGGCTTTCATGGTCTTTCGCTCCGACAGCGCCTGCGGACTGACCGCAGGGCGCCATCGTCAGAGTGGCAAAGTCGGATCAGGCCTGTTCGCCGCCGTGGCTCGGGGCCGGGCGGTCCAGCAGGGCCTTCATGGACAGCTTGATGCGACCCTTCTCGTCGGTCTCCAGCACCTTGACCTTGACGATCTGGCCTTCGGACAGATAGTCCGTGACCTTCTCGACGCGCTCGTGGGCGATCTGGCTGATGTGCAGCAGGCCGTCCTTGCCGGGCAGCAGGTTGACCAGGGCACCGAAGTCCAGGATCTTGGTGATCGGGCCTTCGTAGACCTTGCCGATTTCGACTTCGGCGGTGATCTCGGTGATGCGGCGCTTGGCTTCCTCGGCCTTGGTGGCGTCGGTGGCGGCGATGGTGATGGTGCCGTCTTCCTCGATGTTGATCTGGCAGCCGGTCTCGTCGGTCAGCGCGCGAATCACGGCGCCGCCCTTGCCGATCACGTCACGGATCTTCTCGGGGTTGATCTTCATGGTGAAGAGCTTGGGCGCGAAGTTGCTCACCTCGGTCTTGGCCTCGCCCATGGCTTCCTGCATCTTGCCCAGGATGTGCATGCGGGCTTCCTTGGCCTGGGCCAGGGCGACCTGCATGATTTCCTTGGTGATGCCCTGGATCTTGATGTCCATCTGCAGGGCATTGATGCCGTTGGTGGTACCGGCCACCTTGAAGTCCATGTCGCCCAGGTGATCTTCGTCACCCAGGATGTCGGTCAGCACGGCGAAGCGGTTGCCTTCCTTGATCAGGCCCATGGCGATACCGGCCACGTGGGCCTTCATCGGCACGCCGGCGTCCATCAGCGACAGGCAGCCGCCGCAGACCGAAGCCATCGACGAAGAGCCGTTGGACTCGGTGATCTCGGAGACCACACGCATGGTGTAGGGGAACTCTTCCTTGCTCGGCAGGCAGGCCACCAGGGCACGCTTGGCCAGACGGCCGTGGCCGATCTCGCGGCGCTTCGGGGTGCCGAAACGGCCAGCCTCGCCGGTGGCGAAGGGAGGCATGTTGTAGTGCAGCATGAAGCGGTCTTCAAACTCGCCGGCCAGCGCGTCGATGCGCTGCGCGTCGCGCTCGGTGCCTAGCGTGGCAACCACCAGGGCCTGGGTTTCACCGCGCGTGAACAGGGCCGAACCGTGGGTACGGGGCAGCACGCCGTTGCGGATCTCGATGGGGCGCACGGTGCGCGTGTCGCGGCCGTCGATGCGCGGCTCGCCAGCCAGGATCTGGCTGCGCACGATGCGCGCTTCGATGTCGAACAGCATGCCTTCGACCTTGACACTGTCGAATTCGACGCCCTCGCCCTTCAGGGCGGCCATGACGGCGGCGTAGGTCTCGCGGCAGGCCTGGGTGCGGCTCTGCTTGTTGCGGATCTGGTAGGCGGTGCGCAGCTTCTCTTCAGCCAGTGCGTTGACCTTGGCGATCAGGGGCTCGTCCTTGGCCGGGGCTTTCCAGTCCCAGACCGGCTTGCCGGCATCGCGCACCAGCTCGTGGATGGCGTTGACGGCGATGTTGCCCTGCTCGTGGCCGAACACCACGGCGCCCAGCATGATCTCTTCGGACAGCTGTTGGGCTTCGGATTCCACCATCAGCACGGCGGATTCGGTACCAGCGACCACCAGGTCCATCTGGCTGTCCTTGAGCTGGGTCTGGCCCGGGTTCAGGACGTATTCGCCATTGATGTAACCCACGCGCGCGGCGCCGATGGGGCCGTTGAAGGGGATGCCGCTGATGCTCAGCGCGGCGCTGGTGGCGATCATGGCGGCGATGTCGGCCTGCACTTCGGGGTTCAGGCTCACGACGTGAACGATCACCTGGACTTCGTTGTAGAAGCCTTCGGGGAACAGCGGACGGATCGGGCGGTCGATCAGGCGGCAGGTCAGGGTCTCCAGCTCGCTGGGACGGCCTTCACGCTTGAAAAAGCTGCCCGGGATCTTGCCGGCGGCGTACGACTTCTCGGTGTAGTCCACCGTCAGGGGGAAGAAGTCCTGGCCCGGCTTGGCGCTCTTGGTCGCCACCACGGTGGCCAGCACCACGGTGTCGTCGATGTTGACCAGCACGGCGCCGGTGGCTTGACGGGCGACTTCGCCGGTTTCCATGGTGACCGTGTGCTGGCCCCACTGGAAGGTCTTCGTGACTTTGTTGAACATGGTCATGTGTTTCTCCTGTATCGATCAAGGGAGGTCTGAGCCGCCTCCCCTAGGGCCCGAAGCCACATCACAGAACACGATGCCATTCCAGAGAAAGTCGAGGAAATTCGCCCGATTTCCTCTGGAATGACACAGCTTCGCTCTGTACCTGTCTGCTCCGAAGTAAAAAGCGCCTGAGCTAGCGGACCAACTCAGGCGCTCCTGTTCATCTGTCCGGTGCGATTACTTGCGCAGACCCAGCTTGGTGATCAGCGCGCTGTAACGGTCGAAGTCCTTGGACTTCAGGTAGTCCAGCAGCTTGCGGCGGCGGCTCACCATGCGCAGCAGACCGCGACGGCCGTGGTGATCCTTGGCGTGGGTCTTGAAGTGGGGGGTCAGCTCGTTGATGCGGGCGGTCAGCAGGGCGACCTGGACTTCCGGGCTACCGGTGTCGGTAGCGGAACGGGCATTGGCCTTGACAACTTCGGCCTTGATGCTGGTAGCGATCATTTCATTTTCCTGTCATGCGGGACGAAGCCGGCCGCTTTCGGTCGGGACGTCCCAGGGTTTACAACTTGCGTCAGCGGCTGGAACTGCTACTGACGTGCGCTCTACAGGCCCTTGCGGACCGCAGAACCATGGAATTATAGCCCAAACCGCGAGACGGTAGTGCCTACTTACGTTCCAGCCACCCACGCAGCCGCTCCACCCCCAGCACCAGACGCTGCGGGTCTTTGGAGGCAAAACACCATCGCAGCCAGCCCTGGGCCTCGGGGGCAAAAGCCTCGCCCGGCGCCAGGCCCAGGCCGGCCTCGCGCACCAGGCGCTTGGCCGTGGCCAGGGAATCGTCGTAACCGGCCAGGCGGAAAAAGGCGTACATGCCGGCTGCCGGCGTCGCCAGTTCCACGCCCGGCACGGCCTGCAACAGCGGCACCAGGGTGTCACGGCAGGTCTTCAGGTGGGCCACCACCCGCGGCGTGATCTCGCCGGCGCGCTCCAGCGCCACCTGGGCCGCGCGCTGGGTGAAAACACTGGCACAGGAGGTGTTGAACTCGATGAGTTTGCCCACGTCGTGCGTGATCGCCGGCGGCAGCACCAGCCAGCCCAGGCGCCAGCCTGTCATCAAAAAGCTCTTGGAGAAGCTGTGCACCACGACCAGCCGGTCTTCGGAGGAGGCGATGTCCAGGAAGCTGGGGGCACAGCCGTTGGGCGAGGCTTCGTAGAACAGCTGCGAGTACACCTCGTCCGCCACGATCCAGGTGCCGGTGCGGCGGCAGTGGTCCAGGATGCGCTGCTGCTCCTCGCGCGTGAGCGTCCAACCCGTGGGGTTGCTGGGGGCGTTGAGGATCAGCACCTTGGTCGCTGGCGTCACCGCGGCCAGCAGCGCTTCCAGGTCCAGCGTCCAGGCACCGGCCACGGGCTTGAGGGGGATGGGCTTGAGGCGCGCACCCAGGATGAGCGGCTGCGCTGTCAGGTTGGGCCAGACCGGGGTCACGATGGCCACCTCGTCCCCCGCTTCCAGCAGGGCCTGCATGGCAATCATCAGCGCGTTGACGCCACCCGAAGTCACGGCAATGCGGTCCGGCGCCACCGTGCCGTGCAGGCGGCTCAGGTGGATGGCAATCGCCGCGCGCAACTCGGGCAGGCCCAGGTTGTGGCTGTAGAAGGTCTCGCCCTTCTTAAGGGAATCGATGGCCGCCTGGCGGATGAAGTCTGGCGTGACCTCGTCACCCTCGCCAAACCAGAAGGCCAGCACGTCGCTGCGCCCCAGGCCGGCATTGGCCACTTCGCGGATTTTGGATTCTTCGAGGTCGAGGATGACTTGGCGCATATCTACCGGTCGTAAGCGAGATGCCCGATTGTCTACTCCGCCTTTGGCTTTTCGCGCGCCAAAGTGCCCTCGGAGAGTATCAACGCCGAGTCCCCCTCATATTTCGCCGCCCTGATTTCGTCCACGGAGACCCAATGCATCAGCCCTCCCCTCCTCGTCGCCTTGCCGATGACGACCGCGCCATTGCGGCCGCTGGTGACCACCAAGATCGCTCCAGCGCCATGGACGACTCCCTTGACTGTGCCGTCGCCACCCTCATTGATGCGTCCGCAATCGACAGTCGCAAATGCGTGCGCGCCAATGATCGCACTCCCGGACTGGCGCAATGAAAAATAGGCACCGCCGCACTCCGCGCCCCGCTTGCGCTCGGCCGGTGAACGAAGGTCGATCGACCAGGCCCCACCGAAATCCGCCCCCGATGGAGCCCCGGAAGCGTTCATGGGTATCGATTCGGACAAGACGAGTAGGCGCGTGTGGTAATGACGTCTGACACAGGCGGCATCGCCACAGCCATCTCGTAGGCGCAACCACTCCTTCTGATCGCGCCTGACAATCTCTTCAGTCGCGGGATTGCTCTTGATGACGCCCCTGTAGAGCGATCCGAGCACATCATCCAACTCGGAGATTCCGGGATCGCCACAAATGAGGCGCTCCACCGCGGATTGCGCCTTCTTACAGTCGAAACTTGCAGCCTGGACTGAAGTTAGGCAAGGCAGCGTCAGCAGGATGGTCGAGATGATTGCCTTCATGCAAGACATCCTACCCCCTCACGGCGACCGCCATACAGGGAACAAACGACGCGCCTCGTTAGATCGGCGGGAAGAAATGGCGTCACGTAGTGGTGTTTCAAGGGCGACCCTTCAAAAATTTTCCGTCGCCACCAGCCTTGAAAACTTTCGGCCTCGTGCCCAGTTATGTCCTGCGGCCGGCAGTGCCTCCGCACACCGAGTCCACCGTTTACACCACAGGAGTTCAACCATGCTGTTTGTTCCCGTCATCCGCCGTTCCGCCTTCTCCCCCTCGCTGCGCGCCTTCGACCGCTTCTTCAGCGAATCCGCACCGGCCGAGCAGCAACAGGCCAGCGCCACCGAAGACAAGGCCTATGAGCTGAGCTTCGACGTGCCAGGCGTCAGCCGCGAGCAGCTGTCCATCGGCATCGAGGGCAATGTGATCCGCATCGAGACCCTGCCCGAAGCCAAGCGCCAGTACAAGGCCGCCTACGAGCTGCCGCAGGACATCGACGTCTCTGCCAGCGAAGCCAAGCTGGAAAACGGTGTGCTCACGCTCAAGCTGGTCAAGGTGCTGCCCGAGAGCAAGACCGTCAAGCTGGCGATCAACTGAGCTCGTTCCAGCCTGAAAACAAAAAGCCACCCGCGGGTGGCTTTTTTCATGGCGTCAACACCAAGCTGAGACTCACTGCGGTGGGCTACTGATGCTTTCGATCTGTCGCTTGACAGCCATGGGATCGTCTATGCCCTTGAACACCAGGTCACTGATGCCGCGGCCTGTCACCTTGAGGGTGCCAAAGCCGAAGATCCGTCCCCAGAGTCCCTGGTCGAGCTCCACGGTTTCGATCGAAGTGAGTTTCATCTCTTCGGTCTTGCGGCTGATGATGCCCGTCTTCAGGATCACCCGCTTGTTGGTCACCCCCTGCTCCGTGAACCTCAGCCTCAGGAACTCATAGAGTGCGATGAGCAAGGTGATGCCTAGCGTGGGAAAGCCCAGGACGATCCAGATCCACATCGGCAGCCAGGCAAACCAATGCAGCCTGAACCGGCCCTCGATCTTCTCGCCAGCAGACAGGGAATCGTCGATGTAGGACATGGTCCGTTCTTTCCTAAGTTCTGAATTGATGAGTTCGCAACTCTCTCGCCACAAACAAGCAAGGGCCTGCCGCTTCCTGATTCAAGTGCTCGAATGTATCGGTTTCCCAGGGCTCTGCCCCGCGGCAGTCAGCATGTCAGACCGACTGGCTGATCGCATCCAGCGGCCAGCGCGGCTTGACCTCGAAGGTATAGGCACGGGTGGCTTCCTGCATGCCGGCCTGCAGGCGCATGGCGGCGGCCATGGCGATCATGGCGCCGTTGTCGGTGCACAGGTGCAGTTCGGGGTAGTGCACACGCACTTTGAGCTTGGCGCATTGGGCGTTGAGTTGTTCGCGCAGCAGGCGGTTGGCGCCCACACCACCAGCCACCACCAGACGTTTCAGCCCCGTGTCTTTCAGCGCGGCCAGCGACTTTTTCACCAGCACCTCCACGATGGCCGCCTGCGTGGACGCCGCGAGATTGGCGCGCACATTCAAGGGCCAGGCTTCGACAGGCTCAGCCCGAGCGGCAGAGATTTTCTGCGCCTGCGTCAGCACCGCTGTCTTGAGCCCCGCGAAGGAAAAATCCAGATTGCCGCTGTGCAGCAGCGGACGCGGCAGCTTGAAGGCCGCGCCGTCGCCCTGCTCCGCCAATTTGGCCAGCCCCGGGCCGCCAGGGTAGGGCAGGCCCATGAGCTTGGCCGATTTGTCGAAGGCTTCACCGGCCGCGTCGTCGATGGTCTCGCCCAGGATGTCGTAGCGCCCCACCCCGTCCACCCGCATCAGCTGCGTGTGGCCGCCGGACACCAGCAAGGCCACAAAAGGGAACTCGGGCGGGTCGGCACTCAGGAAGGGCGAGAGCAGATGGCCCTCCAGGTGGTGCACGCCCAGCACGGGCTTGCCCAGGGCCGCGCCCAGGGCGCAGGCCACGCCCGCACCCACCAGCAGGGCACCGGCCAAGCCGGGGCCGCGTGTGTAGGCCACCACGTCGATGTCTTTCAGTGTCTTGCCCGCCTCCTGCATGACCTGCGTGGTCAAAGGCAGCACACGGCGGATGTGGTCGCGGCTGGCCAGTTCGGGCACCACGCCACCATAGGCCTGGTGCATCTCGATCTGGCTGTAGAGCGCGTGCGAGAGCAGCTGCGGCACGGGACCGCCACTGGTTTGCACCAGGGCCACGCCGGTTTCGTCGCAGGAGGATTCGATGCCCAGGATCAAGGGCGCGGTGTCAGACATGGGAAGAAGTGTAGGCGAAGGCCCGCTTACTTCATCACTAAACCACCGTCCACCATGAGCACCTGTCCCGTGACAAAGCGGCTCCAGTCCGAAGCCAGGAAGAGCACCGGCCCCGCCACGTCCTCGGGCCGGGCGATGCGCCGCAGCGGCGTCTGCGCCACGATGGCTTCTTTCACATCTTCCTTGGTCGCGCGGCTGGCGTCGGTCGGGTAGACCAGGCCGGGCGCCACGCAGTTCACGCGGATACCCAGGGGCCCCAGTTCGGCCGCGAGGTTGCGGCTGAAACCCACCAGCGCGGACTTGGCCGTGGCGTAGTCGTGGTACGGGACCACCGGCCGCTCGACCAGATCACTGGCCAGGTTGATGATGCAACCCTGCGCGCGCTGGCGCATGCCGGGCAGCACGGCCTGGCAGACGTTGTAGGTGGCGCGCACCGCGCCGTCGAACTGGGTCTGGTAATCGGCCCACTCCGTTTCCCAGAAGCGCTTGCGCTGCTCGGGATCGAAGCGGTAGGGCGCGAAGGCGTTGTTGACCAGCACATCGATGCGTCCCAATTCGGAGAGCACCTGCGCCACCATCGCCTGCACCTGCACCGGATCGTTGACGTCGGCACGGAGGGCCCAGGCATCGCCACCGGTTGCAGCGCCGGCGGCCTTGCACTGCGCCACCACCTCATTCGCCGCGGCCTCGTTGCGCAGGTAGTTCACCACCACAAAACCGCCCTCGGCCGCGAAGGCCCGAGCGATGGCCGCGCCGATACCGCGGCTGGCGCCGGTGACGAGGATGACCTGGCCCTGGAAGTTCATGATTACTTTCTCGCGGGCAGCAGCTCGCTGCTGACCACGTCCTTCATCTTCAGCTCACGCTGGATCAGGCCGATCTTCTTCCAGGCGTCGGCGCCCTTTTGCAGCATGTCGATGTCGATCGCGCCCAACCCCTGCTTTTGCGTCAGCGGCGACACGCTGGAGGCATTGCGCAACTTGATCACCTCCAGGTTCACGGCCTCGTTCTGGCCGTTGATGGCGCGCTTGACCGCCAGCGCGGCGGCCTCCTGCGGCTGGGCGATCATCCATTGCATGCTGTCGCGGTAGGCGGCCAGGAAGCGCTTGAGCACGTCCTTCTTCTGCTGGAAGGTCTCCTCACGCACGACAAAGATGTCGCTGGACACGTTGAGAGAGTTCCGCACTTCCATCACGTTCACGTCGCCCACACCTCGGGCCCGGGCCACCAGCAGGCCGGTGTCCGTGGCAGCGGTGGCGTCCACCTGCCCCTGCATCAGCGGCGCGAAGTTCAGCAGGCCCGTAACGACGATGGTCACGTCCTTCTCGCTCAGGCCGGCCTGGTTCAGCAGCAGCTGCAAATTGGTCAGCGTGCCGCTGGACAGGCTGTAGACGCCGATCTTCTTGCCCTTGAGGTCCGCCGGTTTAGTGATGCCGCTGCTCTTGAGCGCCACCACGTTGAAGATGTTCTGCGGGTAGATGTCGTAGATCACGCGCAGCTTCTCGCCCTTGTCCAGCGCGGCGTAGAGCGAACCCGGGTCGGTGAAGGCCACGTCGGCCTGGCCGCTGAGCAGGTTGCGCACGGCATCGCCACCGCCGGTGCCGGGCATGTAGACCATGTCGATGCCCTGGGCGCGGAAGAAGCCCTTGTCCGGCTCAACCAGCAGGTTGGTGACCTCGGAGATGGGGCCGCCCCAGCCGGCGATCGTGACCTTGTCGAGTTTGGCCTGAGCCCAGGCACCGGTGCACAGGGCGCCGAGTGCCAGCGCCGCAAGCGTGCGCAAGAGATGTCGTTTCATGGTGTCGTACTCATTAAAGGAAAGTCAGGAATAGGGTCGCAGCAGACGACGCTCCAGCCAGAGCGTGGCCTCGTACAGCAGCAGGCCGATCACCGTGATGAGCAACAGCACTGCAAACATCAACGGCGTGTCCATGGAGCCCTGGGCGGCGATGATCAGCGCGCCCAGCCCTTTGCTGGCGCCGATGAACTCGCCCACCACAGCGCCGACGAGTGCCAGCACCACGGCCACGCGCAGGCCAGCCAGGATGGCGGGCAGGCCGGCCGGCACCTTGAGCCGCCACAGGGTCTGCCAACGCTTGGCGCCCAGCATGCGGAACAGTTCGAGGCGCGCCGCGTCCACCTGCGCAATGCCCGTGAGCGTGTTCTCCAGCAGCGGGAAGAAGCAGATCAGCGCGGTGATGACCACCGTGGGCACGGTGCCGAAGCCGAACCAGACGATGAAGAGCGGCACCAGCGCCAGCTTGGGCACCACCTGGCTGGTCACCACATAAGGCATGAGCACACGGCGCAGCGCGGGCGATTCGCCCAGCAGCACACCGCCCGCAAACCCCAGGGCCACACCCAGCGCCAGGCCCAGGCCCAGTTCCAGCAGGGTCTGCGCGATGTGCGGCCAGAGGTAACCCGTGGCCAGGCCGCGCAGCAGCGCCGCGCCGATCACGCTGGGGGCCGGCAGCACCAGCGGCGAAAACTTGTAGACCGACACGGCCCACTCCCAGGCCAGCAGCAGAATGATCAGCAAGGCGAGCGCGAAAAGACGCGGGTACTTCGTCATACGACGCCCTCGCCGTCCATGGCGTGCCGCAGTTCGGCGCAGATGGCGTTGAAAGCCGCGCCGTAGCGCAGGTCCCGCCCGCGCGGACGCGGCAGGTCCACACGGATGTCATGGCGGATGCGGCCCGCATCCATCACCGCCACGCGGTCGGCCAGGTACACGGCCTCGGCGATGTCGTGCGTAACGAAAAAGACCGAGGTGCCGCGCGCGCGGCACATGGCCTGCAGTTCGTCCTGCAGTTCCTCACGCGTGATGGCATCCAGCGCGGCGAAGGGCTCATCCATCAGCAGGATGGGCGGATCGAGCAGCAACGCGCGCGCAATCGCCACGCGGCTCTGCTGCCCGCCGGAGAGCTGGCGCGGATGGTGACGCAGATAAGCACTGAGGCCCATCTGCGCCAGCAGCTGGCCGGCGCGTGCGCGGTCGGCCTCCGTGGGCGTGCGCTGCAGGGTCAGGGGCAGGAGCACGTTGTCCAGCACGGTGAGCCAGTCCAGCAAGGTGGGTTGCTGGAACACGAAACCCGTGCCGGGGCCGGGCTGGCGGATGGCCTGCCCCTGCAGGATGACCGTGCCCGAATCAGGCTGCAGCAGGCCCGCGGCCAGCTTGAGCAGCGTGGTCTTGCCGCAGCCGCTGCGACCCACCAGGCAGTGAAACTCGCCAGGCGCGATGTCCCAGTCCACACGCTGCACCACCGGCGGCCAGCCGGGGAAGGTGTAGCTCACCTGCCGCATGTCGAGGAAGGGCGCGCTGCTCATCTCAGTCCCGGTACGGCGCGTAGGTTTCGGCCGCGTGCTCGGCCGAAGCTTCGAGTTCGACCATGCGCACCAGGTCCAGCAGGCTGAAACGCCCGTCATGGTGCCAGCCGGCTTCGGGTGCGGTCATCTGGCCGATGGCGCAGAGGCGCGTGGCGCCGGCCGCGCCCAGCCGCTCGGCCAGCGCATGCAATTCCTGTGGCGCGGCGGCCAGGCCCACAGTCTGCAAGACCTCGCGTTGTGCGGCCAGCAAGGGCAGCGTGTCCGCCAGGTGGTCCACCGCCTGCACCTGCACCGTGCGGTTCAGCGCGCAAGGCAGCAAAGCGCTGGCCTGCTCGGCGTAGGCCACGCACCAGCCGGCACCGGCATCGCCCAGCAGTTCCACGCCGGCCCCGGCAAAGCCCTGCATTTCCTGGCCCTGGCGCCAGCCGGCCACGCTGGCCGACTCTTCCAGCGTCAGCGTGCGGCGCGCAAATTTATGCTGGAGTGCGGCCAGTTCACCGGCCAGTTGCTGCGCGAATTCGCGCGGCGTGACGCGGCCACCGCGCGCCACGTAATAGGTGTGCGGCGAGTAACAGCCCTGCTGTTCGTAACGCACCACGTCCAGCGCCGCGGCGCGTGCCGTGGCCGGGGCATGGGCCACATCGAGCGCGGCCGCCGAGACCAGGCCCACGCTGAGCTTGTGGCCGTGCGGCAGGAAGCGTGTGCTCACCGGCACCTGCTGCCTGAGCGCTGTCAGCGTGTCGTTGCCGCCATAGGCCAGCACCGTGTCGGCTTCGGCAAACAGCGCATGCTCGCTGGCGGTGTCGCCGCCCTTGAACCAGACGATGGCCAGCACCTCGGCCAGGCGCGGCTCCACTTCGGCCAGCAGGCGCGCGAACAAGGATGCGAACAGGGGCTCGGCACTGGCCACCTTGCCGATGGCCGGCGCCTTGACCAGCAGGCCGCAGACCATGCTCCACAGCGGCAGGCCCGGCACGTTGCCGGCCCAGACATGCACCAGCAGCTCGGGGCCGAGCGCGCGCGCCATGCCACCCTTGGCGCGCGGCTGGAACTCATCGAGCAGCTTGGGGTTGCTGAAGTCTTCGGCGACGAAACGCTGCAGCTGCGGCGCGCGGAAGGTCTTGAGGTAGGCGTTGAGGCCCAGGCGCACCATCTCGGCGTCGAAACCGGAGATGCGCGGCAGCAGCAGCTCCAGCTCCAGGCGATACGGATCGGCCGGGTTGAGCAGGCGTTCGACGGCGCGGTCGATGGCGGCGATGATCTGCGACACCGGCATGGGCTTGAGCTGCGTGCGCCCCTGCTGGCGCACGTGCGCGGCCAGCGTGTGCAGCTGGGCCGGCGTGAGCTGCGGCACGGCCACGTCGACGCGCTGCGTGCCCTCACCAAAGCTCAACGTATGCCACTGGACCTCGCTGGATTTCAAGCCTGGGAGATAACCAGCGGTGACTTTCATGACTGTGCCGCTTTCAGAAATTCATCCACCGCCAGCGAGCAGCCCTTGGCCTGCGCGCCCTGGGCGCGGCCAAGCAGCAGGAAACCGCCTTCCACTTCCACTTCCACGCCCACGTCCTCGGTGAGGATGGTGGTGACGGAGTTGAAGTTGCCCAGATCCGTGTGCGCCAGGATGCCGCGTTCGCCCCGGGGCATCTCCTGCCCGCTCAGCGGGTCCAGCACCCGCGTGCGGATCCAGTGCGGGCCGGACTTGACGGCCGGCAGCAGGGCGTTACCCGCGTCGTAGAACTGGGTGCTGAGCTCCGTCATGCCATACATATTGATGCAGGCGCTGCGCGGCACGCTGAAAGTCGATGCGAGTGCGTCGTAGAACGCGTCCATGTCCATTTCACGCGACTGGCCCTTGAAGCCGCCGGTGTCGAGCAGGCGGCTGCCGGCGGGCAAGCGAAAGCTCAGGCCGCGCGCCTGCAGCGCGTCCATCAGATGCACGAAGCTGTAGCTCGCGCCCAGCAGGGCAAAGGGTTCGCCGCTGGCCTGCACCTGCGCCAGCGTGGCGCAGAGCGCGTCCAGCTGCAGGCCCGCGGTGTCCAGGTAATAACGGCTCTCGGGCGTGCCGAACTGGTGCAGCGCCAACGCGAGGTAATGCGCCAGCGAGGAGTTGGGCATCAGCTGTTCGCTGGGGAAGAGGATGCCCATACGCAGACGATCTGCCTCGCCCATGAAACGCTGGCGGAAGTTCAGCGTCATCGACAGGTCGTAGACCTGCAGCTGCGGGTGGTAGTGCCGGCCCTTGACGTCACCGCGGGTGGTGCCACTGGTCATGAACACACGCTCGCAGGCTTCGGGCGGCACGCAACTGAGCGTCAGGTCCTTGAAGCCGTTGATCGGCACGGCCGGGATATCGCGCCAGTGTTTCACCGTGCGCGGCGTGCGGCCACGCTGCTGGCAGAACTTCTGGAGGGCCTGGTTGTGCTGGAACTGGTGGGCGAACAGGCGCAGGGCCAGGGCGTTGAAGCTGTCATCCCCCTCATCCGCACGCGCGATGAACGCCAGCACCCCGGGGACGATGCCCGAGGAATCCTGCGACGATGGGGGTACTGCTTCTGCCACGATGTCCTTTGCTGGTGCGCTGGGGGCGCGTGCTCCGAAAGGTGTGGCGAGGCGGGGGCCTGGCAAACAGCTCTTCTTACGTCGGCATGATCCGAGTCAAGTTCGCGGGTTTGGTCTCACCATCTCAGCCGTCTGCGAAACGCAGGCGACACCCCGGAGCAAGGGCCATTCTATGCCATGTACTGGCCTATGGCAGGCTCACCTACACTGCGGGCCATGCAGAAATTCGATGTGGTGGTGGTCGGCGCCGGAGCGGCCGGCCTGTTTGGTGCCGGTGTGGCCGGCCAGCGCGGGCTTAAGGTGCTGCTGATCGACCACGCCCCCAAGGTGGCGGAGAAGATTCGCATCTCGGGCGGCGGGCGCTGCAACTTCACCAACCGCGACATCGACGTGCGCCAGCCACACAAGCACTTCATCAGCGAGAACCCGAACTTCTGCCGCTCGGCGCTGAGCCGCTACACCCCGGCCGACTTCATCGCCCTGCTGCAGCGCGACGGCATTGCCTTCCATGAAAAGCACAAGGGCCAATTGTTCTGCGACCGCTCGGCCGACGACATCATCCAGCTGCTGCTGCGGGAGTGCGACAAGGGGGGCGTCACACGCTGGCAACCTTGTGGCGTACAGGCGGTACGACACGGGGCCGCGGGCTACGAGCTGGACACGGACCAGGGCCCCGTCGCCTGCCAGTCGCTGGTCATCGCTACCGGCGGCCTGTCCATCCCCAAGATCGGCGCCACCGATTTCGGCTACCGCATCGCCCGCCAGTTCGGGCTGAAGATCATCGAGACGCGCCCGGCCCTGGTGCCGCTGACCTTCGACGGCGCGGCTTGGGCGCCCTACGCCGGCCTGGCCGGTTTGGCCCTGCCCGTGCAGATCGAGACCGGCACGAAAAAGGAAAGAACCGCCTTCCTGGAAGACCTCTTGTTCACTCACCGCGGCCTCTCGGGCCCGGGCGTGCTGCAGATCTCCAGCTACTGGAAGCCGCAAACGCCGATCCGCATCAACCTGGCGCCGGACCGAGAGTTGCTGCCCCTGCTGCAGGACGCCAAGCTGCGCACGCGCAAGCTCATCGTCAATGAACTGGCCACCCTGCTGCCCAGCCGCCTGGCCGAGGCCTGGGTTGGCCAGGATCCGGCCTGGTCGCGCCCCATCAACGAAGCTGGCGACAAGGCCCTGGCGGCCCTGGCCGAGAAGCTCAGCCGCTGGGAGCTCACGCCCACCGGCACCGAGGGCTACGCCAAGGCCGAGGTCACAGCGGGTGGAGTGGACACGCGGGAGCTGTCCAGCCAGACGATGGAGGCGCAGAAACAGCCCGGGCTGTATTTCATCGGCGAGGTGGTGGATGTGACGGGGTGGCTGGGGGGGTACAACTTCCAATGGGCTTGGGCGAGCGCTCACGCCGCAGGCGTGGCGCTAGCTCATGCCCAAGGGCCAAACTAGGTTTCCGCCCCCGACGGGCTCACTGCGTGTAGCCCGCCCGCCCCCTCCCGGGGGCAGGCCGCCGCTGGCGGCCCAGGTTTTCGGCCCGTTCCGGGCCGGTTGCCCGGCTGTGCCAACCGGCTATAATGCTTGACTTTGCTGGCATAGCCCCGCCGGCCAAATACTAGTTACAGGCGGGGCATTTCGCGATTCACGGCGTGCAGGCCCGATCTCCTGCCCACCCTCTGTCCGCACATTTCGGAAACCATGACGTAATGACGACCATCCGTGTTAAAGAAAACGAGCCGTTTGACGTGGCTCTGCGCCGCTTCAAGCGCACCATCGAGAAACTGGGCCTGCTGACCGACCTGCGCGCCCGCGAGTTCTACGAGAAGCCGACGTCCGAGCGCAAGCGCAAGAAGGCAGCCGCCGTCAAGCGCAACTACAAGCGCATCCGCTCGATGCAGCTTCCCAAGAAGATGTACTGATCGTCCTGGGGTCCCCGACCTCACGACATCGCACAACCCGCGCTCGGGACGCCAGGCGCGGGTTTTGTTTTTTCTCCGGAGATTTCATATGTCCCTCAAAGACCAGATCACCGACGACATGAAGGCCGCCATGCGCGCCAAGGACAGCGAGCGCCTGGGCACCATCCGCCTGCTGCTGGCCGCCATGAAACAGAAGGAAGTGGACGAGCGCGTCACGCTCGACGACGCCAATGTCGTCAGCATCATCGACAAGCTCATCAAGCAGCGCAAGGACTCGGTCGCCGCCTATGTGCAGGCAGCGCGCCAGGACCTGGCTGACAAGGAAAGTGCCGAGATCGTGGTGCTGCAGGCCTACCTGCCCCAGCGTCTGAGCGCGGATGAAGTGGCCGCAGAAGTGAAGACCATCGTGGCCGAGCTGGGCGCCAAGGGTCCGGGCGACATGGGCAAGGTCATGGGCGCGGTCAAAACCCGCCTGGCAGGCAAGGCCGACATGGGCCAGGTCTCCGCTGCCGTGAAAGCCGCGCTGGCCGGCTGATCCAGCTCAGGTTTGCGGCGGCGGGCCACCGGCTTGCCGCTCGTCCTGGCCGTGCGGCTCGCCCCGCAACAGCCGCCAGGCCAGCCACGTGCTGACCAGCGCGTTGCTCAGCAGGAACAAGGCCACCAGCGTCAGACCCAGTGTGTTGAGCGGCTTGGTCTGGATCATCCAGGACAGCATGGCCGAGAGCCCATTGAGCGCCATGATCATCCAGAACAGCGGATGGCGTGGCTGAAACAGCCGCGACCACTTCAACGGCGCACGTGTACTCATCGCCTCAGCTTCCCGCCAATTTCATGCGGTTCAGCAGGATCGAGCCCACCGTCTTGGCACCGTAGTTGTAAGCATCGGCGCCCACGGCCGTGATGCCCATGAGCATGTCCTTCATGTTCCCCGCGATGGTGATCTCCTCCACCGGGTAGGCGATGCGGCCCTTCTCGACCCAGAAACCGCTGGCGCCGCGCGAGTAGTCGCCGGTCACGTAGTTCACGCCCTGGCCCATGAGTTCGGTCACGAAGAGGCCGGTGCCCAATTTCTTCAGCATGGCGTCCAGGTCGTCGCCCGGTTTCGTGAGGCGCGAACTCAGGATGAGGTTGTGCGAGCCGCCGGCGTTGCCCGTGGTCTTCATGCCCAGCTTGCGCGCCGAGTAGCTACTCAGGAAATAGCCCTGCACCCGGCCGGCGTTGATGACCGAGCGCGGCTGGACCTTGACGCCCTCCTCGTCGAAAGGCGAGCTGCCCTTGCCGCGCAGCAGGAAGGGGTCTTCCAGCAGGTCGATATGGGCCGGCAGCACCTGCTGACCCAGTGAATCCAGCAGGAAAGAGCTCTTGCGGTACAGGGCCCCGCCACTCAGGGCCTGCACCAGCGCGCCCAGCAGGCCGGCGGCCAGCGGCGACTCGAACAGCACCGGTACTTCGCGCGTCGTGATCTTGCGTGACTTCAGGCGACTGAGCGCGCGCTCGGCGGCATAGCGGCCGATGGCCTCTGGCAGGGCCAGGTCTTCCGGGTGACGGTGCGAGCTGTACCAGTAGTCGCGCTGCATGCCGGCGCCCTTGCCGGCGATGGGCGAGACCGAGATGGAGTGGCGCGAGCTGGGGTAGCCCCCGCGGAAACCGCGTGTGTGCGCGCTGAAGAAATGCGACTGCTGGGCCGACACCGCCGCGCCCTCGCTGTTGGTGATGCGCTTGTCCGTCGCAAAGGCCGCATCTTCCGTCACGCGCGCCAGTTCGGCAGCCTGGGCGCTGTCGATGCCCCAGGGGTGGAACAGGTCCAGCTCACGCTGCGTGTCCGCGTGCGAGGCGATGTCACCCGCATCCGGCAGGCCGGCCACCGGGTCTTCGGCCGTAAAACGCGCGATGTCGTAGGCCGCCTGCACGGTCTGCTCGATGGCCGCGCGGGAGAAGTCGGAGGTGCTGGCATTGCCGCGGCGCTGGCCCAGGTAGACCGTGACGCCCAGCGATTTGTCGCGGTTGCGCTCCACGTTCTCCAGCTCGCCCTTGCGCACCGAGACGCTCAGGCCGCAGCCCTCGGAGGCCTCAGCCCCGGCGTCGGTGGCACCGAGCTTTTTGGCGTGCGCCAGAGCGGCGTCCACAAGTTCTTCAAAGGTGGCGCGGCTGTAGCTGAAGCCGCTCTCGGCACGGGGATCGGGTTTGTTCATGGCGGAGCTATGATACTTGCCCGTGTCCGATGGCACCGCGACACAACGAATTCACCCCCACACATGTCCCGCAAACCCAAAAAAGGCTATTACGTCAAAGGCCAGTTCGTTGCCGAAGGCAGCGAACTCGACCTGGAGCTCAAACGTGAGCTCCGGGGCGACACCGACGTCAGCCGCACCGACCTCAAGCGCGAGAGCACCGAACTGCAGAAACTCGGCGAGTCCCTGCTGAACCTGCGCGCCGACCTGCTGGCCAAGCTGGACCTGCCCGACAAGCTGCTGGAGGCCATGGCCGAGGCCAAGCGCATCACCAACTTCGAGGGCAAGCGCCGCCAGATGCAGTTCGTGGGCAAGCTCATGCGCCAGCTGGACCCCGCCGTGCTGGACACCGCGCGCGCCACCCTGGTCGAGCAGCACATGCCTTCGGCCCGCGAAACCGCGCTGCTGCACACCGCCGAACAGTGGCGCGACCGTCTGATCGCCGACGACGAGGCGGTGGCACTGTGGATCAAGGACTTCCCGCAGACCGACACCCAGCAACTGCGCGCCCTGGTGCGCCAGGCCCGCAAGGACGCCATCCCCGCCGACAAGGCGGCTGTGTCGCAAGGCCTGGCCCCGCGCCAGGGCCGCGCCTACCGCGAGGTCTTCCAGCTGGTGCGTGAGCTTCTGGCCGGTGTGGACGACACTGGAGAGGACTGAGTCCTCCAGCTGATTCGAACACCCTGCATGGCCGCCCGGTTTTTCCTGAACTGCCTGTTAGTGTTGGCTGCCTTTCATGGTAACGCGGGGGCCATGACCATCGAGGCGCATGGCAACACGGTGTTCGCCTCAGGTCCGGTGGGCAATGACCTGTTGAAATTCGAGGCGGCTTTTGCCAATAAGGCCATCGACACCGTGGTCTTCGTCAACTCGCCCGGCGGCGACCTGTGGACCGGCCTGCGAATTGGTAACCTCATCGCCGGCAAGGGCTACAAGACGGTCATCGCGGGGCGTTGCGTCTCCGCCTGCTCCATCATGTTCATGGGCGGCCGGGAGAGGCGATTCTCAGACACATTCCCTCCGCGGCTGACCTATATCGGGATCCATGGTGCCCACCGGGCCGATACCAAGACGGTAGATCCCGCACTGCAGCCCCAGATCTATGCCTTCTACAAGCATCACATCGGGGAGCGTTTCAATGCCCAGGTCATCAGCACAGCGCTGTATGAAATGGACGACTCCAGCTCCCTGCTGCGGGTCTTCGATCCGGTCCGCAGCGCCCGAACACTTCCCTATCACTGCAAATCCGGCCAGACGCCACGCAGGCTATGCACCGAATTCCCCGGCACAGATGCCGTCAACACAGGCATCGTCACACACGCCGAACTCGTCAAGGTCGAACTCCCAGCGGCCTTACGGCCTGCCAACAAACTACTGGGGCAGGAATTGCGCGAAGAAATAGGCGATCTGCCCGTGCATCTGGCGGAGCTGGGCTCCCGTTCCTGCGCCAACGATGCCTGCAAGGACACCGTTCTCAAGTTTCCCGGTCATCCCGAAAATCGCGCCCTCGCCACCCCCTTGAATGGCAAGGGCTATGGATTGGCCTACAACCGGGACACACCTGTGCAGGCCCTGGCGGCGGCGGTGTATGCCTGCAACCATGTCAATAAGCAAGCCGCCCGCCTGTGCGAAGCGCAGCTCGTGAATGATTTCGAAACGCGTGAGCTCTACCGCGTCGCAGACACGCTCCACAAGAGCGCCCTCGCCCGACTCAAAGTACCAGCAGAAAAATTCTTTGCCAACGAGGAATTCGGAGGAGGGTTCACCACGGCCAAGGGCTTGCGGACAGAGAAATTCATGGACATGACGCCCGATTCCCTGGATGGCATCGAAATCCTGGGCACGCAACAACTCGCTGCAGCACTCCTGTCGCCGGAACCTCCCGCCATAGTCGATGTTCTCGGTGCCCCGGACATGGTGCCCAGCGCTCACCTGCTGCTTTACGGAGGCAGCGCCCAGCCCGATCTCGTCAAGGATGCGGATATCGCAAAACGCTTCGAAGCCCTGCTGCAACTGCTCGCGCCAGATAAAGAGCGATCCCTCATCTTCTACTGCCACAGCCGCAACAGCTGGTTCTCCGTCAACGCAGCCATGCGCGCCAAAAAACTCGGCTACACGAAAGTGGGTTGGTACCGTGGCGGACTGGAGAGCTGGAAAGCTGCTAACCTGCCAACCGCTCCCGCGACAGTTCGAGCTGTCGTCAATTAGCTATTCCTCTGACCATGAGCTTCGACCCCATCAAGATCGGCATCGTCTCCATCAGCGACCGGGCTTCCACCGGCGTCTATGAAGACAAGGGCCTGCCCGCGCTGCAAGGGTGGCTGACGCGCGCGCTGAAGAACCCCATCCGCTTCGAGCCGCGCCTGATCCCCGACGAGCAGGCGCGCATCAGCGCCACCCTGATCGAACTGGTGGAAGCCGGCTGCTCCCTGGTGCTGACCACCGGCGGCACCGGCCCGGCGCTGCGCGACGTCACGCCCGAGGCCACGCTGGCGGTAGCGCACAAGGAAATGCCGGGTTTTGGCGAACAGATGCGCCAGATCAGCCTGAAGTTCGTGCCCACCGCCATCCTCTCGCGCCAGGTGGCCGTGATCCGGGACCAGAGCCTGATCATCAACCTGCCCGGGCAGCCGAAGTCCATCCAGGAGACGCTGGAAGGCCTGAAGGACGCCGAGGGCAAGTCCATCGTGGCCGGCATCTTTGCCGCCGTGCCCTACTGCGTGGACCTGATCGGCGGCCCGTACATGGAAACCAACGACGAAGTCTGCAAGGCCTTCCGTCCCAAGTCGGCCATCCGCGCCCCCAAGACCGACTGAGCCCGGCCCGAGCAAGACCGCCGTGCCCCTGTCGCACATCCTGCTGGCCCTGGCCGTGGTCGCGGTCTGGGGCACCAACTTCGTGGTCATCAAGTTCGGGCTGACCGAGCTGCCACCGCTGCTGCTGGCCACCATGCGCTTCCTGCTCAGCGCCCTGCCCTGGCTGCTGTTCATCCAACGCCCGGCCGTGGCCTGGCGTCACCTCATCGCCTATGGCGTGCTGATCGGCTTCATGTTCGGCCTGCTGTTTCTCGCCATGCGCAACGATGTGTCGCCGGGCCTGGCCTCGCTGCTGATGCAGTCCCAGGTCTTCATGACCTTGCTGCTGGTGGCCTGGCTGCAGCACGAGCGCATGCCGCGTGTGCAGTACGCCGGGCTGGCACTGGCCACCCTGGGCTTCGCGCTGATCGCCTGGCAGAGCTTCAGCCGGGCGCAGGCAGACGTCACGCCGCTGGGCCTGGCGCTGGCGCTGGGCGGTGCCCTGTGCTGGGCTTGCGGCAACGTGGTGTCGCGCAGCATAGGACGCATCGATATGTTGGGCTTCATGGTCTGGAGCAGCGTGTTCGCGGTGCCACCGCTGCTCATCCTCAGCCTTTGGTTCGAAGGGCCGGCTGCCATCACCGAAGCCCTGCCGCGCGCCAGCCTGGCCGCCTGGGCGGCGATGGTCTGGCAGGCGGTGGGCAACACCCTGTTCGGCTTCGGCGCCTGGGGCTGGCTGCTCGCGCGCCACCCGGCCGCCACCATCACGCCCTGGGCGCTGCTTATCCCCTTCTTCGGCATGGGCACCTCGGCCCTGCTGCTGGGCGAGCCCCTGCAGGCCTGGAAACTGGCTGCGGCGGCGCTGGTGATCGGCGGACTGGCGGTCAACGTGCTGGCATCTCGCCGCCGCTGAGGCTGCAGGGTCCAGGCGGGCCATCCGGCCGACTTTTTGATCCAGGACAAATGCGGGCCAGTTGGCCACGAAGGGCGGGCCGCCAGCGTTTAACCTGCCGGTGTTTTGAGCTTTACCAGGAGATCACGATGCCCAGCCACATGAAAGCCGCCGTCTTCATCGAGCCCGGTCGCATTGAGCTTGCCGACAAACCCATCCCGGACGTGGGGCCCAACGATGCGCTGATCCGCATCACCACCACCACGATATGCGGCACCGACGTCCACATCCTCAAGGGCGAGTACCCCGTCGCCAAGGGTCTGACCGTGGGCCATGAGCCCGTGGGCGTGATCGAGAAACTGGGAAGCGCCGTCACGGGCTACCAGGAGGGCCAACGGGTGATCGCTGGCGCGATCTGTCCGAACTTCAACTCCTACGCCGCGCAAGACGGTGCCCCCTCGCAGGATGGCAGCTATCTCATTGCATCAGGACGGTGCGGCTGCCACGGCTACAAGGCCACGGCCGGCTGGCGTTTCGGCAACCTGATCGATGGCACGCAAGCCGAGTACGTGCTCGTGCCCGACGCCCAGGCCAACCTCGCACCCATTCCGGATGGCCTGTCGGATGAGCAGGTGTTGATGTGCCCGGACATCATGTCCACGGGTTTCGCGGGCGCCGAAAACGCCAACATCAAGATTGGCGACACGGTCGCGGTGTTCGCCCAGGGGCCGATTGGACTTTGCGCCACGGCCGGCGCGCGGCTGCGCGGCGCCACAACCATCATTGCCATCGACGGCAATGACCACCGGCTGAGCATCGCCAGGAAGCTTGGCGCCGACGTGACGCTGAACTTCAAGAACTGCGACGTGGTCGACGAAATCCGCAAGCTGACCGGTGGCCGCGGTGTCGATTCGTCGATCGAGGCACTGGGCCTTCAGAGTACCTTCGAGCAAGCCTTGCGCGTGCTCAAACCCGGCGGCACGCTGTCCAGCCTGGGGGTGTACTCGACCGACCTGAGAATTCCGCTCGACGCCTACGCTGCGGGCCTGGGCGACCACCGCATCAACACCGCCCTGTGCCCGGGCGGCAAGGAGCGCATGCGCCGACTGATGGCGGTGCTGGAGTCCACGCGGCTCGACCTGCGGCCGCTCGTCACCCATCGCTACGCGCTTGACGACATCGTGGCCGCCTACGACCTGTTCGCCAATCAACGCGATAACGTGCTCAAGGTAGCGATCCAGCCGCGCTGACCCCAGCCACGGTCTACGTCGACGCAGATCGACGGCGGGCCGGACTACTTGCCGACCAGCTGGTTGAGCTTGTCCGTCTCGAAGTGCTCGGTGCGTGCGGCGTCACCGGGCACGCAGTCGGATATCGGTTTGCCCGAGGACAGCTTCTCGATCGCCTGCCACAGCAGGGCGATCTGGTGCTCTTGCGAGCCCGCGTTGTCGATCAGACCCTTCATGGCCTGGGAGAGCGGATCGTCTTCCAGCGTGATGCCATAGGCGGTGAACTTGTTCTGCGGGGCGGTCACGTCGGCGCTTTCACCGGCCTTGGACGGGATGATGCGCGCCGGGATGCCCACGGCGGTGGCGCCCGCGGGCACCGGTTTGATCACCACCGCATTGCTGCCGATCTTGGCGCCGTCACCCACCTCGAAACCACCCAGCACCTTGGCGCCTGCGCTCACCACCACGTCGCGCCCCAGCGTGGGATGGCGCTTGGTGCCCTTGTAGAGCGAGGTGCCGCCCAGCGTGACCCCGTGGTAGATGGTGCAGCCGTCGCCCACCTCGGCGGTCTCGCCGATCACCACACCCATACCGTGATCGATGAAGACGCGCTCACCGATCTTCGCGCCCGGGTGGATCTCGATGCCCGTCAGCCAGCGGCCAACGTGAGAGATGAAACGCCCCAGCCACTTCAGGCCGTGCGTCCAGCACCAGTGGCCCCAGCGGTGCATCACGATGGCATGCAGGCCGGGGTAGCAGGTCAACACCTCCCAGGCGCTACGAGCAGCCGGGTCGCGGTCAAGGATGCACTGGATGTCGGAGCGAAGGCGCGTGAACATGATGGCATTATCCCTTGGCCTTTTCTGCCGTCTCGAGCATCGCCTTGGCGACACCTCTGAGGATATGGATTTCCTCCTGCGTCAGCTCCGCGCGGTTGAAAAGACTGTTGAGGCGCGGCATCAGCTTCTTGGGCGCCTCGGGATCGAGGAAATTCACGGCCACCAGCGCCTGCTCCAGGTGGCTAAGCATGCCGGCCACCTGAGGCGCGTCGGCGCGCACGACCGGGGCCGTGGCTCCCTGCACGTCATAACCCCCGAGGGCCAGCCGCCATTCATAGGCAATGAGCTGCACGGCCGCGCCCAGGTTGAGCGAACCGAACTTCGGATTGGTCGGAATGCTCAGGGCCACGTGGCAGCGGTAGACGTCCTCGTTGCGCATGCCGAAGCGTTCGGAGCCGAAAAGAAAGGCCACGCCTGTATGCGGCCCCCACGCTCCACCGCTGCGCGGCTCGCTGCCCCCCGAGGGGGCTAATTCGCCTTGGGGCGGCCCGGCGGCGAATTGTGTCTGTTTCGCCACCAGCTGCTCGAAATGCTCACGCGGCGCCAGGGTGGGCGGGCCGAAGTCGCGCGGCGTCATCGCCGTGGCGCACAGGTGGGTCATGCCCTCCAGAGCCTCATCCAGGGTCTCGACGATGCGGGCGTTCTCCAGCACATCCAGCGCCCCGCTGGCGCGCTGGATGGTTTCCTCGCGCCGCAGCACATTGGCCCAGCGCGGCGCCACCAGCACCAGCTCGTCAAATCCCATGACCTTGAGGGCGCGCGCGGCGGCGCCCACATTGCCGGCGTGGCTGGTCTGGATCAGCACGAAACGGGTGCGAAATGCGGGGGGTTGGGGGGTGCTTGGCATGGAGGACAGGCGCTGCGGGTAAAATCTGGCCCTATTGTCGCCGCCCGCATCGACGGGCCGCGTTTTCGCTCTTCAGCTTCCAGGGCCCGCGGCATCCGCCGAGCCCCCAACGCCTCCACAATTTATGTCGTCCCCCAATCTGCACCCCATGCTCAACGTGGCCATCAAGGCCGCCCGCGCCGCCGGCGCCATCATCAACCGCGCCGCGCTCGACGTTGAGGCGGTGCGGGTGTCGCAGAAGCAGGTGAACGACTTTGTGACCGAGGTGGACCACGCGAGCGAAGAAGTCATCATCGAAACCCTGCTCACCGCCTACCCGGGCCACGCCATCTGGGGCGAGGAGACCGGCCGTACGCGCGGCGCCCAGGACTCCGATCACGTCTGGATCATCGACCCGCTGGACGGCACCACCAATTTCATCCACGGCTTCCCGGTCTACTGCGTCAGCATCGCGCTGGCCGTCAAGGGCAAGGTCGAGCAGGCGGTCATTTACGACCCCACGCGCAACGACCTCTTCACCGCCACCCGTGGCCGCGGCGCTTACATGAACGACCGTCGCCTGCGCGTGAGCAAGCGCACGCAGCTGGAGCAGTGCCTGATCTCCACGGGCTTCCCTTTCCGCAAGGGCGACAACTTCCCGGCCTACCTGGCCATGATGAGCGACATCATGCAACGCACCGCCGGCCTGCGCCGCCCCGGCGCCGCCGCGCTGGACCTGGCCTATGTAGCCGCCGGTTTCACCGATGGTTTCTTCGAGACCGGCCTGAGCCCCTGGGACGTGGCGGCCGGCTCGCTGCTGGTCACCGAGGCCGGCGGCCTGGTGGGCAACTTCACCGGGGAGTCCGACTTCCTGGAGCAGAAGGAATGCCTGGCCGGCGCCCCGCGCATCTACGGCCAGCTGGTGCCCCTGCTGCACAAGTACAGCAAGTTCGCCGGTGCCGGCGAGAAGGCCGAAGCGCGCCAGAACGCCGAGAAGCTCAGCCTGTCGTCGGGCAACGGTAACGGCAACGGCGACGAGCGCGACCAGGGCGCCTTCGAATAAACAAACTCAGGGCGGATCAGGCGGGCAGTACCGGCAATCCCAGCAGCCCCGGGCGACCGAAGAGGTAGCCCTGGAACACGGTGCAACCGCTGTCCAGCAGGAAGCGGCGCTGCCCCTCGGTCTCCACGCCCTCGGCCACAGCCTGCAGGTCCATGCTCTGCGCCAGGGCCAGGATGGTGCGCACGATGGCTGCGTCGTTCGGGTCGGTCAGCACATCGCGCACGAAACTCTGGTCGATCTTGATCTGGTCCAGCGGAAGACGCTTGAGGTAGCTCAGCGACGAGTAGCCGGTGCCGAAATCATCCAGCGCAAACCGCACGCCGCGTTCGCGCAAGGCGCTCATCTTGCGGATCGCGTCCTCCACGTCGCTGATCAGCATGCTCTCCGTGAGTTCAAGCTTCAGGCACTGGGGATTGGCGCCCGTGTCGCTCAGCACGGCCAGAACCTCGTTCACAAAATCGGCCTGGCGGAACTGGCGCGCGCTGACGTTGACCGCCAGGCTGAGCCCGCTGGTGGCCGGCTGCTGGCCCCAGGCCACCAACTGGCGGCAGGCCGAACGCAACACCCATTGACCGATCGGCAGGATCAGGCCGGTCTGCTCGGCCATGCCGATGAACTCGCCCGGTGGCACCATGCCACGCCCGGGGTGACGCCAGCGCAGCAAGGCCTCGTAGCCGACGATCTTGTTGTAGCCATCGACCACGGGCTGGTAATGCAGCAGGAACTCGTCACGCTCCAGGCCCAGGCGCAGGTCGCTGTCCAGCGCGGCGCGCGCCAGCACGGCGGCCTGCATCTGGGGATCGAAAAACCGCAGGGTGTTGCGCCCGGCCGCCTTGGCCTGGTACATGGCCACGTCGGCGCGCTTGAGCAGCTCGTCCACGCCCAGCGCGGACCCGCAGAACAGCGTGACGCCGATGCTGGGCGAACTGTTGTGCTCGCGGCCCACCAGCTTGTAAGGGGCGTTGAGTCGCAAAAGGATTTTCTCGCCGACCAGCTCGGCCTGGCTCGCCGCCTCTGCGCCGTCCTCGCTGAGGTCCTCCAGCATCACCACGAACTCGTCGCCGCCGAAGCGCGCTGCGGTGTCGCCCTCGCGCAGGCAGGAGACCAGCCGCAAGGCCACCTGCTCCAGCAGCAGGTCGCCGACATCGTGGCCCAGCGTGTCGTTGAGGTCCTTGAAGTTGTCCAGGTCGATGAACAGCAGGGCGCCATTGCGGCGGCTGCGTGCGCTGGTGCCCTGCGCATGCAGCAAGCGGTCCATCATCAGACGGCGGTTGGGCAGGCCGGTGAGGGTATCGTAGAAGGCCAGACGCTGGGTCTCGTCTTCGGCCAGCTTGCGCTTGCTGATGTCGCGCCCGATGCCGCGGTAGCCACAGAACTGGCCTGTGCCATCGAAGATGGGGGTCCCGCTGACAGCCACCCAGTAGGCCTGCCCTTCGGCGTCGAGCCGCTTGAGTTCCAGGTCGCGGAAAGGCTTGTGGGACGCCAGCACGCGGCGGTGGGCCTCCCAGTCCTCGGGGCCCAGGTTCAGCGCGCCAAGCTCCCAGCGCGTCTTGCCCAGGCTCTCGTCCCGGGTCATGATGGACTTGCCGTCGCGATAGCCCACGAAATTCGTGAAACGAAAGTTCTCGTCGATCTCCCAGTACCAGTCGGATGAGAGGTCCGTCAGGCTGCGGAAACGCGCCTCGCTCTCCTGCAGCCGGGTCTCGGCCTGCTTGCGTTCGGTGATATCGGTCAAGGCACCGTAGGATGCCAGCTCCCCGCCCAGGTCGCGCACCGTGACGGAATTGCCCCGGATCCAACGCAGCTCGCCACCCGGGCCACGAACGCGGAAGTCATGCTGCCAGCTGGCGCCCTCCCGGTAGGAGGCGCGCATCGACTCCAGCAGCATCGGCACGTCCTGCGGCTCAATGATCTCGAACAGCGCACGGGCATCGCTGCGCACGAACTCCGGCGCTACGCCGAGAACCTTGCGCACGCTCTCGCTGATGAAGGGGAACCAGACGGCCCCGTCGGCTCGGCGCTGGTAGCGGTAGAGGACATCGGGGATGTGGCGGGTGATCTTCTCGATGAAATCCAGCTTGTCCTGCAGGGCCTGCGTCACCTCGCGCTCGTCAGTGATGTCCTGCACCAGCCCGAAATCGAGCGTCTGGCCCTGCACGCCGGTATAACGGTGCAGGCTGGAGCGCACCCAGCGAACCCCGCCGTCCGGGCGCACGACGCGGTATTCCAGCCGGCTGCCGTCCATGCGCTGGCGGATGTCGACGAAATACGGCAGGTCGTCGGGATGGATGTAGGAACGCGCCTGCTCGCTGGTCAGCGGCGGGCCTGGCGGCAGGCCGGTAATCTGGCGCAGCCCGGGCGAGAAGGTGATGGCCTGGCCGTCGGCGCTGGACAGCCAGGAACCCACTCGCGCCAGCCCCTCGCTCAGCTCGTACAGCGCAAGCTGCTGGTTGAGCTTGTCCACCGCCTGCTCCAGCGCCAGTTCACCCGCGCGCAGCGACTCATCGGCCATGCGCTCGGCGGTGATGTCCTTGATGTACATCAGGATCAGCTTGTCGCCCGCCACGTCGATCAAGGTGCCGTTGAGTCGCACCAGGCTCTTGCCCCTGGTCTTGAGATGAACGATGGCTTCGTAGTCGCGCAGACGGCCGCTGGCCTGCAAGGCTTTGATGGCGGCAACGCGGCTGGCCTGGTCGGGCCAATGGCCGATCTCCACCACCGTGTGGCCGATCACCTCCTCGCGCTTGTAACCGGTGACCGCCAGCCACTCCTGGTTGACGTCAATGATCAGGCCGTCGCTCAGGCGTGACAGGCCGATGGCCTCGGGGCTTTCGTCAAAGGCTGCGGTGAACAGCGATTCGGAATACCGGCGCTGGCTTTCGATCAGCGCCCAATCGCGCTCGCGCTCCTGCAAGCGCAACTCGACCTCGTGCAATCGGGCACGAAGTTGCGTGATCTCGTTCTTGTTGTCAGCAGAACCCATGAAACATGTTGGTCGAAAGCAGGGATGTCGCGGCCATGCGGGCCCGGTCGATCGCTGCAGCCCGGAACCAAAAGGGCATGGTAATCCAGTTGGCAGCCAGGGCAGCGCGCTGCGGCGGGAATAAGTCCTGAAAGCCGCAGATCTTTCGCGCCGGCGCCGGCCCGCCCCCGGCGGGTGGCCGCGCAGGGGCATCACCCTGGTGGCAACGCAGAATCCGCACAGACGCTAAAGTCGAAGCCCACGGCCCACCCATCGTCCGGACATGTCCTCCACCCCCGGCTTCAAAGGCAACAAACAGTCCTTGCCCAGCAAACCCTGCAGCGCCTGCGGCCGGCCCATGAGCTGGCGCAAGAGCTGGGCCAAGAACTGGGAGCAGGTCAAGTACTGCTCCGACGCTTGCCGGATGGCACGGTCCGCCCGGCCTGCCGCATGAGCGCGCTGCGCGCGCTCGTGATCGTGCTGGGCGACCAGCTTGACCTGCAGGCCAGCGCCTTCGATGGTTTCGATCCGGCGCAGGACGGTGTCTGGATGGCCGAGGTGGCCGAGGAGTCCACCCACGTGGTCTCCGGCAAGGCCCGCACCGTGCTGTTCCTGAGCGCCATGCGCCATTTTTCGCAGGCACTGGCGCAGACTGGTCGGCCGCTGCATTACGTGCGACTTGATGACGCCGGCAACCAGGGCAGCCTGGCGGCGCAACTGGCGCACGACATCGCTGGCTTGAAGCCGCAGCAACTCATCATGACGGCACCCGGTGACTGGCGCGTGCTCAAGGCCCTGCAAGCCACGGCCACATCGGCTGGCATCCCCCTGGAGATCCGCGACGACCGGCACTTCTACACCACCGTGCGCGACTTCGCCGCCCACGCCCAAGGGCGCAGGAGCCTGCGCATGGAGTACTTTTACCGCGAGCAGCGCAAGCAGCATCAGGTGCTGATGGAGGGTGAGCAGCCCGCCGGCGGCCAGTGGAATTTCGACGCCGCCAACCGTAAGGCCTTCGGCCCGAAGGGCCCGGGTGTCGTGCCGCCGCGCAGCCAGTTCGCGCCCGACGCGATCACGCGCGAGGTCATGGCCCTGGTGCAGCAGCGCTTTGCCGATCACCCGGGCGAGCTGGACAGCTTCGCCTGGCCCGTCACGCGCGAGCAGGCGCTGCAGGCCCTCGATGACTTCATCCGCGAACGCCTGCCCGATTTCGGCCAATGGCAGGACGCCATCTGGCCCGGCGAGCCCTGGCTCTACCACGCGCATCTCGGTTCCGCGCTCAATCTGAAGCTGCTCAATGCGCGTGAGGTCGTGGCCGCGGCTGAGGCCGCCTGGCGCGAGGGTCGCGTCAGCATCCAGAGCTGCGAGGGTTTCATCCGCCAGATCCTGGGCTGGCGCGAGTACGTGCGCGGCATCTACTGGACGCAGATGCCCCGGTACCTCGAAGGCAACGCCCTCGATGCCCATGAAGACCTGCCCGCGTGGTTCTGGACCGGCCGCACCGACCTGGCCTGTCTGGCCGACGCCATCGGCCAGACCCTGCAACACGGCTACGCCCATCACATCCAGCGCCTCATGGTGACCGGCCTGTTCGCCCTGATGTACGGTGTGGAACCGAAACAGGTACACGCCTGGTACCTCGGCGTCTATGTGGACGCGGTGGAATGGGTCGAGCTGCCCAACACCCTGGGCATGAGCCAGTATGCCGACGGCGGCCTGATGGCCAGCAAGCCCTATATCGCCAGCGGCAAGTACATCGAGCGCATGAGCCCGCTGTGCAAGGGCTGCCGCTATGACCCGGCGCTGCGCACCGGCGAACGCGCCTGTCCCATCACCACGCTGTACTGGGATTTCCTGCTGCGCCACGAAGCGATGCTGGCGCGCAACCCGCGCACCGCGCTGCAGGTCAAGAATCTGGCCCGGCTCGATGAGGCCGAGCGCGCGGCCGTGGTGGCCCGCGCTGGCGCCATCCGCCGCGGGGAAGTCGGCGCGCTGGCGCCAATCGCCGATGCCCCTGCCCGCGCAGCTGCGGACTTTTTGTCATAAGCTCTCACCATGACCACCAAGAACGTCCTCGGCACGGAGCTGCAGCCCTGCTCCTACGATCCGCTCACCGGCTTCTACCGCGACGGCTGCTGCAAGACCGACGCGCATGACCTGGGCTCGCACGTCATTTGCGCGCGCGTCACGCAAGCCTTTCTCGATTTCTCGGTGGCCAGCGGCAACGACCTCGTCACCCCGCGCCCCGACGCCCGCTTTGCCGGCCTGAAGGCGGGCGACCGCTGGTGCCTGTGCGCGCTGCGCTGGAAACAGGCGCAGCAAGCCGGCGTGGCCCCGCCCGTGGTGCTGGAGTGCACCCATCTGCGCGCGCTGGACTACGTCACGCTGGAGCAACTGCTCGCGCACGAACTGCAGCCCAGCAAGAGCCGCCCGTGAGTAGCGCCGGATCGCGCCTGCCGCCCTCCGTGGCGTGGCTGGGCTATGGCGGCCTGCTGCCATTTGCCCTCACCGCCCTCGGCACGCTGGCCGATCCCGCGCGCCGCGAGCTCTGGCAGAGCGCCCTGCTGGCCTACGGCGCTGTCATCCTCAGCTTTGTGGGGGCACTGCACTGGGCCTTCGCCATGAACGCCAACGACGAGCGCCAGGCGCGCCCGCTCTACGTCTGGAGCGTCGTACCCGCACTGGCTGGCTGGCTCGCCTTGCTGCTGCCCCTGCTGCTGGCGCGTGGCGCGGTGCCAGCCGCCCTCCTGCTGATCCTCGCCTTCATCGCGCATTACGTGCAGGACCAGCGCCTGGCACGTCGGCATCCCCTGCCCGGCTGGTACCTTCCGCTGCGCCTGCGCCTGAGCAGCGTGGCCTGCCTGTGCCTGGCCGCCATTCCCTACGTCGCCGCCTGATCAGGGTGCGGATACCGGCGCCGCCGGCGGGGCCAGCAGGCTCACGTGCGCGGCCACCACGCGCCAGCCCGCGGGCGTGCGCAGCCAGGTCTGGCTCTGGCGGCCCGTCGCCTCGCTGCCGGCGCGGCGGAACTCGGTGTTGGCCGTGGCGTAGTCGGTGCCGTAGGTGGTGATCACCGTGTGCATGAGATCGCGCATCAGGCCCACCGACGGCCGCCCGGCGCGGAAGTCCTGGATAGCCCGGTAGCCGTAGAGGTTTTCGGTGGCGCCAAAACGCAGGGTGTGCGGGCTGTCCCAGAACAACTCGTCCAGCACCTCCACCTTGTTGTGTACCAGTGCGTCTTCGTAACGCGCAAAGGCCGCAGTGACTTCGGCCAGCACCGCCGGCGCGTTGATCTGCATCGTCATCTTCTGCTCCTGAGTGTTCATGATGTCCAGTATTCGCGCCGGGATCGCACCGGGCAGGGTAAACCCGCGGACTGTACGCAGACGCCCGGCGAATCCGGCCGGACGGATCATGCCTCACGCCTTCCTCATGACGGTTTGATGTCACTTTCCCACCCGCAACGCCGAGGGAGAACGAACGCCGAAACTTGACATAGCTCAAAGTCACGACAAGTCAGTGGGCTAGCATGCACCTAGGGGTATGTGGCCTGCGACACCAGCACGCCGGCCTCTTTCGCCCGGCCAAAGCGGCTGGGTGGAGCGTTCGCACTACAAGAAGGAGGCTGAAGTATGGATCTGCTCGATTTCGCCCGCGGCCCGGCACTTTATGTGTCGCTTGCCGTCTTCGTCCTCGGGATTGCCTGGCGTTTCGCACGCCTGTGGCGCCTGCCCCCCCTGCCCGATCTCTCGCCTGCGCGCGAGGGCGCACCAGCGGACCGTGACGGCGCCTTGCGCAGCATCTCACGTGGCCTGTGGCCGCGCCGGGAGTTCATCCGCTCCACCCGGTATGTCGCCGTCAACGGCTACGTCTTCCACATCGGGCTGGCCGTGGTGTTCTTCGGCTATGCGCCGCACATTGCCTTCATCCATCGCCTCACCGCCCTGTCCTGGCCGGCGCTGCCGGATCTGGTGATCTACATCGCGACTGCAGCCACCATCATCTCCCTGGTGATGGCGCTGGTGATGCGCCTGACCGACCCGGTGCGCAAGAAGATCTCGAGCGCCGACGACATGATCACCTGGGTGGTCGTCTTCCTGCCGCTCATGACCGGCATGGCCGTGCTCAGCGAGCCCTCCGCCATCACCGTGGCGCGCGACCACGCGATCTACCGCGGCCCGCTGGCGGTGCACCTGCTGTCGCTGGAACTGCTGCTGGTCTGGTTTCCGTTTGGCAAGCTGATGCATGCCTTCCTGTTCGCCTTCTCGCGCGGCGCCACCGGCGCGCGCTTCAGCCATCGCGGGGTGAAAGTATGAACACGCCAGCCATCAAATCACCGGCCTTCGACCAGCAGGGTCAGCTCAGCGACGAACAGCGCGTGGAGGCTGCCATGGGCAGTTTCGTGCGCGAGTACGGCCGGACCGCCGCGCTGCACCTCGAATCCTGCGTGCACTGCGGCCTGTGTGCCGAGGCCTGCCACTTCCACGTGACCACCGGCGACGCCAAATACACCCCCATCCTCAAGCTCGACCCCTTCCGCCGCGCCTACTTCCGCGAGGCGGGGCCGTTTGCCCCGGTGGTGCGCGCACTCAACCTGGTCAAGGCGCCGACCATCACCGACCTGCAGAACTGGCAGGAGCTGCTGTATGACTCCTGCACCATGTGCGGCCGCTGCACCCTGGCCTGCCCGATGGGCATCGACATCGCCGAGCTGGTGAAGGAGGCGCGCCACGGCATGTTCAAGGCCGGCCTGGTGCCGGAGCGGCTGGCGCTGTTGGACCGCACCGCCCGTCAGTGGGGCAGCACCGCCACACCTGGCGAGGACCTGCCCGAGATCCTGGCCGAGATCGCCCAGGCGCACGGCGTCGCGATCCCCTGCGACCTGGCCCAGGCCGACATCCTGGTCACCGCCGCGCCCGCCGAACTGGGCGAGCACACCAAGGCACTGGCCGACGCGGCCCGCATCCTCAACCGCATCGGGGTCAAGTGGACCATGCACCAGGAGGGCTTCGATGCCACCAACATCGGCTTCAACAACGGCGACCTGGAGTTGCAGGAGCAGCTCACGCGCAAGCTGATCGACACCGCGGTGAAGATCGGCGCCAAGACGGTGCTGCTGCCCGAATGCGGCCACGCCTACGGCGCAGCGCGCTGGGAAGCGGCCAAGTGGTATGGCAAGGAACTGCCGGTGCGCATCATCCACATGACCGAGTTCCTGGACGAACTGATTGCCGACGGACGCATCCGCGTGAAGAAGGTCGGCGAGACCGCCACCTTCCACGACCCCTGCCAGATCGTGCGCCGTGGCGGGCTCGAGGCAGCGGCGCGTCGGGTACTGGCGGCCCTGGGCTTTGATCTGATCGAACTCCAGGACCATGGTGTGGGGGGGATCTGCTGCGGCGGCGGCGGCGGCGTGGTGTCGAACCAGCGCGCCACGCCCCTGCGCCAGAAGGTCTTCGCCCTGAAGCAGCAGC
Source organism: Hylemonella sp. (assembly GCA_030695415.1). Lineage (GTDB taxonomy): Bacteria > Pseudomonadota > Gammaproteobacteria > Burkholderiales > Burkholderiaceae_C > Hylemonella. The sequence continues at coordinate 163,281 of JAUYQZ010000049.1, forward strand.
AGGTCGATGCCACCGGCGCCAAGCACTTCATCACCAGCTGTGGCCAGTGCCGCATCACCTTCGAAATGGGCGCCAAGAACGCCACGGGGGCCAAGCCTGCCGAGAGCCTGCTGGAGCTCGTGGCCGACCATCTCGAAGCTTGAGGCATGAGCGCGCACCCAAGGCCCAGAGGCTGCCCGACGGAAGCGAAGCGATGAGCGGGCCGGGCGCTGCGGATCGTGCCGCGCAGGATGCCTCCCGCGATGCCATCGCCCAGGTCTTGCAGGCCGAGCGGGAGGCCGCTCAGTCCATCGAGCTCGCCCGCCTGGAGGGCGAGCGCATGACCGAGGACGCACGTTCCAGTGCCCGGCGCATCGAAGAGCGCACCGAGCAGCGCATCCGCGCCGTGCACGAGGCCTTCGAACGCGAGCTCGCCCGCCAGCTGCTCACCCTTGACACCGAAGCCGCCGCGCTGGCCCAAGCCCATGCACCGGGCGCTGAGGAACTGCACGCGCTGGCGCAGGCGGTGCGCGCGCTGGCACAGGAGCTGACCGGAGTGCCTGCGTGATCGAGTGCGGCAGCCTTGAACTCACCCAGGCGCGCGTTCAGGCCCGCCACGGGCAACGCGTCGGCGAGGCCGTCTGGCAGCGCCTGGAGATGACGCGCGAATTCGGCGCCCTGCTCGAAGTGGCGCGCGCGTCCCCGCTGCAGCCCTGGCTGCAGGGCGTGAGCGTCACCAGCGGATCGAACCAGATCGAAGCATCGCTGCGCTCGCACTGGCGCACGACCGTCGCCGAGGTTGCCGCCTGGATGCCGACCGCCTGGCAGTCCGCGCTGAACTGGTGCGCGGTGCTGCCCGACCTGCCGGTGCTGCAACATCTGGCCCAGGGGGGCGAAGCGTTGCCCTGGATGCAGGACGACCCCGATTTGCGCGCGCTGTGCGCCGCCCCTGCGGCGCAGCATGGCGCGGCCCTGGCGGCTGGCCGCTTTGCGCCCCTGGCCGGTGCCTGGGCCACGCCCCAGGCGCTGCCACGGGCCTGGCGGACCGAATGGGAACGCCGCCTGCCACAGCCACCGGCCGGTGCCGACGACAGCCTGCAGCAGCTCGCGGCAACCGTGCTGGCCCATGCTGCTGCCTTTGCCGCTGCCCCGCCCGGGCCCGGCGGGCTGCTGCGCCGCTCACTGCAGACGCGGCTGACACAGCTGCTGCGGCGCGCCGCACTGGAGCCGGCGGTGGCCTTCATCCACGTGGCGCTGTGCGCCCTCGACCTGGAGCGGCTGCGCGGCGAGCTGCTGGGCCGTGCGCTGTTTGCGCCGGGGCGGGTGGGCTGATGCTGCGCCCCCGTCCGGCCCGCTGGTTCGAGATCCTCGCCGCGCGCGACGATGCCACGCTGGTGCTCGAAGCACTGGCACGCACCGGTGCGGTCGAGCTCGAGGCGCGCGCCGGTGCCGGTGTGGCGGCCGATCCGGTCGAACTCGCACCCCTGCTGGCCGAGTTCCTGGACGTGTCCGCGCGCTACCGTGCCTACTGGCCTGCCGAGCCCAGCTGCCGGCCCTCGGCCTTTCCGCAAGCGCCGGCCGCCACCCTGCACAGCAGCCTGGCAAGCATCCGCGCCTGGGCCCAGGAGGCCGAGCCGATGGTGCGCGCCTTGCAGCGCGCTGACACCGAGCGCCGCGAGCTGCAGCTCTGGCAGCGCGTGCTCGGCGCCCTGCAGCCGGACCAGATCGATCCCGGCCAACTGGCCGCTGCCGGCCCCCTGCTGCAGGTGCAGCTGTTCGTGCTGCCGGCGGGCACCGAGCCCGGTCTGGCGCTGCCGCAATCCAGCGCCGGCCTGGAACTGCTGTCCAGCACCCTGGAGATCGAGGCCGTGCCCCACCTGCTGGTGGCCGGTCGGCCCGAGGCCCTGGAGGCGGTGGCGCAGCGGGTCGCCACGCTCAAGGGCAGCCGCCACGCCGTGCCGCGCTGGCTGCAGTCGGATGCGAACGCCAACCGCAGCCATGCCTCGGATCGCCTGCTGGCGCTGGACGCCGAGCAGGCGCAGATGACGACGGCGCTCGATGCCTGCACCCAGCGCCACGCGCTGGCGCAGGCGCTGGGGGACGTCCATCGTCTGCAATGGCTGATGCACAACGTGCAGGCGCTCGAAGCCGGCCGGCTGTTCTGCTGGATCACCGGCTGGACCAGCGACGCCCAGGGCGACACGCTGGCGCAGGCTGTGCATGCCAGTGCGGCGCGCGCGCTGCTGCATCACCCGCCGCCGCCCGTGGGCGTCAGCGCGCCCCTGCTGCTGAGCAATCCGCCCTGGTCACGCCCTTTCGAGATCTTCAGCCGCGCGCTGGGCATGCCTTCGGCCAGCGAGGCCGACCCGACGCCGCTGCTGGCGATCGTGGTGCCGCTGATGTTCGGCTTCATGTTCGGCGATGTCGGCCAGGGGCTGCTGCTGGCGGCCCTGGGCTGGTGGTACCAGAAGCGCTATCCCATCGCCCGGCTGCTGATGGTGGGCGGCCTGTCTGCCAGCGTCTTTGGGCTGCTCTTCGGCAGCGTCTTCGGCCTACACGGCCTGCTGCCGGCGCTGTGGCTGCACCCGCTGGATGATCCGCTGGCGGTGCTGCTGGCGCCGCTGCTGGGCGGCGCCGTGCTGCTGACGCTGGGCCTCGGGCTGGATGCCCTCGCGGCCTGGTGGCGCGGCGCGCTGCGCCGCTGGCTGCTGACCGACGCCGCACTGGTCGTCGTCTACCTCGGTCTGCTGGGCGCCTTCTTCCACCCCGTGAGCCTGACGGTGGCCGCGGTGGCGGCGCTGTACTTCTGCCTCGGCCATGCCGTGCTGGGCGGGCGCCTGACAGCCGCCCTGGGTGCGCTGGGCGAACTGGTCGAGAAGACGCTGCAGATCCTGATCAACACCCTGTCCTTCGCCCGCGTGGGCGCCTTCGCGCTGGCCCACGCCGGCCTCTCATCGGCCATCGTCGCGCTCATGGACGCGGCCGACCCCCTGCTGCTCAAGGCACTGGTGCTGGTGCTGGGCAACGTGGTGGTGATCGTGCTGGAGGCGATGGTGGTGTCGATCCAGACCACACGGCTCGTGCTGTTCGAATTCTTCACCCGCTTCATGCAGGGGCAGGGTCGCGCCTTCAAGCCGCTGCCCCCGCCACCGTTCACTTACCAGGAGATCTAGATGAAAAAACCGTTTGGCATTCCGCTTGCGATGATGGCCTTGACCTTCGTGCTGGGGCTGGTCTCGACCGCACTGCTGCTGTGGGCGCCCGAAGCGCACGCCGCCAGCGAGGTAGCCGCCGCCACCGCCCGCAGCACCGGCATCGACAGCAGCTGGGTCTTCATCGGGGCCGCACTGGCCACTGGCCTGTCCTCGCTGGGCGCGGGTTTCGCCGTGGCCAAGGTCGGCACCGCCGCCGTCGGCGCGCTGGCCGAGAAGCCCGAGCTGTTCGGCCGCCTGCTGATCTTCATCGGCCTGGCCGAAGGCATTGCGATCTACGGCCTGATCGTGTCGATCCTGATGCTCAACCGGCTCGGCTGAAGGCAGGGCATGGCCGAATCGAAGCTGCCGATCTATCTGGGCGACGAGGTCAGCGCCGCCGGCTACCGCCTGGCCGGCGCGCGGGTGCGCACGCCGCGCGCCGGCGAAGAGACGGCCGCACTCACCCGGGCCTGCGCCGAGGCGCCCCTGGTGCTGCTGTCGGCTAGCGTGGCGGGGCGCATCGCAGGGTCGGTGCTGGGTGCGGCGCTGGCCGCGCTGGCGCCGCTGGTGCTGGTCGTGCCCGACCTGCAGGGCCAGACGCCGCTGCCCGATCTGGCCACACGGCTGCGCGCCCAGCTGGGGCTTGAGGCATGAGCACCCCATCGCGCCCGCAGCACGCCGGCGACGCCGCCGACGCGGCGGACATCGCACCGCCGGCACGTGCCCTGCTCGAACTGGTCGAGTCGGACCGCGCCCGCCAGAGCACTCAGATCCTCGACGCCGCGCGCAGCCAGGCCGCGACCCTGCGCGTGCAGGCGCAGGCACAGGCCCGCGCGCGCATGCGCCAGGCCTACACCGAGCAGCGCCGCCTGTCCAAGGACCGACTGGCCGCCGCGCAGGCGCGACTGGCCACGCAGCGCCGCCTGTCTGAGCAGCAGCGCAGCGCCGCCCTGCTGCGGCTTGCCTGGGAACAGCTGCCGGGCGAATTGCAGACACGCTGGCGCGAGCCGGCCTCGCGCGCGGCCTGGGTCGCGCGCGTACTGGCTGCAGCGCGCGCGCACATGCCCGCTGTCGCCTGGCGCATCCTGCATGCACCCGACTGGCCCGCCGCCGAGCAGCAGGCGCTGGCGCAGCAGTTGCTGGCCGCAGGTTCGCCCGCAGCGCCGCTGTTCGAGCCCGATGCGCGCATCAGCGCCGGCCTCAAGGTGCATGCCGGTGGCAACGTCATCGACGGCACGCTCGACGGCCTGCTGGCCGAGCGCACCGAGCTGGAGGCGCGCCTGCTGCGCCTGTTGGAAGCACCGTCATGAGCCGCGCCGTCGTCACATGGATCGCCGGCCCGGTGCTGCATGCCACCAAGCAGGGCCCCTTCGCACTGCGCGAGTCGGTGCGCGTGGGGCCGCAGTCGCTGCTGGGCGAAGTGGTGCGCATCCACGGCGAGCAGATCGTGGTACAGGTCTACGAGGACACCACCGGCCTGCGTCCGGGCACCGAGGTGCACGGCGACGGTCAGCCGCTGGCCATTCGTGTCGGCCCGGGCCTGCTGGGTCACATCTTTGACGGCTTGCTGCGGCCGCTGTCGGGCACCGACTCGGCCTGGGTGCAGCCGGGCATGCGCAGCGCGTCCAGTGAGCTGCTGCATTTCCAGCCGCGCATCCAGCCCGGCGCGCTGCTGGCGCCGGGGGCCGTGATCGGGCAGGCGCAAGCCGCAGCGGGCCGTGCGCAGCTCTGCCTGGCGCCGCCCGATGTCAGCGGCATTGTCGATTCAGTGGTGGCGCCGGGCGACTACACCGACACGGCCACCGTGTGCGTGGTGCGCCAGGGCGACGGCCGCCTGCGCGAACTGGCCATGAGCCACGCCTGGCCCGTGCGCACGCCCCGGCCGGTGCTGCGGCGCGTGCCGTCGACCGCGCCGCTGGTCACCGGCCAGCGCATCATCGACAGCCTGTTCCCGGTGGCGCAGGGCGGCAAGGCCGCCATCCCGGGCGGCTTCGGCACCGGCAAGACAGTGTTGCTGGAGTCGCTGGCCAAGGGCTGCAATGCCGATGTCATCGTCTATCTCGGCTGCGGCGAACGCGGCAACGAGATGGCCGGCGTGCTCGACGAATTCCCCACCCTGACCGACCCGCGCACCGGGCGCCCGCTGATGGAGCGCACGGTGATCATCGCCAACACCTCGAACATGCCGGTGGCGGCGCGCGAGGCCAGCATCTACTGCGCCATCACCGTCGCCGAGTACTTCCGCGACCAGGGCCTGCACGTGGCCCTGATGGCCGACTCCACCAGCCGCTGGGCGGAGGCGCTGCGCGAGGTCTCGGGCCGCTTCGGCGAACTGCCGGGCGAAGGCGGCTACCCGGCCTACCTCTCGGGCCGGCTGGCCGATTTCTACGAGCGGGCCGCGCTGGCCGAAACCCTCGGCGGCGGCACCGGCTCGGTCACCGTGATGGGCGCCATCAGCCCGCCCTCGGGCGACTTCTCCGAGCCCGTGACCAGCCACACCAAACGCTACGTGCGCGCATTCTGGGCGCTCGACGTCAAGCGCGCGCAGGCGCGCTTCTATCCCGCCATCCACCCGCTGCAGTCGTATGCGGAAGACGCGCGCGAATTTGCGCCCTGGTGGACGGCGCAGGGCAACGGCCAATGGCTGGCGCTGCGCCAGCGCTTCCTCACCCTGCTCGACGAGCAGGCGCAGCTCGAACGCATGGCGCGCATCATCGGCAAGGATGCGATGCCCGCGCGCCAGCAGCTCACGCTGCTGTGCGCCGACCTGCTGAACGAAGCCTTCCTGCGGCAGTCGGCCTTCTCGGAGATCGACCGCGTCTGCAGCCCGGCGCGCCAGGGCGCGATGATGCGCCTGCTGGGCCGTTTCATCGACCTGGCCCAGGCCGCCCAGGCCGCCGGCGTCGAGCCCGAGCGGATCAGCGCGCTGGCCTGCCTGCGCCCGCTGCAGCGCATGGGCGAGGAGATCGCCGACCACGAGTTGCCCCGCTTCGCGGAACTGCAGGCGCGCATGGAGCGCGAATTCGCGCAGTTGACCCCCAACCAGGAAGCCCGCGATGCAACTCACGGTTGAAGGCGCCGCCACACGGCTCGAAGGCCCGCTGCTCTTCCTGCGCCGCACGCTCGACGTCGGCCTGTCCGACGCGGTGGAAGTACGCGGACCCGACGGCCGCGCCCGGCTCGGGCGCATCGCCGCCATCGACGAGGAGTTCATGACCATCGAGGTGCTCGAATCGACCGCTGGCCTCACCCTCGAAGGCACGGTGGTGCGCTTCCAGGGCAAGCCGCTGACCTTCGGCCTGGGCCCGGGCATCCTCGGGCGCGTCTTCAACGGCGTCGGCCAGGTCATCGACGGCGGCCCCCCGGTGGCCGCGCACCACCAGGTTCCCATCGACGGCCTGCCCATCAACCCGGTGGCGCGCGCGCTGCCGCGCGACTTCATCGAGACCGGCATCAGCACCCTGGACCTGATGAACAGCCTGGTGCGCGGCCAGAAGCTGCCGCTGTTCTCGGGCGGCGGGCTGCCGCACGACCGGCTGGCGGTCGAGATCGCCAACCACGCGCGTCTGCGCCAGGGTGATGAGGACTTCGTCATCGTCTTCGCCGGCATCGGCGTGCCCCACGACAGCGCCGAATACTTCCGCCGCAGCCTGGAGCAGAGTGGCGCGCTGGAGCGCACCGCGCTGTTCCTCAACCTGGCCAGTGACTCCAGCACCCAGCGGCTGCTGACGCCGCGCTTCGCCCTCAGCGCGGCCGAGTACCTGGCTTTCAAGCAAGGCCTGCACGTGCTGGTGATCATGACGGACATGACCAACTACTGCGAAGCGCTGCGCGAGGTATCGTCGAGCAAGGGCGAGATTCCCAGCCGCAAGGGCTTCCCCGGCTACATGTACTCGGACCTGGCCACGCTGTTCGAACGCGCCGGCTGCCTGCGCGGCGCGCCCGGCACGCTGACGCAGCTGTCGATCCTGACCATGCCGGCCGACGACATCAGCCACCCCATCCCCGACCTCACCGGCTACATCACCGAAGGCCAGATCGTGCTCTCGCGTGACCTCGACCGGCGCGGCATCTACCCGCCCATCAACGTGCTGCCCAGCCTGTCGCGCCTGATGAAGGACGGCATCGGTGGCAAGTACACCGACCCCGACCACCCGGCCCTGGCCAGCCAGCTGTATGCGGCCTGCGCGCGCGCGGCGCAGGCCCGCGTGCTGGCCAGCGTGGTGGGCGAGGAAGGCCTGGCCGAGACCGACCGCCGCTACCTGCGCTTCGGCAGCGGCTTCGAGCAGACGCTGGCCAGCCAGAACGAGGCGCGCTCATTGGAGCAGAGCATGGCGCTGGGCTGGGCCCTGCTGGCCGGGTTGCCCGTCAGCGAGCTCACGCGCCTGAGCGATGCGCAGATCGCCCGGCACATCGAAGGCCGGGCATGAGCGACGTCAGCCCGACCCGCAGCGCCGTCATCGAACTGAAGGACGAGCGCCGTGCCATGCACGAGGGCCATGTCTTCCTCGACGAAAAATGCCTGCTGCTGGCCGGCGAAATCCTGCGCGAACTGGAGCGCTACGGCCGGCTGCAGCGCGACTTCCAGGCGGTGCATGCCAGCGCCCTGGCCGCCCTGCAGGGCGCCGTGGCCCGCCACGGCCTGCAGGGCCTGCAGGTGCATCCGCCGGCCGACCTCGCCGGGGCCCAACTGCGCATCGCTGCGCACTCGCTGATGGGCGTCCGGCTGCAGGAGGCCACGTGGCTGGCCGGCACGGCGGCCGCGCCCGAGGCCGTCCAGCCCTCGCCCGAGGCACGGGCCTGCCAGCAGGCCTTTGCCCAGGTGCTGGCGCGGGCCGCCGAACTGGCAGCCGTCTCGGGCAACCTGGAACGCCTGTCGCTCGAATACCAGCGCTCGGTACGCCGCGCCCGGGCCCTGCAGGATGTGATGCTGCCCGAGCTGACGCATTCGATCGCCGACATCGAGGGCCGGCTCGAGGAACTGGAGCAGGAAGACGCGATCTGGATGCGCCGCGGCGTGGCGGGCTGAAGGCCTGTGCGGGCGTGGTGCGCCCGCCCGTCCTCAATGCCCGCCGGCCTTGCGCGCGACAGCCAGAAAGCGGGCCCGGTCCTCGGGCTTGTCGATCTGGCCGGCCAGGGCCTGCAGCAGTTCGCCCCAATCGGTCTGCCGGCTCGCCTCGCGGCGCACCAGGGTTCGGGCCAGGGGGCCGATGTGCTGGCTCAGCGCGCGTTCGATCGGTTCGAGTTGTTCCGGCTCGAAGTTGGACACCCCGCTGGTGCTGGTGCTGGTGCGCGTGGCGCTGCGCCCGCTGGCACCCGGCACAGGACTGGACATCGGGCGGGACAGGGGCTGGCTCAGCGGCCGGCTGCGCAAGGCGCTGGCGCTTCGGCTGGAAGGCCCCAGGGGCGTCGTGAGGCCCGAGCGGCCGCTCTTCGGGTGCAGAAAAGCCTCGCGCACCACGGCGTCCTGGATGGAAACCGACAGCAGCTCGCGCAGCCCCTGGGCGTCGGCGGCACGAGAGACGCTCTTCTTCACCAGCACATGCGCCAGCGGGCCGATGGCGCGGGTCAGCTCGACCTCGATGACCTGCACCTCCTCGGCGCCAATGGTCTGCACGTCGGCCATCCGCAGCGTGGTGGCGTCATCCCTGGCGGGTGTCAGGCGCACGCCGCGCTGGTCCAGCAGGCGGTAGACCTCGTGCGCGCGCTGATGCTTGTCATGGCGCTCGCCGAGGAACTCGAACAGCTCGTCGGCGCCGTCGCTGATGCGCGAGATCACGTCGTAGTACGCGCGCGAGACCATGATCTGGTTCGCGCTGGAGAAATCCATGATGCGCTGGGCCACGTTGATGCCGTCGCCCACCACGTTGATGCGGTCGTTGATGTCCTTGAGCAGGCGCAGCGGCCCCAGGTGCAGTCCCACGCGCATGGACAGCTTCTCGTTGTGCTGCTGGCGCAGCAGGTCGCGCAGCAGCTGCGCCGACTGCAGCGCCTCCTCCGGGTCGCCCAGGAAACAGATGGCCGCGCCGTCGCCCGTGTCCAGCATGATGCGCGAGGCGGCGTCCACGCCCTCGATGGCCTTGCTCACGAGCTCGTTGAACCGGGTCTTGAGCGCCACCTGCTGGTCCACGCTGCGCGTCGAATAGGCCACCAAGTCCAGGAACATGATGGTACCCATCACGTTCTTGCGCAGCGCGTCCTCCCCATCCCCCGGGCGCGAGAAGGCCGCAGCCCGCCCGGCGTCCATCACCTCGGTGTTGAGCTGCGTCTTCACCTCGGTCATGAGTTGCGTGCGCAGCTCGGTACGGACGTGCTCCGTACTGCGCAGCACCTCGCGCAGCGCCGCCACGTTCTGCGGACGGTCCTTCTCGTGGGGCTGCAGCGCCCAGTCGATGGCCTGCAGCAGGTCGTGGCCGAAAGCCCCGCGGCTGGCCAGGTCCACGGCCTTGGGCATGGTGTCGTCGCGCACGCGCGCAGCGGCCTCCAGCGGCTTGTGCCCGGTGGTCATCCAGTACATGACCGCGCCCAGCGAGTACAGATCGGTCCAGGGCCCCTGGTTGCCCCGGCTGTGGTACTGCTCGAAGGGGGCGTAGCCCGGAGTCACGATATTGGTCATGTCGTGGTCCTTGCTGACACGGCGCGCGGCCCCGAAGTCCAGCAGCACCGGGCTGCCATCGGCGCGGATGTAGATGTTGTCCGGCTTGATGTCACGGTGCAGGAAGTTCAGCTTGTGCACCGCCTCCAGTCCGTCGAGCAGGGGATAGACCAGCTGCAGCAGCGCCGCCTGGTCCAGGCCGGTCTGGCGCGCCACCCAGTGCTTCAGCGGATCGCCGGACTCATAGTCCATGACGATGTAGGCGGTGCCGTTCTCCTTGAAGTAGCGCAGCACCCGCACGATGTTGGGATGGCGGAAGGAAGCCAGGGCGCGGGCCTCGTCCACGAAGCGGTCCAGGCCCCAGTTAAAGCGCTCGCTGTTTTCCTCCGAGCGCACCCGCACGGTGCGGTCCTCACCGCGCACCGCCACATCGGCCGGGAAATACTCCTTGATGGCCACCTGCAGTTGCAGGTTCACGTCCTGCGCCAGGTAAGTGATGCCGAAGCCGCCACCGCCCAGGACCTTGTCGATGCGGTATTCGTGGATGGCCTGGCCGGGCTCCAGCGCCGCCACGTCCCCGGAACTCACAGGCTCAGTCATGTGCGCATGCCGATCGTCAATCGCCCCGGTCGATCATCTGCATGGCCTTGTCCAGGCTGCGGCGCATGCGGTTGAAGGCACCGCCCAGCACCGCCATCTCGTCGCGTCCGCCCTCGGCAAACTCGGGCACGTCAAAGTCGCCCGTGCTGACCTGGTCAGCCGCCAGCGACATCTTGCGGATCGGCCGCACGATCAGCCAGCTCAGCATGAGGTTGAGCACCACGAAAACCAGCAGGAACACGCCCGCCAGCGAGATCAGGAAGGTCTTCAGGGCCCGCTCGGCGTTCTGCATCGACAACTCCATGGGCACGGTCACCACCTGCGCGCCCACGATCTCGTTGTGCTTCCAACCAAAGCCGTTGGCCTCGCCGTAGATCTTGAGCATGCTGGCCGGCGCGGCCGAGGGAACGCTGTGGCAACTCAGACAGGCGGCATTCGTGATCTGGATGGGCTTGGCGATGTAGAGAATGCGGCCGGTCGCGCCGCTGCGCTCCGAAACCAGCTCTTTGGTCCCGCTGTCCTGCCGGAACCGCTGCACGATGTCGGCCTCCCAGTCGGTCACGCGGTCGCGCGGGTTGGTGGGGTTCAGCGTGGCTTCCTTGTAACCAAAGCCCGGATGCTTCTTCTGCACCGCCGACAGAATCTCCGTCGCGGCATAGAAGGACACGGCCTGCGGCATGAAAACCTCCTCCAGCCGGGGATCGAGCAGCGGCTTGATCTGCTCGACCGTGTAGGACCGGGCGGCATGGGCCGTCTCCATCATGAGGCGTGCGCTGCGCACCACCTCATCGCGGGCGTTGTCCAGCAGCAACTCGCGGGATATCAACCCGGCTGCGGCAAAGCCGACCAGGAAGACGGCCACCAGCACCAGATTGAATTTGAGTCTCAAGCCCATGGAACCCCCAGCCGTATGTGAATGAACACCTGCCCCGTTCGTGCGGTCACAGTGTAGCTTTCTCGCGCCGCCCTGACCTTGCCGGTGTGGCGCACGCGGCGCGACCGCGGGTATTGATAGACTCGCCCGGATGTCAGACCCGGCCGCCCTCCACACCCCCATGATGCAGCAGTACCTTGGCCTCAAGGCCGGGTACCCGCAGACCCTGCTGTTCTACCGCATGGGTGACTTCTACGAACTGTTCTACGCCGATGCCGAGAAGGCTGCGCGCCTGCTCGACATCACCCTCACCCAGCGCGGCCAGTCCGGCGGGCAGCCCGTGGTCATGGCCGGTGTGCCCTTCCATTCGGTCGAGGCCTACCTGGCGCGCCTCATCAAGCTGGGCGAATCGGTGGCCATCTGCGAGCAGGTGGGTGATGTGGCCACGGCCAAGGGCCCGGTGGAGCGCAAGGTGGTGCGCGTCGTCACCCCCGGCACCCTCACGGATTCCGCCCTGCTCAGTGACAAGAGCGAATCCCTGCTGCTGGCCGTGCACCAGGGCCCGCGCAACAGCCTGGGCCTGGCCTGGCTCAGCGTCACCCAGGGCGAAGTGAACCTGGCCGAGTGCAGCCCCGACGAGCTGCCCGAATGGCTGGCGCGCATCGCCCCGGGCGAGCTGATCTACAGCGCCGGCTGCACACCGGCCTTCGAGCAGCGACTGCAGGCGCTCAAGCAGGCCAGCGGCACGGCCCTGGCCCTGCGCCCCGAATGGCAGTTCGACAGCGCCCTGGGCCAGAACAAGTTGCTGGAACAGCTCAAGGCCGCCAGCCTGGCCAGCTGGGGCGCGCAGGAACTGCCCCAGGCCCACGCCGCCGCTGCCGCGCTGCTGGCCTATGCCGAGCACACCCAGGGCCGCGCACTCACCCACGTGCACAACGTACGTGTGCAGCGCAATGACCAGCTGATCGACCTGCCGCAGACCACGCGCCGCAACCTGGAGCTGGTGCAGACCCTGCGCGGCGAAGACAGCCCCACACTCTTCTCCCTGCTCGACACCTGCATGACCGGCATGGGCAGCCGCCTGCTCAAAAGCTGGCTGCTGGAGCCCGCGCGCGACCGCACCCAGGCGAAGGCCCGGCTGGACGCCATCACGCCCCTGCGCGCCGGCCCCTGGCCCAAACTGCGCGAGCAGCTCAAGGGCTGCAGCGACGTTGAGCGCATCACCGCGCGCATCGCCCTGCGCCAGGTACGCCCGCGCGAACTCGTGGCGCTGCAGCAGACGCTACAAAAAACAGAGCAACTTTCGCCGGTGCTGCAAGGCCAGACCGGCCTGCTGGCCCAGGTGGCCGAGCAGTTGCTACCGCCCGCCGGCTGCGCCGAACTGCTGGCCCGCTCCATACTGCCCGAGCCGGCCGCCCTGGTGCGCGACGGCGGTGTCATCAACGACGGTCTGGACACCGAGCTGGATGAGCTGCGCGCCATCCAGAACAACTGCGACGGTTTCCTGCTGGAGCTGGAAACGCGCGAACGGGTTCGCACCGGCATCAGCAACCTGCGCGTGCAGTTCAACAAGGTGCACGGTTTCTACATCGAGATCACCAGCAGCAACCTGGACCGCGTGCCCGAGGACTACCGCCGCCGTCAGACCCTGAAGAACGCCGAGCGTTTCATCACGCCCGAGCTGAAAGCCTTCGAGGACAAGGCTCTCAGCGCCCAGGAACGCGCGCTGGCGCGCGAGAAGTGGTTGTACGAACAGTTGCTGGACCAGCTGGCGCCGCACATCCCCGCCCTCACGCGCACCGCCCGCGCCCTGGCCACGCTGGACGTGCTCTGCACCCTGACCGAACGCTCGCTCACGCTGGAGTGGTGCGCACCCACGTTTGCGAACGAACCCTGTATAGAGATCAGCCAGGGCCGCCACCCCGTGGTGCAGGCCCGCCTGGCCGAGACAAGTTCCGGCGCCTTCATCGCCAACGACACGCGCCTGGGGCCGAAGCAGCGCATGCAGATCATCACCGGCCCGAACATGGGCGGTAAATCCACCTACATGCGCCAGGTCGCGCTCATCGTGCTGCTGGCCTCCATGGGCAGCTACGTGCCGGCCAGCGCCTGCCGCCTCGGGCCCATCGACGCCATCCACACCCGCATCGGCGCCGCCGACGACCTGGCCAACGCCCAGTCCACCTTCATGCTGGAGATGACCGAGGCCGCGCAGATCCTGCACGCCGCCACGCCGCAGTCGCTGGTGCTGATGGACGAGATCGGCCGCGGCACCTCCACCTTCGACGGCCTGGCCCTGGCCGGGGCCATTGCCACCCAGTTGCACGACAAGACCCAGGCTTACACGCTCTTCGCCACGCACTACTTCGAGCTCACCGAGTTCCCGGCCAAACACCACGCCGCCATCAACGTGCACGTGAGTGCCACCGAGTCGGGCCACGACATCGTCTTCCTGCACGAGATCCAGCAAGGCCCGGCCAGCCGCAGCTACGGCATCCAGGTCGCGCGCCTGGCCGGCATGCCCACGGCCGTGGTGAACCACGCGCGCCATGCGCTGGAGGCGCTGGAGACCAGCGCCTCGGAGTCGCAGAGTCAAGTGGACCTGTTCGCGCCGCCGCCGCTAATCGAAGCCACAACCCCCAGCGCGGTGGAAGCCAGACTGGCCGAGATCGATCCCGACGCGCTCAGCCCGCGTGATGCGCTGGACGCGCTTTACCAGCTAAAGCAAGTTGCCCGGCGTAACACCCCCTGAAGCAACCGGTATCCGCTACCATTGCGGCATCATGAAACCCTCGGTCCTGCTGGAACACAAACGCCTTGCCGTCCGGGAAGCGACACGTCGCTACCGGGCGGCCAATCTGCGCGTGTTCGGTTCGGTCGTGCATGGCCGTGACACCGACGGCAGCGATCTGGATCTGCTGGTCGACCCCCTCCCCGGCACGACACTCTTCGACTTGGGTGGCCTGCAGGTGGAGCTGGAAGAGTTGCTGGGTGTGCAGGTCGATCTGCTGACCCCTGGCGATCTGCCTGCCAAGTTCCGCGACCAGGTGCTGGCCGAAGCCCTCCCCGTATGACGCCGGCCCGGCTAACGGACTATCTGGATCATATGCAGGAAGCCGCCCGGCTGGCCTGCACCTACGTCGAAGGTCTGGACAGGGAAGGCTTCCTCGAAGACAAGCGGACCCAGCAGGCCGTCATCCTGAACCTCATCCTCATTGGCGAAGAAGCCACACGCATCCTCAAGGACCACGAGACGTTTGCCAACAGCCATCCCCAGATCCCCTGGCGCAGCATGAAAGGTATGCGCAACCGCATCGCCCATGGCTACTTCGAAACCAATCTGGACGTGGTCTGGGAAACCGTCCAGTCTGCCTTGCCTGAACTGATCAGGCAGATGCCCACTGTCCGCGCCAGCCTCTCATGAATTCCCACCTGCCCCCCATCGTCTTTTCCCACGCCAACAGCTTCCCCGCCAGCACATACCGCGTGCTGTTTGCCGAACTGCGCCGGCGCGGCTTCAGGGTCAAGGCCATCGACAAATTCGGCCACGACGAGCGTTACCCCGTCACCAGCAACTGGCCGCACCTGGTGCAGCAGCTGGCCGATTTCACAGCCGCCGAAGTAGACAAGAGCGGCGAGCCTGCCTTCCTGGTCGGCCACTCGCTGGGCGGTTTCCTCAGCCTGATGGCGGCCGCGCGCCACCCGGAGCTGGCCTGCGGCGTGCTGCTGATCGACTCGCCCATCCTGGGCGGCTGGCGCGCCACCAGCGTGAACGTGGCCAAACGCACGCAGCTCATCGGCGCGGTTTCACCCGGCGCCATCAGCAAGGCGCGCCGCAACAGCTGGCCCGACGCCGACACCGCCTTCGAGCACCTGCGCCACAAGAGGGCCTTCGCCCACTGGGACGAGCGGGTGCTGCGCGACTACGTGGAACACGGCATGCACGACGAGGATGGCAAACGCGTGCTGAGCTTCACACGTGAGGTCGAGACCGCCATCTACAACACCATCCCCCACCACTTGGACAACCTGCTCAAGCGTTACCCGCTCAAGTGCCCGGCCGCTTTCATTGGCGGGCGCCATTCGGTGGAGATGAAACAGGTCGGCATGGCCATGACCGAGAAGGTCACCAAGGGCCGCATCACCATGCTCGACGGCTCGCACCTTTTCCCCATGGAGCAGCCCATGACCACGGCCGCGGCCATCGAGGCCGCGCTGCTCAACCTGCAGCGCGTGCGCGAACTCAAGAACCAAAGCGCGTAAAAAAGGCCGCGACTGCGGCCTTTTGCACCAGCGCCCGGGTTCAGGCGCTCCACTTCACCGCACCACTCCAGGCCGTGGCCAGCACCACGATGCCGAAGACGATGCGGTACCAGGCAAAGCCGACGAAACTGTGCGTGGAGATGAAACGCAGCAGCCAGCGCACGCACAGCCAGGCGCTGATGAAGGAGAATAGCAGGCCCACGCCGAACATGGGCAGGTCGGCCATCGAGAGCAGCGCGCGTTCCTTGTAGAGGCTGTAGGCGCCGGCGCCGATCAGGGTGGGGATGGCCAGGTAGAAGGAGAAGTCGGTCGCCGCCTTGCGCGACAGGCCCAGCAGCATGCCGCCGATGATGGTGGCGCCGCTGCGGCTGGTGCCCGGGATCATGGCCAGGCACTGCACCAGCCCCACCTTGACGGCGTCCTGCCAGCCCATCTGGTCCACATCGAGGATGCGGGGCGCCGTCTCGGCACGCGCCTGGCGCCGCTCGGCCCAGAGGATGATGAAGCCGCCGATGATGAAGGTCGTCGCCACCACCTCGGCCGTGAACAGATGCGCCTTGATGGCCTTGCCAAACAAGAGGCCCAGCAGCACGGCCGGCACGAAGGCGATCAGCACATTGAGCGTGAACTGCTGCGCCTGCCGGCTGGTGGGCAGGGCCACCACCGTGGCGCGCAGCTTCTGCCAATAGACCAGGATCACCGCGAAGATGGCGCCGGTCTGGATGGCGATGTCGAAGACCTTGGCCTTCTCGTCATCGAAGCCCAGCAGAGAACCGGCCAGGATCAGGTGGCCGGTGCTGGAAATGGGGAGAAATTCGGTCAGGCCTTCGACAATGCCCATGAGGGCGGCCTTGATCAGCAGGGTGATGTCCACTTGGGCTCCAGGAAAGTCGTGGGATTATCGCCCGCCCCCCGCGCAGCCAACAGTTCCAGGCTGTCCGGCAGCCGTGGCCCCGAATGCGGTACGCTGACGCCTTTGGCTAAATGAACCTACCTCTGCGTTCATTGCGAGGTAGCGACGGGAGCACTAATTCCATGCGAAGCACCAGACGGAACCCCTGCCTTTCGGCGATCAGCCTGGCACTGCTGTGGGCGGCGACCGCCAGCCACGCGGAAATTTACAAATGGGTTGATGCCAAAGGGCGCACGCACTACAGCCAGAACAAAGAGGATGCGGAGCGGGCCCAGGCCGCCGAAGTCAAGATCAAGACCCACACCCCATCGGCGCATGAGACGAAGGCGTCGCGGGAATACTGGCAGGAACAAGACCGACAGTTCAAGGAGCGCCAGAATGACCGGGAGGCTGACGAGCACCTTCGAAATACACAGACCGGCAATGCGGCAGCAGTGCGCAAGCCCTCCCTCTCAGGTGGCAAGGACGACGGAAGCGCTGCCTCGAAATGCAATCTCGCCCAGGATATCCTCAACGGCTCGGTGAGGCTGACCAACGGCGGACAAATCGGCGACCTTGAACGCCAAACCGCCGCGAACGATATCCGCCGTTTCTGCCGCTGACCGCGACCGCGTCAACGGCGGGCTGGCCGAATGCCCGGACGGGCCAGGCTAGCTACAAGGACGCGAGCCCGGAGAACTGGCTCTGCTCGGGGCTGAAATTCGGGTCCAGGCAGGCGTTGGCAAACCCCACCGGGCCCACGTCCACCAGGATCACCGCCCAGGTGTCCCATCGGTTGCGCGGGTCAAAGCCATAGGGATCCATCTTCACTTCCTCGGGGTTAACCTTGCGGCCCACATAGGAAGAGATGACGTCGAGCAGCTGGCGAAAATCTTCCACGCGCTGCACTCGCTGCATGGACTGTTCGAATCCGCAGCCGGTGGGTCTGAACCTGGGCATCTGAGCTCCTCTTTCTGCTTCTGCCGAAGGGCCATTCTGCCCACTCCAGCGACGACCCGTGTATCAATATGTCTCCGGGCCGTGGGGTCCTGTCCGGCGCTACTCGTAGCGCAGCGCCTGGATCGGCAGCAGGCGCGAGGCGCGCCGTGCCGGGTAGAAGCCGAAGAACACGCCCACCAGGGCCGAGAAACCCACGGCCAGCGCAATGGCGCCGAGCGACATGTTCACGTTCCAGCCGGCCAGCACGCCCACGCCCCAAGTCGCCAGCCCGCCCAGCAGCACGCCCAGCGCGCCGCCGAAGAGCGAGAGCGTCACCGCCTCGATCAGGAACTGCGCCAGGATGTCCTTGGGGCGCGCGCCCACCGCCATGCGCAGGCCGATCTCGCGCGTGCGCTCGGTCACGCTGACCAGCATGATGTTCATGATGCCGATGCCGCCGATGATCAGGCTGATGCCGGCCACCGCTGCCAGCAGCAGCGTCATGATGCGGCTGGCCTCCTCCTGCGCCGCCAGGATCTCGGAGAGGTTGCGCACGCTGAAGGTGTCGTCGCCACCGGGCGGCACCTTCAGGCGCTGGCGCAGCAGCTCGCGCACGCTCTCCTCGGCCAGCTTCATGCTCTGGCCTTCGCGCACCTTCACGTGGATGGTCCAGATGCGCTTGACGTTGCCGCCGGCGTTCCAGATGCGGTTGCGGAAGGTGGACATGGGCATGATCACCACGTCGTCCTGGTCCTGCCCCATGCTGTTCTGGCCCTTGCGCGCCAGCACGCCCACCACCGTGAAGGGCACGCCGCGCACGCGGATCACCTGGTCGATCGGGTCGTCCTCGCCGAACAGCTCGCGCGCCACCGTCTGCCCCACCCAGGCCACCTTGGCCGAACCCGACTGCTCGGCCGCCTCGAACAGGCGCCCGCTCTCCAGCGACCAGTCGCGCACTTCCAGGTAGGCATTGGTGGTGCCGAAGATGTTGGTGTTCCAGTTGGCGTTCTGTGCCACCGCCTGCGCCGCGGTGCGCGAGGACGGTGCCACCGCCTGCACTTCGGGGATCTCGATGGCAATGGCCTCGGCGTCCTCCTCCGTGAAGCGCGAGCGCGTCTGCGCCGCCTGGCGCACGCCGGCCGCACTCAGGCTGCCCGGCACCACCAGCATCACGTTGGAGCCCAGGCCCTTCATCTGTTCCTGCACGCGCTCGGTGGCGCCACTGCCCACGGCAATCATGGTGATCACCGCGCCCACGCCGATGATGATGCCCAGCATGGTCAGGATGCTGCGCAGCGTATTGGCGGCCAGCGCGCGCCAGGCCGTGCGGAAGGCGGCCAACCAGTTCATGCCAAGGCCTCCTGCGCGGTAGCCGCATGCCCGGGCTGGCGCACGTCCTCCACGACCTGCCCGTCGCGGAAGACCAGGCGCCGGCGCGCCCACGCGGCGATGTCGGCCTCGTGCGTGACGATCACCACCGTCATGCCCCGGGCGTTCAGGTCCGAGAGGATGCGCATGATGTCTTCGCTGGTCTTCGTGTCCAGCGCGCCCGTGGGCTCGTCGGCCAGGATCAGCTGCGGGGTATTCACCAGCGCGCGCGCGATCGCCACGCGCTGCTGCTGCCCGCCGGAGAGTTCGCTGGGCGTGTGCTGCCAGCGCTCGCCCAGGCCCACGGTCTGCAGCGCGGCCAGCGCACGCGCGCGACGCTCGGCCGACTTCACGCCGGCATAGACCATGGGCAGCTCCACGTTCTCCTGCGCGCTGGTGCGCGGCAGCAGGTTGAACTGCTGGAAGACAAAGCCGATGCGCCGGTTGCGGATGGACGCCAACTGCTCAGGCAGCATGCTCTCCACCGCCTCGCCGGCCAGGTGGTACTGGCCGCTGCTGGGCTGGTCCAGGCAACCCAGGATGTTCATCAGCGTGGACTTGCCCGAACCGGAAGCGCCCATGATGGCCACGAACTCGCCCTCGGCGATGTCCAGCGACACCTCGCGCAGCGCGTGCACCGTGGTGTTGCCCATGGTGTAGGTCTTGCCCAGTCCGCGCGCTTCGATCAGAGCCATATCTAAAGAGCCAAATCTAGAACATCAGGCGCGGACCGACGGCGCTGTTCGGGCGCGCCGGCGCGCCCGCCGCGCCGCTGACACCGGTGATCACGCTGGCGCCCTCTTTCAGTTCGGCCGCTTCGGGCGCGTTGGGCCCCATGATCAGTTCGGTCTGGCTGCCGTCGGTGATGCCCAGGCGCACGTTCAGCGCCTTCGGCTTGCCGTCGGAGCCCTGCACGTAGATGCGTCCGCGCGTGATGGTGCGGCCCGCCACTTCAGCCTGCAGCGCCGCGTAGCGCTGCTTCTGCCCGGGCGTCAGCACCTCGGCGATGCGCGCGCGAATGTCGGCGGTGATACGCTCGCGCGCCTTGGTGCGATCAGCCTCGGGCAACTCGCGCAGCGCGATGAACTTCGGCCGCGCGCCGGCGTAGATGGCGTCCACCTTCTCGGTCTGGGCGCTGTCCAGCTGCAGCTCGCGCACCAGGCGGTTGCGAAACTCCGTCATGGCGGTGGCCGCGCCGGCGGCGGCAGGTGCCGCAGGTGCAGCAACGGGGGCCGAGGCCGCGTCCACCGGAGCCGGCGCTGCA
This sequence comes from Hylemonella sp., assembly GCA_030695415.1. Classification (GTDB taxonomy): domain Bacteria; phylum Pseudomonadota; class Gammaproteobacteria; order Burkholderiales; family Burkholderiaceae_C; genus Hylemonella. The sequence goes on from JAUYQZ010000049.1 coordinate 183,249, forward strand.
GCCGCCGCAGGCTCCACCCCGGCAATGCGCACCCGCAGCGCGGCATTGGGCACCTTGAGCACGTTCTCGCGCAGGTCGGTCACCACGCGCACATTGGCCGTCATGCCCGGCAGCAGGCGACCGTCGGGATTGGAGAAGGTCACCACGGCCACATAGGTCACCACGTTCGAAACATTGAGCGCGGCCTTGCGCACCTGGGAAATCGCGCCTTCGAAGGTCTGGCCCGGGAAGGCGTCCACCGTGAAGCTGGCTTTCTGGCCGTTGCGGATGCGCCCCACGTCGGCTTCGTCGATGCTGGCCTCGACCTGCATGTCGCGCAGGTTGCGCGCAATGATGAACAGCTCGGGCGCCTGCAGGCTGGCCGCCACGGTCTGCCCCTTTTCGATGGCCCGCTTGATCACGATACCGTTCACCGGCGAGGTGATGCGTGTGCGCGCCAGGTCGATGCGGGCCTGCGCCAGCGCCGCCTCGCGCTGCGCCACGCTGGCCTGCGCGCTCTTGACCTGGGCATCGGTCACGCCCAGCTGGGCTTCGGCCGCCTTGACCGACTCGTTGCTGGTGTTGACCAGGGCGCCGGACTGGTCCGCCGTGCTCTGCGCAACGAAGCCCTTGCCGACCAGCATCAGGTTGCGCTCGTGCGTGCGGCGCGCCTCGGCCAGGTCGGTCTGCGCGCGCGACACCTGGGCGCGGCTGGCCATCACATTGGCCTGGGCGGTGAGCACCACGGCACGGGCGGCGTCCACGTCGGCCAGGGCCGAGCGCACGCGGTATTCAAAAGTCTCGGGGTCGATCACGGCCAGCAGCTGGCCGGCCTTGACCTCGGAGTTGAAGTCAACGAACAGGTCCTTGATCTGGCCCGACACCTGGGTGCCCACCGTCACCTGCGTCACCGGGCTGACCGCGCCGCTGGCCGACACCGCCGACTGCAGCGGCCCGCGCTCGATCTTGCCGCTGCGGTACTGCACGTCGGTGCTGCCACCGCGCTGCGTCCACCACCAGCCCAGCGCGCCGGCCAGGACCAGGGCCACCACACCTGCCACCACGACTTGTGTCTTCTTCATGCAGGAGATTGTAGGAACATAAAAAACGGCGCTCAATGAGCGCCGTGTAATGGCCTTGTAAAGACAAAGCCAGCCGCGGGGGAGGACCGCGGCACCAGCGAAGGATATCAGCGCCACTTACCCATGTACAGCCCAGGGTCTCGGCAGGGGTTTGGCGACGCCCGGCCCTAGACCTCAACCTTGGCTGAATCGCGCGCCAGCGCCTCGCGGGTGGCGGTCTTGCGGTACCAGTACGTGATGGCCGAACTCGTCAAGACAATGAAGAGGCTGTAGAGCACGGGGATCAGCAAGACCTGCTGCTGGAGTTCGTCCTTGAAAGTCAGGGTCACGATGAGCACGGCCAACGGCCCGTTCTGGATGCCCGTCTCCAGGCTGATGGTGCGCGAACGGTTCTTGTCCTGCTTGAGCAGCCTCGCAAGCCAGTAGCCCAGCAGCATGCCGATCAGTCCCAGGCCGATGGCCGCAAAAAACACAGGCCAGGGCGTCGACAACAGGAGCTGGTAGTTGCGCGGCACCCACGAAACGACCAGAAACAGGATGACGAACACCCCCAGCAAGGAGCCGATCAGTTCGATGGTCGCCCCAACGTTGGGATTGGTCTTGCGAAGGAACATGCCGATGATGGTCGGGACCAGGAGGACGACCAGCACTTGCGCCACGTTCGCAGCCGGAATCGCGAACTCACCCGTCACGCCTGCAGCATTGCTGTAGAACGCGATCAGGGCCGGCACAGCCGCCACCGCAACCAGGGTGGAGACGCTGGTCATCATGATGGACAGGGCCAGCGCACCTTTGCTGAAGTAGGTGAAGATGTTGGAGGTGGTTCCCCCGGGCATGCATCCCATCAGGATCAGGCCCACAGCCAGTGCCGGGGGCAAGCCCAGCGACACCGCGATGGCGTAACCCAGGAAAGGCATGATGCCGTACTGACAGAGGATGCCAACGAGCACCCCCTTGGGTTTCTTGAAGGCAATCAGAAAATCCCTGAAGGTCAGAGAAGCGCCCATGCCGAGCATGATGACCATCATCATCACGCCCAGCAGCTTGGTTTCGAGTTCGGTCAACATGCTTGGGGCTCCCTTAATTGTTGAATTCAGCCTTGACTTCGACCTTCAGGTCCTTGCGCAGAATCTTGCCCACCGGGCTCTTGGGCAGTTCGTCCCGGAAGACGATGGACTTGGGAATCTTGTAATCAGTCAGGTAGGTCTTGCAGTGCGCGATGATCGCCTCCTTGGTGAGCTCGCCTTGCACGTCCGGGTTCCTGACCACATAGGCCCGGATCGCCTCGCCCGTCTTGGCGTCCGGAATGCCCACCACCGCCGCCTCCAGAATGGCGCTCATCTTGGCCAGGGCGTCTTCAATCTCATTGGGGTACACGTTGAAGCCGGAAAGCAGCACCAGGTCCTTCTTGCGGTCCACGATCTTGAAGTAGCCCTGTGCATCCATGACCGCCACATCGCCCGTGTAGAGCCAGCCATCCTTGATCACCAGCGCGGTCTCTTCCGGCTTGTTCCAATAGCCGAGCATGTTCTGCGGGCCACGAACAATCAGTTCGCCAGGCTCGCCTTGCGCCACGGGGGCGCCAGCGTCGTCGACCAGGCGCACCTCGGTTCCCGGGACGGGTAAGCCGATGCTGTCCGGCTTGGCCACGCCGCTTAGAGGGTTGAAGCTCACGACAGGGGAGCACTCCGTCAGGCCGAAGCCCTCGGCGATGCGCGTCCCGGTGATGCGCTGCCAGCGCTCCGCCACCGCATGATGCAGCGCGGTGCCACCAGCAATGGCGGCCTTGAGGTGCTTGGGCGGGAACGCCGTGAACCACTCTTCGTTCATGACCGCGTTAAAAAGCGTGTTGACACCCGTGATCCAGGTGATGGGGTAGTTCTCGATGGCCCGCTGCAGGTTCTGCACCGGACGCGGACTCGGGACGAGGATGTTGCGGCCGCCGATGTCGAAGAAGCACAGGAGATTGGCCGTGAACGCAAAGATGTGGTACAGCGGCAGCGCCGTCAGCACGCATTCGTCCTCCCCCATGTGGGACTTGCCCATCGCCAGCACCTGGTCGATGTTGGCAAGCAGGTTGGCATGCGTCAGCATGGCCCCCTTGCTCACGCCGGTGGTGCCGCCCGTGTACTGCAACGCTGCAATATCGCCCGGCGCAATGGCTTTGCTCCATGCCTGCACTGTGCCGGGCGTGGTGAGCGCAGCGCCTTCGCGCAGCGCCACCCTGAAACGCTCCACAGGTTTGGCCAGCCGGGGCAGGGGCGGCAGCACCTTGCTCCAGAACTTCTGCACGCCGCGCACGATCAGGTTCGGAATGGAGGGGAACATTTCCGAGACACCCACCAGGACAACGCGCTCGATGTCGGTCTTGGGCAGCACCTCCGCCAGCTTGTCGGCGAACATGTCCACGATCACCAGCACGCGGGCGCCCGAGTCCTTGAACTGGTGCGTCATCTCGCTGGGGGTGTAAAGGGGGTTGGTGTTCACCAGCACACAGCCGGCCTTGAACACGCCGAAGGCCACCACGGGGTAGGCCAGCCCGTTGGGCATCTGCACCGCCACGCGGTCGCCTGCCTTGAGGCCACAGACGACTCGCAGATACACGGCAAACGCGTCGGAAAGCTCACCGACCTGCTGGTACGTGAGGCTTCCATTCATCCCGTTGGGCACCACCGCCGTGAACGCCTTCTTGTTGGCAAAGCGGGTGCAGGCCTGCTGCACGAGCTCGGCCAGGTTCTGGTACCTGGCCTTGGGAAGTTGGCCGTCAATCGATGAACCGTAGGCGGATTTCCACGGTTGGGCGTCGTAAGCTGCAAAGTCAGCCGGCATGGCTTGTCTCCAAGGATTCTTGTGGGTGGGCGATTGTTGCCAGGAGCGGGGCTGATGAACCGGGCGGGTTCGGGTCAGCCCGATGGTTTGAGGGGTTTTTGTGGCAGCCAGTTCGAACAAGACACTGTAGCCGGCCTGAACGACGGGCGCCTTGTTGCTGCCGTGGATTGTAGGAACAAAAAACGGCGCTCAAGGAGCGCCGTGCTGTGACCGTCTAAGCGCACGGTCAGCCCCGGGGACGACCGCGACACAGAAGAAGGGTGTCAGCGTCGGTTACCCATGTGCATCTCAGGGCCCCGGCCGCCGCCATGACCCCGGTCGCCGCGGTCGCCGCCGCGCTGGGCATGGTGCTCGCCCCGGCCGCGATCGTCGCGGCGGCCTTGGTGGCGGTCGTCACGGCGGTCGTGGCGCTCATTCCAGTGGCCGCGACCATGGCCATAGCCGTGCCCGTGGCCGTAATACCCCGGGTGCACGCGGTGCACCGGGTGCGGCGGCAGGTAGACCACGCGGGGCGGCGGCACATACACCGGACGCTCGTACACATGGTGGCGCTCATGCACCACCACCGGTGCGGCCGGCACATTGCTGACGCCGATGCGGATGCCGGGTTGCGACATGGCGATGGACCAGAACACATCCATGTCCTCATGCCCGGCCTGGGCGGCGCTGCTGGCCCCCAGGCCCAGTGCGGCCAGCAGGGCCAGGGCAGCGATGGAAGATTTGGCTTTCGTCGTCATGAGGGTTCTCCTTTACAGGGGCCGCCGGTGGGCTGCCCTGTACCCTCAACGCCGCCCGCCCCGGTTCGGCTGCGAAGCGCTTGTGAAGGAGGTTACAAGACGTAACCCCCCGCCGGCGGCGCGCCTAACGCCGGAACAGCGCGATGACGAAATCCGGCACACCGGCCAGCACCGGCGTCACAGGGGTCTGTTCGCCGCGGGTCAGTTCATCTACCCGGTCCGACACGTAGGCGTCCAGCCCCTTGTAGGTGATGCGCCCGCGCTTCTTGAAGTCGGCCGCCCCCTGCAAGCCCTCGACCACGGCCTTGGTGAAGGCCCCGTTCCCCCAGTCCGCGTTCTCCTGCGAGAACTGCCCGCCCGTGGACGAGGCAAAGACCACCAATCCGTTTTCCGAACTGGCCATTTCGTTGACCGCGCTAGTCGAATCGCGCGCCTGGCGGGTGGTCGCGCGGCCGATCACATTGCCCGAGTGGCAGGTGTCCACAAACAGCATCACCCGCCCTTGCAGGGACGTCAGCGTGGAGCGCAAGGACGTGAACGGCAGCGCCGTCTGGGACAGGTTCTGCAGGTTCGCCTCGCGGGTCATGAAGTAGTACGTGGGCCCCTCGTTGAAGCCGTGCCCGGCCAGGAAAACGATTGCCGTGTCACGCGGTTTCATGCTCTGGCGCAGCCACTCCAGCCCGGCTTCCATCGCCGGGCGTGAAGCCTCCTTGTCCAGCAGCTGGCGCACATGCACCTCGCCATACTGCGCGCCGCGCTGCTTGCGCAGCGTGTCCACGAAGTCGCGCGCATCCTTGGCCGCCAGGCCCAGGTTGTAGTCCGGGTTGTCGTAGCGCGACACACCCGCGGCCAGCACGTACAGATCACCCTGCCCGGCGCCCGGCTTGGGGCCGGTGTAGCTCACGCGGATCACCGTCGGCACCGACGCGCCGAAGCGGTTCTCCGCAATCACCCGGATGTCCGTGTCCTCGGGCGGAATCTCCAGCGTCACCTCGCGCTCGCCATTGTCCTGGGGCCGTGCCCCCACTACCAGATTGCGCTGCGCGCTCGTGCCCGATGCCAGCAGGGTGCGCACCTGCGTCACCGGCGCATCCGGCGCCGAGATAACACGGAAGCGGATGCTGATCTGCCGGGTGTCCGAGCGCACCTGGTAACCCGGCGCGACGATCTCGATGCGCGGCGGCAGGGCCTCCAGGGACACAGCAGAGGCCGACATCACCAACGTTTCCGCTGCGGGTTGTGCAGCCGCGCCCTCGGGCGCAGTCAGCGGTGCAGGCGGTGCGACCACCACCACAGCGGGCGTCGGCACAGTCACTGCGACGGGTGCGGCAGGCGTCGGCGCGGTCGCAGTGACGGGCGCGGCGGGCGCCGGGGTCCGCTGCGCCTTCAGGCCCTCGACGGCCTGCCGTTCGCTGCGCAAACCCCAGGCCTTGCCGGCCAGCCCCTCCAGCCTCAGCGTCCCGCGGAAACGCGACATGGGCATGAAGTCTGCGGCGCGCGCTGCCGTCGGGTTCAGGATCCAGCCGGCCGAATCTTCGGCCCCCACACTGGCCTCGTAGTAGCCCTGGCTGCTGATGGCAATCCAGCGTTTGCTGGCCGGCTGCAGGTAGTAGGACATCACCTGCTCCCCGCTCGACCAGCGGAACACCCACAGCATGCCGTTGGCCGTCGCGGCCACGACCAGGTCGCGTGATTCGATCAGGTTCACCGCCAGCACATCCGCGCCCAGGTACTTCACCCATTGCCGCTCACCTTTGTTGGAAACTTTGTAAAGCCGTTCCCAGTTGCTGCCAACGGCCACGGACCCGTCGGTCGAGTGCGCGGCCACGCTGAGCGAGCGTTCGGCCTTGCCGGACAGGGGCAGGGGCGCGCCATTGACCGTGCCGACCGACGTGCCCTCCCAGGCCAGCACCCCGACGTCGCGGCCACTGGCCGAAGGCTCTTTCCACGACACTTTCAGGCGTTGCACCGAGGTGTATCCGGGCTCCGCCAGATTGAAGGCCACGTCGCGTTGGCCGTCGTCACCCGGCGCCGGCAGGTACACCAGCCCCGATTCGGTCACCTTCAGCGCCATGGGGCGGCGCTGGAAGTCGGCCACGTCGGCCGCCACGCGCCAGGCCAGCTTGAAGTCCGCATCGACCATGGCCACCGAGCCCTGTTCCGTCAGGTAGACCACCTCGCCCTTGCGCGTCACGACGAAATCGGTCACCTTGGCATCGGGCAGGCGCAGCTGATCGGTCTTGTCGCCAACATGCGTACCGGCCCAGCGGCGCAGGAACCCCTGCCCGCTGTGGATGGACCAGGTCGTGCCGAAGAAATGGCCGCCCTCGGGCGCCTGCACCACGCGGGAGAAACCCACGTTGGGCGGCATGCCCGAGCGGTTCAGTGCATGCGCCACTTCTTCCAGCGTCTCACCGTCCAGGCGGGTGTGCGCCCCGAGCAGAATGGTCTTGCCCGCCGCATCCCAATGGCTGCGGTAGTCCCCATACCGGGGCGTCTTGCGCGCCGCCTCGCGAAAACTCCCGGCGGCGGGCTTGTAAAGCCTGACGACGGTCGTCTGGCCGCGGCCGTCCCAGCTGGCCGCGTAGAACGCCCCATCGGCGCGGAACTCCAGCCCCGTTACCGCGCTGGGAAAGTCCGCATCACGGAACACCTCCTTGCCGTCGGCCACCGAGTAGACGCTCACCCCCTGCTGGGCGCCCGGCTTGCCCGCCGCGAGGAAGCGACCGTCCTGCGACCAGGCCAGGATGGATGAATTCTCTGTGCCCGTGATGACACTTTCAATTTTCCCCGTCTGCAGCGACAGGATGACGATGCCGCGTCGCATGTTGTTACCCGTCACGGCGATGCGCTGACCATCTGGCGCCATGGCCAGCCCGCGCAGCAGGTTGCTGATGGGCGCCCCCCGGGGCAGGAAGAAGCGCTGCAGCATCTCACCGGTCTGCACGTCCCACACCCGCACGCTGCCGTCGTAGGCCGCCGTCACGGCCCGGCGATCGTCCGGCGTCAGGACGATGTAGGACGCCTCGTCCGAATGCGCCTGGCCATCGACAGCCAGGAAGGGCCGTCGCGGCAAGCCGTTCCATGGGGCCGGTGCGGACACCGCTGGCCGGCCGGCCGGCTCGGACGGCGCCTGCGCCCACGCCGCTGGCAGACAACTCAGGGCCAGCAGCAGGGCTCGGAAGGCAATTCGGGTCATCAGCTCATCTCCAGTTCAGGGATTCGATCAAGGTCCATCAGCCCGGGCGTGGCCGCAGCCCCGCCGGCAGCCAGCCGCCAAGCCGCGCCTCGATCATGCGCTCATTGCGCTGCCACCAGATGCCCAGCGCAATCACGGCCAGCCCCAGGAGAGTGAGCGCAAACGGGAAGAGCATGCTGTTCTGGAACACCCGGTAGGACAGATAGCCCAGGTAGCCCGCCACCCCGAAGGCCCCCAGCACGGTGAAAACCCGCCGGCCGATGACCGCGCCGCCCAGAATCAGGCCCAGATTGATCAGCGCGTACAGGGCCTTGCCCAGCTCCGAGCCCGAATCCCGCAGACTCAGGCCGCCCCAGAACATGAGGGCACCGAAGATGTACAGCCAGAAGGCAAAGTCCTGCCGCCACTCCCCGCTGGCCAGCCGGCTGCGCACGTCCACCCACATGGCGATCAGGCAGGTGCCGATGCCGAAGACCAGGGACATGTCGCGCATGAATTTGTATTCGAAGCCGGCGTGCTGCATCAGCAGGTGGGCCACGTCCATGAACATGTACCAGACCGTCACCGCCACCGGCATCACCATGAAGGGCAGGCGGTAGCGCCACAGCATCACCACCGCGGCCGCCAGGGTGCCGAACTCCAGCGTGAGCCAGCGCCAGTCGATGTGCGTGTGATAGGCCCGGTAGCTGCTGGGCCCGCCCGGCGGCCACAGGCCCAGGCCGCTTTGCAGTGCCCACAGCGCCAGCGGCACCAGGCAGACCGCCAGCGTGGCCAGGATGCCGGCCGGCGTGCGCAGGCCCCGGCCCTTGAGGTGGTCCGCCACCGCCAGGCTGGCCACCAGATAGCCCAGGGCAATGGCCAGCAGGCCCCAGCTGCCGAACTGCTGCCAGCCCAAGGTCATGAACAGCGTCATGGCGCCGATGGCCACCATGCCGCCAAAGTAATACAGCACGTTGGTGAAGGAAAAACGCGGCCCGCTCGCCAGGCCGGCGTCGTGCAGCGGGGCGGGCCGCGTTTCCTGCATGCGCACCTGCCCAGCCCAGTGCGCCCACAGGCTCTGCGCCTGGCGCGGGGTGATCAGGCCATCGCGCACGGCGGCCTGCAGATCGGCATGGCGCAGGTTGATGCTTCCAACGGTATCTTGTTCGGGTGTGCTCATGGGCGCGCCTCCTTCCACGCACATCCTAGTGCAGCCCTTCGGTGGCGGGCTGGCGAAGTCTAGAATTGCTCCATGAGCACGCCAAGAATTCCCGAAAACAAAGAAAAACCCGCCGAGCCGGCCAAGGCCAGCAACTTCCTGCGCCAGATCATCGAGCACGACCTGGCCGCCGGCACCTACAGCGGCCGCACCTGGGGCCACAAGCCCGGCACCGCCAGCGAACACGCTCAAGGCCCAGGCGCCGTGGCCGACCCGGCACGCATCCGCACCCGCTTCCCGCCCGAACCCAACGGCTACCTGCACGTGGGCCACGCCAAGAGCATCTGCCTGAACTTCGGCCTGGCGCGCGACTACAACGGCGTGTGCCACATGCGCTTCGACGACACCAACCCCGAGAAGGAAGAGCAGGAGTACGTCGACGCCATCACCGATGCGGTGAAGTGGCTGGGCTTCGGCTGGGACGCGCATGGCGACAGCCACCTCTACTACGCCAGCAACTACTTCGACTTCATGGTCCGCGCCGCCGAGTACCTGATCGAAACCGGCCACGCCTATGTGGACGAGCAGACGCCCGAAGAAATGCGCGCCAACCGCGGCGACTTCGGCAAGCCTGGCACCGACAGCCCGTACCGCAGCCGCACCCCGGCCGAAAACCTGGCGCGCTTCCGTGACATGCGCGCCGGCAAGCTGGCCGATGGCGCCGCCGTGCTGCGCGCCAAGATCAGCATGGCCAGCCCCAACATCAACCTGCGCGACCCGGCCATCTACCGCATCAAGCACGCCACCCATCACAACACGGGTGACACCTGGTGCATCTACCCCATGTACTCCTTTGCGCACCCCATCGAGGACGCGCTGGAGAACATCACCCACAGCATCTGCACGCTGGAGTTCGAAGACCAGCGCCCGTTCTACGACTGGACGCTGGAGCGCATCGTGCCCATCCTGCGGGCACCGCAGTTTGCGCATGCCAAAGAGCTGATCGAGAAGATCGAGGGCCAGGGCCTGGAAGCCGGCAAGGAATTTGCCCTGCACTGCCACAACCATGCCGACAAGCTCTTTGCCAGCGAGGCCGAGGCGCAGATGCGCGCCATGTTTGCCAAGTGGGGCCACAACCCCGACGCCGTGCTGCGCGACCTGGGCGATTTCTTCAAACTGCTCAAGAAAGAGACCGCGCAGTTCACCCCCCTGCTGGCGCACGCGCTGGACGGTCAGCGCCCCAACGTTTTCCTGCTGCCGCACCAGCATGAATTTGCGCGCCTGAACCTCACCTACGTGATCACCAGCAAGCGCAAGCTGGCCCAGCTGGTGAATGAAAAGCGGGTCACCGGCTGGGACGACCCGCGCATGCCCACCATCGCGGGCCTGCGCCGCCGGGGCTACACGCCCGAGAGCATCCAGCTTTTTGCCGAACGCATCGGCGTCACCAAGGACTATTCCTGGATCGACTACTCCACGCTGGAAGGCTGCCTGCGCGAAGACCTGGAGAACAAGGCCCACCGCGGCATGGCCGTGCTGGACCCGGTGAAACTGGTGCTCACCAACTGGGCCGAAGCCTTTGGCAGTGCCGACTACACCGAAGAATGCACCCTGCCCGCCCTGCCCCCCGCACCGCAAGGTGCGCTCGACGGTTCCGGGGAGGGCCAGGTGGCCCCCGCGCTGCGCCGCTTCCTCATCGGCCGCGAAGTGTGGATCGAACGCGAAGACTTTGAAGAAGTAGCACCCAAGGGCTACAAGCGTTTATTCCCCGGCAATGTGGTGCGCCTCAAGGGCGGTTATGTGATCGAGTGCACCGGCTGTCTACGCGACGCGGCAGGCAAGGTGACCGAAGTGCACGCCAAGGTCATCCCCGGCACCAAGAGCGGCACACCCGGCGCCGACAGCGTCAAGGCCAAGGCCGCCATCACCTGGGTGGCCGTGGCCGACGGCGTGGCCGCCGAAGTGCGCCTGTATGACCGTCTGTTCACCGACGCGCAGCCCGACGCGGGCGGCAAGGACTTCCTGGCCAGCCTGAACCCGGACAGCCTGAAGACCGTCACCGCCTATGTGGAGCCTTCACTGGCCCAGGCCGCAGCGGACGACAAGTTCCAGTTCGAGCGGCATGGGTACTTTGTGGCGGACCGCAAGGACCATAGCAAGGGTAAGCCCGTCTTCAACCGGGTGACCGGTTTGAAGGATAGTTGGGGGAAATGAGTTCGCAATTCGAAAGTTGAAGATAAGCGGTCACTTCTAAACAGCGAGTAATCGGAGACAAATGTGCAGCCTGCCTCAATTCGAGCGAATGCGCTTGGTGAACATACCGCGGAGTACGACACCAAAAATCTTGATGACAGCTTTATTGAGACACCCGAATATCGCAGCATTCTTGAGACAAAAGATAGATGCGTTGTAGTGGGTCGGCGAGGCACCGGCAAGAGTGCGATGTTCTGGAAACTAAACAAGTTTTGGTCCCAACAGAAATCCTCTCACGTAATCCAAATCGCTCCAGAAGACTACCAAACAATTGGCTTTCGAGGACTGTTCAGCTCATTCCAAGGAAAGTACTCTCACATCCGAGCTGCCGCCCGAATTATTTGGAAATACAGCATCCTCATGGAGATGCTGAACCACCTCTCGAAGTCATACAAAACTCGCAACCTTATCGGAGAACGCCGAGCGGTATCCGAAAATTTGAAACGATGGGGAAACGACGCAGCTGGCATGATCTCCCATGCAACGGTTCGAATTGCCCCCCTTCTGAAGAAAGGGGAAACCGCCGAAGGACTCATTGGCGGGTTACCTCAGCTGCTTGATCTCCACCAACTGGAGCAAGATTTCGAATATCTTGTTCATGAGGCAAAGATAAATTTCTACATCTTGATAGATCGTCTAGATGAGGGATTCGAAAATGATGAGGTCGGGGCCGCCATAGTTTCTGGGGCTGTAACCGCGATATCAGACATCAACAAGCGGTACCAAACTGTCCGACCCGTTCTTTTTCTCCGCGATAACGTCAACCGATCAATTTCACGATTTGATCCAGACTACACGAGAAACATTGAGGGTGAAATTCTTCGAATTCACTGGGACCAGTTCCAACTCCTGAATCTGGTATCGAGGCGATTGGATAAAGCATTCGACCTGAACATCCAGAATGACCAAAAAGTCTGGGACAGATGCACTGCTGACGAAGGGCAAGGCCGTGAGCTTAAGGGAAGAGATGGCTTTAGAAAATGTCTGCAGTTCACCCTTTACCGCCCAAGAGATCTACTTTCTTTGCTTAATCAGTCTTTCTACCAAGCGGGGCGCGAAGATCGAGCGACCATCATTCTCAGAGACGTAGAGCAAACGGCCAAAACAATCTCCGAAACCCGTCTTGAAGATTTACAGAAAGAATACTCCGCTATTTTCCCATCTGTTGCGCAAGCAACTAGATGTTTTGCGAACGGTTCGCCTGAACTGACGTCAGCAGATGCGCTCGCGAAACTCGACGCGCTGTCAACAACTGCCCAATGGCGTGACGACCCGCAGGGCCAGCAAGACTATCTAATTCTGAAGAGCGAAGGATTGCTGCGCGCCCTCTACAGCGTAGGCTTCCTTGGAATTCACGATCCAGTTTCCAACACATTCGCGTTCTGCCATGACGGCAGGAGTCCAGATAAAGAGTTCCAACCTACAGATCGAGTTCTTATTCACCCTTGCTACTGGATTAGTCTCAATCTAACTAGAAATGCTTTCACGGCAGACGAAGCGGAACAGATCAATGACGAGTACGAAATCAAAGTCACATCTCAGACCCCAGAGATTCGTGCGACTCGCATTGGAAGCATCATCGCTGATCTAGGAACCATATCAGAGGGTCGGGATGATTCTGAAGATTTTGAACTTTGGGTCGAGAACGCGATACAAACTGTTTTTGCAGGCCACTTAGACAACGTCGAAAGAAAGCCCAACGGGGCAAACACTCAAAGGCGTGACGTAGTTGCTCTCAATCTGTGTCGAACCCCCGCTTTTACGCGCATCCATAACGACTACAAAAGTCGCCAAGTAATCTTTGAGGTGAAGAATTATCGAGATATTGGTCGGGATGAGTATCGACAAATGCTCAGCTATTTGCATGACAGATACGGCGACATTGGATTCATCGTCACGCGTGATGAGGACGAAAACCTTCATGCGGGCAAAGAGCTTGACTGGGTTCGTGAGCTCTACACCGGCCACAAAAAGCTTGTGGTGAGAATTACGGCAAAGTTTCTTCAGAAGTTGCTAGGAAAACTGCGTAGCCCAGAAAAACATGACGTTGTCGATAAGGCTGTAAATTCTTTGCTTGATCAATATGAGAGGCGTTATTTGGGAATCCAGTCCTCGGGTGCATCAAAGACATCAAAACAAAGGTCGTCCAAGTAGACTACTTCTCAAAAAGCGGACAGCAACATGAAAGCCACCTGGAACAACACCGTCATCGCCGAGAGTGACGACACCGTGCTGGTGGAGGGCAACCACTACTTCCCCGAGCACACGCTCAAGCGCGAGTACGTCACCTTCAGCAACCACAAGACCACCTGCCCCTGGAAGGGCGAGGCGCACTACTACGCGCTCATGGTCAACGGCGACATGCTGCCCGACGCCGTCTGGTACTACCCCGAGCCCAAGCCCGAAGCCCACCTCATCCAGGGCCGCGTGGCCTTCTGGAAGGGCGTGAAGATCGAGGAATAAGCGCCATGCTGCCGCAGGTGCTCGCCTTCGACATCTTCGGGACCGTGGTGGACTGGCACGGCAGCATTGCGCGCGAGGTGCGGGCCCTGCGCCCGGGCGTGGACGGCGAGGCCTTGGCGCGGGCCTGGCGCGCGGGCTACCGGCCGGCGATGGCGCGCGTGATGAGCGGCGAGCTGGGCTGGACGCTGATCGACGACCTGCACCGCATGATCCTGGACGAGATCCTGCCCCGCTTCGGGCTGCAGGACATGCGTGAGGACGAGCGGCGGCATCTCAACCACGCCTGGCACCGGCTGGACCCGTGGCCCGACACGGTAGCCGGCCTCACGCGGCTGAAGACCAGGTTCACGATCTGCACGCTGTCCAACGGCAACATCGGCCTGCTCACCAATATGGCCAAGCGCGCCGGCCTGCCCTGGGACTGCATTCTCTCGGCCGAGGTGTTCCGCGCCTACAAGCCGGACCCGGCCACGTATCTCGGCGTGGCCCGCGTGTTCGACGTGCCGCCCGCGCAGGTGATGCTGGTGGCCACGCACCAGGACGACCTGGCCGCCGCCCGCGCCTGCGGCCTGCAGACGGCTTACATCGAGCGCCCGCTGGAGCACGGCGGCGGCCACGGCAAGGACGACACCCCCAACCCGGCCAACACCCTGCACGCACGCGACCTGCTGCACCTGGCCGACCAGCTCGGCTGCTGAGCCAAACCCCGCCACATCCCGCCGGCCCAGTCCTAACGCGACGTCTGCAACGCGGCCCTGTACACCTCCAACTGCCACTGCTGCTGCTGGTGATACTGCTGAGGCAGGTGGATGGAGAACTCGGCCATGTCCAGCGCGGCGGCCTCTTCCTTGAAGCGCTCGCGCAGGCTCGGCAGGTCGGCGGCCAGCTGCACGCGGGCCCGTTCCACGGCGCGCAGTGCGGCCATGCGCAGGGACTGGTCCTCGGGGGTCTTGCGCAGGGCCACTGAGGCATTGCGCAGCAGCACCAGCGTGCCCTGCACCGAGACGGCCTGGCCCAGCGCGTCAATCAGGCAGCGGCGGCCACCGGCGGTGAAGTCGACGGTGCGTTTGGCCGGGTTGTCGACACGCTGCGTGTCGCAGACGCGGTAGCGGGCTTCGTCCTGCTGTTCCTGCGCCTGGCGCTGTGCCAGCCAGCTTGCGGCCGCCCCGCTCTCGCCCGCTGCGGCAGTGCGTTGCTGGGCCGTTTCTGACCACGCCGATCCACCCGCGGCAAGCGCGGTGACGATGACAAACCAGGGCGCAAACTTCATGGTGTTCTCTGCAGATTTCGATGAAGGAAGTATGGGAGGCCCACGCGTGTCTGGCATCCCCCTGGCCGTGCGTAGTTCACACCTTGCCGCAATGGCGGTGCGAACTATTACCGCTTTGGCGCAGTGCCGTGATTTCCGATGAAAACGTTGCGGCTGCACAAGGCGCCCCGGGTCGACCCGGCCCCAGCATCCAACCCGGCTTGCGTGAAGGGCAAGCCCTGCACACTTGGGATGGTCGCTACGGTGTCTCACCCATACACCCCCTGCAGAAACCACGCCGGCTCCCCCGCACTGCGACGCCGGTACACCCAGAGCAGGCCCGCGTGCGGGCTGCGGGCCACGAAATAGTCGCGCAAGGCCAGCTCTTCACCCTCCGCTTCCGCGCTGGATAGCAAACTCCACCAGCCGGACTCCAGACGCTCGGGCCCGGCCAGCATGTGCAGCGGGCCCTGGTAGAGGGGGCGGTGGTCCTGCACGGCCAGGCGCAGGGGTTCGCGCAGGATCCAGGGCGGGTGCAGCAGCAGGTGGCGGGGCAGCGCGGGCGCTTTTGATTTCGCCACGGGCTCGCCCGCTGGGCGCCAGGCCTGCATGTGCTGCGGGCGATGGTCCGCCAGGGTCTGGCCGCGCAGCACACGCTGCGCCCCCAGGCGCACGGACAGGCGTTCGATGAGCTGTTGCAGCGGCTCGCCCTCTCTGAGCTCTTCGGGCAGCAGGCTGGCACTGGCGGTCTGCAGGGCCTCGGTCTCGGTGGCGTCCAGGCGGATGGCCTGCACGGGCGCAGGCAGGGTGATGCGCGCCAGGTGCTCGCCCAGCAGGCGGGCCAGGTGGGTGATGTCGCGCGTGGCTTCGGCGGTACGCACATGCAGTTGACCGTTCTTCAATTCGCCGCGGCGCACGAGGTCGTGCTCCCAATGCAGGGTGAGGGCCTGCACGCCGCGCTGGCGCGCCTGCAGCCAGCCGGCTAGTTGCCCCAGCAGGCGCCGCGCACCGAAGAGCATGCCCTCGGCCACTTCAATGCGGCCGTTGAATTCGAGCCGCACGCTGAATGTCTCGGGCAGCGCGATCCATGCAAAGGCGTCGGGCCGCAGGCCGTAGGCACGGTCCAGCGCCTCCAGCAGCGCCGCGCCGAAGCGGCGCGACACGCCGCCACGCGGCAAAGCGCGCAGCTGGCCCAGAGTGCGGCAGCC
Organism: Hylemonella sp.; assembly: GCA_030695415.1. Taxonomy (GTDB): domain Bacteria; phylum Pseudomonadota; class Gammaproteobacteria; order Burkholderiales; family Burkholderiaceae_C; genus Hylemonella. Next base: position 199,386 of record JAUYQZ010000049.1, read on the forward strand.
CAGGCGCTCCAGCACGGGCAGATGCGCGTGCGCCGCGCTCAGGTGCCCCAGCGGCAGGGCATCGAGCGTGGCGGCCAGGCAGCGCGCAGTGCAGGAGATTGCAGGAACAGGGACGGAGATGGGCAGGGAATCATCCTCTGGCGGCAGCGTGCGCAGCAGGGCCAGTGCGGCCAATGCCGTGGGCGCCACGGCCAGGCCGGTACCGCCGGCATGCATCAGCTCATCGCGCAGACGCTGCAACAGCGCACGCTGACCGCCGAAGAGGCGCAGGCTCCCTTCCACCTCCAGCAGCACCGCCGCTTCCAGCACGCAGACCCGGGGGCTGAACCCCAAGCCCCACCAGGCGAGGGCTTGTTGTTCAGGCGGGGGCGGCTGGGGCTCATGCGCTTTGGAGTTGACGTCGAGCGGTGCGGGGAGTCGCAGGGCGATCCACAGCATGGCCGGAGTCCTTGGGGGGCCTTCGCTTGCGCAGCGCGGCCATGACGGGCAAAGGGGCCGCCAGCGTGACGGGGTGGTCGATGTGCGGGCCACGGCGCTTGAGGAGTTCGACGCTCAGGCCCTGCGTCATGGCGCCTGCTTCGTCCGCCGCGGCACACAGCGTAAGGCGCAGCGGCGCGGGGGAAGATTCGTGCCGCGCAAGCTCGGGCCTGAAGGCAAAGACCAGAGCCTGTGTGGCGGTGCTGGCCAGTTGCAGGCGGCGCAGCTGCTCGGGCCGGGCCTGCGGCAGCCATGCCAGCAGCGCACCCAGCTCGCGGCAGCGCAGCACCTGCTCCGCGGCCCAGAGGCGCTCGGCGGGGGTCTGCGCGTCAACGCGCAGCAGCTGCGCAGTGGGGATGCCCGCGGCCACGAGGGCCGGCAGATGGGGCAGATGCGGCGCGCCGATGAGCACGAGCGGCCCGCGGGCCACGGCTGCTTTCAGCGCGGGCAGCAGCAGACGCCACTCAAACAGGCCGGGCTGGACCTGCAGCACTTCGGTGAGCTGGCCGATCGGCCAGCCGCCGCCGGGCAGTTCGGCATCGAGTTCGGCATGGCCGCTGGCGAGCACGGCCTGTTGCGGGCGGGCCAGCTGGTCCGCCCGCCAGACGCCCGCGAGTTCCTCAGGGGGCACGACGGGATGCAGGGCACGCAGCAAGGCAGACATGGCGGGCCTCAAAGAGCGATGAGGTCGGCCGTGCCCGAGAGCAGCGGGCGGCAGAGGATCTTGTAGCCGTCGGCATCGAAGCCGGCGGCGCTCTGGTCCAGCGTGCGGGCGGCGGCCAGGGTGTCGGCGCTGCCGAGGTAGCACCAGTTGCGCACGACGTGGATCTGCTCCAGGCCTTCCTCGTCGCGCTCGCGCAGGCCGATGGCGCCGGCGTGCGGCCAGCAGGCGACGCGCAAGCTCTCCAGCGCCTCCAGCAGGCGCGCCTGGTGCGCAGCCCCGGTTTCGTCGCCACGGCAGACACCGGCGCACTGGTGCAAGGAAGCACGAAAACACCCGCGCCCCGGGGCGAGCCGCTCCAGCCCCAGCGCGCCGTAGCAGAGCTTGTGCAGGTCGGCCAGATTGCGCAGGCCATCCAGTGCGGCGTGGCGGCTGCCGTAGAGGCCGAAGAGGTCGGGGGTGGTGGCGAAGTTGTGGGTGCGCGCGTCCACCAGTTCGGGGCGGCCCGCGGCCTCGAGCCGCCAGGCGCAGAGCTGGCGGCTGCGGCGCAGCTTCTGGTTGTAGAGCGGTTGCTGCTGTTTGATGAGGCTGGCCTCGAGCAGCAGCGCGCCGATCTCGCCGGCGGTACGCTGGTGGCTGATGTGGCGGGTCTGGCGCAGCATGCGAGCCTCGTCAGGGTTGCGCAGGTGCGAGAGCACGCGCGCGCGCAGGTTGACGCTCTTGCCGATGTACAGCGGCAGCGCATCGGCCGGCTCCCCCTGAAAGACGTAGACGCCGGGCGCCGCGGGCAAGGCGGCCACGGCCTCGCGCAGGTGCTCAGGGTATTCGTAGATGCGGGCCTCGTCGAACTCGGGGCGGCGGCGGGCGGGGATGTGCATGGTGTGCTGCGGTGCGATCTGCGCGGGGCGACATCAGTTCCGGGGCGGGCGCATGAACGCGGTGGCCACGCCCCGGATGGCCAGCCTCTGGCCCTCGCCCGGGGAACTTTTCTGATTGATACTGATCATATGTACAGTATACGACCCATCCATGGTTTGCTGCCCTTGGCCGACCACCGGATGGAACTTATGGATTAGCACTCTCTCACAGGGAGTGCTAATATAGAAACATGACCTCGAAAGGAGTTCTGCCATGACCGCTGTCTCTGCAGTTCCCGCCACCGCGCTGGCCGTTGCCAACCCTTGGGCCCTGGTGCCCCCGTTGGGCAACTTGGACGCCTATATTTCGGCCGCCAACCGCCTGCCCATGCTCACCCTGGAGGAAGAGCAGGAGTTCGCGCGCAAATTCCGCGAATCCAACGATCTTGAGGCTGCCGGTAAGTTGGTGCTCTCTCACCTGCGTCTGGTGGTGTCCGTTTCGCGCCAGTACCTGGGCTACGGCCTGCCCCACGCCGACCTGATCCAGGAAGGCAATGTGGGCCTGATGAAGGCCGTCAAGCGCTTCGACCCGGACCAGGGCGTGCGCCTGGTGAGCTACGCGCTGCACTGGATCAAGGCCGAGATTCATGAGTACATCCTGAAGAACTGGCGCATGGTCAAGGTCGCCACGACCAAGGCGCAGCGCAAGCTCTTCTTCAACCTGCGCTCCAAGAAGCAAGGCTACAAGGCCGATGCCGCCGCCGCGGATGCCGGCACCCACCGCGAGACGCTGAGCGAGGGCGAAATCAACCTGATGGCCAAGGAGCTCAACGTCAAGCGCGAAGAGGTGATCGAGATGGAAACCCGCCTGATGGGCGGGGACGTCATGCTGGACCCGGGCCCCTCGGATGATGGCGAGGACAGCTTCGGCCCCATCGCCTACCTGGCCGACGCCAACCACGAGCCCACGGCCATGATCGAAGCGCACCAGCGCGACGTGCTGGCCAGCGACGGCATCGCCGCCGCGCTGGACGTGCTGGACCCCCGCAGCCGGCGCATCGTGGAAGAGCGCTGGCTCAAGGTCAACGACGACAGCTCGGGCGGCATGACGCTGCATGAGCTGGCCGCCGAGTACGGCGTGAGCGCCGAGCGCATTCGCCAGATCGAAGTGGCCGCCATGAAAAAGATGAAGGCCGCGCTGGCAGAATACGCCTGACTTTCATCGCCAGCCACCAGGCCCCGGATTCGAAAGAGTCCGGGGCCTTTTTCCTTGGAGACAAGAATGCGCCTGACCCCCTCCCCCCTGCGTCGCGCCTTGCTGGCTTTCGGCCTGCTCACACTGGCCGCAACGGCCCATGCACAGGCGCAGACCGCCTGGCCCAGCAAGCCGCTACGGATCATGGTCGGCTTTCCGGCCGGCACCTCGCCCGACCTGGTGGCACGCACGCTGGCGGAGCCGCTGTCCAGGGCGCTGGGCCAGCCCGTCATTGTGGAGAACAGGCCCGGGGCCGGCGGCAGCATTGCGGCCGACATGGTGGCCAAGGCCACCAACGGTCACACCATCGGGGTGATGATCAACGGCAACCTGACCATCGCCAAGCTGCTGAACCCCAACACGCCCTATGACCCGGCCAGGGATCTGGCGCCGATCAGCCTGATCGGTACGGCGCCGCTGGTGCTGGCCGCCCCGGCCGATGCACCGGGCAAGACCAGCGCAGACGTCCTGGCCGCAGCGCGCGGCAGTGGCGACACGTGGAGCTACGGCTCGCCCGGCGTCGGGACCGTGGGGCACATCGGCATGGAGCTGCTCAAGGCACGCGTGGACATGAAGCCCGTGCATGTGCCCTACCCCGGCTACCCGCAGGTGGTGACGGCCATGCTGGGCGGACAGATCCAGCTCTCCATGCTGCCGCCGGGCCTGGCCCTGGCGCAGGCGCGCGCCGGCAAGGTCCGCCTGCTGGGCGTCACATCTGCGGGACGCAGCACCCTGACGCCGGAGATCCCCAGCCTGGCCGAGGCTGGCGTGAAGAACTTTCAGCTCGAGATCTGGAACGCCGTGGCCGGCCCGGCGTCCATGCCCAAACCGGTCGTTGCCAGACTGTCCGCACTGTTCAGCGAGATCGCACGCAGCCCGGACGTGCGGCAGAAGCTCTTCCAGCAGGGCTGGCAGGTGGCGGGTGGCACATCGGAAGCACTGGCGCTGCGCATCAAGTCGGATACGGCTGTGCTGGGCAAGATCATTGCGGACCGGGCGATCAAGGCCGAGTAGCGGCGTGCCACGCCAGCAATTCGGACACGCCTTCGACCAACTCAGGCCGAACGGAGGGACTTGTTCGCTGGCACTTCGAGCAGAAAGAAACTAAGCCGCCGCCCGCAATTTCGCTCCGGCCAGTTCAGGCTGCAAGAGCAGCCGCTGCGGTGCCGTATAGCAGTAGAAGTGCCGGCCCGTCGCCCGCCCGATGGTGCACAGGCCCACGCGCTCGGCCACCGCATGGCCCATCTGCGTGATGCCACTGCGCGAGACCACTATCGGCACCCCCATCTGCGCAGACTTGATGACCATCTCGCTGGTGAGGCGGCCGGTGGTGTAGAAGACCTTGTCGTCTCCGCTCATGGCAGAAGCGTCTTGCAGCCACATCCAGCCCGCGATGGTATCGATGGCATTGTGGCGGCCGACGTCTTCGACGAAGAGCAGCATCTGCTCGCCGCGGAACAGGGCGCAGCCATGCACCGAACCGGCCGACTTGTAGGTGCTCTCCTGCAGGCGGATGGCGTTGACGATGCCGTAGAGCTGGGCTTGCGTGAGTGTGGCTTCGGGCAGCTGGATCTGGTCGACCTCGTCCATCATGTCGCCGAACACACTGCCCTGGCCACAGCCGGTGGTGACGACGCGTTTGGACGTGCGCTCCTCGATGTCGGTGATGCCCTCGCGGGTCTTGACGGCGGCGGCCCCCACGTCCCAGTCCACCGTGATGGATTCGATTTCTGCAACCGAGCGAACCAGGCGCTGGTTGCGCAGGAAACCGAGCACCAGCAGTTCGGGATGGCCGCCAAGGGTCATCAGCGTGACGAGCTCGCGCTTGTCCACGTAAACAGTGAGCGCACGTTCCGCGGGGATGGACAGAGACGTGGCCTCGCCGTGCTCGTTGACGGCGGTAACTTCGCGCGTCAGCGGCGCCTGGGCCCGGGTGAGATAAGGCTGCGACATGAAGGCAGGGTACAACAAAACGGGCCGGGCTTTGCAGCCCGGCCCGCTAGACCGCAATGCGTGCGGGGATCAGGACTTCTTGGCTTTTTTGTCGCCAGCCGCTGCCGGGGCAGCGGGCGCGGCAGCGGGTGCAGCAGCCGCGGTCGGGTTGTAGACGAAGGGACCAGGATCGGCGCACGGTGCCGTGGCCACCGGCTTGGCATCCTTGCTGGCCTTGGCGGACTTGCGATACTGGGCCGCCACCTTGTCCTGCGACTTGCACAGCTTGTACCCGTCGACCTTGCCCGCATGCGCGGTCTTGGCAGCAGCCTCGGCGGCCTTGGCCTTGGCTTCGTCGTTCGGGGCGGGCAACTTCGCCAGGGCGGAAACACTCAGAGCGCAGGCGGCGATAAATACAGCGATGGATTTCATGATGGCCTCTCTTGTTTTGTGATCACGCTTTGACGGGGGTACCGCCCGGGGCGGCCGGCTGGGTACGCTGGGCGGGGATCTTGCCGGCCTTGATGTCGTCGTACCAGAGCTCGTGGTGCTCCTTGGCCCAGGTCTCGTCGACATAGCCTGTCTTCATGGCCGTGTAGGCGCCGGCCATGCCGACCGTGCCCATGTAGATGTGGCCGATGAACATGGCCATCATCAGCACGGTGGCCACGGCGTGGACCATATGGGCGATCTGCATGTCACCGCGCAGATACTCCATGCCAGGAACCAGCTTGTCCAGCACCAGGCCGGAGGCGACCACGATCAGTCCCAGCACGAACACGCCAGCCCAGAACAGCACCTTTTCACCGGCATTGAAGCGGTGCGAGGCGACCTCGTGGCCGGACAGCAGGCCACCGCCCTTGACCAGCCAGGTGATGTCTTCCTTGCGCGGCAGGTTGTCCTTGACGAAGGTCACGATCACCACCACCAGCGACACCGCGAACACGGGGCCGGCAAAGTTGTGCAGATTCTTCAGCAGATAGGTCAGCCAGCCAAACAAGGTGCCGCCGATGATCGGGTGCAGGAAGTACTTGCCGAAGGCCATGATCAGGCCCGAGACCGCCAGGATGACAAAGGCGATGGCGTTGGCCCAGTGGGCCGAGCGCTCGAACGCGGTGAAGCGCTCGATCTTGCGACCGGTTTCCTTGCCGTGCAGCTGCATGGTGCCCTTGCGCCAGTAGAAGATGCCCACGGCACCCAAGGCGATCAGGATCAGTGCGCCACCGTAAGGAATGATCCAGTTGTTGCGCACCTGGCGCCAAGCCTCACCGGCGTTGGTCAGCATGGAGCCCGGGTACTGTACGAAGGGCTGGATCAGGTTGCCGGCTTCCGGCGCTTCGCTCTTGGGCAGGCTGCTGAAGCCCGTTACCCCGGCGCCGACCGCACGCCACACAGGCGCGTTGTTGCCGGGCTGCACCTGGGCGCGCTCGGCATTGGTCTGCGTCGCGTAACCCGGCTCCTCGCTGGCGTCGGGCTTCACGTCGAAGATATTCTGACCCTTGATGCCACCCGTGGGGGCCGGTGCCGCCTTCGCAGGCGGTGCATCAAGCTTGAGTTTGTCCTGGGCCAAGACCGGTACGGCCCAGCCCAGGGCCATAAGCATGGCCACTGCAAGCAGTTTTTTCATGAGGCGTCCGATCTTCAGTTGACCCGGTTGTACTCGTTTTGGCCGTACTGGCCGCGCGCCTTGAGCTTGGACTCCCAGCTCGCCTTGTCACCCGCCTTCCAGCCCGGCTCGACATAGGCCTTACCGGTGCCGTTGAAGGCGGCGGCGTCCTGCTTGGCGCCAGCCATGCTCTGGTCGACCTCGCCGCAAGCGGTCAGCAGCAGAGCGGCGCTGGCAATGATCAGTGCTTTTTTCATCATGACTTGGCTCCTGCAGGTGCGGGTTGACCGGCCTGGCGTGAACCGTAGGCGGTGCCCCAACCCCAGACTTCAGCGCCCTTGCCGCGTTGCAGCACACGGGTGCGGAAGATGTCGGCCACCATGTCGCCGTCGCCAGCGAGCAGGGCCTTGGTCGAGCACATTTCGGCACAGGCCGGCAGCTTGCCTTCGGCCAGGCGGTTGCGCCCGTATTTCTCGAACTCGGCCTGACTGCCGTTGGCCTCGGGGCCACCGGCGCAGAAAGTGCACTTGTCCATCTTGCCGCGCACACCGAAGGTGCCGGCCGAGGGGAACTGCGGCGCGCCGAAGGGGCAGGCATAGGAGCAGTAGCCGCAGCCGATGCAGATGTCCTTGTCGTGCAGCACCACACCCTCGTCGGTGCGGTAGAAGCAGTTGACCGGGCAGACCGCCATGCAGGGTGCATCGCTGCAGTGCATGCAGGCCACCGAGATGGATTTCTCGCCGGGCACGCCGTCGTTGAGGGTGACCACGCGGCGGCGGTTCACACCCCAGGGGACTTCGTGCTCGTTCTTGCAGGCGGTGACGCAGCCGTTGCACTCGATGCAGCGCTCGGCGTCACAAACAAATTTCATTCGTGCCATGACGTTACTCCTCAGGCTTTCTCGATGTTGCAGATCGTGGTCTTGGTTTCCTGCATCATGGTCACGCTGTCGTAACCATATGTCGTTGCCGTGTTGACGGCCTCGCCGCGCACGATAGGCGCAGCCCCCTTGGGGTAGTAGGCCAGCATGTCGGCGCCTTGCCAACGACCGGAGAAGTGGAAGGGCATCCACACCGTGTCGGGGGCCACGCGCTCGGTCACCATGGCCTGCACGTTGATGCGTGCGCCCGTGGGAGAGGTCATCCAGACGCGCTCGCCGTTTCGCACGCCACGTTCGGCAGCCGTCTTCGGGTTAATTTCCACGAAGGACTCCTGCTGCAGCTCCGCCAGCCAGGGGTTGGAGCGGGTTTCCTCGCCGCCGCCCTCGTACTCGACAAGACGACCGGACGTCATGATGAGCGGGAACTTCTCATGCAGCTTGTCGGCCAGGTTCTTCTGCTGCACGCTCTTGTACAGCGTGGGCAGGCGCCAGAAGGCCTTGCGGTCATCGTGTGTCGGGTACTTGGCCATGAGGTCGGGCCGGGTGCCGTACAGGGGCTCGCGGTGCTGCGGCACCGGATCGGGGAAGTTCCAGACCACGGCGCGCGCCTTGGCGTTGCCGAAGGGATGGCAGCCGTGGTTCTGCATGAACACGCGGATCATGCCGCCCGAGGAGTCGGTCTTCCAGTTCTTGCCCTCGGCCGCCTTGGCTTCGGCCTCGGTGAGTTCACCCCACCAGCCCAGCTTCTTGAGCAGCACGTGGTCGAGTTCCGGGTATCCGGTGGTGATGTCGGCGCCATTGGAGTACGAACCGTCCTCGGCCAGCAGGCTCTTGCCCTCGCGCTCCACGCCGAAGTTGGCGCGGAAGTTGCCGCCGCCGTCCATGACGTGCTTGCTGGTGTCGTACAGATTGGGCGAGCCCGGGTGCTTGAGCTCGGGCGTGCCGTAGCAGGGCCAGGGCAGGCCGAAGTAGTCGCCGGACATGTCGTAGCCGGTTTCCTTGTCCACCACCTTGCCCTTGCACTTGAGCGTCTTCACGTCGAAGGCGTTCATGTTGCGCATGTGGGCCTTCAGGCGCTCGGGGCTCTGGCCCGTGTAGCCGATGGTCCAGACGCCGCGGTTGATCTCGCGCAGGATGTCTTCGATCACGGGCTCGTCCATGCCCTTGACCTTCTGCATCTTGTAGTTCTTGGACAACTCCTTGGCGAAGCCGAGTTTCTCAGCGAACTGATGCATGATCATGTGATCGCTGCGGCTTTCCCACAGCGGCTCGATGACCTTCTCACGCCACTGCAGCGAGCGGTTGGAGGCCGTGCAGGAGCCACTGGTCTCGAACTGCGTGGCTGCCGGCAGCAGGTAGACCGCGCGATTCGGGTTGAGGTCTTCCGCCTTGCCCGGCATGGCGGCCATGGCGGCCGTGGCCGACGGATACGGATCCACCACCACCAGCAGGTCCAGCTTGTCCATGGCGCGCTTCATCTCCAGACCGCGGGTCTGCGAGTTGGGCGCATGGCCCCAGTAGAAGACGCCGCGCAGGTTGGAGTCCTGGTCGATCAGCTCGTTCTTCTCGAGCACACCGTCAATCCAGCGCGACACGGTGATGCCGGGCTTGCTCATCATGGCCGGCGAGGCGAACTGCTTCTTGATCCACTCGAAGTCCACGCCCCAGACGTTGGCGAAATGCTTCCAGGAACCTTCGACGATGCCGTAGTAACCCGGCAGCGAGTCCGGGTTGGGGCCGACGTCGGTCGCGCCCTGCACGTTGTCGTGGCCGCGGAAGATGTTGGTGCCACCGCCCGTCTTGCCGACGTTGCCCAGGGCCAGCTGCAGAATGCAGGAGGCGCGAACCACGGCGTTACCGGTGGTGTGCTGGGTCTGGCCCATGCACCAGACGATGGTGCCGGGGCGGCTCTCGTGGAGCATCTTGGCGACCTTGATCATCTGGGCTTCGGGCACGCCGCAAGCCTCTTCGACGGCGGCAGGACCCCACTTGGCCATCACTTCCTTCTTCACGTCTTCCATGCCGTAGACGCGGTCATTGATGTACTTCTTGTCTTCCCAGCCGTTCTTGAAGATGTGGTACAGGATGCCGAACAGGTAGGGGATGTCGGAGCCGGAGCGGATGCGCACGTACTCGTCGGCCTTGGCGGCCGTGCGGGTGAAGCGCGGATCGACCACGATCATCTTGCAGCCGGTTTCCTTGGCGTGCAGCATGTGCAGCAGGCTGACCGGGTGGGCTTCTGCGGCATTGGAGCCGATGTACAGGGCGACCTTGCTGTTCTGCATGTCGTTGTACGAATTGGTCATGGCGCCGTAGCCCCAGGTGTTCGCCACACCAGCCACCGTGGTGGAGTGACAGATGCGCGCCTGGTGGTCACAGTTGTTGGTGCCCCAGAAGCTCACGAACTTGCGCAGCAGGTAGGCCTGCTCGTTGTTGTGCTTGGAGGAGCCGATGAAGTAGACGCTGTCCGGGCCGCTGGCCTTGCGCAGCTCCATCATGCGGGCGGAGATCTCGTTGAGGGCCGTGTCCCAGCTGATGCGCTCGTACTTGCCGTTGACCAGCTTCATCGGGTAGCGCAAGCGGTACTCGCCGTGGCCGTGCTCGCGCAGGGCGGCGCCCTTGGCGCAGTGGGCGCCCAGGTTGATGGGCGAGTCAAAGACCGGTTCCTGGCGCGTCCACACGCCGTTTTCCACCACGGCGTCTACCGCGCAGCCCACCGAGCAGTGGGTACAGATGGTGCGCTTGACTTCGATCTTGCCGTCGCCGACGCCAACCTTGCTGGCGGCGTTGGCCTTCTTCACCAGCGTGAGCTGCGATGCGGCCAGGCCGACACCCAGGCCCAGACCCGAGCGGCGCAGGAAGGCGCGACGGTCCATGGTGGGCAGGGCTTGCGACAGGCCACGGCGCAGGCTGTGTACAAAGGGCGAACGAGCGGTGGCGTCGGTCGCCTGGGATTTCTTGGTGAGCAACATGTCTCTCTCCAGCTTGGATTAGATGCGGGTGGTCTGGTAGTAGTGCTTGACGTGTTCGGACAGGTGGTAACCACCGCCCTTGGCCGGAGCCGCCTTGGGTTCCGGGGCAGCCTGCTCGGTCGGCTTGGCGGCCGTCATCAGGCTGGCCACTGCGGCCACGGCACCCGCGGCGCCTGCACCGGCGAAGAGGGTGCGTCGTGACAATTTCCCTTGGGCTTGACTCATGCTGGGTCTCCTGAAAGGTTCCACTTAGGAACAAAGCTACATAACGAAACTCGCTGCAATTTAGCAACGCTTTGCTGTTTCAGCAAGCGAGGTCTCCCCTAGGTAGCCGCTGGACATGACCACGAAGGGAACAAGGGAACGCTGTTAATTCACGGCTCACTGATATAGGCGCACTCTCTTGGCGCGCGAACAAAGCCATAAAGCAGCCCATGAATCAAGGGCTTGCAGGGTGACCATATCGCCATGATCATCCGCTGGCATGACAAGCTGGCGTCAGGTTTGCGACAACTTGTCGCACGTCAAGTCAAAAAAAATGAAAGGGATCGCCAGCCAAAGCTGCGCAAATTGTTGCTAGCGCATCAAAACCTGGATACCCGACCAAATCACTCGGCCGTGCTCGATAGAATTGCGCTACTTTCATAAGCCCGCCGTGACCACCACGCCCCCCCATCCCGACGCGAACAAGCTGGCCGAAGGCTGGCCCTACTGGTCCATTCTGGTCGTCGACGACGAGCCAGGCATGCGCAACTTCCTGGTCAAGACGCTGGCGCCGCGCTGCCAGAGCGTGATGGAAGCCGGCAGTGCGGAAGAAGGCGCCGAGCTGCTGCGCGGCAACCACGTGGACCTCATCATCCTGGACATCTCACTGCCGGGGCGCAATGGGGTGGCCTGGCTCAAGGAGCTGCGTGAACACGGCTACACCGGTCAGGTGGTCCTGATCACGGCTTTCGCCGACCTGGACACCGCCATCGAGGCGTTGCGTGCCGGCGCCTCGGACTTCATCCTCAAGCCCTTTCGCGTGCCGCAGATCCTCAACGCCGTACGTCGCTGTTACGAGAGTGCCCGGCTGGCGCGCGAGAACTTCGTGCTGCGCCACGCCTTGTCGCGCAGCCAGTTTGCCGACAACGGCCTGGTGGGCCGATCGGCCCAGATCGCCGAGCTCTCACAGACGGTGCGCCGCATCGCTGCAGTCAACAGCACCGTGCTGCTGCAGGGCGAGTCGGGCACGGGCAAGGAGCTGGTGGCACGTGCCCTGCATGCCCTGAGCCCGCGCGCGCAGGGACCCTTCGTGCCGATGAACTGCGCCTCGGTCTCACCCGAGCACATGGAAAGCGAACTGTTCGGCCACGCCAAGGGCGCCTTCGCCGGCGCCACGCGTGCGCGCGACGGCCTCTTCTACTACGCGCAGGGCGGCACGCTCTTCCTGGATGAGGTGGCCGAACTGCCGCTGCCGCTGCAGGCCACGCTGCTGCGTGCGCTGGAAGACCTGAAGATCCGCCCGGTAGGCAGCCAGCAGCTGGTGACGATGAATGTGCGCATCATCGCCGCCACCAACCGTTCCCTGCAGCAGGCCGTGGCCGAAGGGCGCTTTCGCAAAGACCTTTACTACCGCCTGCAGGTGGTCGAGCTGGCGCTCCCCGCCCTGCGCGAGCACAAGGAAGACCTCCCCGACCTGGTGCAGCACTTCATCGCCCGGCTCGCCCCGCTGCTGGGTGCCGCGCCGCTACGGGTCACGCCGGCCGAGATGGACTATCTGATGCAGTACGACTGGCCCGGCAATGTGCGCGAACTGCGCAACCTGATCGAACGCTCGCTGATTCTGGGCTCGCTCAACGTCTCCGCGCTGTACACCCTGGGCCAGCGCGCCAGCGCCGCAGCCGCCGACAGCGGTGCCGAGCGCGGCGTGACCGACCTGCACACGCTGGAGCAGCAGCACATCCGCGCGGTGCTCGATTCGGTGCACGGTGACAAGACGCAGGCCGCACAACTGCTGGGCATCTCGCGCCGCACACTGGAGCGGCGCTGCGCCGAATGGGCCCTGTCGTGACATTCCTCGCCGGCCTGCCGGCCGCGCTGGCGCCGCGCTGGCTCACGCACTCCATCCGCAACAAGCTGCTGGCCATGGCGCTGCTGCCGCTGCTGGTGGTGCTGCCCTTGCTGGTCGGCGCGCTGGTCATCTGGGGCAATGCCGCCTACGACCGCCTGCTCATCACCAAGGTGCGCAGCGACCTGGCCGTGGCGCGCGGCTACTTCGAGCAGGTGCTCGCCGAGGTCGGCTCCGGCACACACGCGGTGGCCGCCTCGCACGCGCTCTACCTGCCGCTGCAGCGGCGTGACCTGGCCGCTGTTCAGGCGCTGCTGGCCCGCGAGAGCCAGCGCCTGGGTTTCGACTTCATCAACCTTTACCGGGTCGACGGACAACTGATCACCGCCGACTGGCTGCCCTCGGCCCTGCCCTCGGCGCCCATGCGCGCACCAGCCGCCGGGCCAGCAGCCATCCACGACCGCATCAGCAGCGACCAGGCCAGCCTGGCCCGGCTGGCACCCGCCGATCTGCTGGCACTGGCCCCGCACCTGGCTCCGCGCATCCACATCCCCCTGATCCCCACGCGCAGCGCCGCCCCCACGCTGCGCAGTGTGGAAGACCGCGCATTGGTCATGCTGTCCACCACCCCCGTGCGCGGCGCCGACGGCAGCATCGTGGCGCTGCTGCGCGGCGGCGTGCTGCTGAACCAGAACCTGCCCTTCATCGACCACATCAACCGCATCGTCTACCCCGAGGGCTCCCTGCCCTTTGGCAGCCACGGCACCGCCACGCTCTTCATGGACGACGTGCGCATCACCACCAATGTGCGCCTGTTCCAGGACGAGCGCGCCATCGGCACGCGCGTTTCGCAGGCCGTGCGCGAAGCTGTTCTCACCCACGGCGAAACCTGGCTGGACCGCGCCTTCGTGGTCAACGACTGGTACGTTTCGGCCTACGAACCGCTGCTGGACGCCGCCGGCGAGCGCACAGGCATGCTCTACGTGGGCTACCTGGAGCAACCCTTCCGCCACGTGAAGTACGGCATGCTGGCGCTCATCGTCGGCATCTTCGGGGTGGTGATGGTGCTGGCCGCGCTGTTCTCGCTGCGCGGGGCACGCAGCATCTTCCGCCCGCTGGAGCAGATGAACCAGACCATGCAGCGCGTGGAGGACGGCAACACCGGCGCGCGCGTGGGCCCGGTCGCTGCACGCGACGAGATTGGCGCCTTGGCCGGCCACCTGGACGAGCTGCTGGACGTGATCGATGACAAGACCCGCGCCCTGCAGCGCTGGGCCGAGGAGCTCGACGCCAAGGTGGTCGAGCGCACGCAGGAACTGGCGCTGAGCAAGGCCTCGCTGCAGCAGGCGCAGCAGCAACTGGTCAAGTCGGAGAAGCTCGCCGCCATCGGCCAGCTCACCGCCAGCGTGGCGCACGAGATCAACAACCCCATCGCCGTGATCCAGGGGAACCTGGACCTTATGCGCGAGACCCTGGGCGCGCAGGCCTCGCCGGTGCGGGCCGAGCTGCAACTGCTGGACCAGCAGGTCGAGCGCATGCGCCTGATCGTCACCCAGTTGCTTCAGTACGCGCGCCCCACCGAGTACGCGGGCTACGTGGAAGCGGTGGACGTGAACCAGACGCTGGAAAGCTCGCTGGTGCTGGTGGCCCACCTGCTGGCGCGCACCCGCATCGAGGTCCAGCGCGATCTGCAGGCCACGGCGCGCGCTGGCGTGAACCGGCAGGAGTTGCAGCAGGTGGTGATCAACCTCATGATCAACGCCATCCAGGCCATGCCCGAGGGCGGGCAGCTTCGCCTGCACACACGCAACCGCACGGACCTGGACAGCGGCAAGACCGGCGTGCTGCTGGAGATCAGCGACAGCGGACCCGGCCTGAGCGAACGCGTCAAGGAGCGGCTGTTCCGCCCCTTCTTCACCACCAAGAACGACGGCAACGGCCTGGGCCTGTGGATCAGCGTGGGCCTGGTGGAGCGCTACGGCGGCAGCATCGAAGGGCTGAACCGACGCGAGCTGGGCGAGGACGCAGCGGGGGCGACCTTCCGCGTCTGGCTGCTGACGGAGCCGCTGGTGCCGCAAGATGGACCCGGCGAGCCGATGGAAGCACGGCGGGCTTAACTTGCTCCGTTCTGGCTGAGCTTGTCGAAGCCCCGCAGCGTTTCGACAAGCTCAACGCGAACGGAATGCACTCAGGCGAGCATGTCGAAGCCCTGCATCTCCACACTCAGGAATGCACGCGTGAAGCTGGCCAGCGCTGCGTAGAAACGCGCCGAAGGGCTGCCCTCGATCGCGTCGCACATGGGGTTGACCCAGGCCTGCAGATGCGCGGCGAAAAACTCGCGTTGTTTCGTCAGGTTGGCCACGGCCACGTCGTCGCCGGCGATCAGGTAGCGCATGACCTCGCAAAGGTAGGCGATGTGGTCCTCGGTCTCGGGCATGGTCTCGTCGCGCGCCAGGCCCAGGGCCGCCAGGTCATCGCGCAGCTTGGCCAGCGGCTTCTCGTTGAGGAAGCCGCTGAGGTAGTGCGAGCCGAAGAGGTAGACCTCGGGTTTGCCAACACCGCCGAACAGGGCGTTGTATTCCGCCGTGACCGCCTGCAAATCCATATCGCGCGCCGCACTCACCAGGCCGCGCCAGGGCTCTTCCAGGAAGCCGCCCTCGGCCGGTGCTTCGGTGGCCGCCACACGCAGTTGCTCCAGCAGCTCGGCGCCCGGGGGAGCGTAGTAGAGCGCGGCCAGCAGGCCATAGACCTCGGCACGGGCAGTTTCCTCGTCGAGCGTGCTGCCCTGGGCCAGCAGGGCGTCGTTGGATTCAGGTTGATTGCTCATGATCGGCTCAAAGGTCGGTGATTTTGGATTCGTTCGGGTTGCTGTAGATGTCGATCACGCGGCAGTCGCCGCACATCTTCAGCCGCTCCAGGGCCTCGCCCTGGAACATCGCATGGCCGGACAATTTGCCGAGCATGGCCTCGATGGCCTTGAGCGTGCCAAAGGGCTTGCCGCAACGCACGCAGGCGTAGGGCTGCATCTCGTTGATGACCACGGCTTCCTTGCGCTGCGACGTCAGACGCAGCTGCGGAACGAGCGACAGCGCCTTCTCCGGGCAGGTCTGCACGCACAGGCCGCATTGCACGCAGTTCTTCTCGATGAACTTGAGCTGCGGCGCGTTCGGGTTGTCCTGCAGTGCGCTGGCCGGGCAGGCGTTCACGCAGCTCAGGCACATCGTGCAGGTGTCTTTGTTGATGGCCAGCGCACCCAGCGGTGAACCGTGGGCCGGCAAGGCGATCACCTCCGCTTTGGGTTCAGCCATCGTCGCATGCGTCAGCAGGTGGTCCAGTGCCAGCTCCAGCGTCGCACGCTTGTCGGCCTGCACGGCAAAACCGGCAGGCTTGACCACGCCCTGCGCGGCGGGCAACTGCAAGTCGGCGTCCAGCGCCGCGAGGTCGCGCGCATCACGCGCGTGCAGGATGCGGAAGTGTTCGCCCTGGTAGCCCAGACCGGTGAGGATGGCCTGCGCCACGTCCATCTGGGCGCGCACGGCCTCCAGGTACTGCGGCGCTTCCTCGCCCGTCATGAGCACCCAGACATTGGTCGCGCCATAGGCCACGGCGGTGAGCCAGACGTCCACGCCCAGCGAGGCCGTGTGCCAGACCGGCACCGGGATCAGGCGTGCCGGAACGCCCAGCATGTCCGGGTCCACGCGCGCGGCACGGCCCAGGTCACCGATCATCCGGGTACCACCCTGCTGGCTGTGCAGCAGCAGAGCGGGCTGCTTGCCGCCAGCGCGCAGGTAGGTGGAGAGCAGGGTCTTGAGCTTGACGCCCTGCTCGCCCGCGCGTGGGTAGGCAAAGCTCAGCGCGCCGCTGGGGCAGACCGTGGTGCAGGCACCGCAGCCCACGCAGAGATTCGGATTGACCGTGATCTGCTGGCGGTGCTTGTCCGAACTGACCGCGGAAGCCGAGCAGACCTCGATGCAGGCATTGCAGCCCACTTTCTCGTTGCGGCTGTGCGCGCAGAGCTTCTGCTTGTAGACGAAGAACTTGGGCTTCTCGAATTCGCCGACCAGGCCGCGCAGATCGATCAGGGTGCGCTGGTTCTGGCCATCCCACTGAAAGTAACCCTGGGGCTTAGCGTGCTGCGCGAAGGCGGGCGTCGCCCGCAGGTCCAGCACCAGATCGAAGGTGTCGCTGTCAGACTGCGGCTCGCGGGTGAAGTCGATCGCACCCGCCACGCCGCAGGCCTTCACGCAGGCGCGGTGCGACTTGCACAAGTTGCTATCAATTTGATAGTCGAAGCCGATGGCATTCTCGGGGCAGGCGTCGATGCAGGCATTGCAGCGCGTGCACAGGTCCAGGTCGATCGGGTTGTTGCGCTGCCACTTGAACTCAAAGGCGCCCAGCCAGCCGGTGAGCGTCTCGATCTTGCCGGCCATCACGGGGTAACGACGCTCCTGCATGCCGCCGTCCGTCCCGGCGCCGGTGCTGAAGATGCTCACGTCCAGGGTGTCGGCCAGCAGCTCGGCGGCGCGCTCGGCCGCGTCCAGCGCGCCGATGATGAGCAGACGCCCGGCGCTCTTGTAGGTGACGGTGGGCACGGGCTCGGGATCAGGCAGGCGCGCAGCAGCCAGCAGCGCAGCCATTTTCGGCGTGGCCTTCGCGGCGTCCTTGCTCCAACCCCCGGTCTCGCGGATGTTGACAAAGTGGATTGGCACCGCCTTGGCGCCCTCGGTCTGCTCGGCGAGCTCGCCGAAGAGTCGGGCTTCCTGCGTGCAGGCCACCACCACGTCTTCACCCTGGGACAGCGCCTGCTGGAAGGCACCGGCCTCGCGCCGGCACAGCGTGCTGTGCAGCGTCAGGTTTTCATTCAGGACCGCGCCCAGACCCTTGGGGTCCAGCGGCATGGTCTTGTTGCAGTCGCAAATCAGGGTCGGCATGGTCTTGATCGTTCAGGTGGGCCGTGACGGCAGGGGGCGGCAATTCGGGACTCGCCGCCGCCGTTGCCGGATTATCGGTTTGCGCAGCACTTGCCGGGCTAGGGGTCACCCCTGCCCCGGGCTGCTTGTCTTTCTCGTCTTCCTCATCGAAGAGTTTCAGGAACTTCGCACTGGCCATCTGGCGCAACATGGATTGCGGCAAGGGGTCGGGGATGGAGTAGTCGTCGATATAGGTATCCAGACGGTCCATCACATTGAAGTGCGGATCGGTGAAGAGCTTCTTCATGGCCGCGTTCTTGACTTCGGGGTCCACGTCGGCGGCCATGTAACGCTTGAAGTCGGACTGCGGCGTCAAGGCCTGCGTGTCCTGCAGCGTGGGCGGCGGCTCCGCCACAGGTGCGTCCTGCGGTGCGATGTCCGTCCGTTCGGGCTGAGCTTGTCGAAGCCCCTGCCCGGGTGGCTGGCTCGCGAGCCTTTCGCCAGGCTCAACGGCTGCTGGCGCCGGTTCCTCCAGCTGCTTGCCCTCGCGCACCGCCTGCTTGCGTTGCGCCCAGCGTCCCAGGAAACCGTCAGCCACGCCCGCCCCCGCCGAATTTCTTATCGGTGCTCACGGAAGCCGGGTTGCCGAAGCGGTCGGTCAGCGTCTTGAAGCTCTCGGGCCGCTTGCGCTTCTTGGGTTCGACCACATAGTGCTCCTCCGCATAGGCCTTGAACCAGGCCACCACATCGGGCGGCGCCGGCACCTGCTCCACAGTTTCCTGGGCATCTAGCCAGCGGCCCGCGTCGTGATAGCTCACCGACACGGCAGCCGGACGGGGAATCGGCTCGTCCGACAGCGTGGCTTCTTCGTCCATGCGCCAGAGCACGAACCAGCAGGGCGCCGGCGTGGTGGCATTCAGGTAATAGCCCTCCGCATCGTCGCGAAAGAGTTCCACGGTGAAGTTGGGGTGCAGCCAGTGCTCGCCGTTCTCGTCCTTGCGCAACAGGCGCGGCTCGGTGCCGAAGGCCGGCTCATGCGCCACCACATCGGCCAATTCCCAGCGCCAGGGCTGCCAGCGGCTCATGGGGCCGGTGATGCGCACCTTGCGCAGGACGACGGCCACTTGGGTGGAAGGTTGTTTGCTGCTCATACAGCCGCCACTGTAGCGGATAGGAAAGACCCTGCATAAGAGTCCGTTGCGACAGTTTGTCGCACGCCCACTCAATAGGCGCCGGGAAGAAAAAAGGCCTTGCAGCATGCCGCAAGGCCTTTGTCTTGTCCCGGCGGAAACCTTCAGCCCAGCAAGGCTGCCGCCCCGAAGCCCTGTGTCTTGGCCGGCGTGCCGCCGCGGCGGATGGCCACGGCGCAGTACTTGAACTCCGGGATCTTGGCGACGGGATCAAACGCGGCGTTGGTGATCAGGTTGGCCGCCGCCTCGTAGTAGGCGAAGGGGATGAAGACGGCGCCGCGCGGCGTGCCGTCGTCACGGCGCAGGTGGATGGCCACCTGGCCGCGGCGCGAGGCCACGGTCACCACGTCGCCAGGCTGCAGGCCCAGCTCGGCCATGTCGTCACCGCACATGGAAGCGGTGGCGATGGGCTCGATGGCATCGAGCACGCCCGAGCGGCGCGTCATGCTGCCGGTGTGCCAGTGTTCGAGCTGGCGGCCGGTGATGAGCACGAAGGGGAACTCGGCGTCGGGGCGCTCGTTGGCCGGGATGATGTCGGCCGGCACCAGCTTGACCTTGCCGTCGGCCGTGGGGAAGTCGTCGATGAAGACCGTGGGCTGGCCCGGGTCTTCGGCGCTCAGGCAGGGGTAGGTCACGCTGGATTCCTTCTCCAGGCGCTCCCAGGTGATGCCCGAGATGGCGGCGTGCATGGCCTGACGCATCTCTTCGTAGACTGCGGCGACACCGGCGTGTTCACCGGGGTAGTTCCAGTTCAGGCCCATGCGCTTGGCGATCTGCTGGATGATCCACAAGTCGGGCTTGGCTTCACCGGGCGGCGTGACGGCCTGCTTGCCCAGCTGCACCATGCGGTCGGTGTTGCTGACGGTGCCGGTCTTCTCGGGCCAGGCGGTGGCGGGCAGCACGACGTCGGCCAGCCAGGCGGTCTCGGTCATGAAGATGTCCTGCACGACCAGGTGTTGCAACTCGGCCAGTGCGTGGCGCGCATGGTTCAGGTCGGGGTCGCTCATGGCGGGGTTCTCGCCCTCCACGTACATGCCCCAGATCTTGTGCGGGTCGCTGGCCGGTGCCAGGGCCTTGTGCATGATCTCGACCACGGTGTAGCCGGGCTTGTCGTCCAGCTTCACATCCCAGAATTTCTCGAACCAGTCGTGCGCGCCCTTGTTGTCGACGCGCTGGTAGTTCGGGAACATCATGGGGATCAGGCCGGCATCGCTGGCGCCCTGCACATTGTTCTGGCCGCGCAGCGGGTGCAGGCCGGAGCCGGGCTTGCCAATCTGGCCCGTCACCGCGCACAGCGCGATCAGGCAACGCGCGTTGTCCGTGCCGTGCACGTGCTGGCTCACGCCCATGCCCCACAGGATCATGGAGGCCTTGGAGGTGGCGAACTCGCGCGCTACTTCGCGCAGCTTCTGGGCGGGGATGCCGCAGATGGGCTCCATGGCCTCGGGGCTGTAGCCCTTGACGTTGGCCTTCAGCGCCTCGAAGTTGCTGGCGCGCTTCTTCACGAAGTCCTTGTCCACCAGGCCTTCCTCGATCACCGTGTAGATCATGGCGTTGAGCATGGCCACGTCGGTGTCGGGCTTGAACTGCAGGGTGCGCCAGGCGTGTTTGCCGATATCGGTGATGCGCGGGTCGGCCAGCACGATCTTGGCGCCGGCCTTGGCGGCGTTCTTCATCCAGGTGGCAGCCACCGGGTGGTTGGCCGTGGGGTTGGAGCCGATCACGAAGATGAGATCGGAGTGCTCCACGTCATTGACCTGGTTGGACACGGCGCCCGAGCCCACGCCTTCGAGCAGGGCGGCCACGCTGGAGGCATGGCACAGGCGCGTGCAGTGGTCCACGTTGTTGCTGCCGAAACCGGTGCGCACCAGCTTCTGGAAGAGGTAGGCCTCTTCGTTGCTGCCCTTGGCCGAGCCGAAGCCGGCCAGGGACTTCTTGCCCTTGGTGTCGCGCAGGCGGCTCAGGCCGCCGGCAGCGAATTCCAGCGCCTCTTCCCACGTGGCTTCGCGGAACATGGTGTCGATGATCGACGGGTCCTCGCTCATCTGGCGGTTCAGCGCGTCGATGGCCTCCGGGTCCTTGGGGACACCGGCCTTGCGGATCAGCGGCTTGGTCAGGCGCTGCGGGCTGTGCGCGTAGTCGAAACCGAAACGGCCCTTGACGCACAGGCGATTGTGGTTGGCCGGGCCATCGCGTCCGTCGACGCTGATGATCTTGTTGTCCTTGACGTTGTAGGTGATCAGGCAACCGACACCGCAGAAGGGGCAGACCGAGTCGACCTTCTTGTCGACCTGCTGCGAACCGACACGCGTCTTGGGCATGAGGGCGCCCGTGGGGCAGGCCTGCACGCACTCGCCGCAGGCCACGCAGGTGCTGTCGCCCATGGGGTCGTTCAGGTCGAACACGATCTCGCTGTGGTTGCCACGCATCGCGTAGCCGATCACGTCGTTGACCTGCTCCTCGCGGCAGGCGCGCACGCAGCGGTTGCACTGGATGCAGGCATCCAGGTTGACGGCCATGGCCGGATGCGAGATGTCGGCCTTGGGCTGCTCGCGGCGCAGGGCCTTGAGCGCGGGGCGCACAGTGACGCCCGCCTGGTCGGCCCATTGCGACAGTTCACCATGCTGCAGCTTCTCGTCCTGCTCGTCCCACTTGTAGCCGGTGTCGGGCATGTCGGACAGCAGCATCTCCAGCACCATCTTCTGGCTCTTGACGGCGCGCTCGCTCTGGCTCTGCACTTCCATGCCGGCGGTGGCGCTGCGGCAGCAGCTGGGCGCCAGCGTGCGCTCGCCCTTGACCTCGACCACGCAGGCGCGGCAGTTACCGTCGGCGCGGTAGCCTTCCTTGTAGCAAAGGTGCGGGATCTCCATGCCCATGCGCTTGGCAACGGTCAGGATGGTTTCACCAGCGTAGGCCTGGGCCTTCTTGCCGTCGAGCGTGAACTCGACGATCTGCGGGGTGACTTCGTTGAGCTTGGCGGGTGCGTTCATGCTTGGGCTCCCAGTTCCTGGGGGAAGTATTTCTGGACACAGCGGATGGGGTTGGGTGCGGCCTGGCCCAGGCCGCAGATGGAGGCGTCGGCCATGACCTGGCACAGGTCTTCCAGCGTCTCGTTGTCCCAGGTCTTGGCTTCCATCAGCTTGACGGCCTTGGCCGTGCCCACGCGGCAGGGCGTGCACTGGCCACAGCTCTCGTCGGCGAAGAAGCGCATCATGTTCACGGCGGCTTCACGCGCCGTGTCCTTCTGACTCAGCACGATGACGGCGGCCGAGCCGATGAAACAGCCATAGGGCTGCAGGGTGTCGAAGTCCAGCGGGATGTCGCCCATGCTGGCCGGCAGGATGCCGCCCGAGGCGCCACCCGGCAGGTAGGCGTAGAGCTCATGGCCGTCGAGCATGCCGCCGCAGTACTGGTCGACCAGTTCGCGGATGGTGATGCCGGCCGGCGCCAGCTTGACGCCCGGGTGCTTGACGCGGCCGCTGACACTGAAGGAACGCAGACCCTTGCGCCCGTTGGCGCCAAAGCTGGAGAACCAGCTGGGGCCCTTCTGCACGATGTCGCGCACCCAGTACAGGGTCTCGAAGTTGTGCTCCAGTGTGGGACGGCCGAACAGGCCGACCTGGGCGATGTAGGGCGGGCGCATGCGGGGTTCGCCACGCTTGCCTTCGATCGACTCGATCATGGCGGACTCTTCGCCGCAGATGTAGGCACCGGCGCCGCGGCGCAGTTCGATCAGCGGCAGCGGGCAAGGCGGGTTGGCCTGCAGGGCGGCCAGTTCGGCCTCCAGCAGGGCACGCGCGCCATGGTATTCGTCACGCAGGTAGATGTAGCAGGCGCCCACGCCCACGGCGTAGGCCGCGACCAGCAGGCCTTCGAGGAAACGGTGCGGGTCACGCTCCAGGTAGGTGCGGTCCTTGAAGGTGCCGGGCTCGCCTTCGTCGATGTTCACGGCCATCAGCTTGGGGGCGGGCTGGTCGCGCACGATGCGCCACTTGCGCCCGGCCGGGAAACCGGCGCCGCCCAGGCCGCGCAGGCCCGAGTCTTCCATGGCCTTGATGACGGGCTCGACCTCCTGCTTGCCACTGAGCAGGGCCGCCGCCAGCTGGTAGCCGCCCTTGGCCTTGTAGGCTTCAAAGCCCACGAAGTCGGGCGAGACCTGCTGCTGACTCGGGGCGGGAGAGATGGACTTGAGGGCCAGCGCCGCCGGCTCGAAAGCCGCCTTGCCGCTGGACTTCGGGTGTGTGGTGGCGGCAGCCTTCACGGCCTTGGCCACGCTCTCGGGGGTGGCGCGCAGCACCGGGTTCTGGTGCACCACCGCCACCGGTGCCTGCTCGCAGCGGCCCACACAGGGCGCGTGGATCACGCGCACATCCCCCGTCAGGGTGGTCTGCAGCTTGCTCATCAGGCTCTGGGCGCCATGCATCTCGCAGCTCAGGCCGTCGCAGACGCGCACGGTCAGGCCGGGGGCCTTCTCGTCGCCCTTGACCACCTCGAAGTGGTGATAGAAGGTGGCCACTTCATAGACCTCGGCCATGGGAATGTTCATTTCCTTGGCCAGCGCCACCAGATGCCGGTCATGCAGGCAGCGGTAGGCGTCGTTGAGCTTGTGCAGGTGCTCGATCAGCAGGTCGCGGCGGTGGCCGTTGGCGGGCCTGGCACCAATCAGGGTGATGACTTCGGCCAGCGACTTGTCGTCGGCCTGGCGGCCCTTGAGCTTGCTCTTGCGGCGAATGCGTTCACGCAGATCATCGACGGTGGCGACAGCCACGGCCTGGATTTCGCCTTTGCGGCCGGGATGGTTCATGGAGATGTCCCTCGGTTCAAAACTATGTGCGCAGTGTCCGCCCGGGCCGGGGCCCGGTCAAATTGCATGGAAACATGTCTTCATTCACGAAATAAATGCTGCAGTGCAATATTAAGCAATAAAAGTAATCAAAAAAGCCCCGAGGGGGACTTTCGTGATGGATCAGGCGTGCAGCAAACCCGTGTGGGCTGCGGCATGGCGCAGCCAGGCCGCGTCCTTCGCCAGGGTGAGCGCCGCTTCGAGCGGGCGGGAATGGCGCTCGGCCGTCTGCACCATGAAGCCGATGGGTGTTTTCACTTCGGGCCCGGTCAGCGGATGGGCTTCGAGTTCGCGATAGGCGCGCACCGCGCCGACCAGGGCCCCCGGCATGACGCAGCAGACGACGCCGCCCAGGGCACTGAGCGCCAGCGTGAGCAGGGAATTGGTCTCCAGCATCGGCGTGACCTTGACGCCGGCCTGGGCAAAGGCGCCGTCGACGATGGATCGGTTGTGCATCTCGGGGGTCTGCAGGCACAGGGGGAGCGTGGCCGCTTCCTGCCAGGACATGGGCGCACCAAAGCGCATGCCCTGCCCCTCCTGCTCCGGCGCCTGAGCCGCCCTGCGCACCAGGAAGTAGTGCTCGGTGTACTGCAGATGGGTCTGAAGCGCCCCGGCCACCGGACGCACGCGCTCGATGAAACCCAGGCCCAGGTCCAGTGTGAGCTGCTCCAGCCCGGCCTCGATCTCCGGCGAGCTCATGGAGCGCACCACCGGCGTGATGCCGGGGTGGCGCGTCTGCAGCATGGCGGCGAAGCGCGCCGCCACCGGCTCGGCCGAGGGCACAACGCCGATGGCCAGGCGGCCCTGCGGCTGGCCACTGACGCTGCTCAGGTCCTGTCGCAGCAGGAGTTCCTCGCGCAACATGCGCCGGGCGCTGTCGAGCAGGCGGTCCCCCTCGGGGGTGAAGCCAACGAAGGTGCGCCCGCGCTTGACGATGGGGCCGCCGAACTCCTCCTCCAGTGCGCGGATGGCATTGGAGAGCGCCGGCTGCGTGACGAAGCAGGACTGGGCCGCGCGGGCGAAATGCTTGTGCTCGTCAAGGGCGACGAGGTAGCGCATGGAGACGAGCAGGTTCATGGCCTGTCATCTTGCCAGAACGTGAACTTGTGCTCTCCCGGGCCAGATTGCTAGGGACCCTCTGCATAACTCCCGCCATGCGCGTTCGAGTCAAAAACGGGATGATTTGACCGCCAACATCGCGCGTCGTGTGCCCGTAGGCACACGCAAGCGATTTGGTGGGCAAAGGGCCCGTTTTTGGCCGAACCCCTTCGGGGGCGTGGTTTTGCGGGCGATCCGCGACGTTACAAAACCAGGCAAGCCGTCCAGGCTTGCCTTGGGTTTTGCGCCTTGCGGCTCATCCCGCAAAAGCCCCGCCGCGCGCGGCGGGAGTTACGCAGAGGGCCCCTAGGGGAAAACACTGAAACGAAAACTCAATTGATTCATTCAAATAACTATACTTAATAACCATTTAACGACACTCCAGCCCGCAGACAGACACTCTGAATGAAGGGCTGAACTGTCCAGGAGAACCTATGTTTCGACCCTTCGTATTGGCCATTGGATTGATGATGGGTGGCGTGGTGGTCGCGGGAGACCGCGGCGTCACGCCCACGGAAGTACGCCTCGGAGCCTCTGCCGTTCTGAGCGGGCCGCTGGGGCCCCAGACGCTGGAATTCGGTGAAGGCTCACGGCTGTACTTCGACGCGGTGAACGCAGCGGGCGGTGTGCATGGACGCAAGATTTCCTACACCACCCTGGACGACGGCTTCGACGTGAAACGCGCAGTCGAGAACACCCGCAAGCTGATCGACGAGCAGGGTGTTTTCATGATCTACAACAACACGGGAACGGCCCAGACCGGGGCCATCCTGCCCCTGGCCGAAGAAAGCCGAACCATCATCTTCGGCCCCGTGACCGGCGCCACGGCCTTTCGCAACAAGGTCAACCCCTATCTCTTCCACGTGAGGGCGAGCTACGCCGACGAGGCACGCCGCATCGTGTCGCACCTGCAGGACACGGGCATCAGCCGCGTGGTCGTGGTGTACCAGGACGACGGCCTGGGCAAGACCCTGCTGTCCGAACTGCAGCAGGCCGCGGCCGCCGCCAAAATCAGCTTCAACACCGAGGTCAAGCTCGACCCCAAGGCCCCCGACTACGCTGGCGCCGTCGCCGCCACCGAGCGCGCCCAGCCCCAGGCCGTGCTGCTGGGCGTCGCGGGCGGCACGATGACGAACTTCATCAAGGCGACCTTGCAGACCAGCCTGCGCCCCACCTTCTACGGCTTCTCGATCGCCAACGTGGACTCTATCCGTCGCGACCTGAAGGAGCAGGCGCGTGGCATCGTGCTGGCGCAGGTCATGCCGCCTCTGCGCAACACCACCATCCCGGTGGTGGCCGAGTACCACCGGCTCCTGCGCGAGAAGAATCCGTCGGCGGCCCCGTCGGCGTTCCAGCTTGAGGGCTTCGTCCACGCCAAGCTGCTCGTCGAGGGTCTGCGACGCGCGGGGCGCAACCTGAGCACGGCATCGTTCATCAAGGCCATGGAGGATGCCGGCGAGATCAGCTTCGGCCGCTTTGCGGCCAAATACTCGCCCAGCTCCCACAACGGCTCGTCCTACGTCGAGCTGGCGATCGTGGACAGTTCGGGGCAGCTGCGCTACTGAGCACCGCGCCACCTTGGTGTGGCGGTCAAGATGGGGCGCCAGACGGGTCTCGGTTTCGCTGGCGAAGGGCTTGTGCTCGTCCAGGGCGCCTAGGTCGGGCGTGGAGACGAACACCTCATGGCTTTGCGGTTTCGGCTGTTCTTGGATTGCGTACTTTGCTACCTGCGTAGCGTGTTTCTACCCCCCACTCTCCCCCCCGCCCCTCTCTGCCCCCGCCGGGGGCAGAGAGGGGGGCCTGGATTTGGCTTTTGGTTCTTTGGACAGGCTTCTATGAAGCGATGAGTCGCCGCGGTGGCTGGTTTGCCGAGATTACTGGGCTGCGGTCGTAGTCAACGGGGAGAGTGGGGTGTGCCAAGGACAGCGGCCGCTGCGCGGCCTGCTGTGGGCGAGACAGGAGCAGTGCGGCACGTCATTGAACGCCTGTCTCGTCACTGGCCGGCGCAGCCGCCAACGGTGGTGAGCAGCGCCCGTGGGCGTTCTCTACGACCGCAGGCAGGCAGTCGCGGCCAGCAAGGATGACCGCGACCTCACATGCCGTAGAAGCGCAGCCGGCGCGAAGAAACCAAATCAAGGCTCCCCTCTTTGCCCCCGGCGGGGGGCAGAGAGGGGCGGGGGGGTGAGTGGGGGGTTGTTAAAAGCCCCGCCGGGGACCAAACCCCCAGTCTCAGGTTTCCTTCGAAATCTTGATACTCGGAAACTTGTTCGAAAAGTCCTTGTTCTTGGCCGCAATCGCCAAAGCCACCTGCCGCGCCACCGCCTTGTAGATGCCGGCGACCTCGCCGTCCGGGTCGGCCACCACGGTGGGCTTGCCGTTGTCGGCCTGCAGGCGGATCTGCATGTCCAGCGGCAGGGCGCCGAGGTAGGCCATGCCGTATTCGGCCGCCATCTTCTTGCCACCGTCCACGCCGAAGATGTGCTCCGTATGACCGCACTTGCTGCAGATGTGCACCGCCATGTTCTCGACCAGGCCGAGGATGGGCACGCCCACCTTCTCGAACATCTTGACGCCCTTCTTGGCGTCGATCAGCGCGATGTCCTGCGGCGTGGTGACGATGACCGCGCCCGTCATGGGCACGCGCTGGGAGAGCGTGAGCTGGATGTCGCCCGTGCCGGGCGGCATGTCGACGATCAGGTAGTCCAGGTCTTTCCAGTTGGTCTGGCGCAGCAGCTGCTCCAGCGCCTGGGTGGCCATGGGGCCGCGCCAGATCATGGCTTCGTCCTGGGCCACCAGGAAGCCGATGGACATGACCTGCACGCCGTAGTTCTCCATGGGCTCCATGGTCTGGCCGTCCGCGCTCTCGGGTCGGCCATCGATGCCCATCATCATGGGCTGGCTGGGGCCGTAGATGTCGGCATCCAGGATGCCCACGCTGGCGCCCTCGGCCGCCAGGGCCAGGGCCAGGTTGACGGCCGTGGTGCTCTTGCCCACGCCGCCCTTGCCGGAGGCCACGGCCACGATGTTCTTCACCTTGGGCAGCAGCGCCACGCCGCGCTGCACAGCGTGCGCAACGATCTTGGTGTTGATATTGACCGACACGTTCTTGACACCGGCCACACCCTTGGCCGCAGCGATCAGCTCCTTGCGGAAACCCGGGATCTGGCTCTTGGCCGGGTAGCCCAGCTCGATCTCGAAAGCGACGTCGCCATCCTGGACCGTCAGGTTCTTGACGGCCTTGCTGGAAACGAAATCCTTGCCCGTGTTCGGGTCCACCACGGTTTTGAGCGCGTCAAGTAGCGCCTGTTCTGTCACTGCCATTTGGGGTTTACTCCTGAAGTGCGCATAGTCTAGCTGCCGCACTGATAACCCCGGCGCCGCGGGCAAATTGCACACCCCCGGGGTTTCCCGCACTGCCAAAGGAGTACTCACAGCGTTTAAGCCCCACATAATCAGGCATGACCAACCCGGGCACGCCCGACACGCCCCCACCCCGCATCGGCCTGCTGCTCACCGGCGGCGGTGCGCGCGCCGCCTACCAAGTGGGCGTGCTGCAGGCACTGGCCGAACTGCGCCGCGCCCGCGCTCCCGGCGCGCCCGCCGCCAGCCCCTTCTCCATCATCACCGGCACCTCGGCCGGCGCCATCAACGCCGCGTCCCTGGCCTGCGGCGCCGACGACTTCGACGCCGCGGTGCAGCGCATCGTCACGGTCTGGGAGAACTTCGAGGCCAACCAGGTCTACGAGGCCGACCTGCTGAGCGTGCTGCGCAGCGGCGCGCGCTGGATGAGCCTGCTCTCCCTGGGCTGGCTGATCGCGCGCTGGCGCCGTATCAAGCCGCGCTCGCTGCTGGACAACAGCCCCCTGGAGGAACTGCTGCGCACTCTGGTGCCCCTGGAACGATTGCCCGGCCTGATCGCGCAGGGCCATCTGCAGGCGCTGGCCGTCACGGCCTCCAGCTACAGCTCGGGCCACCATGTCACCTTCTTCGAGGGCAGCGAGGATCTGCAGCCCTGGGTGCGCTCGCAGCGGCTGGCGGTGCGCGACCGCATCACGCACGAGCACCTGCTGGCCTCCTCGGCCATCCCCTTCGTCTTTCCGGCCAAGGCCCTGCCCATCAACGGCGGCACCGAATACTTCGGCGACGGCTCCATGCGCCAGACGGCGCCGGTGGCGCCGGCCATCCACCTCGGGTCCGAGCGCATCCTGGTGGTGGGCGCCGGCCGCATGAGCGAGCCGCGCGACACCCTCAAGACCAGCGCCCCCAGCACCTACCCCTCGCTGGCGCAGATCGCAGGCCACGCCATGTCCAGCATCTTCCTGGACGCGCTGGCCGTGGACATCGAGCGCATCCGGCGCATCAACCAGACCCTCAACCTGATTCCACGCGAAGCCCGCCAGGCCAGCGCCTTGAAGCCCGTGGAACTGCTGGTGATCTCGCCCTCCGAGCGGCTGGACCAGATCGCGGCCAAGCATGCCGACGCGCTGCCCCACGCGGTGCGCAGCCTGCTGGGTGGCCTGGGCGCCTCCTCGAAGAAGGCCGACGTCAAGGGCGGCGCCCTGACCAGCTACCTGCTGTTCGAAGCCGCCTACACGCGCGAGCTGATCGCCCTGGGCCACGCCGACGCACTGCGCCAGGAAGACGAGATCTGCCGCTTCTTCGGCTGGGACCCGACGCTGGGCGAACCCCGGCCCGAACGCCGGCGCGACCCGCTGCGGGTCTGATCCCCATTCGTCCGGGCGCGGGCCGGGCGACTAAAATCGCCGGTTCCCCTCCGGAAGACTCCCCATGACCCGCAAGCTCTTCGTCACCACCGCCCTGCCCTACGCCAACGGCAATTTCCACATCGGCCACATCATGGAGTACATCCAGGCCGATATCTGGGTGCGGCTGCAGCGCATGCTGGGCCACGAGGTGAACTTCGTCGGGGCCGACGACACCCACGGCGCGCCCATCATGATCGCCGCCGAAAAGGCCGGCAAGACGCCGCAAGCTTTCGTGGCCGACATCGCCGCTGGCCGCAAGCCCTACCTGGACGGTTTCCACATCGCCTTCGACAACTGGAGCTCGACCGACAGCCCCGAGAACCACCAGCTGGCGCAGCAGATCTACCTGGACCTCAAGGCCAACGGCCTGATCGAAAGCCGGGTGGTCGAGCAGTTCTTCGACCCTGAAAAGAACATGTTCCTGCCGGACCGCTTCATCAAGGGCGAGTGCCCCAAGTGCAACGCGAAAGACCAGTACGGCGACAACTGCGAGGTCTGCGGCGCCGTGTATGCGCCCACCGACCTGAAGAACCCCTACTCCGCCCTGTCCGGCGCCAAGCCGGTGCTCAAAAGCTCCGAGCACTTCTTCTTCAAGCTTTCCGACCCGCGCTGCGTGGCCTTCCTCGAAGAGTGGACGCAGGACGGCCGCCTGCAGCCCGAAGTGGCCAACAAGGTCCGCGAGTGGTTCACCGTGCGCACCAACCCGGACGGCAGCAAGAGCGAAGGCCTGGGCGACTGGGACATCTCGCGCGACGCGCCCTACTTCGGCATCGAGATCCCCGGCGCGCCCGGCAAATACTTCTACGTGTGGCTGGACGCGCCCGTGGGCTACCTCGCCTCGCTCAAGAACCTGCTGGACAAGCGCGGCCAGGACTACGAGGCCTATATGGCCGACCCGGCGCTGGAGCAGATTCACTTCATCGGCAAGGACATCGTCACCTTCCACACCCTGTTCTGGCCCGCCATGCTGAAGTTCAGCGGACGCAAGACGCCCAACAATGTGTTTGTGCACGGCTTCCTCACCGTGAACAACGGCGAGAAGATGAGCAAAAGCCGCGGCACCGGCCTGGACCCGCTCAAGTACCTGGCCCTGGGCATGAACCCGGAGTGGCTGCGCTACTACCTGGCCGCCAAGCTCAGCGGCCGCAACGAGGACATCGACTTCAACGCCGACGACTTCATGGCCCGCGCCAACAGCGACCTGGTGGGCAAGTACATCAACATCGCCTCGCGCGCCGCCGGCTTCCTGAGCAAGCGCTTCGGCGGCAAGCTGGGCAGCGACATCTCGGGTGACGGTGACGCCCTGCTGGAGCACCTGCGCGATGGCGCCGCCAACCTGGCCGAGCTGTATGCCGAGCGCGAGTACGGCAAGGCCCTGCGCGAGATCATGCTGCTGGCCGACCGCGTCAACGCCTACGTGGACCAGAACAAACCCTGGGAACTGGCCAAGCAGGAGGGCATGGACAGCCACCTGCATGATGTCTGCACCGTCTGCATCGAGGCCTTCCGCCTGCTCACCATCTACCTCAAGCCGGTGCTGCCGGCCCTGGCCGCGCAGGTCGAGAGCTTCCTCAAGGTCCCGCCCCTGATGTGGAGCGACGCGTCGCGCACCCTGGGCGGCGGCCATGTCATCGGCGAGTACAAGCACCTGATGCAGCGCGTGGACATCAAGCAGCTGGAAGCGCTGTTCGAAGCACCCGCCGCGCCCGAGCCCGAGAAAGTTCTGCCGGGTGGTGAGGAGCTGGCCCCGACCATCAGCATTGACGATTTCGCCAAGATCGACCTGCGCATCGCCCAGATCGTGAATTGCGAAGCGGTCGAAGGCTCCACCAAGCTGCTGCGCCTCACGCTGGACGTGGGCGAAGGCAAGACGCGCAACGTCTTCTCCGGTATTGCTTCCGCCTACCAGCCCGCCGACCTGGTGGGCAAGCTCACGGTCATGGTCGCCAACCTGGCCCCGCGCAAGATGAAATTCGGCGTCAGCGAAGGCATGGTGCTCGCCGCCAGCCACGCCGACGAGAAGACTGAGCCCGGCATCTACGTGCTCAACCCTTGGCCGGGCGCGCAGCCGGGCATGCGGGTGCGCTGAGACGCTTCGTTCGCTCCACGGGCATTGACGGGGCGGTCATCGCCGCCTGCCGTCGGTGATATCGCGCCCCTTGAAACTCACGACTCTAGGGCCGTGACCTAGCGGCACGTCATGGCTATGCGGAGTCAGGCAAAAGGCAAGACCCGACCCCGTGACCCTTGCTGTGAATTCATGCTCGCCGCTGTCCTATCCCCTCATCTTCTTGACCTGATGTCAAAGTTGACGATGCAGGTAAACCGATGGAAATCGACGAACGGGGAATACATACCCCCGACCCGTTTATCCAAGTGTTGATGGTTAGACACTACGCCCCCGTAGGATTCTTCGTAGCCGCTGGGCTCAAGTGCCAGCGAGCGATAGAGATTGGTCTGATGCGACTCGAATGCGACATAGCCTTGCCCCGTGCGGCCACGACGTTTCCCAAACCAGGCGTAGTAACTGGCGTCCTGTTCACCCCGACCACCTTCAAAGGTGTCTTCTTCGATGGCCGAGCGATCCCAGCGGGGAACATATACGCCGAATTTCAGGATCAAAGGCTTGTCGTCAACCAGGACAAAGATGCTCTCCATGCCGCCGTAGCGATACTGGGCTTCGAGGCGCCCCGCTTGGTACCCTGCTACGTCCACGGACGTAGTCGGGCAACGGTTGCCCGCAGCATCGGGCTCATGGGCGTAGGTCAGCGCTCCTCCACCGAGGTACTCTGCGCCAGTACTCAGACTGGAGAACCAGGGATTGATCACTAGCACCCAGTCTGGACTTCGATCGTAAAACTGTCGTCCTCCGGCATCGTAATGGTTAACGTGACCGCGGCCATACGGAAACTCATCGCGGCATCCTTGCTCAAACTTCGCGTTGCGCCACGCTTTTTCGAATGCCTGTGCGCCATCACGATTTACCGATGCCGTCGGGTTCTCAAAGAAGCGCAGGCGCTTTTGCCTCTCGCTCGTGAACGCGCTCCAGATGTCGCGGCAATACGCTTGCTGTTTGTCCCAATTGATGCGCCACGGGAACTCCCCGGCCACATAGGGAATGGAGGCTTTCCCGGCTCGGTCCAGATGAGCGAGGAACAGCGCTTTGAGCGTTTCGAGTACGCGAACATCTTTGGCGTAGCCTTCCGGGTCGGGCTTGTCCCGCGGCCATTCGGGTGCGACCGCTTTCTTTGCAGGCTGCGGCTGTGGCTTTGATCGCCCAGTCTGGGCAGGTGGCTTTGCCTGCGCAGAAGGTTGGGGTGGCGGAAATGCAGGCGTTGTTCCACCTACCGGATGCACTGGATCAGGGGCAGCCAATTGCCAAAGACGCGTGACATACAGGGCCAAGACGCATTCGCGGTCGGTGCAGCGATTTCGCTCAGTGAGCCATTGCTTCTGATCTCGGCGCAGGGCGGCTGCATCGCTTGCACGCTCGCGCGCCGCGGCGAAACCCGGTCCCATTGCATCGTCAAGCTGCGACAGCTCTGCATCTGAGCAAATGAGCTTCTCTACCTTGGTGCTCGCCCTCGCGCAATCGAAACTGGCCGCCTGGGCAGGGCCGCTGAGAAAGCAAAAAACTAAAGCGGCCGATCTGAAATTTCTTCTATTCATTTCTCCACCCAGACGTAACGTACCGCAGCACACGTACCCCAGAGCGTACCCCAGGGTCAGGTCTTGCCATTTGCCATTGATCTCCCGAATTCATCCGAGCCCAGCCCAATATCCTGTTGATCAGAGCAGAACTCGCGCAGCCATCGTAGCGAGCAAGCCGCAGGCAAGGCGGACGGAGCACAGCCACCGGAACGTACTTGCAGTACGTGAGGATGGCGCGCACCGCCCAACGCCGCATGCGGTTTGCGCAGTAGATGGATGCGTGAGTTTCAGGCGGGGCAAGGGGCGACGATGTAATGCCCCCGCCCCCCATTCTTGACCCGGTACAGCGCCTCGTCAGCACAACGCACCAGGCTCTCGGGCACCAGGTCCGGCGAGGCCACCACGGTGGCCACGCCGATGCTGCAGGTCAGGCAGTCGGCCACGGGCGAATCCTCGTGCGGCATGCGGGCCCGCGCCATCTCGTCCATGCAGCGTTGCGCCACCGTCATGGCCACGTCGCCGTCGGCGCCCGGCAGCAAGAGGGCGAACTCCTCGCCGCCGTAACGCGCCACCAGTTCGCCCGAGCGTTGGGCGCAGTCGTAGAGGATGCTCGCCACCTGGCGCAGGCAGGCATCGCCGGCCAGATGGCCGTAGCGGTCGTTGTAGCGCTTGAAGTGGTCGATGTCGATCAACAGCAGGGACAGGGGCTGGCCGCTGCGCAGGCTGCGCTGCCATTCAGAGTAGAGATGCTGGTCGAACTGGCGGCGGTTGGCCAGGCCAGTCAGCCCATCGGTGGCCGACAGGCGCTCCAGCTGCTGGTTGCTGCGCTCCAGCGCCAGGCTCTTCTGCACCAGCTCGGACACGTCCAGCCGGGCCATCACCAGGCAGCCCGAGGGGGTGCTGATCTCATAGAGATGCATCCAGCGGCCATCTGCACGCGAGCGCAGCAGGGGCCGGTCGAGCTTGCCGCGCCCGGCCAGGCGTTCGCGCAGCCAGTCTTCCTCGCGGCCCAGGGCCTCCTCGATCAGGCCTTTGTCCAGCGCGCGGCGGATCATGGCCTCAAAGGTCTGGCCGATCAGTTCGCCGCCATAGCGGTAAGGGGTCAGGTCGGCGGCCGAGCGGTTGAAGAGCACCAGCCGATCCTGCTGGTCATAGATGGCCACCCCCAGGGGCAGGGCCTCGATGGCCTCCTTCAGGGACTGGTACGCCATCTCCAGGGACTGGCGTTCGTACTCGCTGTTGCGCACGAGTTGCATGAGCGCACGACCCAGCAACAGCAAACCCAGGACCAAGGCCGCACCCAGCACCGCGGCCACCCAGACCGGCCAGCCCGGCGGCGCCAGCAGAACCAGGGCACCGCCCAGGCCCAGGGCGGCCAGCAGCACGAGCACGGCCAGCGACGTCAGCCGGCGATGGCCCGTCATGCCTATGAAATCTGCCAGATGCATCAAGGGAGAAAGGGATGGAACGGGGGAGCGAAGGGGCCTGCCTGTTGTCGGGGTCGATCCAGAAAAAGAGGGCACACCGGGATTCCTCGTCGCCGGTGTGCCCCTTTTAGCCCGATGGCTGTGACAGCAGCCCCTCCAATGTAGGCAAGGCCTGCCGGCCTGCCTATCCCCCAAAAGGGTCATAGGGCAACACCTTAGATCTCGCCTGGCGAAATGGAATGGGCGCCAGGGCCGGCTTAGCGCGAGGAAACCCATGGGGACAGGCCCTAAACTGGCCCCATGTCCGCTCCCCGGCCCCCGTCCCACCCGCACTGGTGGACCGACGTCCACCGCTCCCCCGCCGTCAACCTGCGCCTGGGCATCTGCCTGAGTTTCATCGCCGGGGCCACCAATGCCGGCGGTTTCCTGGCTATTGGCCACTACACCTCGCACATGACGGGCCTGCTCTCGGCGGTGGCCGACGACCTGGTGCTGGGCCAGTTCGCCCTGGTGGCGGCCAGCCTGGCGGCCATCGCCGCCTTTGTGGGCGGCGCCATGACCACGGCCCTGATGGTCAACTGGGGCCTGCGCCGCCAGCTGCGCAGCGCCTTTGCCCGGCCGCTGGCGCTGGAGGTCAGCCTGCTGCTGGTGTTCGGCCTGTTCGGTGCGGCCATCAACCTGCACGCCGAGCTGTTCGCGCCGCTGACCGTGCTGCTGCTGTGCTACATCATGGGCCTGCAGAACGCGGTGATCACCAAGGTGTCGAACGCCGAGATCCGCACGACCCACGTGACCGGCCTGCTCACCGACATTGGCATCGAGCTGGGGAAGCTGGTTTACTTCAACCGCTCGCCCGCGCCGACCAAGGTCGTGGCCAACCGGCGCAAGCTGCGCATCCACCTCTCGCTGCTCGCGGCCTTCTTCGCCGGCGGTGTGCTGGGCGCCCTGGGTTTCAAGGCCTGGGGTTACATCACCACCGTACCGCTGGCGGTGCTGCTGGGCCTGCTGGTGTCCGGCCCGCTGCTGCATGACCTGCGCCACGGCCGCCTGGCGCCAGACGTGGGCCAGGACCCAGGCCCACGGGAGTAGACTGGGACCTGCTCACCATGCGCGCTGCCGATTCCCACCGAACGCTGGCGGCCTTCCGCCCCAAGCTGCTGGACACCCTGCCGGGCTACACCCGGGCGCATCTCGCCCGCGATGTCGGCGCCGGCATCACGGTGGGGGTGGTGGCCCTGCCGCTGGCCATGGCCTTTGCCATCGCCTCCGGCCTCAAGCCCGAAGCCGGCCTGTTCACCGCCATCATTGCCGGCTTCCTGATCTCCGCGCTGGGGGGCAGCCGGGTGCAGATCGGCGGGCCGGCCGGCGCCTTCATCGTCATCGTCTACGGCATCCTGGAGCGCTACGGCCTGGCCAACCTGATCATCGCCACCGCCATGTCGGGTGTGCTGCTCTTCCTCATGGGCCTGTTCCGCCTGGGCACGCTGATCCGTTTCATTCCCATCGCCGTGGTGATCGGTTTCACCAATGGCATTGCCGTGCTCATCCTGCTGTCGCAGGTGAAGGACTTCCTGGGCCTGGAACTGGCCAGCGTGCCGGCCAGCTTCTTCGCCATGCTCACCGCGCTGGGCGGAGCCCTGCACACCCTGAACCCGGCTGCGCTGGCGCTGTCCGTCGGCACGCTGGCCCTGCTCATCGTCTGGCAGCACGCCATGCCGCGCCTGGGCCCGCAAAAACTGCCGTTCTCGGGCAAGCTCAGCGTGATCCCCGGCACCATCGTGGCGCTGGCGCTGGCCACCGGCGTCAGCGAGTTGCTGGGCCTGCCGGTGGAAACCATCGGCAGCCGCTTCGGCGGTATTGCGGCCAGCCTGCCGGCCTTCGTCTGGCCCGAATTCAGCTGGAGCACGGTGCGTTTCCTGCTCATGCCTGCGCTCACGTTGGCCCTGCTGGGTGCCATCGAGTCCCTGCTGTGCGCGCGCATCGCAGATGGTCTGGGCACCGACCGGCCGCCCGCAGGCGCGGGCGCCGCAGCCCGCGAGGGCGCAGGCGGGTCCACCCCCCCCGACCGGCACGACCCCAACCAGGAATTGATGGCCCAGGGCATCGCCAACTTCGTCACCCCCTTCTTCGGCGGCATGCCCGCCACCGGCACCATTGCCCGCACGGTGACCAACGCCAAGAGCGGCGCCGTGAGCCCGGTGGCCGGCATGGTGCACGCGCTCACCCTGCTGGCCGTGGTGCTGGTGGCAGCGCCCCTGGCCAGCCACATTCCGCTGGCGGCGCTGGCCGCCATCCTGGTCTACGTGGCCTGGAACATGGGTGAATGGCGCGCGTTCGTGCAGTTGCGCCAGTACCGCCTGCCCTACCGGCTGACCCTGCTCGCGGTGTTCGGCCTGACCGTCATCGTGGACCTGACGGTGGCGGTGGAGGTGGGCCTGATCGCCGCCTGCCTGACCTTCATCTACCGCATCTCCAGCCTGAGCCGCGCCGAGGCCGTGAGCGCGCAGGACCAGCCCGCTCTGGCCGGCCAGGACGGGCTGGTACGGGCCTGGCGGCTTTACGGCGCACTCTTCTTCGGCGCGGTCAAGCTGGTGGAGGACATGGAACAGCAGCTGCCCGCACGCGCCCTGGTGCTGGACCTGAAGAACCTGATCTACGTGGATTCCTCGGGCGTCGACACCCTGCTGGACCTGGCGCGCCACTGCCAGCAGCGCGGCGTGCGCCTGATCCTCTGCGGCCTGCAGCACCAGCCGCTGGACATTGCGCGGCGCAGCGGCCTGCTGGCGGCGCTGCCAGCAAGCGACGTCTGCCCGGACCTGGCCGGCGGACTGGCGGCAGCTTCAGCGTCCTGAACCCGGGTGCGCGCGAGGGCGCGGCCCCGAGTGGCTAAAATGGCCGGTTCCTGTTGCGATCCGGTTCCCCAGAAGGTACAGCCCCATGCATTTCTTCCGCCGCCCTGACTACCAGTCCGACGCCACCCAGTTCATCCAGCAACTCAAGACCGAGAAGCCTGACCTGGAAGCGCGCCAGCGCCAGGGCCGTGAGTTGCTGTGGGACCAGTCCGTGGACCGCCAGGCCTGGGAAGGCTACCAGTCCGCCCGCGTAGACCAGCAACCCTACGTCTACCAGACCAGCGGCACGAAGTGAGAGCCGGGCCGCGCCCGCCACGAAGCAGTAGGGCCTGTTCACACTCATTTCACAAGATGCGTTGCGGATCAAAAAAGTCATGCGGTAGGCGCGTGGACGCCGCCGGAGTGATCTCCGGCAAGTCCGCGCAACGCCCCGCATGGCTTTTTTGGCCGCAACCCGAAGGGAACGTGGTTAAAACCGCGCCACTCGTTGTTGCACTCCTAGCCCAGGCGGCCAGCCTGGGCGTCGTCGCGCGCCTAGATTGGCGCGGTTTTAATCACGTTCGCGCTTGCGAAATGAGTGTGAACAGGCCCTAGATGAGCGACCCCCACGACAGCGCCAGCCTGCAGGCCCCCGAGCCCCCGCACGCGGCGGCCATGCCCGAGGTGGTGGACCACGTGGCCGTGGCTCGCCTGTACGGCGAGCCGCTGTTCGCGATGCCGCAGGACCTGTACATCCCGCCGGATGCGCTGGAGGTCTTTCTCGAAGCCTTCGAAGGCCCGCTGGACCTGCTGCTCTACCTGATCCGCAAGCAGAACTTCAATATCCTCGACATCCCGATGGCGGCGGTCACGCGCCAGTACCTGACCTATGTGGATCAGGTCCGCGACCGCAACCTGGAACTGGCGGCCGAATACCTGCTGATGGCCGCCATGCTGATCGAGATCAAGTCGCGCATGCTGCTGCCGCCCAAGAAGACGGCCGAGGGGCAGGAGGCCGAGGACCCGCGCGCCGAGCTGGTACGCCGCCTGCTCGAGTACGAGCAGATCAAGTTGGCCGCCGCGGGCCTGGGCAACCACCCGCAGTACGGGCGCGACTTCCTCAAGGCGCAGGTCTATATCGAGCAGTCGCTGCAGCCGCGTTTCCCCGAGGTGCATGTGGTGGACCTGCAGGAGGCCTGGGCCGACATCCTCAAGCGCGCCCGGCTGGTGCAGCACCACAAGATCTCCCGCGAGGAGCTGTCGGTGCGCGAGCACATGAGCATCGTGCTGCGCCAGTTGCAGGGCAAGAAGTTCGTCGAGTTCGAGCACCTGTTCGACCCGGCCAAGGGCGTGCCCGTGCTGGTGGTGACCTTCATCGCCCTGCTGGAGCTGGCCAAGGAAAGCCTTATCGAGATCACCCAGGCCGAGGTGTTCGCCCCCATCTACGTGCGGCTGGCGTACTCGCCGGCCTGAACCTCAAGCGAGACCCTGCGTGGCCCCGTCTTCCCATCATTCCTTTGACGTCCTCATCGTCGGCAGCGGCCTGGCTGGCCTGAGCGCCGCCCTGCACCTGGGCGCCACCCACCGCGTGGCCGTCATCACCAAACGCGAACTCAACGACGGCTCCAGCCGCTGGGCCCAGGGCGGCATCGCCGCCGTCATGGGCGAGGGCGACACCCTGGCCTCGCACGTGCAGGACACGCTGGTGGCCGGCGCCGGCCTGTGCGACCTGGAGGCCACGCGCTTCGTCGTGGAAAACGCCCCCGAGAGCATCCGCTGGCTGCAGGGCCTGGGCGTGCCTTTCTCGCAGGAACACGGCCACCTTCACCTCACGCGCGAAGGCGGCCACAGCGAACGCCGCATCGTGCACGTGACCGACGCCACTGGCGCGGCCGTGCAGGACACCCTGATGGCCAAAGTGCGGGCCACGCCCAACATCGCCCTGTTCGAGCACCACATGCTGGTGGACCTGATCACCAGCGCCAAGCTGGGCCTGGGCGACCAGCGCTGTCTGGGCCTGTACGCGCTGAACGAGGCCACCGATGTGGTGGACACCTTCAGCGCGCCGCACACCATCCTGGCCACCGGAGGCGCCGGCAAGGTCTACCTCTACACCACCAACCCGGACACCGCCACCGGCGACGGCATTGCCGCGGCCTGGCGCGCCGGCTGCCGCGTGGGCAATATGGAATTCATCCAGTTCCATCCGACCTGCCTGTACCACCCGCACGCCAAGTCCTTCCTGATCAGCGAGGCAGTGCGCGGCGAAGGCGGCAAGCTGCTGCTGCCGGCATCGGCGGGGGGCACCCGCTTCATGCCCGCGCATGACGAGCGCGAGGAGCTGGCGCCGCGCGACGTGGTGGCCCGCGCCATCGACTTCGAGATGAAGAAGCATGGCCTGGACTGCGTGTACCTGGACATCTCGCACCAGCCCAAGGCCTTCCTGCTGGAGCACTTCCCCAACATCTACGCGCGCTGCCTGGAACTGGGCATCGACATGGCCACCCAGCCCATCCCCGTGGTGCCAGCCGCGCACTACACCTGCGGCGGCGTGGTCACCGACCTGGACGGCCGCACCGACCTGAGCGGCCTGTACGCCGTGGGCGAGACCGCCTACACCGGCCTGCACGGCGCCAACCGCCTGGCCAGCAACTCGCTGGTGGAGTGCATGGTCTATGCGCGTGCCGCGTCGCAGGCCATCGCACGCGAACAGCCCGCCGCCGTGCCCACCCTGCCGGCCTGGGACGACAGCCGCGTGACCGATGCCGACGAGGCCGTGGTCATCTCGCACAACTGGGACGAGCTGCGCCGCTTCATGTGGGACTACGTGGGCATCGTTCGCACCAACAAGCGCCTGGACCGCGCCGCCCACCGCATCGAGCTGCTGCGCTCGGAGATCCAGGAGTTCTACTCCAGCTTCCACGTCACGCGTGACCTGCTGGAGCTGCGCAACCTGGTGCAGGTGGCCGACCTGATCGTGCGCAGCGCACAATCGCGCCACGAAAGCCGCGGCCTGCATTTCAGCCGCGATTACCCGCAGACCAACCCGACGGCCGAGGCCACCATCCTGGTGCCGCCCACGCTCTGAGAACCTGACCATGTACCGCACCCTGCTCAAATCGAAGATCCACCGCGCCACCGTCACCGACTGCGAGTTGCACTACGAGGGCTCCTGCGCCATCGACGAGAACCTGCTGGACGCCGCCAGGCTGATGGAGAACGAACAGGTTCACATCTGGAACATCAACAACGGCGAGCGCTTTATCACCTACGCCATCCGGGGTGAACGCGGCTCCGGCATCATCTCGGTCAACGGTTCGGCCGCGCGCCGCGCCGCCGTGGGCGACCTGCTGATCATTGCGGCCTTCGCCCAGGTGCCGGAAGAGAAGTGCCAGGGGTTCGAGCCCAAGCTGGTCTTCGTGGACGGCAGCAACCGCATCAAGGAACAACGCAGCCACATCCCCGTCCAGGAAGCGTCCCACCTGCCCGTGCAAGCCGATCACCACGGTGGCGACAGCGCCTGAACCCGAGAACTGATATGACGACCGTGACCGAACAGACCATCACCCTGCACCGCCCCAAAGTGTCCGGTGCCGCAGCCCCTGCTGCCACGCCGAAGACCGAGCGCTGGAGCGTGGACGCCATCGAAGCGCTGTTCCAGCTGCCCTTCCCCGAACTGCTCTACCGCGCGCAGACCGTGCACCGCGAACACTTCGACCCGACGAAGGTCGAGTTCGCCACCCTGCTCTCGGTCAAGACCGGCGGCTGCCCGGAAGATTGCGGCTACTGCCCGCAGTCGGCCAAGTACGACACCGACGTGAAGGCCTCCAAGCTCATGGAGCTGGAAGAGGTGCTGTTCGCCGCGCGTCGCGCCAAGGACGCCGGCGCCACGCGCTTCTGCATGGGCGCGGCCTGGCGCGAGCCCAAGGACCGCGACATCGAGAAGGTGGCCGAGCTGGTGCGCGGCGTGAAGGACCTGGGCCTGGAAACCTGTGCCACCCTGGGCATGCTGAACGACGGCCACGCCGAGCAGTTGCGCGACGCCGGGCTGGACTACTACAACCACAACCTGGACACCGCCCCCGATTTCTACGGCGACATCATCACCACCCGCGACTACCAGGAGCGCCTGGACACGCTGGCGCGCGTGCGCGGCGCCGGTGTCAAGGTCTGCTCGGGCGGCATCGTGGGCATGGGCGAGACGCACCGCCAGCGCGCCGGCCTGATCGCCGAGCTGGCCAACCTGGCGCCCTACCCCGAGTCCGTGCCCATCAACAACCTGGTGCGCGTGGAGGGCACGCCCCTGGCCGATCAGGCCCCGCTGGACCCCTTCGAGTTCGTGCGCACCATCGCCGTGGCCCGCATCACCATGCCGAAGGCGCGCGTGCGCCTGTCGGCCGGCCGCCAGCAGATGGGCGACGCCATCCAGGCCCTGTGTTTCCTGGCCGGCGCCAACTCCATCTTCTATGGCGACAAGCTGCTGACCACGGGCAACCCCGACACCGAAGCCGACGTGCAGCTGCTGGCCCGCCTGGGCATGGGCCCGGCCCTGCAGCCGCCCGGCAAGACCTGAACTTTCAGCACAACTTCTGGAGACCACCGTGAGCGACCCGACCTCCACCCCGAACAACGCCGCCTCGCCCTACGGCACACTGCCGCCGGCCAGCCCGCTGGCCAACCGCAAGCCTGTGAGCCTGCCGCGCCTGAACGAGATGCACGCGCGCGGTGAAAAGATCACCATGCTCACCGCCTACGACGCGACCTTCGCTGCCGTGGCCGATGCCGCGGGCGTGGATTGCATCCTGATCGGCGACTCGCTGGGCATGGTCTGCCAGGGCCTGTCCAGCACCGTGGGGGTGTCGCTGGAAACCATGCGCTACCACGTGGAGAGCGTCACGCGCGGCGTGCGCCGCGTGCAAGGCACGGCCTGGATCATCGGCGACATGCCCTACGGCACCTTCCACGAGTCCAAGGAGCAGGCCTTCCGAAATGCCGCCGTGCTGATGCAGGCTGGCGCGCACATGGTCAAGATCGAAGGCGGCGGCTGGACGGCGGACACCGTGCGCTTCCTGGTCGAACGCGGCATTCCCGTCTGCGCCCACCTGGGCCTGACGCCGCAGACCGTGCACGCCCTCGGTGGCTACCGCGTGCAGGGCCGTGGCGACGAAGCCGCCGCCACCTTGAAGCGCCACGCGCTGGAGTTGCAGGACGCCGGCGCCAGCCTGCTGGTGCTGGAAATGGTGCCTGCCGCCCTTTCCGCCGACATCACGCAAGCCCTGCCGCGCTGCGCCACCATCGGCATCGGTGCCGGTGTGGACTGCGCCGGCCAGGTGCTGGTGCTGCACGACATGCTGGGTGTGAACCTGGGCAAGATGCCGAAGTTCGTGCACAACTTCATGGCCGATGCCGGCAGCGTACGCGGCGCCATGGAAGCCTATGTGAAGGCGGTGAAAGAAGGCACCTTCCCAGTCAACGCACAACACGCCTGGTGATGAAGGTCATCCACACCATCGCCGAACTGGGCAAGTACCAGCGCCCGGCCTTCGTGCCCACCATGGGCAATCTGCATGAGGGGCACATCGCCCTCGTGAAGCAGGCCAAGGCCCTGGGCGACGTGACCGTGGCCAGCATCTTCGTCAACCGCCTGCAGTTCCTGCCGCACGAGGACTTCGGCACCTACCCGCGCACGCTGGAAGCCGACTGCAAGAAACTCGAAGCCGCCGGCTGCGACGTGGTCTTCGCCCCCAGCGAGGCCGAGCTCTACCCCGAGCCGCAGGGCTACAAGGTGCAGCCGCCCGCCGAGCTGGCCGATATCCTGGAGGGCCACTTCCGCCCCGGCTTCTTCACCGGGGTGTGCACGGTGGTGCTCAAGCTCTTCAACATCGTGCAGCCTGGCGTGGCCGTTTTTGGCGCCAAGGACTACCAGCAGCAGATGGTGATCCGCCGCATGGTGGCCCAAATGGCCCTGCCCATCGAGATCGTCACCGGCGCCACCCTGCGCGCCGACGACGGCCTGGCCCTGTCCTCGCGCAATGGTTACCTGAGCCCCGCCGAGCGCGCCGAGGCCGTACAGCTCTCACGCACGCTCAAGGGCATGATCGCCGCCCTCAAGATGGGCGAGCGCAACATCGCCGCCATCGAGCAGCACGCGATGAAAACCCTGGCCGACCGCCACTGGCAACCCGACTACCTGAGCGTGCGCCGCCGCCACGACCTGCAGCCCCCGCAGGCTGGCGACTTCGGCGCCGACAAGCTCGTGGTGCTTGGCGCAGCCAAACTCGGCACCACCCGATTGATTGACAACATCGAGGTGTAAGCTCGATGTTGCGTCGAAGACTAACAATTGCCCGCAGGGCTTGTTATGTCGTAGACACAACGTCAGCTTCAGATTGCGTCGCAGACTAACAATTGCCCGCAGGGCTTGTTATGCCGCAGACATAACTTGGAAGTCTGAGACTTCCGGATTGCGGCGAAGCCTGACAAGGCCCCGAAGGGCCGATCAGGTCGGCGCGACAACGCCACCCACTTACAGCGCTGCCAGGCGCGCCGCCGCCTCACGTTTGCCCAGGCGACGCAGCGCCGCGATGGCGGGCAGCTGGCTGGCGCGGGGCCGGGACTTGCCCGTTTCCCAGTGATAGACCGACTGCGACGAAACGCCCAGCAGCGCGGCCATCTCTGCCGCACTCAGCCCCAGTTTCTTGCGCAGGCTGGCAAAACCACCGGCGCGGAAACGCAGCGCTGCTGCCTCGGTGTCATCGACCGTGTCGCGCGAGCCCGGGCTGACCTTTTTCAGCTTCGCCAGGGCCCTCTCCAGAGTCGCCACCTGGCGCTTGAGGGCGGCGATATCCGAACGGTACTGGGTCGACGCTTTCTTGAACCCCTGGGTTTCAGCGCGAACTTCCTTGCGCGCAATGCGGGAAATCTCCGCCTTCAATTGAGCTGCAAAATGGGTCATGGGCTTCCGTGGTCAGGTTGGGTGTCCATATGATACCGATGCGGATCTGAAGAGATGAGGTAGGCAGCGCTTCCCTACGCCGCTCCTGTCAGCCGGCGCCGCGAGCGCTGCCCGGGCCACACACCGTGCGCCACAAAGATGGTGCCCATGACCAGCGTCTCCACCTCCAGCCGCACGCCGCGCTCCGTCAGCGGCATCCACGGTGCCTGCAATCCCTCGAAGCGCGTGATCGACTGAGCCATGTAGAGCCCGACCAGCATGTTCCAGGGTGCCAGGCCCGGATCCGTCCATTTCAGCCCCGTGGCCGCGATGCGCGCCCCCGGGCGCAGGTGCGCCAGCACATGGTCCAGCGCCTGCGGGCTCTGCAGGAGGTCGTGCGTGAAATGCAGCAGAGCCGCGTCGGCCTGGCGCGGCAACAGGGCTTCCTCCACGGCGCAGCACTGCAAGTCCACGTTATGGGAACCCGCCCGCTGTGCACGAGCGCGCGCCAGCGACAGCATCTCCGGGCTCTGGTCCACGGCCACCACCCGGCCTGCCGGGCCCACGGCCTGCTGCAGCAGCGGCAGGCTCATGCCGGTGCCACAGCCGAGGTCCAGCACGCAATCCCCCGCGCGCAGCTGCA
The DNA here is from genome assembly GCA_030695415.1 of Hylemonella sp. Taxonomy (GTDB): domain Bacteria; phylum Pseudomonadota; class Gammaproteobacteria; order Burkholderiales; family Burkholderiaceae_C; genus Hylemonella. The sequence goes on from JAUYQZ010000049.1 coordinate 244,369, forward strand.
GGTGGCCCACCGCGATGCGGCGGATGAACTCGTAGGGGGCGAGCTGCAGTTCGTAGCTGCCGGCGCGCCAGCCATACAGCGCACGGGCCACGGCGTGGCCGTCTTCGGGCTGCGCGCCGGGTGGAGTCTGCTTGCGCATCGCCGTCTCCTCAGGAATCAGAAAGCCGGCCGCCAGGACCAGCACCTGAGATGCAGCGTACTCCTTTTGCACAGGTGCCGACGGACACCCGACTGCGCCGCAGGGACTCTTGGCCCCGGGGTCGCCTGGTCGTGCGGGTGCGCCGCGCCAGGCCGATGGCGGCAGGAAGAGCGGGGCCGGCCCGCGGCTAGCGCAGGAACTCGCGCACGGCGGCCAGTGTGGCGGCGGGATCTTCCTCGTGCGGGACATGGCCCAGTCGGTCGAACATGACGAGCTTGGAGCCACCGATGTCGGCCGCAAAACGCTGCCCATAGACCGGCGGGATCAGCCGGTCCTGCCCGCCCCAGAGGATGAGCGTGGGGACCTTCAGCGTCTTGATGTCCGCCTCGCGCCCCGTGTCGCGCTGGATCAGGCGCTGGCGCAGGGCCGCGCGGTTGCCCTCACGGCGCACCATGTCGGTGTAGTGCGCGACCAGCTCGGGCGTCACACGGTCCGGCTCGCCATAGACGTTGCGGATGGACTTGTCCATCAGACCTGGCGGCAAGAGATTCCTCATCAGCGGCTGCAGGGACGGCAGGCCCGCCAGACGGAAACCCAGCGGAATGGACAGGGACTCGATGCGGTACCCCGCGGCATCGACCAGGATCAGCTGACTGACGCGCTGCGGCTGCGCATAGGCCACGGCCCAGGCCACCTCGCCGCCCAGGGAATTGCCGGCGATGACGAAACGCGGCACGCCCAGCTTGTCCATCAGCGCGGTGACAAAACGCACATAGACCGCGATGCTGTAGTCGTTCGCCGCGTTCGGCCCGGTCAGGCCGAAACCCGGCAGGTCGAAGCGGATCACGCGCCGCGTCTTCTTCAGTTCCGTGGCCCAGCCATCCCAGGTGTACAGGCTGGACGAAGTGCCATGCACCAGCACGATGGGCAGCGGGTCTTCGCGCGGGCCTTCGTCGCGGACATGCACCTGCAGGCCGTCGAGCGCAAGGAACTGCGATGGCGCCTGGGCCCAGCGGGCCTTGAGCGGCTCCACCGGAATGTCGGGCGCCCAGGACCAGGTGATGAAGCCGGCGACCAGCAGTAAAAAACCGAGGACGATGACGCCAAGGATGCGCAGGATTTTTTTCATGGGAGACAGCAGCGGCGTGAAGGGAATCGTCAGTCTAGGCGGCGTGCCCAGCGCCGCCTGTCATGCACCGGACAAGGGACGGAACCGCCAGGGCCTCAGGACCGGCCGGACATCGGCGTGAGGATCAATAATGGCAGGAAGTAAAGACCCAGACATTGAATGGCCCGCCGCCCGCACTACCACGTCTACGTCATCGAACTGTCCGGGGACGTGCTGCACGAGACCAAATTCCGGAAGAACAATCCGAACTACGTCGACGGCAAACCCTGCGTCTATGTGGGCATGACGGGCCTGGACCCGGATGTGCGCTTTGACAAGCACAAGGCCGGCATCCAGGCCAACAGCTACGTCACGAAATACGGCCTGCGCCTGCTGCCCGACCTGTACGAAGGCTTCAACCCCATGAACTACAAGACGGCGCAGGAGCGTGAAATCGAGATCGGCATCGACCTGCGCTCGGCCGGTTTCGGTGTCTGGCAGGCTTGAGCCCATGAGCACCCTGAGCCTGCGCCCCGTCAACCCCGATGTGTACAGCGTGCACACGCCCGATGGGGCGCACGTGGGCAACCTCAAGCGCATCGGCGCGGCCTGGAAGTTCAAGGCCATCGGTTACGACGCCGCGGGCCAGCTCATACCGGGCGGCGGGCCTTTGACCGACAGGCACAACACGGCGTTTGCCGCGCCGGACGCCGCCGAGCTGAGCGCCCGGCTGGGCGTCATGCCCCTGGGTTAATCTCGCAGGCACCCCTATAAGGAAACCTCATGAAAAAACTCAATGTCCAGATCCACCTGGAGATGTCGGTGCCCGACGACTGGGAGCTGGTCCAGACCTCCGAAGGCACGCCCGTGCTGAAGCTGCCCAACGGTCAGTACATGGACCTGGCCATCGAGCCGCTGTTTGCCAGCGACCCCGAGGAGACCTGGAGCAGCACGGACAGCGACGAGGTGCTCAACGACATCCTGGACATGGTCGAGAGCGAAGAGATCGCCTACGAGTTCGTCACCCACTGAGCCTGCGGGTCAGCGGAGTTTTTCGACCGGGTTGGCCGTCAGTGCGTTGGCCGGATAGGCCCGCATGAACTCCCGGGCCTTCTCGGGGCGCACACCGAGCCAGGCATCGAAAGCACCTTCGTTCAGGATGACCGGCATGCGTTTTTCGCTGCCGGGCTGCTGGTAGCGGTGCATCAGGGCGTGGCTGTTGGCGTTCACCGTCAGCAGCGCGTAGCTGACGATGACGTCGCCCTCGGCCCCCACCCAGCGCTCCCACAGGCCGGCCACCCCCATGGGTTGGCCATCCACCCGGGCGATGCGGGTCGGCAGGGCCTTGCCGCTGCGCCAGTCGTCCTCGAAGAAGGCCATCATGGGCACGATGCAGAACTGCCCCCCCAGCCAGGCTTCGCGGAAGTTGTTGGAGGTGGTGACGATTTCCGAGCGCGCCACATCCAGCTTGGTCGAACGCAGCTTGGCGTCCGAGGCCGACTTGACCCAGCGCGGCACCAGTCCCAACTGCCCGGCCACCAGCTCGTGCAGGGGCGGGGCAGCCCCGGCACCCGCCTCGGCCGCTTCGGGCGGGGGCTCGGCCCGGCGGATGAACACACCCGGTTTGCGGGGCCACACCTGCCGCTCCAGAGGCGCTGCCGGCGCGGCCACACGGAAAACATCGGGGTACAGCACAGCGCTCTGGACGCTCTCGTAATGGGCACTCATGCCCCATGCTAGCGCATGACGGCATGGCGCGCTGCGTGATGCCCCCCATGTTCATGGGAGGCCATCACGCAGTTAAAGCGTCTGCCCGACGGCAAAGCTGGGGTACAACCACGGTATGGACCCACTCGCCTTCAGCGCGCCCGCCGAGCGCAACAAGCAAGCCATCATGGAGGAGCTGCGCACGCTGCTTCCCGAGGAGGGTCACGCGCTGGAGATCGCCTGTGGCACCGGCCAGCACGTGGTCTGGTTCGCCGCGCACCTGCCGCAGTGGACCTGGCAGCCCACGGACCGGACCGCCGATCTCTTCGCGGACATCATGGTGCGCATCGGTGAAGCCAGGCTGCTCAACGTGCAGACGCCGCAACTGCTCAACGTGCTGGCGGACGCCTGGCCCGTCGGGCATGGGCGCTATGACCTGATCTACTGCGCCAACATGCTGCATATCGCACCCTGGGCATGCTGCGCGGGCCTGATGCGGGGCGCCGCGCGGCATCTCGCCCCGCGCGGGCGGCTGGTCACTTACGGGCCCTACCTGGAAGACAAGGTGCCCACCTCGCCGGGCAACCTGACGTTTGACGCCGCGCTGCGCGCCGAAAACCCGGACTGGGGCATCCGCCGCCGCGAGGACGTGCAAACCGTGGCCCGCGCCGCCGGCCTGCAGCTGGCCGCGCGCCATCCCATGCCGGCCAACAACCTGCTGCTGGTGTGGGAGCAGGCCCCCTAAGGCCTGGCGCCCGCCCCCACGGCACGAGGCGCGGCCACCGGTGTCTTTCTGCAGCCTTCTGACAACGCTTCTTTTTTTATAGCAAAAAAACGGAACGACTTGCCAACTCCGTCACGCTGCCGCTTCAACCGCGCCGTGCAGGCCGCCGATAATTGAACGATGAACCTGGCTGAAAACACCGTCTGGTCCATCATGACAGGCGGCCTTTTGTCGCTGGTTCTGTTGGCCGCCGCCGATACCGTGGTGACCCGCAGCCTGGGCGCGATGCGCAACATGCTGCTGATCTTCGCGATCAGCAGCGCCTGCATCGTTCTCTCCGGCCTGCCCGAGGCGCTTTTCCCCGAAATGCCCGAGCGCCTGGTGATGGCGCTGAAGGCCGGTTTCGGCCTGCTGACCAGTGCACTGGGCCTGCGCTTCCTGGGCATCTGGACCGGCGGCGACCAGGAGGACCGCGTGATCTACTGCCTCTCGGTCTGGGGCACCTACGGCTTGCTCATCGCCGCGCTGGTGATGGTCGTGCTGGCCATGATTGTGCCGCCCCAGGACTTCACCGGCCTGCTGCTGCTGGCAGCCGGCCTCAACGCCATCACCGTGGTGCTGTGCACCTTGATCGCGGCGCGCGCCGCCTTGCTGGGTGACCCGCTGGCCCGCTGGCTGGTGCTGGCCTGTGTGCTGCTGGTGGGCCTGATGACTGGCCTGTACCTGCATGCGCTGGATGCTGTGAGCATGGGCCTGGTCTGGCAGGCCCTGACCGCGGCGGGCGCGGTGTTCTTCGTGCTGATCGTGATGCTGCTGATCGTGGTGCGCAACCGGCAGCAGCGGCAGCTGGCGCGGCTGTCGCGCCTGGAGTTGGGCTGGGACCCGGCCACCGGCCTGCCCACCGGCGCCAAGCTGCTGGGCGAAGTGGAGCACGCTTTCTGGCGCACCGGCCGGCTGCATGGCCACTGCGTCGTGGTGGGCCTGTACCTGAGCAATCTTTACGAGCTGGGCGACTCCCTGGGCCGCACCACCGACAACCAGATCCTGGCGGCCACGGCCGCCCGCATCCGTCGTGCCGCGGGCTTTCGCTGCGTGGTAGGCCTCTACCACCCGCGCTGCTTCATCGTGGTATTTTCCATCGACCGCAAACGCACCTTCAATGAGTCCATCATCGCCCGCCTCATGGGCCAGGTGACGCAGCCGCTGCACGTGTTTGGCAGCAGGGACCAGCGCCAACCCTTCGTGCCTCAGGTGGGCATCGCCTTGCGCACGGTGCTGCCGGACCACACCGTGCCACAGGACGTGATTGACGAGGTGGAACACGAAGCCATGGAACAGGTGCGCCGCCCGCCGCCGGCCGACCGCGTCGAGACGACCTGGTAGGCCGCCACGGAGGCAGCCGCTCCCGCCCCCCCGGGAGGATGCCCCCGTCACGGCGGGGGACAAAGCACTTCCGGCCCCAGGCCATCTCGTTACATAATGTGACATGCCTGTTCCCGAAATCGCTGTCTGGTCTGCCATGTTGGGGGGGCTGCTGACCCTGGCGCTCGTCGCATTGGCCGACGCACTGTTCTATCGCAAGTCGGGTTCGCTGCGCAACCTCGTGTTCATCCTCGTCGCGGGCACGAGTTGCGTGGTGATGAGCGGCCTGCCCGGTGTGCTGTGGCCCGGGCTGCTGCCGGAATGGATGGTGCAGGGGATCAAGGGCAGCCTGGGGCCGCTGGCCGGCGCACTGGCCCTGTACTACCTGGGCATCTGGCTGGGCGGCAACCGCGAGGACCGCATGGTCTTCCACATCACCGCCTGGGGCGCAATCGCCCTGTGCGTTGCTGGCGTTGGCCTGGGCCTGCTGTCGATGCTTGCCACGCCCACCGAGTTCCGCGAGCTGCTGCTGGCCACGGGCATTGTCAACTTTGCCGCTGCCGTGCTGGGGCTGATTGCAGCGCTGCGCGCTGCCGCCTTGGGCGATCCGCTGGCACGCTGGATGTCGCTGGCCTGCGTGGCCCTGGCCACCACGGTGGTGGGCCTGTACCTGCGCGGCCTGGATGTGCCGGGCTTCGGCCTGGGCACGTGGATGGCCACCGCCTTCATCGCCGTGCTTTACTTCCTGAGCTGTACGGCACTGATCATCTTGCGCAACCGCCAGCAGCGCAGTCTCACACGGCTGGCCGGCCTGAAGGCCGGGGCGGATCCGGCGACGGGCCTGCCCACCGGCTCGGTGCTGCTGACCGAGGTGGAGCACGCCTTCTGGCGGGCCGCACGCCTGCATGGGCACTCCACCCTGGTCTACCTCAACGTGCGCAATCTTTATGAACTGGGTCAGTCGGCCGGCCACGGGGTGGAGCACCAGATCCAGGCGGCATTGGCCGCGCGCATCCGTCGCACGGCCGGCTTTCGCTGCGTGGTGGGTTTGTACGAACCACGCAGCTTCGTGGTGGTGATCTTTTCCGACAAGCACCACGATCGGGTGAGCGAGACGGTGAACCGCCTGCGCCTCATGGTGGGGCGTCCCCTGGCGGTTTTCGCACGGGATCAGGCACGCCATGAGTTCCTGCCCCAGCTGAGCCTGGGCGTGGTCACCCTCATTCATCCGGGCCGGGCGGCCCCGCTGGACGTGATCCACGAGGCCGAGCGCCGCGCCGTGATCCGCGAAGAGCAAGTGAAAGAAAAAGAGAGGCAAGGCGGCCAGTCTCAGCCGCCCGCGTCGCCACCACCGCCGTCCGTGCAAGACAGCATCCCCACCGAGCCGGCTCCGTTCTGAACGACTGAGCGCAACGTCCGTGGCCGATCCTGTCGTGCCATGGCTCTCACCCCCACCCTCTTCACCCGGGACTGCCCGCCCCGTCTGCCAGGCGAGCTGCTGCTCGGTCCGGGTCGGACAAGGGGACCTAGGGAAGGTCTGAACAAGTCCCGCCATGCGCGTTCGAGTCAAAAACGGGATGATTTGTCCGCCAACATCGCGCGCCGTGTGCCCGTAGGCACACGCAAGCGATTTGGTGGGCAAAGGGCCCGTCGGCACATCCGGTCGGATGTGCCCGCCGGTCCGGCCGTATTGGCCCGCAAACGCGACCGCGTTTGCTCTGGGCCGAACCCCTTCGGGGGCGTGGTTTTGCGGGCCAAGCACGGCCGGTCGGCCGTGCCTGCCCAATGGGTGCAATGCGAACGCATCCGCAAGACGGATGCGTGACGCAGCGTTGCAAAACCAGGCAAGCCGTCCAGGCTTGCCTTGGGTTTTGCGCCTTGCGGCTCATCCCGCAAAATCCACGCCGCGCACGGCGCGACTTGCTCAGACCATCCCTAGGGCTTGACGCTGGCCGGCAGCTCGGCCTTGGTCAGCAGGCCACGGATCTCCAGCAGCTTGGCCTTGAGACGGCGGTGGTTGACCGGGCCGGTGCGCAGCAGCATCTTCTGCCCGGCGGCCAGGGACTGCAGCTTCTCGTCGGCGAATTCATAGCGGGTCCAGGGACGTTCGGAGGCGATGGGGCCCTTCACCTCGACCAGGGCCACAGCCAGCGGACCTTCGATCACCGGGGTGCCCAGCAACTGGTCGATGACAGCGACCAGGCGGTCGTTGAAATAGGCCTTGGGGTAGCCCAGCTCCACATAGGCCTGCTGGAACAGCGGGTAGAGCGCGGCATACAGCTGCACGGCCTTCCTGCTGTCCACCGACTCGATGAACTGCACCAGGGGCACGTAGCGCTGCCCGTTGTCGGGGTTGATGACTTCGCCCTCGCCCCGCTTGAGCGTGGCGAAGCGCCCGCCGGTCGGGTGCAGGGGCCACATGCTGGGCGCGGCGTGCTCGCGCCCCAGGTTGTCCACGGTGGCGACCACGCGACGCACGAAGCTCTCCAGCAGCACGAAGGTCTGCACGTTCTTGCGGCCCACGAGGGCGTTGAGTTCCTGCTGCAGGCGCGCGTCGGACTGGCCCAGTGCGGGCAGCGGCCTGGGCGCGGCCGGCTCGGTATCGATGGCCTGCACCGGATGGCGGATGGGGTCGTTCGACGGCACGGGCGTGGCCGTGACATCCGCCGGGCTGCTGACGGGCTGGGTCACGGGCACCGGTTTGGGTGCGGGCGGCGCCGGCTGCGGCCAGACCAGCCAGGCGACGACGCCAACGAGTGCGAGGGTGACGAGGAAAGCCAGGGCGATTCTGCTGCTTCTGTTCATGGACGCACGCCGATGCAGGGTTGGGGAGAGGCCATGCTAGCACCCCGACCCGGCCGCATCCAACCGCTGCGCGTGTCCAGTTGTAAGGAGCGCGGCTTTCTCGCTTACCATCCGAAGCTGGTGCCGTTCCGGGACCGCAACCCATGGAGGACTTATGGCCAAAGGTGAACAACGCAGCAACAAGATGGCAAAGAAACCGAAGAAAGACACTTCGCCACCCAAGACATCGACCTCCGACCGCCCGATGCCGCCGGTGACCGCCGTCATTCCGCGCGGCAAGGAAAAGACCAAGTAAGCCCTTTCTGACGGCGCCCTTGCGCGCAGTGGGTATCACTTTCGTGATACCCACTGCGCCTTGCGCTTTCGGCCGGCACGTCTTGCCGGACAACCGGGTGAAGGTGCCTGTTCGCAGCATCGGCGAACCACACTTTTCTTTACAAGACCCATCCCCCGCATACGTCGGCGCGGACACTCACAAGCGCGTTGAACATGGACTCATCAGGAGCATGACCATGAAGCGTTTCACTGTACTGGCCGGCGCCCTCCTATCTGCCAGCCTGTGCGCGGCCCAGGACGAAGGACTGGTGATTTCCTCCACGCCTGTGGTGCGGCAGGTGGCCGTGCCGCGGCAGGTCTGCAGCAGTGAGCAGGTGGCCGTGCAGCCGTCCAGGCGTGGCGCGGGTGCGGTCATCGGCGCAGTGGCCGGGGGCATCGTCGGCAACGCAGTGGGCCACGGCTCGGGCGCGGCCACGGTGCTGGGCGCGATCGGCGGCGCCGTGATCGGCGACCGCATCGAGGACGCCCCGCCCACCGAACTGCACGAGGTGCAGCGCTGCAGCACACAGACCTTCTATGAGAACCGCAACGTGGGCTACGAGGTGGAGTACGAATACGCCGACAAGCGCTACAAGGTACAGCTGCCCTACGACCCGGGCCAGACCATCGCGCTGCGCGTGGCGCCGGAGCACCTGGGCGAGCCGGGTGCTCCGCCGCCCCAGCCCATCGTGAGGACCCCGGTCTACACGCCCCCCGTGGTGGTGATGCAGCCCCCGGTCTATGACCTGCGGCCCTACCCGTATTACTACTACCCGCCGGTCGGCGTGCAGTGGCACTTTGGCCTGCGTGGCGGCCACTCCCGCCATGGGCACCACCGCAGCCACCGCCACTGGCGCCATTAACGGGTGGCGCAATGATGCAGACCCTGCCCGAGCGAAAGCCAGCATGCACCCCCCTGTATCGCCACCTGTTGCGCGCCGCCGTGGCGCTGGGTGCAGTGCTCGCGGTCGCGTCCGCCCTGGCGGCCGATGGCTGGGTGGACACGCCGATGGACGAGACCCGGGCACGGGCCATGATGGGCCGCCTGGGTTATGGCGCCACGCCAGCCACGCTGCGCCAGGGGACCGGGCAGACACCCCGGCACTACCTGCTGCGCGCCATCCAGGAGGTGTCGGTGCTGCCAGCGGAAGTGAGCACGCGAATTGCGGGCATGCCGGTGCGCCAGGACCTCGACACCCTGTGGCGACGCCTGGGGCCGGGGGGCAGTGAGCGCCAGGGCATGGAAGAGGCACCGCGCGAGGACGTGCAGCGCGAGATGAACCAGTACGCCGCGGCCACCGTCCAGGCCCGCTTGCTGACCATGGCCAACAGCGACAACACCGGACGCGAGGCGCTGCTGTCGTTCTGGCTCAACCATTTCTCGATCTACGTCCCCAAGGGGCCGGTCAAGCTGCTGGCCTGGGACTACATCGCCGCGCTGGACCGGGCGATGCGCGAGGACTCCTTCGAGGCGCTGCTGCGTGCCAGCTTCTACCACCCGGCCATGCAGCTTTACCTGGACAACGCGCAGTCCACGGCACCCGACTCCCGCGCAGCCACCTTCGCCGCGGGGCGAGGGCGGCAACTGGGTATCAACGAAAACCTGGCGCGTGAGCTGCTGGAGCTGCACACCCTGGGCGTCGACGCCGGCTACAGCCAGGCCGATGTGCGGGCCCTGGCGCGCATCATCACCGGAGCGGGTGTCTATGCGCCCGCCATGCAGGAGAACAACCTCGCCCGCGCCGGTGCGGTGCGCCAGGGCTTGTTCCTGTTCGACCCGCGCCGTCATGACTTCGGCGAGAAGACTTTCCTGGGTGAGTTTTTCCCCGCCGGCCAGGGGCAGGCCGAGATCGATCGGGCCCTGCAGCTGATGGCACGGCACCCGGCCACCGCGCGACGCATCAGCAGCAAGCTGGCCCAGCGTTTCCTCGCCGACGATCCACCCGCGGCCGTGGTTGACGCGATGAGCGCGGCCTGGCTGCGCAGCGGCGGCCGCATCTCGGCCACGCTGCTGGCCCTGCTGGAGTCCCCGGCCTTCGCCGCCTCGCTTGCAAAGCCGGCCAAGTTCAAGGAACCGCTGGACTATCTGCTCTCACTGGCGCGTGCCGCGTGCGGCGACCGCCCGCTGAACAACCCGCTGCTGCTGGCCGCCAGCGCCATGGACATGGGCCAGGCGCCGCTGATGCACACCACACCCGACGGCTACGGCAGCCGCGAGTCGGACTGGCTCTCGCCCGCGGCCATGGCCAAGCGCACGCGCCTGGCCATCGGCACGGCGGCCGCGCGGGTGCCCCTGGCCGCGGGCGCCCACGGCGAGACGTTTCTGGCGCGCCCCGCCAACCCGCAGGACCTGCTCAAGGGCACGGCCTGCCCGGCCGACGAACACCTATTGGGCCAGGTGCTCGGTCCGCCCGCCGACAGCACGCGCCAGCCGGGCGCTGCGTTGAGCGCGGCCGAGCGCGTGGCGCTGCGCCTGGCCTCCCCCGAATTCATGCGTCGTTGAACAGGAGCTGGCTCATGACCCTGCCTCGCCGTCAGCTGCTGCGCATCCTCCCGGCCGCACTGGCCCTGCCCCTGCGTGCGTGGGCTGTCGAAGGCGGCGCAGCGACGCCCGGGCGTTTCGTGCTGATCTTCCTGCGCGGAGGATTCGACGGCCTGTTTGCCTTTGCGCCGCAGGAGCCCCGCCTGGCGGAACTGCGCCCCACCCTGTCGCGCGCCCTGCTGGCCGAGGGCACGCTGCTGGGCAACACGGGATTTGCGGCCCACCCGGCGGCACGTGGCCTGGCGGACCTGTACAAAGCGGGCGAACTCTGCTTTGCCCCCTGTGCCGGCACGGTCGACACCAGCCGCAGCCATTTCCAGGCGCAGGACCTGTTTGAGATCGGCAGCGGCGCCATCCACGGCCGCACGGGGTTCATGGCGCGTGCGGCGGCACGGCTGGGTGCGGGTAGCGGCGCGATCAGCTTCACGCCCGAAATTCCGCTCGCCTTTCGCGGCGGCGAGATGCCGCCGGCCGTGGCGCCGCTCTCCGGCAGCGGCCTGAAGCTGCCGCCCGGTCGCCTGCTCGATGCCATCCGCGCGGCACACCGCGGGCAGGCCACCGGCGACGCGCTGGAACAGGCGATGGCCACGCAGGCCGAGATCGACATGGCCACGGGCATGGAGCCCGCCGCCTCGCGCGGCGCGGCCGGCGGCAACGGGCTGGCGCGCACCATGACGTCCATGGGGCAGATCCTGCGCGGCAACCGCCGCATGAGCCTGGCCTTCATGGACCTCGGCGGCGTGGACACGCACGCCAACGAGGAAGCCGTCCTGACACGTCTGCTGCCAGCGCTGGGCGAAGGCCTGCAGGCGCTCAAGACCAGCCTGGGCCACGAAGAATGGCGGCGCACGCGGGTGGCCGTGCTCACCGAGTTCGGCCGCACCGTGCGCGAAAACGGCACACGCGGCACCGACCACGGCCAGGGCAGCCTGTGCCTGCTGGCCGGAGGCGCGCTGGCCGGCGCCGGCATGCTCGGCGGCTTCGACGGTCTGGCCCAGAAGGCCCTCAACGAGAACCGTGACCTGCCCGTTCGCGCCGACTGGCGCGACCTGCTGGCCAGCGCCATGCGCGAACCCTGCGGGCTGGATGAAGCCGGGCTCGACGCCATCTTCCCCGGCCGGCCGCGACGCAGCTACCGCGTCTGAGCGCCGCGATACGCCCGCGCCTCAGCCTGGCGCGCCAATGGCGTGGACCACCTTGGTGTAGGGGTGGGGCTCGCCTTCAGTCCACCAGTTGGCCCAGTAGCGGTCTTCACCGCCGGGCGCGTCGGGCTGCAGGGTGAGGAAGTTGCGGCGGGCCATCACGCAGCGACCGGTGGTGGGGAAGTCCAGCATGCGGGAGGTGATACCCCGATCGACCTGTTCCTCGTGCCGGGCCACATGCTCCAGCACGAACACCTCCAGCGCCGAGGAGGTCGGGTGCACGATCGCGCTGCTGGTGAGCTGGTTGATGACGCGCGCGTTGCCGCCGCGGCCTTCGTCGCGCGTGGACTCGATGACGCCCAGCGCCGCCACATGGACGTCGCCCGAGAGGATGGTGACGCGCACGCCCCGTCCGGCGACTTGCAGCAGGCGGTGGATCAGGCGCAGGCGCTCGGGCTTGTGCGCCGGGCTGCTCCAGTGGTCACGCAGGTCGTCCTCCATGTCCTGCTGGCCCGGCAGCACCCCCAGCACTTTCTCGATCAGTTCGAGGCCCGGATGCACCACGGGCACGCTGCTCATGACAAACAGATGCTTCAATCCGCCCGCTGCCTCCTGCGCGGCCAGCCACTGGTAAACGGCGGTCCAGCTCCTGGCGCTGAGCACCTGTTCGGCCTGCAGCACGTCGCCGTTCGCATCCGTCTGCAGTGAGCGCGGACGGCGTTCACTGCGCGTGTCCAGCACCAGCAGGCCCAGCGCGCCGACGCGACAGGCGCTGTTGTGGTGGTCCTGCCCCGGCAGCGTGGCGGGCGGCAAGGCGCCAAGGGCCTGCCGCTGGAACAGCGCGAAGGCCCGGCGCGCCACGTCGAAGATGCCCTGGTAGACGGGACAGGCGTGCTGCTCCTGCGGGTAGGAGCCCCAGCCGTCCATGATGTCGTGGTCGTCCCACATCATCACCGTGGGCAGGCGGGCCAGCATGGCCGCCACCTCGGGCTGGGACCAGCGCTCCAGGTAGAGGCTGCTGAAATAGGCCTCGACCTTGCGGCGCAGGGTGGCGGTGAAGGCCGCCTTCCAGCGCTTGTCACGTGGCAGCGCGCACCAGGCCTTGAGCTCGGGAATGACGGCCCACATGGCATCGCTGTAGACCTGGTCGCCACCGAGCAGCAGCAGGTGCAGGGGGCCGTAGCTCTGGCTGTCCACCCGGTCCTGGACTGCGTGCAACCGGCCCAGGCGCGCCCACAGCGCGTTGGGCTCCCTGACCTTCTTCATGAGGGTCGGATCGGAGAAGCCGTTGCACGAGGCGTAGGCCAGCGCCGGCAGGGCGTCGCGCGCGGGCACGCACAAGCCATGGCTCTCGCCGCCGATGCTGTAGGCCACGTCCTGCGCCACCGCCGTTTGCGCCACGGCGAACTCGAAACGCCAGGCTGTGCAGCGGCTGCCGGGCACCGGCGCCTGCATGGCCTGCACCGGCCGCCCGCCGGCGCTGAGCACGGGCGCGGCGTCGGTGCCGTCCTGCACCCACAGGACGCTGACGCGCCACTGGCCCTGGTCGCAGCCGAGAAATTGCAGGACGGGACCGAGTCGTTTCATGGAACCTCCGTGAGGTGTCGTGTGGGAGTCAGAGCGGTTACTGCCGGGCGTGCCACATCACCACGCTCCAGGACAGGGGATTCAGGTCGCTGATGCGATCCTGATTGAAGACGAGCAGGCCATGCGGCATGCGCCAGGCCAGCAGCGGAGTCTCACCGGGCTGCTGCTGCAACTGGGGTTCGCCATGCAGCGCCAGCAGGCGCTGCTTCTGACGCAGGTGGCGCCACCACGGCACCTGGACCACGCTCTGGTTGAGCCGCCCCTTCCTGAAGAACAAGGCCACACCGAGGGCCGGTACGCCATCGGCCATGTCGACGGCCGCATAGCAGACACGATCCCCCATGCCGGTGTTCTCGGCCACACAGTTCAGCGCCATGCCCTCGAAATGCCGGCGCACGGCCGCTTCATCCATGCTGGGCGACAGCAGCTCGTAGCGCATGGCGACTTCGGGCGATGCCTGACCGAAATAGGTCTGGTACATGTGCAGACGCGAAAAATTGAGCGCGACCAGAATCGCGACCAGCACCACGAGAAAGCCCAGGATGTATTTGAGCCACCACTCGACTTCGCTTTCCCTGGCCATGAATGCTTCTCCCTGTTGCGGTTCGGCCCATCCGACTGGCAGGCCGCTGGGTCTGATCGCTCGGGATTCTAGAGGGATATGAGTTAGAGAACCATCGTGACACGCCTGCGGGACGTGCCCCTCAGTGTCCGATCTGCAAGGCCACCAGCAAGCGCGACACCATGTTGTAGGCCGCGACCGTGGCCACCACGTCGATCTGACCTTGGGCGTCGAAGTGCTGCCGCAGCTCGGCATACAGCGCATCGGGCACCTCGATGTCGCGCGTCATCGCATCGGTCAGGCGCAGCGCCACGCTTTCGGCCGGCGACCAGATCACATCGGCGGCCAGCGGCACGCTGCGCAGCGCATCGATCTGCCCCTGCGACACGCCGGCAGCCAGCGCATGCGGCACGTGGGCGTCGAACTCGTAGGGTGCACGGTTGAGCACAGCAACGCGCAGGATGACGAGTTCGCGCACAGCGGCGGACAGGCTGTTGCGATTGCGCACGGCCGAGAGCATCTGCTCCCAGCCCTGGGCGATGGGCGGGCTGTTGAGCAGCACCTGGTACAGCGGCGAGATGCGGCCGCGCTCAGCCTGGATCTGCGCTTCCTGCGCCGCGAGTTCGGGCCGCGTGCCGGGGGTGATGGGTTGGATCCGCATGGTTGTGTGAAATCTCTGTCGGGTTGGATGTTCTTGCCGGCTCGCCGGGGGCCATCGACTATGCCATTGACGACGGCCCGCCGGCCCGCAGAGCCCGAGCCGCGCTCAACCCTGTGCCTGCCCCTTCAGCCAGGTTTGCAGGGCTTCGCCATGCAGCGGTCGGCTGCCCAGATAGCCCTGCATGACATCGCAGCCCAGGGCAATGAGCGCCTGTCTCTCGGCCTCGGTCTCGACCCCCTCGGCCGTCACACTCAGCCCCATGCCGTGGCCCAGCTCCACCATGGTGCGAACCAGCCGCTGATTGACCAGCTGGTGATCCAGCCCGCTGATGAAGCTTCGGTCGATCTTCAATTCGGACACGGGCAGTCGGCGCAGATACGCCAGGGATGAATAGCCGGTACCGAAGTCGTCGACCGAGAGCTGCACGCCCAGGGACCGCAGGGCGTGCAGCATGGCGACGCTGTGCTCCGGGTCCTGCATGAGACCGGTCTCCACGATTTCCATGCGCAGACGCTCGGGTACCACGGCATGCCGCTCGAGCAGGTGGCGTGCCTGCCTGACCAGGCTGTCGTCCTGCAGGTCATGGGTGCTGATGTTGATGGCGATGCCGAGTTGCGGATGCGGGCGCGCCCAGTCGGCGAGGGTGCGCACCGCCTGCTCCAGCATCCAGTGCGTGATCTGCTTGATGGCACCGGTCTGCTCTGCAAAGGGGACGAACTCGCCAGGCTGGATGAAACCGCGCGCCGGGTGTTGCCAGCGCACCAGGGCCTCGACGCCCACAGCACGGCCATCGCTCAGGGCCAGCTTGGGCTGCAACCACATCTGAAGGTGATGGCTGGCGGTGGCCGAGCGCAGCTCCGACAGCAGGCTCAGGTGCGACAGGCGCGCCGCTTCCTGCACTTCGCTGTACCAGGCGAAGGTATGCGCTGTTCGCTTGGCGCTCTGCAATGCGATCTCGGCGTTTCGCAGCAGCGTCAGGGGCGCGCCCGCTGCCAAGGGCTCGGACACTTCGGACAAGCCGAAGACCAGGCTCAGGTCCACGCTCTGCCCACTGCAGTCGACCGGGGCTCGCATGGCTTCCTCCAGCTGGTGACATACGTCTTCGGCTGCGCT
Source organism: Hylemonella sp. (assembly GCA_030695415.1). Taxonomy (GTDB): domain Bacteria; phylum Pseudomonadota; class Gammaproteobacteria; order Burkholderiales; family Burkholderiaceae_C; genus Hylemonella. The sequence continues at coordinate 260,136 of JAUYQZ010000049.1, forward strand.
GCGGGACACGGGCGCCATGGCCAGCGCGAAGCGCCCCGCGGAGAGATGGGTCAGCACCGCCTTGGTCAGGCCGCCGGGCGTCTGCGGATACACCTGGTCGACGACAGACTTCGCACGTCGTGCCACCTCGCGGATGAGCATGTCCCCCGTCGCATAGCCCAGGGTTTCATTGATGGTCTTGAGTCGCGCCAGATCGAAAAGCACATGGCAATTGAGCGGCGCCAGGCGCGCGCTGGCGGGTGGCTGCAGCAGGTAGGTCCGGTTGGGCAGCCCGGTCAGCACGTCCAGGTAGGCCAGCCGTTCGATGTCGTGCTCGCGCGCGGCGATCGCCGCCGTCATGGTGTTGAGCGCCTGCTGAACACGCACGACCTCTTCGCTGCCCAATGCCTCGGTCGTGCTGCTGTAGTCGCCCTGCGCAATACGCAACGCCGAAGCCTCCAGCGCAGTCAGCGGCGTCACCACACTGCGCGTGGTTCGCCACGCCAGCAATACGGCAAACAGCATGGCGATCACGCCCAGGCCGACCAGACCGAGGAAGATCCGGTTGGACTGCTCCCTGGCCTGCTCCAGCCGCGATTCGATACGTTCCCGTTCACGCCGCATGAGCGCATTGGAATGCGACAGCAGGTCCTGCAGCGCGGGACGGACCTGTTCGGCATAGACGCGGCGTGCGAGCCGCAGATCGTCGGCCTCGACTTCGTCGGCCATGGCGATGAAGGCGTCCGCGTAACGGGCCCGCGCCGCGACGAGGCGGCCGAGCGTCTCCTCCTGGGCAGGATCATCGAAGCGGGATCGCAAGGACTGCACCAATCCGTCAATCCGGCGGTTGCGCTCGTCCACCTCGGCATACTCGGCCACGCGCTGGTCACGCGGGGCGTTCATCAGGCGCAGCAGGGCATTGCCGGCCCCTTCGGTATAGACGGTCAGGGTCTGCACCTGCATGAGCCGCGGCAAGTCCTGGGTGCCAAAGCCCTGCGTCAGATCGCTCATGGCGCGGATCTGCGTCATGGCCAGTCCCAGCGAGACCAGCATGAGCAGCAGCAAGGCCCCGAAGCCCAGCGCCAGACGCCAGCTGACACGGGTCAAACCGCGCAGCACGTGCTGGGACCGGGAGCGCGCCGGATCCGGCTGGGGCGCGTCTGCTGTGTCAGCTTGCATTCGCCAAAGTGTGCCGCAGTCGGGACGATTCGACAAGCGACCGCCGGAAAGGCCCGGGCCGGAATGTCCATGGTGAGGACCCGGCATGCGCTGTGACGCAGCAGGCCAATCCGGCACTGCCTAGAATCAGGGGCACCTATGAACGCCGACACCCCCCCGCTCTTCCATACCGGCCGCACCGAGGCCTTCGATCAGACCTTCGACGCCTGGACCGACCGGCCGCTGCTGCGTTCGATGGAAGAAGGTGGTGTGGACTGGCCCGGTTCCTGCCGCAACGGCAACTGCCGCACCTGCATCGGCCAGATCGTCAGTGGCACGGTACGCTACGAGATCGACTGGCCGGGCCTCTCGGCCGAGGAAAAGGAAGAGGGTTATGTGCTGCCCTGCGTGGCATACCCCTGCTCGGACGTGGTGCTCAAGGAAGGTTACTGAGCCCCCCAACCCGTTTCAGGGTGCCCACTGCGTCCAAGACACCGTCACGCTAACTGCGGCGATCACGCCACCTTGAAGCGCGCGATCTCCTGGATCAGCATTTCGGCCTGGCTGCGCATCGCTTCGGCCGCTGCGTTGGTTTGCTCCACCAGGGCCGAGTTCTGCTGGGTGTCCTGGTCCAGCGACTGTATCGCTCGTGCGACCTGCTCCACGCCCGCAGCCTGCTCGCGTGATGCCGTCGCAATCTCGGTCAGGTAGATGTTGATCTGTTTGGCATTCGCCACGACCTCGCGCATGGTTGAGCCCGCCTTCGCAACGACCTCTGCGCCCGTGCCGACCTGCTCAACGCTGGTGGTGATCAGGGTCTTGATCTCACGCGCCGCCTCTGCACTGCGCTGGGCGAGGTTGCGCACCTCACTGGCCACCACCGCAAACCCGCGGCCGGCCTCCCCGGCGCGTGCCGCTTCCACCGCGGCGTTCAGTGCCAGGATATTGGTCTGGAAGGCGATGCCGTCGATCACGCCAATGATGTCGCTGATCTTGGAGGAGGACTGGTGGATGTCGCGCATGGTGTGCACCACCTGGCCGATCACAGCGCCGCCCTGCTCGGCCACCTGCGCGTTCTTGGCGGAGAACTGCGAGGCCATCACCGAGCGCTCCGCCGTGGCCGTGACGGTGGAGCCGATTTCTTCCATCGATGCGGCCTGCTCTTCCAGGGAAGCGGCGGCGGCCTCGGTACGAGCGGAGAGGTCGGTGCTGGCCGAGGCGATCTCCTTGGCGGTGATGTTGAGCTCGCGCGCAGAATGGCGCACCCGGCGAATCAGCTCGTACATGGAGTCGTAGAGCTTGTGCAGGTCCAGAATCAGCATGGCGGGCTCGTCCCGGCCCCAGGGCTGGTTCGGCTTGTTGCGCAGGTCGCCTTCACTGAGTTCGTTCAGATGACGGCTGACCACCTCCAGCCCACCCTTGTTGACCTTATAAAAGGTGACGAAGACATAGGCCGCGACGAGCAGGCCCAGGGCCAGCACACCGAGCACCAGGTAACGGCGACGCAACTGGGCATCGCGCAGGTCGTCAATGTAGATGCCGGAGCCGACGACCCAGCCCCAGGGCTTGAAGCCCTTGACGTAGGACAGCTTGTCAACCGGCTGGTCCTTGCCCGGCTTGGGCCAGAGGTAGGGAACAAAGCCCTGCTCATCTTTCGCCACCTTGTCGACGAAAGCCTTGAACAGGAACAGCCCCTTGGGGTCTTTCAGATCACCCACGTTCTTGCCGTCCAGATCTGGCCGGATGGGATGCATCACGACGACGGGCTGCATATCGTTGATCCAGAAGTATTCGCTGCCGCTGTAACGCAGCTTGCTGATGGCCTGGGCCGCGAGTTTCTGCGCCTCGGCACGCGGCAGTTCCCCGGATGTCTCTTTCTCGTAGGCCCACACCAGGATACCGTGTGCAATCTCCACATGCTCGCGGGTCGAGTTCATGCGCTCCTGCAGCGCCTGCTCCGTCTGGCTGCCCAGCAGCCAGAACAGCAGGCCACACATGGGAAGCAGGAAGGCCAGGGAGATGACCAGGGCCTTGGTCTTGAAATTCACACTGCGCATCAGGACGATGCCGGGTGCCCAGATACCGTAGGCCTGGATGGGGCTGGAGTTCGTGCTTGCTGGAGAGTTCATGTCAGCGATCTGTCTGGCTTGTATGAACCATTCTCGGACAGATCAGCATGCTGAATGCACCAAAGTGCAGCGGCTTATACGTACGCTTTGACAGAATGGACGATGAGACGCCACATATCGAGGATCTTCAGAGGGCTTGTGGAAAGCTCCGCCTGCGCACAGGCCACGCAGACGATGCGCGCTGCGCTTCAGACCAACACGTTGAGCCGCGTGCCCAGGCTGCCCGAAGTGGCCAGGGGCTGCGGGCCCGTGGCGGGCTGCAGCAGGATCTGCAGGCTGCTCTGCTGCATGTCCATGGCCTGGCGCAAGACGTAGACCTGCACGTTCTGCGCCAGCCGCGCCGACTGCAGCTGGCCCGCGATGGCGATGATCTGGTTGCTGATGCCGTCCATGTTCGATATCGGGTGATTCAACCCTTTATCGGCAAGGCAGCTGGCAACTTGAGCCCCGGACGTGAGCCCGGAACCGGCGATCAGGCGTTGAGCGTGCCGCGCAGCAGCTCAGGCAGGCGCTCGGCCCCCATGCGGAAACCACAGGCCTGGGCATGGCCGCCGCCGCCCATGCTCTCGGCCAGGGGGATGCAGTCGAAGCTGCGCTGCGAGCGCAGGCCGGCCTTGATGACGCCACCCTTGCTGGCACTCCACAACAGGGCAAAGGTGCCGCTCTTCTGGCTCAGCATTTCGCCCACCAGACTGTGGAACATGCCGGGCGCATTCACCATGAGGCCGGCCTGGCCGTTGAAGACAACGGGTTCGGCGCCCGCGGCGATGTCCTCGCAGAGCTTGCGGAACTTCTCGTCCATGGCCTGGCCGCGCAGCATGAAGTTGGCCAGCTCGTCTTCGTCATAGGACGCAATCTGCGCCCAGCGTTCGAAGTCCATGATCTCCATGTCGAGGGCGGCGAGGAAACCCGCGCTTTCGGGGTACTGCCAGGCCCAGATATCGCGGTCCTCGATGTAGCGCACCAGGGCCGGCAGTGCGCGGTCGGACTGGAAGAACTCCCAGGCCAGGCGTGCACCGGACTTGCTCATGTCGAAATGCACCACCCCGCAGCGGCAGGCAAAACCCGTGAGCTTCTCGGCCGCGCTCTTGTGGTGATCCAGCATCACGAGCTTGGCGGCGCGCTGCTCGATGGCCGACATGATCTCGGGCGCAAAGGAAAAATCAAGGATGTAGACCGCACGACCTTCGAGCGCGGGCAGGTCGCCCACGGTCTTCACGTCGCCGTGATCACAGGGACGGAACTCGGCACGGCCCTCGTAGAAGAGCCAGGCCGCCAGCGCGGCACCGAAGCCGTCGGCACAACGCGCGTGGTAGAGGATGAGCGGCGAGGGATCGTGGCGGTCGGGGTGGACCAGCAGTTGCTGGGGCAGCAGGGTTTTCATCGGGCGGGTTTCCTGGAAAGGGGGGCGGCCTTGGGGGGGACGGATTTTTTGGCAGCAGGCTTGGTGCGGATGTGGCCGGCGCTCTGAAGCGCCTCCTTGCGAAGCTGACGCTCGGCATCGAGCTGTTTGCCTTCTGCCAGCCAACGCGCGTATTGCTGCGGCGTCTCCAGCGAGATGCGGCCCAGCGCGCCGGAGCGGAAGTCGTGGATCAGCAGTTCGGCGCTCTTCTGCAGATTGATCTTGTTGCCAGCCATCAGCGCGCCGCGGCTGCGACCGATGGCTTCGAGCAGCTCCTCGCTCTGCATCGCCTCGATGTCCTTGAGCTGGTAACGCGCGGCCAGTTCCCCAGGGTAATGCGGCTTGAGGTAATCCAGCAGCTCCAGCGCCACTTCCTGATCGTCGAAGGCGTTGCGACCCACGGCGCCGCTGGCCGCCAGGTTGTAGCCGCTTTGCGCCACGATGATGCGCGGCCACAGCATGCCGGGGGTGTCGAACAGGTAGAAGCCGTCTTCGAGCACGATGCGCTGCTCGTTGCGCGTGACGCCAGCCTCGTCGGCCGCCTTGGCCGCGCTCTTGCCCACCAGCCGGTTGATCAGCGTGGACTTGCCCACATTGGGGATGCCGCAGATCATGACGCGCAGCGGACGCGCCATGCTCTCGCCACGGGTGGGCGCCAGTTCGCGACAAGGCGCGATCAGGCGCCGGGCGGCGTTGCCATCGGTGGTGTCCAGGGCAATGGCACGCGTGCCCTCGCGCCCGTTGTAATGCGCCAGCCAGAGCGCGGTGCAGTTCGGGTCGGCCAGGTCCTGCTTGTTCAAGACCTTGAGGCTGGGGCGCCTGGCGGTCAGCGAGGCCAGCATGGGGTTGGCGCTGGAGCCCGGCAGGCGTGCGTCCACCAGTTCGATGACCACATCAATGTGCTTGATGCGCTCCTCGATGGTCTTCTTGGTCAGGTGCATGTGCCCTGGGAACCACTGGACGGCCATGGATTTCGAGCTCTGTGTTTGGGACAGGGGGGATTGTCGCCGAGACGGCCTGCAATCTTCTATTTGGATAGGGGACTGCTCTCGTGGCAGGCCGGGTCTCGCCCCGGCGGGCGAGGTACTTTTCTTTGCTTCGCCAAAGCAAAGTACCCAAAAGAAAGGCGAGCCGAAGTCAGGGCCCCTTCGGGGTTCCTTGCGCTGCTCGCACCGGGCGGGGTCGGGCTAAACTCGCTGCGCTCAAACAACGCCCGCCCTGATCCGCCCGCTGCTGCGCTGCTCAGCCCTGCCACACGGCATGGGGAACCAGATGGCCAGGAACCAACAGCCGAATACAGAACAGCCGTACAAGGACGCGCCATGGCACGTCCTTGTTGTCTTTGGTTTTGGTTTTGGTCTTCGGGCCCCACCGCCGTTATGAGGAGGCGAGTAGCGCAGGGAACGGCGGAACAAGAAGCGCAGATGTTTGAGGCGCTAGCCGAGTTTCTGCGCTTCCCGCCGGTCCCGAGCAACGCAGCGTGCCCGTAGCGCAAGCGGAGGGTCGACGAATCCGGCTCGCCTTTTCTTTGGTGACTTTCTTTTGGCGAAGCAAAAGAAAGTCACTGCCCTGTCGGGGGCACATCCCGACAAAGCTACGCAAGCAAAGACATAACGCAAAAAAAGAAAAGCCCGCAGCAAGCGGGCTCAGCGCAAAGAACCGGAAAGACGGTTCAGAACACGTCCACCGACCCGGTCCTCGCCACCTCGCCAAACAGTCCGCGCCGCACCAGATCCAGATGACTGCACACCTTGTTGCGCCCGTTCTTCTGCGCAAAGTCAATGGCCTGCTCGGTGCGCTCCAGCGCGGTGCTGGGCGAATCGTCGGCCAGCACGCGGGTGAAGCCCGCGCTCACCGTCACAAGACCGACCTGCGGGAAGCTGAACTTCTCGACGTTGGCCCGCATGCGCTCGAAAGCGCCCAGGGCCAGGGCCTCCTCGGGGCAGTGGAACAGCACGGCGAACTGCTCGCCACCAAAGCGGTAGAGCCGATCGTGGGTGCGGAAGGTGCTGTTCATGATGCGGGCCACCAGCAGCGTGACCTCTTCCATGATCAGGTGACCATGCTTGTCATTGAGCAGGTGGAAGTTGTCGATGGTGATGGTGCCCAGCCAGTAGTTGGGCGGCACGCGGTGGCGCCGCTCCTTGCCGGGAGCCGGCTCATCCTTGGCATCTTCCAGGATGCCGTCGAGCTCCTCGAGCACGGCGCTGTAGAAGGTGTCGTCCAGCGACTTGCGGTTGAGCAGGCCGGTGAGTGCATCGCGGTCGCTGTAGGCCAGCAGCGCGTACATGTTCCGGTAGATGTGGTGCAACTGCTCGATGGTCTGCCGGTCTTCAGGCGCCAGCACGCCGGCCGAGTGGACCTCGATCACACCCTGCTCGTCGTCGGCGCGCGAGTCCACGAACAGGGGTATGTAATAGATGCGCGGGCCATCATCGCCGGCCCAGGCCACTTCGATCTCCTGGCGCCCTCGCAGGCTGCGCAGGCGGTCGTAGGCGTCTTCCAGACGAGGCAGGCTCTGGAAATCGATGCGCAGCGGGTCCACCACCTTGCCGCCGCCGCGAGCGTCCAGCGAAACGATGTCCAGCCAGCGCTTTTCATTGTCTTCGGTGCTGACGCGCGCGATCACGACGCGCTGGATCGGCACCAGGTCGATCAGCGCTTTGGCCAGCGTCAACTCCAGCAGATCGCGCTCTCGGTGATCGGTCAGCTTGATCAGGTGTTCGGTCAGGGTCGCCATAGTGCTGACCATATTAGCCGGGAAAGTCCCACACGTCACCCCCTGCTTCTCCCGGGGTGCTCAGACCGCCCGGATCAGCCCTGCGCAGCCTGGCGCCAGGCTTCCAGGGCGGCCGCCCCATCGTCGCGCTGCTCGGCCATGCGGGCCAGGGCAGCCCAGGCACGACGGCGCAGGGACTCGTCGCCCAGCTGGGTCAGGGACTGGCGCAACAGCTGCTGTGCCTTGCCCCACAGGCTCAGGTGCATGCAGGCCATGCCGGCCAGGTACTGCAAAAGGGCTTCGCGCGGGTTGCCCATCTGGGCTGCCTCGATGCGCGCCAGCCAGGCCGCATCGGGCTGGCCCGGCGTCTGGCGAAAGCCGCGCTCGAGCAGGAGCACCAGGCGCAGGCGAAGTTCCTGCGGCAAGGCAGAGGCCGGGCGTACCAGCTGTTCCCAGACCGGCAGCAGCCACTGCTGCACCAGCGCGAAGTCGCCGCCCAGGGCCAGCATGCGTTCGCCCGCCTGCAGGGCCACCTCGGGCATGCGGCGTTCGGTCTCGTCGAGCTGGGCCCAGGCCTTTTGCAGCTGGGACGGGTCGTGGCTGGTGCGCAGCCACTCGGTGGCCAGACCGCGCACGATGCTGCGGCTGGCCGCCTCGGAAAACGCGCGGTGCTTGCCCAGCAGGCGCGCCGTCTCCAGCGCGGCCCGGGACTGGCCGGCCAGGCGCGTGACCCGCAGGCGCAGGCGCAGGGCCAGGGTGCGGCGCGCCACGCCCTGGGGCAGTTCGTCCAGGCGCTGCAGCGCAGCCTGCACATCGCGATCGTCGAAGGCCCAGCGCGCCACCCGCAACTGCACACCTTCGCGGATTTCCAGTTCGTCGCGGCGTCGGGACTGGGTCCTGCCCAGCGCCTGGCGCGCATGGTCATCGCGCGCGCTGCGGTCCTGCAGCGCATGGGCGCACTCGGCCGCGATCAGGTGGGCCATGGCCGCCAGTCGGTTGCCATGGGGCAGGCCCTGTTCGCCACGCGCCAGCGCCTCGGACTGGGCCAGCACATGCTCGGCGGCCTTGCGCGCGCGAATGTAACGCCCGGCCGTCAGATGCGACAGCGCATCGAGCAGGCCCTGCTGCAGCACGCGCTCCTGGTGACGCATGCGCCAGCGTAGCGCCTCGTCCGGCAGCGCCAGCAGCACAGAGACGCTGCGCAAGGCCGCGTAGAGCAGCAGAAAGGCGGCCAGCAGCAGCAGCAGCACCAGGTTGAGGGAGAGGTCGATGCGGTAGGGCGGCCAGAACAGCGTGACTGTGCCCTGGTTGTTGCCGGCAAACAGCGCCACCGCCGCTGCCATGGCGAAGAGGGCCAGGAACCAGAGCACGTTGCGCATGGGGTCAGCCGTCCCTTGACCTCAGCGACCGGCAGCGGCCGTGACCAGCGCCGCCAGCGTGTCGTCCACGCGCGGCAACTCCAGGGTCTTCATCTGTTCGCGGGTCTGCAGCAGCAGTCCTGCGGCCGAGCGCGTGGAACGCGAAGAGGCATCGAAGTACTTCTCCAGCGCCGCGGCCGCCTTGAGCAGATCGGCCCGCGCCGCTTCAGGCTGGCGCGCCAGCAGGCCCAGGCGGGCGTTGAGCAGCAGCAGCTTGAGGTTCTCGCGCACGAAGAAGGACTGCTCGGGCGTGAGCAGCACGGCCTCCGGGTGGTCGATTCGGCTCACCCGCACCAGAGCGCGGACTTCGTCGAGGACTCGCTGCAGACTGTGCTGCCACCAGGCCCCCGGCGCGGCTTCGCTGCTGGGCTTGCGTGCCGCTGCGGCGACCGGCGCTGGCCCCACGGCATTGGCCAGCGGCAACTCGTCGCTCAGGCGCACCAGTTCGTCCAGGCGGGCCAGCAAGGTCGGCGTGTCGACGTGAGGGGTGGTCTTGATGCGCGCCATGTCGCGTGCCAGCGCGCGCTGCAAGGGCGCCAGCCGGGCCTGGGGCACACGCTGCACGCGCTGCTCGGCACTGCGCAGCGCGGCGAGCAGCGGCTCCACGCTGCCGGTCAGCTGGGCCTGCTGCTGTGCCAGGCGGATGGCGGACTCGATGTCCACCACCAGGTTCTCGTCGCGAGAGCGCGAAAGACTCTGCATCAGCTCGTCGAGCTGGCTGCGCTGAAGCGCCACCTCACCCAGACGCGCCTCCATCACGGCCTGACGCGCGGCCAGCTCGCGTTCCTGCTCCTGGGTCTGGCGCGCGAGCATGCGGGCCTCGGCCGCATTGGCCCCGGCATCGGCGGTCTGGCGAGCCAGCTGGTCCTGCAGCGTGGACAGCCGGTCCCACAGCAGCACATTGAGCAGCAGGGCCAGCAGGGCGACCAGCCCCAGACCCAGCACCAAGGGGCGCGACGCTGAAGTCGCGGGTGATAACGGCGCCGCCGAGCTTTCGACCGCCACAACGGTCGACGCCGGAGCAGCCGCAGGCTCAGCGCTGCCAGCGTGACGGGGCTCCAGGGGTTCAGGCGTGCTCATTGCAGCGATTCTATCGAGGCCCGGACATCGACCAGGGCCGGCCGCGACTCGTGCACCACGGCAAAGCCGGCTGCGCGCGCCGCCTGTGCAATGCGAGCGTGCGTGGCCACCGCCCGCGCGGCGTGCCAGTCCTGCTGGGGCAGGATGGATTGAAGGTTCTGCACAGCCTCGCTGCTGCTGAACAGCCAGACCGATCCGTCGCTGGCTGCGTCCCGCGCCAATTGAAGCTGGGACGGGTCGAGTTGCGGTCGCTGGCGCTGGTAGCTGACCACGAAATCCACCCGGCCGCCAGCCGCGCCGACCTGGTGCGCAAACCAGTCGCGCCCCGCCCCCTGCGTGCTGACCTCAGCCGCATCGGCGCCGCGCACGATCAGCACCCGTCCCCCGGGAACGATGCGCCGGGCTACCAGCCGCCACAAGGCTTCGGAATCGAACTGCGGCGCATCGGCTGGCGGCGCGGTGATGTGTGAGGCCGGCACGCCGGCACGCCGTAGTGCGCTGACCGTGCCGGGCCCGGTCGCCCAGGCCTGGACCGGCAGTGGCGCGTTCGGGGGGCGGGCCGCGAAGAACCCGTCGACCGCATTGGCGCTGACGAACATCAAACCCAGGCAGCCGTCGAGCTGGTGCCAGGCTTGCTGGACCAGCGACGCATCGGGCGCTGCGGCGATGCTGATCAGCGGCAGGGCCTGGGCGTCGTAGCCCGCCTGCCGCAAGGCCTGCACCCAGTCCTGCGCCTCACGCCGGGGGCGGGTGACGATGACGCGCATGGGTCTAGGCGTGATCCGGGCTGAGCGATCCACCCACCCGCAGCACACCCGCCTTCAGCCGGGCCGCAACCTGCGTGCCCAGCGCCTCGGCCGCGTCCAGATCGGCCGCATCGGCCGCCGCATCGGCGCGCACCAGGGCCACGCGGCCGTCCGGGTCGCCCCAGGCAGCCTGGATGTTGAGCAAACCGCCATCCAGCGTGGCATAGGCTGCCAGCGGCATGGAACAGCTACCACCCATGGCGCGGCTCACGGCGCGCTCAGCCGCCACACGCAGCCAGGTCCCCTGGTGCACGAGAGGTGCCAGCGCCCGCTGCACGTCCTGGCGGTCGCTGCGGATTTCGATGCCCAGCGCGCCCTGACCGGCAGCAGGGAGCATCTCGCCAGGCGCGAACACCGCGCGGATGCGGCTTTCCAGGCCCAGGCGCTTGAGGCCGGCCGCCGCCAGCACGATGGCGTCGTACTGGCCCTCGTCGAGCTTGCGCAGGCGGGTGTCGAGGTTGCCACGCAGCGGCTCGATCTTCAGGTCCGGGCGGGCGGCGCGCAGCAGCGCCACGCGGCGCAGGCTGGAGGTGCCGACCACGGCGCCTTGCGGCAGCGCGGCCAGGTTGGCGTACCTTGGCGAGACCAAGGCGTCGCGCGGATCTTCGCGCTCCATCACGCAGGCCAGGGCGAAACCCTCAGGCAGCTCCATGGGCACGTCCTTGAGCGAATGCACGGCCAGATCGGCCCGGCCCTCGTCCAGCGCCACTTCGAGTTCCTTGACGAAGAGGCCCTTGCCGCCCACCTTGCTCAGGGAGCGGTCCAGGATCTGGTCGCCCTGGGTCGTCATGCCCAGCAGCGTGACGCTGTGGCCATGCTGCTCGAGCAGGGCTTTCACGTGCTCGGCCTGCCAGAGCGCCAGGCGGCTCTCACGGGTTGCAATGGTCAGTTTCATCGGGGTATGGGAGAGTAGGGAGGGGTCGCCAATTCATCAGTTACAGAGCGCAGACACATCAGCGGGCCGGCGATGCTAGCATGCATCGCGCCGCGTCCGTTTTACCATTTCACAGCACAGCCCCATGCCCACCCCCGCCGCCCGCTCCAAAGACAACGAACGACCGCTGGTCGAAGACATCCGCCTGCTTGGGCGCATCCTCGGCGATGTGATCCGCGAGCAGGAAGGCGGCGAAGCCTACGAATTGATCGAGCAGATCCGCAAGCTCTCGGTGGCCTTCCGCCGGCATGACGACACGGAAGCCGACAAGACCCTGAAGAAACTGCTCAAGGGCCTGAGCGATGACCAGACGGTCAGCGTGATCCGCGCCTTCACCTACTTCAGCCACCTGGCCAACCTGGCCGAGGACCGCCACCACATCCGACGCCGCGCCGTGCATGAGCGCGCCGGCAACGAGCAGGAGGGCAGCATCGACGTGGCCCTGTCGCGTCTGCGCTGGGCCGGCATCAGCCACAAGATGATCGCCAACACCCTGGCGCACAGTTACCTCTCGCCCGTGCTCACCGCCCACCCCACCGAAGTGCAGCGCAAGAGCATCCTGGACGCGGAGCGCGACATCGCGCGCCTGCTCACGCAGCGCGACGAGATCAAGACCCGCGCCGTCGGCGTGGACCCGCGCAAGGACATGCTGACCCCGCGCGAACTGGCCGCCAATGAAGCCCAGCTGCGCGCGCGCGTGCTGCAACTCTGGCAGACCCGCCTGGTGCGCAGCAGCAAGCTCAGTGTGGGCGACGAGATCGAGAATGCGCTGAGCTACTACGAGCCTACCTTCCTGCGCGAGATCCCCGCCATCTACGCCAACCTGGAACGCGAACTGGGCCAGGCCCATGTGCATACCTTCCTGCGCATGGGCCACTGGATCGGCGGCGACCGCGACGGCAACCCCAATGTGGGCGCGCACACCATGGCCATGGCCCTGGGCCGCCAGGCCGACGTGGCGCTGCGCCACTACCTGACCGAGGTGCACCTGCTGGGCAGCGAGCTGTCCGTCTCCGACCTGCTGGTGGGCTGCAGCCCCGAGATGCGCCAGCTGGCCGACAACTCGCCCGATACCAATGAGCACCGCAAGGACGAGCCCTATCGCCGCGCCCTGATCGGCGTCTACGCGCGCCTGGCCGCCACCCTGCACGAACTCACCGGCGGCGAGGCCGCCCGCCACGCCGTCGCGCCACAGAACCCCTACCCCAACGCAGCGGACTTCCTGGCCGACCTGAAAACCATTGAAGCCTCGCTCAACTCACGCCACGGCGCCGCGCTCACGCAGCAGCGACTGCGCCCGCTGATCCGGGCGGTGGAAGTGTTCGGTTTTCACCTGGCCACGCTGGACCTGCGCCAGAGTTCGGACAAGCACGAGGAAGTCGTCGCCGAGCTGCTGTCCACGGCACGCATCGAGTCGCAGTATTCGAAGCTCGATGAAATGGCCAAGCGCGCCCTGCTGTTGCGTCTGCTCAACGACGCCCGGCCGCTGCGCGTGGTGGGCGTGACGTACAGCGCCCACGCTCAAAGCGAACTCGCCGTGTTCGAGACCGCGCGCCTGATGCGCAAGCGCTACGGCAATGAGGCCATCCGCCACTACATCATCAGCCATACCGAGACGGTCAGCGACCTGCTGGAAGTGCTGCTGCTGCAGAAGGAAGTGGGGCTGATGCACGGCGCGCTCGACGACACGAACAGCGTCAATGACCTGATCGTGGTCCCCCTCTTCGAAACCATCGAAGACCTGCGCCAGGCCGCGCCCATCATGCGCGAGTACTACGCGCTGCCCGGCGTCGCCTCCCTGATCCGGCGCAGCGGTGGCGAGCAGGACATCATGCTCGGCTACTCCGACAGCAACAAGGACGGCGGCATCTTCACCAGCAACTGGGAGCTGTACCGCGCCGAGATCGCGCTGGTGGAGCTGTTCGATGAGCTCAAGCCCATCCAGCTGCGCCTGTTCCACGGCCGCGGCGGCACCGTGGGGCGCGGCGGCGGCCCCAGCTACCAGGCCATCCTGGCCCAACCGCCGGGCACGGTACGCGGGCAGATCCGCCTGACCGAGCAGGGCGAAGTCATCGCCTCCAAGTACGCCAACCCCGAAATCGGCCGGCGCAACCTGGAAACCCTGGTGGCCGCCACGCTGGAAGCCACCCTGCTGCAGCCCACCAAACCGGCTGCGCCCGCCTACCTCAAGGCGGCCGAAGCCCTGTCGCAAGGCAGCATGGCGACCTACCGCGCCCTGGTCTACGACACACCCGGCTTTGCCGAGTACTTCTTCGGCTCGACGCCCATCCGCGAGATCGCCGAACTCAACATCGGCTCGCGCCCGGCCTCGCGCAAGGCCACCCAGAAGATCGAGGACCTGCGCGCCATCCCCTGGGGCTTCAGCTGGGGCCAGTGCCGCGTCACCCTGCCCGGCTGGTACGGCTTCGGCACCGCCGTGGAAGACTTCCTGAACGCCGAAGGGCCGAAAGGGCACAAGGAGCGCCTGGCCCTGCTGCAGAAAATGGCCCGCCAGTGGCCCTTCTTCAAGACCCTGCTCTCCAACATGGACATGGTGCTGGCCAAGAGCGACCTGGCCCTGGGCTCGCGCTACGCCGAACTGGTGGGCGACGGCAAGCTGCGCAAGAAGGTCTTCACGCAGATCGAGGCCGAGTGGCAGCGCACCGTGCACGCGCTCACCCTGCTGACCGGCGAGAAACAGCGCCTGGCCGGCAACGCCGCCCTGCAACGTTCCATCCGCCACCGCTTCCCCTACATCGACCCGCTGCACCACCTGCAGGTGGAGCTGATGCGGCGTTACCGCGCGGGGCAGGCCGATGAGCGCGTGCGCCGCGGCATCCACATCTCGATCAACGGGATTGCGGCAGGGCTAAGGAATACGGGTTGATAGATGCTCATAGATGTAGGCGAATTGATAGGCATGCTGCTCCTGGCAAGCTTGGCCATCTTCATCATCTGGGAATCGTTCAAGCGAGAAAAGCCCACACTGGCGCCTCGAATATCCGCCCCAGGGCAGACCGCGATTGAACAAGGCCTGTTGATTGGTGCCGGTGTCTTTGCCGTGACCGGTGTGCTTGTATTGCTCGAAACCGACTACAAAATAGCAACCGGTCGTCAAGCCTTTATCTGGAATTCGCTTTTCGACACGTTGGGTAAACCGGGCGTCGCCGCCTTTTTTTGGATTACCGCACTAGCCATGCTTTTTGTTCGGCACATGCGCCGGAAAGCCCGTCGCAACACGGGCTAATCAGCCGGGGCCCACCGCCCCGTAGCCGGGCACACACGCGCCCGTGCACCGTCTACCCAGACCTGCTCGTCCTCCAGCCGCAAGGCGGTTTCAGGGTCGATGTCGAAGGTGACCCCCAATGCGCGCGCGACATGGACGTCCTCGATGGGAAGCTCCCAGCTCAGGAAGACTTGATCGCACTCCCGCTCGGGCGAGAAGTCGGCCACAGCAAAACCGCTGCCGCCGCGCTGGATGACGGCGTGCGGCTGGCCCGTATCGAAGATCACGACCGTCCCCCGCGCCAGAGGGAGGCGATCACCGGTCGCCGGGAAATGCAGGTCCAGGCCCCGGTCCTCACTGAGGAAGAGATTGCAGAAAGCTGCCCCGCCATATCGCTCCCCGTCATGGTGGTACTTCGCGCCGCGGCAGGCCATCAGTGCAACCTCGGAGGAGACCAGCACCTCCTGCAGGCCGAGCGAACGCGTCCAGTCGGCCACCGCCTGCACACAGTGGCCGTAATCCGGCCAGCGCATCCGCGCCCGCGCCAAAGGCAAGGTCTCCACGTCACCGGGCTCCAGTTCCAGGCGTTGTGATATTTCCCTTTGCCAATCCGCCACCAACCTGGCAGGGGGCGCAGGCACATCGAGGGTTCCCGTCAGCACGACATCACTCACGCTTCGGCTGCGGATGGTCTCACCACTCCAGTAATAGGAGGCAGAGGTATGTCGCATGGGATGCACTTGGTGGGTGACAAAAAGCGCGGCAAGCCGGTTTGTCGCCCTGCCGGTCCTCAATCAGGCCGGTAGACGCACTTGTCACCTATGGCATGCCGCTCCACGGTCACCGCCGACAGGCCGGGCACCTTGGGGCTCAGTTCCTTCCAGATGAAGGCACAGAGGTTTTCGAGCGTGGGGATGCCCAGGCCCGGGACTTCGTCGAGAAAGTGGTGGTCCAGCTTCTCGCGCAGCACCTCGACCTCGCGGCGGACGTAACCCAGATCCAGCACCATGCCGGACGTCCCCTTGGGCTCGCCGCGCACAAAGACCTCGGCGTAATAGGTGTGGCCGTGCACGCGCTTGCTGCCCTCGGCTTCGATCTCGCGGCGCAGGGTGTGGGCGGCGTCGAAAAAGAAACGCTGACTGATTTCGTACATTAGTAAATTCCGATCATTAGCGAATCCCGATCATCTTGTGCGACTGAATGCCCAGGCGCCACTGCGGGTGCTGCTGGCAATAGGCAATCGTGCGCTCGGTATTGCGCGCCCGCTCGGGCCCGTCCATGGGCTGCAGGAAAAAGTGCTCGAAGGCCAGGCTGGCGAAACGCGCCGGGTCCACATTCACCTGCGGGTAGACCAGCTTGAGTTCGTTGCCCTGCTTCAGCACCACCTCGGCATCCGCCTTGGGGCTCACGCAGATCCAGTCCAGTCCGGCCGGTGCCGGCACCGTGCCATTGGTCTCCACGGCGATCGTGAACCCCCGCGCGTGCAGGGCCGCGGTCAGCGCCTCGTCCACCTGCAACAGCGGCTCGCCGCCGGTCAGCACCACGTAGCGGCCGGCCCGGCCTTGCGGTTCCCAGCTTCTCTCAATGGCCTCGGCCAGCGCATCGGCCGTGGCGAACTTGCCACCGCCTGTGCCGTCGGTGCCCACGAAGTCGGTGTCGCAGAACTTGCAGACCGCCGTGGCCCGGTCTTCCTCGCGTCCCGTCCAGAGGTTGCAGCCTGCAAAACGACAGAACACGGCCGCCCGCCCGGACTGGGCGCCTTCGCCTTGCAGGGTGTAGAAGATCTCTTTGACGGAGTAAGTCATGGTTTGCTTGGACTGCGAAGGGGGGATTTTCGCAGGTCTCAGCCTCCTGCGCCTTGTTGATCGGTGCAAGCCGGGTCTCGCCCCGGCGGGCGAGGTACTTTTCTTTGCTTCGCCAAAGCAAAGTACCCAAAAGAAAGGCGAGCCGGATTCGTCGACCCTCCGCTTGCGCTCCGGGCACACTGCGTTGCTCGGGACCGGCGGGAAGCGCAGAAACTCGCTGCGCTCAAACATCTGCGCTTCTTTTTCCGCCGCTCCCTGCGCTACTCGCCTCCTCATTACGGCGGGGGGAACCGGGTACCGGATACCGAAGAAACAAGGACGCGCCATGGCGCGTCCTTGTTTTGCTGTCGGTTCCCGGTTTTTTGGACCCCCATGCCGTGTGGCAGGGCTGAGCAGCGCAGCAGCGGGCGGATCAGGGCGGGCGTTGTTTGAGCGCAGCGAGTTTAGCCCGACCCCAACCGATGCGAGCAGCGCAAGAAACCCCGCAGGGGCCCTGACTTCGGCTCGCCTTCTCTTTGGTGACTTTCTCTTGGCGAAGCAAGAGAAAGTTACTGCCCTGCCGGGGGCACATCCCGGCAAAGCCACGCACACCCAAGGGTAAGCCAACAGAAAAGCTCAGCCCCTAGAATCCCCGCATGCCCCCCAGCGCCACCCCGCACCAACCCTTAGCCGAACGCCTCCGCCCCAAAACCCTGGGCGAAGTCATCGGCCAGCAGCAGTTGCTCGGCGAAGGCATGCCGCTGCGCATCGCCTTTGAATCAGGCCAACCGCACAGTTGCATCCTCTGGGGCCCGCCGGGCACGGGCAAGACCACGATTGCGCGGCTCATGGCCGATGCCTTTGGGGCGCAGTTCATCAGCATCAGCGCGGTGCTGGGTGGCGTCAAGGACATCCGCGAGGCGGTGGAGATGGCGCAAGTGGCGCTGGGCCAGGACAAACGCACCATCGTCTTCGTGGACGAAGTTCACCGCTTCAACAAGAGCCAGCAGGACGCCTTTTTGCCGCACGTGGAGTCTGGCCTCTTCACCTTCATCGGTGCCACCACCGAGAACCCGTCTTTCGAGGTCAACTCCGCCCTGCTCTCGCGCGCGGCGGTCTACGTGCTGCAATCGTTGAGCGAAGAAGACCTCAAGCAGATCGTGCAGCGCGCGCTCGACATCCAGGCCGTGCCGCCCATGGACGACGGCGCGCGCGACCGGCTGATTGCCTATGCCGACGGCGACGCGCGTCGCCTGCTCAACACGCTCGAAACCCTCGCCACGGCTTTCCAAGCCGTCTCCAAGGACACGGCCACACAGCAGAAGCAGGAGCACATCACAGACGACTGGCTGCTCAAGGTGCTGGGCGAGCGCATGCGCCGTTACGACAAGGGCGGCGAGCAGTTCTACGACACCATCAGCGCGCTGCACAAGTCGGTGCGCGGCTCCGACCCTGACGCCTCGCTCTACTGGTTCATGCGCATGCTCGACGGTGGGGCCGACCCGCGTTACATGGCGCGCCGCCTGGTGCGCATGGCGAGTGAAGACGTGGGCCTGGCCGATCCGCGCGCATTGCGATTGGCGCTGGACGCGGCCGAGGTCTACGAGCGCCTGGGTTCGCCCGAGGGCGAGCTGGCGCTGGCGGAGTGCGTGGTCTACCTCGCCATCGCGCCCAAGAGCAACGCCGTCTACAAGGCCTACAACGAGGCCAAGGCCTTCATCAAGAAGGATGGCACCCGCCCGGTGCCCATGCACCTGCGCAATGCACCGACCAAGCTCATGAAGGAGCTGGAATACGGCAAGGGCTACCGCTACGCGCACGACGAGGCCGGCGGTTTTGCGGCCGGTGAGAGTTATCTGCCCGAGGGCATGGCCGAGCCGGGTTTCTACCGACCCGTGGAACGCGGCCTGGAGATCAAAATCGCCGAGAAGATGCGTGCGCTGCGCGCGCTTAACGAAAAGAGTCGGAACCAGCCATAAAGACAAGGGACCGGATGCAAGTGGCATGAAGCTTGCAAATGGGAATCTATGGATATCTTCCTGCAGCAAATCATCAACGGGCTGGTACTGGGCAGCATGTACGCACTGGTGGCGCTGGGCTACACCATGGTGTACGGCATCATCGGCCTGATCAACTTCGCGCACGGCGAAGTGCTTATGGTCGGGGCCCTGGTGAGCTGGAGCGTGATCGGCGTGCTGCAGCCCCTGCTGCCGCCCTGGCTGGTGCTGGTCATCGCCCTCATCGTGGCTTGCGTGCTGGCCGCTGCCCTGAACTACAGCATCGAGAAGGTGGCCTACCGGCCATTGCGCAACAGCCCGCGCCTGGCGCCCCTGATCACAGCCATCGGCATGTCCATCCTGCTGCAGACGATCGCCATGATCATCTGGAAGCCCAACTTCAAGTCCTACCCCACCCTGCTGCCCAGCACGCCCATCCAGATCGGCGGCGCCAGCATCACGCCCACGCAGATCATGATCCTGGTGGTCACGGCCATCACACTGGCGGCCCTCATGTGGTTGGTCCACGGCACCCGGCTGGGCCGCGCCATGCGCGCCACGGCCGAGAACCCGCGTGTCGCCGCCCTCATGGGCGTGCAGCCGGACCGCGTGATCTCGGCCACCTTCATCATCGGCGCCGTGCTGGCCGCCATTGCCGGTGTGATGTGGGCCAGCAACTACGGCACCGTGCAGCACAGCATGGGTTTCCTGCCGGGGCTCAAGGCTTTCACCGCGGCCGTCTTCGGCGGCATCGGCAACCTGGCTGGCGCCGTCGTGGGCGGCGTGCTGCTGGGTCTGATCGAGGCCATCGGCGCGGGTTACATCGGTGACCTCACCGGCGGCGTGCTGGGCAGCCACTACGCCGACATCTTTGCCTTCATCGTGCTGATCGTGGTGCTCACGCTGCGGCCCTCGGGCCTGCTGGGCGAACGTGTGGCAGACAGAGCTTGACCATGCAGATGAACTCCCGTCACCGCCTGATCGCCATCCTGGTCGCCGCCATCGGCCTGCTGATCTTGCCGCTGATCCTGCAGGGCTTCGGCAATGCCTGGGTGCGCATCCTGGACATGGCCCTGCTCTTCGTGCTGCTGGCCCTGGGCCTGAACATCGTGGTGGGCTATGCCGGCCTGCTCGACCTGGGTTTCGTGGCCTTCTTCGCCATCGGCGCCTATATGTTCGGCCTGCTGGCCTCGCCGCACCTGAGCGATCACTTCCCCGCCTTCGCCGCCATGTTCCCCAACGGCCTGCACACACCGCTGTGGCTGGTGATCCCGCTGGGGGCGCTGCTGGCCGGCGCCCTGGGTGTCATGCTGGGCGCGCCCACGCTGCGCCTGCGCGGCGACTACCTGGCCATCGTGACCCTGGGTTTCGGCGAGATCATCCGCGTCTTCCTGAACAACCTGGACCACCCGGTCAACATCACCAACGGCCCCAAGGGCATAGGCCAGATCGACTCCATCAAGTTCTTCGGGTTCGACCTGGGCAAGAAGCTCAATGTGTTCGGTTTCGACGTGGCACCGGTCACGATGTATTACTACCTGTTCCTCGCGCTGGTGGTGGTGAGCGTGGTGATCTGCCACCGCATCGAGTTCTCGCGCATCGGCCGCGCCTGGATGGCCATCCGTGAAGACGAGATTGCCGCCAAGGCCATGGGGATCAACACGCGCAACATGAAGTTGCTGGCTTTCGGCATGGGCGCCACCTTCGGGGGTGTCTCGGGCGCCATGTTCGCCGCCTTCCAGGGCTTCATCTCGCCCGAGTCATTCAGCCTGATGGAGTCGGTGATGATCGTGGCCATGGTGGTGCTGGGCGGCATCGGCCACCTGCCGGGCGTGATCCTGGGCGCCGTGCTGCTGGCCTCCCTGCCCGAGGTGCTGCGTTACGTCGCCGGCCCGCTGCAGGCCATGACGGACGGGCGGCTCGATGCCTCCATCCTGCGCCAGCTGCTGATCGCCCTGGCCATGATCGTCGTCATGCTGCTGCGCCCGCGCGGCCTGTGGCCTGCGCCGGAACACGGCAAGACCCTGCGCAAGAAGGGGGGTGCGGCATGAGCGACGTGTTGTTGCACGTGAGCGGCGTGTCCAAGCGCTTCGGCGGCCTGCAGGCGCTCAATGATGTGCACCTGCGCATCCAGCGCGGCATGGTCTACGGCCTGATCGGCCCCAACGGCGCGGGCAAAACCACCTTCTTCAACGTCATCACCGGCCTGTACACGCCCGACAGCGGCAGCTTCGAGCTGGGCGGCCTGCGCTACCAGCCCACGGCCGTGCACGAAGTGGCGCGCGCCGGCATCGCGCGCACCTTCCAGAACATCCGGCTCTTTGCCGACATGACGGCGCTGGAGAACGTGATGGTAGGGCGGCATATCCGCTCGCGCTCGGGCCTGTTGGGCGCCATCTTCCGCACCCCCGGCTTCAAATTCGAAGAAGCGGCGATAGCGCGGCGGGCGCAGGAGCTGCTGGACTACGTGGGCATCGGCCAGCTGGCCGACTACAAGGCCCGCACCCTGAGCTATGGCGACCAGCGCCGCCTGGAAATCGCGCGTGCCCTGGCCACCGAGCCGCAGCTGCTGGCGCTGGACGAACCCGCCGCCGGCATGAACGCCACCGAGAAGGTGGAGTTGCGCGCCCTGATCGATCGCATCCGCCACGACGGCGTCAGCGTGCTGCTGATCGAGCACGACGTCAAGCTCGTCATGGGCCTGTGCGACCGCGTCACCGTGCTGGACTACGGCCGCCAGATCGCCGAGGGCACGCCGGCCGAGGTGCAGAAGAACGAGAAGGTCATCGAGGCCTATCTGGGCCGCGGCGGGGCCAAGACTGCGGCGGAGGCCACTGCATCATGAGCGAAGACAAGGACGTGCTGCTGCGGGTCCATGGCCTGAAGGTGGCCTACGGCGGCATCCAGGCCGTCAAGGGCGTGGATTTCGAGGTGCGGCGCGGCGAACTGGTCTGCCTGATCGGCTCGAATGGTGCCGGCAAGACCAGCACCATGAAGGCCGTGACCGGTACCCTGCCCTGCCAGGGCCAGCTGCATTACCTGGGCAAGCCCTTGCGCGGCCAGGGACCCTGGGACCTGGTGCGCCAGGGCCTGGCCATGGTGCCCGAGGGGCGCGGCGTGTTCACGCGCATGAGCATTGCCGAGAACCTGCTCATGGGCGCCTACACGCGCGACGACAAGGGGGGCATCGCAGCCGACCTGGAGCGCATGTACGGCCTGTTTCCGCGCCTCAAGGAGCGGCACACGCAGTTGGCCGGTACCTTGAGCGGCGGCGAGCAGCAGATGCTGGCCATGGGCCGCGCGCTGATGAGCCGGCCCCAGCTGCTGCTGCTGGACGAACCCTCCATGGGACTGAGCCCGCTCATGGTGGACAAGATCTTCGAGGTGGTGCGCGAGGTCTCTGACCAGGGCATGACGGTGCTGCTGGTGGAGCAGAACGCCAGTCGCGCGCTGGGCTTGGCCGACCGCGGCTATGTCATGGAGTCGGGCCTGATCACGCTCGCCGGCCCGGCGCAGGAGCTGCTGCACAACCCGGCGGTGCGCGCCGCCTATCTGGGCGAATAAAGCAGCGTCTTGCTCGGGATTCGGCCCAGGGTACCCAGCGAGGTATAGGATATTAAGTTCAATCCATCACGCCAAGGAGTCACTCATGATGAAACGCATTTCCCCGCTTCTGCTGTCTTTCTGCCTGGCCGGCAGTGCCATGGCCCAGGATGCCGTCTTCCAGTCCAAGACGTTGACGCCCGAGGCCGCCCTGAAGGCCGCCCAGGCGGCGCTGGAATCCTGCCGCAAGCAGGGCTTCCAGATCGCCGTGGCCGTGACCGACCGCACCGGCCTGGTCCAGGTGCTGCTGCGCGACCGCTTCGCCGGCGCGCACACGATCACCGTCGCCACCGACAAGGCCTGGACGGCGGCCAGCTTCAAGGCCTCCACGCTGGAGTTCGGCAAGGACACCCAGGCCGGCAAGTCCATGAGCGGCATCCGCCATGTGTCGCGTGTCGTCGCGGCCGGTGGCGGCCTGCCCATCGAAGCCGGTGGCACGCTGGTGGGTGCCATCGGCATCTCTGGCGGCCCCGGCGGCGAAGCCGACGAGGCCTGCGCCAAGGCGGGCATCAAGGCCATCGCGGACAGTCTCGAACTCTGAGGCCCGTGCGCGCGTGAAGATCGACAGCCTCGACCATCTGGTGCTCACGGTGGCCGACGTGGCGGCCACCTGCACCTTCTACCAGCGCGTGCTGGGCATGGAGGTGATCACCTTCGGCGCCGGACGCAAAGCCCTGGCCTTCGGCGCGCAGAAGATCAATCTGCACCAGGCCGGCCGCGAGTTCGAGCCCAAGGCGCAGCGGCCTACGCCGGGCTCGGCCGATCTGTGCTTTCTCACTTCGATCCCGCTGCCCCAGGTGCAGTCGCACCTGGCGGCCTGCGGCGTGACGATCAACGAGGGCCCGGTGCAGCGCACCGGCGCGCAAGGCCCCATCCTCTCGGTCTATTTCCGCGACCCCGACCTCAATCTGATCGAGGTTTCGAACCGGCTCTGACAGTCACAGGATTTCTGGGACATCTCCTGTGACATCCCTTTACACAGACTTTGCAGAGACCTGTCGGCTGCAGCGCTCACGCCCTACGTTGCAGATCCATGGAAGCAGTTTCTTCCATGCTTCAACCCAGAAGGAGAATCTCATGACGACCAAGATCTTGCTCGGTGTCCTGGCACTGGCCACCAGTGCCGCCTATGCCCAATCCGGCACCATGGGCGCCCCCGCCAACCCCAGCGCCACGCCGCGCGTGGACCAGCGCGAAGCCAACCAGGAACGCCGTATCCAGCAGGGCGTGAATTCGGGCCAGCTGACCCCACGCGAGGCCAACCGCCTGGAGAACCGCCAGGAACGCGTCGAGCGCGTGGAAGAGCGTGCCAAGGCCGACGGCAAGGTGACGCCCAAGGAGCGGGCCCACATGGACAATATGCAGGACCGCAACAGCCGGGACATCGCCCGCGAAAAGCACGACCGCCAGCGCGACATGAACCATGACGGCCGCAAGGATCGCCCACATGCCGAGCGCGGCAACGGCGAACGCCACCAGGGCAAGCGCAACTGACACCGTTCAAGCAAAAGGCCCGCCGTTATTCCGCGGCGGGCCTTTTTCCTTGGCATCTTGTGGCTGCGGCCGGTGCTGAAGCACCTTAACTTCGCTGCGCGAAGTTAGCCTGCACTGCAAACACGCTGCTATGCAGCGTGTTTGTCCGCCTCGCTGGTGAAGGCGTCGGCGTAGAACTCTTCCTCGGGCAGGCCAGCCTGGGCCACGTAGTCGCGCCGGGCCGAATCCACCACGATGGGCGCGCCGCAGGCGTAGACCTGGTGGCCCGAGAGATCGGCAAAGTCCTGCAGCACGGCCTGGTGCACGAAACCCGTGCGACCGGCCCAGTGGTCTTCGGGCAGGGCATCCGACACCACCGGTACGTAGCGCAGGTTCGGCATCTCCTGCGTTTTCTGCAACACCCAGTCGTGCATGTAGAGATCGGCCGGGCGGCGGCCGCCCCAGTAGAGCGTGGCCGGCCGGGTGATGCCCTTGTGCTGCATCTGCTCGATCAGCGCCTTGATGGGTGCGAATCCCGTGCCCGAGGCCAGCAGCACCAGGGGCTTGTCGCTGTCCTCGCGCAGGTAGAAGCTGCCGTAAGGGCCTTCGATCCGCAGGATTTCCTTTTCCTTCATGGCGCCGAACACGTGATCAGTGAACTTGCCGCCAGGCATGTGACGGATGTGCAGTTCCATGGTGGCGCCCACCGGCGGGGTGGCCGTGGGCTGACCGGCGCGGCTGTGCGGCGCATTGGCCATGGAGTAGCTGCGCCGCGCGCCGTCGCGCAGCAGGAACTCGACGTACTGGCCGGCGTGGAACTGGAAGCTGTCATTGGCCGGCAGCTGCAGCACCAGACGCATCACGTCGGGCGAAACCTTCTGCATCTCGTTCACGCGCACCGGCATCTTGCGGATCGGGAAGGCCCCGGCCTCGGTCACCTGGCGCGACTCCAGCACCACGTCACCCTGCGGCACGCCGCAGCAGGTCAGCACGTAGCCGGCCGCTTCTTCGGCCTCGCTCAGAGCCTTGCTCTGGTGCGCTCCGTGCACCACGGCGCCGGAAATCTTTCTGCATTTGCAGGAGCCGCAGGCCCCGTCCTTGCAGCCGTAGGGCAGACCAATACCGGCGCGGATGGCGGCGGCCAGCATGGCCTCGCCGGGCAAAACCTCGAAACTGCGGCCGCTGGGCTGCACGGTGACCTGGTGGGCCGACATCTTTTCGTTATCCTTGAACAGTTTTTCGACGCAAAGACGGGAATTCTGCCAGTGTTAACAAGCCCTTCAGGCGCGCTGCCCATGCGCTTTCGCCGCCAGCGTGTGCTCATCATCGGCTGCGGCGACGTCGGCCTGCGCGCCGCGGCCGCCCTGCCCGCCCACGTGCGGGTGCTGGCGCTCACCTCCACACCCGCCCGCCAGGGCGAGCTGCGCGCCCGCGGGATCACCCCCTTGCCCGGCAACCTGGACCAGCCCGCCACCCTGCGGCGCCTGGCCGGCCTGGCCGACCGCGTGCTGCACCTGGCCCCACCCCCCGGCGAGGGCCCGGGCGACCCCCGCACCCGCGCACTGCTGCGTGCCCTGCGTCTGCGCACACCACCGGCCGCCCTGGTCTACGGTTCCACCAGCGGGGTCTACGGCGACTGTGGCGGTGCCAGAGTCAGCGAGACACGCCCCCTGCGAGCCGACACCGCCCGCGCCCGCCGCCGCGTCGCGGCCGAGCGGCAGGTCCGCTTCTACGGCCGCGGGGCGGGGGTGCCGTCCAGCATCCTGCGCATTCCCGGCATCTACGCGCCTGACCGCGAAGGCGGCACCCCGCGCGAACGGCTGCTGCGTGGCACCCCGGTGTTGCGCGCCGAGGACGACGTCTACACCAACCACATCCATGCCGATGACCTGGCCCGCGCCTGCGTAGCAGCGCTGTGGCGCGGCGGTCCGCAACGCGTGTACCACGTGAACGACGATGGCCAACTGAAGATGGGCGATTACTTCGACCTGGCCGCGCGGCTCTATGGACTGCCCCAGCCGAAGCGCATCTCGCGCGCCGAGGCAAGGCAGGAACTCTCGCCCATGCTGCTGAGCTTCATGAGCGAATCGCGGCGCATGGATAACACGAGAATGAAACAGGAGCTGCGCGTGAGACTGGGCTACCCGACCGTGCTGGAAGGGCTGCGCGAGAGCTGAGGCCAGCGCCAGCGAAGCCGGAATCGAACCCGCGCACGGAGTGCGCATCAACATGACCGCCTTGGGCGTGCCGGTTCGCGAGTGCCAACCAAGCCGATATTCCAAAGAGGTGGTGCCCGGGGCCGGAATCGAACCGGCACGCCTTGCGGCGGGGGATTTTGAGTCCCCTGCGTCTACCAATTTCACCACCCGGGCAGGGAGAGGGAAGCCGGAAATTATGGCACAGTGGCGGTCATGAAGTACCCCACCATCGAAGACGCCATCGGCAAGACGCCGCTGGTGGCCCTGCAGCGCATCGGCGCCACGGATAACGCCGCGCGCGGCACCGTCGTCCTCGGCAAGCTCGAGGGCAACAACCCGGCCGGCTCGGTCAAGGACCGACCGGCGCTGTCCATGATCAAACGCGCCGAGGAACGTGGCGAGATCAAGCCCGGCGATACGCTGATCGAAGCCACCTCGGGCAACACGGGCATTGCCCTGGCCATGGCCGCGGCCATCAAGGGCTACCGCATGGTGCTCATCATGCCGGAGGACCTGTCCATCGAACGCGCCCAGACCATGAAGGCTTTCGGCGCCGAACTGATCCTCACGCCCAAATCCGGCGGCATGGAGTACGCCCGTGACCTCGCCACGCAGATGGAACAGGGCGGCAAGGGCCGGGTGCTGGACCAGTTCGCCAATGCCGACAACCCGCGTATCCATTACGAGACCACCGGCCCCGAGCTGTGGGAGCAGACCGACGGGCGCATCACGCATTTCGTCAGCGCCATGGGCACCACAGGCACCATCACCGGCGTGTCGCGCTTCCTCAAGGAAAAGAACCCGGGGGTTCGCATCATCGGCGCGCAGCCGCAAGAGGGCTCGCGCATCCCGGGCATCCGCAAGTGGCCGCAGGAATACCTGCCCAAGATCTACGACCCGAGCACGGTGGACGAACTGGTTTACGTGAGCCAGAGCGATGCTGAAGAGATGTGCCGCCGTCTGGCGCGCGAGGAAGGCATCTTCGCTGGCGTCTCGGCCGCCGGCGCCTGCTGGGTTGCGCAGCAGATTGCCGCGCGCGAGACCAACGCGACCATTGCCTTCATCGTCTGCGACCGCGGTGACCGCTACCTGTCAACGGGCGTCTTCCCCGCCTGAGAACTTGTGAATAAATCTACTGCGCGACCCGATCGCCGCGTTGGGCGGTGCTCGCCATCCTCACGTACATCAAGTACGTTCCGGTGGCTGTGCTCCGTCCGCCTTGCGATCGGGCCGCTCGCTACGATTTCTTCACAAGCTCCAAACCTCTCTTAATGAGCACTGATTTCCACTACTGTCCGGCCTGCGCCACGCCGCTGGCCCTGATCAGCGTGCAGGAAGACGGTGGCCCCAAGGACCGCCTGCGCTGCCCGGCCTGCGGCTGGACCCACTGGAACAATCCCGTGCCCGTGCTGGCCGCTGTGGTCGAGGTTCAAGGCCAGATCCTGCTGGCGCGCAATGCGGCCTGGGAAGGCAAGATGTACGCGCTGATCACCGGCTTCATGGAGGCCGGCGAAACGCCGCAGGAGGGCATCGCGCGCGAGATCAAGGAAGAGACGAACCTGCAGGCGCTGGAGTTGAACCTGATCGGGGTCTACGACTTCGAGCGCATGAACCAGCTCATCGTGGCCTACCACGCGCGCTGCGAGGGGGAGATACGACTCTCGCCGGAGCTGGTGGATTACCGGCTGTTCGCTCCGGACAAGGTCAAATGCTGGCCCGCCGGCACCGGCTACGCCCTGGCCGACTGGTTGCGCTCACGGGGCCATGAGCCCCAGTTCATCGAGTGGTCGCGCCCGCCACAAGACCACGCACCGCCCGCCTGATCCCCGGATTGCTTAAAATCGGCTCTAACCTGAAATCTGGACTTGTGATGAACGCTGACCGAGAACTCGACACCCGCGGGCTGAATTGCCCCCTGCCCATCCTCAAGACCAAGAAGGCCCTGTCGGAGATGACGAGCGGCCAGACCATCAAGGTCATCGCCACCGACGCCGGTACCGTTCGTGATTTCGTAGCCTTTGCCAAGCAGACCGGCAACGAATTGCTGGAACAGACCACTGAGGGCAAGGACTACATCCACGTCCTCAAGCGCCGCTAAGAACCTGCGAATAAATCTACTGCGCGGCCTGATCGCCGCGTTGGGCGGTGCTCGGAATCCTCACGTACATCAAGTACGCTCCGGTTCCTGCGCTCCGTCCGCCTTGCGCTGAGGCCGCTCGCTACGATTTCTTCGCAAGTTCTAAGCGCTTGGTTCACACCTTGAGCGATTTCAGATACGCGCGGAAATTCGCCCCTACCTCGGGGTGCGCCAGGGCCAGCTCCACCGTGGCCTCCAAAAACCCTTCCTTGCTGCCGCAGTCATAGCGCTTGCCGGCGTAGGTGTAGGCGTAGGCCGCCTCGTGCTTCAAGAGGCCGGCAATGCCGTCGGTCAGCTGGATCTCGCCACCCGCGCCCCGCGGCTGCTGGCGGATCTGCTCGAACACGGCCGGGGTGAGGATGTAACGGCCCGCCACGGCCAGGCGTGAGGGCGCGACTTCGGGTGCAGGTTTTTCGACCATGCGCTCGATCCGCATCAGACGCTCGCCCGCTGGCGTACCCGCCACGATGCCGTAGCGGCGCACCTGGTCCTGCGGCACTTCCTGCACGGCAATCACCGAGTTGTTCAAGCGATAAAACTGCTCGGCCATCTGGGCCAGCACCGGGGTGCCACCGGGCGGCCCCATCATCAGGTCGTCGGCCAGCAGCACGGCAAAGGGCGAGTTTCCAGTGAGGTGCTCGGCGCACAGCACGGCGTGTCCCAGGCCCAGGGCACGCGGCTGGCGCACATAGGAGCAAAGCATGTCGTCCGGTTGTACCGAACGCACCAGGTCAAGCAGCGCCTGCTTGCCGCTCTGCGCCAGCTCGTTTTCCAGCTCGTACGCGGTGTCGAAATGGTCTTCGATGGCGCGCTTGTTGCGGCCCGTCACGAACACCATGTGACGGATGCCGGCCGCGTAGGCCTCTTCCACGGCGTACTGGATCAGCGGCTTGTCCACCACAGGCAGCATTTCCTTCGGCGCTGCTTTGGTGGCGGGCAGGAAACGCGTGCCGAGGCCGGCGACGGGGAAAACGGCGGT
The DNA here is from genome assembly GCA_030695415.1 of Hylemonella sp. Taxonomy (GTDB): domain Bacteria; phylum Pseudomonadota; class Gammaproteobacteria; order Burkholderiales; family Burkholderiaceae_C; genus Hylemonella. Next base: position 289,158 of record JAUYQZ010000049.1, read on the forward strand.
TCTGATTTTTTGCGTCATGGCCCGATTCTCCCCGCGAAATAGGTCACTTCAAGCGGACCAACTGGTCCTGGATCTTGGCCAAGGTCGCCGTGAAATCGGCCATGCGCTTGTTCTCCTGCTCGATCACGGTGGGAGGTGCCTTGGCCACGAAGGCTTCGTTGGAGAGCTTGTTCTTGGCCTTGGCGATCTCGCCCTCCAGGCGCGCCGCCTCCTTGCCCAGGCGCAGCTTCTCCGCGACCATGTCGACTTCCATATGCAGGCACAGGCGGGCTTCGCCCACCACGGCCACCGGTGCGGCCTGGGCGGCCGCGGCCCACTCGGCCTCGGCCTGGAACACCTTGACCTCGCTGAGCTTGGCCAGGGCCTGCAGCACCGGCGCCCACTGCTCCAGGAATGCCGTCTCGCCGGCACTGGCAGCCACCGCATACAAGGGCAGGCGCGTGGACGGCGACACATTCATCTCGCCGCGCAGGTTGCGGCAGGCGTCGACGAACTGGCGCAGGCGGGCCACCTCGGCCATGGCCGCAGCGTCAATGCGCTCCGGCTGGCTCACCGGGTAAGCGGCCACGCTCACCGATTCACCAGCCCGGCCGGCCACAGGCGCCACCTTTTGCCAGAGCTCTTCGGTGATGAAGGGGATCAGCGGGTGCGCCAGGCGCTGGATCGTTTCCAGCGTACGGATCAGGGTGCGGCGCGTGGCGCGCTGCTGCGCAGCGTCTCCGGTGTTGATCTGCACCTTGGCGATTTCCAGGTACCAGTCGCAGAACTCGTTCCAGACGAAGTCATAGATGGTGTTGGCCACGTTGTCCAGGCGATAGTCGGCGAAGCCCTGGGCCACTTCGGCCTCGACCTGCTGCAGCAGCGAGACGATCCAGCGGTCGGCGGCGCTGAAGCTCAGGTAGCCATGGAAGGGGCCACCAGGCACACACTGCTCCTTGGTGTGCTCTTCCAGGCCGCAGTCCTGACCTTCACAGTTCATCAGCACGAAGCGTGTGGCGTTCCAGAGCTTGTTGCAGAAGTTGCGGTAACCCTCGCAGCGCTTGGAATCAAAATTGATGTTGCGCCCCAGCGAGGCCAGTGAGGCGAAAGTGAAGCGCAGAGCATCGGCACCGAAAGCCGGGATGCCTGCGGGGAATTCCTTTTCGGTGTTCTTTCGCACCTGGGGCGCGGTCTCGGGCTTGCGCAGACCGACGACGCGCTTGTCCAGCAGGGGGCCGAGGGCAATGCCGTCGATCAGGTCCACCGGGTCCAGCACATTGCCTTCACTCTTGCTCATCTTCTGGCCCTGCGCGTCGCGCACCAGGCCGTGGATGTAGACGTGTTTGAAAGGCACCCGGCCGGTGAAGTGGGTCGTCATCATGATCATGCGGGCGACCCAGAAGAAGATGATGTCGTAGCCCGTGACCAGCACGCTGGAGGGCAGGTAGAGGTCGAAGTCTTCGGTCCCGCTACCGGAGGGGCGTTCCACAGCTTCTGGCCAGCCCATGGTGCTGAAGGGCACCAGGGCCGAGGAGTACCAGGTGTCGAGCACGTCCTCGTCACGCACGAGTTTCTGGCCTGGTGCCTTGGCCTGGGCCTCGGCTTCATTGCGCGCCACGATCACATTGCCGGCTTCGTCGTACCAGGCCGGGATCTGGTGGCCCCACCAGAGCTGGCGCGAGATGCACCAATCCTGGATGTTGTTCATCCACTGGTTGTAGGTGTTGACCCAGTTCTCGGGAACGAACTTCACCGCGCCGCTGTCGACGGCATCGATGGCCTTTTGCGCGATGCTCTTGCCTGTGGGGTCCTGCTCGCTGACCTTCGTCATCGCCACGAACCACTGGTCCGTCAGCATGGGCTCGACGATCTGGCCCGTGCGGGTGCAGATGGGCACCATGAGCTTGTGCTTCTTGGTCTCCACCAGGGCGCCGATGGCTTCCAGGTCCTTCACGATGGCCTTGCGCGCCACGAAACGGTCCAGGCCGCGGTATTTTTCGGGCGCGTTGTCGTTGACGGTGGCCTGCAGCGTCAGCACGCAGATCAGCTCCAGCTTGTGCCGCTGGCCCACCTGGTAGTCGTTGGGGTCATGGGCCGGCGTGACCTTGACCACACCCGTGCCGAATTCCTTGTCCACGTAAGCGTCGGCGATCACCGGGATCTGGCGGCCCACCAGCGGCAGCGTGACCATCTTGCCGATCAGGTGTTTATAGCGCTCGTCTTCCGGGTGCACCATCACGGCCACGTCGCCCAGCATGGTCTCGGGGCGGGTGGTGGCCACGGTCAGGCTGCCTGTTCCATCGGCCATCGGATAGGCGATGTGCCAGAGCGAACCGTCTTTCTCTTCGCTTTCCACTTCCAGGTCGGACACGGCGGACTGCAGCACCGGGTCCCAGTTCACGAGGCGCTTGCCGCGGTAGATGAGCCCTTGCTCGTACAGGCGCACGAAGGTCTCGGTGACGACCTTGCTGAGCTTGTCGTCCATGGTGAAGTATTCGCGGCTCCAGTCCACGCTGTCGCCCATGCGGCGCATCTGGGTGGTGATGGTGTTGCCGCTCTGCTCCTTCCACTCCCACACGCGCGAAACGAAGTTCTTGCGGCCCAGGTCGTGGCGGCTGAGCTTCTGTTCCTGCAACTGGCGCTCCACCACGATCTGGGTGGCGATGCCCGCGTGGTCGGTGCCCGGCACCCAGACCGTGTTCGCGCCCGCCATGCGGTGGTAGCGCGTGAGCGAGTCCATGATGGTCTGGTTGAAGGCATGGCCCATGTGCAGCGTGCCCGTCACATTGGGCGGCGGCAGCTGGATGGCGAAGGACGGCGCACCCGCCTTGGCCTTGCCTGTGCCGCGGAAACCCGCGTTGCCGTAGCCGCGCTTGTCCCATTCGGGGCCCCAATGCGCCTCCAGGGCGGCGGGTTCGAAGGACTTGGACAGGCTGTTGAGGCCCGGTTGCTGGACGGTGTCGGTCATGGTGCTGACAAAAAATGAAGAACGGCACCCGAGGGTGCCGTTCCATGGGGTGTCTGGGAACTGCCCCTGATTTTACCGGGGCAGATCCTTGGCCGCCTGAATGCATTCGGCCAGCACATCCTTCGCTCCGATCTGGTTGGCCAGCAGCAGGATCAGCCGGGCATTGAGCAGTTCGGACTGTTCACGACTCAGACCGGTATGGGCATCGAGCAACTGCTCGTAGAAGGTGTCGGCGTCCTGGAAATGGGGGGTGGTTTTCATGGACTACTCCTTGATGCCGATGCCGCGCTCGATGGCCTGGATCAGGCCGGCGTCCACGCTTTCTCCCGTAGCGGCGATATAGGCGTCGGGCCGCACCAGGGCCCAGGCATGGCCGAAGACATGGCAGGCTCCCTGCAGATGACCCTGCGGGTCGATCACGAACTCTCGCGCCTGGGGCCGGGTGTCCGGCCCCACGACCTGCACGCAACGCACGGGCGCAACGCTGCCCAGATGGCGCAGGCGTTGCGCCGCGGCCGCCGACATGTCGCCGAAGACCAGCACCAGCAACTGGCCGCCCGCCCACTCGATCAGGTCGTTGACGCAGCCAGCGCTTTGATCGGCCCAGCGGAAACTCACGTTCTGCACGGAGAGGCCGCCGCTGCGGTCGCAGATGCCGGACTGCGTGTAGCTGTTGGCCACGGCCATGCGGCCGGTGTTGATCAGCTGGCGGGCAAACGGGTACTGGCGCGCCAGGCTGATGGCCGCACTGCGGAAGGTGCGCTCCATGCCGTCGGCCGGGCGCAGAAAGCGCGCGGTGCGGTTGGTGACCTGCACGTTCTGCGCGGCGGCCTCGTGGCGCTCCTGGTCATAGCTGTCCAGCAGGCTCGCCGGCGCCTGGCCGCGCAGCACGGCCGCCAGTTTCCAGGCCAGGTTGTCGGCATCGGCCACGCCGGTGTTGCCACCACGCGCACCGAAGGGACTGACGATTTTGGCCGTGTCGCCCATGAAATAGACGCTACCGATGCGCAGGGTGTCCAGGCACTGGCTGCGGTAGGCGTAGGGACCGACCCAGACGATCTCGCAGTCCACGTCGGGGCCGAACTGCTGCCTGAGTCGCTCGCGAACCACGTCCTCCCGGCTCACGAGCTCGGGGTCGGCGTTGGGCTCCATCTGGTAGTCGATACGCCAGACCTCGTCGCCCATCAGGTGCTGCCAGACCGCTCGGTTGCCATTGAAGGGCGCCTCGATCCAGGTGTGGCGCTCCTGCGGCGGACGGTGCCTGAAGCGAACATCGGCAATGCACCAGCGGTCGTCGCCGCGGCGCGAGGTCATGGTGGCGTCAGTCCAGCCGTGGAAGGGCGTGTGCGAGCCGCTGGCGTCGATCACGTGCTCGGCCTCCAGCTGGTAAGGGCCGGCCGGCGTGTCCACCGTCAGCGTGGCGTAGCCCTCCTGCTGCCTGAAGCCTGTCACGCGCGACTTCCAGCGCAGGTCCACCTGGCCCAGCCCGTAAATGCGCTCGACCAGATAGCCCTCGATATAGAACTGCTGGATGTTGATGAAAGGCGGCTGGGCCGAGAGACCAAAGCTGCTCTGCTGGCGCAAGTCGAAGGAATAGACCTCGTCCTGGCCGGCAAAGGTGCGGCCCACGCTCCACTGGATGCCCTTGGCGGCGATACGCTCGTAGATACCCAGTCGCTGGAAGATCTCCAGCGACTTCTGCGTGTAGCAGATGCCGCGCGAGGACGCGCCCTTGACGCCCACCGTGCTGTCCTCGTCCAGCAGGACGGCCTGCACCCCCAGCTTCGCGAGGCAACAAGCCAGGGTCAGGCCGGTGATGCCGGCGCCGACAATGACGACCTGGTGGCGTTTCGTGCCACCCTTGAGCTCCGGCGGCTCGACAAAGGGGTACTGGGGCAGTTCATAGCCCTTGCCCTGGGTGAACTCGTAGCCGTTCGTATAGGCCACGTCACGGTACGTCGTCTGCAATGGGTCGGCTCCGGCCTGCCGGATCGCGGTTCGAGCCCCTTCGGGCGACTGTGCGGGGCTCATGCCTTGCCCTTCTGCGCGGCGCGCGCAGCCACTTCGGGCCGGTCATTCTGTTGCGGCTTCAGCGGTGCGGCCACCTTGCCGGCGGCGCGCTCCTGGCGCCAGACCGCCTTGCGCGCGCTCCATTCGTTGAGGCGCGCGTGAGCGGTGGTGCTTTCCTGGAGCATCTGGAACTCGTCAGCGACCTGAGCCGAAAGCTCGAGCCGGATGCCGTTGGGGTCAAAAAAGTAAATGCTCTTGAAGATGTGATGGTCGGTCACACCGATCACCTCGATGCCGTGGGCCTGCAGCCTCGCCTTCATGTCTTCGAGCTGCGCAACGGAATCGAGCCTGAAGGCGACGTGGTTCACCCAGCGCGGCGTGTTGGCGCTGGGCTCGGCGGCCACATCGTCGCCCAGGTCGAAGAAGGCGATGAAGGAGCCGTCCTGCAGGCGAAAGAAGAAGTGCGTGTAGGGACAGTATTCCCCCGTGCTGGGCACGTGGTCGCTCTGGATGATGTGGTACAGCGGCAGGCCCAGGATGTCTTCATAGAAGTGTCGCGTCTCCTCGGCGTCGCGCGCCCGGTAGGCGTAATGGTGCAACTGCTGGATCGGCGGCGGCGGCGGCAAGGCGGCCGCGCGGGGACTGTTGCTCATGGGTACTCCTCGGCAGTCAATTCACTGATCCGTAATTCATTCACTTTACCGTAACTCCCCAGGGCGCCGAGCTGGCCCGCCAGCCTGAACCAGGGCAGTTATTGCGAATCAATATCGATTCTTAATAGCGAGCAGCAATTTGTCATATTGAAAGTGCCAATTAGACGCCCCAAGAACTCCAGGAATACCCTCTCGTCAGTCTTTGACCTGTTCAAAGCATTCCCGTGTTTTCTCAACGCATCAAGGAGATAGCCATGCCCGCACTGAAAGGTTCCAAAACGGAACAGTGCCTGAAGGACGCCTTCGCCGGCGAATCACAGGCCAACCGCCGCTACCTGTATTTCGCAAACAAGGCCGACGTGGAAGGCCAGAACGACGTGGCGGCGCTGTTCCGCTCCACCGCTGAAGGCGAGACCGGCCACGCCCACGGCCACCTGGAATTCCTGGAGCAGTCCGGCGACCCCGCCACCGGCATGCCCATCGGCTCCACCCGCGACAACCTGAAGTCAGCTGTCGCCGGCGAAACCCATGAGTACACCGACATGTACCCCGGCATGGCCAAGACCGCCCGTGCTGAAGGCTTCGACGAAGTCGCCGACTGGTTCGAGACGCTGGCCAAGGCCGAGCGCTCGCACGCGAATCGCTACCAGAAGGCCCTGAACGAACTCGTGGATTAAGGGCTACTGCGCGAGCCGATAGCGGCGTTGCGGGCCCCGTTCAGGCCATCCTCATGCACCCCAAGTGCATTCCGGTGGCCCGACACCCGCGCCTTGCTCTCGGCCGGCTCGCTACGCCGTGAGGCGTAGTGGGTTTGCGAAAGACTTCTGGGAGCACAGAGGTCTTCTTCAAACCACCACAACAAAGAGGACACACCATGGCGCGCGAAGGCAACCTGGAAGCCCCGACCCGACACCCGCTGGACTGGAAGAACCCCGACTTCTACAACGAGGAATCCACCTTCAAGGAGCTCGAGCGCATCTTCGACATCTGCCACGGCTGCCGCCGCTGCGTCAGCCTGTGCGGCTCCTTCCCCACCCTGTTCGACCTGGTCGACGAGAGCTCGACCGGCGAGGTCGACGGCGTCGCCAAGCCAGACTACTGGAAAGTGGTCGACCAGTGCTATATGTGCGACCTGTGCTACATGACCAAGTGTCCGTACACCCCACCGCACGAATGGAACCTGGACTTCCCGCACACCATGCTGCGCGCCAAGGCCATCAAGTTCAAGAAGGGCGAAGTCACCACCAGCGAGAAGCTGCTGGCTTCCACCGACTTGCATGGCTCGTTTGCCGGCATCCCCATCGTCGTGCAGGTGGCCAATGCCGTGACCCACACCAAGGCGGCGCGCAGCGTGATGGAAAGCGTGGCCGGTGTCGACAAGGACGCCTGGTTGCCCTCCCTGGCTACGCAGAAGTTCCGCTCGGGCGCTGCCGACAGCGCACCCTACGCCGTGAAGAACGGCGACAAGACGCCTGGCAAGGTAGCCATCTACTCCACCTGCTACGTCAACTACAACGAGCCGGGCATCGGCCACGACCTGCTCAAGATCCTCGACCATAACGAGATCCCCTACGTGCTCGTCGAGAAGGAGAAATGCTGCGGCATGCCCAAGCTGGAGCTCGGTGACCTGGACTCGGTCAACAGCAGCAAGGAAGCGAACATCCCGGTGCTGCACCAGTACGCGCAGGAGGGCTACGCCATCCTCTCGGCCGTGCCCAGCTGCACCCTGATGTTCAAGCAGGAGATCCCGCTGATGTACCCGGACGACACCGCGGTGCAGGAGGTGAAGGAAGCCATGTGGGACCCCTTCGAGTACCTGATGGCGCGCAAGCGTGACGGTCTGCTCAAGACCGAGTTCCCGCAGAAGCTGGGCAACGTGAGCTACCAGATCCCCTGCCACGGCCGCGTGCAGAACATCGGCAAGAAGACCGAAGAGATGCTCAAGATGATCCCGGACACCACGATCAACACCATCGAGCGCTGCTCGGGCCACGCCGGCACCTTCGGCGTGAAGAAGGCCTACCACCAGCAGGCCATGAAGATCGGCAAGCCCGTGTTCAAGGCCATGGCCACCATGAAGGACGGAACGAAGCCCGACTACATCAGCTCCGACTGCCCGCTGGGCGGCCACCACATCGCGCAGGGTTTCGAGGTCAACGGCCTGGGCGCCCCCGAGCTGCAGCACCCGCTGAGCCTGGTGCGCATGGCGTACGGATTGAAGTAAGGACACTGGAGATGGATATGCAACTCACCGGCAAAATCACCCCCGACACCCTCATGTCGCTGGAGGCCTACAGCAAGTGGCGCAAGGCACACAAGGGCGATGTCATTGCCCACCGCAAACTGCGCAGCGTGCTGCTGGGCGAGCACATCAACCTGCAGTTCGAGTCGGAGCTGACCATCCGCTACCAGATCCAGGAGATGCTGCGCATCGAGAAGATTTTCGAGGAGGAAGGCATCCTGGACGAGATCCACGCCTACGCCCCGCTGGTGCCGGAGGGCAGGAACTGGAAGGCGACGATGCTGATCGAGTACCCCGACATCAACGAGCGCAAGCGTGAGCTGGCCCGCCTGATCGGGGTGGAAGACCGCATGTTCGTCGAGGTGGAAGGCTACCCCCGCGTCTACGCCATCGCCGACGAGGACCTGGACCGCGAGAACGAGGAGAAGACCTCGGCCGTGCACTTTGTGCGCTTCGAACTCACGCCTGCCATGTGCGCGGCCGTCAAGGCTGGCGCAGGCGTGAAGGTCGGCTGCGACCACACCAACTACCCAGCGCACGTCACGGTCGGCGCCGAGACCCTGGCCTCGCTGGCGGGCGACCTGAAGTAAGCAAGGCCCTCGCGCCACCCAAGGCCGGTGCCGCCGCACCGGCCTTGCTATTTCTGCGGCTCATTCCCGCGGCTCATCCCGCCCACGCTCGCCACTCATGCGCGAACAGCTTGCCATTGACGGGAGGCTGACGCCACCGCCCGGCTTGTGCCGTCATCGATGGCGCGCCCATAAGCCGGCGGATGCCAGCTACTTTCGGGGGATGCCGAGGAAGAGCGCATCCTCTTGCCCGCTTCGGCGACATGGGCGGCGACCTTGGCCACCGCGTAATGAGCCAGCAGGACCTGAAGATCAGCGGCACGCGACTCGCCCGCTGCATGCAGCCTGGCCGCTTCACGGTGCAGCCTGGACGCATGGTCCAGGAACTCGGCAGCCTTCAGATGCAACTCCGACACGGAGAGGGATTGCGGAGTATCTGGACCGCTGGCTTGAAGAAAGGGCATGACGGAATCCTGGGAGTGAAGGGTGAACATGGGCAAGGTCGATAAATTGCACGCCGAGTGTCGGCATTCGCAGCGCTGCGGTCTGTGTGCTGGCTCACATGGCGCACGCGCGGCCGGCATTGCACAGAAAACGTTGTACCCAGGCAACCCTTGCGGGATATGTGCGACAGCGAACGGTCAGGCCTGACCCGATTGCATAAGGTCGAGGCTCATGACATCCGAAGCATTTCAGGTTCATGAAAGGGTTCTCCAAAGGACCATTCCCTCACCATCCAAAGGATTTCATATGAAAAAACTGCACCACACTCTCGTGTCCACCCTGTGCGTGGCAGCCGCAGCATTGGCCGGCGCCAGCGTCCAGGCACAAGGTAGCGGGTCCGACAGCGTCTACAGCCTCTACGGCCGTGGCACCACCCACATCGGCTTCAATGCCGGTCTGACGGATTACAAGTTGAATGACGGCACGGGTCTGTTCGGTTCCGACAAGAACAGCACGGCTTACAACATCTATGCCGGCAGCTACTTCACCGACAGCAACCTGGGCATGGAGGTGGGCTACACAGATTTCGGCAAGGTCAGCCGAGCCGGTGGCAGCACCAAGGCCGACGGCATCAACGTGAGCCTGATCGGCCGCCTGCCGCTGGGCAGCAGCTTCAGCCTGCTCGGCAAGGTGGGTACCACGTATTCGCGCACCGACGTCTCGGCAGCAGCCGGGTCGGGCGTAACCAGCGGCAGCCAGAGCGGCTTTGGCTGGTCCTACGGGGTGGGCGCTGAATACGCCTTCAGCCGACAGTGGTCCGGTGTCCTGCAGTACGACGAGCACAACGTGGCCTATGCCGGCAGCGTGAACGACCGCATCAACATCACGTCCCTGGGCGTGCGTTACCGCTACTGATCCCCTGCGGGCTCCCGGTCTTTCGGCCTTGCCGGCCGGAGACCATGGCCTTCAGACTCAGCCTCCCTCTTGCGGATCACTTGCGATCCGCAAGAGTTTTACCGCGTGACAAAAGAACCAGAGAACGGAAGACCATGTTTGAAACCACCGCACCCCAAAGGGAAAAATTGATGGCCGATCTGCGCCAGGTGATCGCCGATACGGAAGAACTGCTGCGCATGTCGGCCAGTGAAGTCGGCGACAGCGCCGCCGAAGTGCGAGGCCGCATCCAGAGCCGTCTGCAAGCGGCGCGCGTCGAGCTCGGCGAGCTGCAGGAGCTGGCACTCACCCACGCCAAGGCGGCGGGCCAGGCCACCGATGCCTATGTGCACGAAAACCCCTGGAAGTCGATCGGCATCGCCGCCGCCGTCGGGGTGATCGTGGGCCTGCTGATCACCCGTCGTTGAAGACCCGAACGACATGAGCGCCCCCCCACAAGGCGCCGGCCTGCTGGTCTCGCTCAGGCAGTTGCTGGGCACGGCCGTGGCGACCGTGCAGGTCCGTCTGGCCTTGCTCGGCAACGAACTCGAAGAAGAGAAGCTGCGCCTGTTCGACAGCCTGCTCTGGGCCGCCCTGGCCCTGGTGCTGCTGGCACTGGGCTCCTTGTTGCTGGCCGCCTTCATCGTCGTCCTTTTCTGGGACAGCCACCGCCTGCAGGCGCTCGGGGGGCTCGCCGTGCTGCTGCTGGGCGCCGGCGCCGGGCTTCTGGTGCGCGCGCGCGCGCGCCTGCGCCAGCCGGGCGGCCTGTTCCGCGCCAGCGTCAACGAGCTTGACCGCGACCGCGTCGGTCTCGGTGCCAGCGACCCGGGGCCCTGAGCCATGCACAGGCAGCAACGTGATGAACTGGCCCGGCGTCAACAACGCCTGCTGTTGCGCAGTGCCGAGTTGCGCGACACGCTGGCGCAGCAAACCCGCGACCTGCGGTCGGTGCTGGCCCTGGCCGACCAGCTGCGCGTTGGCGTGCACTGGTTGCGGCAGCATCCCGTCTTGCCGCTGGCCACTCTGGCCTGGCTGGCGCTGCGCCCGCCACGCCGACTCCTGCGCTGGATTCCTTCGGCACTCGCCGCCTGGCATCTGTTGCGGCGCGCAGGCCAGTGGCTGGGCCGCAGTGCGGGCAGGCCCCGCTAGTCTAGGCCGATCCCTGCCAAGCCTGAACCGGCGGTCGCGCCAAGGAGGCGGAACATTCAGCCGAATTTCAGGAACATGCGGCTGTAAGGCCCTTTGAGCCGGCCCAGCGCTTCACGCGCAGCGTCTGCGTTCTGGTTCATGGCAGCCCGGTGCAGCGTCATGACCGAGGTCTCCAGCGCCTGAAGCGCAGCGCTGAACTCGGCGTCGCCCTGCAGGGCCTTCGGGGCCTCGCTGCGCAGCCGCTTGGCCAGGTATTCCAGCACGCCCACCCGTTTCACCAGATTCAGCATGGCCTGAGGACTGCTCGTCAGGGCGGCACCCTGCTCCAGCAGGTGCTCCATCTCGGAGTGATAGGCGTTCATGTGATCACTGAAGACGATGACGCCATTGCGCCGTCGCAACTCGGCCATGATGTCGCGTGCCTGCTCCAGCGTTTCATGCGCCTGGGGCAGCTTGCCCTGGCCGATTTCGCCGGCCGCCTGCTCATATACCCTGGCAACCGCGTTCAACGATGCACTGAATTCGGGATCGCTGTCGTAGGGAGCGGATGGCTTGGCGGCGAACCGCTCCCGAACCGATTGCCAGGCCTGCCGGGCCTGGGCCACGGCCTGCTCCGACTCGACCTGCGCCTTGCTGTTGGTGCGGAACAAAGCGGCACGGTAGGGCGCGTAGGCCTGGTTGATGGCCTCCGTGACCGGATCGGCCGCGTGGGCGCCCAGGCAGCTCAGCAGACCGAGCATCACGAAAAGATTGACAACGAGTTTCACGGCATCTCCAGATCAGGACCAGCACAAGTCCAGCAACGTCACAGCGAGGGCCACGCCAGTCTAGTCAGCGCCCGACCGCCCGCCTTGATCTACCTCAAAGCTGCGCCGCCAGAGTTCAAAGTCGGGCCCGGGCGGGGCTTCGAGTGGCAGCGCCGTGCCGTGCACCGGATGCGCCAACTCCAGGCGCAGCGCATGCAGCCAGAGGCGTTGCACGCCCAGCAGCGTTGCCAGCGCGCGGTTCAGCGGACCCTTGCCGTGCGTGGCGTCGCCGATGATGGGGTGCGCGATGTGCTTGAGATGACGGCGTAGCTGGTGCCGCCGGCCGCTCAGTGGCTGCAGCTCCATCAGGGCGCAGCGCGTCGTGGGGAAAGGGCCCTGCGGCAGCGGCAATTCATAGCGCTCCAGCGTGCGATAGCGCGTCCGGGCGTCCTGCACTTGCGTGCGGCCAGCTCGCGCGTCATCCTCCATGCGCTGGAGCGGGTGATCGATCAGGCCCGATTCGGGCGGCCAGCCACGCACCGCGGCCCGATAAGTCTTGCGCACCTGGTCCGGCGCCTCGAAGGCCGCGCCCAGCACACGGGCCGTGCCGGCATCCAGCGCAAACAGCAGCACCCCACTGGTGCCCTTGTCCAGCCGGTGCGCGGGCCAGACCGGGCGGCCGAGCTGGTCCCGCAGCAGCTGCAGGGCAAACTGCGTTTCTCCGGCATCAAGCCCGGTGCGGTGCACCAGCAGGCCCGGCGGCTTGTCCAGGGCTACGAGATAATTGTCTTGATACAGGATACGCAACAACATGCTGTTTTTATTATCTCCCGCCAAGTCCCTGGACTACGACAGCCCCGCGGGCGAAGTGCCGCATACGCAGCCACTGTTCACCAGGCAATCGGCCGAGCTGATCGCTCTCCTGCGCGAGAAGTCGCCGCAGGACATTGCCGAGCTGATGGATCTGAGCGACACGCTGTCGGGCCTGAACGTGGCGCGTTACCAGGCCTGGAGCCCGAAGTTCACCGCCAGGAATTCCAGGCAGGCCGTGCTGGCATTCAACGGCGACGTCTACGAAGGGCTGGACGCAAGGACGCTCAAGGCCGAGGACCTTGCCTGGGCGCAGGAGCACGTGTGCATCCTCAGCGGCCTGTACGGCGTGCTGCGCCCGCTGGACTGGATGCAGCCCTACCGGCTGGAGATGGGCACGGCGCTGGAGAACCCGCAGGGCAAGAACCTCTACAAGTTCTGGGGCAGCCAGATCGCTGAACATTTGAACGAGCGCCTGCAGGCCGAGAAGACCCCCGTGGTGGTGAACCTGGCCTCGCAGGAATACTTCAAGGCCGTGGACCTCAAAACCTTGAAGGCACGCGTGATCGAATGCGTGTTCGAGGACTGGAAGGGCGGCAAGTACAAGATCATCAGCTTCCTGGCCAAGCGTGCGCGCGGCCTGATGGCGCGCTATGCCGCCACCCACCGTGTCACCACACCGAAGCAGCTGGAGAAGTTCAAGCTTGAGGGCTATGCTTTCGATGCTGCCGCGTCAGATGCCGACCGCCTGGTCTTCCGTCGCAAGGTGCAGGAATGACCGCCCCCGAAGACTCGCAACTCGGCAAGGCGACGCCCTATGTGGACCAGTACGACGCCTCGCTGCTCTACCCCATCCCGCGTTCCCCGAAGCGCCAGGAAATCGGCCTGAGCATCAAAGAGGGCGCCACCCTGCCCTTCATGGGCGCGGACCTGTGGACGGCTTACGAGCTGGGCTGGCTGAATGCACGCGGCAAGCCGCAAGTGGCGATCGCCCACGTGACCGTGCCCTGCGAGACGCCCAACATCATCGAGAGCAAGTCCTTCAAGCTCTACCTCAACAGCTACAACAACACGAAGTTCAGCGATGAGGCAGAGGTCCTGGCACGGCTGCGCGCCGACCTGGGTGCCGCGGTGTGGCGGGACTCGGGCAGGACGGGCACGGTGGGTGTGAAGCTCATCGCGCCCGAACGGTTCGACCAGGAGCCCATCCATGAGCTCGACGGCCTGAGCCTGGACCGGCTGGAGGTGGAGTGCACGCACTACACGCCAGCGCCCGAACTGCTCAATGCGGCCTTCGATGAGCAGCCCGTGAGCGAGGTGCTGACCAGCAATCTGCTCAAGAGCAACTGCCTGGTGACCGGCCAGCCCGACTGGGCCAGCGTGCAGATCGCCTACAGCGGTCCGCAGATCGACCAGGCCGGCCTGCTGCAGTACCTGGTGAGCTTTCGCAACCACAACGAGTTCCACGAACAGTGCGTGGAGCGCATCTACATGGACCTCTGGACGCGCTGCAAGCCCGCCAAGCTGACGGTCTATGCGCGCTACACGCGCCGCGGCGGCCTGGACATCAACCCCTGGCGCACCAGCCACCCGCAGGCCCTGCCGGCCAACGTGCGCACGGCGCGGCAATAGGCGCCGCGCCGCTGGGCCACCCGCTCAATGCAGGCGGAACACCTGCATGGACTGGGTCAGGGATGCAGCGCTGAGCTTGAGCCCGTCGGAGGCGGCCGCTGATTCCTCGGCCAGCGCGGCGTTCTGCTGCGTCAGCTGGTCGAGGTGGTTGATGGCATCGTTGACCTGGGCCACCCCGGCCGTCTGCTCGCGCGTGGCGGTGCTGATCTGGTTGATCAGCACGCCCACCTCGCGCACCGCCTCCACCACTTCCTCGATGGTCTTGTTGGCGTGCTGCATGCGCTCGGCGCCGTTGGAGATCTGGTCGGCCGAGTGCGCGATGAGCTCGCGGATCTCCTTGGCCGCCGTAGCGCTGCGCTGGGCCAGCGCGCGCACCTCGCTCGCCACCACGGCAAAACCGCGCCCCTGCTCGCCGGCGCGAGCGGCTTCCACCGCCGCGTTGAGCGCCAGGATATTGGTCTGGAAGGCAATGCCCTCGATGACCGCAATGATCTCGCGCATCTTGCCGGATGACTGGTCGATGCGCGTCATCAGCTCGCTGAGTTCATGCACCGACTCGCCGCCCTGCGTGGCCACGGTGGTGCTCTGCTCGCTGTGGCGCAGCACCTCGTCGGCGATCTGCGAAGTGTGTTTGACGGTGCTGGAGATTTCCTCCATCGAGGCGGCCGTCTGCTCCAGGCTGCTGGCCTGCGACTCGGCACGGGCCGACAGGTCCAGGCTGCCTTCGGAGATTTCGACGGCGGTGCGGTTGAAATTGCTGATCTCGCTGTTGACATCGCCGATGACGGCGCGCAGGTTGATCTGCACCTGACGCAGGTTGCTCAGCGTGGCCGCCATGGGATGGTTGGGTGAGAAATCCAGCGAAGTCTTGAGGTTGCAGGCCGCCAGATCCCGCGCAAACAGCTCCACCTGGTCGATGGCCCGCACATACCGCCCCTGGAACACCATCAGGGCGATGCCCGCGCCGGCCAGCAGGCCGCCGAACTGCAGCCAGCTGGCCAGGGCGCCCTGGAAGCCCAACCAGAGGGGCATCAGGCCCAGCACGATCATCAGGCCCAGCATCAGGCCCATGCGCGCCGTCGGGCCCAAGTCATGCCAGCGCTGCAGTTGCCCCTTGAGGCCGTGGAATCGCAAATGCCCGCCCTGCAGATGGAAGCTGGGCCGGCCGGCCCGGGTTTCCTCGTTCAGCTGCGCGTAAAGGCCAGCCACCGCCTGCACTTCCTCCCGCCCGGGTTTGGTGCGCACCGAGAGGTAGGCCGCCGGCTTGCCGTTTTCCATGATGGGCGTGACGTTGGCACGCACCCAGTAATAGCTGCCGTCCTTGCGCCGGTTCTTGACGAGACCGGTCCAAGGCTTGCCATTGCCGATGGTGCGCCACATGTCGCGGAAACCCTCGGCAGGCATGTCCGGGTGCCGGACGATGTTGTGGTTCCCGCCAATCAGCTCCTCGGGGCTGAAACCGCTGGTGGCGAAAAAGGCCGCATTGCCGTGGGTGATGTGGCCTCGGGTGTCGGTCATGGACACCAGCATGGCGCTGGCCGGGAAATCGTACTCCTGGTCGATCACGGGCAGATTGGTCCGCATGCAGGTCTCCTGGTTTTCAAGCCCTGATTCAAGCACGGAATTTGCCCCTGACGCGTCGAAAGTGGCGGTCGAATGTGGCGCAATTCGCACTTCAACGGGTTTGTCGGCCGTGCGGGATCCTCAATCTCAGGGCTGACCCTGGGGCCACTGCATGTCCAACAGCTTCCAGCCCCCCGCCGCCATCTTCTGCACCGTGCAGCGGTAGTCCGAACGGACCGTGGGCGCCCCAAAACGCGCCTGGGCATGGAGTGCTCCCAGGGCCAGCCAGACGTCGGGCAGGCTCGCCCAGCGCACGTCGTTCGCTGGCGTCGCGGGGCGCGAGGGGTCGGCCTTGGGCTTGCCCAGGGTCTTCAGCGAAGCCATCGCATATTGCTGGCACGCGTAAGCGGCGTACATCGCGTCGTCCCGGTCGGCCGCTTGCGCGGCGCCGCCCCCCAAGGAAACGGACAGGGCCAGGGCCAGGAAAGATTTCAAGATCGTTGCTTTCGATAAAAGGGCACTGTACGCCGGCTACGGCAAGGCACCGCCTCAGCGGCCGATGTCTCGGAAGGACTGCATTGGCGACAGGGGCGGAAACTGACCCGCCCGCTTTTCCTTCATGGCCGTGACGGACTCCAGCACGTGCCGGTTGCTCCATATCGCCCCCTGCAACCAGCCCATCTGCTTGAGCGCATCGTCCACGCCATGGTCGCGCGCATAGTGCAGGGCCTGCTTGGTGCCCCAGAGGGCCACGGGCGGCTTGCTGGCGATTTCCCTGGCCGTCTGCAGGGCACCGGCCAGCAGCGCCTCGGGCGTGTCGAACACCTGGTTCACCAGCCCGTAGCCCAGGGCCTGCGTCGCCGGCATCCGGCGCCCGGTGTAGGCCAGCTCCTTGACCACGCCCAGGGGCATGAGCTTCGGTAAACGCTGCAGCGTACCCACATCGGCCACCATGCCGATGTTGATTTCCTGGATGCAGAAGAAAGCGTCCGTCGTGGCGTAGCGCAGGCAGCAGGCGCTGACCATGTCGACCGCGCCGCCGATGCAGCCGCCCTGGATGGCCGCGATCACCGGGATGCGCAAGGTCTCCAGTTTGGTGAAGGTGGCCTGCATGTCGGTGAGCAGGTCGAAGATGGCGGCACGGCCTTCGGCGCTGCTGTCGTCCAGGGTGATGGCACCGCCGAAGGTCTCCAGCGCCATGCCCGCGCTGAAGTGCTTGCCGGTGCTGCTGATGAGCAACACGCGCGCCTCGGCCCCGGCGTGCAGTTGCGTGAGCACCGCGTCCAGCTCGCGCCAGAACTGCGGGTGCATGGTGTTCATGGCCTCGGGGCGATTGAGAACCAGATGTGCAATGTGTTGCTCAATCGTCAGGGAAAAGCAGGGCGGTGTGTTCATGGGGATCGGTCTCCTGTTTCGATGGGTCGGGCGGGACGTCACCCGCCTTCACGAGCGAGCCGACGCGCACGCCCAGCAGGCGCAGCCGGCGCTGCAGGTCCACGCGCTTGAGGCACTGACCCGCCGCCTGGCGGATGGTCGCGGCATCGGCCGTGGGGTGCGGGAGGGTCTGGTCACGGGTGACGCTTTTGAAGTCATCGTAGCGCAGCTTGATGCCGATGGTGCGGCCCGCATAACCCTTGCGCTGCAGGTCGGCCGCCACGCGCTCGCACAGGGCGGTGAAGATGGCGCCCAGTTCGGCCCGGTCGCGCACGGCATGCAGGTCGCGCTCGAAGGTGGTTTCGCGGCTGATCGACACCGGTTCGCTCTCGGTCACCACCGGGCGCTCGTCGCGCCCCCAGGCGGCCTCATGCAGCCAGGCGCCATAGCTCCTGCCGAAGTGCTCGATCAGCCAGTCTCGCTCGCGCGCGGCAAGCTCGCCGATCGTATGAATGCCTTGCGCCTGCAGCTTTTCCTCGCTCTTGGGGCCCACGCCGTTGATCTTGCGGCAGGGCAAGGGCCAGATCAGCGTCTGCAGGTCGCCCGGCATGACGATGGAGATGCCCTTCGGTTTGTTGAACTCACTGGCCATCTTGGCGATGAGCTTGTTGGGCGCCACGCCGATCGAGCAGGTCAGTCCGGTGGCGTCGAAGATGCTTTTCTGGATCAGACGGGCCAGGCTGCGCCCGCCGTCACGCTGCCCGCCCGGCACCTCGGTGAAGTCGATGTAGACCTCGTCCACGCCGCGGTCCTCCATCACCGGTGCGATCTCGGTGATGATCTCCTTGAACTGCCGTGAGTACTTGCGGTACTCGTCGAAGTCCACCGGCAGCAGGATGGCCTGCGGGCACAACTTGGCAGCCTTCATCAGCCCCATGGCCGAGCCCACACCGAACTGGCGCGCGGCATAGGTGGCGGTGGTGATGACGCCGCGGCCGGTGTAGTCCTTGAGCAGGGGAAAATCGGCCACCGGGATCTCGGCCAGGGGCAGATCGGCATGCCGCTGCAGCAGCGCATCATCGGGCCGGCGCCGCGCGCCGCCGATCACCACGGGCAGGCCCTGCAGCTGCGGGTAGCGCAGCAGTTCCACCGAGGCGTAAAACGCATCCATGTCCAGATGCGCGATGCGACGCAAGGCGGGCGTGCCGGTGGTGGCAGGAGGCGGGGGAGTCACCCGGCAAGCATAGCGCGCCTGCGGGGGCAGAATAGGCGCGGGAACGCCCCTGCCCTTGAGGAGACAGCATGCAAAAACGTCAATTTCTGGCCGCCATCGGCACCAGCACCCTCGCCAGCGCCGCGCCGGCCTTCGCCGCTTCCGCCGACCAGCGCGGCCCCACCCTGCTGACGGTCAGCGGCGCCATCGGCCGCGGCAACCGCGGCCCGCTGGACAAAGCCCTTGACCAGATGATGGTCAAGCAGCAACTGGCTTTCGATCGGGCGCACACCTTTGATTTCGAGGCCTTGCGCGCGCTGCCGGCCGTCACCATCCGACCGACGCTGGAGTACGACGCCAAGGTGCACACCTTGCGCGGCCCGCTGCTGAGCCAGGTGGTGGAGGCCACCGGCGCCCGCGTGGACAACACACTCAAACTGGTGCTGCGCGCCATCGACGGCTACAACGTCACGCTGACGCTGGCGCAGACACGCCGTTACCGATTCATTGTGGCCACCCACCTGGACGGGCAACCCCTGGCGCTGGGCGGCCTGGGCCCCTTGTGGGCCGTGTTCGACGCCGACCGGCATGCCGACATTGCCGCCCGGCCGCTGGCCGAGCGCTACGCCCAGTGCCCCTGGGGCCTGTACCACCTGGACGTGCAGCCCACTCAGGCGGTCGGGTAGGTCCCCGGCAGCAGGATGCTGCGGTCCACCGTATTGATGTCGGTGTGGCCGCAGAAGGCCATGGTTATGTCGAGCTCGTTGCGGATGAGCTGCAGCGCCTTGCTCACGCCCGCCTCGCCCATCGCCCCCAGCCCATAGGCCATGGCACGGCCGATGTAGACCGCCTGCGCGCCCAGGGCCCGCGCCTTGAGCACGTCCTGGCCGGAGCGGATGCCGCCGTCCATGTGCACTTCGATCTGCTTGCCCACGGCCTGCACGATGGCCGGCAGCGCGTTGATGCTGGAGCTTGCGCCGTCGAGCTGGCGGCCGCCGTGGTTGGAGACGATCAGCGCATCCGCGCCGGAGTTGACGGCGAGTCTGGCGTCTTCCACGTCCTGGATGCCCTTGAGGATGATCTTGCCGCCCCAGCGCTTCTTGATCCACTCCACATCGCCCCAGTTCAGCGCCGGGTCGAACTGCTGCGCCGTCCAGGCCGACAGCGAACTCATGTTCTCCACCCCCTTCACATGCCCCACGATGTTGCCGAACTCGCGGCGCGAGGTGCCCAGCATGCCCAGCGCCCAACGCGGCTTGGTGGCGATGTTGAGCATATTGGCGATGGTGAGCTTCGGCGGCGCCGACAGGCCGTTTTTCAGGTCCTTGTGGCGCTGGCCCAGGATCTGCAGGTCCAGCGTGATCACCAGAGCCGAGCAGTTGACGGCCCGGGCGCGCTCGATCAGGCGCTCGATGAAGTCGCGGTCCTTCATCATGTAGAGCTGGAACCAGAAAGGGTGGTTATCCGTCTCCTTGGCCACATCCTCGATCGAGCAGATGCTCATGGTCGAGAGCGTGAAGGGAACACCGAACTTCTTGGCCGCGCGCGCGGCCAGGATCTCGCCGTCGGCATGCTGCATGCCCGTCAGCCCCACCGGCGCGATGGCCACGGGCATGGCCACCGGCTGGCCGATCATGGTGCTGCGCGTGGTGCGGCCCTCCATGTTGACGGCCACGCGCTGGCGCAGCTTGATCTTCTGGAAATCGCTCTCGTTGGCGCGGTAGGTGCTCTCGGTCCAGGAGCCGCTGTCGGCATAGTCGTAGAACATGCGCGGCACGCGCTTCTGGGCCAGGACCCGCAGGTCTTCGATGCTGGTGATGACGCTCATGTTGATCTCTCCGGAAAATTTGTGGGTATGGTACTTGTCAATGCCTTGAGTCTATGACCGTTCGCCCTGAGCTTGTCTAAGGGCTCTCCCGGGCTTCGACACGCTCAGCCCGAACGGGAGAAACCTTGGAAACTATCAGTCTCCAAGGCAGATGCCCAGGTCGCGCGCAGCCTGCACGGTGTCGCCATCCAGCGGCACGGCCTTCATGCGGCCCGCCACCTCGGCCAGCGGCACGTAGATGACGTTGGGGTGGGACAGCGCCACCATCACACCCGAATGGCCCTCGTCCAGCGCACGCACGGCCGCCGTGCCGAAACGCTTGGCCGCGAGACGGTCAAAGCTGGTGGGGCTGCCGCCGCGCAGCAGGTGCCCCAGCACCACCCCACGCGCGTCCTTGCCGGTGCGCTCGGCCAGTTCCTGCGCCAGCCGTTCGCCGATGCCACCCAGCCGCTCCTCGTGGCCGCCAGCGGCCGGCACCACCACGGCGCGCTGGCCGCCACGCGGCTGCGCCCCTTCGGCCACCACCACCAGCGAGTACAGGCGGCCATGGGCGGCGCGCTCGCGGATCATGGCCGCCACCTTGTCCAGTTCGTAGGGAATCTCGGGAATCAGGATGGCGTGCGCGCCGCCGGCGATGCCCGAATGCAGGGCGATCCAGCCGGCGTAGCGCCCCATCACCTCCACCACCATCACGCGCTGGTGGCTCTCGGCCGTGCTGTGCAGGCGGTCCAGGCACTCGGTGGCGAAGGACACCGCGGTGTCGAAGCCGAAGGTGGTGTGGGTCCTGTCCAGGTCGTTGTCGATGGTCTTGGGCACACCCACCACGCGCAGGCCGCGCCGGTGCAGCTCGTTGCCGATGGTCAGCGTGCCGTCCCCGCCCGCAATGACCAGCGCGTCAATGCCCTCGCGTTTGAAATAATCCAGGATCTCGCCGGAGCGATCCACCTCGACCACGCTGCCGTCGGCCTGGCGCACGGGGAAGTGGAAAGGGTGGCCCTTGTTGGTGGTGCCCAGGATGGTACCGCCCAGATGGGCGATGCCGCGCACGCGCTCGCGCGTGAGCAGCTCCACGCCGCCCTGGGGGTAGTGCTGCGGCGCCAGGATGCCGTTGAAGCCGTCGCGAATGCCCACGCATTCCCAGCCGCGGTTGGCGGCGGCCCAGACCACCGAACTGATGACGGCGTTCAGGCCCGGGGCGTCACCGCCGCCGGTGCTGATGGCGATGCGTCGGATGGGCTGTCTCATACGTGCATGGTGTCCGTAGGATGCATTGCCCGTGATGACATCAGGCGCAGGGCTCGCCCGGCGCATGCCCGCAGGACGGCACCGCCGCCTCGGGCGCGACGGTAGCACCTTCCCTGAAGGTCTCGGTCGCGGTATCAAAACCCTTTTCCTGCAGGTAGCTCACCAGGCTGGCGTCCATGCTGTTGGCATGCGAGGGGAACCACTCGACCAGGGCCTCGATCATGCTGGCGATGTATTCCGGCTCGCCGTTCAGGGCGCGGCGATCGACTTCCTGCATCACCTGCAGCACGCTGGCATGCTGGCCGAAGTGGCAGAAGTCGGGCTGGATGCCGCAGGCGAGCATCCAGCGCTCCTCTTGTGCGAAGTGCTCGACAGTGTGCGCCAGCAGTTGCTGGTAGACGGCGAGCTTGGCCTCAGCCGGGGCGGCGGTGGTGGCGTTCACCAGGTCGATGAACTCCTGGTGGGTGTGGTCGGTGCGCGCGTCGCCGAGCACCAGTTCTTCGGTCCAGCTCAGGGTATGGGTGGCAGACATGGTGGGGCTTTCAGGGTTCAAAGGGCCGCCAGGCGGGCCTGGTGGCGCTCGATCTGCAGCTTGACCTGGGCCGGCGCGGTGCCGCCCAGGGTGTGGCGCGCATTGAGCGAGCCGCGCAGGGAGAGCACGTCGTACACGTCCTTCTCGATTTTGGGGTTGAACTGCTGCAGCACGGTCAGCGGCAATTCGGACAGGTCGCAGGCGTGGCTGACGGCGGCTTTGACCGCGTGCGCCACGGTCTCGTGCGCGTCGCGGAAGGGCAGGCCCTTTTTCACCAGGTAGTCGGCCAGGTCGGTGGCAGTGGCATAGCCCTTGAGCGCAGCCTGCTCCATGGCAGGGGCGTTGACGGTGATGCCACCCTCCAGCTGGCCGGTCTCGGGGTTCAGCTGGCCGCCCACCATCTCGGTGAAGATGCGCAGGGTGTCCTTCAGGGTGTCCACCGTGTCGAACAAGGGCTCCTTGTCTTCCTGGTTGTCCTTGTTGTAGGCCAGGGGCTGGCCCTTCATGAGGGTGATCAGGCCCATGAGGTGACCGACCACGCGGCCGGTCTTGCCGCGCGCGAGTTCGGGCACGTCCGGGTTCTTCTTCTGCGGCATGATGGAGCTGCCGGTGGTGAAGCGGTCGGCAATCTTGATGAAGCCGAAGTTCTGGCTCATCCACAAAATCAGTTCCTCGCTCAGGCGGCTGATGTGCACCATGACCAGCGAGGCGGCGGCCGTGAACTCGATGGCAAAGTCGCGGTCGCTCACGGCGTCCAGGCTGTTCTGGCAGACGCAGGCATGGCCCTGTTCATCCACCATGCCCAGGGCGCGGGCCACGCGCTCGCGGTCCAGCGGGTAGCTCGTTCCCGCCAGGGCGGCGCTGCCCAGCGGCAGACGGTTCACGCGGCGGCGCACGTCGGCCATGCGCTCGGCATCGCGCGCAAACATTTCCACGTAGGCCAGCATGTGGTGGCCGAAGCTCACGGGCTGCGCCACCTGAAGGTGGGTGAAGCCGGGCAGGATGACGTCCACGTTCTGGGCGGCCACGGTGAGCAGGGCCTTTTGCAGGTCGGTCAGCAGATTGCTGATGAGGTCGATCTCGGTGCGCAGCCACAGGCGCACGTCGGTGGCCACCTGGTCGTTGCGGCTGCGCCCGGTGTGCAGGCGCTTGCCCGCGTCGCCCACCAGCTGGGTCAGGCGGGCCTCGATGTTCAGGTGCACGTCTTCCAGGTCCAGCTTCCACTCGAACTTGCCGGTCTCGATCTCGGCAATGATCTGGGCCATGCCGTCGCGGATGGCGGCCAGGTCGGCCGCACCGATGATGCCCTGCGCGGCCAGCATCTCGGCGTGCGCGAGGCTGCCGGTGATGTCGGCATGCCACAGGCGCTTGTCGAAAAAGACGCTCGCCGTGTAGCGCTTGACCAGATCGCTCATGGGCTCGGAGAACAGCGCCGACCAGGCTTGGGATTTCTTGTCGAGTTGGTTTTGGGACATGGCGGGCGGGCGTGTAAGAGAAAGGTGGGCGGGGCTGGCGTGATAGCCATTGTGCGACCACGGTCATTTCACCAATAATGGGGGCGGCCACAGCGCCGACACCCCTCATCCATGAAAGACACCCAGATTTTATCGGCCTTCCAGGAGCTGGCTCCGGAAAGCGCGGCCCGTGCTGCGCCCGACGTGCTCATCTACGACGCCTGCCAGGTGGGTGTGGCGCTGCGCGCCGTGCTGTTCGTGGAGGCCGTGGTGGCCGTGGGCGCCATGTACGGCGCCAACACCGCGCTGGACTGGATCGTGCGCCTGGCCCTGCTGACCGGCAGCGCCCTGCCCGCCACGGTTTTCTGGCTGGTGGTGGCCTGCCTGTTCAAGCGCCCGCTGGGGCGTCTGCCGCGCCCGGCCCAGTACGCTGCCGGTGTGCTGCTAGGCGCGCTGGCCGGCGTCTATGGATGCAGCATGCTCATGCTGGCCGGGCTGCTCAGCCCCGCCCCCTGGCTGGCCAGCGCCAGCAGCGGCGCCCTGCTGGCGGGCGTGCTGGTGACCGTGCTGGCGCTGCGCACCCGCAGCCGGACACCGGCCGACACGGCGGCCCGGCTCTCCGAGCTGCAGTCGCGCATCCGGCCGCATTTCCTCTTCAACACGCTCAACAGCGCCATCGCCCTGGTGCGCGCCGAACCGGCCAAGGCCGAGACGCTGCTGGAAGACCTGAGCGACCTGTTTCGCCATGCCCTGGTGGACCAGGGCGAGTCAGCCACCCTGGCCGACGAGATTGCGCTGGCGCGGCGTTACCTGGACATCGAGCAGGTGCGCTTCGGTGATCGTCTGCAACTGCAATGGGCGCTTGACCCGAAGGCCGACGGCGCCCGCCTGCCGCCCCTGCTGCTGCAGCCGCTGCTGGAAAACGCCGTGCGCCACGGCGTAGAGCCCAGCCCGACCGGCGCGCAGGTGCGCATCTCGACCCAACGGCGCGGCTCCACCGTGGTGATCAAGGTGACCAACACCGTGCCGGCCGGGCCCGGCCCGCACGGCCATGGCCTGGCGCTGGACAATGTGCGCGACCGCCTGCGCCTGCTGCACGATGTGCAGTGCAGTTTCCAGACCGTGCACAAGGACGGCATCTACCAGGTGCGCATGGAGGTGCCGGCATGACGACCCTTCGAGTCCTGATCGTCGACGACGAGGCCCTGGCCCGCAGCCGCCTGCGCACCCTGCTGGGTGACTGCAGGGCGCCCGCCGCCAGCATCGAGGGCGAGGCCGCCAACGCCACCCAGGCCATCGAACTGCTGCGCCGCCAGCCCTATGACCTGGCGCTGCTGGACATCCACATGCCCGGCGCCGACGGCCTCACGCTGGCGCAGACCCTGCGGACGTTGCCGCGCGCGCCGCTCGTGATCTTCGTGACGGCCCATGCCGAGCATGCCGTGCAGGCTTTCGAGCTGGAGGCGGTGGACTACCTGACCAAGCCGGTGCGGCTGGAACGCCTGCAGCAGGCCCTGCAGAAGGTGGAACGGCTGCTGCAGGGCCGCCCGGAGGCTGGCAAGGCAGCCCCCGAAGAAGCGCTGCTGATCCAGGAGCGCGGCCGCACCGAACGCGTGCCGCTGGCCGAGGTGCTGTACTTCAAGGCCGAACTCAAATACGTCACCGTGCGCACGGCGTCCAAGACCTACATCCTGGACGGCGCCTTGAGCGAGCTGGAGGAAAAGTACGCCGCGCGCTTCATGCGGGTGCACCGCAATGCCCTGGTGGCCCGGTGGGCCGTGCGGGCGCTGGAGAAACACGACGACCCCGAAGAGGGCGAAGGCTGGGCGGTGCGCCTGAGCGGCACGGACGAACTGCTCGCCGTTTCCCGTCGTCAGCTCAGCGCGGTGCGCGAAGCGATTGCCGCGAACTGATCACTGCCGGATGACATCGGCGCCAGCCGGTGGCTTGAAGCGGAACGTTTCGGGCGGCAGACTCACATTGAGCTGCACCCGGCTGAAGCTCAGCAGGGAACGCTGGCCGAAGCTGTCGATGATTTCCAGCGCCGCCAGTTCGGCCATCTTCTTGCCCCCCTGATCCACTTCACGCAGACCCACCCGAACGCTTTGCACCTGGCCGTCGCGCGCGCGCGGTGTCGCCACTACCCATTGAAGTCCGTCGCGCTCGGGCGCGCTGACCAGCTGGTAGTCGGCCCGTAGCGCAGCCATGTCGGGTGCGGCGGCAATCAGGGCCGCCGGCGTGCTGCCCAGGGCACTGGCCTGCGAGCGCGCCGTGACCTGGTTCAGGTCGAGGTCATGCAGCCACAGGGTCTGGCCATCGGCCACGATGGTCTGGGCCAGGGGCTTGCCGTAGACGAAACGGAAGCGCCCGGGACGCTGGAACTCGAAAGTGCCGCTGGAATTGCGCGTGCGTGCCACCTGCCCCTCGCGCGGCGGCGCCGTCACCACCTGGGTGAAATCGGCGCGGCCGCTGGCAGCCGTCTTGAGGAAGAGTTCGAGCGCGCCCAGACCATCGGCCCTTGCCGCCGCAAAACCAAACGCTATCAAAATCAGAGCAAGCAATTTTTTCATGGGTTTTATTCTGCGCGCGCGGGTACCAGGATGTCGCGCTGGCCGTTGGTGCTCATGGCGCTGACCAGGCCAGCCTTCTCCATGTCTTCCACCAGACGTGCCGCGCGGTTGTAGCCGATCTTGAGGTGGCGCTGCACCAGGGAGATGCTGGCCTTGCGGTTTTTCAGGACGATTTCCACCGCCTGGTCGTACATCGGGTCCTTCTCGCCAGCGGGGCCGCCTTCACCGGGCAGGCCGTCCTCGCCGTCGACCGTGCCGCCTTCGAGCACGCCCTCGATGTAGTCGGGCTCGCCCTGGCTCTTAAGGTACTTCACCACGCGGTGCACCTCCTCGTCGCTGACAAAGGCGCCATGCACGCGGATGGGCAGGCCGGTGCCGCTGGCCATGTAGAGCATATCGCCCATGCCCAGCAGGGCCTCCGCGCCCATCTGGTCGAGGATGGTGCGGCTGTCGATCTTGCTGGACACCTGGAAGGCGATGCGCGTGGGGATGTTCGCCTTGATCAGGCCGGTGATCACGTCCACGCTGGGGCGCTGCGTGGCCAGGATCAGATGGATGCCGGCGGCGCGGGCCTTCTGGGCCAGGCGGGCGATCAGCTCCTCGATCTTCTTGCCCACCACCATCATCAGGTCGGCCAGTTCGTCGATGACCACCACGATGTGCGGCAACCGGTCCAGCGGCTCGGGGGACTCGGGGGTCAGGCTGAAGGGGTTGTAGATGAACTGTTCCTTGGCCTTGGCTTCGTCAATCTTGTGGTTGTAGCCGGCCAGGTTGCGCACGCCCAGCTTGCTCATGAGCTTGTAGCGACGCTCCATCTCGGCCACGCACCAGGTCAGGCCGTGCGCGGCCTGTTTCATGTCGGTGACCACGGGCGCGAGCAGGTGCGGAATGCCTTCGTAGACCGACATCTCCAGCATCTTGGGGTCGATCATGAGCAGGCGCACGTCGCGCGCCTCGGCCTTGTACAGCAGGCTGAGAATCATGGCGTTGATGCCGACCGACTTGCCCGAACCGGTGGTGCCGGCCACCAGCACGTGGGGCATCTTGGCCAGGTCGGCCACCACCGGGTTGCCCACGATGTCCTTGCCCAGACCCATGGTCAACATGGATTTGGCCTCGTTGTAGACCTGCGAGCCCAGGATCTCCGAGAGCTTGATGGACTGGCGCCGGGCGTTGGGCAGCTCCAGCGCCATGGTGGTCTTGCCCGGGATGGTCTCGACCACACGGATGGACACCAGGCTGAGCGAGCGCGCCAAGTCCTTGGCCAGGCCCACGATCTGCGATCCCTTCACGCCCGTGGCGGGCTCGATCTCGTAGCGCGTGATCACCGGACCAGGCTGGGCCAGCACCACCCGCACGTCCACGCCGAAATCCTTGAGCCGCTTCTCGATCATGCGGCTGGTCATCTCCAGCGTCTCGGGCGCCACAGTTTCCTGGCGCGTCTGCGCGCCGTCGAGCAGGTCGACCTGCGGCAGCTTGGAGTCGGGCATGTCGCTGAACAGCGGCTTTTGCCGTTCCTTGGCCACGCGCGTGCTCTGCGGCACTTCCACCAGCACGGGTTCGATCAGCACGGGCGGGGCATGGTGCTCGATGATCTCCTCGCGCTCTTCCAGCACCCCCTCTTCGCGTTCGCGCGCGGCCCGCTGGCCCAGGGCCAGGTCCTGGGCCATCTCACGACGGGCCCGGCGCGACTCGATGAAATCATGAATCCAGGCACCGATGCGTTCGGCCACGTGCCCCCAGGAAAAACGGAACACCAGGCCCACGGCCAGCACCCACAGGCCG
The DNA here is from genome assembly GCA_030695415.1 of Hylemonella sp. Classification (GTDB taxonomy): domain Bacteria; phylum Pseudomonadota; class Gammaproteobacteria; order Burkholderiales; family Burkholderiaceae_C; genus Hylemonella. Next base: position 316,857 of record JAUYQZ010000049.1, read on the forward strand.
ATGGCCAGCAAGGCCGAACCGGTGACCCCCAGCCAGCGCACGGCCAGCGGGCCGACCCAGTAGCCCAGCACCCCACCGGCGTGCCCCGGCAGGCGCGGCTCCAGGCTGTAAAAGCGCGCCCACTCGATCGCCGTGCTGGCCAGCAGAAGCAGGACCAGGCCGATCCAGAAACTCCAGCGGCTGGCCACGAAGCGCGCCAGGCGCGAGGGGGCAGCTTCGGGCTCTAGCGGCAGCTCATTGCCGCGCAGCCAGCGCGCCAGCGCGGACAGCCAGCCCCGCACCGCGGCAGCAAAGCACCACCAGACCGAGAAGCCGAAGAAGTAATAACTGGCGTCGGCCAGCCAGGCGCCCAGTTGGCCGCCCCGGTTGCGCACCGGACTGCCGTCACCCGAGGTCGACCAGGCCGCATCGAGCAGGGTATGGCTGGCCAGGACCAGCAGCCAATAGGCCAGCAGCACGAAGCTGATGAAGAGCAGCACCTCGCCGGCAAAGCGGCCCCGCCCGCTGCGGGTGGGCGCCGCAGCGCCGGGGTCGTCGGAATTGAGCGTGTGGAGTCGGTAGGTCATGGATGCGGTGGGCGGGTACGCTCACCCGCTGGGAGGCGCCGGCTTCAACGCGGCTTGGAGCGTCGTTCCTTGACCTGCATGGCGCCGCCCTCAAGCGGCGTCACGAAGCCCTGTTCCTCGAAATCCTTCATGACGCGGCTGACCATCTCACGCGAGGCACCGACCATCTTGGCGATGTCCTGACGCGAGAGCTTGTCGCGGATGATCATGTCGCCGGCCGGGGCGAGCTTGGCCGCGTCGAGCAGCACATTGGCCACGCGGCCATAGACGCTCATCAGGGCCAGCGAGCCGATCTTGCGGTCCGCGTGGCGCAGGCGCTGCACCAGGCCGCGCATGATGCCGTAGGCCATGGGCGCGCTGTCGGCCAGGCTGCGCAGGAACTCGCTGCGCCCCAGTTCCAGCACGTCGGTCTGGGTTTCGGCCTCGACCGAGGCGGAATGGACGTCGTTGTCGATCAGGCTCATCTCGCCGAAGTAGTCGCCCGTCTGCAAGGTGGCCAGGATGACTTCGCGCCCGTTGCCGGTGTCGGTCATGAGCACGCGTGCGCGCCCCGAGAGGATGATGGACAGGGCGTCCGATTTCTCTCCCTGCTGGACGACGCGCTCACCCCGCTTGACGCGGCGCTTGACGACTGCGGCCGCCAGCGCGTGCAGCTGGTCGTCCGACAGCATGGAAAACAGGGGAACCCGGCGCAACAAATCCTGATTGGTCAGCATTGACATAGTTCGGTCATTCTGCGCGTGCCTTGTTGAGTTCTTACAATGGCGAGTTGGCCGCTTGACCGGTCTCCTCCCTGGCCATGCGCCGCGGCACGGTACGCGGCGTTACAGATTATTGACCAAAAGACCCCGAAAAACGAAGGTTTAGATAATGTCGCAAAACAAACACGCCAAGGTCCTGATCCTGGGCTCCGGCCCCGCCGGCTATACGGCGGCTGTCTACGCCGCCCGCGCCAACCTCAACCCCGTGCTGGTCACCGGCATGGCCCAGGGCGGCCAGCTCATGACCACCACCGAGGTCGACAACTGGCCGGCCGACGTGGACGGCGTGCAGGGCCCGGACCTGATGCAGCGCTTCCAGGCCCATGCCGAGCGCTTCAAGACCGAACTGGTCTACGACCACATCAACAAGGTTGATTTCAGCAAGCGACCCTTCACCCTGACGGGGGACAGCGGCACCTACACCTGCGACTCGCTGATCCTCGCCACCGGCGCCTCGGCCAAGTACCTGGGCCTGCCCTCTGAAACGGCCTTCATGGGCCGGGGCGTCTCCGGCTGCGCCACCTGCGACGGCTTCTTCTACCGCGACCAGGTGACCTGCGTGGTCGGCGGCGGCAATACCGCCGTCGAGGAAGCCCTCTACCTGTCCAATATCGCCAGCAAGGTCTACCTGGTGCACCGCCGCGACAAGTTCAAGGCCGAACCGATCCTGGTGGACAAGGTGATGGAGAAGGTCAAGGCCGGCAAGATCGTGCTCAAGACTTTCCAGACCCTGGACGAGGTGCTGGGGGACGCCAGCGGCGTGACCGGCATCCGCCTGAAAAGCACGGTGGACGGCAGCACCGAAGACCTGGAGCTCAAGGGCTGCTTCATCGCCATCGGCCACGCCCCCAACACCGAGATCTTCCAGGGCCAGCTGGCGATGGAGAACGGCTACATCGTCACCCAGGGCGGCCTCAAGGGTTTTGCCACCCAGACCTCGGTGCCCGGCATCTTTGCCGCCGGCGACGTGCAGGACCATGTCTATCGTCAGGCCATCACCAGCGCCGGCACCGGCTGCATGGCGGCCCTGGACGCCCAGCGCTTCCTGGAGCAACACGAATAAGCGGCCCGGGCTTAGCGCCTGGCAGACTCTTTCCCAATCCGGCTATAATTGCGGGCTTTGCTGGACTTTGCGGTCCAACATGGGTTACCGCCACCCTACTGGCGAGGTGAGGCCCCCACTGCTCAGGTGGCGGCCGTTTTGAAGAAAGCGAAGTGTCCTCATGGCACGCGTATGTCAAGTCACGGGCAAGGGCCCGATGGTCGGGAACAATGTTTCCCACGCCAACAACAAAACCAAGCGCCGGTTCCTGCCGAACCTGCAATACCGCCGTTTCTGGGTCGAGACTGAGAACCGCTGGGTCCGTCTGCGCGTATCCGGCGCCGCCCTGCGTCTGATCGACAAAAATGGTATCGACTCCGTGCTCGCCGACCTGCGCGCACGTGGCCAAGCTTAAGGAGCTGAATCATGGCAACCAAAGGCGGACGCGAAAAAATCAAGCTGGAATCCACGGCCGGCACCGGTCATTTCTACACGACCAGCAAGAACAAGAAAACCATGCCCGAGAAAATGGCGATCATGAAGTTTGATCCCAAGGCTCGCAAGCATGTGGAGTACAAGGAAACGAAGCTGAAGTAATTCAGGCTTCTTTCCCTCTCGACAAGGCCCGCTGTTGCGGGCCTTGTCGTTTCTGCTTCCCATGGCCTCCCGCGCAGCTTCGGCAGGGCGAGTGATCAGTCCCCGCCTCCACCACAACCACCCCCGCCATCCGAGCCGCCCGCGTCGGAAGAGGACGCATCCACGCCCCCAAACCCGTCCGCATCCCCGCTGTAGGACCCGTCGGAAAAGCTGGTGCCGCAGTACGTCCCGCCACTGCCACTTCCGGCATCGCTCTTGCGCGCAATGTCCCGGCAATCCGGTACGTAATGAAAGCCGTTGGCGATGCCCAGCTTGGCGTCCAGCGCGAACAGCAGGGGCAGGCGGCTGGGCGCATCGGGCTTGATGGCTTCGTCGCGACAGGCCCAGTACCAGGCCCGGCGCAGGCCATCGTTGTTTGTCGCCTGCGCGCCCAGTGCGAGGGCCGGGGTGTGATGCAGGAACCAGCCCAGCGACAGCGCACACCAGTCGCGGTAGGCGCGGGTGTGCAGGATGAACTCGTGCCACATGGCATCCACCACCTGCGAGGGCATGGCCACGAACTTGCGGCGGCTGCGCAGGCAGGCCAGGAAGAACTGGCGCAGACCGCGCTCCACCAGGTCCACGTCCTTGCCACTCAGGTGGGGGTAGGTCTCGCGCAGCTTGCGCTTGAGGAACTGCGGCAAGGGTGCCTCGCGCAGGTATTTCTCACGCTGCCACCGGGCCCAGACCGCCAGCAGGATCATGCCCAGCAGCGAGCTGAGGCCCCAGGCCAGCCAGCCCGGCCGTGGGCGCCACGCGCCCAGCAAAGCACCCAGCGCCGCCAGCCCCCACAGGAGAAGCACCAGGGCCTGGACCTTGCCAACGTGCCGCAGCAGCAGGCGCCTGATTCTCATGCGTGCCTCAGACCACCACCGGCTCGGGCTCCAGCAGGATGCCAAAGCGCTCGTACACGCTGGTCTGGATGGCCTTGGCCAGGGTCATGACCTCGCCGCCCGTGGCCCCGCGGGGGCCACTGCCATCCTCGCCCGGCTCGCCCCCGCCGCGGTTGACCAGCACCAGGGCCTGCTTCTCGTAGACGCCGGCCTGCCCGATGGACTTGCCCTTCCAGCCGCAGGCATCGATCAGCCAGCCCGCGGCCAGCTTGACCGTGCCATCGTCCAGCAGGTAATGCACGATCCTGGGTTCGCGCGCGATGATGTCGGCGCACTGCTCGGGCGTCACCGTCGGGTTCTTGAAGAAGCTGCCGGCGTTGCCGATCACAGCCGGATCCGGCAGCTTGGCGCGGCGGATGTCGCAGACCCAGTCGTGGATCTGGCGCGCCGTCGGACTGTGGATGCCGGTCTCGGCCATCTTGCGTTCCAGGTCCAGGTAACCCAGCACCGGCTTCCAGGCCCGGGGCAGACGGAACCTGACCCGGGTGATCAGGGCGCGGCCCGCCAGCCCGAAACCGGGGGCACGGCCATCGGCCGCATGCTTGAACACCGAGTCGCGGTAGGCAAAGCCGCACTGCGAAGCATCCAGTGTGAAGGCGTGCCCGGTTTCCAGGTCGATGGCGTCGAGCGAGTCAAAACGGTCCTGCAGTTCCACGCCGTAGGCCCCGATGTTCTGCACCGGACTGGCCCCCACGGTGCCCGGGATCAGCGCCAGGTTCTCCAGCCCGGGCCAGCCCTGATCCAGCGTCCAGCCCACCAGCGCATGCCAGTTTTCGCCGGCGCCCGCCTCGACGATCCAGGCCTTGGGCGTCTCCTCCACCAGGCGGCGGCCCATGATCTCCACCTTGAGCACCACGGATTTCACGTCGCCGGTGAGCACGATATTGCTGCCCCCGCCCAGTACGAACTTGGGGGCCGGGCCCAGCGCGGGATCGGCCAGCACGGCGCGCACGTCGGCTTCCTGCAACACCCGCACCAGGGTATGGGCCCGGGCGACGATGTGGAAGGTGTTGTACGGCTGGAGCGGGACGTTTTTCTCGACTAACATTGGCCCTCAGGGGGGGGTCGGCAACAGGCCCTGATTCTCTCATTCATCAGCTACAGAAAATTACCGTCATGCCTTCTTTCGACACCGTCTGCGAAGCCGATATGGTCAAGGTGAAAAACGGCGTGGAAAACTCCGCCAAGGAGATCGGCACCCGCTTCGACTTCAAGGGAACCTCGGCCAGCATCGAGATCAAGGACAAGGAGATCACCGTGGTCGGCGACGCCGACTTCCAGATCGATCAGATCCTCGAAGTGCTGCGCAACAAGCTGACCAAGCAGGCCGTGGACGTTCGCTTCCTGGACATCGGTGATCTCCAGAAGATGGGCGGCGACAAGGTCAAACGGCTCATCAAGGTGCGCAATGGCATCGAGGCCGAACTGGCCAAGAAGATCCAGCGCCTGATCAAGGACAGCAAGATCAAGGTGCAGGCCGCGATCCAGGAAGACAAATTGCGGGTGTCTGGCGCCAAACGCGATGACCTGCAGGCCGTGATGGCTCTGCTGCGCAAGGACATCACCGACGTGCCCATCAGCTTCAACAATTTCCGCGACTGACCCGCCGCCATGAGAAGCCTCGTCCTGCTGCTGTGCGCATTCGTCCTGACAGGGACAGTGCAGGCCCAGACCGTGGTGCTGTCGGGCATCCTGGGCGGCAAGGCCCTGCTGGTGGTCGATGGCGGGCCGCCCAGGAGCGTGGCCCTGGGGCAGAGCCACCAGGGCGTCACGGTCATCGGCATCCAGGCCAGCGAGGCCGTGGTGGAGATCCGCGGTGTTCGCCAGAACCTGCGCCTGGGTGACGGGCCGGTCAGCGCCCCGCCTTCCGGGGGCGAGGCCGGGGACCCGCGCCGCATTGTCCTGCACGCCGGCAGCAACGGCCACTTCCGCACCCCGGGACAGATCAACGGGCGCACCGTCAATTTCATCGTCGATACCGGGGCCTCGGTGGTCTCCCTCGGCGTGCCCGATGCCGATGCCATCGGGCTGCCCTACAAATCGGGACAGACCGTGCAGGTCAGCACCGCGAATGGCGTCACCGTGGGCTGGCGCATCATGCTGTCCAGCGTGCGCCTGGGCAGCGTGGACGTCTACAACGTCGAAGCCCTGGTCACCCCTGCGCCCATGCCCTACGTGCTGCTGGGCAACAGCTACCTCACGCGCTTCCAGATGACACGCACCAACGACCAGATGGTTCTGGATCGGCGCTATTGACGCTGCTGGTATCCTAAGCGCCTATTCCGCATCGCGCCGTGACTGTCCAAAACGAAAACGAATACGAAGACCTGCTGGGCCTGTGGTCAGACCTGGAGTCCGGCCTGGGCATCCTGCTGGGCAGTCCGCTGAGCGTGCAGGAGTTCGAGCAGCGCGTCTGGCAGTACGACCGCTGGATGCAGGCCCTGCTGCAGCGCGACGCCGACGTCGGCATCTACCTGCTGTTCCAGCTCGCCACCCATTCCTCGGTCGGCTACAGCGCCTCGCACAGCCTGGTCTGCGCCACCCTGAGCCACCTGCTCGCGACCGAGCTCAAGCTCGACTCCAAGGAACGCGACAGCCTGGTCCACGCGGCGCTCACCATGAACATCGCCATGACCGAGCTGCAGGACCAACTGGCCCTGCAGACCGAGAAGCTGAGCCAGCCCCAGCTTGAAGCCATCCGCCTGCACGCCCCCAAAGGAGGGCTGGTGCTGGCCAACAGCCTGGGCGTGAGCGACCCGCTGTGGATCGAGGTGGTGTCCTCGCACCACGACGACTACACGGAAAAGGTCGAGTTGCGCCTGTTGCCCGCCCACAAGCGGCTGATCCGCATCCTGCGGGTGGTGGACCGCTACGCCGCCATGATCTCGCCGCGCAAATCACGGGAAGGCCGCAGCACCACCGAGTCCGTGCGCACCATCATGACGGGCGCCAATGCCTACAACGACGAGATCGGCCACGCCCTTGTGCGCGCCGTGGGCCTGTGCCCGCCCGGCACCTATGTGCGCCTGGAGGACAACACGCTGGCAGTGGTGATGCGCCGCAGCGCCCGCCCCAATCTGCCGCATGTGGCCGTGGTCACCGGCACCGACGGCCAGGTGCTGCCGCAGCCCCGCCTGCACCGCACCATGAGCGGCCGGCCAGCCATCCAGGCGGCGCTGGCCACCTCGCTGGTGCGCTTGCGCCTGAACCATCACCTGATCCTTCAGCTGGGTGCTCACGCCGCCATGCAGGCCTGAGCGCAGTGTCAGGGCAGCAGCCCTCAGGACTTCTTCTTGCCCAGCCGGGACTCGGTCCCGCGCGCCAGCCGGCCTATGTTCTCGGCATGCCGGTAGATCAGCAGCAGGGACATCAGGCTGATCGCCATCAGCAGCGCCCCCTCCATATACCAGGCCAGGCCGTCGCCAAAGACGTAATACAGGGGCGCGAACACGGCCGCCACCAGGGCCGCCAGGGATGAGTAGCGGAAGAAAAAGGCGATCAGGATCCAGGTCAGCAGCGTGGCCAGGCCCAGCGCCCAGTGCACCCCCAGCAGCACGCCCAGCGCCGTGGCCACACCCTTGCCCCCTTCGAAGCGGAAAAACACCGGGTACAGGTGGCCGAGGAAAGCCCCCAGGCCGACCAGCGCCACCGTGCCGGCCTCCAGCCCGTAGGGTTTGCCGTACCACTGCACCAGTGCCACCGGCAGCCAGCCCTTGGCGCCATCCAGCAGCAAGGTGACGACAGCGGCCTTCTTCGAGCCCGAGCGCAGCACATTGGTGGCCCCCGGGTTCTTGCTGCCGTAGCTGCGCGGATCGTTCAGGCCCATGACGCGGCTGACGATGACGGCAAAGGACAGGGAGCCCAGCAGGTAGGCCGCCACGGCGGCCAGGGCGGGATAGGCGAGAGACAGGGAATCCAAGACTTTTCCTCTTCGAGCGGCCCGGCACGCGGCCGGGGCCTGTTGATCGGTGCTGGACGCTATTCTGCCAGCGGCGCCGGGCGGGACAGACCGCTCTTGCGCGTCGTCTTGTCGCCGTACATCTGGCCATCGGCCGCGTGCAGCAGCTGGTCCAGATCGGCGCCGTCCTCGGGATAGATCGCCACCCCGATGGAAACGCCCACCTGGAGCGTACGCCCCTCGAATTCAACGGCCTCCTGGATGGAGCTGCGCAGGCGCTGGGCGATGGTCTCCAGCATGTCCCGGGAGATCTGCTCCAGCAAGACGATGATCTCGTCGCCACCCCAGCGCGCCACGGTGTCGTTCTGCCGCACGGCCGCCAGCGCCCGGCGCGCTGCCGCCATGAGCACGGCGTCGCCCGCCTTGTGGCCGTGCTGGTCGTTCACGCGCTTGAAATCGTCCAGGTCCAGGAACAACAGGGCACACAGTTGCCCGGGCTGACGCTGCTGGCGGGAAAAGGCCATCTCGGCACGGTCCTCGAACAGGCGGCGATTGGGCAGGCCGGTCAGGCCGTCGTACATGGCCCGGTGCGCCATCAGGCCGCGGTTGCGGATCAGCATGTAGAGCATGGTCGCCACCAGCAAGCCGCTGGCCACCGAGGCGGCGCGCAACCAAGCGCGCAGACCCCGGGTGTCATCGGCCACGCGCGGGCGCACGGCGATGGCCCAGCGCCCCCCGGGCACATCCACCTCCTGGACCAGCGCGTCCGGCTGTTCGAACAGAGCCAGCGAACCCCAGACCGCATCACCCGACAGGCCCTGGGCATCGCGGCCGCGGATGGCAAATTCGAAGCGCTCGTCTTCCGACTCGGCCTGCACCGACTGGAACAGGGAGTCCGAATCGATCACGGTCGTCAACAGACCCCAGTAGCGTCCCTGCAGCATCAGCGGCATGCGGTACAGCAGACCTTGCCCCCCCTGCACCAGGCGGGTCGGCCCGGCCAGCGCGGACAGGCCGGTCTGGGCGATCTTCTGGATCACGGGCCATTGGGTCGGCTGATCCGGATAGTGCATGCCGATCGCTCTTTCATTGCCCTGGACCGGATAGACATAGAGCACGCGGTAACCGACCGCCACACCGAAACTCCGCACATGCCGGTTGCTGCGATGCAAGACGGCCAGGATGTCCTGGATCTCGCTGGCCTGCATGCTGTTGTTGCGCACGACCAGATAGGCGCTCAGGCCGCTGCTGAGGTAGAGCAGGGCATTGAGTTCACGCTCCATACGCACGCGCAGCGTGGTGGCGTAGGACAGTGTCTCGATATGACGTTTGCTCATGCGGTCCTGCAGCTGGGAGCGCAGGACCACCTCCCCTCCCGCCATCAGCAAGGCGAACGCAAGCGCCGCGCTGACCAGTGCCCCGGCGCGTCGTGAGAAAAATGCAGAACCCGGGAATCGCATGCAACAAACTCCGGAAGGACGCCCATTCTGTCAGAGTCCACCAACGGGCGCGGCTGCCCCCGGGTGCTACTCGGCCAGCGCACACTGTACCGGCGTGGCTCCCAGCAGCTGCACGCAGACCTGCGGGGCGATGCCCACCAGATAGCCCCGTCGACCGCCATTGATGAGGATGCGCGGCAGCGTCAGGATGGTCTGCTCGATGTAGACCGGCATGTCACGCCGGACCCCGAACGGCGAGGTGCCGCCCACCAGATAACCGCTGTGCCGGTTGGCCACCTCGGGCTTGCAGGGCTCCACCGACTTGGCGCCGATCTGCCGCGCCAGGTTCTTGGTCGACACCTTGCGGTTGCCGTGCATCAGGACGACCAGCGGCCTGGCGTCCTGGTCCTGCATGATCAGCGTCTTCACCACCGAGTAAGGGTCCCAGCCCAGCACCTGCGCGCTGTGCTGGGCGCCGCCGTGCTCCAGGTACTCATAGGGGTGCTCGGTGTAATCCACCTTGTGGGCCTTGAGCAGCTGGGTGGCGGGGGTTTCCGAGATGTGTTCTTTCTTGGCCATGTGTGAATTTTCTCTCACTGCCCGGGCTGGGCCGGCCCTTTGGCAGTGCCACAATGCCCGCTTATGACCTCCACTGCGCAAGCAGCCCCGCTTCGCCACAGCAAGGCCGAGGACGCGCTGGCCCTGCTGTCGGGCACGGCGCTGATCGCGCTGGCGGTGTCCCTGTTCCAGCACGCGCAGCTGCTCAGTGGCGGCACGGCGGGGATCGCCTTCCTGCTGCACTACGGCACGGGCTGGGGTTTCGGGCCGGTGTTCTTCCTGCTGAACCTTCCCTTCTACGTGCTGGCCTGGCGCCGCATGGACCGGGCCTTCCTGCTCAAGACCATGATCGCCGTGGCACTGCTTTCGGTTCAGACCGAGCTCATGCCGCACCTCATCACCTTCGAGCAGGTGCGCCCGCCCTATGCCGCGCTGGTGGGCGGCGTGCTGCTGGGCGTGGGTTTTCTGATCCTGTTCCGCCACCGCGCCAGCCTGGGTGGCGTGGGCATCCTCGCCTTCTGGCTGCAGGAAGCGCGTGGCTGGCGCGCCGGCCATGTGCAGATGGCCGTGGACGCGCTGATCCTGCTGCTGGCGCTGGCCACCGTTCCGCTGGTGCAGGTGGCGCTGTCCGTCGCCGGGGCCGTCGTGCTGAACCTCACGCTGGCCATCAACCACCGCGCCGGCCGCTATATTGCAAATTGAGCTATTTTTTCGGGAGCATAACCAATGAACGCCGTCAACGACGCCACCGCCGCCTTGATCCGGGCCCCGCTGGAGGCCGCCCTCAAGCGCCAACGCGCAGCCTACCTGGCCAACCCTGTCCCCGACTACGAAGCGCGCTGCGCCGACCTGCGCAAGCTCGAACGCTTCGTGCGGGAACATCAGGACGCGATCTGCGACGCCATCAGCGCCGACTACGGCAACCGCTCGCGCCACGAAACCCTGCTGACCGAGATCATGCCGGTGCTCAAGGGCATCCACCACACGCTCAAGCAACTCAAGCGCTGGATGAAGCCGCAACGCCGCGGCATCGATCGCATGGCCTTTGGTCTGGCCAGCAACCGGGTGATTCCGCAGCCTCTCGGGGTGGTGGGTGTCATCGTGCCCTGGAACTTTCCGCTCAACCTCAGCCTGCTGCCGCTGACGGCCATCTTCGCGGCCGGCAACCGCGCCATGGTCAAGATGAGCGAAAACTCGCGCCACCTCGCCCGGCTGCTGATCAAGGAGTTGCCGGATTATTTCCCTGAAGACAAGCTGCAGATCTTCGACGAGACCGGCGGCGTGGGCGTGGTCTTCTCCAGCCTGCCGTTCGACCACCTGCTTTTCACCGGCTCAGGGGCCACCGGCCGCGCCGTGATGGCCGCGGCCGCGGCCAACCTCTGCCCGGTGACGCTGGAGCTGGGAGGCAAGTCACCCGCCATCATCTGCGAGGACTTTCCCCTGCGCACGGCGGTGGAGCGCCTGCTCTACGTCAAGTACCTCAACGCCGGCCAGATCTGCACGACCGTCGACCATGTGTTCGTCCCCGAGCGCAGCGTCAAGGAGTTTGTGCGCCTGGCCCAGGAGATCGTGCCCCGGCGCTACCCCCGGCTCGATACGCCGGACTACACGTCCATCATCGACGACATCGCCTACGCCCGGCTGCTCCACGCCCTGGACGAAGCCAAGCAGCGCGGCGCGCAGGTGATCCAGCTGGTTCCCGGCAAGCCCTTCGATGCCAAGCTGCGCAAGATCGCCCCGCACCTCGTGCTCAACGCGCCGGCCGACTGCCTGCTGATGCAGCGCGAGATCTTCGGCCCCATCCTGCCGGTGATTGCGTATGAGGACCTGGACGACGACGTGATCCAACGCATCAACGCCGGTGCGCGCCCGCTGGCGCTCTACCCCTTCACCCACGACAAGGCCGTGCAGCAGGAGTTGCTCACGCGTGTGATGTCGGGCGGTGTGTCGATCAACGACGCGCTGTTCCACGTGGGTCAGGAGGAGCTGCCCTTCGGCGGCGTGGGCGCCTCGGGCATGGGGCACTACCATGGCTACGAAGGTTTCCTGACCTTCTCCAAGCTACGTCCGGTGTTCCGCCAGGCACGCTTTTCGACCGCAAAACTGCTGGCGCCGCCCTACGGGCCGCTGACCGACAAGCTGCTGAAGTTCCTGCTGAAATAAATCCGAGGCATCGCCGGGCCTCCCCAGGGCGCCGCGCGCAAGCGGGGGGCGTCCTGGTTCAGACGGCCGGGTCGCGCATTTCCTTGCGGATCGCGTCAATGGCCTTGAGCAGTTCAGGGCTGAGCGTGGTGCCCCAGGCGTTCAGGTCTTCGTCCAGCTGCGCAAGCGATGTCACGCCGATGATGGTGCTGGTGACCTGCCACTTGGTGTAGCAGAAGGCCAGGGCCATCTGCGTGGGCGTGAGCGCATGCTCGCGTGCCAGCGCGTTGTAGCGTCTTGCCGCATCCAGCGCCTCCGTCCGGCCCCAGCGCTGCTTGCGCACGCTCTCGAACTTGGCAATGCGGCCATCTGGCGCATCGGAACCCAGGAAACCACTGCGGTCGTACTTGCCGGTCAGCAGGCCAAAACCCAGCGGGGAGTAGGCCAGCAGGGAGACCCCCAGGCGGTACAGGGTTTCGTCCAACCCGTTTTCCAGCGTGCGGTTGACCAGGCAGTAAGGGTTCTGCACCGTGGCCACGCGCGGCAGCTTGTGCTGCTCGGCCAGGCGTACGAACTCATGGACACCATAGGGCGACTCATTCGAGAGGCCGATGGCCCGCACCTTCCCCGCCTTCACCAGCTGGCCCAGGGCCTCCAGTTGCGCGTGGATGGACGTGACCGTCGCGTCGTCCTTGGCCGGATCAAAATACATCTGGCCGAACATGGGCACGTGGCGTACCGGCCAGTGGATCTGGTAAAGGTCAATGACATCGGTCTTCAGGCGCCGCAGGCTGTCGTCGCACGCCGCCACGATGTCGGCCGGCGTCAGGTTGCTGCTGCCCTCGCGCACCCAGGGCATGCCGCGCGAGGGGCCGGCCACCTTGGTAGCCAGCACCATTTTCTGGCGCGCACCCGGACGGCTGGCGAACCAGTTGCCGATGATCTTCTCGGTGGCGTTGTAGGTCTCGACCCGCGTCGGGACGGCGTAGATCTCGGCGGTGTCCAGGAAGTTGATGCCGCGTTCCAGGGCGTGGTCCAGGATGGCATGGGCGGCGGCTTCATCGACCTGCTCGCCGAAGGTCATGGTGCCCAGGCAGATCGGCGTGACCTGCAGATCGCTTTGGCCGAGTCGGACGTGTTTCATGTCTTCTTTTGTGAAAGGGATGGCAGCGAGTTTACGCAGCCGGCAAGATCCCCGCCTGTCGCGCGCGTTCCTCCTCGCGCAGGCGCAGCACGCGGCGCTGCACCTTGCCGGTGGTGGTCATGGGCAGGGCATCGAGGAACTCGATCTCCTTGGGGTACTCGTAGGGCGCCAGCTTGCCCTTCACGTGCCGCTGCAAGTCGATCATGAGGCGCGTCTCCCACGCGCTGCGCGAAACGGGTTCTTCGCCGCGCTCGGCCACCGCCTCGGCGGTTAGCACCACATAGGCCTTCACCAAGGCACCGCGCTCGGCATCCGGCTTGGGCACCACGGCAGCGTTGGCCACGGCGGAATGCTTGAGCAGGCAGTTCTCGATCTCGCCCGGGCCGATGCGGTAACCCGCAGCCTTGAACATGTCGTCCGCACGGCCCTGGTACCAGAGGTAGCCGTCGGCGTCACGCAACGCCAGGTCACCGGTGCGGCACCAGTCGCCGGTGTACTTGTCGCTCGTGCCGGCCTCGTTCTTCCAGTAGCCCAGGAAAAAGATCGGGTCGGCGTCGCCATGCATGTCGCGGCGGTGGATCGCCACTTCGCCGATCGAGCCGGCGGCGCATTCGCGGCCCCGCTCGTCAATCACCGCCACCCGATGACCCGGGTAGGCCTTGCCCATGCTGCCGGGCTTGGCCGGATAGAAGATCGAACAGTTGCCGACGATGTAGTTGACCTCGGTCTGACCGAACATCTCGTTCACCGTCACACCCAGTTGCCGCTGGCAGTAGTCGAACACCGCATCGCCCACCGCTTCGCCCGCGCTCATGATGGCCTGCAGCCTGAGCTTGAAGAACTTCTTCGGTTGCGGGAAGGCCTTCATCATGGCCTTGAGCGCGGTAGGGAACAGGAAGGTGTGCGTCACCTCGTACTTCTGCAGCAGCTCGAAAGCCACCTGCGGGCTGAAGCGGCCGTTCCAGGCCACGATGGGGCGGCCGAAATACAGCGAGGGGAGGAGCGCGTCCATCAAGCCGCCAGTCCAAGACCAGTCCGCGGGCGACCAGAAGACGCTGGGGTGCCCGGGCTCGGGCAGGGCCGGCAGTGGCCCACTGGCGGCCGGGTCGAAGCCGAACCAGTTCTGGCTGCAGATGAAACCCGTCAGGTTGCCGATCAGCGCGCGATGCGGGATCAAGGCCCCCTTCGGATTGCCCGTGGTGCCGCTGGTGTAGATCAGCACGGCCGGGTCGTCGGCAAGCGTAGTCACCGGTGCGTACTGCGCAGGATGTCCGGCCAGCAGGACGCTGTAATCCAGGTCGGCCATGCCGGCGGCACCACCCCCCGCATCACCGCTGGCGCTGTCACCCACGCCGATCACGTGGCGCAAGGCCTCGCACTCACCGCGGATGTTCTGGATGTTGACGATGGCCGCGTCGTCGCAGATCAGGACCGCGGCCCCGCTGTCGTTCAGGCGGAACTCCAGCGCCTCGGGACCGAAGAGCGTGGACAGAGGCATGGCCACGGCACCCATCTGCAAGACGGCCATATAGGCCACGGCCGTCTCGAAGCGCTGCGGCAGCACGATGGCCACGCGGTCTCCCGGCCTGACACGTAACTGGACCAGCGCGTTCGACAGGCGGTTGGCCTGGTGCTGCAGCTCGGCGTAGCTATGGGCACGCGCCTGCAGGCCGGGCCCGTCCGCATGGATGGCGATGCGCTGGCCGGCGTCGGCCGCCTGCGCCCAGCGCCGGCTGCACACCTCGGCGATATTGAATTCCTGGGGCACCCGCCAGCGGAACCCCTTGTGTAAAGGCTCGTAATTGTCACGATGTCGACTGGTCGCCATGCTGTGTCTCCGTATGATGTGGCTCTTGTTCACACGCATATCCCATGTGCGAACGGCACCCCAAGCAAATGTACCAAGTCCGACGCCCCTCCCGCAGCGAATTTACCCCGGTCCGCAATCTCAAGTACCACGTCCTGCGCTGGGGCGATGCCGAATCCACCCAGCCCCCCCTGGTGCTCATGCATGGCTGGATGGACGTGGCTGCGTCCTGGCAGTTCATGGTCGACGCCCTCAGCCCGGCTTTCGTGCAGGGTCGAACCATCATCGCCGCCGACTGGCGCGGTTTTGGCCTGACTGGGCTCGCCACCGCCGGGCCGCCCCAAGGTGGCGAGGGCCCCCCCGGGGGGCAGCGAGGACACGAAGTGCCAAGCGTGGGGGCCATATATCCGGGCCACGACAACTACTGGTTCCCGGACTACCTGGCCGACCTGGACGGTCTGCTCGACCACTACGCCGGCGAACGCCCGGTGGATCTGGTCGGCCACAGCATGGGCGGCAATGTGGTGATGCTCTATGCCGGCGTGCGCCCGCAGCGCATCCGCCGCCTGGTCAACCTGGAAGGCTTCGGCATGCCGGCCACCCGCCCGGAGCAGGCCCCCAAGCGCTATGCCAAGTGGATGGACGAGCTCAAGACGCTGCACCGCGGCGAGCTGGCCTTGAAGAGCTATGCCGACGCCGACGGTGTGGCGCGCCGCCTCATGAAGACCAACCCGCGACTGGGGGAGGACAAGGCGCAATGGCTGGCGCTCCACTGGGCCCGCCCGAATGCGCAGGGCCAGTGGGAGATCCTGGGCGACGCCGCGCACAAGATCGTCAACGCGCAGCTTTACCGGGTGGACGAGGTACTGGCCTGCTTCAGCCAGATCACGGCCCCGGTGCTGTCGGTGGAAGCCAGCGACAACCAAATGGAGCAGTGGTGGCAAGGCAAGTACAAGCTGGCAGAGTTTCACGAACGCCTCAAGAGCGTGCCCCACTTGCGGCAGGCCCTGATCCAGGATGCTGGCCACATGCTGCACCACGACCAGCCCGGGCAACTGGCGCAAGAGATCGAGAACTTCCTGGCCACCTAGGCCTGTTCGCACCTCATGCACTTTCCAACAAGCTCTTTCCTGCTCGTCTGGGCTCTGCTCTGGCCCGGCCTCAGCCTCGCCCAGACAGTCGACAGCCTCGCGACCACGCCGCAGGCTGAAGCCGTGACGCCAGCCCCCGCTGCTGCCTACCCACTCACCCTCACCGTCGCGCCTGTCGTCTACCACTGGCGTGACGACCCCGAGCACAAATATGCCTTCGTGATGTCGCTGGAACAGTATCTGGACCGTGAGCAACTGGTCGGTCTGGCCCTGTTCCGCAACTCCTTCGGCCAGCCCTCGGCCTATGCCTACGCCGGCTATCACTGGCACGACCTGCTGGGCGAACCCAATCTCTCGCTCAAGGTTTCGGCCGGCATCATCTACGGCTACACGGGTGATTACGCGGACAAGGTACCTTTGAACTGGAACGGTTTCTCTCCCGGCATCATCCCCTCCCTGGTCTACAAGGTCAGCGCCAACGGCTCCCTCAACCTCATGCTGCTCGGCACAGCCGGCGTGGTCATGGGCTACAGCCACAGCTTCCAGGGGCCGGCCGGCCGATGAATGCCCCCCGGCTTCGGGGGAAAGCCTAAAATCGCGGGTTACGGGCCATCCCCACGGCCCACCGGCAGACCGCCCACCCCACAGAACACAGACAGGATTCCCCATCATGGACGCAGAACAAATCAATGCCATCGGCACCAAACTGACCGACCTGAGCCAGCGCACGGTCGAGCTCCGGAGGTATCTTTGACTACGATGCCAAAGCTGAACGGCTGAGGACGGTCAACGCCTCGCTGGAAGACCCCACGGTCTGGAACGACCCCAAGCGCGCCCAGGAACTCGGCCGCGAAAAGAAGGCTCTGGACGACGTGGTCGTCACGCTGGACAAGCTCACCAGCGAACTCTCCGACAACTCCGAGCTCTACGAGATGAGCAAGGAAGAAGGCGACGAGGCCGGCCTGCAGACCATCTCGGCCGAAGAAGCCAAGCTTTCCGAGATCGTGGAGAAGCTGGAATTCCGCCGCATGTTCAACAACCCGGCCGACCCCCTGCCCGCCTTCCTGGACATCCAGGCCGGCGCCGGCGGCACCGAAGCCTGCGACTGGGCCAGCATGCTGCTGCGTCAGTACCTCAAGTACGCCGAGCGCAAGGGCTTCAAGGCCACGGTGGAAGACGAGACCCCGGGCGACACCGCAGGTATCAAGAGCGCCACCATCAAGGTCGAGGGCGACTACGCCTTCGGCCTGCTGCGCACCGAGACCGGCGTTCACCGCCTGGTGCGCAAGTCGCCGTTCGACAGCTCGGGTGGTCGCCACACCAGCTTTGCCAGCGTCTTCGTCTACCCGGAGATCGATGACACCATCGAGATCGATATCAACCCGGCCGACGTGCGCACCGACACCTTCCGCGCCAGCGGCGCCGGCGGCCAGCACATCAACAAGACCGACTCGGCCGTGCGCCTGACGCACATCCCCACCGGCATCGTGGTGCAGTGCCAGGACGGCCGCAGCCAGCACAGCAATCGCGACGTGGCCTGGAAACGCCTGCGCAGCCGCCTGTACGACCATGAGATGCGCAAGCGCCAGGAAGAGCAGCAGAAGCTGGAAGACACCAAGACCGACGTGGGCTGGGGCCACCAGATCCGCAGCTACGTGCTGGACCAGAGCCGCATCAAGGACCTGCGCACCAACTACGAGACCTCGGCCACCCAGAAAGTGCTGGACGGCGACCTCGACCCCTTCATCGAAGCCTCGCTCAAACAAGGCGTTTAAGGAATCCCTATGCGTGAAGGACAAGCCCACGTCATCCGGCGCGAAGACTACGCCGCCCCGGCCTACTGGATCGACACGGTCGACCTGAGTTTCGACCTCGACCCGGCCAAGACCCGCGTGCTCAACAAGATGACGCTGCGCCGCAACCCGGCCGTGGCGGGTCAGCCGCTGCGCCTGGACGGCGAGGAGCTGAACCTGGCGCGCGTGCTGGTCAACGGCCAGGGCACCAGCTTCAAGATGGATGGCAACCAGCTCTTGCTGGAGAACCTGCCCGGGGGCGAGGCCCCTTTCGAGCTGGAGATCTTCACCACCTGCACCCCGGTGAAGAACACCAAGCTCATGGGCCTGTACGTGAGCAACGACTCCTTCTTCACGCAATGTGAAGCCGAGGGCTTCCGTCGCATCACCTACTTCCTGGACCGCCCCGACGTGATGGCCAGCTACACCGTGACCCTGCGCGCCGACAAGCGCAAGTACCCGGTGCTGCTGTCCAACGGCAACCTGGTTGAACAGGGCGAGCTGGGAGACGGACGCCACTTTGCCAAATGGGTCGATCCGCACCGCAAGCCCTGCTACCTGTTCGCCCTGGTGGCCGGCAAGCTGGTGGCGCGCGAACAGCGCATCACCGCGCGCAACGGCCAGGACCACCTGCTGCAGGTCTATGTGCGCCCGGGCGACCTGGACAAGACCGAGCACGCCATGAACTCCCTCATGGCGTCTGTCGCCTGGGACGAGGCGCGCTTCAATCTGCAGCTGGACCTGGAGCGCTTCATGATCGTCGCCACCAGCGACTTCAATATGGGCGCCATGGAGAACAAGGGCCTGAACATCTTCAACACGAAGTACGTTCTGGCCAACCAGGCCACCGCTACCGATGGCGACTACGCCAACATCGAAAGCGTGGTGGGCCATGAGTATTTCCACAACTGGACCGGCAACCGCGTCACCTGCCGCGACTGGTTCCAGTTGAGCCTCAAGGAAGGCCTGACCGTCTTTCGCGATCAGGAGTTCAGCCAGGACCTGGCGGGCGACCTGTCGGCCCGCGCCGTCAAGCGCATCGAAGACGTGCGCGTGCTGCGCACCGCCCAGTTCCCCGAGGACGCCGGCCCGATGGCGCACCCGGTGCGACCGGATTCCTACATCGAGATCAACAATTTCTACACCGTCACGGTCTACGAGAAGGGCGCCGAAGTCGTGCGCATGCAGCAGACGCTGACGAGCCGCGAAGGTTTTGCCAAGGGGATGGCCCTGTACTTCCAGCGCCATGACGGCCAGGCCGTGACCTGCGACGACTTTACCCAGGCGATCGCCGACGCCAACCCCGGCTCCGAGCTGGCCCGCCTGCTGCCGCAGTTCAAGCGCTGGTACAGCCAGGCTGGCACGCCGCGCCTGGGTGCCACCACGCACTACGACGCTGCCACCCGCAGCTACACGCTGACCCTGAGCCAGTCCTGCGCACCCACCCCGGGCCAGACGGCGAAAGAGCCCTTCGTCATCCCGGTCAGCCTGGGCCTGGTCACCGCCGACGGCCGCTCGCTGCCGCTGCAGCTGGAGGGCGAGGCCGAGCCCGGCCCCAGCTCGCGCACCATCGTGCTGACCGAGAGCAGCCAGACGCTGCGTTTCATCAACGTGGACGCCGAACCCGTGCCCTCCCTGCTGCGTGGCTTCAGCGCCCCGGTGGTGCTGGCCTACGACTACAGCGACGCGCAGCTGCTGGCCCTGCTGGCGCATGACACCGACCCCTTCAACCGCTGGGAAGCCGGCCAGCGCCTGGCCGTCAAGCGCGCGCTGGCCTTCATCCGCGGCCACGCCCAGCCCGGCGAGGCCAAGGTGCTGGACGCCGCCTACATCGACGCCATGCGCCAGGTGTTGCGCCACCCCACGCTGGACGCCGCCTTCAAGGAGCTTGTTCTCACCCTGCCCGCCGAGACCTATATGGCCGAGCAGCTGGACGTGGTGGACCCGCAACGCATCCACGCCGTGCGGGAGTCCATGCGACAGCAGCTGGCGCTGGAATTGCGACACGACTGGGCCTGGGCCTATGAGGAACACCAGGTCACCGGCGCCTATCGCCCGGACGCCCTGTCCTCGGGCCGCCGGGCCCTCAGTGGCTTGGCCCTCACCATGCTATGCCTGGCCGCACGCGAGACCGGTGACGTGATCTGGCCCGGCAAGACCTACCAGCGTTTCAAGGACGCCGGCAACATGACGGACCGCTTCAACGCCTTGGGCGCCCTGGTCAACAGCGGCCACGAACTGGCAGCTCAGGCGCTCGCGCGCTTCCATGCCCTGTTCAAGGACGAGGCCCTGGTGCTGGACAAATGGTTTGCCCTGCAGGCCGCGAGCAGCGACCGGGGCGGTCAGGTCTTGCCGGCCGTGCGCCAGCTCATGAGCCACCCGGACTTCAATCTGCGCAACCCCAACCGCGCGCGCAGCCTGATCTTCAGCTACTGCAGCGCCAACCCCGGCGCCTTCCACCGCGCTGATGCCGCGGGTTACGTCTACTGGAGCGAACGCGTGCTGGAGCTCGACGGCATCAACCCGCAGGTCGCCGCCCGCCTGGCGCGTGCGCTGGACCGCTGGAAGAAGCTGGCCGAGCCCTACCGTACCGCCGCCCGCGAAGCCATCACCCGCGTGGCCGCCAAACCCGACCTGAGCAACGACGTGCGCGAAGTCGTGACCCGCGCGCTGGCAGATTGATACCCACAAAGAGGACCGCCATGAGTTCCAAGATCTCCCTCACCCGCTACCTCGTCGAGCAGCAACGCATCGACGGCCATATCCCGTCCGAGCTGCGCCTGCTGCTGGAAGTGGTGGCGCGTGCCTGCAAGAGCATCAGCCAGGCCGTCAATAAGGGCGCACTCGGCGGCGTACTCGGCACGGCCGGCAGCGAGAACGTGCAGGGCGAGGTGCAGAAGAAGCTGGACATCATCGCCAACGAGGTGCTGATCGAGGCCAACGAATGGGGCGGCCACCTGGCGGCGATGGCCTCGGAAGAGATGGACAGCATCTACGTCGTGCCCAACCGCTACCCCAAGGGCGAATACCTGCTGCTCTTCGATCCCCTGGACGGCTCCAGCAATATCGACGTGAACGTCAGCATTGGCACCATCTTCTCGGTGCTCAAGAAGGGCAACGACAACCCCACGATGGTCGAGCCGGTCAGCGAAAAGGATTTCCTGCAGAGAGGTAGCCAGCAGGTGGCGGCCGGCTACTGCGTCTACGGCCCGCAGACCACCCTGGTGCTGACGGTCGGTGACGGCGTGGCCATGTTCACGCTGGACCGCGAGCAGGGCTCCTTCGTACTGACGCAGGAAAACGTACAGATCCCCGCCGACACCAAAGAATTCGCGATCAACATGAGCAATATGCGCCACTGGGACGAGCCCGTGAAGCGCTACATCGACGAGTGCCTGCAAGGCAAGGAAGGTCCTCGCGCCAAGGACTTCAACATGCGCTGGGTCGCCTCCATGGTCGCCGATGTGCACCGCATCCTGACGCGCGGCGGCGTCTTCATGTACCCCTGGGACAAGCGCGAGCCGAACAAACCCGGCAAGCTGCGCCTGATGTATGAAGCCAATCCCATGAGCTGGCTCGTGGAGCAGGCCGCTGGCGCCGCCACCAACGGCCGCCAGCGCATCCTGGACATCCAGCCCACCAGTCTGCACGAGCGCGTCAGCGTGATCCTGGGCTCGAAGAACGAGGTGGAGCGGGTCACGGCCTACCACGCCAAGGTATAATTTTGGCTTCGCCGGTGTAGCTCAGTCGGTAGAGCAGCTCATTCGTAATGAGAAGGTCGGGTGTTCGATTCATCTCTCCGGCACCACTCTGAAACCCCGCAGGCTGTCATGGTCTGCGGGGTTTTTTCGTAGCTAGCGCGTAACTGACCGAATTATTCTATTCCACATAGAGAAATCAAGCCTGAGGCGCTGCACCGGGTTTAGGCTGTGTCACCCCAAGTTCGCGGAGGAAAGCCTCTAAGGATTGACGTTGCCGTTCGGCGCTTTCCTCCTGCAAAGCGCGATATACGTCAAGATCAAGCGGGAGATCAAGCTCTTCTCTTACCGCCTTCACGAGCGGCAACAAAACGAGGCCAAGTGATGATGCTGCCTCCGAGCACTCGTGAGTCAATCTGTACGAAGCCTCGTTCAGTACTTGAATCAGGCGCCCACGCTCTTCAACGAGCGAATTTGCTCGTTTGCCCTCAGCCTCAAAATTTTCGGTAATCACCTTCCATTTTTGCTGGGAAGTTTCACCTTCAAGATTGAACTGTTTTGAAAGGGCGATGTATTTCTGCCTCTCAGCGTTTATCTCAGAAAGTTGCCGATCTATCTGAGAAATTTGCTCTTTAACTTGAAACGCCAAGTGTCGCCTCGCCCACAACTTGTAAAACACCGCGTTGACTTCTCGCGAAAAAATCGCAAGCGCTTGGATCGTCTCAGTCCGCCCAATTACGTGAACCTTAGCTATAGCGAAAGATCTTTCTACGTAACTCTTGGTGACGTCAACGTGAGGGATCTCAAGATTTGCAAAGCGATATGTGTCCTGAATCGCAGAATTAACGGCCTCTGCTAATGCAAGATATATGTCCTTCCGAAGAGACATTTCTCGCTCTAACGTTTTTAGCCTTTGCTCATGATCGAATTGCGCGCTCATCCGCTTGAAACTCGCACGGTTGGTCGCCGCAACGCCAACGATAGAAAAGAACGACCCAACAACCACACCCCAGAACGTTGCAGGTATTTTTTCCGCTAATTCAATCAGCAATCGAAGGTATTCCATAACTCCCCTCCAGTACGTATTGACACCCAAAACCAACCACTAACCTGCAATGATGGCATCAAGACAGTTTGCCGCCAACAGCAAGCCCCCCGGCGCAACATGCGCGTACCGCTCCACCATCGATTGCGTTTTCCATCCGCCTAAACGTTGCAACTCGTAGGTGGGCGTTCCCGCCTCTCTATGCCAAGTCGCAAAAGTGTGTCGAAGATCATGCCAGCGGAATTTCTCAATCCCCGCACGCTTAAGAGCAGACCGCCATGCTTTCGTACTCACCTGCTCAACTGGCATCCCCTCGTAGACAAAACATAGATCGAGTGATCGGCCTGCCGTTTGAGCGACACCTCCATCGCAGCCGAATTCAACGGGAAAGCATGGGCTTTTCCGTTCTTATGTTGATCAGCGGCGATCCAGAGATGCCGACGCTCCAAGCTAATTTGCTTCCACTGTAGACGCTTCACGTTTGCCTGCCGTAGACCAGTAGCAACAGAAAAGCGTGCCATATCCGCCAAATGTGGCGGCAACTCAGCCAACAGTCTGACGAACTCTTCCCGCGTCAGGGATCGCACCCGCCCCTCTGCCTGCCGCATCATGCCGACTTTGGGCACCCGGTCTGTCCACTCCCAGTCGTAGCAGGCACGACGAAGAATGGACCGAACCAATGCCATGTAGCGGTTCACCGTCGAGGAAGCAAGCCGCCTTCGTCGTATTCCTTCTGCATCCGGCGTGACTTTTGACGCATTGTTGAAAGGAAAAAGCGGGGCCGTCCGTTGAACTCTGCAGCGCACACAGCAAAATCGGGGGGAGCTTCCCGGCACTCGGGACAGAACGCTGAGCAAGCCATGACACAAACCACCCATCCCTCCATCGAAGATGCCGCGAAAGAGATCGAGGCATTGGCTCGCGCTGCTGCTTTGCTGCTGGACGCTGGCGACCTGAAAAGTTCGCAGAACGTCGCGCGCCTGCTGCTGGCCATCGAACAGCGCGCGGCGGAACTCGCCCGGAGTGTGACGTCCTGAGCGACGCGCACGTCGCGCGGATGACGGCAAGAAAAAAGCCGCTGCATTTTCATGCAGCGGCTTTTTGTTTTTGGCGGAGTGGACGGGACTCGAACCCGCGACCCCCGGCGTGACAGGCCGGTATTCTAACCAACTGAACTACCACTCCACGTGGTAGCAACGTTTGTCTGCGTGCCTTTGGCAAACAGACCAAGTGCTGCAAAACTTGGCGACCCTACGGGGATTCGAACCCCGGTACTCACCGTGAAAGGGTGATGTCCTAGGCCTCTAGACGATAGGGTCGTAACCTGGACTGATTTCCATCTCGATGCGAAATTGGTGGAGGTAAACGGGATCGAACCGATGACCTCTTGCATGCCATGCAAGCGCTCTCCCAGCTGAGCTATACCCCCATTTCGCTTCGATGCTCTCTTTCAAGACCATCGCGTCGAGCCTCAAATTATAAGCTGAAATTCAGGCCCTTTGCAAACGGGCCAGAACTTTTTCGCGGGGCAGCAGCTCCAGCACGGCATCCAGCGAGGGGGTCTGGGGCGTGCCCAGCACCAATACACGCACCGGCATGGCCAGCTGCGGCATTTTCAGGCCGGTGGCGGCAAGCACCTCCTTGATGGCAGCCGCGATGCTGGCCTTGTCCCAGGCGCAGGCGGACAGCTTGGCCTGGAGCTGGGCCAGTGCGGGCCTGACCGCCTCCGTCACATGCTGGGCGATGTCCCCGGCTTTCGGTTCGACGTCACCATAGAAGGCTTGGGCCCAGTCGGCCAGGACCACGATGGTGTCGCAACGGTCCTTGAACAGGCCACAGATGCGCGGCAGGCGTTCATCGGCGACGATGCCGCGTTTCTTCAGCTGCTCGGCCACCAGTGGTGCCAGGGTTTCGTCAGCCAGGGCCTTCATGTGCTGGGCATTGACCCAGCGCAGCTTGGCCTCGTCGAACTGCGCCGCACTGCGACCGAGGTGATCCAGGTCGAACCACTCCAGGAACTGCTGGCGGCTGAAGATCTCATCGTCGCCGTGGCTCCAGCCCAGGCGGGCCAGGTAGTTCACCATGGCGTCGGGCAGGTAGCCTTCCTCACGGTACTGGGTGACGGGCTTGGCGCCGTTGCGCTTGCTCATCTTCTCGCCCTGCTCATTGAGCACCGTGGGCAGGTGGGCGTAGACCGGCGGCTCCTTGCCCAGCGCCTTGAAGATATTGATCTGTCGCGGCGTGTTGTTCACGTGGTCGTCGCCGCGGATCACGTGGGTGATCGCCATGTCGATGTCGTCGACCACCACGCAGAAGTTGTAGGTCGGCGTGCCGTCGGGACGCGCGATCACCAGGTCATCGAGTTCATCGTTGCTGATCTCGATGCGGCCCTTGACCTTGTCGTCCCACACAACCGCGCCGCCCTGCGGATTCTTGAACCGCAGCACCGGCTGGACACCTTCAGGAACGGCTGGCAGCGCCTTGCCAGGCTCGGGGCGCCAGGTGCCGTCGTAGCGCGGTTTCTGCTTGCTGGCCATCTGGCGCTCGCGCAGGGCATCGAGCGCTTCGACGCTCATGTAGCAGGGGTAGACATGGCCGGCAGCCTGCAGTTCGGCCAGCACGGCCTTGTAGCGCGCCATGCGCTGCATCTGGTAGAACGGGCCTTCGTCGTACGTCAGGCCCAGCCAGGCCATCCCTTCGATGATCACGTCGACGGCGGCCTGGGTGGATCGGTCCAGGTCGGTGTCTTCGATGCGCAGGATGAAGTCGCCGCCCGTCGCGCGCGCGAAAGCCCAGGGGTAGAGCGCCGAGCGGATGTTGCCGAGGTGGATGAAGCCCGTCGGAGACGGGGCAAAGCGGGTACGGACGCGTTGTGTCATAGATAGCTCAACAAGCACCGTTCGCCCTGAGCGCGTCGACGAGCTTCGACAGGCTCAGCCCGAACGGGCAATTACTCAAACCAAAGTATCCAGGCCGCGCGCGAGGTCGGCCTTCAGATCGTCGATGTGCTCCAGGCCCACCGCCACGCGGATCAGGCCCTGCCCGATGCCGGCGGCCAGGCGCTGCTCTTCGGTCAGGCGCCCATGCGAGGTGCTGGCCGGGTGGGTGATGGTGGTCTTGGTGTCGCCCAGGTTGGCGGTGATGGACATCACGCGGGTCTGGTCGATCACATGGAAGGCATGCTTGCGTGCCTGCTCGACATCGCCGGTCTTGACATCGAAAGAGAGCACCGCCCCGCCCTTGCCGCTTTGCTGGCGCAGCGCGAGGGCGTGCTGTGGATGAGACTTGAGGCCCGGATAGTGGACCCGCGCCACCTTGGGGTGCTGCTCCAGCCAGCTGGCCAGGGCGAGCGCGTTGTCGCTCTGCGCGTGCATGCGTATCCCGAGCGTCTCCATGCCCTTGAGCACGACCCAGGCGTTGAAGGGCGACAGGCTCATGCCGGCGCTTCGCATGACCGGCATGAACTTCTCGTCGATGAGCTTTTTCGAGCAGCAGATGGCGCCGGCCACCACACGTCCCTGCCCGTCCAGGTACTTGGTGCCCGAGTGAATGATCAGATCGGCCCCCAGCTTGGCGGGCTGCTGCAGCGCGGGCGAGCAGAAGCAGTTGTCCACGGCCAGCAGGGCGCCCGCGGCATGGGCCACGTCGGCAAGGGCACGGATGTCACAGACCTCGGTCAGCGGGTTGGTCGGCGTTTCGGCGAACAGCAGTTTCGTGTTCGGCTTCACTGCAGCCTGCCACTCCGCCACATCGGTCTGGGAGACGAAACTGCTCTGCACACCAAACTTCCCGAACTCACCCGCAATCAGCTTGATGGTGGAGCCGAACACCGAACGCGAGCAGATCACGTGGTCGCCCGCCTTGAGCAGGCCCATGCACAAGAGCAGGATGGCGGCCATCCCGGAGCTGGTGCCGATACAGGCTTCGGTGCCCTCCAGCGCCGCCAGACGCTGCTCCATGCTGGCGTTGGTCGGGTTGGTGAAACGCGAGTAGATGTATCCCTCCTCCTCGCCCGCGAAGCGACGCGCCGCCGTCGCTGCATCGGGCTGCACGAAGCTGCTGGTCAGGTACAAGGCCTCGGAGTTTTCACCATGCTGGCTCTTGGCCACGGCCTCGCGCACCGCCCGCGTGTCCAGGTGCAGGTTCTCGGGCAGGGATTTGCGGCTCATGCGCTCACTCCACCTGGTGGTTGGGGAGGGCCAGGCGCGAGGTATCGGCGTCGTCCTCTCCCCCTCTGACGCGGTTGGCATTCATGCGCGCAATGTCCTCGGCCTGGATATCACCGGTCACGTAGACACCATCGAAACACGAGGCGTCGAAACCGCTGATCTTGGTGTTGAGCTTGCCGATGGCATGCTTCATGGCATCCACATCCTGGTAGATCAGCGCATCGGCGCCAATGATCTGGCGCACCTCTTCCACGGTACGGCCGTGCGCCACCAGTTCTTCCACCGTGGGCATATCGATGCCGTAGACGTTGGGAAAACGCACCGGCGGTGCAGCGCTGGCCATGTAGACCTTGTTGGCACCGGCCTCGCGTGCCATCTGCACGATCTCGCGGCTGGTGGTGCCGCGCACGATGGAGTCGTCCACCAGCAGCACATTGCGGCCCTTGAACTCGCTGCCAATCACGTTGAGCTTCTGACGCACGCTTTTCTTGCGCACAGCCTGGCCCGGCATGATGAAGGTGCGGCCCACGTAGCGGTTCTTCACGAATCCCTCACGGTAGGGCAGGCCCAGCAGCTGCGCCAGTTGCATGGCACTGGGGCGGCTCGACTCGGGGATGGGGATCACCACGTCGATCTCGCTCGGAGGAACGGTGGAGATCACACGCTTCGCCAGGGTCTCGCCCAGGTTCAGACGCGCCTGGTAGACCGAGATGCCGTCCATGACCGAGTCGGGACGCGCGAGGTAGACGTATTCGAAGATGCAGGGATGCAGGCTTGGCAGATCGGCGCACTGCAGGGCGCTGACGCGGCCTTCCAGGTCCACGAAGATGGCCTCGCCGGGGGCGATGTCGCGCTCAAACACATGGCCAGTTCCTTCCAGCACCACGGACTCGCTGGCCAGCATGACCGTCCCGTCCGGGCTGCGGCCCATGCACAGCGGCCGGATGCCGTAGGGGTCGCGGAAGGCCAGTACGCCGTGGCCGGCAATGAGTGCGATGACCGCATACGAGCCGCGCAGGCGCTTGTGCATCTGACGCACGGCCGTGAATAGATCACCGACCCGCAGCGGCTTGCCGCGGGTGGCCTTGTCCATCTCGTCGGCCAGTACGTTGAGCAGCACCTCGGAGTCGCTCTCGGTGTTGAGGTGGCGATGATCGGTATTGAACAGATCGGCCTTGAGCGCCTGAGCGTTGGTCAGGTTGCCGTTGTGCACCAGCACGATGCCAAAGGGCGCGTTGACGTAGAAGGGCTGGGCCTCTTCCTCACTGTAGGCATTGCCCGCCGTCGGGTAGCGCGCCTGGCCCAGGCCGCAGTTGCCGGGCAGCGCACGCATATTGCGCGTGCGGAACACATCCTTCACCATGCCCTTGGCCTTGTGCATGAAGAACTTGCGCTCCTGCTGCGTCACGATGCCGGCCGCATCCTGCCCGCGGTGCTGCAAGAGCAGCAGCGAGTCATAGATCAGCTGATTGACGGGTGCGTTGCTGACAACGCCGACGATTCCACACATAGTTTTACTTCCAGTCGGGTGCGCACGGCCTGTCCGTGCGCGGGCCCTGTCCATTCAGGGCAAATACTTTCCCACACCTTGCGGCAGCACCGGTTTGAGCACTTTCAGCGCATCCACCGAGGCCTGCGCGGCCCTGGCCTCGCGCCACCAACCCTGGTTCTTCAGCGGCGACATCAGCACCAGCACCGCGGCCACCAGCAACAGGATGAACCCACGCAGCAGACCAAATACACCACCAAGCACCCGGTCCACCGGGCGCAGGCCAGCCTGCTCAATCAACTTCGGTATGCCCCACACGACCAAGCCGCCAATGAAAACGGACGTCACGAAGACCAGCACAAAACCGATGACCTGGACCAGGGCCTCCGAACTGGTGTCGATCGGCAAGTGGCGGCCGACATCGGCGCCCAGCCATTGGGCCAGCACGAAGGCCAGCAGCCAGTTCAGCACCGACATCACCTCGTAGACAAAACCGCGCCAGACGCCCAGGCCGATCGAGGCCAGCAAGGCCACGATGAAAATCCAGTCGAGTGCGGCCAGAGCCATGTCTTACAGGCTCAGCACCGTGCCCGGCAGGTCGAGCTTCTTGAGCTGTTCGGCCGCGCGCTCGGCCTCGGCCTTGCTGGCAAAGGGCCCGGCCCGCACGCGCACGCGCTTGCCGTCCTTGGTTTCCACGGTCTGGGTGTAGTTCTTGAAGCCGGCGCGCCCGACCTTGCTTTGCGTTTCCCGCGCCCGGTTCTCGTCGGCGAAGGAACCAACCTGCACCACGTAGCGAGCTTCGGCGGGCACCTTGGCGTCGGTCTTCTTGACCTCGGTCCTGGCTTCGGATTTGGGGGCCTTGGTCTCAGGCTTGGTCTCGGCCTTTGCCGCCGGGGCCGGTTTGGCCGATGGCTTGGCCGCCGCTGCAGGCGCCTCGGTGACGAGGCCCGAGGCTGCGGCCGAGGGCACAGACGCTGCTTCGGTCACAGCGGCCGCAGGCAAGGCCGCGGGCGTTGTGAGCGGGAGCACCTTGGTCTTGTCGGGAATCTCGATGGGCAAATCCACCGCCACTTGTCTTGGCTGCTTGTCCACGAGCAGCGGAAAACCGATGACCCCGACCAGTACCAGGATGGCCGACCCGATCAGCCGGTTCTTGGCGCGCCGGCGCAGCACCTCGACGCTCTCTGGCTGCGCGACAGGCGCCGTCTGCTCGTCGCCACCCTTGCGGAACTTGAAAAAGGCCATGTGCTGCGGGTTCAGGGTTTGAGATGCTGTGCTTGAAGGCGCGGCACGCCTTCCTTCAGAACGCCACCGACCGTGTAGAACGATCCGAAGACCACGATTCTATCAGCGGGGTCCGCCGCGGCGACAGCCGCGTGCAGGGCCTGCAGAGGGTCCGCAAAGAGCGTGGACGTGTCGGCCACGCGCGAATTCAGCGCCTGGCATCGGGCCTGCAGATCGGCCGCACGGGCCGCGCGGGGCGTGGGCAGGTCGGTGAAATACCAGCGGTCCACCAGCGGCATGATGCGCGCCAACATGGGCGCCAGGTCCTTGTCGGCCATGGCACCGAAAACGGCATGGGTCGTGGGGTAGTAGCCCATGGCGTCCAGGTTGGCGGTCAGCGCCGCCACCGAGTGCGGGTTATGTGCCACGTCCAGCACCAGGGTGGGCTGGCCGGGGATGATCTGGAAGCGCCCGGGCAGCTCCACGAAGGCCAGACCATTGCGCACGGCCTGCGCCGTGACCGGCAGTGTCTCGCGCAGTGCCGTGAGGGCGGCCAGCACCCCAGAGGCATTGACCAACTGGTTGGCGCCCCGCAGCGCCGGGTAGGCCAGGCCGCTGTAACGCCGGTCACGGCCGGCCCAGTTCCATTGCTGCTTGTCGCCCGAGTAATTGAAATCGCGGCCGAAGCGCCATAACTCCGCGTTGATGTCCGACGCATGATCGATCACGCTTTGCGGCGGGATGGGGTCGCTCACGATGACCGGCCGGCCGGTGCGCATGATGCCGGCCTTCTCGCGCCCGATGCTTTCGCGGTCCGGGCCCAATAGCTCCATGTGGTCCAGATCGATGCTGGTGATGATGGCGCAGTCGGCGTCCAGGATGTTGACAGCGTCCAACCGTCCCCCCAGCCCCACCTCCAGGACGGCCACGTCCACGCCAGCCTTCGCGATGCAGTCGAGAATGGCCAGGGTGGTGAACTCGAAGTAGCTCAGCGAGATCTCGTCTCCGTCGGCCGTGCGCGCCTGCTCGACGCGGGCGAAGCAGGGCAGCAGTTCGTCGGCCTTCACCATCTCGCCACGCAGGCGCAGGCGCTCCTCGAAATACACCAGGTGCGGCGAGGTGTACACACCGGTACGGTAGCCGGCCTGGCCCAGGATGGACTCCAGCATGGCGCAGGTGGAGCCCTTGCCATTGGTGCCGGCAACGGTAATGATGGGGCACTCGAAGCGCAGGCCCATGCGCTGGGCCACGGCCTTGACCCGGTCCAGGCCCATGTCGATGGTTTTGGGATGCAGGCGCTCGCAGTGGGCCAGCCAGTCGGAAAGTGTGTTCAAGCTCGACATATCCGACAATTGTCCTTCATGAAGACCTCCATCACCCTCTACGGCATCCCCAACTGCGACACGGTCAAGAAGGCGCGCGCCTGGCTGGCAGAACAGAAGGTGGAGGTGCAGTTCCACGATTTCAAGAAACAGGGTGTGCCCGAGGCCCGCCTGGACCACTGGCTGGCCACGGCCGGCTGGGAGAAGCTGCTGAACCGCCAGGGCACGACCTGGCGCAAGCTGGACGCAGCCACCCAGGCCGCCGTGACCGACGCCCCTAGCGCCCGCGCCCTGATGCTGGCCCAGGCCAGCGTGATCAAACGCCCGGTGGTTGAATGGAACGCCCGGGATGTGAGCGTGGGCTTCGACGCCGCCAACTGGTTGAGCCGCCTCAAGTAAGCCGCTGCCTTAAAATCGCCGATTCGCCCCTGCAAACAGAGCCCCACACCATGACCCAGCAATACAACGGCGTGGCCGTCGCCACCCAGGCCAATGTCTATTTCGACGGCAAGTGCGTCAGCCACAGCATCACCCTGGCCGACGGCACCAAGAAATCGGTCGGCGTGGTCCTGCCCGCCACCCTGACCTTCAACACCGGCGCGCCCGAGATCATGGAATGCGTGGCCGGCAGCTGTGAGTACAAGCTCAAGGGCAGCGATGCCTGGGTCAAGTCGGCCGCCGGCAGCAAATTCAGCGTGCCCGGCAACTCGAGCTTCGAGATCCGCGTCACCGAGCCCTACCACTACATCTGCCACTTCGGTTAATCCCATGGCCACCATCCTGCAAAACCTCCCCATTGGCCAGAAGGTCGGCATCGCCTTCTCGGGCGGACTGGACACCAGCGCCGCCCTGCTGTGGATGAAGCTCAAGGGCGCCGAGCCCTATGCCTACACCGCCAACCTGGGCCAGCCCGACGAGCCGGACTACGACGCCATCCCGCGCAAGGCCATGGAATACGGCGCCAAGCTGGCGCGCCTGATCGACTGCCGCCGCCAGCTCGCGCACGAAGGCATCGCCGCGCTGCAAGCCGGCGCCTTCCACATCACGACCGCCGGCGCCACCTACTTCAACACCACGCCGTTGGGCCGTGCCGTCACCGGCACCATGCTGGTGGCTGCGATGAAGGAAGACGATGTCAACATCTGGGGTGATGGCTCGACCTTCAAGGGCAACGACATCGAGCGCTTCTACCGCTACGGCCTGCTGACCAACCCCTCGCTGAAGATCTACAAGCCCTGGCTGGATCAGCTCTTCATCGACGAGCTGGGCGGGCGCGCCGAGATGAGCGCCTTCATGACGCAACACGGCTTCGGCTACAAGATGAGCGCCGAGAAGGCCTACAGCACCGACTCCAACATGCTGGGCGCCACGCACGAGGCGAAAGACCTCGAGCACCTCAACTCCGGCATGAAGATCGTGAACCCCATCATGGGTGTGGCGTTCTGGAAGGACGATGTGGTCGTCAAGCGCGAGGAAGTCACCGTGCGCTTTGAGGAAGGCCAGCCGGTTGCGCTCAACGGTGTGCAGTTCAATGACCCGGTGGAACTGATCCTGGAAGCCAACCGCATCGGCGGGCGCCACGGCCTGGGCATGAGCGACCAGATCGAGAACCGCATCATCGAGGCCAAGAGCCGCGGCATCTACGAAGCGCCCGGCCTGGCGCTGCTGTTCATCGCCTACGAGCGCCTGGTCACCGGCATCCACAACGAAGACACGATCGAGCAGTACCGCGTCAACGGTCTCAAACTCGGCCGCCTGCTCTACCAGGGCCGCTGGTTTGACCCGCAAGCCATCATGCTGCGCGAAACGGCGCAGCGCTGGGTGGCGCGCGCCATCACGGGCGAGGTCACCTTCGAACTGCGTCGCGGCAACGACTACTCGATCATGAACACCGAGAGCGCGAACCTGACCTATGCGCCCGAGCGCCTGAGCATGGAGAAGGTGGAAGACGCGCCGTTCACGCCGCTGGACCGCATCGGCCAGCTGACCATGCGCAACCTCGACATCGTGGACACGCGCGCCAAGCTGATGACCTACGCCAAGTCGGGCCTGCTGACGCTGGGCCAGGGTTCTCCGCTACCGCAGTTGGGCAACGACGAATAACCTGCCCAACGCGGCCCTGTGAGAGGTGGCGCGCCACTGGTTATTACGCTTCACGCGCTGAATTTCTGCTTGGCCTTGCGTGCGAATTCCTGGGTGTAGGTGCGCGCAAGGTCGGGGCGCCGGGGTGCAATGGCCGGGTCGAGGGCAGACAAGACGCGCAGTGCAGTCTCGGGCCCGCCATCGGGCATCATGCCGTCGGGCGAGATGGCTTCGCGCACCCGGGCCAGGGCCAAGAGGTAAAGCCCCCGGTCTCCCATCAGCTGCTCCGGCGGCACGGTGCGCACGATATCGGCCGGCGCCGCCGTCTGCAGCCACTTGAGCGCATGCACCACGCCATTAGCCAGCGCCTGCGCCTCGTTGGCGTGCTTTTGCAGAAACTGCGGCGTAGCCACCAGGCAGCCGCCGGGCATCAGCCCACCAAACAAGGCCTGTGCCCCTGCCATGCTGCGCGCATCATTGACCACGCGCACCTCGCCCTTCTGCTCTAGTCGCGCCATGACCGGGTCGGCATGGCTGAGCGCATGCACCTTGCCCGAGCGCAGGGCCGAGAGCGCGCCGACGCCCTCGCCCACGGCCACAAAATCCACCTCGTCGGGGCGCAGACCCGCCTGGGCCAGCGCCATGCTGGCCATGGCATGCGACAGCGAGCCGAATTCGTTAACACCAATTCTGCGGCGGCGCAGGTCTTCCATCGACCGGAAATGCGGCAACGCACGGGCTGACACGGCCAACGCCAGCTGCGGTGCACGCCCCTGCAGCACCAGCGAACGCACGGCCGGGCGGCCTTCCTGCGGGCGCAGCGTGGCCTCGTAGCCCATGGCGCCCACGTCGGCGAGACCGTCCTGCACCGCCTGCAAGGCCAGGGTGTCGCTGGCGAATTCGAGCCAGGTGATCTCCACACCCTCCGCGCGGAAGAAATCCAGCTGTGCAGCCACGGTCAACGGCAGGTGGCGGAAGGCATAGGCCGCGCGGCCGCCTACGGCCAACGTCACCCGCATGGCGGCCCGGGCGGGCCGGGCAGGCAGCAGCGCCGCCAAAACCGAGGAGGACAGCGCGCCCAAGGCGCTGCGACGGGAAATCAGGGGAGACACTACAAGCGTGGATTGAATTATTGTGCGTTGCAGCAATTTTGCCGCAAGCACCCACCTTGCGCATCAGGGGTGCGACGGAGCGGGTTTCTACCTATCGCACGACAGGTAGGCCCGGGCGTCGTTCAACGATAGCCAAGAAAGAAGATGCCGATATTCACCAGAAACGCTGCACCCCACACGATGCTGCGTG